>NZ_JBIWNT010000003.1:51411-867041 GCF_044767365.1 Herbaspirillum sp. NPDC101396 | reverse complement strand
AAGGCGCGGCCGAGGTTGGAACGCAGGATGCGGTGGACCACGATCAGCGACAGCACCATGAGCACGGCGACGACGTAGAAGAACTCGACTTCATCAAGCTTGGTTCCGCCGAAACTCGGCTTCGGTACCTTGATGCCCATCGGACCTTCGGTGAGGAAGGTCATTTCGTTGATGAGAATCTGGATGATGGTGCCGAAGGCCAGTGTGACCATCGCCAGGTAAGGACCGGTCACGCGCAAGGCCGGCAAGGCCAGCACGGCGCCGAATACCGCGGTGACGCCAATGCTGGCCGGCAGGATCAGCAGGAACGGCAGACCGAGCTTGAAATACAGCACGCCCGCGGTGTACGAGCCGATGCCGAACAGGCCGGCGTGGCCGAGCGAGACCTGGCCGGTGTAGCCGACCACGATGTCCAGGCCGAACAGCAGGATGGCGTAGATCAGGATGGTTTCCACCAGATGCAGGTAGTAAGGATTGCGCACGAACAGAGGCAGCACGGCGAGCGCGGCGATGCCCAGGATCGACAGAAGGAGGATTTTCTTGTTCATGTTCATCAGACCTTTTTGATCGCAGTTTTGCCAAACAGGCCTGCAGGTTTTACCGCCAGCACAAGCAACAGCAGGAGCAGTCCGGGGACTTCCTTGTAGCCGGTGGAGATGTAGAACCCTGTGACGGTTTCAGCGATGCCGAGGATCAGGCCGCCGACGATGGCGCCCATGCCCGAGGTCAGGCCGCCGATGATGGCCACGGCGAATGCCTTGAGCCCGAGCGCGGCGCCCATGGTCGCACCGGTCAGTGTCAGCGGCGCCACCAGCACGCCGGCGAAGGCGGCGGTTGCCGACGACAAGGCATAGGAGAAGGTGATCACCACGCTGGTGTTGATGCCCATCAGGCCGGCGGCGTCACGGTCGTTGGAGGTGGCGACCACGGCCTTGCCGTAGATCGACTTGCGGTTGAACAGCTCGACGGCGAGCATGATGGCCAGCGCGCCGACCACGACCAGCACCTGCATCGGTTGCACGTTGGCGCCGAAGATCTGGAACGGCGCGCCGGACAGCGGGCTCGGGAACGGCAAGTCGTCCTTGCCCCAGATGTTTTCCGCGACGTTCTTGAAGATGATCGCCAGCGCGATGGTCGACATGATCCAGCCGAATTCGGACTTGATCTTGATGGCCGGACGCACGCCGATCCATTCGACGAAGACGCCTTGCAGCGCGCCGAAGACCAGCACGATGGGGATCATCAGCCAATAGTTGAGATAGGGTCCGCCGTGTATGTTGCCGACCACGGACAGGCCGACCAGCGAACCAAGCATCAAGGCCTCGCCCTGGCCGAAGTTCAGCGTGCCGGAGGTGGCGAAGGTCAATTGATAACCGAAGGCGATCACCGCGTAGATCATGCCTAGCGCGATGCCGCTGAAAACCAGCTGTAACAGAATATCCATTATTTCTACCCAAGAAGCGGCTGCCAATGAATGGCGGGTTGAGCGTGCCGCGATTTTTTGCGCCGTAGGGCGGTGAAGGATTATGCAAACCGGGCCTGCTTGTGCATATGCGTAGGAGTACGCATATGCTTGCTACACCCTGCCCGGTTTGGCTTGCGCGTTGCCCGACGTTGAACACGCGGCCGTTCAGCCGATGCGGTTCCGACGTCGCTGCGACATTTCCGTCACTTCCGATACAAGTTAAAAGATCGTCAACAGACTCTGCGAAAAAGGCCAGTCCCCGGATCGCAAGGACTGGCCTTTATGCTTTAACGACAAATTACGTTGCCGTCAGATTTATTTGCCGAGTACGACGCGGCCGTTTTTGACTTCGCCCATCACGACCATGTTGGCCTTGATGGCTTCGTGATCGTCGCGCGTGAATGGCTTGTTGTACGTGGTGACAACGCCTTCAATCTTGGTGTTCAGGCTTTCCAGCGCGCCGCGGACTTTGTCGCCGTCGGTGCTGCCCGCTTGCTTGATCGCGGCGGCCAGCAACAGGATCGAGTCGTAGCCTTGGGCTGCGGAAACAGCCGATGGCATGCGGTCAACCTTGTAAGCTTTTTGGTAGGCTTCGATGAAGGCCTTGCGCTTTGGCGTGTCGCCGTCCTGGATGAAGGTTTGCGGCATGCGTGCGCCGTTGCCGTTCTTGCCGGAGTTGTCGATGAAGTTACCCATCGACAGCGGCCAGCTGCCGATGATAGGCACGTGCCAGTTCAGCTTTTCCATGCCGTTGGCGATCTGCGCCAGCTCAGGGCCGATGCCGTAAGTCAGCACGACTTGCGCGCCGCCTTGCTTGGACTTCAGCAACTGGGCCGTCATGTCGACGTCCTTGAGGTTGTACTTTTCGATGGCGACAGGTGTGATCTTCTTGGCGGCCAGGGCCTTTTCCAGATCTTCACGTCCGAGCTGACCGTAGTTGGTCGAGTCGGCCAGAATCGCGACCTTGGTGTACTTTTGCTTGTCGATGGCTTCGTCAGCCAGCATCTTGGCCTGGATTGCATCGTTGGCCGAAGTGCGGAAGATGTAATTGTCTTTGTCTTTTTCGAACTGCTTGGTGACCACGGAGCCGGTGGCAACGTTGGTGATCACGGGAATCTTGGCTTCCTGGTAGAAGCGCTGCGAAGCCAGTGCCACGCCGGTGTTGGCGTAACCGACAGTAGCGACGACTTTTTCCTTGTTGATCATTTCTTGTGCGATCTGCACACCGCGCTCGTTTTTGGCTTCATCGTCGCGTTCAACGATTTGCACCTGACGGCCCAGCAGACCGCCGGCGGCGTTGATTTCAGCCACGGCGAGCTTGACGCCGTCGCGCATGGACACGCCCATCGGCGCGGAACCGCCGGTGAACGGGCCGGACACGCCGATCTTGATCGGGTCGGCAGCTTGGCTGGAAAGGGAAAGGCTCAGCAATGCTGCTGCAACCAGAGCTTGGGTCTTGTAAGTCATTTGTCTTCCTCCTGGGTTTAATTATGTGGCCAGACCATCTTGTTGTGGACTAACTCTCCTCTGCTGCAGGTTCTCCGCAGCGTCGGTATCGGGGCTGATTCTGTCCCATCTACCTTTCTCGAAACTTACAAACCTGTCAGGGTCTGACGGATGCTTTCGGGTAGTGGAACCGATTTTTCTTGTTTGAAATTAACCCACACGATCTTTGCGCCGCCCTCAGCATAAATGATTTCCGGCTGATCGACACGCCGGATTTCATAGGTAGTTTCCACACTGGAACGGCCGGGAGGCTGCGCGTACATGCGGACCTCGATGTCGGCCGGATACTTGAGCTGGCGCAGGAAGCTGCAGTGCGCATTGACGATCACCGGGCCCAGCCCGTCGGCCTCGATGCCAACGCCGATGGCTTCCAGCCACTCGATACGGGTCTGTTCCATGTAGCGGAAATAGACGGTGTTGTTGACATGATTGAAGGCATCCATGTCGCCCCAGCGCACATCCATGCGCGAGGTGTGAATCAGTATCTTGTCTGTCATTGCGGGGCTTGCCTTTCGTTGCGGGCTAAAGCGATTCATTCATTGTTGAATTTATTTCATCTTTCCTGGCGATGCTGTGGCAGCTGCGGCCCTATTCCTTATCGGTTTCGGATCGACTGCGCGGATTCCATTTCCATACTTACAAGAGGGAAATCACATAAAATACTTGGCATCGCGAACATATTTGCGTTGCAGACTAGCATTCTCTCGCAAAATATTGAACAATAGCACGATCGTTCGCAAAAATATTCCAACCAAAACCATACGGGACACTCCATGACTCAACCTCAAGACTTGCTGGCGCAGTACGGGCCGCGCGAAGCAATGGAATACGACGTCGTCGTTGTCGGCGGCGGCCCGGCCGGCCTGTCGTCGGCCATTCGCATCAAGCAACTGGCGGCAGAAGCCGGCAAGGAAGTCTCGGTCTGCGTACTGGAAAAAGGCAGCGAAGTCGGCGCCCATATCCTGTCGGGCGCGGTCATGGATCCGCAGGCGATCACCGAACTGTTCCCCAACTGGAAGGAACTCGGCGCGCCGCTCAACACCGAAGTCACCGAAGACCGCTTCCTTTTCCTCTCCGCCAGCAAGGCTTACAAGACGCCGTCGTGGATGCTGCCAGCCTGTTTCCAGAACCATGGCAACTACGTCATCTCACTGGCCAACGTGACGCGCTGGCTCGGCCAGCAGGCTGAAGCGCTGGGCGTGGAAATCTTCCCCGGCTTCGCCGCTGCCGAAGTCCTCTACAACGACGACGGTTCCGTCAAGGGTGTGGCCACCGGCAACATGGGCGTGGACCGTCATGGTGAACCGACCGGCGCGTTCCAGCTGGGCATGGAACTGCATGCGAAGTACACCTTCTTCGCCGAAGGCGCGCGCGGCCATCTGGGCAAGCAGCTGATCGCCAAATACAAACTCGACGCCGGCAAGGATCCGCAGACCTACGCCATCGGCATCAAGGAAATCTGGGAAATCGATCCGAAGATGCACAAGCCCGGCCTGGTCGTGCATACCGCAGGCTGGCCGCTGGATAGCGGTACTTACGGCGGCTCCTTCCTGTACCACCTGGAGAACAACCAGGTCGCGGTCGGCTACGTGGTCGGCCTGGCGTACGAGAATCCTTACCTGTCGCCGTACGAAGAATTCCAGCGTTACAAGACCCATCCGGAAATCCGCAAGTTCTTCGAAGGCGGCAAGCGTCTCGCCTACGGTGCGCGCGCGATTACCGCCGGCGGCTTGCAATCATTGCCGAAGCTGACCTTCCCGGGCGGCGCGCTGATCGGCTGCGATGCCGGCTTCCTGAACGCATCGCGCATCAAGGGCAGCCATGCGGCGATCAAGACCGGCATGCTGGCCGCTGAGGCCGTGTTTGAGGCCCTGAACGGCGGTCGCCAGTTCGACGAACTGACGGCCTACAGCGCTGCGTTTGAAAAGTCCTGGCTGCACGAAGAACTGCACAAGGCGCGCAACTTCAAGCCGTCGATGAGCAAGGGTCTGTACACCGGCACGCTGTTGGTCGGCATCGACCAGGTGCTGTTCGGCGGCAAGGCGCCGTGGACGCTGCATCATTCGCATGCCGATCACGAATGCCTGAAGCCGGCCTCCGACTTCACGCCGATCGCGTATCCGAAGCCGGACGGTAAGCTGACCTTCGATCGCCTGTCGTCGGTGTTCATCTCCAACACCAACCATGCGGAGGACCAGCCGGTCCACCTGACGCTGAGAGACCCGACGATACCGGTCGGCATCAACCTGGCGAAGTACGCCGGTCCGGAAGCACGCTACTGCCCTGCCGGTGTGTATGAGTTCGTGAAGAACGACGACAATACTGACCGCCTGCAGATCAACGCGCAGAACTGCGTGCACTGCAAGACCTGCGACATCAAGGACCCGACGCAGAACATCGTGTGGGTGACGCCGGAAGGCGGCGGCGGGCCGAATTATTCGAACATGTAATTGGCTTGTCGCTTCAAGCAAAAACGGCGCTTCGATCAAACGAAGCGCCGTTTTTGTTTCAGTGTTCTCATCGCAGCGAGGCAAGCGAATTTCATTTAGTATGGCTTTTCACATAAGAACACCTTCTCTTGCGAGGACTATAAAAATGATTCGGAGACTTGCCCTGGGCATCATCGCCCCGTTGCTGCTTTCATCTTCCCTGCTGTCGACTGCGGCCCATGCCGCCGGCTATCCGCAACAGCGCGAAGCCGACTGGATTGCGCCGTCCTTCACCTTCCACACCGGTGAGACGCTGAACAACTTCAAATTGCATTACATCACCGTCGGCGATCCAGCCAATCCGGCGGTGCTGCTGTTGCACGGTACCTATCGCAGCGGCGCTGACATGGTCGCCAAGGATTTCGCCGGTGAGATGCTGGGTCCGGGACAACCGCTGGATGCGAGCAAGTACTACGTGATCATGCCGGACGCCATCGGTGTCGGAAAATCGGCCAAACCGTCGGATGGACTTCGCGCAAAATTCCCGCAATACAATTACGCCGACATGGTGCTGGCGCAATACCGGCTGGTGACCGAAGGCCTTGGTGTCAAACACCTGCGCCTGGTGATGGGCAATTCCATGGGCGGCATGCAGACCTGGATGTGGGGAGAAACCTATCCGGCGATGATGGATGCGCTGGTGCCGATGGCCTCGCAGCCGATCGAGATGGCGAGCCGCAACTGGATGATGCGCCGCATGCTGGTCGAATCGATCAAACAGGATCCAGCCTGGAACAGCGGCAACTACACCACGCAGCCGCCGTCGCTGCGACTGGCCAACACCATGTTCGGCATCGCCACTGCCGGCGGCACCCTTGCCTACCAGGCGCTGGCGCCGACGCGCGCGCAGGCCGACAAAATCGTTGATGACCGTTTGAATGCGCCGGTGACGGCGGATGCCAATGACTTCATCTATCAATGGGGATCGTCGGCGGACTTCAATGCCATGCCGAACCTGACGCGCATCCAGGCGCCTCTGCTGGCGATCAATTCGGCCGACGACGAGCGCAATCCGCCCGAGACCGGCACCATGACGGCGGCGCTGAAACAACTGAAGAATGCGGAGTTGTATCTGATTCCGGCGAGTGCCGAGACGCGTGGGCATGGGACGACGAGCTTTTCAAAATTCTATGCCCGGCAAGTCGGCGACTTTCTGAAAACGCTGCCGCAGCGCTAAGTCCTGCCGCTTGAATGAAAAAGGCTTCGATCGGTATCGAAGCCTTTTGCTTTTGCGGCATGCACGAACACGAGGTTACGCGTCCGGCAACGTCCATTGTCCGTTGATGATTTTCTCCAGCCAGAACGCGCCGATGACCGTCTTGACGTCGGTTACCTTACCCAGACGGACTTGCTCCAGCAACTCCGACAGCGGCGCCTTGTAGATGTCGAGGAACTCGCCGTCGTCGAGCTTGCGCTCCCCTGCCGTCAAGCCGCGCGCCAGGTAGATGTCCAGGTGCTCGTCCGAGTAGGCAATCGCATTGTGGATGGTACAGACGAATTGCCAGTCGGTGGCGGTATAGCCGGTTTCTTCCTGCAGCTCGCGCTTGGCGCAGGCCAGATGGTCTTCGCCGGCATCGATCTTCCCGGCCGGGAATTCGATGAAGACCTGGTCGAGCGGATAACGGAACTGACGCTCCAGCAGCACCGAGCCGTCGTCCAACAACGGCAGGATCACCACCGCGCCTGGATGACGAATATGTTCGCGTATTGCGTGCTTGCCATCAGGCAGTTGGATCGTGTCGCGCAGGACCTTGAGGAAGTGCCCCTCGTAGACCAGCTTACCGTCTACCTTGCTTTCTTTGAGATGTGCGTCCGGATGTGCGTCCATAGGGAATCAGGCAATCAATAAGCGTGGATGGAGAAATCTTGTCGCCGCGACAAGTGTCGGGCACAGGCCGGCGCAGCTCAGGCGTGGCTCTTGCGCAAGTAACGCGCAACGTAGCCCGGATAGGCCAACACCAGGAACAGACAGCCGGTGACGGCATAAAATTCCCAACGCTGGGCAAAGGCATTGCCGATATTGGCTTCGAAGACATGCGCGAGCGCGCCAACGATGAAATACAGGGCCACCAGCTCAAGCAAGCGCACCCATATCGGCTTGCGATAATCGGGTGACTTGCTCAGGGGGATCAGCGCGAAAAGCTGCTGATTGAGGAAAGGAAGGTTGGCGGCCAGGACCGCCAACACGATGACACACCAGCTCAACAGAGAGACGTTCACTGGCGGCTTCGCTTTACGCTGCGATGACTTTGCTGAGGAACGTCGCCAGCGTGGTGACGATGGCGTTGGTGCAGGCATCCATCAGGTGACCGGGCCACAGACCGAGGCCCAGCGCTGCGATACCGTTCAGGCTCAATGCAATACGCACGTCGAAGCTGGCGGTGATCTTGCCGCTGTCAGCAGGATCATCGAAGTACATGTTCTTGATCACGCGCAGGTAGTAGAACGCGCCCACCAGCGAGAACACCACGGCCAGCACGGCCAGCCAGATCTGGCCGGTGCCCAGCACTGCTTGCAGCACCGACAGCTTGGCGTAGAAGCCGACCATCGGAGGAATGCCCGCCAGCGAGAACATCAGCACCAGCATGATGCCGGCAAACCATGGGCTGCGTTGGTTCAGGCCCTTGAAATCGTCGAGCGTGTCGGCTTCGAAACCGGAGCGCGCCATCAGCAGGATCACACCGAAGGTACCCAGCGTGGTCAGCACGTAAGTAATCGCATAGAACAGCGACGAGCTATAGGCGTTGACGGCCTGGAACAGATTGCCGTCGACCACGCCCGACATCATGCCCAGCAACATGAAGCCCATGTGCGAGATGGTCGAGTACGCCAGCATGCGTTTAATGTTGGTCTGTGCAATCGCCGTCACGTTACCGACGATGATCGACAGCACGGCCAGCACCATCAGCATTTGTTGCCAGTCGATCGCCAGCGGCAGCAGGCCTTCGACCAGGATGCGGAACACCATCGCGAACGCCGCCAGCTTCGGCGCGCCGCCGATCAGCAGCGTCATCGGGGTCGGTGCGCCGTGATAGACGTCAGGCACCCACATGTGGAACGGGACCGCGCCCAGTTTGAATGCCAGGCCGGCCACCACGAACACGATGCCGAATACCAGTACGTTGCGGTCAACAGTGCCCGAGACGATGGCGCGGAAGACGTCGTTCAGTTCCAGCGAACCGGTGGCGCCGTAGAGCATCGAGATGCCGTACAGCAGGAAGCCGGAAGCCAGCGCGCCGAGGATGAAGTACTTCATCGCGGCTTCGGTCGAACCGACGTTGTCGCGGCGCAGGGCGACCAGCGCGTACAGCGACAGCGACATCAGTTCCAGGCCCAGGTAGATGGACAGGAAGCTGTTGCCGGAGATCATGACCATCTGGCCCAGCAGCGCGAACAAGGCCAGCGCGTAGAATTCACCGCCGAGGTGGCCGCCGCCGACGATGCCGCGGTCGGAGTTGTATTGACGGCCGTAGATCAGCGTCAGGCCGATGGCCAGGTAGGAGAACAGTTTCAGCAGGCTCGACAGCGGATCCGAGACGAACATGTTGCTGAAGGTGTAGACCGTTTCGCCGCTTGCGTAGTTGGTGAAGGTCAGCACTGCGCAGACTACCAGCGCCAGCAGGGACAGCACGTAGGTGATGACGCGCTTTGCATCCGGCAAAAACATATCGATCAGCAGGATTGCGGAGGTCGCAATCAGCAGAAATATTTCCGGATAGACAGGGATCAGATTCATGTTGTTCATTTAGTTACCGCTTAGTTTCGTCCGCGTATTTTGTCCGCTTACCGTTGCCGCCGTTTTCAGCCGGGCCTGCACTTCGCCTGCCCTGCCTGTTTCGAAACGTCGTACCGAATTGCTTGCTGGCGTCGGCGCCACATGGTGCATGTGCTGCAGCAGCGCCGACGCTTTGTTACCTGAGTTGCTTAGTTGCCGATCTTGGAGACCGACACATGCTTCAACAGATCGCTGACCGAAGTCTGCATGGTGTCCGTCACCGGCGCCGGGTACAGACCCATCACCAGCACTGCGATCGCCAGCAGGCCGAGGATGAAGAATTCGCGCTTGTTGACGTCGGTCAGTTCTTCCACGTGGTGATTGGTCACCGCGCCGAAGATCACGCGCTTGGTCAGCCACAGCGAGTAAGCCGCACCCAGGATCAAGGCGGTTGCCGACAGCAGACCGATCCAGAAGTTGAACTTGACCGCGCCCAGGATCACCATGAATTCGCCGACGAAACCGGAGGTCGCAGGCAGGCCGCAGTTGGCCAGAGAGAACAGGATGAAGAAAGCAGCGAAGCGCGGCATCTTGTTGACCACACCGCCGTACTGGGCGATTTCACGGGTATGCATGCGGTCGTACAGCACACCAATACACATGAACATCGCGCCCGACACGAAGCCGTGGGAAATCATTTGTGCGATACCGCCCTGCACCGCCATGTCGTTGAACATGAAGAAGCCCAGGGTGACGAAGCCCATGTGGGCGATCGATGAGTACGCGACCAGTTTCTTCATGTCCTGCTGCACCAGCGCGACCAGGCCGATGTAGATCACGGCGACCAGCGACAGCGTGATCATGAAACCGGACAGCGCGTGGCTGGCGTCAGGAGCGATTGGCAGTGAAAAACGCAGGAAACCGTAGGCGCCGAGCTTCAGCATGATCGCAGCCAGCACGATCGAGCCGCCGGTAGGCGCTTCCACGTGGGCGTCAGGCAGCCAGGTATGCACCGGCCACATCGGCACCTTGACTGCGAATGCCATCAGGAATGCGAAGAACAGCAGTTTTTGCTCGATCATCGACAGCGGCAGTTGATGCCATGTCGGGATTTCAAAGCTGCCGCCGGACACGATGTACAGATAGATCAGCGCGATCAGCATCAGCAACGAGCCGAGCAAGGTGTACAGGAAGAACTTGAACGCCGCGTACACGCGGTTGGCGCCGCCCCACACACCCACGATGATGAACATCGGGATCAGGGTCGCTTCGAAGAACACATAGAACAGCATGCCGTCGAGCGCCGAGAACACGCCGATCATCAGGCCCGACAGGATCAGGAACGCACCCATGTATTGGCCGACGCGCTTCTGGATCACTTCCCAGCCGGCCAGCACCACGATCACGGTGATGAAGGCGGTCAGCGGGATGAACCACAGCGACAGGCCGTCAATGCCGAGGAAATAGCTGATGTTGAAACGATCGATCCAGGGCGTCTTCTCGACGAACTGGTAACCGTGCGCGGCCGCATCGAAATGCAGGACCAGAGGGATGGTTACCAGCAGGCTGACGACGGCGCCGAGCAGCGCCAGCCAGCGTGCGACGGATGGATTGTCGTCGCGGCCCACGGCCAGGACGAGTATGCCGAACGCGACCGGACACCAGATCGCAAGGCTAAGGAGAGGAAAAGTTGACTGCATCATGGTTGTTATCTTCTTACAGCTTATTTGCCAAACGGAAACGGCATGAACCAAACCAGGAAACCCAGCACCCCGATAATCATCACGAACGCGTAATGGTAGATGTAACCGGATTGCCACAGGCGCGTGACTTTCGAGAACCAGTTGACGACCTTGGCGCTGCCGTTGACGACCAGGCCGTCGATCAGGCCCTTGTCGCCCACTGTCCACAGGCCGGTGCCCAGCAAGCGTGCGCCACCGGCAAACACGACATCATTGAACTTGTCCATGTAGTACTTGTTGTCCAGCAAGGTGTAGATCGCACTGAACTTGTCCTTGAACCAGGCCGGGACGCGCGGGTTGACCATGTAGAAATAGTAGGCCGTCACGACGCCGGCGATCGCCAGCCATAGCGGTGCCGATGTCAGCGAATGCACTGCCATCGCGATCGGACCGTGGAATTCGTGCGCCAGCTCTTCGAGCGCCTTGTGGTTTTCGCCGACAAAAATCACGTTCTTGAAGAAATCACCGAAGACCATTGGCGAGATCGCGAAGAAACCGATGATGACCGACGGAATCGCCAGCAGGATCAGCGGCAGCGTCACCACCAGCGGCGACTCGTGCGGCTTCTGGCCCGGGGCCAGACCGTGATGTTCATGATCGTCGTGTGCATGGTCATCATGACCGTGCGCATCGTGGGCATCATGTGCGCCATGAGCGTCATGCGCAGCGTGTGCGGCAACGGGAGCGTGATGGTCATCATGACCATGTGCGTCAGCCTTGCCGAAACGCTCTTCGCCGTGGAACACCATGAAGTACATGCGGAACGAATAGAACGCGGTCACGAACACGCTGGCCAGCACGGCGAAGTAGGCAAAACCGGAGCCCGCCAGATGCGATTCGGCAGCGGCTTCGATGATGCTGTCCTTGGAATAGAAACCGGAGAAGAACGGTGTACCGATCAGCGCCAGCGAACCCAGCAGCGAGGTGATCCAGGTGATCGGCATGTACTTGCGCAGGCCGCCCATGTTGCGCATGTCCTGGTCATGGTGCATGCCGATAATCACAGAACCCGCGCCGAGGAACAGCAGCGCCTTGAAGAACGCGTGCGTCATCAGGTGGAACACGGCGACCGAGTAAGCCGATGCGCCCAGCGCGACAGTCATGTAACCCAGCTGCGACAGCGTCGAATACGCCACCACACGCTTGATGTCGGTCTGCATGGTGCCGAGGAAGCCCATGAACAACGCGGTAATCGCGCCGATCACGAGGATCACGGACAAGGCGGTGTCGGACAGTTCGAACAGCGGCGACATGCGGGTCACCATGAAGATGCCGGCAGTCACCATCGTCGCGGCGTGGATCAGTGCGGAAATCGGGGTCGGGCCTTCCATCGAATCAGGCAGCCAGACGTGCAGCGGGAACTGGGCGGACTTGCCCATCGCGCCGACGAACAGGCAGATACACGCCACGGTCAGCAGCATCCAGTCGGTGCCAGGCAGCGTCAGCTGAGCCAGCTCGCCGCGCTTGGCGAAGACTTCGCCGTAGTTCATGGAACCGGCATAGGCCAGCAAGAGGCCAATGCCGAGGATAAAGCCGAAGTCGCCGACGCGGTTGACCAGGAAGGCCTTCATGTTGGCCTTGATCGCGGTCGGACGGGTGTACCAGAAACCGATCAGCAGGTAGGAAACCAGGCCCACTGCTTCCCAGCCAAAGAACAGCTGCAGGAAGTTGTTGCTCATGACGAGCATCAGCATCGAGAACGTGAACAGCGAGATGTACGAGAAGAAGCGGTTGTAGCCGTCATCGTCTTTCATGTAGCCGATGGTGTAGACGTGCACCATCAGGGACACGAAGGTCACCACGCACATCATCATCGCCGTCAGGCTGTCGATCAGGAAGCCGACTTCCAGCTTCAGGCCGGCCACGGTCATCCAGGTGTACAGCGTGCCGTTGTAGGTCGCGCCGTCGACTACCGCCAGCAAAGTCTGGACGGAAATGATCAGTGCGATCAACACGCCGAGGATGGTCGCCGTGTGCGAAACCTTGCGGCCGACTACATTGCCGAAGAACTTCGTCCCGAGCAGGCCTGCGATCGCAGAACCGGCCAACGGCGCCAGTGGTACGGCTAAAAGAAGATGTGGGTTAAGTTGCCCCGCCATGATGAACCTTATCGCTATTTGGGTTCTCCTCGAATCGGGAAGACTCTCGGAGAACACCCATCTTTAAATGAAATTTAAATTCAATCTACCTGCATTGCGAACGTTCCAATGCGCACTACAGCTCAAACGTGCTTATCCCTTGAGCGTGTCCAGGTCTTCCACGTTGATGGTGTCCAGATTACGGAACAGCACCACCAGAATGGCCAGGCCGATTGCGGACTCCGCAGCGGCGACGGTCAGGATGAAGAACACGAAGATCTGTCCTGCTGCATCGCCGAGGTAATGCGAAAAGGCAATGAAGTTCATATTCACCGCCAGCAGCATCAGTTCGATTGCCATGAGCAACACGATGACGTTCTTGCGGTTGAGGAAAATGCCGACGATCGAGATCGCGAACAGGATCGCGCCGAGGATCAGGTAATGCGAGAGCGAGAGGGTCATGATTGCGCGCTCCTTAAGCTTGTGGTCCTGCGCCGGATGCCTGAGCATCGCCGCCGGTGTTGGTGTCATTGCGAGTGGATTCAGCCTTCATCTTGACCAGGCGAACGCGATCGGTGCTCTTGACCTTGACTGCTTCGGCCGGCGAGAAGTACTTGCTGTCCTTGCGGCGACGCAGCGTCAGCGCCACGGCGGCGACGATGGCGACCAGCAGGATCACGGCGGCGACTTCAAAGGCGTAGACGTATTCGGTGTAGATCAGCATGCCCAGCGCCTTGGTGGTGCCGATGGTGTTCGATGCCGCCGGTACTTGCGCTTCCGGCGCCCAGAAGCTGCGCAACAGGACCGCTGCCATTTCCAGCACGATGATCACGCCGATGGTCGCGGCCAGCGGGAAGTATCCCCAGAAGCCCTCTCGCATCTTGTCGAGATTGATGTCCAGCATCATCACCACGAACAGGAACAGCACCATCACCGCCCCGACATAAACCAGCACCAGCACGATGGCGAGGAATTCCGCCTTCAGCAACATCCAGATGCCGGCCGCCGAAAAGAAGGCCAGCACGAGAAACAGGGCCGCATGCACCGGATTGCGGGCCGTAATGACGCGTAATGCGGCGAGCACGAGGACCACCGAAAACGCATAGAACAAGACAGTTTTAAATTCCATAATCAACCAAAAAGTTGGCTAAAACCAGCATCAGATCATTCGATCGCCCGATCCATCGATCAGGCTACCCAACAAGCTTCAGACCCGATCATCTCAGCGGCATGCAACAACCAGCGCATGCCGTCCCGAACTCAATCAACGATATGCCGCGTCTGCAGTACGTGCAGCGGCGATTTCATTTTCGTAACGATCACCAACGGCCAGCAGCATTTCCTTGGTGTAGTACAGATCGCCGCGCTTTTCACCGTGGTATTCCAGGATGTGCGTTTCAACGATCGAATCAACCGGGCATGACTCTTCGCAGAAGCCGCAGAAAATACACTTGGTCAGATCGATGTCGTAACGCGTGGTGCGGCGCGAACCGTCGTCACGCTGTTCCGATTCGATCGTGATCGCCATCGCCGGGCAAACCGCTTCGCACAGTTTGCAGGCGATGCAGCGCTCTTCACCGTTCGGATAGCGACGCAAGGCGTGCAGACCGCGGAAACGCGGCGACTGCGGCGTCTTCTCTTCCGGGAACTGAATCGTGATCTTGCGCGCAAACAGGTAGCGGCCGGTCAGGGCCAGGCCCTTGAACAGCTCCCGCAACATCAGGCTGCCGAAAAAATCCTTAATAGCTTCCATGCTTCTCACCTCAGCCTTTACATTACTTCCAAATATTCCACGAGGTCTGCATCCAGGTCGCAACGATGACCAGATACACCAATGTCAGCGGAATGAACACTTTCCAGCCCAGACGCATGATCTGGTCATAGCGGTAACGCGGGAACGATGCGCGCACCCAGATAAATAGCGACACAATGAAGAACGTCTTGATACCGAGCCATATCCAGCCAGGGATGAAGTCCAACACGCTCAGCGGCGATGCCCAGCCGCCCAGGAACAGCAGCGCGGTCAGGATCGAAATCAGCCACATGTTGGCGTATTCAGCCAGGAAGAACATCGCAAACGACATACCCGAGTATTCGATCATGTGACCGGCCACGATTTCGGATTCGCCTTCGACCACGTCGAACGGGTGACGGTTGGTTTCAGCGATGCCCGAGACGATGTAGATCACGAAAATCGGCAGCAGCGACAACCAGTTCCACGACAGGAAACCGACGCCGTGGTCGGCGAAGAAGCCTTTGCCCTGGCTAGTGACGATGTCGATCAGGTTCAGGCTGCCGGACACCATCAGCACGATGACCAGGCAGAAGCCCATCGAGATTTCGTACGAGACCATCTGCGCCGAAGCGCGCATGGCGCCGAGGAAGGCGTACTTCGAGTTGGACGCCCAGCCGGCGATGATCACGCCGTAGACTTCCATCGACGTGATCGCCATGACGAACAGCAGGCCGGCATTGACGTTGGCGATGACCGCTTCAGGTCCGAACGGAATCACCGCCCAGGCAGCCAGCGCCGGCATGATGGTCATGATCGGTGCGATGAAGAACAGCACCTTGCTGGCGCGCGCCGGCGTGGTCACTTCCTTGAAGATCAGTTTCAGCGCGTCGGCGATCGGTTGCAGCAGACCGGCGGGGCCGACGCGATTCGGACCGAGACGAACGTGCATCCAGCCGATCAGCTTGCGTTCCCACAGCGTCAGGTAAGCGACGCAGCCCAGCAGCGGCACCATCACGACCAGAATCTTCAGCAGACTCCAGACGAAGGTCCACACATACGGCCAGGCGGTGCCCAGATACGTGGGGCCGACTGCGTTGATGTTGGCAATCAGTTGATCCATTACGCTTTCTCCACAACGATTGCGCCGAACATGCTGCCCAGATTAGCGGTGCTTGCATGGGCGGCTGCCACACGTACGACATTTTCCGGCAGGTTCTTGTCGATGCCTGCAGTCAGCAGCGCGCTGCCCTGCCCTTGCTTGATGCTCACGCGATCGCCGGCGGCGATGCCGAGCTTTTGCGACAAGGCGGCCGACAACCATGCCTTCGGCGCCTGGCCGTCTTGCGTTTGCAGCAGCGCCGGCGAACGGCGTGCGATGGCATCGGCAAAATGGATAGGCACATCGGCCAGGCGTTCCAGCGCGCCGTTGGCGGCCGCGTTGCCCGCTTGCGGCGCCAGCTTGGCGATATTGTTCAGACGCGCGGACAGATCGGTTTCTTCGCCGATGACTTCGGTGCGAATCGATTCCGAGGTTTCGTAGTCGAAATTTTGCAGACCGAGCAGATTGCCCAGGACGCGCAACACCTTCCATGCCGGACGAGCGTCACCCAGCGGCTTGACGGTGCCGTTGAAGCTTTGTGCGCGGCCTTCGGCGTTGACGAAGGTGCCGGCTGTTTCAGTGAACGGTGCGATCGGCAGCAACACGTCGGCGTAATCCGCGCCGTGTTTGAATGCCGACATCACGACGACCATTTCGGCTTGCTTCAGCGCAGCGGTAGCAGCTTGGGCATCATGGCTGTCGAGTTCCGGTTCGGCGTTCAACAGGAGGTAGGCCTTGCGCGGTTGCGCGAAGGCTTGCAGCGCGTTGGCGCCGTCCTTGCCTGGGATCGCGTTGGCGAGGTAACCGCCGACGGCGTTGCCGCCTTCAGTCAGGTAGCCCAGCTTGGCGCCGGTTTGTTCGGCGATCCATTGTGCGGCGGCGTGCAGTTGCGATGCTTGCGGATGTTGCGCAGCGGCGTTGCCCAGCAACACGGCCTTGGATGCACCCGACAACAGGCTTGCTGCGGTCTGCTTGGCTTCCTGCGAAATCTCAACGTTTTCGAAACCAGCCGGTGCGGCGACGCTCTTGGCTTGCGCCACGGCGGCAACGATGCCGCTCAGTGCCGCCAGCCATGCGGACGGTGCTGCGATGATCTTGTTGGCGACCGGCATCAGCAGGTCGTCGTCGGCGGCGTGCAGGACGCTGATCTTGGCGCCGCTCTTGACTGCCTGGCGCAGACGCGCGGTCAGCAACGGATGATCCTTGCGCAGGAACGAGCCGATGATCAGGGCGCGGTTCAGTTCGGAGAACTCGACGATGGACATGCCCAGCCATGGAGTGACCTGATGGTCCAGCGCGAAGTCGGACTGACGCAGGCGGAAATCGATGTTTTCCGAACCCAGGCCGCGCACGACTTTTTGCAGCAATGTCAGTTCTTCCAGCGTCGAGTACGGCGTACCCAATGCAGCGATGGCGCTGGCGCCGTGTTCGTGGCGGATGTTGCGCAGGCCGTGTGCGACGTATTCCAGCGCAACTTGCCATTCGACTTCCTGCCACTTGCCGTCTTGCTTCAACATCGGCTTGGTCAAGCGCTCTTCGCTGTCCAGCGCTTCGTAGGAGAAACGGTCCTTGTCGGAAATCCAGCATTCGTTGACCGCTTCGTTTTCCAGCGGCAGAACGCGCATGACCTTGCCGCCCTTGACCTGAACGATCAGGTTGGCGCCGAGGCTGTCGTGCGGGCTGACCGACTTGCGACGCGACAATTCCCAGGTACGTGCAGCGTAGCGGAACGGCTTCGATGTCAACGCGCCGACCGGGCACAGATCGATCATGTTGCCGGACAGTTCGGAGTTGACGGTGTTGCCGACGAAGGTAGTGATTTCGGAGTGCTCGCCGCGACCCAGCATGCCCAGTTCCATGACGCCGGCGACTTCCTGGCCGAAACGTACGCAACGTGTGCAGTGGATGCAACGATTCATTTCCTTCATGGAGATCAGCGGGCCGACGTCCTTCGGAGGAACCACGCGCTTTTCTTCTTCGTAGCGCGATGTCGAACCACCGTAGCCGACCGCCAGATCCTGCAGTTGGCACTCGCCGCCCTGATCGCAGATCGGGCAATCCAGCGGGTGATTGATCAGCAGGAATTCCATGACGCCTTTTTGCGCCTTGACCGCCTTGTCGCTCGCGGTACGAACGATCATGCCGGCCGTGACCGGAGTGGCACAGGCAGGCAGAGGCTTCGGCGCTTTTTCAACGTCGACCAGACACATGCGGCAGTTCGCCGCAATGGATAATTTTTTGTGATAGCAAAAATGAGGAATGTAAGTGCCGACCTTGTTGGCAGCATCCATAACCATGCTGCCTTCTTGCACTTCAACTTTTTTGCCGTCTATTTCGATTTCAACCATGGCTTTTTGCCCAAGCTAAGTATTCTTTTGACCTTGAAGACATGCGCCCTGCCTTGTCGCCGATCGCATGTCTTGCCGTGCTGCCTAATGCTGTACTTGACGCTATGCGTTAAATATAAGCAGGCACCGAGCAGTGTTTGTGCTCGATGTGATACTCAAATTCTTCGCGGAAGTTCTTGATGAAAGCACGCACCGGCATTGCCGCCGCATCGCCGAGCGCACAGATGGTGCGGCCCTGGATGTTGTCGGCAACCGAATTGAGCACATCGAGGTCTTCCAGCTTGCCGTGACCGTTTTCGATACGCTCCACCATGCGGTACATCCAGCCGGTGCCTTCGCGGCACGGCGTACATTGACCGCAGGATTCTTCGTAGTAGAAATACGCCAGGCGCAACAGCGACTTGACCATGCAACGCGTTTCATCCATGACGATGACAGCGCCCGAACCCAGCATCGAGCCGGCCTTGGCGATGGCATCGTAGTCCATGGTGGTTTCCATCATGACGTCGCCGCGGATCACCGGAGCGGACGAGCCGCCAGGGATGACTGCTTTAAGCTTCTTGCCGCCGCGCATGCCGCCCGCCAGTTCCAGCAGTGTCGAGAACGGCGTGCCGAGCGGGATTTCGTAGTTGCCCGGACGTTCGACGTCGCCCGAGATCGAGAAGATCTTGGTGCCGCCGTTGTTCGGCTTGCCGATGTCGGCGTAGGCTTGCGCGCCGATCTTGAAGATGAACGGCACAGCAGCAAACGTTTCGGTGTTGTTGATCGTGGTCGGCTTGCCGTACAGGCCGAAGCTGGCAGGGAACGGCGGCTTGAAGCGCGGTTGGCCCTTCTTGCCTTCGAGCGACTCCAGCAGCGCAGTTTCTTCGCCGCAGATGTAGGCGCCGTAACCGTGGTGACCGTGCAGCTGGAAGCTGAAATTGGTGCCGAGGATGTTATCGCCCAGGAAGCCGGCTGCGCGTGCCTCTTCCAGCGCTTCTTCAAAACGCAGGTACGCGTCGAAGATTTCGCCGTGGATGTAGTTGTAGCCGACCGTGATGCCCATTGCGTAGCCGCCGATGATCATGCCTTCGATCAGCGAGTGCGGATTGTAGCGAATGATGTCGCGGTCCTTGAATGTACCCGGTTCGCCTTCATCGCTGTTGCAGACCAGGTACTTTTGTCCTGGGAACTGGCGCGGCATGAAGCTCCACTTCAGGCCGGTCGGGAAACCTGCACCGCCGCGACCACGCAAGCCCGAGGACTTGAGTTCGGCGATGACTTGTTCAGGCGTGATGTTTTCAGCCAGGATGCGCTTGAGCGACTCGTAGCCGCCGCGCTTGACGTAATCCTCCAGATGCCAGTTCTGGCCATCCAGATCCGCCAGAATCAGCGGCTTGATATGACGATCGTGCAGACAAGTCATTTCTTCAGTTCCTCCAGCAGCGCGTCGATCTTGTCGTTCGACATCCAGCTGCACATGCGGTGATTGTTGACCAGCATGACAGGTGCGTCGCCGCATGCGCCCATGCATTCGCCTTCGACGATCGTGAACTGACCGTCGGCGGTGGTTTCCTTGTAGCCGACACCGAGCGTGTGCTTCAGGTGATGCGCTGCACGATCGCCGCCCGACAGCAGGCATGGCAGATTCGTACAGACGGTGATCTTGTGCTTGCCCTGCGGGCTGGTGTTGAACATGTTGTAGAACGTGGCGACTTCCTGCACGGCCACCGCAGGCATGCCGATGTAATCGGCGATTTCCTGTTGCAGCTCAGCAGGCAGCCAGCCGTGTTCGACCTGCGCAATGCGCAGCGCGGACATGACGGCAGACTGGCGTTGATCCGCCGGGTATTTCGCGAGTTCGCGATCGATTTTCTTAAGAGCGTCTTGACTTAACAGCATATCGTTGGCCATCCGTGCGCATGGTTTGTTGAGAACCTGCGCGGGTTTATCGGATATTCCCCAGAACCTAATGGGTTTTCAAAAACATCCAGGGACCGGTTTTACCGGTCGATTTCACCAAACACAATGTCTTGCGTACCGATGATGGTTACGGCATCGGCAATCATGTGCCCCTTGGCCATCTCGTTGAGACTTTGCAAATGCGCATAACCCGGCGCGCGGATCTTCATCCGGTAAGGCTTGTTGGCGCCGTCCGACACGAGGTAGATGCCGAACTCGCCCTTCGGATGCTCGACCGCTGCATATGTTTCGCCCGGCGGCACGTGGAAGCCTTCGGTGAACAGTTTGAAGTGGTGAATCAGGTCTTCCATGTTGGACTTCATGTCCACGCGTGGCGGCGGCGCAATCTTGTGATTGTCGATGATGACCGGACCCGGGTTGTTGCGCAGCCACTCGACGCATTGCTTGATGATGCGGTTCGACTGGCGCATTTCTTCCACGCGCACCAGATAGCGGTCGTAGCAGTCGCCGTTCTTGCCGACCGGGATGTCGAAATCGAGCAGGTCGTAGACTTCGTACGGCTGCTTCTTGCGCAGATCCCATTCGATGCCCGAGCCACGCAGCATCGGACCGGAAAAGCCCATTGCCATTGCGCGTTCCGGCGAGACCACGCCGACGCCGACCAGACGCTGCTTCCAGATACGGTTGTCGGTCAGCAGTGTTTCGTACTCGTCGACGTATTTCGGGAAACGGTTGGTGAAGTCCTCAATGAAGTCCAGCATCGAGCCCTGGCGATTTTCATTGAGTTGCTTGATGGCTTTGTCGTTGCGGATGATCGATGCCTTGTACTGCGGCATGGTTTCCGGCAGATCGCGATACACGCCGCCCGGACGATAGTAGGCCGCATGCATGCGTGCGCCGGACACGGCTTCGTAGCAATCCATCAAATCTTCGCGTTCGCGGAAGGCGTACAGCAGCACGCCCATCGCGCCGACGTCCAGACCGTGGGCGCCGATCCACATCAGGTGGTTCAGCAGACGGGTGATTTCGTCGAACATGACGCGGATGTACTGGGCGCGCAGCGGCACTTCGATGCCGAGCAGCTTCTCGATGGCCATGACGTAGGCGTGCTCATTGCACATCATCGACACGTAATCGAGGCGGTCCATGTACGGAACCGATTGCAGATAGGTTTTTTGCTCGGCCAGCTTTTCGGTGCCGCGATGCAGCAGACCGATATGCGGGTCGGCGCGCTGAATGACTTCGCCGTCCAACTCCAGCACCAGGCGCAGCACACCGTGCGCGGCCGGATGCTGCGGACCAAAGTTCAGCGTGTAATTCTTGATTTCAGCCATTATTTAATCCCGTAGTTTTCTTCACGAATGACACGCGGCGTGATTTCACGCGGCTCAATCGTTACGGGTTGATAAACCACGCGTTTTTGTTCGGCGTCGTAACGCATTTCGACATAGCCCGACACCGGGAAGTCCTTGCGGAACGGATGGCCGATGAAGCCGTAGTCGGTGAGGATGCGACGCAAGTCGTCATGCCCGTCGAACAGGATGCCGTAGAAGTCGAAAGTCTCGCGCTCATACCAGTTGGCGGCGGACCAGATATTCATGAGCGAGGCCACCAGCGGCATGTCGTCGTCCGGCGCAAAAACCCGCACGCGAACGCGCCAGTTATGCGTCAGCGACAGCAGATGCGAGACCACCGCAAAGCGCGGACCGTCCCAGACGCCGTCGCCGTACGTCGAGTAGTCGACGCCGCACAGGTCCATCAATTCTTCGAAACGGGTATCGGCGTGATCGCGCAGAACGCGCATCGCCGAAAGATAATCGGCGGACTTGACCACTACCGTGATCTCGCCCAAAGACACTGTCAAATTCTGAAGATACCCTCCAAGCGCGTTGCGCAAGGCAGCTTCGAGAGTTTCCAATTTTGTCGTCATACTGACCCTTCCACTCTCTTAGCGCGCAATGGTATTGGTGCGCTTGATCTTATTTTGCAGCTGGATCACGCCATACAGCAGCGCTTCGGCTGTCGGCGGGCAGCCTGGAACATACACGTCGACCGGCACGATACGGTCGCAACCGCGCACGACGGAATACGAATAGTGATAGTAGCCGCCGCCGTTGGCACAGGATCCCATCGAGATCACCCAGCGCGGCTCGGCCATCTGGTCGTACACCTTGCGCAGCGCCGGCGCCATCTTGTTGCACAGCGTGCCGGCAACAATCATGACATCGGACTGACGCGGCGACGGGCGGAACATGATGCCAAAACGATCCAGGTCGTAACGCGAGGCGCCGACGTGCATCATTTCAACCGCACAGCACGCCAGACCAAAGGTCATCGGCCACATGGAACCGGTACGGGTCCAGTTGATTACCTTATCCAGCGAGGTGGTAACAAACCCTTCGTTTAATACGCCTTCAATTGACATGGCTCACTCCCAATCCAGGGCACCCTTTTTCCAGATGTACCAAAAACCGACAACAAATTCAGCGATGAAGACCATCATCGTGATGTAGCCAGACCAGCCCAGGTCGCGCATGGAAACGCCCCACGGGAAGAAAAATGCAGTTTCGAGATCGAACAGAATGAACAGGATGGCGACGAGGTAATACCGCACATCGAACTTCATGCGGGCATCTTCAAAAGCTTCAAAGCCGCATTCGTAAGGAGAGGTCTTTTGCGCATCAGGCCGGTGAGGCCCGAGCAAACGACCGAGTAACTGAGGAGCGACACCGACACCGATGCCAACTAGGATAAACAACAGAACTGGAAAGTAATTTTCGAGGTTCACGATTTGGCGTAGGTTTGTTGATAATTAGCGGAATGATTCTCAATATCAAACAGCTTTTTCCTCGACAAAAAGCCAGCTCGGGACTTGGTCCTTTGCTGGCTTTTCTCGGTATTTCATGGTGCCGACGACGAGACTCGAACTCGTACAGCTTTCGCCACTACCCCCTCAAGATAGCGTGTCTACCAATTTCACCACGTCGGCTTGAGACTGCAATTGTAACCCGTTTTGATGCTCTTGTTCAATGCACAATCACACTAAAACTTCACAATCTGCTTTAAGTTTTGCGCATTATTACACTCTGCGCAAAAGACTATTTCGGAATCTGATTTGATTGATCTGCAGGATTTGCAGGAGCTGCTGCAGGAGCGCCCGATGCAGCGGGAGTTGCCGGAATTGCGGCAGCCGGAGCAGGCAAATTATCCATAACGCCACCAGATTGCGAAACATGATGATTGCCGACGAATGCCAGCGCAAGAGTCGCCGCAAAAAAGATCGCAGCAGCGATGCCGGTCGACTTCGACAAGAAGTTGGAAGAACCCGTGGCGCCGAACAAGCTGCCCGACGCGCCCGAACCGAACGCAGCCCCCATATCCGCCCCTTTGCCGTGCTGCAGCAGAACCAGACCGATGATAGTCAGCGCCGCGAGCACCTGAATCACAACAATAACAGTAAATAAAGTATTCATATAGCCATCTTAAATTAAAACAACAAACAATCAGTTGCCCTGGGCAGCCTGGACAATCGCCAGGAAATCCGCTGCTTTCAGAGCCGCGCCACCGATCAGACCACCATCAATATCCGACATGGCCAGCAGTTCTTTGGCGTTATCGGGTTTCATGCTACCACCGTAGAGGATTTGCACCCTGACGGCGGCGTCAGCATTTTTTGCGGCCAGTCGCGCGCGCAACATCGCGTGCACATCCTGCGCCATGTCGGGCGTGGCCGTCTTGCCTGTGCCGATGGCCCAGACCGGCTCGTATGCCACCACAATCTTTTGCACGTCGGCCGCATCCAGCGCAGCCAGCACGACATCGAGCTGGCCGCCGACGACGGCGTTGGTGCGCCCTGCCTCGCGTTCGGCCAATGTTTCACCCACGCAGACGATAGGCGTCAATCCGGATTTCAGCGCCGCAGCGGCCTTGGCCGCAACCGCCGCGTCGTTTTCGCCGTGATAGGCGCGACGCTCGGAATGGCCGACGATGGCGTATTTGCAAGCGAATTCGGCCAGCATGGCCGCCGACACTTCACCGGTGTACGCGCCGCTTGCATGCGCGGAGACATCTTGCGAACCCAAAGCCAGCGCGGAGCCGGCAACAGCCGCCTGCACTTGCGCCAGGTAAGGCGCCGGCACGCACACGGCGACGTCGGCATTGACGCCGACGGCAGCCAGACCGGCTTTGACATCGGCGACCAGCGCGGCGTTGGCGGCGAGGCCGCCATTCATTTTCCAGTTACCGGCAACTAATTTACGGCGCATAAAAGGGAGAGCCAAAGGACGAATTAAGGGGAGAATTCTGAATAACCCCGCATTCTATCGCGCCGCGGCAAACCCGGTCAAACCAAACACCCCGGCATCTGGCGCCTGCCCGATATTCTTCAGTCCAGCGTCAGCATGATCTTGCCGACATGCGCACTCGATTCCATCAGTGCATGGGCCTCTGCCGCCTGCCCCAGCGGGAACGTCTTGTAGATCACCGGCTTGACCTTGCCGCTGGCCAGCAGCGGCCAGACGCGCTCCTGCAACTGCTGCGCGATGAAGGCTTTGAACTCCACCGGACGCGGACGCAGGGTCGACCCGGTGACGGTCAGGCGGCGACGCAGGATCTGGCTCATGTCCAGCTGCCCCTTGGCGCCGCCCAGCAAGGCAATGATGACCAGCCGGCCATCGTCGGCCAGGGTCTTGATTTCGCGCGGCAGGTAGTCGCCGCCGACCATGTCCAGGATGACATCGACGCCGCGGCCTTCGGTGGCGGCCTTGAGGACTTCTTCGAAATCTTCAGTACGGTAGTTGATGGCGAGCTCAGCCCCCAGCTCTTCGCAGGCGCGGCATTTGTCATCCGAGCCGGCGGTAGCAAAGACACGATGCCCCAGTGCGGCTGCGATCTGGATCGCGGTCACACCGATACCGGAGGAGCCGCCCTGCACCAGCAGGGTTTCGCCCGGCGCCAGTCGCGCCCGCTCGAACACGTTGCTCCAGACGGTGAAGAAATTTTCCGGCAGCGCCGCCGCCTGCAACGCGCTCAGACCTTGCGGCACCGGCAGGCATTGCGCCAGCGGCGCTGCGCAATATTCCGCATAGCCGCCGCCCTGCACCAGCGCGCACACCAGATCGCCCTTTTTGAAGACGCTGCCGCTCAGATCGCCGTCGACGATTTCGCCGGCCACTTCCAGCCCCGGCAGATCCGAGGCGCCCGGGGGCACCGGATAATTGCCCTGGCGCTGAAATACGTCTGGACGATTGACGCCCGCCGCATGAACCTTGATCAGGATTTCGCCGGTTTTCAGCTGCGGCAGCGGGCGTTCGCACAACTGCAGCACTTCCGGCCCGCCGAATTCGGTAATTTCGATTGCTCGCATGATTTTCCCTCTGCGCCCCCAGTGGGAGACGCCGTCGATGGCCGACGGTTGCTTACAACGATGCGGCCGCGCGCGCGGCGGTATCGTACAAACCGGAGGCGCTGCGCAACAATTGCGCGGCCTCGCCGATGGCCTGGTTCTGGATGCCGCTGTCGACCTGCACTTCGATCAGGCAGCGCTCGCGCACTTCCTTGTAGCGCATGCACAGTTGCTGGCCTTCGTCGGTGGTCGAAAACAGCAGTTCCTTGCCGGCCTTCTCGCTCTTCACGTAACCCGCCTTGACCAGTTTCTTGAGCGCATAGGTGACAACGTGCGTATCCTCAATATTCAGGACAAAGCAAATGTCCGCGAGTTTCTTTTTGCGCTCGCGGTGGTTCACGTGATGCAACAAAGAGACCTCGATTGCCGTCATATCTTTGGCGCCTGCGGCCATCATGCAACGCATCATCCAGCGATTGAATGCATTACCTGCCATGATGAGGGCATATTCCAGCTCCGACAGCTCGGCGCTGCGCTCGGAAACGAGATGATTGGAGGAGACGATTTTGGTCGGAGATTTTTGTGTCACGGCCTGTTCCGGCGTGTTTTTCAAGGATTTGTCACTCATAAGCTTTTTTCTGTCATGAAAATGTTCGTACAACTACGACACTATATAGCAATCTTAAATAAATAATTTATCTATATATTGTCTATACCTTGTCCGAAATGTATGATCCCTCGGGATTAACGGGCGCAAGCCTTCCAGCCAGATCCGGATGACAATGATTCAACCTCAACTCCACTTTCTCGGCGACGGCGCACTATTGTGCAATCTGCCGCCGCCGGCCACCCTGTCACATCAGCAGCGCATCTGGAGTCTCGCCGACACCGCCGCGGACTGGCCCGAAGTTGCCGAAGTCGTCCCTGGCATGAACAACCTGACGCTGATCCTGCGCCGCCCCATTGTCGATATGGATGCCGTCTCAAAGCGCATCCTCGACAGCTGGAAATACCTCGACGTAGGCCAGCTGAGCGGCCGCAACATCGACATCCCTGTCGTGTATGGCGGCGCCGGCGGTCCCGACCTCGACGTCATTGCGCGCCATACCGGCCTCTCGACGGCGGAGGTCATCCGCCGTCACAGCGAAGGCGAATACGTCGTCTACTTCATCGGCTTCATGCCCGGCTTCGCCTACATGGGCGGCCTCGATCCGCAACTCGCGACACCGCGCCAGGATGAACCGCGCCTCTCGATTCCCGCAGGCTCGGTCGGCATCGGCGGTGAACAGACCGGCATTTATCCGCTGGCCTCGCCGGGCGGCTGGCAATTGCTCGGACGCACCGCGCTGCCGCTGTTCGATCCGACGCAAAATCCGCCAACCCTGCTGCGCCCGGGCGACCGCGTCCGCTTTACCGTGGAACGGATCGCCAAATGATCGATATCATCCAACCCGGCCTGCTGACTTCGGTGCAGGATCTCGGCCGCCCCGGTCATCGGCAGCTCGGCATCAATCCAGGCGGAGCACTCAATCCGCTGGCGCTCAGCACTGCCAACCTGCTGGTCGGCAACGACGTCAATGCCGCTGGCCTTGAAATCACCATGGGCGCCTGTGAGCTGCGGTTCACCACCGACACGCGTATCGCGCTAGGCGGTGACGATTTCGACGCGCGGATCGACGACAAACCGCTGGCGCCTTACTGGAGCACGCCGGTACGCCCAGGACAGACGCTGCGCCTTGCCCACGTCGGCCGCAGCGGTGCGCCAGGCATGCGCACCTGCCTGGCCGTCGCGGGCGGCATTGACGTTCCCGTCATCCTGGACTCGCGCAGCACTGACCTCAAGGCCGGCTTCGGCGGCCACCAGGGGAGGATCCTGCGCAAGGGCGACCGCCTGCCGCTGGGCGACGCCGGCGTCAAAGCGACCGGACCGGCCTTCGGCGTACGTTCACCGCAATGGAGCGGCCTTAGCGCACAGGCCAACGACAGCAGCAAACTGATCACGCTGCGAGTGCTGCCCGGGCCCGAATTCGAACAATTCACGGTCGCCGCCCGCAACACGCTGTGGCACGACAAGTGGCGCATCACGCCCAACAGCAACCGCATGGGCTACCGCCTGGAAGGTCCTGAACTCAAGCGCAAGCAAAGTCGCGACCTGCTGTCGCACGGCGTGGTGCCGGGCGTGATTCAGGTGCCGCCCTCCGGCCAGCCGATCATCCTGATGGGCGATGCACAGACCACCGGTGGTTACCCGAAGATCGGCGTGGTCATCGCGGCGGACATGTGGAAGCTCGCGCAGGCGCCGCTCAATGGCTTGCTGCAACTGCAACTCTGCGATCTGGAACAAGCCTTGCATGCATGGGAAGAACAACAGCGCTACCTCGCCCATGTCGAACAAACCGTCGCTGCGCTCGATTGGTCACGCGCGACGCAATACCGGAAATAAGGACAGCTCATGCACATCGATCTCAACGCCGATCTCGGCGAAGGCTGCGACAACGACGAGCTGCTGCTGACGCTGGTCAGCTCGGCCAATATCGCCTGCGGCTGGCATGCCGGCGACGCCAACACCATGCGCCAGAGCGTACGCTGGGCGATCCGGAATCAGGTCGCCATCGGCGCGCACCCGAGTTTTCCAGACCGCGAAAATTTCGGCCGCAGCGCCATGAATTTGCCGCCTGAAGAAATCATCAGCGGCATGCTGTATCAATTGGGTGCGCTCGATGCCATCGTACGTGCCGAAGGGGGTCGCATGGTGCACGTCAAGCCGCACGGCGCGCTGTACAACCAGGCCGCCAAAGATGCCGTGCTGGCGCAGGCAATCTGTTCAGCGATACGCACCTTCAATCCGGAGCTGGCGCTGTTCGGCCTGGCCGGCAGCGAACTCATCAGCGCAGCAAAACAGGCTGGCCTGACTGCCGTTGAAGAAGTGTTTGCCGATCGCGCCTACAACGCCGACGGCAGCCTGGTCAGCCGCGCGTTGCCCGGCGCCATGATCGAGGATGAAGCGCAGGCCATCGCGCAAACGATTTCATTCGTCAAGGACAAGCAAGTCACCGCCATCGATGGCAGCGTTGTGAAGGTCAACGCGCAGACCGTCTGCCTGCACGGCGACGGTGCGCATGCATTGGAATTTGCACGCCAGATCCGTGCTCGCCTGAGCAGCGAGCACATCGGCATCCGCGCCCCGTCCTAAGTTCATTTTGCCGTCCGTTCTTTTTGATTTTCCGTCGTCAGCAGTCAATTCACAATAACCATTCCTACTTGGGAGATAGTCCATGGATAGCTCGATTTTGCTACCGTTGATCGGGATTCCGATCGTCGTTGCAGGCTTTGCATTCCGCTTCAATCCGCTGTTGGTCGTTACCGTCGCAGGCCTTGCCACCGGACTTGCCGTCGGCATGGATTTCGGCATGCTGCTGGAAACCTTCGGCGAGAAGTTCATCAACAGCCGCTCGCTGGCTGTGTATGTACTGATCCTGCCGATCATCGGTCTACTGGAAAGCTATGGTCTCAAGGAACGCGCGCAAGACTGGATTTCCAGCATGGCCAGCGCGACCTCCGCACGCATCCTGATGCTGTACTTCATCCTGCGCCAGGTGTTTGGCGCGCTCGGCCTGACCTATATCGGCGGCCAGGCGCAAACCGTGCGGCCCTTGCTCGCCCCCATGGTCGAAGGTGCTGCGACAGCGCGCTATGGCGACCTGCCGCAACATATCCGCGACAAACTGCGCGCGCACTCCGCTGCCTGTGACAACATCGCCGTGTTCTTTGGCGAAGACATCTTCCTCGCCTTCGGTGCAGTGCTGCTGATCGACGCCTTCCTCAAGGAAAACGGCATCACCAACATCGAGCCATTGCATCTCGGCTTGTGGGCCATTCCGACCGCGATTGCGGCGCTGGCCATTCACATGTTCCGTCTGGTGCGTCTCGATGCCGGGATTCAGCGTGACGTCAATGCCTGGAAAAAATCAGAAGGAAAAGAGGTGGCAGCATGAGTACCCTTATCACCATCAACGAAATCTACTATCTCATCGGCGTCATCGTCATGCTGCTGGTCGGCATGACATTGCGCGACAAAGGCAACCCCAAACGCCTGACCACCGCGCTGTTCTGGTTCTTGTTCGGCGCGGTGTTCCTGTTCAGCGATCTGCTGGTTTCCTCGCTGGGCAAACCGCTGGCTTATCGCATCATCGGCGTCGTGGTCATCCTGATCTCGCTGATTGCCGGCTTCGGCCTGCTGTCGCTCGGCACGTACAAGCAGCGCAGCGCCGAGCAACGCCAGGCATCGGCCAATCAATACGGTAACTGGATCTTTGTCCCAGCCATCCTGATTCCGGTCGTGACCGTGTTGTGCACCATCCTGCTCAAGGGCGTGGCCATCGGCGGCATGTATATCCTCGACCAGAAACAACTGACGCTGGCGGCGTTGTGCGTCGGCTGTATCTGCGCCATCCTGGCAGGCTGGAAACTGACCGGCGGCACGCCGCTGCATGCCGTGCGTGAATCGCGCCGGCTGCTCGACGCCATCGGCTGGGCTGCGGTGTTGCCGCAAATGCTGGCGATGCTCGGCGGCGTTTTCGTCGCAGCCCAAACCGGCAAATCGGTGCAGCAGGTTGTCGGCCTGTTCGTCAATCCTGAAAATCGCTTCATGCTGATCGTGATCTACTGTGTCGGCATGGCGCTCTTCACGATGATCATGGGTAACGCCTTCGCGGCCTTCCCCGTCATGACTGCCGGTATCGCCCTGCCCTTCATCATTGTCGGACAGCACGCAGATCCTGCGCCCCTGGTCACCATCGGCATGCTGGCCGGTTATTGCGGCACGCTGATGACGCCGATGGCAGCCAACTACAACATCGTGCCGGCGGCGCTGTTGGAGCTCAAGGACAAGTACCAGGTCATCAAGGTGCAGATTCCTACCGGCATCGCGCTGTTGGCGGCCAATATCCTGCTGATGTATTTCATCGTGTTCCGTTAACTGTTCCGTCAATGTACGTCGCGGCCGGCGCTTCTGCACCGGCCGCAAACACGCTGCAACAACGCTGATCTGAAAACCGGAAAATTCTCATGCAACTCACTATCGAACTGGCCGCCGCATACACCGAGATGCCGCTGACCTACCTCCGCCAGGAATATCCCAATCACATCATGCACGTGCTCCACAGCGCCAACGACGTTTTGTCGCCACGCGCCATGCATCCGGTGTTTTACGGTTGCTACGACTGGCACTCGGCCGTCCATGGCTACTGGCTGCTGTTGCGCTGCGCGAAGCTGTATCCGACGCTGCCGACGCAGGACAAAATCACTGCGATCTTCGACGAACACTTCACGCCGGAATTGATGGAGCAGGAAACCGCCTACTTCCAGGTCGGCGGCCGCGCGTCTTTCGAGCGTCCTTACGGCTTCGGCTGGATCCTCGGGCTGGCGCAGGAATTGGCTGCCTCGTCGCATCCGCGCGCAGCCGCCTGGCACGCTGCGATGCAACCGCTGACACTGGAAATCCGCAAGCGCCTGCTGGAATACCTGGGCAAGCTGACTTACCCGATTCGCGTCGGCACGCATTACAACACGGCGTTTGCGCTGGCATTGGCGCTCGACTACGCCCGCGCCGCAAACGATGACGAGCTGGAAAGCGCCATCGTCCAGGCGTCGCTGGGCTACTACGGCAAGGACGTCAACTATCCGGCGCATTACGAACCGGGCGGTGACGAATACATCTCTGCGGCGTTGACGGAAGCGCTGTTGATGAGCAAGGTCCTGGACACAACCGCATTCCCGGCGTGGTTCGATACCTTCCTGCCGCAGATCGACAAGATCGAACGCCTGATGCAGCCGGCACAAGTCAGCGACCGCACCGATCCCAAGATCGCCCATCTCGACGGCCTCAACCTGAGTCGCGCCTGGTGCATGAAACACATCGCGCGGCATCTGCCGGCCGCTCACCCGGCGCAACCGGCATTGACTGGCGCGATCGAACGTCACCTGAAAGCCAGCGTTGATCACGTCGTCGGCAGCCACTACAGCGGCGGCCACTGGCTTGCCAGCTTTGCGCTGCTGGCGTTGGAAAACTGACGCGGCGGAACGAACCGCAAACAAAAAAAGCCGGCATATTGATGCCGGCCTTTTTATTTCGCAAATCAATTACTGCGTCGGCGCTTCATCATGCTTGTCATGCGGCTTGGCAGGCGGCGTGTTGATCGCACTGGAGATCACGCGTGCGCTGCGCTTGAAGGTCAGGTAAGCCCACGCCCAGTCCGTCATTACCATCAGGCGATTGCGGAAGCCGATCAGGAAATAGACGTGGATGAACAACCAGAACAGCCACGCCGGATAGCCTGAAAACTTCAGCTTGCCGACCATCGCCACGGCGGCCTTGCGACCAATCGTGGCCAGCGATCCATAGTCCTGGTAGACGAAGTTTTCCGGCGTCTTGCCCGCCATGTGGGCGAGCACATTGCGCGCAGCGACGCGGCCCATCTGCTTGGCCGCCGGCGATACACCCGGCACCGGCTTGCCGTCGGAAGTCGCAGCGGCAAGATCACCGATGACAAAGACTTCCGGATGGCCGGGAATCGATAGCCCGCCGCCCACCGGCACCCTGCCCGCACGATCGAGCGGCACATTGAGCGCCTTGCCCAGCGGCGACGCCGCCACGCCGGCCGACCAGATCACGGTGCGTGACGCCAGCCGTTGCTCGCCGTCCTTGTCGGTGTAGCGCACGCATTCTTCATCGATGTCAGTAACGCGGCTGCCCGTACGCACGTCGACGCCGAGCTTGACCAGCTGCGTGCGCGCCTTTTCCGACAGGTCGGGTGGAAAGGCCGCCAGCACGCGGTCGGAGCCTTCCAGCAACACCACCTTGGCATGGTGCGGATCAATGCGGCGGAATTCCCCGCTCAGCGTATGTCGGGCGATTTCGATCAGCGTGCCGGCCATCTCGACGCCGGTGGCGCCGGCGCCGATCACGGTGAAGGTGAGCCATTCGGCGCGGCGCACGGGGTCGTCTTCGCGTTCCGCATATTCGAACGCCATCAGGATGCGGCGGCGGATGTCGAAGGCGTCTTCCAGCGTTTTCAGTCCGGGGGCCAAGGATGCCCATTCGTCGTGACCGAAATAGCTATGGGTGGAACCTGCGGCAACGATCAGGTAGTCGTAGGCAATTTCGCTGCCGTCTTCCAGCGCGACCGTCTTGCGCGTCACATCGATGTCGGCGACCGCCGCCATCAGGCTGGTGATATTGCGTTGTGTCGCAAGGATGCTGCGGATCGGCGCGCTGATGGCGGGCGCCGACAAGCCGGCGGTGGCGACCTGGTACAGCAGCGGCTGGAACAGGTGGTGGTTGCTGCGGTCGATCATGGTGATGTCGACCTTGGCGTCGGCCAGTGCGCGAGCTGCGGCGAGGCCGCCGAAACCGCAACCGACGATGATCACGTGAGGCATGGAACTCCTTTCAGATTCGAATGAAATGACGCTCCCAAATTGTCCTGAATAGTTTGCGCCTGCATTGTCTCAAACGACTACCCCGAGGGTAATGCCAGTTGCAGGCATGGGCAAGGTGTACAGACGCGAATCGGCGCGCGTCCGACAGCTGCATGCGGCGCTTTCCGACAAACCAGGCAAAGCAAGGAAGGACAAGACACGCCAAAAACAAAAATCCCCCAGGACTTTCGCCCTGAGGGATTCGACACTACCTGACTGCAGCTGGCGAATGAGGCGATGCCTGCATCCGCCATGCCAATACGGCGATTACTGCGCGTCTTGCGAAGCAGGCGCTTCCGTGCCTTCTTGCGCTGCCTTCATCGACAGTTTCAGACGGCCGCGGTCGTCGGTTTCCAGAACCTTGACGCGGACTTGCTGGCCTTCCTTCAGGTAATCGGCAACGGCGTTGACGCGCTCGTTGGCGATCTGGCTGATGTGCAGCAAGCCGTCTTTGCCTGGCAGGACCTGAACGATCGCACCGAAGTCCAGCAGCTTCAGGACGGTGCCTTCGTAGACCTTGCCCACTTCGACGGAAGCGGTCAGTTCTTCGATACGGCGCTTGGCTTCCTGGCCTGCACCAGCGTCAACGGAAGCGATGGTGACCACGCCTTCGTCGCTGATGTCGATCTGGGTGCCGGTTTCTTCGGTCAATGCGCGGATGACTGCGCCGCCCTTGCCGATCACGTCACGGATTTTTTCCGGATTGATCTTGATGGTAATCAGGCGTGGAGCGAAATCGGACAGTTCGCCGGCGCCGGCTGGAACGGCTTCCTGCATTTTGCCCAGGATATGCACGCGGCCTTCCTTGGCTTGTTCCAGTGCGACCTGCATGATTTCCTTGGTGATGCCCTGGATCTTGATATCCATTTGCAGTGCGGTGATGCCGTTGGCAGTACCCGCCACCTTGAAGTCCATGTCGCCGAGGTGATCTTCATCGCCCAGGATGTCGGTCAGGACGGCGAACTTGCTGCCTTCCTTGATCAGACCCATGGCGATACCGGCCACGTGTGCTTGCATCGGCACGCCGGCGTCCATCAATGCCAGGCAGCCGCCGCAGACCGAAGCCATCGACGAGGAGCCGTTGGATTCAGTGATTTCCGACACCAGACGCACCGAGTAGCTGAATTCTTCAGCTGGCGGCAAGGCGGCGATCAGTGCGCGCTTGGCCAAACGGCCGTGACCGATTTCGCGGCGCTTTGGCGTACCAACGCGGCCGGTTTCGCCGGTTGCGAACGGAGGCATGTTGTAGTGGAGCATGAAGCGATCGGTGTACTCGCCCATCAGCGCGTCGATCTTTTGTTCGTCGCGTGCAGTGCCCAGGGTCGCGATGACCAGGGCCTGAGTTTCGCCGCGGGTGAACAATGCCGAACCGTGGGTGCGTGGCAGCACGCCGGTGCGGATGCTGATCGGACGGACGGTGCGGGTGTCGCGGCCGTCGATGCGTGGCTCGCCGTCGAGGATCTGCGAGCGGACGATCTTGGCTTCCAGATCGAACAGGATGCCGCCGACTTCTGCGGAGTCAGCTGCCGATGTACCTGCCGCTGCTGCATCTGCCGCCAGCGCTGCGTTGACTTCGGAAGTGACGGTCTTCAGCTTTTCGGTACGGGCTTGCTTGTCCTTGGTTTGATACGCAGCGCGCAGCTTGCCGTCAGCCAGTTCGGTGACGCGTGCGATCAGCGGTTCATTCTTGGCAGGCGCAGTCCATTGCACTTCAGGCTTGCCGCCGTCGCGCACCAGTTCGTGGATCGCGTTGATGACAGCCTTCGATTGATCGTGACCGAACACGACCGCGCCCAGCATGATTTCTTCGGACAATTGCTTGGCTTCCGATTCGACCATCAGCACGGCGGTTTCAGTGCCGGCGACAACCAGATCCAGTTGCGAAGTCTTCAATTGCGTTGCGGTTGGGTTCAGGACGTACTGGCCGTCAATGTAACCGACGCGTGCGGCGCCGACCGGGCCGTTGAATGGAATGCCGGCGATCGACAGAGCAGCCGACGCACCGATCATTGCCGCGATGTCCGGATCGATTTCCGGGTTCACGGACAGAACGTGAATGATGACCTGGACTTCGTTCAGGTAGCCTTCAGGGAACAGCGGACGAATCGGGCGATCGATCAGGCGCGATGTCAGTGTTTCCTTTTCGGAAGGCTTGCCTTCACGTTTGAAGAAGCCGCCGGGGATGCGACCCGCAGCGTAAGTCTTCTCGATGTAATCGACGGTTAGTGGGAAAAAGTCCTGACCTGGCTTGGCATCCTTGCGGGCCACAACCGTTGCCAGCACAACAGTGTCTTCAATCGAAACGACGACTGCACCGGAAGCCTGGCGAGCGATTTCGCCGGTTTCCAGAGTGACCTGGTGTTGTCCATACTGGAAGGTTTTAGTAACTTTATTGAACACGGTATTTCCTTTCTATATTGAACCTCCGCGTTGCCTTGCTTGGCGGGGATTCTTTTTTGCCGACAGATTTTCAGGCGCTGTCGTTCACCTCACCACGGATGCTTGTCACCGGCAAAAACAGCACCGCTGCAAGACATCTTACGAATCACGATCATTGGATGGGATCGCGGTACTGCAAAGAAGTTTTGCGAACCGGGAAAACATCGAGAACCACACGAAGCGGAATCGCAAAAAACAAAATGCCCGCGTCAGAAACTGACGCAGGCATTTTGGCTATGAACCCTGAACCTGAATGGTACGAGGGAACAAAATTACTTACGCAGACCGAGTTTTTCGATCAGTGCGCGGTAACGGTCGGCGTCCTTGCCCTTGAGGTAGGACAGCAGGCTCTTGCGACGGTTAACCATCTTGATCAGACCACGACGGGAGTGGTGATCCTTGCTGTGTTCTTTGAAGTGACCATTCAGGTCGTTGATGCGTGCTGTCAGCAGCGCAACTTGAACTTCCGGGGAGCCGGTGTCGTTTTGACCACGGGCGTTATCAGTAATAATGGCAGCCTTGGCTGTTTTTTCGATCGACATGCTATACCTTTCACAAGCGGTATGCGGAGTGGCTACCCTGCATACCGTGAACAAAAATAAAAACTGGCCGAAATGACCAGAGGCGCAAGTATATAGCAAAAGACCAGCAGATTCAAATACTTACCTGAAAAGCGTAGAATCACAGACCTCTCGGGATATTTTTCTTACAAACATCTCTCCAACTGCTCATGAAACGACTCCTTCTCCCAGTTTTAGCTGCGGCCGCCTTGTCTTTGAGCGGCTGCGCCAGCGTGTTCGCCCCGCCGCCAGCCGCCGGCGACTCCGAAGAACAGGTCGTCACGCGCCTGGGGCATCCGACCGCCGTCTATCCCGACGGCAACACCCATCTGCTTGAATATGCGCCAGGTCCTTTCGGCCAATACTCTTATATGGCCCGTATTGGTCCGGACGGACGCCTGATTTCCTATGAGCAAGTGTGGACAGTCCAGAAATTCCAGTCAATCAAAGTCGACCAGGCCACCAAGAACGATGTATTGCGTATCGTCGGTCAGCCGACCGAAGTAACGCGTTATGCGCGCATCCCTTACGAAGCCTGGAACTACGGCTTCAAGGAAAGCGGCGTCTGGAACTCGCAGATGACGGTCTACTTCGATGGCAACGGCATCGTCCGCAAAGTCGAAAATGGTCCCGATCCGCGTTACGACGACAGCCGCATGCGCTTCTGATCATTCACGCTCCAGCCTCGCCATAAAAAAAGCCGCTTGAAAAAGCGGCTTTTTTCTTGGATCTCATAGAATTCAGACAACTCAGACCACGGTCGACAGCGCCAGCGTGAACAACAGGGCCAGCACCGAGATCAGCGTTTCGCAGACGGTCCACGTTTTGAAGGTTTGCGGCACAGTCATGTTGAAGTACTCCTTGACCAGCCAGAAACCGCCGTCGTTGACGTGCGACAGGATCAGCGAACCGGCGCCGGTGGCCAGCACCATCAATTCCGGACGCGCGCCGCCGCCCGCCATCACGATCGGCGCCACGATACCGCAAGCGGTAGTCATCGCGACAGTAGCCGAACCCGTCGCTACACGAATCAGCGCCGCCACGAACCAGCCCAGCAGCAACGGCGACAAATGCGCATCGGTCGCGATACCGACGATGGCCTTGGACACGCCGCCATCCATCAGGATACGACCGAAACCGGCACCCGCGCCCACCACCAAGGTGATGCTGGCGATCGGGCCCAGGCATTCGTTGGTGAATTTGAGGATGGCTTCGCGGTTGAAACCGCGCATTTTCCCGAAGGTGTAGAAGCTCACCAGCGTGGCGATCAGCAACGCGATCACCGAATTGCCGATCAGACGCAGGAAGTCGTTGGCGAAGGTCTTCGGTGTGAAGAACACGTCCGCCCAGCTGCCGATCAGCATCAGCGCCACCGGCAACAGGATGGTGAACAGCGTGATGCCGAAGCCAGGCAGTTCACGCTTGGTCCCACCATTTGCGCCTTGATCGACAAACTGGCCGATCAGGGGATTGTCCGGATTGGGGATCACCACTTTGGACATCAGCTTACCGAAGATCGGGCCGGCAATGATGGCGGTCGGAATACCGACGATCAGCGCGAACAGGATGGTGCGGCCGATGTCCGCGTTATACGCGGTCACCGCCAGCAGCGCCGCAGGATGCGGAGGAATCAGGCCGTGCACCACCGACAAACCCGCCACCATCGGGATACCGACCAGCACCATCGACGTGCCGGTGCGCTTGGCGACGTTGAAGGCGATCGGAATCAGCAGCACGAAACCGACTTCGAAGAACACCGGCAGACCGACGATAAAGGCCACCGTCATCATTGCCCAGTGCACGTTCTTTTCACCGAAGGCGTCGATCATCGTCGTCGCGATGCGTTCGGCGCCGCCCGACTCCGCCATCATCTTGCCCAGCATGGTGCCGAGACCGACCACCAGCGCGATGTGACCAAGGGTGTTGCCGACGCCGGTTTCAAACGATTTGACGATCGCGCCCATCGGCATGCCGACGGCCAGACCCAATATCAGCGAGACCACGATCAGCACGATGAACGGATTCATCTTGAATTTCGCGATCAGCACGATCAATGCGATCACCGCCACCAGTGCGTAGATCAGCAACATGCTTCCTTGTACTGCTTCCATTTCCTTCTCCTCACCCCAATTCGGGTTTCATTCAACCCCGGGTTTCATTGAACCCCGGGCCTCATTCAACTCAGCGCTTGAACGCCACGCAATCCACTTCAACCTTGCAGTCGACGACCATTGCCGACTGCACGCAGGCGCGCGCCGGCGGGTTGGCGCCGAAGTATTCCTTGAACACTTTGTTGAAGGACTGGAAGTCGCGTGTGTCGTCAAGCCAGACGCCGCAACGCACCACGTGCTCAGGGCCGTAGCCGGCCTCCTTGAGGATGGCCAGCACGTTCTTGATGGCTTGGTGCGACTGCGCCACGATGCCGCCGTCGATCACTTCGCCATCAACCATCGCCACCTGGCCGGAGACGTACAACCAGCCATCCGCTTCCACTGCGCGGGCGAAAGGAAGATGCTGTCCGCCAGTACCTTTGCCGCCGTCGACGCCATATCGTTTGATGCTCATTGTGTTTCTCCTTCAAGAAATGAAATCGGGATACTGCTCGACCATCGATGCATCCCGCTATTGCAATTGTTGGTTGTGAATTATTTGTGAATTACTTCTGAATTACGCCGGGGCGGTGTCTTCCGCCTGAATCCGCTGACGCGCCAGGAAACGACCGGCGCGTTCGCCGGTGGCCTTCTTGCCGTCGCCGCGATAGGACAGCACGCCGTTGACCCACACGGCATCGATGCCGTGCGCCGGCTGCATCGGATCGGTGAAGGTAGCGGCATCGCGAATGGTGGCGGCGTCGAACAGGACCAGATCGGCCCAGTAACCGGTTTTGACCAGACCGCGTTCGTGCAGGCCGAAACGCTGCGCCGACAAACCGGTCATCTTGCGCACCGCCGCCGCCAGCGAGAACAATTTCTGCTCGCGGCTGTAGTAACCGAGCACGCGCGGGAAAGCTCCCCACAGACGCGGATGCGGCAGCGGATCGTTGGGCAAGCCGTCGGAACCGATCACGGTCGCCGGATGACGGAGGATGCGATTGACGTCATCGTCGGCCATGCAGTGGTACACGGCGCCTGCCGGCATCAGGCGGCGCGCCGCTTCCGTCAAGTCGACCTGCCATGCCGCGGCGATGTCGGATAGCAGCTTGCCGCCCTGCTCCGGATGCGGTTCGGACCAGGTGACCTGGATGGGGTAGGTATCGGTGACTTGCTTCAGATCCAGCGTTGAGGAGCTGGCGGTATAGGGATAGCAATCGCAGCCGACGTGCTGATGTTTTTCGGCCTGTTCCAGCGCGGCCAGCACCTCGCTGCTGCGGCCCCAGTTTTCGACGCCGGCGCATTTGAGATGCGAGATCACCACCGGCACGCGTGAATGCTTGCCGATGTGGAAGGCTTCGTCCATGGCGTCGAGGATGTCGGCGAATTCGCTGCGCAGATGGGTCGCGTACATCGCGCCGTACTCCGCCAGCGGCTCGGCCAACGCCAGCACTTCTTCAGTCGGCGCGTTGATGGCATTGCCGTAGGCCAGGCCAGTGCTCAGGCCGAGCGCGCCATGCTCCAACGCTTCGGTCAGCTGGTCGCGCATGCCGGTGATTTCAGCATCGCTGGCGGCACGGTCGAGGCGGTCCATGTGATTGCTGCGCAAGGCGGTGTGCCCGACCAGCGCGGCGACATTGACCGAGGGCTGGGCGGCATCAATGGCGGCGACGTAGCTGGCGAATGTCGGGTAGGAAAATACCGCCGACTGACCGAGCAGATTCATCGGGTCCGGCGGATCGCCCCTGAGCGTGACCGGCGAGGCGCTGATGCCGCAGTTGCCGACCACCACGGTGGTGACGCCTTGCGACAGCTTGGGAAACATGTCCGGCATGCGGATCACGTTGGTATCGTCATGCGTATGCACGTCGATGAAGCCGGGGCTGAGGACTTTTCCTGAGCCGTCAATCACCTGCTTCGCCTGCCAGCCATCCAGCGTGCCGATGGCGGCGATGCGGCCGTCGGCAATGGCGACGTCGGCGACAGCAGGATCGCCGCCGCTGCCGTCAACCACCAGAGCCTGGCGGATCAGGGTGTCGCAGGCGCCTGCGGAATTTGCAACGCCGGATGCGTTGGAAGTGTTCGGGGTGGTCATATCAATCTCCCAGCGGCTGACGGTCGCCGCCGCCGCGATGCATGTCGAGCACATACTTCAGGCGCCGCAACTGCTCCTGGCTGCTATCTTTCTGCAGCAGGGCCAGCTCCAGCACCAGCATGTCCAGCGCCATCATCATGGCGTAGCGCGACGATGACGGTTTGAAAATAAAATCGGTTTCCAGCGCCTTGATCGGCAGCAGCACGTCGACCATCCCGGCCAGCGGCGAGCCCAGTGCGGTGATGGCGATCATCTTGACGCCATATTCCTTGGCGACTTCGCAATTGGTCAGCAACTCAGGCACGTTACCCGTGGTCGAAAAGACCAGCAGCACATCGTTCTTGTCCAGCGTCGCTGCAACCATGCGCTGCAACAACGCGTCATGGTAAGTCGCCACCGGGCGGCCCAGCCGCACCAGGCGGTAGCGCGCTTCGTCGGACATCATGGTGGAACCGCCGCCCATGCCGAATGAATAAATCATGCGCGCGTCGCGCAGCAGTTCGGCGGCACGTGCCAACGCGTCAGTGTTGATCAGTGCGCGATTGACTTCCAACACCGCGTGGATATCGTTGTAGACCACGTCGATCAACTCCGGAGGTTGTCCGGACGGAATGGTTTTGACGCCATCGAAGAAGCGTTGTCCGACCGCCACGGCCTGCGCCAGCATGAATTTGAATTCACGCACGTCGCGGCAACCCATGGCCTTGGCAAATCGCGTCACGCTCGCCAGGCTGACACCGGCCTTCAACGCAAGCTCGCCGATGCTCGCGCTGGCGGCAAAGGACAAATCGGTCAAGATCGCCTCGGCGACCTTTTGCTCCGCCAAGCGCAACTGACCGCTGCGCTCAGTAATGCGTGAAACGATGTCGAAAGCTTGTGCCATGGCTGTGGAATGAAGTCTCGAATTGTGAATGAGATCCTGACCGGAATCGCCGTTAAAAACTTACTGTCAGGTGCATCATAATTTTTTCGTGTTAGTTTATAACACACTTCCAACATAGTAAATTCAGGACTATGATTACGTCAAATCAAATTTTTGAGGAGAAATTCAAGATGAGTGATACAAACTACCAGAAAGAATGGCAAAGTGGCATCATCGATCCGCTCAACAAGGGAATCGGCACGCTGGCAGCCCCGCTGGCGCCGGATGCCGCCAACGCCCTGCCCTGGAATCTCCTCAAGGAAGACCTGAGCCTGCCGACCGCCGTGCTGTATGAAGAACGCCTGACGCATAACCTCGACTGGATGCAGCGTTTCGTCACCGAATACGGCGTCAAGCTGGCGCCGCACGGCAAGACGACCATGGCGCCGAAGCTGTTCGCGCGCCAGCTCGCCACCGGCGCCTGGGGCATCACGCTGGCCACCGCGCACCAGACCAACGTTGCCTATCACCACGGCGTGCGCCGCGTGCTGATGGCCAATCAACTAGTCGGCAAACAGAACATGCAGATCATCTCGCGCCTGCTGGAAGATCCTTCGTTCGAATTCTTTTGCCTGGTCGACTCCGCCGATCTGGTCGATCAGCTCGGCCGCTTCTTCTCGGAAAAGAAACAAACCCTCAACGTCCTGCTCGAACTGGGTCCTGTCGGCGGCCGCACCGGCGTGCGCGACAACGAACAACAGGCTACCGTACTGGCCGCCATCAAGCGCTGGGAAGGCAGCATCGCGCTGTCCGGCATCGAAGTGTATGAAGGCGTGCTCAAGGAAGAAGCCGATATCCGGCTGTTCCTGCAACGCGCGGTGCAATGCGCCAAGGACCTGGCGCAACAAGGCTACCTCAGCCATCGCACGGCGCAAAAGCCGGCGGTGCTGACCGGCGCCGGCTCGGCCTGGTACGACGTGGTCGCGGAAGAATTCGCCGGCGCCGACATCGGCGTACCGCTGGACGTGGTGCTGCGCCCGGGCTGCTATCTCACGCATGACGTCGGCGTCTATCGCGCCGCGCAGGAACAGATCCAGACCCGCAATCCGGTAGCACGCAAGATGCGCAGCGAACTGCTGCCGGCCCTGCAACTGTGGGCGTACGTTCAATCGATTCCGGAAGCCGACAAAGCCATCATCGCCCTGGGCAAGCGCGACGCCGCCTTCGATGCGGGCCTGCCGCTGCCGGTCAAGCGCTTCCGTCCGGGCCAGGACGCCACACCTGCGGACTCTCCTGCGCATTGGGAAGTGACCGGCATGATGGACCAGCACGCCTATCTCAAAATTGCCCCGGGCGACGACATCCGCGTGGGTGACATGATCGCCTTCGACATTTCGCACCCTTGCCTGACGTTCGACAAGTGGCGCCATCTGCCGGTGCTGGACGCTAAATTCAACGTTCTCGACATCGTCCAGACCTTCTTCTGAGCCTTTAATACATTGACATCATGAGCAAGAAAATCCTCGCCTACGGCGAAGCGATGGTGGAATTCAACCAGAGCATCGAAGACCCTCGCTATTACCTGGAAGGCTTCGGTGGCGACACCTCCAACTTCTGCATCGCTGCGGCGCGCCAGGGCGCCGACACCGCTTACGTCAGCGCGGTCGGCGACGACCATTTCGGCAAGAGCCTGCAGGCGCTCTGGAAAACCGAGCGTGTCAGCGATGCCCACGTCAACGTGGTGCAAGATACGCCATCAGGCGTGTATTTCGTCACGCACGACGATGCAGGCCATCACTTTACCTACCTGCGCTCCAACTCCGCCGCCAGCCGCTACACTTCGGCACAACTCCCGCTGCAAGCCATCGCCGACGCCAAGGTGCTGCACCTGTCCGGCATCAGCCTGGCCATCAGCGAAAGCGCCTGCGATGCCGGTCTGGCTGCCATGGCGCATGCACGCAAGAACGGCACGCTGACCTCGCTGGACACCAATCTGCGGCTGCGGCTGTGGCCGCTGGAACGCGCCCGCGTCAAAATGGCCGAAGCCTTTGCGCTGTGTGACATCTGCCTGCCGAGCTGGGAAGACGTCAGCGCCCTGACCGGTCTGGAAGACCGCGACGCCATCGTCGACAAATTGCTGGGATACGGCGTCAAACTGGTCGCGTTCAAGCTCGGCAAGGAAGGCTGTTATGTCGCGACGCCCTCTGAACGACGCATGGTGGCAGCCCATACGGTGGACGCCATCGACGCCACCGGCGCGGGCGACTGCTTCGGCGGCGCTTTCATTGCGCAACTGGTCGACGGCAAGGATCCGTTCGAAGCGGCACGTTACGCCAATGTAGCGGCAGCGATCTCCACCACCGGTTACGGAGCCGTCGCGCCGATCCCGACTGTGGAACAGGTGCGAGAAGTATTGAGCCGCCTGAACTGATGTGACTGCTAATCAGATGGACGCATGAGATGTAGAAACGAAAAGAGCGGCGAGGCTGAGGCCCGCCGCTCTTTTTTCGTCTGCCGTTTTGCGGGCAACGCTATGCTTTTTTCGCCACCACCAGCACGCCTTTGACCGGCTGGCGGATCTCTTCGCGTAGCGTTGCCTCAGTCATGCTGACCAGAGTGAGTCCGGCGTCCGCCAGGCAACGCATGACATAGTTGGCGCCGTGACGGTAACGGCCGCTCGGGTGCAACTGAAAACCATCGACTAGCCCTGCTTCCGGCATGACGGCCTCCACCGTGAACACGAAATGGCCGGCGCTCCTGAGTGCGACCGCCACGGCACCGAACACCTTCTCCAGGCCGCCAAAATAGATCATCGTGTCCGCCGCCAGCACGAGGTCGAACGCCTGCGACTCCGACGCCATGAAGTCGGTGATTTCCTGCTTGATCAGCCGGTCATAACCACCGCGTGCCCGCGCTTGATCAAGCATCTTGCCGGACAGGTCGACGCCGGTCAGCGAGCGCGCGTGCGCCGCCACGATGGGCGCGCACAATCCCGTACCGCAGCCGAGATCGAGTACGTCGTACTGTTTGCCGGCGGCGCCGATGATGTCCAACCCCTGCCCCATCAGTTGCGGACCGCGATAGCCGAGGCTGCCGACCAGATTGGCGTTGAAGGTCTCGGCATAGCGGTCGAAGTGTTTTTCCAGATAGCTGTCCGACGCCCGGCCGGGCACTTCGATCTGCGAGCAAGCGGCATACATGTGCGCAGCGATCGGATTGTCGGGTTCGTCTTCCATCCAGTCGCGATAGATGTCGGCTGCCTCTTGCAGGCGGCCGAGGAAGTAGAACGAAATGCCCAGCATCTCCTTGGACTTCCCTTCCAGCGGCGGCAGTACGAAGGCGCGGCACTGATAGTGCGAACTGGTCATCTTGTCGCCGGCGGCGTCGTAGATATTGCCGAGGTGGATCAGCGCCGGACCGAATTCCGGAGACAACGCGACGGCTTGCTTGAACGACGCGATCGCGCCTTCGCTGTCGTTGTGCTGCAGTTGGGACGAGCCCAGGTTGTTCCACACCACATGGTCGTGCGGATCAGCGTCGAGCGAGGCCTGATAGGCTTCGGAAGCTTCTTCGAATTCGCGCAGCGCAAACAGTACGTTGCCAAGGTCGTTGTGCCAGGCCGCGTTGTCCGGCTGCAGCGCGCATGACAGGCGGATGCTTTGCACGCCTTCGTCATGCTGACCGTTCTGATGCAAGAAAATGCCGAGGTAATGCAGGGCGATCGGATGCACCGGGTCCTGCGCCAGCACTTCACGATAGATCCGCTCGGCCCGGGCCAGATCACCGGCAGTATGAAAACTGATCGCCTGCTGCAGCAGCTGCAACAACGCCGCGTCCGCCCCGCCCTGAGAAAGAGACTGCATATGCTGTTCCTGTAATTTGTTTAGGAATACGCCTGTCCGGCAGCGACGTGGAAATCAGCACGGTGCGCCGGTCGGCAAGTGGTGCTTTGTCGCGGGGATCGAACGCAATCTTACAAGTTTTCTTCAGGGAAGCAAAAAAAAGCTTTCCGGCAGCAGCGGGAAAGCCTTTCGTCAATCGCATGCCGATGCCGTCAGCCGGGGAGGCGCTCGACAATCCCGCCCAGCTTGCGCAGAGCCTGATCCAGCTCGTGCGTAAACGGCTTGCCGCAGCACAGGCGCAGATAGTGGTCGAAACGGTCGGAGTTGGAAAAGATCACGCCGGGCGACACGCCGATGCCCTGATCAAGCGCGGCGGCAAACACGGCTTTTGACGACAGCCCGCGCGGCAACTCCACCCACAGGCCAACGCCGCCGTCGGGCACGCTCAGACGCGTTTCCGCGGGGAAGTAACCGGCGATTGCTTCCGCCATCTGCTCGCGCTGCTCCTTCAGGCTGCCGCGCAAGCGCCGCAGGTGACGGTCGTAGGCCGGCGAGCCCATGTAGTTGGCGGCAGTGATCTGGGTCCATTCCTCATTGGCGCGGGTATAGGCGAACTTGAGCATCTTGACGCGTTCATGCCATTTTCCGCTGGTCATCCAGCCCAGCCGCATGCCCGGCGCCAGCACCTTGTTGAGCGAGGCGCAGTAAATCACATTGCCGCTGCGGTCCCATACCTTGGCCGCGCTAGGCGCGACGTCGCCGTCGGCCAGTTCGCTATAGGCGTCGTCTTCGATCAGCGGCACCGCGCAGCGCTCGCACAGCGCCACCAGGCGTTCCTTGTGGCTGTCCGGCATGATGCAGCCGAGCGGATTTTGCAGCGTCGGCACCACCACGACCGCCTTGATGTTGCCGTAAGTCTGGATCGCCAGTTCCAGCGCCTCGATCGAAATGCCGGTCTGCGGGCTGGTCGGAATTTCCAGCGCGCGCATGCCCAGGCTTTCCAGCGTCTGCAGCAAGCCGAAATACGTCGGCGACTCCACCGCGATCGTGTCGCCCGCCTGGGCCACCGCACGCAACGCAAGATTGAGCGCCTCGATGCAGCCGTGCGTGACCACCACGTCATCGGCGCCGATACGAATGCCGGCATTGAGCGCCCGCCTCGCGACCACCTGGCGGAAGGTGGCGTTGCCGTTGATCGGCATCGCACTGGTGAGCAAGGAAGGCTGCTCGCGCAAGGCGCGGATGGCGGCGTTCTTGAGCGCTTCGACCGCATACAGCTCGGGCGCACAGGTCATGCCGCTGAGGTCGATGGCGGGCGCCTGCAACTGCCGGCGTGCGATGAAATCGGAAACCTGCTCATGGATGCCGACATATTGCGCGGGATCGAGCGGCGCCAGGATGTTAGGCTCGCCCACCGGGCGGATGGCGGCGCGACGCGGCTGGCGCACGAAATAGCCGGAGCGCGGACGCGCCTCCAGCCAACCGCCCTCTTCCAGATGACGCAAGGTCTGCAACGCAGTCGACAGGCTGACATGATGCTGCCGCATCAGGTCGCGCACCGACGGCATGCGGTCGCCCGGCGCCAAGGTGCCCGACTGGATCGCCGACAGGTAGTGTTCGGCCAGGCGACGATAGATCGGCAAGGCCGGGGCCGGTGGCACCGGTGATATTGGCGACACTGATGCGATGGCCGCAGCAGCAGCGTTAGAGAAAGGGGGTGGTTGCATGTCCATGGGTGAATCTTCAGCTTTCCGCTGTGGCGGCGATAGATACAGAGCAGTCGAAAACAGACGATAACAGATCAAAAAAAGACACGCTGTTTCGATTCACATGGCAACCGCCTGTGCCTGTTTCGTAAGGCCGGTCCTGCCTAGACTATCCCTACGCCAACCAACAGGGAAAACATCATGCGCACAACCGACAGCCCTCAGACCGCCCCGACCCGGATCCAGCTCAGCGCCGGCCAAAGCTATTACTTGTGGAGCCGCCGCGATGCCGTGCTGGTGGTGGAAGCCGGCAGCATCCGCCTGCGCGAGTCGCCCGAATGGCTGTCCGACGCCGTGCTGAGGACCCTGTCGACCGTGCACGAAGGTCAGCACTACCAGATTGAGCGCGGCGGCTGGACTTGCCTGCATGCAACACGAACGGCTGAAGTGTTGCATTACGCCAGTGCGCCGACGCGTTACTTTTCGCTGGAATCCCTGGTTCGCCTGGCGACGGCGCCGGCCCGTCGTTTGCGCAACATGGCGGCGCAATTGCTGGCGCCGCGGTAGGAATTGCACGCGTCAAGCTGCTTAGTAAAATTGCATAATTTTCATCAAAAAATCTGCAAATTGACCTTGAAGGATGTGGGTGCATTGCATTAAAGGCATTACACTTATGCGTCACCCACCTTTCTTCACCGTTATGCAGAATCAAAGCAGCCCCCTCGACAATGCCGCCACCGACGGCGTCGGGTTTGTCAATGCGGAGATGTTTGAGCTGGCTCCCGTCTCCATGTGGCTGGAAGATTTCAGCGGCGTCAAGGATCTGCTCGATGCCTGGCGCGAAGCCGGCGTCACCGATTTGCGCAGCTACCTGCAAGCAGACTTGTCGCGCGTCCATGAATGCACCTTGAACATCCGCGTCCTGCAAGTGAACAGCAAGACGCTGCAATTGTTCGAGGCCGACAATCTCGATCATCTGATCGCCAACCTCGGCAAGGTATTCCGCGACGACATGCTGCACACGCATATCGAAGAGCTGCTGCAGGTATGGGAAGGCAAGCACGAATTCTCCAGCCACAGCGTCAACTACACGCTGTCCGGCAAGCGCCTCGACATCCAGCTGAATGCACGTATCCTGCCCGGCTACGAAGACAGCTGGGGGCGCGTGCTGCTGGCGGTGGAAAACGTCACCGAACGCGAAACTGCAAGGCGCAAGCTCACGCACAGCGAAGACTATGCTCGCGGGCTGTTCGAGTATTCGCCGATCTCGCTGTGGGTGGAAGATTTCAGCGCGGTCAAGCGCCTGTTCGGCGACCTGCGCCAGATCGGCATCAAGGATTTCCGCGTGTTCACCGATGTGCATCCGGAGTTCGTCGAACGCTGCATGCAGGAGATCCGCGTCATCGACGTCAACCAGCAGACGCTGACGATGTTTCACGCGCCGGACAAGCAGACCTTGCTGTCGCGCCTGAGCGAAGTGTTCCGCGACGACATGCGGCCGCATTTCAACGAGCAGCTGGGAGAACTGTGGCACGGCAATCTGTTCCACCAGCGCGAAGTGGTGAATTACTCGCTCAATGGGGACCAGTTGCACGTGCATCTGCAATTCTCGGTATTCCCCGGCCACGAAGAGAACTGGGACCTGGTGCTGGTCGCGCTGACCGACATCACTGCTCGCAAGAAGGCCGAAGCCTATCTCGAATTCCTCGGCAAGCACGACGAACTGACCAAGCTGCACAATCGCGCCTTCATGGTCGATGAAATGAATCGCCTGGAGCGCAAGGGACCGTTCCCGGTCAGTATCATCATGGCCGACCTCAACGGTCTCAAGGAAGTCAACGATCAGCTCGGTCACGCAGCCGGCGACGCCCTGCTGCGCCGTATCGGCGAAGTGCTCGGCAAGGCGGCCGACCGGCCGGTGCATGCGGCGCGCATCGGCGGCGACGAGTTCGCCATCCTGATGCCGGCCACCGACGAACGCGGCGCCGTCGCCATGATGGAAAACATCCAGAGCCTGATCGACATCAACAACCAGTATTACTCCGGCTCGCCGCTGAGCCTGTCGATGGGCAGCGCCACCAGCCAGCACGGCGAACGCCTGGAAGCCACGGTGCAACGCGCGGACGCGCTGATGTACGAAGACAAGCGTTCTTATTACGCCAAGACGCCGGGCAACGAACGGCGGCAAAATTCGCCTGAATGAACGAACGGCGCTTTGAACTGAACGTTGACGATGAGACCATCGTCGGCGACGTTCTCGGCACGGCGAATGCGCCGGGCGTACTGTTCCTGCATGGCGCCGGACAAAGCCATCGCCAACGCCAGCGCCCGCTGCGGGAAGACCTCGCGGCGCAGGGCCTTGGCAGCGTCGCCTTCGATTTTTCCGGTCATGGCGACAGCAGCGCCAGTACCCCCGGCTCGCTGAAAAAACGCCTGCATCAGGCCGGGCAGGTACGGCAGCATGTCGATCCCCAACACCATATCCACACCGTCGTCGGCACCAGCATGAGCGGCGAGATCGCCATTCGCCTGGCCTGCAGCGGAGCCAGCGGTATTGATCACGTGGTCCTGATGGTCGGTGCGATTTATGACCGAGCCGCCTTTGCCTTGCCATTCGGCCCAGAGTTCTCCGCCGCGATACGGCGGCCCGCCAGCTGGCGGGATGCGAAAACGCTGGAATTGATCCGCAGCTATCGCGGCGGCCTGACGATCATCCGCGCACTCGACGACGCGGTGATACCGCACGACGTTGCGGACCTGTTGATGGATGCAGCGCAGTCGGTGCGTTTCCGAAGACTGATCGACCTGCCCGGCATGGACCACCGCCTCAGCGAAAAAATCGCGCAGGACGGCGGGCTGCGACGACGCATCGCCACCGCCATCAGCGCGGACAAGCTGGAAAATCCGGAAGGAAAATAATCAGGCGCTGGTCGATACCAGCGTGCCGACGGCGCCTGACGCGAACGAGTCGTTAGCCGCGACAGCCGACAAGCCCGGATCGCTGCGCAGCGCCGCAGCGAATTGCGGCGAGATGCCGCTGGTCGGCGTGAACACGCCGCTGCCGTTGTAGACGCCATCCACTGCCGGTTCACTCTGCTCCGGCTGCTGGACGTCGTTGCCGGGAAAAGCTGCGGATGCCGAGTTGGCCGCTTGAGAGGATTGCCGTTCTTGCGGTACCCGTTCTTGCCGAACTACTTGCGGCGACGGTCTTTGCGTCGGCGCGCTTGCAAAAGAGATTTCACGCAACAAGCCGGCCGCCGTATACGTTACTGATCCGGCCGGCGCGCCGCTGATGCTGACAACCACCGATCCGGCATTGGTCAATGCCACCGCAGTACTGATCGCCGCCGGGCTCAGGCCGAGATCGATCACCGGCGTGCTGCCTCCATAGGCAGCCGGAACGCTGGCGGTAAACGAACTGTTGATTGCAATGGCCATGAAGGTCCTCGACGGGGGTATCAGCCTCTCCGTTTCAGCTTAGCAGCAATGTGGACGATTTTCGATGCAACAGTGACAACCCGGTCGACTCTGCAGCGCGTGACGAAAAAAAACCGCCGGGCTTTCGCTGCGGCGGTTTTGATCGGTTTCAGTTGCCCTGAAAACTACTTCTCTTCGTGTTCTGTCTGCACGATGCTGACGGGCTTGCCCTTGATCTTGCGCCAGGCATAGACGATATAGCCTGACAGGCCATAAAGGACGAACAGACCGAACAACACCTTGGACGGATCGCTGGAGATCACCACCAGAAGCACCACCACCAGCAGGGCCGCGATGAACGGCACCGGCTTGCGGAAATTGATGTCCTTGAAACTGTAGAACGGCACGTTGGTCACCATCGTGATGCCGGCATACAAGGTGATGATCCACGCCGCCCAGCTCAGGTCGGTGCCGGCGAAACGCAGGTCGTCCATCAGCCAGACGAAGCCGGCCACCAGCGCCGCAGCGGCAGGACTTGGCAACCCCTGGAAGTAACGCTTGTCGACCACCGCGATGTTGGTGTTGAAGCGCGCCAGGCGCAAGGCACCGCCGGCGCAATACACAAACGCCGCCAGCCAGCCCAGCTTGCCCATGCCGCGCAGGGACCACTCATACACTACCAGCGCCGGCGCCGCGCCGAACGACACCATGTCGGACAGGCTGTCGTACTGGGCGCCGAATTCGCTTTGCGTATTCGTCATGCGCGCCACACGGCCGTCCAGGCTATCCAGCACCATGGCGACGAAAATCGCGATGGAGGCATGGTCGAACTTCAGGTTCATCGCCATCACGATGGCGTAGAAGCCGCAAAACAGCGCCGCCGTCGTAAAGGCATTCGGCAGCAGGTAGATACCGCGCGAGCGCCGTGGACGCACGATGGGCGCACCGTCGACGTCTTCCAGCTGGGCCGGATACATCGGCGCCTTATGGCTGCGCAAGGATTTCGGAAACGGAATCGCGCCCTTGTTTTTGCGTCTGCGGAAAGTTGCCATAGGAAGTCAGTCCAATATGCGTCGGGTGATCAGAATTCAGCCAGGATGGTTTCCGTAGCCGAGACTTTTTCGCCGACGCTCACTTTGGGGGTTGCCGTCAACGGCAGGTACACGTCAACGCGCGAGCCGAAACGGATGAAGCCGTAACGCTGGCCGCGCGCCAGCACGTCGCCGGCTTTGACGTAGCACAGGATGCGGCGCGCAATCAGGCCGGCCACTTGCACGCACGTCACGCTTTGGCCGTTGGCCGTAGTGATCGCCAGTGCATTGCGTTCGTTTTCCAGCGAAGCCTTGTCGAGGTCGGCATTGACGAACTTGCCGGGGAAATACTGCACGGTCTCAATCTTGCCATCCACCGGGGCACGGTTGGAATGCACGTTGAACACGTTCATGAACACGCTGATTTTCAGCGCTTCGCGATTGGTGTAAGGATCGTGGGCTTTGGCGACCACAACGATGCGGCCATCGGCAGGCGACAGCACGGCGTTGGGATTCTGCGGAATGGTGCGCGGCGGATCGCGGAAGAATTGCAGTACGAACAAGGCGATGATCCAGAAAGGAATCGACCATGCTCCACCGATCAGGGTGACGACAACGGCGACGACAACGGCAATGCCCAGAAAAGGCCAGCCTTCGCGGGCAATAATAGGATGTGGATAGTGATTATTCAACGTTGCTCCGATAGTCGCTGATAGTTTTCAAAATGTTAAAGCGTGCTTATTCTAGACGAGCGCCTAAGAAATGTAACGCACCGCGAGTCAAATCGACGGATATTTACCCGTAGACAGCGAATGACAGCCAGAGATTCCGGCCGGAGGAAAACGGAGGGACCTGGTGGCCTGATAAAGCCATTCTTCTTCTGATGAGTGACTATTTTATCGCGATTAGCACGATTGACGCGAACAATGGCGTGGGTGGCGGACAGGACAAGGAGAACAGTCATGGCGCTGCGGCATGCTGGTGCACCGGCGCGCCGCAGCGTATCGGGCGACCTGCACGGCACGCCGCCCGATGGCATTCATTCAATTACTTGAACCGCACCTTCCCGACCAGATGCATGCCGATGGTAGTGTCACCCGGTTCAAAGCTCGGCTCGGCGACGGCTTCCTGCGCCGGCGCATCGGCCATCGCGCGCATCATCATCGCCTTGGGGGCCGCTGCGTTCTGGGCGTAGTTGCCGGAGCCTTCGAAATCCACCGTTTCCACCACTACGTCACTGCTACGGCGGCCCATCGCGCCGGCAATCGATGCAATGCGTTCATTGAGATTCTTGAAGGTGGCATTGATGAGATCTGCATCCAGTTTCTTGGTTGCGGCAGGGCTCAGTCCGAATTGCAGATTGTTGAGTCCCAGGATGCCCTGTGCTGCTGCCACGGTACGCGGCAGGCCTTCCAGATTGGTGGTTGTGACGTCAAGGTACTGCCCCACACGCCAGCCGACAATGGGGCGCGGCTTGTTGCTCGGGCGCGGATCTTCGGCGTAGACCGCGTAGGTGTAATAGCCGCGTGTCTTGAGCTGCGCCTGCGGGTCTTGCCGCTTCACGATGTCGATGCCCTGCTTCATCTTCTTGTTGACGCGCGACGCAGCGGCGGCCTTGTCCTTGTCCTGCTCTTCCACGTTCAGGGTGGCGCGGGCCTCATCGTTGGGCACGACGAGTTCGCCCGAAGCAGGGATGACCACCATGGTGCCGGTGGTTTGAGCTGATTGCGCATGTGCCGCCATCGTGGCTGTGGCAAGTACGGCGGCGAATAATAGTTGGCTTGAGCGCGACATGAATATCTCCAGAAATAAAACGGATTAATGAGTTTCGCACTGCCCTGCGCATGAAAGCCCGAAAGAAGCAGTAACGAAGACTGGCGTTGGACGCCTTGCAAGACGCTTAGTTCTTCGGAGGAACAATGCAATTGTGACAAGATGCAAGCGTTGCAACATCTTTGTTGCTGCAGATCGCGGAAAATAAAAAAGGACGCCGGAGCGTCCTTTTCGTCATCGATAGAAAGCGATTAGTTCTTCGACTGATCCACCAGTTTGTTGGCCTTGATCCAAGGCAGGCTGGACGGGGTTTCGCAAAGCAATGCTTTGCGCCGTCCTGCCCAGGGCACGCATGCTTGCGTGTCCTGAGATGATGCCCACGATCGCGGTCCGTGGTCGTGTTAGTTCTTCGACTGGTCCACCAGTTTGTTAGCCTTGATCCAAGGCAGGCTGGACGGGGTTTCGCAAAGCAATGCTTTGCGCCGTCCTGCCCAGGGCACGCATGCTTGCGTGTCCTGAGATGATGCCCACGATCGCGGTCCGTGGTCGTATTAGTTCTTCGACTGATCCACCAGTTTGTTGGCCTTGATCCACGGCATCATCGCGCGCAGCTTCTCGCCGACGATTTCGATCTGATGCTCAGCGTTGATGCGACGGCGCGACAGCAAGGTCGGTGCGCCGGCCTTGTTTTCCAGAATGAAGCTCTTGGCGTATTCGCCGGTCTGGATGTCGTTGAGCACTTGCTTCATGACCTTCTTGCTCTCTTCGTTGATGATGCGCGGGCCGGTGACGTATTCGCCGTATTCCGCATTGTTCGAGATCGAGTAGTTCATGTTGGCGATGCCGCCTTCGTAGATCAGGTCGACGATCAGCTTCAGTTCGTGCAGGCATTCGAAGTACGCCATTTCAGGCGCGTAGCCGGCTTCCACCAGCGTTTCGAAACCGGCCTTGATCAGTTCAACAGCGCCGCCGCACAGAACCGCTTGTTCGCCGAACAGGTCGGTTTCGGTTTCTTCGCGGAAGTTGGTTTCGATGATGCCGGCACGGCCGCCGCCGTTGGCGGTAGCGTACGACAGCGCGACGTCACGGGCAGTACCGGACTTGTCTTGATAGACCGCGATCAGGTGCGGCACGCCGCCACCTTGGGTGTAGGTCGAACGCACGGTGTGGCCTGGCGCCTTTGGTGCGATCATGATGATGTCCAGATCGGCGCGCGGCACGACTTGACCGTAATGGATGTTGAAGCCGTGGGCGAAGGCGACTGTCGCGCCTTGCTTGGCGTGCGGTGCGACGTTTTCTGCATAGACCTGGCCGATGTTTTCATCCGGCAGCAGGATCATGATGACGTCGGCGCCCTTGACCGCTTCGTTGACTTCGGCAACGTTCAGGCCGGCGTTCTTGGCCTTGTTCCACGATGCGCCATCCTTGCGCAATGCAACGGTGACTTTGCAGCCGGAGTCATTCAGATTTTGCGCGTGCGCGTGGCCTTGCGAACCGTAACCGATGATGGTCACGTTCTTGTTCTTGATCAGGGACAGGTCTGCGTCTTTGTCGTAAAAAACTTTCATGATTTTTCCTATTAACTAATTTTTAAAATATTCAATACTGAATTAAGTACAGAGAGAGCGATAGAACTACCAGCGATGGTCGTGCATCAGACCTTGAGGATCCGTTCGCCGCGGCCGATGCCGGAGCCGCCGGTACGAACAGTCTCAAGAATCGCCGCACGGTCGATCGAGTCGATAAACGCGTCCAGCTTGCCTTTGTTGCCTGTCAATTCGATGGTGTAGGTTTTTTCAGTGACATCGATGATGCGGCCGCGGAAGATGTCCGCAGTGCGCTTCATTTCTTCACGTTCCTTGCCCACGGCACGTACCTTGATCAGCATCAGTTCGCGCTCGATATGCGCGCCTTCAGTCAGATCCACGACCTTCACCACCTCGATCAGGCGGTTCAGGTGTTTGGTGATTTGTTCAATCACGTCGTCCGAGCCGCTGGTCACGATGGTCATGCGCGACAAAGTGGCGTCTTCGGTAGGTGCAACAGTCAGGGTTTCGATGTTATAGCCGCGCGCGGAGAACAGCCCAACCACACGGGACAGAGCGCCGGCTTCGTTTTCCAGCAGTACAGAAACAATATGGCGCATTACAGATCCTCCGAACCCAAGAGCATTTCAGTCAAACCCTTACCTGCCTTGACCATCGGCCAGACGTTTTCGGTTTGATCCGTAATGAAGTTCATGAAGACCAGCTTGTCTTTCATGCTGAACGCTTCCCTGAGCGCACCGTCCACATCGCCCGGCTTTTCGATCTTCATGCCGACGTGGCCATAGGACTCAGCCAGCTTGGTGAAGTCGGGCAAGGAATCCATGTAGGACTCGGAGTAGCGCGAACCGTAATCGATTTGCTGCCACTGGCGAACCATGCCGAGGAAACGGTTGTTCAGCAGAATGATTTTCGGCGTCAGGTGATATTGCTTGCAGGTCGCGAGTTCCTGGATGCACATCTGGATCGACGCTTCGCCTGTGATACAGGCGACGGTCGCGTCCGGATTGGCTTTCTGCACGCCCATGGCGTACGGCAAGCCGACACCCATGGTGCCGAGACCGCCTGAATTGATCCAGCGGCGCGGCTTGTCAAAACCGTAGTACTGCGCGGCCCACATCTGATGCTGGCCGACGTCGGAGGTGATGAAGGCGTCGCCCTTGGTGATTTCCCAGACATTCTTGACGACTGCCTGCGGCTTGATGAACTCGTCCGAGGTTGCGAACTTCAGGCAGTCGCGCTCGCGCCACTTGTTGATCTGCTTCCACCAGTTGGCCAGCGCAGGCGCATTCGGCTTGGTTTCGGCGGCGTCCAGCTGGGCCAGCAATTCCTGCAGCACATCCTTGACGTTGCCGACGATAGGAATGTCGACCTTGACGCGCTTGGAAATCGACGAAGGATCGATGTCGATATGGATGATTTTGCGTGCGTTGGAGGCGAAGTGTTTTGGATTGCCGATCACGCGGTCGTCGAAGCGCGCGCCGATGGCGATCATCACATCGCTGTGCTGCATCGCCATGTTGGCTTCGTAGGTCCCGTGCATGCCCGGCATGCCGACGAACTTGTCGCTGGTCGAGCGATAAGCGCCCAGGCCCATCAGCGTGTTGGTACAAGGGAAGCCGAGACGATCCACCAGCTTGTTGAGCTCGGGAGCGGCATTCGCGAGAATCACGCCGCCGCCGGTGTAGATCATCGGACGCTCTGCCGTCAGCAACAGTTGCAGCGCCTTGCGGATCTGACCGGAGTGGCCCTTGTCGACTGGCTTGTACGAACGCATCTCGACGGTTTTCGGATACTCGTAGGCACAGGTGTGCATCGAGATATCCTTCGGGATATCGACCAGCACGGGGCCTGGACGGCCGGTGGTGGCGATATAGAAAGCTTTTTTCATCGTTGCCGCCAGGTCCTTCACATCCTTCACGAGGAAGTTGTGCTTGACGCAGGGACGCGTGATGCCGACGGTGTCGCATTCCTGGAAGGCGTCCTGACCGATGGCGGTCGACGGCACCTGGCCGGAAATCACGATCATCGGGATCGAATCCATGTACGCGGTCGCCAGGCCGGTCACCGCATTGGTCACGCCGGGACCGGAGGTCACGATGCAAACGCCGACTTTTTCGGAGCTGCGCGAATAGGCATCCGCTGCATGCACCGCAGCCTGCTCGTGGCGTACCAGGATATGTTGGAATTTGTCTTGCTTGAAGATAGCGTCGTAAATATAAAGCACGGCGCCACCAGGATAGCCGAAGACGTGCTCAACGCCCTCTTCAGCCAGGCAACGGACGAGTATCTCCGCACCGGTGAGGTTTTCTGCACTCATTACTACTTCCTTTCAAGGTCCATTGGAGATTGATCGGATGTTCTCTCCTGGCGAAATCGCACTGATCGACCTGCGTCCTTCGGCATCCCTTCTTTGTGCGGTCACGTCATTTCTGCGCCCCAACCGTAGTGAGGTTCAAAATGCCGCTCAGCGCGACTCGTTCAGCCTTGGTGCAAGTACACCGTTACGAATTTCTCGCGCTTGTGGCGCGGGTTAGAACAAACAGCTTTTAAATAAAGCGCGTCTTTGACAATCGCTACATTATGCGTAACCACGGTAAAGACCATAGAACTTCATGTTGATGAAGCGGACTGACACGTTAATGCGTCGCATCATTTTGGTCAAGCTAATTTAGTGCGGCAGCCCGCAAAACCGCCCTGTAATTGTGCTTTTCCGATAAACACCACCACAAACAAGGGCTTTTTTGCTAGCATGCGCTCTGTTACAAATCCGTACACTCCTCCAACATACCCGTTGGAATTGCATTCGATTCATCTATTCCCGGCTGCACATCGACAAGCCGTATTGCATGGCAACTGACAAAGAACTCTCCGATTTTCTCGAAAATGTCGAACGCCGCGCCTTCAAGCAGGCGGTTTACGCCGTGCGAAAAGATGAAGCGGCGCTCGACATTGTCCAGGATGCGATGATCAAGCTGGCCGAGAAGTACGGCGACAAGCCGGCCAACGAACTTCCCTTGCTGTTCCAGCGCATCCTGCAAAACACCATCCATGATTTTTTCCGCCGGGAAAAAGTCCGCACCACCTGGGTCAGCCTGTTTTCCAGCATCGGCCGCGACAGCGAGAACCAGGAAGACTTCGACCTGCTCGAAAGCTACGAAGCTGAAGAAGGCACTCAGGCTTCGGAGTCCAGCGCAGACAAGGTTGAACGTGAACAAACGCTCGCCTTGATCGACGCCGAAGTACAAAAACTTCCAACCCGTCAACGGGAAGCCTTCCTCATGCGTTACTGGCAAGACATGGATGTCGCCGAGACAGCTGCCGCGATGGGATGCTCAGAGGGCAGCGTCAAAACTCATTGCTCTCGCGCAACACACGCCCTGGCTCAAGCTCTCAGGGCCAAAGGAATCACTTTATGAACAACAAAGAACTACAATTTGCTTACCGGGTAAAGCGCGCTCTGGACGCCAATCTGGAACACCTGCCCGAATCGACCACGCAAAGCCTTGCGGAAGCGCGTCGCGTTGCGCTTGCCCGCAAGAAAACCACCGCTCCGGTTCGTGCCGTGGCGCCGCAATTTGCACTGGCAGGCGCGTTGGGCGGCAACTTCACGCCTTCGTCGTCGTTCTCCTGGCTGGGTCGCCTTGGCGTCGCCATCCCGTTGCTGGCCGGTGTGATGCTGTTTGCCGGCCTGTATGAACACGAGCACAAACAGCGTATCAGCGCCCTGGCTGAAATCGATGCTGGCGTGCTGTCGGATGAACTGCCGCTGTCGGCTTATCTCGATCACGGTTTCAACGCCTATCTGGCGCAGCAAGGCGAATAATTGATGGCAGGCATCCGGACTTCCATGAGCACCACAGCACGCAACATGTTGAGCTTTACCGTTGCCGCAGTCGTCGCACTGGCCGGCCTGTCCGTCCTGACGTGCAAAGCAGTGCATGCACAAGGTCCGAACTCCACGGCGGCAACCCAGCAGCCGGCATCGGCGCCGACCACGCCGTCCAAGATCGCCAAGAAACCCGATTCCAAGCCGACCTGGAGCGAGCTGACGCCCGCTCAGCAGCAGGCGCTCGCGCCGCTGGCCGGCGAGTGGAAGAAGATGGAATTCAACAGCAAGGAAAAATGGCTGGTCATCGGCAACAAGTTCGCCGCCATGAGCCCTGCCGAACAGGAACGCCTGCAGGAACGCATGCGCGACTGGGTCAAGCTGACGCCGGTGCAGCGCCGTTCGGTGCGTGAAAGCTACACCCGCGCCAAGAAGCTGGATGCCGACAAGAAGTCCGCCCAGTGGAAGGAATACCAGCAGTTGTCGGACGAACAAAAGAAGAAACTGTCGCAAGCCAAGCTGCCCAAGCACGTCGCTGCGCTGCCGCCGACTCAGGCCAAGGCTGCGCCGACCATCCAGCTGCCTCCTGAGGCACTGGAGCAGACTCTGGTGCCGCCGCCGACAGTTGTTACACCGACAGCGGCGACACCGACCGAGATCAAGTAAAGCCGCCAGGGCCGACGCCTCCCAGAAAGACCAGGAAAACAAAAACGCCATGTCCGCGCATACACGCCGACATGGCGTTTTTGCATGACGCCGGCGTGTTCAGTTTACGCTCCCGTTTGCGCCTGATTCCCCTCCAGTTCGCGTATCATGCTTCCCGGCGCATCCAAGCCTCTGCGCCACGCCGACCAAAGAATACTTGCCCACACCAAGAAAAGAGACCGCCTTGAGCTCCCCATTGACGCCCGCAACCGCACCCATCACCACCTTGCCCACGCCCTCCCTGCGCCGCCGCCTGTTCAGCATGGTGTACGAATCCATGCTGCTGTTCGGCGTGGTGTTCATCTCGACCTTGATATTCTCGACCGTCCTCGAACAGCGCCACGCGCTTTATCTGCGCCATGCGCTGGAAAGCTGGCTGTTCGTCATCCTCGGCCTGTACTTCATCTGGTTCTGGAACCGCGGCGGCCAGACGCTGGCGATGAAGACCTGGCGCATCCGCCTGACCCGCGCCGACGGCGCACCGGTCAACGCATGGCGCGCGCTGCTGCGCTTCCTGCTCAGCTGGCTGTGGTTCCTGCCGGGATTGGCGCTGGCATGGGTGCTGGGCGCCAAGGGTTGGATGCTGATATGGATTCCCGCCGTCAATGTCGTGGTCTGGGCCGCATTGATCTACGCCGATCCGCAACGCCAGTTCTTACACGATCGTCTGGCTGGCACCCGGATCGTGGACCTGAATCCACCAAAAAAGAAACAATAAGCTGCGCTGCAATAAAACGGTCATGCAATCCTGTTACGCTAGTCGTTTCGCCCACAATCAAGAGGCCGTCACTGCATGATCGCCCGCATTGCCCGAACCCTGCTGCTGACCCAATTCGGCGTCGCCGCCCTGTTCTACCTCCTGCTCGTCAAGCTGCATGTCACCAACGTTCCGCTCGCCATCGTCCTCAGCCTGGCGATGGTCGGGCTGTTCCGCGCCTCGATCACGGCCAACAGCTTCTTCCTGACCTGGCCCAACCGCGCCAAATCGGCGCACACGCCTGAACTGAGCTGGCCCGGCATTTTCCGGCTGTTTGCCGGCGAATACTGCGCGACCATGCTGTGCTCTTCCTGGGGCATGCCGTTCCAGCGTTTCGACAAGCGCATCTACACCGACACTACCTCATTGCCGGTGCTGCTGATCCATGGCTACGGCTGCAACAGCGGCTACTGGCACTGGATGAGCAAGGCCCTGGAAGAAGCCCACATCACGCATTACGCGGTCGACATGGAGCCCGTCTTCGGCAGCATCGACGGCTACGCACCGCTGGTCCATGAAGCGGTGCAACGGCTGGTAACCGAAAGCGGCCAGGACAAGATCGTCATCGTCGCTCACAGCATGGGCGGCCTGGCGGCACGCGCATACCTGCGCGACCACGGCTGCGCCAATATCGCTAAAGTCATCACGCTGGGAACGCCGCATCACGGCACCACCATTGCCAACTTCGGCATTGGCATCAACTGCGGCGAAATGAACTGGCTCGGCCGCGCCGAAGAAGGCACCAGCAGCGAGTGGCTGCAAAAACTCGCCGCCACCGAAGAACCGGCCACGCGCGCCGTCATCCTGTCGCTCTATTCGCATCACGACAATATCGTCTCGCCGCAAATCTCCTCGCACTTGCCCGGCGCTGAAAACGTCGCCATCAGCGGCATCGGCCATGTCGCACTGGCGCTGGACCCGACCATCCAGGCGCGTGTCGTCGCAGAAATCCACAAGGCGGGGATATAAAAAAACCCGCATGGCGACATGCGGGTTTCCGGTGCTGCAAGCGGCAAATTACTTCTGCGCTTCTTTTGCCGTGTCCTGGATTTTCTGGCCTGCGGCTTCCATCTTTTCGCCGGCTTTCTGCGTCAGGTCCTTGGCGCCGTCTTTCATGTCGCCGACGGCCTTGTCCAGCTTCTGGCTGGCTTCAGCCGCCTTCTCTTGCGCCTTGTCCGCCACCACTGCGGCCTGATCGCCGGCGTTCTTCACCGCGCTGTCGATCTGTTTGCCCATGGTTTCCGCCGGTCCTGGCGTTTCCTCTTTCTTCTGGCAGGCGGAGATCGCCAGTCCTACCGCGCCTATAGCCAACGCAGCACCGATCACTTTGATCAATTTCATAGCATCCTCTCACAAGAAAACAGCGGAACAGTTCCGAAAAAACATCCTGCCGCACGATAGCATGATGAACAAACCATGCGGTATCCAAAACGTAAAAACGGTAATAATTCCCCGTCAAAATAACAAGATTTCCAAGCAGCCTTCGTCTTACATCAAGGCCAGCTCCGCCTCGGTAAATCCTGCTGCGCGACGCGCTTCCATGTTGAACGGCCCGCGCATTACCGGTGCCTTGAATTCGACCGTCAAGTGCGCGAACGTCGCAATCGGATCCAGTCCGCGCTGCTCGCACAGCCAGCCGTACCAGCGATTGCCGATGGCCACGTGGCCGATTTCGTCGCGCATGATGATGTCGAGGATGGCCGCCGCGGCGTGATCGCCGGCTTGCGCCAGTTTGTTGCGCACCGGCGGTGCGGCGTCGAGTCCGCGCGCTTCCATGGTCCGCGGCACCAGTGCGATGCGGGCAAGGATGTCGTCTTTGGTTTTCTCGGCCATATCCCACAGGCTGTTATGCGCGGTGAAATCGCCGTAGGCGCAACCGAGCACCTGCAAATGCGCCTCCAGCAAGGAGAAGTGATAGGCCTCTTCGTCGGCCACCTTGAGCCAGTCGACGTAGAACGCCTCCGGCATGTCCGGAAAACGCCAGATCACGTCGAGCGCGAGATTGATGGCGTTGAATTCGATATGCGCCAGCGCATGGATCATCGCGGCACGTCCCTCTTCCGTACGCATCGAACGCGACTTCACCAGTAGCGGCGACACCAGCTCCGGATGCGCCGGCCGTCCCGGCACCGCGGCATCGGTCGACAAGGCAGCGCCCCGGTCCAACGCCAGTGCGCCGGCATGCCAGGCCTGCGACATGGCGCGCACGCCGGCCGCCTTGGCGGCGCTGTCGGTATGCACCAGCCAATGCAGCGCGGCGCGACGCAGTTCGGTCGCGGCGGAAAACTTGTTTTCAGGAAAATCGGGGTTCGGCGATGGATTCACGTTGATTTATGACAGCAGCGGTAAAATGGCGGGTTGATGGAACACAGTTTGTCCCAATATGGATGTCTGTGTCCCCGAATAACCGAGGAGACAATTTTATTATGGCAATTTACAAGTTGGAAGAAAACACGCCGGAAATCGCGGAAACCGCCTGGGTGGCCGAGTCGGCCGTCGTGGTCGGCAAGGTCAAGCTCGAAGAACACGCCAGCGTGTGGTTCAACGTGAGCATCCGCGGCGACAATGAATTGATCACCATCGGCGAGAACAGCAACGTCCAGGAAGGCGCAGTATTGCACACCGACGTCGGCTATCCGATGCACATCGGCAAGAACGTGACGGTCGGCCACCAGGCCATGCTGCACGGCTGCACCATCGGCGAAGGTGCCCTGATCGGCATCCAGGCCATCGTGCTCAACGGCGCCAAGATCGGCAAGAACAGTCTGGTCGGCGCCGGCGCGCTGGTCACCGAAGGCAAGGAATTCCCGGAAAATTCGCTGATCATCGGTTCGCCGGCCAAGGCCGTGCGCACCCTGAGCGAAGAAGATATCGCCCGCATGCGCGCCGGCACCGACAGTTATGTCGAACGCGCGCAATTGTTCAAAACCAGTCTCAAGCGCATCGCCTGAAGCGCTATCGAAGCAAGGCAACAACGCAACTGCACGATGCGGCTTTGCGCCGCTTCTTGTGAGTTTGTGAGCAACAAGAAAGAAACAATGAAAGATACGCTGCAAAAATTCATGGTGGAAAACGCTCCGGTTCGTGGAGAACTGGTAGAGATTTCGTCGACCTGGCAACAGGTGTTGGCGCGTCGCGACTATCCGGTTGCGGTCAAGGCGTTGCTCGGCCAGATGCTGTCGGCGGCCGCGCTGCTGACGGCCAACCTCAAATTCAACGGCATGGTCGTCATGCAGATCCACGGCGACGGCCCGGTCCGCCTGCTGGTGGTTGAATGCGACTCCGAGCTGCGCCTGCGCGCCACCGCCAAGCTGGTGGAAGACGCTGAAGTGGCCGACGACGCCACCCTGACCCAGCTGGTCAACGCCAACGGCGAAGGCCGTTTCGCCATCACGCTCGATCCCAAGGACAAGATGCCGGGCCAACAGGCTTATCAAGGCATCGTGCCGCTGGATGGCGACACTGTAGCCACCGTCATCGAAAACTACATGCTGCGTTCCGAGCAGCTCGACACCAAGTTGTGGCTCGCCGCCGACGACAAGGTAGCGCGCGGCCTGCTGCTGCAAAAGCTGCCGAACCACGGCGGCAAGGACGTCGGCAAAGCCGCACCGGAGGAAGAACTGGAAACCTGGAATCGCCTGTCGATGCTGGGCAATACGCTGCGTGCGGAAGAACTGCTGAGCACCGACATCGAGACGCTGATGCATCGCCTGTTCTGGGAAGAAACCATCCGCGTCTTCGATCCTGCGCATCCGGAATTCCATTGCACCTGCTCGCGCGAGAAGGTCGGCAACATGCTCAAGATGCTCGGCCAGGCTGAAGTCGAAGATGCGCTTTCCACTCAGGAAAAGCTCAGCGTCGATTGTGATTTCTGCGGATTGCACTACGAGTTCGACGCAGTCGATTGCGCGCAGATCTTCCGTGCCGAAACACCGGCGGATGCAGTGCCGCAGACTGATACACGCCACTAATTCTCACTGCTCTTGACGCAAAAAATGGCCGCCGCTGGATTCCAGCGGCGGCCATTTTTCTTTGAAAGATCGTTGAAGGACTAGCGCGTCAAGCCGGCACCAGCAAACCCAGCTGCTCTGCATCGAGATAACACCATTCGCCCTCTTCCAATTCCAGTGCATCCAGCTGCAAACCGCCGATGGCGGTCCGGCGCAAGGCGCTGCAATGGTTGCCGGCGGCCGCCAGCATGCGTTTGACCTGATGGTATTTCCCCTGCTCCAGCACGATCTCCAGCAAATGCGCATCAAGCTTGCGGCAAGTCACCGCCGCCAGCGGCGCCGGCTCGTCGTGCAGTTGCACGCCGCCCAGCAATTGCGCGATCAGCTCGTCCGTCACCGCATCGTGCGTAGTGGCCGCGTAGACTTTCGGCACATGGCGCTTGGGCGAAGATTGCGCATGGATGAAGGCGCCGTCGTCCGACATCAGCAACAAGCCGGTGGTGTCGTGATCGAGGCGACCAACCGGCTGCACGTCGCGCCACGAAAACTGTTCCGGCAAAATCGTCAGCACGCCCGGATGATGGCTGGGCTTGCGCGAGCATTCGAAATTGGCCGGCTTGTTCAGGGCGATGTAGACGTGTTCGCGATAGATCCATTCTTCGTCGAACAGCGTGAACGCCAGTCCTTCGGTATCGGGGGCAAAACGGTAGTCGTCGACGACTTCGCCGTTGATGGCGACTTCGCCGTCTTCGATCAGCGAACGGCAATATTTGCGCGATCCGAAACCTTGCGACTGGAGGATGCGATCCAGGGTCAACTTGCTCATTGCTTGGGCTTTCTGTCTTGTTTGGGCGTCAGTATCTGGCGGGCGATGCCGCGCAGGATATTCACCTCTTCGGTTTCCAGCTGCGTGCGCGCAAACAGGCGTTTGAGGCGAGGCATCAATTTTTTGGGACTGTCGGGCTTGAGGAACTCAATCGCCACCAGCGCCTCTTCGAGATGGCGGAACATGCCCTCGATCTCCGCCACGCCGGCCATCTCGCCCTGGAAGCCGATATCGGTGGCTTGCTTGCGGTCGCCCAGTTCGGCCATGCGGCATTCGTAGGCCAGCACCTGCACCGCCTGCGCCAGGTTGAGCGAAGAATAATCGGGATTGGCCGGAATGTTGATCAGCACATTGCATTGCTGCACCAACTCGTTGGGCAGGCCGAAACGCTCGTTGCCGAAAATGAGCGCAGCGTTCAGTCCGACGTCGCCGGCAATCTGCTCGGCAATCGCACGCGGCGACACCACCGGCGGCGAAAACTCGCGCAGGCGCGCGCTGATGGCGGCGGCAAAATTGCAATCCTGCAACGCCTCCTCGATGCTGCTCACGATGCGTGCGCCGGACAGCACATCCTGCGCGCCGCTGGCGAAGGCCACGGCGGCCTCTTCCTCAACCGCATTGGGAAAGCGCGGATTGACCAGCACCAGCTCGCCGAAACCCATGGTCTTGATGGCGCGGGCAGCCGCGCCGATATTGCCTGGACTGCTGGTTTCCACCAACACGAAACGCAGGCGCTTGAAAACAGAATTATCGATTTTGGGCGTGTTCATTTAAAATAGCGGTATTCGCACGTCAGGAAAACATCGTAAGCCGGCCTGTAAGGGATCAAAACGATCCAAAACACGCCGGGCAATGCCGATTTGATGACAAACCGGCAATTTTCGGACAGTGCATCGCTCATTAATTTCATAGTTGTGCAAATTTCCGCCGGGTAGCGAACCGGGCGGCGAAGACGCCATTTTAACGGAACCCTCAGGATGCTTATCCCCCCAATGCTCAATACGGCCATCAAGGCCGCTCGCCGCGGTGCTGCCGTCATCAATCGCGCGTCGTTCGACGTGTCGCTGCTCAAGGTCACCAAGAAGCAACACAACGACTTCGTCACTGAAGTCGACAAGGCGGCGGAAGACGCCATCATTGAGGTCCTGAAGACCGCGTATCCCGACCACGCCATCCTGGCGGAAGAGTCCGGACCATCGGCCAACCTGCACGACGAAAATGAAAACGTCTGGATCATCGATCCACTCGACGGCACCACCAACTTCATTCACGGCTTCCCGCAATACTGCGTCTCGATCGCGCTGCAACAGCGTGGCCAGATCACGCAAGCAGTGGTCTACGACCCTACCCGCAACGACCTGTTCACCGCTTCCAAAGGCGCCGGCGCCTACCTGAACGAAAAGCGCATCCGCGTCAGCAAGCGCGACAAGATCGCTGACGGCCTGATCGGCACCGGTTTCCCGTTCCGCGACATGGACGGCTTGAACGAATACATGAAGATGTTCAAGATCATGACCGAAAGCTGCGCCGGCCTGCGCCGTCCGGGCGCTGCCGCGCTGGACCTGGCCTACGTCGCCGCCGGCCGCCTCGACGGTTTCTTCGAAAAGGGCCTGAAGCCTTGGGACATCGCCGCCGGCTCGCTGCTGGTGACCGAAGCCGGCGGCATCGTCGGCACCTTCAAGGGTGAAGCCGATTACCTGTACAAGGGCGACGTCCTGGCCGGCAATCCAAAGATTTTCTCGCAGCAAGTCAATTTGCTGTCTGAATTCGCATAAGATTCAGACTTCAGCTCCGCATCAGCATCAACCTCAGCAGCACGATCCGGTCGGAGAACCGGAGCAGTCACCAAGTCACGCCAGGGAGGCGATGTGAGTCAATTCAATTTGATTTGATCGGCACCGCTTCCCAGCCACCCAAGGAGACGAGCATGGCAGTCAATCCCATTCCTGAAGGCTACAGCAGCGTCACGCCTTATCTGATCGTCGCCGACACCGCCAGCGCCATCACGTTTTACGAGAAAGCCTTCGGCGCGACCGAAGTCATGCGTCTCGACGGCCCCCATAATAAAATCTGGCACGCCGAAATCCAGATCGGCAACGCCCGCATCATGCTCGCCGACGAGTTCATCGAAATGGGCATCCATTGCCCCAAGACGCTCGGCGGCGCCGGCGTCAGCATGCTGATTTACGTCGACGATGTCGATGCCGTGTTCACCCAGGCCATCGCCGCAGGCGCCGCCAAACTGCGCGCTGTGCAGGATCAGTTCTACGGCGACCGCTCGGGCATGCTGCGCGACCCCTACGGCCACATCTGGTCAATTGCCACACACAAGGAAGACCTGTCCAACGAAGAGATCCGCAGCCGCTCGCAGGCGCTGCTCCACAAGTGCAAACCCACCCAGGCCTGAGTCCTCTTTCCTTCCATCCCATGCCATTTGTCGTCAGCGCCGGACGGCGCATCCATTACGAAGTCAGCGGCCAGGGCCCTGACCTGTTCCTGCACCACGGTTTCACCAGCAGCTCGCAAGCCTGGCGCTTCTTCGGTTTTACCGAAGTATTGCAACAACACTACCGCGTCATTGCGCTCGATGCGCTGGGCCACGGCCTCAGCGACAAGCCGCACGAGTCGGACGCCTATACACTGCAGCAGCGCAGCGCCGATGTTGTTGCCGTACTCGACGATCTCGGCATCGACAAAGTGCATTACTGTGGTTACTCGCTCGGCGGCTGGGTCGGTTACGGCATGGTGCGCCACGCACGCGACCGCCTGCAATCGCTGACGTTGGGCGCGGCGCATCCGTATGCGGACACCAGTTGGGATGCCTTCAAGGGGCTCGACGGCACCGATGCCAACGCCTTCATCACGGCATTTGAAAGCGTGCTCAATGAGCGCATTTCACCCGAAGTAAAAATGCTGATCCGCGCCAACGACCTGCAGGCGCTGGCCGCCGCCGCGCAACAGCCGCGCGTCTCGATGGAAGAGTTGCTGCCGCTGATCGACCTGCCCTGCCTGATGTTTTGCGGCGACGCCGATGCGCGCCATGCGGCGGTCGAGCGCTGCGCCGGATTGTTGCCGCGCGCATGCTTCGTGTCGCTGCCCGGTGTGACGCATTTCGGCGGCCTGATGCAGAGCCAGCTGGTGTTGCCGCCGTTGCTGGAATTCCTCGCTGCACAAACGCGCAGCTGAGTTTTATTTGAGTTTGTGCACCAGCCGGCCGGCGACCTGTTCGTCGGTTTTTTCTTTGTCGAATTGCTCGCGCGCACGCTGCAAATCGGCGTGATGGCGTTCGGCCCAGTTGTCCAGCGCGATCAGCGTATCGCTGAGCGATTCCCCCAGCGGGCTCAGTTCGTATTCCACGTGCGGCGCCGCCGTCTCCAGGTTGCAACGTGTCACCAGACCATTGCGCTCCAGCTCCTTCAGAGTCTGCGTCAGCATCTTTTGCGAGATGCCCTCGATCTTGCGCAGCAGCGCGCTGTTGCGCATCGGTCCCGCCGCCAGCGCCGGGAAAATCAGCAAGGCCCACTTGCTGCCGACCAGTTCCAGCGCCTTGCGCGAAGGGCAGGCGAGACTGTAGATATCGGTTTGCGGTTCTTCGACTGGGAGTTTTTTTACCGGTTTCATGGTTACCAAAAAGTGCCTTCTTGTTGGGTCCGCCCTGCCTGCCTATGCTGAGCGCCTGTTCAATTCACGGAGAAAAATAATGGCCTGGGTATTCCTGTCATTGGCAAGTGTAGTGGAAATCATCATGGCGATCGCGCTCAAGTACGCAAACGGCTGGACCCGGCTCACGCCCAGCCTGATCGGCGTCGGCGCGGCCGCCTGCAGCGTGCTGTTCCTGACGTTGGCCATGCGCAGCCTGCCGGCCGGCACCGCCTATGCGATCTGGACAGGCACCGGCTCGGTCGGCGTCGCAGTGCTCGGCATTTACCTGTTCAACGACGCCCTGTCGCCGCTGCGCCTGCTGTGCATTGCGCTGATCATCGGCGGCACCATCGGCTTGCGCCTGCTGGACGCCTGACTCGCGGCAGCCAGAGGCGGCGTCGTGCGGCCTGTGCTGCACGACGCCTGCCAAGATTTATCCACGTCCCTTCCCCGCACCTGTTATACTGCGCCCCGTGCGGCACATTCTCCAGTCAAAGTCCGCTGTCCTCCCGACGTTTCAACCCGTTTGCCTGCGACTGGCGCCCACTGCGGCGACAGGCCGATATTTTTAAAATCCCACTATGTCATTCTCATCTCTCGGTCTTTCCGAGGAAATCGTTCGTGCCGTAACCGAACAAGGCTACACCACGCCCACGCCAATCCAGATGCAAGCCGTGCCTGCCGTACTCGGCGGCGGCGATCTGCTGGCCGGCGCACAAACCGGTACCGGCAAGACCGCCGGCTTCACTTTGCCGCTGCTGCAACGCCTGTCGTCCGTGGAACGCGTCAAGGTCAACGGCCATGTGCCGATCCGCGCGCTGATCCTGACTCCGACGCGTGAACTCGCGGCGCAGGTCGAAGAAAGTGTGCGCGTCTACGGCAAGTATCTGCCGCTGACTTCCGCCTGCATCTTCGGCGGCGTCGGCATCAACCCGCAAATCCGTCTGCTCAAGCAAGGCGTCGATATCCTGGTTGCCACGCCGGGCCGCCTGCTCGACCACATGCAGCAAAACACGGTCGACCTGAAGAGCGTGCAAGTCCTGATCCTGGACGAAGCCGATCGCATGCTGGACATGGGTTTCATCCGCGACATCAAGAAGATCCTCGCGGTCTTGCCGAAGAAGCGCCAGAACCTGCTGTTCTCAGCCACCTTCTCCGACGAGATCAAGGCACTGGCCGACGGCCTGCTGAACTCGCCTGCAATGATTGAAGTGGCGCGCCGCAACTCCACCGTGGAAGTGATCGGTCAAAAGATCCACCCGGTCGACCGCGACAAGAAACATCCGCTGCTGGCGCATCTGATCAAGACCAACCAGTGGAACCAGGTGCTGGTGTTCACGCGCACCAAGCACGGCGCCAACAAGCTGGTCGAACAGCTGGCCCGCGACGAGATCACCGCCATGGCGATCCACGGCAACAAGAGCCAGGCAGCGCGCACCCGCGCCCTGGCCGACTTCAAGGACGGCAAGCTGCAAGCACTGATCGCCACCGATATCGCTGCCCGCGGCATCGACATCGACCAGTTGCCGCACGTAGTCAACTATGACCTGCCGAACGTCTCCGAAGATTACGTCCACCGCATCGGCCGCACCGGCCGCGCCGGCGCCACCGGCTCCGCCGTGTCGCTGGTCTGCGTCGACGAACGCGACCTGCTGAACGACATCGAACGTTTCATCAAGCGTGAAATCCCGGTTGAAATCGTACCCGGCTTCGAACCCGATCCGAAGGCCAAGCCGCAACCGATCCAGTTGCGCAGCGAAGGCCATCGCGGCGGTGGCGGCGGCGGACGTCGCCCACAAGGTGGCGGCGGCGGTCGCAGCGCCAATGGCGGCGGTGGCGGCAATCGCTCCCAGCAACCGAAGACCGGCGGCCAGGGCCAGGCAGCAGCCAAGCCCCGTCAAGGCGGTCCGGCCAAACCGCAAGGTCCGGGCGCAGGTCCGGCGCAGAACCGCGGCCCTGCTGCGCGCCCTGCATCGACCCATCGCTCCGGCGGTCGCGGCAGGTAACATAGCCGTTTCCGATTGCATCTCGCAGAAAGGCATCCGAATTGATAACCGTCGTCAAAGCTGACCTCAACAATCCGCGACATGGCGTCGCTATCCTCGAGATGCTTGATGCGTATGCATCCGACCTGATGGGAGGCGGCGAAGGCATCAGCGATTTCGTCCGCGCCCATCTGATCGAGGAATTGCGCAAGCGTCCTGCGGTGCATGTGTTCCTGGCGTTCGACGGCGAGCAGGCTGCCGGCTTCGCCAATTGCATCGAAGGCTTTTCCAGCTTCGCCTGCAAGCCGCTGCTCAACATCCACGACTTCGCCGTGGCGCCCGCTTATCGCGGACGCGGCATTGCGAAGAAGTTGATGCAAGCGGTCGAGACCTGCGCACGCGAACTCGGTTGCTGCAAGATCACCTTGGAAGTCCTGGAAGGCAATACCGTGGCGCGTTCGCTCTACGCTGCCAGCGGTTTCGTCGGCTATGAACTGAATCCCACGACCGGCAAAGCGGTGTTCATGCACCGCTTGCTGTGACGTAAAAAAGCCCCGGAGATCCGGGGCTTTTTTATTGCCATTGCTTATCTCAAGCTGCCATCTTCTGGCCGCGCGATTTGCCCGAACTCAGGTAGTCGGCGATCGAATCCTGTGTCACTTCCCCGAGATATTTTCCCTCTGCGTCAATGACCGGCATCCAGCTGGCGCTGTGCTTGTACATCTTCGACAGCACCACGCGCAGGTTCTCATCCGGCGTTGCGTTGAGATTGAATGGCTTGACCTTGTCGCCGCTGACGCCGACCATGCCTGCGCTGCGGATGTCGCGCCGGCTGATGTAGCCGAGCGCACGGTTGTCGTTGTCGGTGATCGTCAGATAGCGTGCATCCTGATCATCCATCAAGCTCATCGCATCCTGCAGCGGCAAGCCGGGACGCGCGGTCGACGGCGTCGTCGCGGCATCGCCCGCGCGCACCAGCAGCAGGCGCTTGAGCGTATGGTCCTGGCCCACGAAGGCGCTGACGAAATCATCCTTGGGACGCGCCAGCAAGGTATCCGGATGATCGAACTGCACCAGCTTGCCGGCGCGGAAAATCGCCACCTGGTCACCCAGCTTGATGGCTTCGTCGATGTCGTGGCTGACCATGATCACGGTCTTCCTGAGCTGGCGTTGCATCTGGAAGAACTCGTTCTGGATCGATTCGCGGTTGATCGGATCGACCGCGCCGAACGGCTCGTCCATCAGCAGCACCGGCGCGTCGGCCGCCAGCGCGCGGATCACACCGATGCGCTGTTGCTGGCCACCCGACAGTTCGCGCGGATAGCGCTTGAGGAATTTCGCCGGATCCAGCGCCACCATCGCCATCAGTTCGGTCGCGCGCTCGCGGCAGCGTTTCTTGTCCCAACCCAGCAGGCGCGGCACGATGGTGATGTTTTCTTCAATCGTCATGTTGGGAAACAGGCCGATCTGCTGGATCACGTAACCGATGTGGCGGCGCAGGCTGACTTCGTCGATGCCGGTGGTGTCTTCGCCGTTGAGCAGTACGCGACCGGATGTCGGCGCGATCAGGCGATTGATCATTTTCAGCGTCGTGGTCTTGCCGCATCCGGACGGACCGAGGAAGACGCAGATCTCGCCTTCGGCCACCTTCAGGCTGACCGAGTCGACCGCCTTCACGGCCGTGCCGTCTTTTTGCGTATAGGTTTTGCTGAGTTGTTCGAGTTCAATCATTTTTGCAGTCCTTTCGGAGTCAGAATTCGTTGCAGGCCTTGCAGCAGCACGTCGGCGACGATCGCCAGCACGCTGATGAGCACGGCGCCCACCACCAGTTTTTGCATGTTGCTCTGACTGATCGCATGCAGGATCAGCACGCCCAGGCCGCCGGCGCCGATCACTGCGGCAATCGCCATCACGCCGATGTTCATCACCACCGCCGTGCGCACGCCGCCGAGGATCACCGGCAGCGCCAGCGGCAGATCAACCATGCGCAGGCGCTGCCAGAAGGTCATGCCGATACCGATGCCGGCTTCGCGGATGCCGCTGTCGATGTTGTCGAGCGCGAGGAAGGTGTTGCGCATGATCGGCAGCAGCGAGTACAGGAACACCGCCGTGATCGCCGGCAACGGCCCGATGCCGGCGCCGAATTGCGAGAACAGCGGAATCATCAGGCCGAACAATGCGATCGACGGCAAGGTCAACACCACCGTGGCGAGGCCGAGCAAGGGCGTGGCCAGCCAGCGATGCCGCGTGATCAGGATGCCCAGCGGCACGCCGATGACGATGGCCAAGCTGACGGCGACGCCGACCAGCCTGAGATGCTGCAGCGTCAGGTTGAGAATGTTGTGCCAGTCGCCGGCGAGGTAGTCGATCAGATTCATGGCCGGCTCCTCAGATCAGTCCCTGCTGCTGCAGGAATTCGGTGACGACCTTGCCGATCGGCTCCTGGTCGATGTCGACGCGCTTGTTCATGTCGGTCATTTTTTCGGTGTCGATGGCGGCGGACAAGGCGTTCAGCTGGTCAGCCAGCTGCGGATGCTGCTGCAACACTTCTTCGCGCACCACCGGTGTCGCCTTGTACGCAGCGAAGTAGCCCTTGTTGTCTTCCAGCAGTTTGAGGTTGAAGCCTTTGATGCGGCCGTCCGACGAATACGTCAGGCCGACATACAGCTGCTCGTTGCGCAAGGCGGTGTAGACCAGTCCCGGATCCATCTGCTTGACCTCGCTGCGATCGAGCTGGAAGCCGTAGAGCTTCTGCATCGGCTCGAGGCCGTCGGGGCGCGAAGCGAATTCGTAATCCACGCCCATCAGCTGCGGCTTGCCGCCGGCCTGCTGCTCCCGCGTAATGTGCTGCGCGAGGTCTTCCAGCGTGTTGATGCCTTGTTCGTCGGCCAGCTTTTGCGGCATGGCGAAGGCGTAAGTGTTGTTGAGGCCGGACTCGTTGAGCCAGGTCAGGCCGATTTTCTGGTCGAGCTCCTTGACGCGCGCATAGGTGGTTTCAGCGTCGAGCTTTTCGTCGACGTGGTTGTAGACGATCAGCGATGTGCCGGTGTATTCCCACACGATGTCGAGCTGCTTGCTTTCCTGCGCCTTGCGCATGAGCGTGGAGCCGAGGCCGTTCCTGAGATCGACGTCGTAGCCTTTGGCGCGCAGGTACTGCGCGGTCATCGACGACAGGATCAGTTGTTCGGTGAAGTTCTTGCCGCCGACGACCAGCGTGGCGCCCGTGGCCGGCAACATTGCCAGCAGGCTGAGCGCAAAGCCGAACGCACGTAAAAGATAAGAAGATTTCATGGCTGTTCCCTTGTTGTTGTTGTGTACCTGGCTCATGCGAGGCCGCGACGCGACAGATACCAGTGCGACAGCAGCGTGACGATCGCGTCCAGCAACAGCGCCAGCAAAGCGGTCGCGGCGGCGCCCAGCAACAGCTGGCCGTGGTTGTTCAGGTAGATGCCCGGGAAGATCAATCCGCCCAGGCTTTCGCCGCCGATCAGCATCGACAGCGGCGCGGTGCCGACGTTGATCACCAGCGCCGTGCGGATGCCGCCGACGATGATCGGCAAGGCGTTCGGCAGCTCGACGCGCAGCAACACCTGATAAGGCTTCATGCCGATGCCTTTGGCGGCTTCGCGCAGCGGCGCCGGCACGTTCTTCAGGCCTTCGAAGGTGTTGCGCACGATCGGCAGCAACGAAGCCAGCCACAGCGCCAGGATGGTCGGCCAGTTGCCGATGCCGAAGAACGCCAGCGCCAGAGCCAGCACAGCAATCGACGGGATGGTGTTGCCGATGTTGAAGACCTGGATGAAGTACTCGGCGCGGCGCGCCAGCGCAGGCCGGCTCAGCGCGATGCCGGCCGTAATGCCGGTGGCGATTGCCAGCAGCATCGACCACGCGACCAGTTGCAGATGCTTGCCGGTGTAGTAGATCAGATCGCTGCGGTACTGCGTGATGACGTCCATCCCGATCCACTGGATCAGGCCGGCGACGGCGAGCACTGAAACGGCTGTGACCGCGGCTGCGCCACCGATGACGTTGCGAAGACTTCGCGTCATGGTTCCCCCTGTGTGGCCGCCATGGTCGAGATCAATGAAATGCCGATATCGAAACCGCGACAGCGCTTTGACTATTTGTAGTGGTTCGTCGCCCTCGCAGGGCTAATCGTTTGGATTCGAACCGGTGCTGCCGAGGCAGCGATGAAATCGATCGCACGAAGGCGTAATCGATGATGTATGCATCCGGCGGCAATGAATCGGCGTGCCGGACAACGAGACGACCCGTGAACGGATCAGGAATTACTTAGTAGTTGAACAAGTGTTGTCGCTAGGACAGACGGCAGTATAACCGACTTGCTTAATGAAGTCCAGAAATGACAATTCCAGAAGTCATAACCGGCGAATCTGTAGAAACGAAAAACCGGCCAAAAAGGCCGGTTTTCAGGGGGTTTTGAAGCAAAAGCTGAGCTTACTTGAGTGCCCCAAAGACCTTGCCGATGATCGCGCTGCCGGCGCCGATCGGATCGGCGCGGATCGCCTTCTCTTCTTCGCCGATCATGTAGAACAAGCCGTCCAGCGAACGCTGCGTGACATAGCCCTCGACCGTGGCCTGGTCGCCCGACACCAGGCCGGTTTTGGCAACCTGACCCATGGTGCCGTTGTACTTGGCGGAGAGGCCGTTTTTATCGGTGATCTTCTTGACGATGGGGAGGAATTTTTCACCGAGCGGCGTGGCGGTCTTCTGGCGGAAGAAATCGGTCACGGAAGTCTCACCACCGGACAGGATGTTCTTGGCGTCAGTGACCGACATCGACTTGACCGCATTGATCAGCAGCGGCTTGGCCAGCGGTACGGCCGATTCGGCGGCGCGGTTCATCGACACCACCAGGTCGTCCAGCTTCTGGCCCTGGCCGGTCATCTTCAGCAGCGGCATGGCTTGCTGCAGCGGACCCGGCAACTGGATCTTGACCTTGTCGTTGTTGAGGAAACCGTTCTCCACGCCGAGCTTCGAGACGGCGACATTGGCGCCCTTCTCCAGCGCCGCTTTCAGGCCGCTGGTGGCATCCTGGTTGCTGAGGTCGGACAGCGACAGCGCGAACGCGAGCGTGCTGGTCAGCACCAGGGCTGCAGCGACGGGAGCGTATTTGAATTTCTTGAAGGGCAGCATGGGAACTCCGGAGTAAGAAGACGCGCCATCATAATACGCGCCTCGCCGCCTGCCTATCGAAGCACGTCGGTTTTATCTCACTTACCGCTACTGCTGCGGCTGCGCGTAAGTTCCAGCCCGGCGTTCTTCGGCAGGCGCGCCGTCACCGGCACCGACGCCACCGAGAACAAGCCCACCACCAGGAATGCCGGCCAGAAATCGGCCTCGACGATGGTCGCGTGGCCTTGCAGGTAATTCGATATCTGCAGCACCAGGCCGGCGATAGTCACGCCCATGCCCAGCGACAATTGCTGCACCACGCTGGCCAGGCTGGTGGCGCGGCCGGCATCGCGGTTGCTGATGTCGGCATAAGCGATCGAGTTGAGGCAAGTGAATTGCAGCGACGGGAAGAAGCCGCCCATCAGCACCACCAGCAGCATCACGTAGTAAGGCGTGTGCGACGAGAAGATGCCGTACGACGCGATCGCCATGCCGGCGAATACCGCATTGACCATCAACACCGTGCGGAAGCCGTAACGGCGCAGCACCATCGCCGCCAGCGCCTTCATGAACATGGCGCCAAAGGCCGAGGCGCAGGTGATCGTGCCGGCCTCGAACGGATTGAGCCCGAGGCCTTCCTGCAAGGCCAGGGGCAGCAGGAACGGCACCGCGCCGAGACCGACGCGGAAGAGCGAACCGCCAAGCACGCTGGCGCGCAAGGTCGGGATCTTCAGCAGACGCAGATCGAGCAAGGGATACTCGCTGCGCATGGCGTGGCGGAAGTAGAAGAACAAGGCCACCGAGCCGACCACGCACATGATGATCGGCCACGCCTGCTGCACCAGGTGGTTGCCGATCAGCGAAAAGCCCAGCATCGCCACCCCGCCGCCGCAGGCGGTCAGCAGGAAGCCCTTCACGTCCAGCGGCGCCGGATCTTCTTCACGGAAATTCTGGATGTAGCGCCCGGCCAGATACAGGCCGAGGATGCAGATCGGGATGTTGATCAGGAAAATCCAGCGCCAGTGGAAATACGTCGTGATGAAGCCGCCCAGCGGCGGTCCGATCACCGGCCCCATCAGCGAGGGCAAGGTGAGATAGCTGATGGCCTTGACGAGCTCGGCCTTGGTCACCGAGCGCACGATGATGATACGTCCCACCGGCACCATCATGGCGCCGCCGATGCCTTGCAGGAAGCGCGCCGCGACGAAGGTCAGCAGCGAGTCCGATAAGGCGCACAGGATGGACCCGGTCATGAAGGTAATCATCGCCGAGCGGAAAATCGTGCGCGCGCCGACCTTGTCCGCGACCCAGCCGGAAATCGGGATGAACACGCCGAGGCTGACCACGTAGGAAGTCAGCGCCAGTTTCAGGGTGATCGGATCCTGGCCGAGATCACGTGCGAGCGCTGGCAAGGAAGTGGCGATGACGGTGACGTCCATGTTTTCCATGAACAGCGCACAGCCGACGATGAGCGGAACGATAAGCGAGGGGGACACGATGATGCGGTACGACAGGAAAGAGTTCGGGCTGTTTCGGCGGGCGTTGTAGCCGGATACGTGCTTCTGACAGCCTTCTAAGGTGCGCCAAGTTTACACCACTTGCGGGTTGTGCGTTGCAGCGAGGAAATAGGCGCGTCCGCTTCAGCGAAAAAACCGGCTCGGCGCGATCCCGAAATGTTTCTTGAACATCGCCGCGAATGCACTCTGGCTGGTGTAGCCGTGATCAAGCGCGACGTCGATGATCTTGTCGCCGCGCGCCAGGTTTTCCAGCGCCAGCAACAGTCGCGCCTGCTGCCGCCAGTGGCTGAAACGCATGCCGGTTTCGCGCAGGAACAGGCGATGGAAAGTGCGCGTGGCGATGCCCAGCTGCTGCGCGTGCATGTCGACCGTGGCGTCATCATCGGGCCGCGCCATCAGCGCTTCACAGATCACGCGCAGGCCGCGATCCGCCGGCAGCGGCAGGTACAGCGGCAACACCGGCACCGAGCGCAGCTCGTGCACCAGCAGCCGCAGCAGGTGCCAGTCGCGGCCGTCGGCAACCAGCGCCGGGCCGATGCCGACGGCGGCGACGATCAGCTCGCGCAGCAAAGGCGGTATGTCGAGCACGCAGTTCTCCTGCGGCATGTTCGGCAACTCCTGCATGTTGACGAACACGGTGCGCATCTTGACGTCGCCGCGCATGCGCACCTGATGATCAACCTCTGGCTGCAGCCAGACGCCCCGCGTGGGCGGCACCACCCAGCGCCCTTCGGCGGTTTCCACCACCAGCACGCCCTCGATGGCGTACAGCAGCTGCGCATAGGCGTGCCGGTGCAACTCGATCACGTGGCCGTGCGGATAATCGATCGCGAGCGCCGCAGCGGGAGCGTTGGCGTTGATCATGTGGTGGTAGTTGGAGGTGTCCATGCGACCTGTTCGTCAATGTCACTTTTGCGACAACTTAAGGCATGTTAGCACGCGACGGACTTGACGATCCGCAGCAAGATGAGTGCCTCGCTGTATGCGATTCCTTGTCCAACGCTACCCAAACCGCCATGCCATTGACCTCTTATCTCTATCCTTTCCTCGCCATCGTGCTGTGGGCCGGCAACGTCATCGTCTCAAAAATGGCCGCGTCCGCCATCTCGCCTACCGCCATCACCTTTTATCGCCTGGTGCTGGTGCTGCTGCTCATGAGCCCGTTCATGCTGCGCACGCTCTGGCGCAACCGCGTCCAGATCCGCCGCCACTGGTGGCAACTGGCGTTGTCCGGACTGCTGGCGATGGCCTTGTTCCAGAGCCTGTCCTATCGCGCAGCCGAGAGCACCACCGCCACCAACATGGCCATCGTCACCGCGCTGATTCCGCTACTGACGGCGCTGCTGAGCGTCATCGTGCTGGGCGAAGCGGTCACGGTCGGCATGGCCGTGGGCGGCCTGCTGTCGTTCACCGGCTTGCTGTATCTGGTCGGGCACGGCGACCTCGGTGCGGCCATGCGTGAAGGCGTGCATCTGGGCGATGCGCTGATGCTGCTGGCAGCGTTCTCTTATGCGTTGTACGGCGTGCTGCTGCGTCGCTGGAAAATGAACGTGCCGGTCTGGCAAGCGGTGTACGTGCAGGCGGTCGCCGCGCTCGTGTTGATGCTGCCGCAATTCCTGTTGCTGCCGGCCGGCACCGCGGCGCTGGACGCGCGGACGTTGCCGCTGATCGCTTACTCCGGTATCGGCTCCTCGATCCTGCTGTCGTTCCTGTGGATCGAAGGCGTCAAGAAACTCGGCCCAAATCGCTGCAGCATTTTCATCAACCTGCTGCCCGTGCTGACGGCGCTGTTCGCTATCCTCTGGCTCAATGAAAGCATGCACGCCTACCATCTCATCGGCGGCGGCGTCAGCCTGGCCGGCGTGCTGCTGACGCAGATCGTGCAACGGCCCCTGTTCGGCGCACGCATCGGCTATCGCTGATTCAACGTTCATCATCTCGCAGACTGACATCATGATTACTCATCCCCATGCCAAATACCCCCGTCCTCCGACCGTCGATCTGCCCGATCGCCAATGGCCGTCACGCATCATCGACAAGGCGCCGATCTGGCTCTCGACCGATCTGCGCGACGGCAACCAGGCCCTGTTCGAACCGATGAACAGCGAACGCAAGCTGACCTTGTTCCATGAACTGGTCAGGCTTGGCTTCAAGGAAATCGAGGTCGGCTTCCCTGCCGGTTCGCAAACCGATTTCGACGTCGTACGCACGCTGATCACCGGCAAGCATATTCCGGACGACGTCACGCCCATGGTCATGACGCAATTGCGCGAAGAACAGATCGTGCGCACCGTCGAATCGCTGCAAGGGGCGCCGCGCGCTATCGTGCATTTCTACAATGCCGTGGCGCCCCTGTGGCGCGAAGTGGTGTTCGGCCTCAGCGTACCGCAGGTAATGGAACTGATCGAGCGCAACGTCCGCCTGCTCAAGAAACTGACCGCGCAACATCCGGAAACCGAATGGATCCTGCAATACTCGCCCGAGACTTTTTGCATGGCCGAACTCGACGTCTCGCTGCAAGCCTGCCGCGTCGCCATCGACACCTGGGGCGCCGGACCGGGCCGGCCCATCATCATCAACCTGCCCACCACGGTCGAAGTCAGCACGCCCAACGTCTTCGCCGACCAGATTGAGTGGATGCATCGCCGCCTGCCGCGCCGCGAGCATGTGGTGCTGTCGGTGCATCCGCACAACGATCGCGGCACCGGCGTGGCCTGCGCGGAGCAGGCGCTGCTGGCCGGCGCGCAACGCGTCGAAGGCTGCCTGTTCGGCAACGGCGAGCGCAGCGGCAATCTCGACGTGGTGACGCTGGCGCTCAACCTGTACACCAACGGCATCGATCCGCAGCTGGATTTCTCCGATATCGCCGCGGTTGCCCGCGTGGCCGAGAACTGCACCGCCCTGCCCATCCATCCTCGCCATCCCTACGTCGGCGATCTGGTGTTCACGGCGTTCTCCGGCTCGCACCAGGACGCGATCAGGAAGGGCTTCGCAGCGCAGAAACCAGACGGCTTGTGGCGCGTTCCCTATCTGCCGATCGACCCGCAGGACATCGGCCGCACCTACGACAGCATCGTGCGCGTCAACAGCCAGTCGGGCAAAGGCGGCATCGCCTTTCTGCTGGAACGCGATCACGGCATCGCCATGCCGCGCCGCATGCAGGTGGAGTTCAGCGCCATCGTGCAAAAGCACGCGGACGCCAGCGAAACCGAAATCAGCAGCGCCGCCTTGTGGGAATTGTTTGAAAAGACCTATCTCGGCTCGCCTCAGCAAGACGGGCGGGTACGCTACCTCAGCCATCGACTGAGCAATCCGGACGCTGCCCAGGACATCGAGCTTGAATTGATTGTCGGCGGCGTCGTGATGCAATTGAACGGCAGCGGAAACGGTCCTATCGCCGCCACGGTGGATGCCTTGCGCAGCCGGCTGACGGGGCTGGAAGGCCTGCGTATTGACAGTTATGAAGAGCGCAGCATCGGCAGCGGCGCACAGGCTCAGGCATGGGCCATCGTCGAGGCAGCAGCGCCGGGCGTGGCCGGAACGCGTTTCGGTGCGGCGCGGCACGTCAACATCGTGACGGCCTCCATCCTCGCGATCCTCTGCGCCGCCAATCGTCTGCAGTCCTGACGCGAACTACGCCGGCCCGGGCCCGGGCCTGGTCCTGGCCGGCGCCGGTTCAGGAACTAATCCCGTTTCCCGCTCCCCAAGACAATGACGACGGTGTCCAGGCCGTCCCATTCCATGAGAGGAAACTGCATGAACATGAATACAAACGCGGTCGCCCAAACCGGTTCCGGGATTCCGGTCCACGATACGCACAGCAAGACCATCGGCTACCTGCTGTGGATTTTCGGTTTCACCGGCGCGCACCGGTTCTACTACGGCAAACCGCTGACCGGCACCATCTGGTTTTTCACGCTCGGGCTGTTGGGCATCGGCTGGATCATCGACCTGTTCCTGATCCCCTCCATGGACAAGGAAGCCGACCAGCGCTTCAGCGGCGGCGCGATCAATTATTCGGTAGCGTGGCTGCTGCTGACCTTCCTCGGCTTCTTCGGCGTGCACCGCATGTACATGGGCAAATGGGTCAGCGGCATCATCTACCTGTTCACCGGCGGCCTGTTCCTGATCGGCGTGCTGTACGACTTCTGGACGCTCAACACGCAGATTTCCGAACGCAATCATGCGTCCGGCCTGCGCAGCTGATCACCTCAGCGGATCACCTCAGCAGATCACCGCAACTGATCATTCTTCCCGCACGCGCATGAACACCGCAAAGCGTGGAATACCGCTGTCGTTGAAGCCGCGATAGCGGTAGGTCACCAGCGCGCCGATGGCCGGCGGATCACGGCGCTGGGCGTCGCTCAGGCCGCTGCCGAGCTTGAAGCGCACTCCCTCCGGTGTTTCCACTTGCAAGGCGCCCAGCATGCCGACGTATTTTCCCTTGCCGGGAAGATACCCGATCACCCGGGCCTCGGTGTCTTCATACGGTTTGAATTTGAGCAAGTCGTCGTTGCGCTCGGCGCGGTACAGCGACGAGCCGCGATGCAGCATCAGACCTTCGCCGCCTTGCGCAACGGTGCGATCGAGCAGCAACTGCAAGGCGGCATGGTCCGCGACCTTGCGCTGCTCAACCACCTGCACCCAGGGCAGATTCATCTGCTGGACGGTGCTGCGCGTCGCGCGCAGGCGCAGGTTGAACTCCCCGACCTTGCCCGGCATGTCGAACACCATGAAGCGCATTTTGCTCCAGGCCTTGTCGTCGGGCGTTTGCTGACGCACGGTCGAGACTGCCTGCTGGAAGCCGCCCCGCCCTGCCCACAACTCGCCGTCCAGCGCCATGGCCGGCCAGCCGGCGACGAACCAGGCTGGTGCGTGGATCGTTTCGCCGCCACGGGTGAGCAGGCGACGACCATCCCACAGGGCGCGCACGCCGTCGTATTTTTCGCTGACCCAATAGTCGTCGAGCGCGATGCCCGGACGATAGACGTTGGCCAGCATGACCGGCGCGCGTTCAGCGCCGGCTTGCAGGGAGCAGAGGAATAGCAGGAAAAAACAGAGATGACGCGAGCGCGCGCCGATGATGGATGTGACGATAGCTGTAACGTGCTGCATGGGGCTCCTTGACGACGAAACCCCTCCCTTGTGAATGAAACCCGGCCGGTCCGATCAGACTTTTTCTTGTTCGGGCTTGTCGCTTTTTTCTGCCTTGTAGCGTGTCACCAGCAACTGGTTGATGCGGTTGCCTTCGATATCGACCACCTCAAACTTGTATTCGGAGAACAGTGCGAAATCGGTCTTCTTCGGGATCTTGCGCAGCATGTACATGATGAAGCCGGCCAGCGTTTCGTATCCCATCGGATTCGGATAGTCGTCGATGTCGAGGGCGTTCATGACTTCCGCCAGCGGCGTGAGGCCGTCCATGAGCCAGGAGTTCTCGTCGCGCTTGACGATCTGCTGCTCTTCCGAGGACAGGTTCAGCAGATTGCCCATCAGCACGCTGGTGACGTCGGTGATGCTGATGATGCCGACCACCAGCGCGTATTCGTTGACGACGATCGCGAGGTCTTCGTCGACCGCCTTCATGCGCTCCAGTACTTCCCACAGGTTGAGGCTGTCGGGGATCGACAGCGGCACGTGGATCAATCCCTTGTCCTGCAGCGAAAACTGTTCGCCCTTGAGCAGGCGCTTGAGCACGTCCTTGCTGTCGATGTAGCCGAGCACGTCGTCGATGTTGTTTTCGCAGACCAGGAAACGCGAATGCGGATGATCGATGATTTTCTGGCGCAGCATTTCCTCGGTGTCGGTGATCAGGAAGTACACGATGCTCTCGCGCTGCGTCATGGCCGACGGCACGTAGCGGCTCTCCAGCTCGAACACGTTTTCAATCAGGTGGTGCTCCTGGCGCAGCAGCGCACCGGCTTGCGCGCCGGCATCGACGATGGCGTGGATTTCGTTGGGCGTGATCACGTCATGGCGCACCTGCGGCAGGCCGAACAGAGTGAAGAACATCTTCGACAAGCCGTTGAAAAACCAGATCAGCGGCTTGAACAAACGCTCGAGCATCAGCATCGGGGAGACCAGCACGATGGCGGCGCGCTCCGGCGCCAGCATCGCCAGGCGCTTGGGCATCAGATCGGCGAACAGGATGAAGAACGACGTGACCAGCAGGAAGGAAATCGAGAAGCTGATGGTTTCCAGCATCGGGCCCTGGTAGAAGTTGCCGACCAGGTCGGCCATGTGCGGCGTCAACGCCGGCTCGCCGACCACGCCGCCGAGGATGGCGACCGCGTTCAAACCAATTTGCACGACCGTGAAAAAGTTGCCCGGCTGGGCCTGCAAAGCCAGTACCCGCAAGGCATTGGCGTCGCCTTCCTTGGCCAGCATTTCGAGACGGATCTTGCGCGACGCCGCCAGGGAAATTTCGGCGCAGGACAAAAAGGCGCTGATGACCACGAGCAAGAGGATCAATAAAAAACTGGCGAAAAAACTCATTTTTCTTATCTCTTGAAGTCGCTATGCACCCATTCTCGCCTGCCACGGGCGAAAAGTACACCCGCGCAACATCCGGATGCGTGTGTCGCGATCTCAGTAGACGTCGCGGCGATAGCGGCCGTTCGCGGCCATGCTTTCCAATATTTCTTCGCCCAACGTGTCGCGCAGGACCTGCGCAACGCCCGCCGCCATGCCTTCCAGGCTGCCGCAGACATAGATCGCCGCGCCGTCGTCAACCCAGCGCCGCAACTCGTCTCCGGCGTCGCGCAGTTTATCCTGCACATAGATGCGTTCGCTCTGGTCTCGTGAGAACGCCAGGTCCAATCGGTGCAGCATGCCTTGCGCCTGCCAGCGCTCGATTTCTTCGCGGTAAAAAAAATCATGCTGTTGTGAGCGTTCGCCGAAGAGCAGCCAGTTGCGTTTCCGGCGACCGACGATGCGTGCCCTCATGTGCGCACGCAAACCGGCAAGGCCGGTGCCGTTGCCGATCAGGATCAATGGCACATCGGATGCCGGTGAGTGGAAGCTGCGGTTTTCTCGCACGCGCAGATCGAGCTCGCCGCCTTCTGCCAGATGCGCGGTCAACCAGCCGGAGCCGAGGCCGAGGCTGCCGTCGGCCAGTACGGTCTGGCGCACCAGCAATTCCAGCCGGCCGTCCTGCGGCAATGAGGAGATGGAATATTCGCGATGCGGCAAGGGACGCAATTGCGCGACCAGCGTCTGCGGCGTCAATGCGCGCAATGCCGTCAACGCCTGCAAATCATCCGGCAGTAAACGGCGTGACAGCAACTCGTTCAGGGAGGTCTGGCGCGTCTCGTCGCGCACGGCCTGTAATCCGTCCATCTGCAATGCATTGAGCAGCGTGGTGACTTTCGCGGGCGCATTGCGCGGGCCGATCTCGGCGATATCGCCCGCTTGCCACGTCATGCGTTGTTTGCCGTCCGCGGGCGTCAGCGCGAGATGGAAAGCCGGTGCGCCGATGCTGCCCGGGTTGAGCAGGCGACGTTGCGTCAACAACCAGCGCTCATACGTCGGCGCGCTCCAGTCGGCCATGTCGGTATGGCCGCTCAATACGCCAAGATGATGCTGCCAGTGGCGCAAGGCGCCGTTATCGCCGGCGTCGACTTCGACCGTGTCGAACAAGCTTTGTGCGCCATGACCATGCAGCCAGACATCGAGTGCGTGGCCGAACGCGCAGTAATGTCCGTAGCTGCGATCTCCCAGCGCCAGCACGCCATAGCGCAAGCCATCGAAACGCGCCGGCTGTCCCATGACCTTGCGCGCAAAACCGGCGGCGCTGTCGGGTGCATCGCCCTCGCCCGTGGTGCTGACAATGAACAGGATGCGCGGCGTCGATTGCAATTGCGCCAGATCCAGGCGCCCCAGTTCGCACAGGCGCACCGCCATGCCTGCCGCTTGCAACGATTGCGCGGTCTGCAGCGCCAGCTGCTCCGCGAATCCGGTCTGGCTGGCGAACGCCACCACGACGTTGTCCGCATCTATATTTTTATCTACACCTGCGCCGCCGGACTCCCAGCGCGCAAAAGCTTGCTGCTTGCGACGATGTCCAATGAAGACGACCAGACAGAATACGCAATAAAACAGCAGCACCAGCGCCGCAGCGAACAAACGTCCGGCAGCCCCGTCGAGCAACTGCGTTTGTGCGATCGAAGCCGTCGCGCCAATCGCGCAAGCCAGGCCAAGCCAACCCGGTCCCGGGAAAAAATCGGAAATCGCGCGCTTGTTCATGACAGCATCGCCTGCATGGCCGGCGTCATGCTCTCACGAAACCCGGCGCCGTCGCGACGCACGAACAGCGCAGCCAGGTGGGCCTCAAGGGCAAGCGCCATGCCGTCTTCATCACCGAGCACCATGAGCGCAGTCGCCCAGGCGTCGGCCGTCATGCAATCGGCGTGCAGCACCGCCACCGAAGCCAGAGTGTGTGCAATCGGCCGGGCCGTGCGCGGGTCGATGGTGTGGGAATAACGCGTCCCTTCATGTTCAAAATAGCGCCGGTAATCGCCCGAACTCGCCAGCGCCAGGCCGTGCAGCGCAACGATGCTCTGCATGGCGGGCTCGCTGGCTGCCGGCACAGGCGGCTGCTCCAGGCCGACCCACCAAGGCTGGCCGTCGGCCTTGACGCCATGGCCGCGCAACTCGCCACCGATTTCCACCAGATGACTGTGCACACCGATGCTGCGCAAATAGTCGACCACCAGATCGACGGCATAGCCTTTGGCGATCGACGAGAAATCAAGGTACAAGCCGCCAGGCTGCAACACGGCGTTGCGCGCGCGATCGATGCGCACGCAACGCCAGCCGCAACGTGCGCGCGCCTGCTCCAGTGAAACCGCGTCAGGCGCCGTTGACCTTGCCGCATCAGGACCGAACCCCCACAAATTGACCAGCGGCCCGACGCTGGGATCGTAAGCGCCGCCGCTGCGTTCGGCGATCTGCAGCGCGCAATCCAGCACGCGCAGGAAATGCGTCGGCAGCACGTGCCAGCTACCGGCCTCGGCCTGGTTGTAACGACTCAGGTCCGAGCTCGCGCTCCACGTGCTCATCTGCGCGATCACCAGATCAAGCTGCCGCTGGACGCCATCGCGGATCGCCGGCAGATCGAGCTGCGGCGGACGGATCAGCTTGACCGACCAGGACGTGCCCATGGTCTGTCCAGCGAGGCTCTCAGTAGGCGCATCGGCGGGAACCGGATCGGGCTGGGACAGGCTTAACGGGATAAAGACGCGATTCATGAATATTGAAACATTCGATTCCAAAAAGAGAAAGCCGCCTCAGCTATGCAACCACGCTGTGACGGCCGGTAAAACAGCGTTCGCCGCCGGTACGGCGAACGCCTGCGTACAACTTATGGCGCCAGGACTTCCAGGGTGGCCGTGTAATTGGCGCGGCGATCCGTGGCCGGCTTGAGGTTGGGCTTGTTGTCCTTGACCGTGGCTTCCAGCCAGTACATGCCGGCAGCCGGCCAGGTCACGCTGAATTTTCCGTCGGCGTCAGTCGTCAGCGTCAGCTCGTTCAACTTGTCGCGATAGCGCGTGCCGCCCGGCACTACCGTGACCTTGAGGTTGGCGGCCGGCTTGCCGTCGAGCACCATGCGGAAGCTCGCGGCTTCACCGGCGATCAGGTCGGTCGGATGGGTAATCGCCTGCAGCTCCAGTCCCGTGCCGCTGAGCTCGAGCACTTTTTGGGACGGCTTGCCGGCGGTGACGAAGGTTTCGATGCGGCCCTGCATCTGCGTCACTTGCAACTCTTTGGCGTCAGCCGGGACGTCCTTGGCCAGCGTCTCGGCGCTGCCGCGCCAGCGTTTGGTCTGACCGGCGGCATCCTTGTAGCTGCCGAACAAGCCGTTGCTCAACAACGCGACTTTGTAGGTTCCGCTTTGCGTCAGGTGGACGTCAAAGCTGGTGCGCAGTTTACCGGTGTAGGCATTCTCCGGTTTGGCGAACGTGCCGTCCGGCGCCGTCACCTGCAAGCCATCGAGTTTCAGCGCGAAGCTTTCAAAGAAGAACAGGTCGTTGGACACTGCGGCGTCGACGCTGACCCAGGGATCATTGCCGGACAGGACGGTTGCCGACGGCAGCAGCCAGGTGCGGTGTGCGCTGGCCGACAACGGCAGGCCGATCGCCAGTGTCATCGCGACTGCCGCAAGTTTGAATGAGAGTTTCATGTCGTTCCCTGGTCTTATGGTTTGTAGTCGAGCGTGATCGCGCCGAGTTCGGATTCACCCTTGCCCCTGGCGGTTTGCGCCGTTTTTGGCGGCCATTGCAGCGGCACCTTGACCACTTCGCGGCCGCCGACTTCACGCGCCGCTTCGACCATCAGGATGTAGTCGCCGGCGGGCAACTGCGCCAGCGGGCCCTTGTCGCTGCTCAAGGTCAGCTGCTGGTCGCCGACGGGACGCGTGGCGCCGCTGACGCCATCGACCGGCATGTGGACTTCGCGGCCGGTGCGACGCCACCACTGGCGCAGATCCTTGAGCCACTTCTCGCCTTCCTTGTCCTTTTTCTTGACGTCGTACCACACGGCCAGCGTGGCCGCGACGCTCTGGTCGGGACGCTCCAGCCAGACGGCGACGTAGGGGCGGTGATACTCGGCCACGTTCAGGCGCGGGATTTCAACTTTGACATTCAGGTCCGCCGCAACCGCCGGCAACGACACCACGCCCGTCAGGGCAGCCGACAATGCCGTCGGCAAGAGACCAGGAACCAGCATGCGCATATGACTCAACCTCGTTCGTTAGTAAGGATTAATGAAAAATCAGTGGATGAAAATGATCGCCAGCACCAGCGGCACCACCAATCCAAGGCCAACCAGCGGCCAGGTAACAGGGCGATTGCCTGCATGCAGCTGCAGCAGGAACAAGCCCGTGATGCAAAACACCAGGCAGGCGACGGCGAAGATGTCGATGAACCAGCTCCAGGCCGCGCCGGTGTTGCGCCCCTTGTGCAAATCGTTGAAGTACGACACCCAGCCGCGATCGGTCTTCTCGTATTCGACCTTGCCGTTGCCGAGGTCCACGCGCAGCCAGGCGTCGCCGCCCGGGCGCGGCAAAGAAACGTACAGTTCTTCCGGCGACCATTCGCCGGGTTGCGGACCGACGTCAACGCCGAACTGCTTGTCGAACCAGGCCGCCAACGGTTTCGGCACGGCCTCCTTGTCCTTGTGTTCCTGCGCGGTCAGTTGCGCCAGCAAATCGCGCGGCAATTGCCCTTGCTTGGCGGAAACCTGCGGATGCGCCTCAATCTGCGCCGAATGGTTCAGCGTGATGCCGGTCGCCGCAAACAGCAACATGGCAATCAGGCAAATCGCCGAACTGATCCAGTGCCATTGATGCAGGTGCCTGAGCCAGAACGAGCGGCGCTTCTGGTCAGGCAATTTCCCGGCAATGGTGGCTTGCTTCATGATCTGTCGCGGGCGGCTGCAATCGCCTAAATGGTAATAATTCTCAATTATAACTGCGACTGCAAGAAAAAATACAGCGTCGGATCAAGGATTTACTTTGCGATACATGCGGCTGCATGCCGATACAAGACAGCCGCCCAATAAAAAACGCCGCAGGACCGCTGCGGCGTTTTTCAGGTAACGCTATCCGGCGCAGGTTCAGCGCAGCAACTCATACGGCCCGCCACGCTGCAAGGCTCGCTGGTAAGCCGGCCGCGCGTGAATCACCTCCAGGTATTTGAGCAGGTTCGGGTATTGCGCGTCCAGGCCGCCGCGCGAACGCGCGCCTTCCACCGGGAAACTCATCTGGATGTCCGCCGCCGAAAAGCTGTCGCCGGCAAACCAGCCGCCGCGCGCCAGCTCGCCCTCGAGATAATTCAGGTGCCGCTTCAGTTGCGGATCGACCATGCGACCCAGCACGCCGCCGCAGATCAGGCGCGCGACCGGCCGGATCAGCGCCGGCACCGATTTCGGCAGGCGGCTGAAGATCAGCTTGAGCAGCAGCAAGGGCATCGCAGAGCCTTCGGCATAGTGCAGCCAATAGCGATAGCGCAGGCGATCCGGGGTGCCGGCCGCGGGGATGAACTGGCCGTTGCCGTAGCGCTCGACCAGGTATTCGATGATCGCGCCGGACTCGGCGATGGTCAGGTCGCCATCGGTGATCACCGGCGACTTGCCCAGCGGATGCACCTGCATCAGCTCCTTCGGCGCCAGCATGGTCTTGGGATCGCGCTGGTAAAACTTGATGTCGTACTCCAATCCCAGCTCTTCCAGGAGCCAGAGTACGCGCTGCGAGCGGGAATTGTTCAAATGGTGGACAGTGATCATGTGCTGCGCCTTTCTGTAGAATGCGTCCCAAGAAGCATAACAGCACAATATAAAAAAGCATGCCGCGCACACCCACAACGCCCCAGGTCCCGCTCTACAAGAAATTCGCCGACGAACTGGCGGCGTCGATCCGCGCCGGCGTCTTGCAGCCCGGCGAGCGCGTAACCTCGGTGCGGGCCGCCAGCCAACAGCACAGCCTCAGCGTGACCACCGTGGTGCGCGCCTACGAATTGCTGGAAAGCCGCGGCATCATCGAAAGCCATCCGCAGTCCGGCTACTTCGTGCGCAAGACCGCGACGCCCGCAAGCGCGCCGGCCGCCATGACCCAGCTGCCGCCGTCCCATCCCGCCACCCAGCAGCCGCATGAGGTCGATGTCAGCCGGCTGGTGCTGGCCACGCTCCGGACCATCCAGCAGGACGGCACCATTCCGCTCGGTTCGCCCTATCCGAATCCGGCGCTGTTCCCGTCGCAGCGCATCGGCCAGTACGCCAGCCGCATCACGCGCAACAGCGACAGCTTCAGCGTCTTCACCGACCTGCCGCCGGGCCATCCCGACCTGCTGCGCCAGATTGCGCGACGCTATCTGGAAACCGGCCTGGCCGTCGATCCGGAAGACATCATCATCACGGTCGGCGCCACCGAGGCCATCAATCTCTGCCTGCAGGCCGTGGCGCAACCGGGCGACACCATCGCGGTGGAAACTCCGACCTTCTACGCCATGCTGCACGCGATCGAACGCATGGGCATGCGCGCCGTCGAGATTCCCACCGATCCGCTGACCGGCATGGACCTCGACGCCCTCGAAGAATTGCTCAAGACGCAAAAGATCTCGGCCTGCATGGTGATGCCGAATTTCCAGAATCCGCTCGGCTCGATGATGCCGGACGCGCACAAGAAGCGCCTGGTCGAACTAGCCCACCAGCACAACATGCCGCTGATCGAGGATGCGGTCTACAGCGAACTGTTCTACGGCGCCGCGCATCCGACGTCGCTCAAGACCTACGACCGCGACGGCCTGGTGCTGCACTGCTCGTCGTTCTCCAAGAGCCTGAGCTCGGCTTACCGGGTCGGCTGGGCGATCCCGGGGCGCTACCGCAATCAGGTCGAAAAACTCAAATTCCTCAACACGCTGGCCACGCCGACGATTCCGCAGCGCGCGATCGCAGAATACCTGACCCAGGGAGGTTACGAACGCCACCTGCGCCGCGTGCGCCGCGGCCTGCTGCAGCAGCGCGACCTGATGCGGCATTTCGTATTGCGTTTCTTTCCGGAAGGGACGCGCGTATCGGAGCCGGCCGGCGGCTACATCCTGTGGATAGAGCTGCCGCCGCGCGTGGAGGCGATGGAGTTGTACCGGCGCTGCCTGGTGCTGGGCATCACGATCGCGCCGGGGCGCATCTTTGCCGCGACCAATCGATATAGCAATTTCATCCGGCTCAACTACAGTTACACGTGGTCGGCTGAGATCGAAAAGGCGTTGAAGACGATCGGGAAAATCGTTGCAGAGTTAAGTTGAATTGAGTCGATACTGCACATTTTAACCGTGCAGCTTGAGTCCGGCAGCCGTCAGGACGGCGTTGCCGGTGCCGTCGTCATTGACCACCACGGTCGCAATCCCCGCCTCTTCCAGCGCCGTCAAAAATCGTCTCAACGTGCTCATGCGCAGTTCGGTGCGCTTGGACAGACGCGCCAGCGACAACGGCGCGCCGCTGCGCTGGTGCTCCTGGTACAGCTCATCCAGGATGCGCACCAACTCGGGAGGCAAAGATTCCGGATCGTGGTTCATGACGTTATTTACGCAGCCTTTGCGTGCTGCACGGCAGCGCGATGCAGCAGCACCGGAATCGACTTGGACGTCGGCGTGCGCGCCTTGTCGGCGAAGCTTTCCAGCGGCACCAGCGGATTGGTTTCCGGATAGTAGCTGCCCAGGCAACCGCGCGGGATGTCGTATTCAACCAGCAGGAAACCGTCGGCGCGCCGCTCGATGTTATCGTCCCAGACGCTGACCACATCGACCCACTCGCCGTCCTTCAGACCCAGCACGTCCAGATCCTGCTTGTTGATGAAGATCACGCGACGCTGGCCGAACACGCCGCGATAGCGGTCGTCCATGCCATAGATCGTGGTGTTGTACTGATCGTGCGAGCGCGTGGTCATCAGCGTCATCAGCTTGTCGCCGTGGATCTTGCGGGCGCGATGAATCGGCGTGTCCAGCGGGATCGCATGCACCACGAAATTGGCCTTGCCGGTGTTGGTCTTCCAGACGCGCTCGCGTGAAGCAACGCCGAGATGGAAGCCGCCCGGATTGGTGATGCGCTGGTTGTAATCCTTGAAGGAATCGTAGACCTTTTCGATGGCGTCACGGATGCGCGAATAGTCTTCGGCGTACCACAGCCAATCAATCTTCTTGCCGTTGTTGCGATGCTTCATGGTGGCTTCGGCGATATGCGCGACGATCGCGGTTTCCGACATGCACAGCTCCGAAGCCGGCTTGTTGATGCCGTAGGAGACGTGCACCATGCTCATCGAATCCTCCACCGTCACGCCTTGCGCGCCGCTGACCTGCTTGTCGATCTCGGTGCGGCCCAGCGTCGGCAGGATCAAGGCATCCTTGCCGTGCACCAGATGACTGCGGTTGAGCTTGGTGGTGATGTGCACGGTCAGGTTGCATGAACGCATGGCGTCGAAGGTGCGTGGCGTATCGGGCGTAGCCATGGCGAAGTTGCCACCGAGGCCGATGAAGACCTTGGTGCGGCCTTCCAGCATCGCCATCACCGAACCGACGGTGTCGTTGCCATGATGGCGCGGCGCCTTGAATTCAAACACTTGCTCCAGGCGATCGAGGAAAGCATCGGTCGGCTTTTCATCGATGCCGACGGTGCGGTCGCCCTGCACGTTGGAATGGCCGCGCACCGGGCATAGGCCGGCGCCTGGGCGACCGATGTTCCCGCGCAGCATCATCATGTTGGACAACAGCTGGATGGTGCCAACGGCATGCTTGTGCTGGGTCAGGCCCATGCCCCAGGTGGCGATCACGGCCTTGCCGCGTACATAGACCTGGGTCAGCTTCTCAATGTCGTCGCGCGACACGCCGGACTCGCCGATGATGTCTTCCCAGTTCTGGGCGCGCGCGTCGGCGGCGAATTCTTCAAAGCCCGAGGTATGCTCGGCAATGAAGTCGACGTCGAGCACGCGTTCGGCGCCTGCCGCCACGGCCTCGTCGTCGAGCTCGATGGTGCGCTTGATGACGCCCTTGATCAGCGCCAGGTCGCCGCCCAGCGTCGGGTGGATGAACATCGAACTGATCTGGGTGCTGCCCATGGTCAGCATTTCCATCTTGCTTTGCGGATCGGCGAAGCGCTCCAGGCCACGCTCCTTGAGCGGATTGATGGCGACGATGGTGGCGCCGCGCTTGGACGCATGGCGCAGTTCACCCATCATGCGCGGGTGATTGGTGGCGGGATTCTGGCCGAACAGGAACAAGGTGTCGCACAGGTCGAAGTCATCCAGCAGCACCGTGCCCTTGCCGACGCCGACGGTGCCCGGCAGGCCGACGCTGGTCGGCTCGTGGCACATGTTGGAGCAGTCGGGGAAATTGTTGGTGCCGTATTGACGCACGAACAACTGGAACAGGAAGGCCGCCTCGTTGCTGGCGCGGCCGGACACGTAAAAGTCGGCCATGTTCGGATCGGGCAGCGCATTGAGATGCCTGGCGATCAGTTCGTAAGCCTGGGTCCAGGCGATCGGCACGTACTTGTCGCTGACGGCGTCGTAGACCATCGGCGCGGTCAGGCGGCCATGATCCTCCAGCTCGTAGTCGGACTGCTGCATCAGCTCAGCGACCGTATGGCTTGCAAAGAACTCGTTGGTGACGCGCTTCTTGGTGGCTTCGGCCGCCACCGCCTTGACGCCGTTTTCGCAGAATTCGAAGGTGGACGTGTGCTCGCGATCAGGCCAGGCGCAGCCGGGGCAATCGAAACCATCAGGTTGGTTTTGCGACAACAACGTGCGCAGGCCTTTGCCGTCGGCGACATGCTCCTTGACCAGGTTGAGCGCGACGTACTTCAGCGCGCCCCACCCGCCTGCGGGATTGTTGTAGGTTTCGATCTTTGCTTTGCCAGCCTTAGCCATTTGTGCTCCACCAATACAATTTCAGATGGTGCCCAGTTTACGGCAAAGGGATCGGGGCGATGTACACAGTACGCCACGATTAAAAAGAGTACAGCAGCCTCAGAGCAAGACGTCTTCGCGCAGGCAGGCGCGCCAGCGGCCCGGTGCGACTTCCTTCACCTCCGGGACCGTTGCCGCGCACAGTTCCAGTGCATAAGGACAACGTGTGCGGAATACGCATCCCGAAGGCGGATTAGCCGGGCTCGGCAGGTCGCCTTGCAGCGGCTTGCGCAGCAGGGCCTGCTCGCGCGCATTCGACTCCGGTTTGGGCGACGCCGCCAGCAAGGCTTGCGAATACGGATGCAGGGGCCGCTCGAACAAGGCCGCGGCCGGGGCGATTTCCATCACCTTGCCGAGATACAGCACGACCACGCGGTCGCAAATGTATTCCACCACGTCCAGGTCATGTGAAATGAACAGCATCGCCAGATTGAAACGCTGACGCAGATCCTGCAGCAGGTTGATCACCTGCGCCTGGATCGACACGTCCAGCGCCGACACCGGCTCGTCGGCGACGATGAAACGCGGCTCCACCGCCAGCGCGCGGGCGATGCCGATACGCTGGCGCTGGCCGCCGGAAAACTCATGCGGATAGCGGGCGCCATGCTCCGCGCGCAGGCCGACCAATTGCAGCAATTCGGCGATGCGGGTCGCACGTGCGTCACCACGATGCAGGCCGTGGGTATCGAGCGCTTCGCCGATGATGTCGCGCACGCGCTGGCGCGGATTCAGACTGGCGTAGGGATCCTGGAAAATGATCTGCATCTCGCGACGCAGGGCGCGCATGCGTGCGGCGGACAGATTGGAGATGTCTTCGCCCTGATAGCGGATTTCACCGCCGCTGCTTTCCATCAGGCGCAGCAAGGTGCGGCCGACCGTGCTTTTGCCCGAACCGGATTCACCCACCAGGCCGAGCACCTCGCCGGGCATGATGCTGAAACTGACGTCATCGACCGCACGAATCGGCGCATCCTTTTGCTTGCCGCTGAAATACTTCTTCAGGTTGCGCACCTCGACCAGAGGCGTGGTCGGATTGTTTGTGTTGTTGGTGGCGGTGGTGCTCATGCCGATTCCCTCAGTATGCAACGTACATTGTGACCGTCTTCACCCAGCGTCAGCGACGGTATGGCAACCCGGCAGGCGTCTGAGGCGTGGGCGCACCGCGGCTCGAAAGCGCAGCCCGGCGGCGGCGCCAACGGACTCGCGACCTGGCCGGGAATGGCGGCCAGTCGCGGACGCTCGCCGGCGACTGCATGATTCTTGCTGCGGCCGGGCAGGCAATTGAGCAAGCCGGTCGTATAGGGATGTTGGGGCGCGTCGAAAATCTGCGGCACGCTGCCCTGCTCCACCATGCGTCCCGCGTACATGACAGCGACGCGATCGGCGATCTCCGCCACCACGCCGAGATTGTGCGTGATGAACAGGATGCCGGTGCCGGTTTCGCGCTGGAGCTTTTGCAACAGCGCCAGGATCTGTGCCTGAATCGTCACGTCGAGCGCCGTAGTGGGCTCATCGGCGATCAGCAGAGAGGGATTGCACGACAAGGCCAGTGCGATCATCACGCGCTGGCGCATGCCTCCGGACAACTGATGCGGATACTCGTACAGCCGGCGCGCCGCAGCGGGAATCTCGACCAGCTCCAGCATGCGCTGCGCGTGGATCATCGCATCCTTGTGACTCTTGCCCAGATGCAGGCGCACGCTCTCGGCAATCTGGTCGCCCAGCGTAAATACCGGATTCAGGCTGGTCATCGGCTCCTGGAACACCATCGCGATTTCATTGCCGCGCAACTGGCGCAGGCTGCGTTGCGGCAGACGCGTCAGGTCGACCATCTCGCCGTCGCGGCGCTTGAAGCGAATGCTGCCGCCGACCACGCGACCGGCATCGGCCGGAATCAATCCCATGATGGACAAACTGGTCACCGATTTGCCGGAGCCGGACTCGCCGACCACCGCCAGCGTCTCGCCAGCATTGACGGTGAAGCTGACACCGTCGACCGATTTCACCGTGCCCTGCTCGGTGAAAAAATGCGTCTGCAGGTTATCGACCTCCAGCAGCGGCGTCCCTTTTTGGACTCTCTGTTCTTGCATGATCTGTACTCTCTTTGCTGGAGGAATTAGAGGCTCTTGCGCAGACGCGGATCGAGCATGTCGCGCAAGCCGTCGCCCACCATCTGCAGCGACAACGCCGACAGCACGATGGCAATGCCGGGAAATACCACGAGCCAGATCGCCTGTTCGGCGTAGGCCTGGCCGGACGAAATCATCGTGCCCCAGGTCGGCAGCTCAGGCGGGACGCCCACGCCGAGGAAGGACAAGCCGGCTTCCGCCAGGATCGCGTAAGCGAAGATGAACGTTCCCTGCACCAGGATCGGCGACAGGATATTGCCCAACACATGGAAAAACACGATGCGCGCAGTCGACACGCCAAGTGCGCGCGCCGCCTCCACGAACAACAGTTCGCGCACCACCAGCGTCGAGGCGCGCACGATACGCGCCACCCGCGGCGTGTAGACGATCGCCAGCGCCAGCACCACATTGATCAGCGACGAACCGAGGATCGCCACCAGCGCAATCGCCAGCAGGATGTCGGGGAACGACATCATGGCGTCGACCACGCGCATGATCGGTGCGTCCATGCGCTTGAAGAAACCGGCGCACAGGCCCATCAAGACACCGGCAGCCAGCGCCACCACTACCACCAGCGCACCGATGGTCAACGAATAGCGGCCGCCGGTCAGCACGCGCGTGAAGATGTCGCGGCCGAATTCGTCGGTGCCGAACCAGTGCGCGCCGGACGGCGCCTGCAGGCGCGCCATGATGTCCAGCGCGGACGGATCGTAAGGAGAAGTCAGCGGCACGATGATCGCCAGCAAGGTCAGCGCCACCAGGGTGAACACGCCGAACATGACCAGCTTGCGCCGCATGAATTTGGAAAGAAAAGCGAACATGTCGAGTCCCCGGGATTAATAACGCACGCGCGGATCGATCAGCGTGTACAGCAAATCGATGGCCAGGTTGATCAGCACGTAGATCACGGCGATCGCCAGCAAGGCGCCCTGGATCACCGGGTAGTCGCGCCGCTGCACCGCCGACACCACCAGGTTGCCGACGCCCGGCAGGCCGAACACGGTCTCGGTCACCACCGCGCCGCCGATCATCAGCGCCGCCGTCAGGCCGATCACGGTCACCACCGGAATCAACGCATTGCGCAAGGCGTGACGCAGGATCACGCGGCGCTCGTTGAGGCCCTTGGCGCGTGCCGTGCGGACGTAGTCATCCGACAGGACGTCGAGCATCGAAGCACGGGTAAAACGAATGATCAGCGCCGAGTTGAGTACGCCCAGGACAACCGCCGGCAACAACAAGTGATGCAGGCGATCGAGCAACGGCGCGCCCGGGTCGCCATAGCCGGCCACCGGGAACCAGCCCATCTTGACCGCAAAAATCTGCATCAGGATCAGGCCGAACCAGAAGCTCGGAATACTCGCGCCCAGCATCGCGACGCCGGTGAAAATCTGGTCGACCATGCGACCGCGCCATACCGCGGAAACGATGCCGCACGGGATGCCGATCAGGCAGGCCAGCGCCACGGCAAAAATGGTCAGGAAAAAAGTCGGTTCAGTGCGAGACGCCAACGCTTCGGTCACGGGCATCTGCAGGAAAATGGATTGGCCGAGATTGCCCTGCGCCAGCTCCTTGAGCCAGAAGCCGAACTGCACCAGCATCGGCTTGTCGAGCCCGTATTGGGCGCGCAGTTTGGCGATGTCGGCAACGGTGGCCTGGTCGCCCAGCATGATCGCAGCCGGATCGCCCGGCGCCAGGCGTGTGATGAAGAACACCAGCACGGCGACGATCAGCATGACGATCACCATGCCGGTGAAACGTCCTGACAGGTAACGTAACATAAACGTGAAATCCGTTAAGGAATGAGGGATGCAGCTTGCCAACCGGCTTCATCGTCGATGAAACCGGTTGCGTCTGCGGTACAAAAAAATTTCAAGGGCACGGCAAAAAGGTATTGCAAAGGCAGTGCAAAAGCGCGTCGCGGTCCGGGTTCTGCCGATGGGCGGAACCCGGGGCTTGCTACGGCAATCAGTCAGCCAGCTTGGTGTTCCAGAAGTACGGCCATGGCATCGGCACATATCCCTGCAGCTTGGCCGATCGTGCGGTCAGGCTGTTGAAGCTGCCCAGGCGGATGTACGGCACCTCATCGTAGACCGTGCTTTGCACCTTGCCCCACAAGGCACCGCGATGGGTCGGATCCATTTCGTGCGAGAACACGGTGACCGAGACATCCTTGCCCGCGCTCTTCCAGCCGCCCGGCGCGCCGTCGCTCAACTGCGGCGGCGACAAGGTCGGTTCAGGCAGGAAGGCCGAGTGCGTCATGTAGATGTCCCACAGCGCCATGTCATTGCGACGCTGGATCAGCGTGGCCCAATCGACCACTTGCATGTCGACTTTGAAGCCGGCCAGCTTGAGTTCTTCACCCATGACCAGCGCCATACGGTAGTGGAATTCATATTGCTTGCTGGTCAGGATCTTGATCGGCTCGCCCTTGTACCCGGCCTTGGCGGCCAGGTCGCGCGCCTTGGCAGGATTGGCCTGGTTATATGACGCGACGCCGTCCATCGAATAGAACGGCGAACCCTTCGGGAAATGATTGCCCTCCACCGAGAAGAACTTCGGATCGCCAAAACCGGCTGTCATGATTTCCTTCATGTTCAATGCAGCCTGGATCGCCTGGCGCACGCCCTGCTTTTGCAGCGGACCTTGGACCGTGTTCAGCACCACATACGGGAAACCGAACGGCGCAGTGATCACCGGCACGACGTTGGATTTTCCCGCCAGACGCGGCGAGGCCTCGGCCGGCAGCAAGTCGGCGAACTGGTACTGGCCGGACAGCGAACCTTCGACGCGGGTGTTCGGGTTCGGCACGGGAATGAAGCGCAGCTCCGACAACAAGGCTTCACGCTTGCCCGCATAGCCGCTGGCCGCTTCCTTGCGCGCGCTGTAGCCGTCGAAGCGGGTCAGCAGCACGTATTGGTCGGGCTTGCGCTCCTTGAACTGGTAAGGACCGGTGCCGATGAAATCCTTGAGCGGATTGGCGACAGACTCTTTCGGCATGATCGCGGCGAAACCGGACGGCAATGCCAGATGCGCCAACAGCGGCGCATAGGCGTTCTGCATGTTCAGCACGATGGTGTAAGGACCTTTGGCGTCGAGGCTCTTGATCTCTTTCGAGACGGCCTTGCCGCGTGGCGCGATGTCCATCCAGCGCTTGAGCGAAGCGACCACGTCGTCGGACTTCATTTCCTTGCCGTTGTGGAACTTGACGCCCTTGCGCAATTCGATGGTGACGGTCTTGCCGTCGGCGCTCACCTTGGGCAGGCTTTCGGCCAGCATCGGTTGGATGACCCACTTGGCATCGAAGGTGTACAGCGGCTCATAGACGTGCTGCATGATGGTGGCGACCAAATCGGTGGTCGATGCCATCGGATCCAGCGTTTGCGGCTCGGCCACCATCGCCAGGTTGGCGACACCGCCGGGAGCAGCCTGCGCCAGTGGCGACACGCCCGCCGTAACCAACACGGCGGCGCTCACTGCACATTGAAATAGCAGACGCCTGCCCTTGTTGAACGACGGTAAAAAAGTTCGCACTGTCATCATCTTCTCCTCGATGCTGCTGGGTTAAAAATCCTGGCTTGACCAACTGTCGCGACACGCGCCTTGCGGCGGTCTCAGCGTCCGGCTGTTTATTCGTTGTTATTTGCTGTGGACTGCTTGCTGAAATTTTTTGGTAGTTTATATCACGATCTTTGTCGCAGCAATAAGTAAACACCGCCCCAAACAACTAAAACTCTTTACCCATGCACGATAAGAAGAAAAAGAAAGGACTGTTATTTAGTAACACAAATGCTGCACTGCTCCAAAATCGGGCGCGGATATTGCCCTCATCACCAAACTGAGGCGCACTGCGGGTTGGCGCGCGACAACCCCGGAAAGCCGCAAAAGCAGGCCCGGGGGATTATCGAAAACGGACGAGATAACGGTCGCAGGACGCGGCCGTGAGACGAGATGGTGCAACTGAAAATCGTAAAAACAACAGCAACAAAAATGACAAAGGCGACGAGGTCTTCAGCCCATTTTCATGATGAAAAAAACTTTGGAAAAGCACGTCGCGTTGGCAAATCGCCTCACTCTTCCAGCGGCAACGCCAGCGTCTCCTTGATTTCTTCCATCACCACGTAGCTCTTGGATTGCGCAGCGCCCGGCAGCTGCAGCAGGATGTCACCAAGCAGCTTGCGGTATTCCGCCATGCCGCGGATGCGCGCCTTGATCAGGTAGTCGAAGTCGCCCGACACCAGGTGACATTCCTGCACCTCCGGAATGCGCAGCACTTCGCGGCGGAACTGCTCGAACATGTTGCCCGATTTGTGGTTGAGCGTGATCTCTACGAACACCAGCAAGGTCGCGCCCAGCGTGGCCGGATCGATACGCGCGTAATAGCCGCTGATGACGCCGTCGCGCTCCATCCGTTTGACGCGCTCGATGCAGGGCGTGATCGACAGTCCGACCTGCTCTCCCAGGTCTTTCATCGAAATGCGGCCGTCCTTTTGCAGGACCGCCAGGATGCGGCGGTCGAGCTTGTCCAGGGTGCGTACTGAAAGCTGCTGTGTTCTCATGATTTATTCTCGTTTTATTCACTCAATACCAGAACAAATACTGGTCGATTGCCAATATCATGGTTTTATATTCTACATACTCATCATCATTTCGGGGAATCCATCATGCGCGTCGTCATTCTGGGTAGCGGAGTCATCGGCGTCACCAGCGCCTACTATCTGGCCAAGGCCGGCCATCAGGTCACCGTGCTCGACCGCCAGCCAGGCCCCGCGCTGGAAACCAGCTTCGCCAACGCCGGCCAGATCTCGCCCGGCTACGCCTCGCCTTGGGCTGCGCCCGGCATTCCGCTCAAAGCCCTGAAATGGATGTTTGAAGAACACGCGCCGCTGGCGATCCGCCCTGACGGAACACTGCAGCAATTGCGCTGGATGTGGCAGATGCTGCGCAATTGCAGCGCCGACCGCTATGCCGTCAACAAGGAACGTATGGTGCGCCTGGCCGAATACAGCCGCGATTGCTTCCGTGAATTGCGCGCCACCACCGGCATCGACTACGAAGGCCGCCAGCAAGGCACGCTGCAACTGTTCCGCACGCAGGAGCAATTCGACGGCGCCGCCAAGGATATCGCCGTACTGCGCCAGACCGGTGTGCCGTTTGAATTGCTGAGCCGCGAACAACTGGCCGGCGCCGAACCGGCATTGGCGAAAGTCAGCCACAAGCTGACCGGCGGCCTGCGTCTGCCCAATGACGAAACCGGTGACTGCCAACTGTTCACCACCAAGCTGGCGAAGATGGCTGAAGAACTCGGTGTGCAGTTCCGCTACGGTGTCGACATCCAGGATCTGGCCGTGGCCGGCGACGATATCGACGGCGTCGTATGCGGCAAGGAGCTGGTGCGCGGCGACGCTTACGTGGTGGCGCTTGGTTCGTATTCCGCCAACTTCCTGCGTCGCATCGTCGACATTCCGGTGTATCCGCTGAAGGGCTATTCGATCACCGTGCCGGTGCTCGACTCCCTTGCCGCGCCGGTCTCGACCATCCTCGACGAAACCTACAAGATCGCTGTCACCCGCTTCGACAATCGCATCCGCGTGGGCGGCATGGCGGAAGTGGTCGGCTTCAACAAGGAACTAAACCCGAAGCGTCGCGCCACGCTGGAACTGGTCGTCAACGATCTTTTCCCCGGCGCCGGCAATACCGCGCAAGCCAGCTTCTGGACCGGGCTGCGGCCAATGACGCCGGACGGTACGCCGATCGTCGGCGCCACGCCATTGAACAACCTGTTCCTCAACACCGGCCACGGCACGCTGGGCTGGACCATGTCGTGCGGCTCAGGCAGTTTGCTGGCCGACCTGATTTCCGGTAAACGCCCGGCGATCGCTTCCGATGATTTGTCGGTGGCGCGCTATCTTGGACAGCGGCAATTTTCCTCGACCGTCACTGCATAAATCGCTGCAAATCTTTTCGTACATTCCGATTACGCCTGACTTCAACGTCAACCTACCAGGCCGAAGCTTTTCGCTTCGGCCTTTTTTGTTGCAGTGCGTTTTCATACGTGTAGGAAAAGTCTCACAAGCGCTATCTGCGCGCACCGACATTGCCGTCCCGGCAATCAGTCGATAATCGATCCAGCCCCGGAATTCCTCGGTCCGCAAACGCAAGTCCTCTTGAAGAAAGACCTTCGTATGCACGCCCAACTTCATCGCCATGTCGACTGCGGCCCTGCCGCCAACCAATCTGTCCCGACCGCTAAACAGATCGCCCGCGACGGCGGCCTGCGCTACGTCAACGACGACACCCCCGGCATCCTGCGCGTGCGCGGCGACGGTGAATTCACCTACACCGACATGCACGGCAAAACCGTCAACGACGAAACCACATTGGCGCGCATCAAGGCCATGGCGATTCCACCGGCATGGGAAGAGGTGTGGATCTGCCCTTGGGCCAACGGCCATATCCAGGCCACCGGTCGCGATGCCCGGCAGCGCAAGCAATACCGCTATCACGCGCGCTGGCGCATCGTGCGCGACGAGGTGAAATACCAACGCATGATCACGTTCGCGCAAGCGCTGCCACAGATCCGCAAATGCCTGGAACACGATCTGAAGAAGCGCGGCCTGAACAAGCAGAAAGTGCTGGCTACGGTGGTGTACCTGCTGCAAGCCACGCTGATGCGCGTCGGCAACGATGAATACGCGCGCAATAACCAATCCTTCGGGATCACCACGCTGCGCAACCGTCACGTCAAGGTCGACGGCGGCGACATCAAGTTCCATTTCCGCGGCAAGAGCGGCGTGCAGCATTCAATCAAGTTGCACGATCCCTACATGGTGCGCATCGTCAGGAAGCTGCTCGACCTGCCCGGCCAGGATCTGTTCCAGTATCTCGACGAAGAAGGCGAAACGCACACCATCGGTTCCGGCGACGTCAACGACTACCTGCATGAGATTACCGGCGAGGATTACACCGCCAAGGACTTTCGCACTTGGGCCGGCACGGTGCTGGCGGCGCTGGCGCTGGATGAATTCCAGCAATTCGATACACACGCCCAGGCCAAGAAAAACATCGTGCAGGCGATTGAGCATGTCGCCAAGAAACTCGGCAACACGCCCACCATCTGCCGCAAATGCTACGTCCATCCGGATGTGATTTCATCGTATCTGGACGGCATGACGGCGGGTCGGCTCAAGGAGCAGGTGCGCGACAACCTGGTACAGGAAATGCACGCACTGAGTCCGGAAGAAGCGGCCGTGCTGGCGCTGCTGCAGCAGCGCTTGCAGCAGGAACAAAAGGATGCGAAGGCAGGGAAAAAGAAGGCGGGATAAAAAAGAAGGCTGGATAAAACAGGAACGCGTCCGGCTTTCACAGCAAAGCCGGACACGCCACGAAAGTACTACGCCGTGGCCGGCACCCTCTCCAGCTTGGGAAGGAACGCCGCCAGCAAACCGATCAGCGGCAGGAACGCGCAGACCTGATAAACGAAGAAAATATCAGTCACGTCGGCCAGCTTGCCCAACAGCGCAGCGCCGATGCCACCCATGCCGAACGCGAAACCGAAGAACAATCCCGAGACGGTGCCGACCTTGCCCGGCATCAGCTCCTGTGCGAACACCAGGATTGCCGAGAACGCCGACGCCAGAATCATGCCGATGATGACCGTCAGCACGCCTGTCCAGAACAGGTTGGCGTAAGGCAGCATCAGCGTGAACGGCGCCACACCCAGGATCGACGTCCAGATCACCGCCTTGCGGCCGACGCGATCGCCGATCGGGCCGCCGGCCACGGTGCCGATGGCGACCGCGAACAGGAACACAAACAAATGGATCTGCGCGTCCTGCACCGACAACTGGAACTTGCTGATCAGGTAGAACGTGAAGTAGCTCGACAGGCTGGCCATGTAGAAGTACTTGGAGAAGATCAGCAGCAACAGGATGCTGACCGCCATGATGACCTTGTTGCGCGGCAGCTCGACGAAGCCGTGCGACTTCTTCTTTGACTTGGTCTTGCCGGCCAGTTGCTGGCGTTGATACCAGTGACCAATCTGACGCAACACGACGATGGCGATCAGCGCTGCGATGGTGAACCACGCAATACTGCGTTGGCCACCCGGGATGATGATCCACGCCGCCAGCAAAGGACCCATTGCACTGCCGGCGTTGCCGCCGACCTGGAACAGCGATTGCGCAAGGCCGTGGCGACCGCCCGATGCCATGCGCGCCACGCGCGATGCTTCAGGATGGAATACGGAGGAACCGGTGCCGACCAATGCCGCCGCGACCAGCAGCACCCCAAAATTCGGCGCTACCGACAACAGCAGCAGGCCGCACAGGGTCGAGCCCATGCCGATGGCCAGCGAATAGGGTTTCGGATGCTTGTCGGTGTACAGGCCGACCAACGGCTGCAGCAATGAGGCCGTGACCTGGAAAGTCAGCGTGATCAGGCCGATCTGGGCGAAGCTCAGGTGGAAATTACCCTTCAGCAGCGGATAGATCGCCAGCAGAAGCGACTGGATCATATCGTTGAGGAAATGCGAAAAGCTGATTGCGCCGAGAACCCGGAAACCGGTCTTCTCAGCGGCCTGCTGTTCGTTTGCCTGCGGCATTTCCGGCGGGTTGAGCGCTGTCTCCATGATGGCCTGTCTAATAATTGGATGGGAAACCCGGAATTTTAGACCTGTTGGCTTTTCTTGTCTTTTGACGCCCCATTTTGGGTCATCCGTCCCATCCTGCTTCAGCCAGCCTTGCGGAAGGTAAGGTTGTACCGACACTCGCCGGTCAGTGCATGGGTGCCCTGCGCCAGCGTATCGACGCCATGGAAACGCAAGCGCGCCGGCCCGCCCCACACCACTACATCGCCGCTTTCAAGACGCATGCGCACCGGCCTGTCGGCGCGCTCGGCGCCGCCGAAGAGGAAGGTTGCAGGCAAACCCAGCGACACTGAAACGATGGGTTGCGCCATGTCGCTTTCGTTCTTGTCCTGGTGCAGCGACATACGCGCACCGGGCGCGTAGCGATTGATCAGACAGGCGTCCGGAAGGAAATCGTTGAATCCGGCTGCGGCCGCCGCCCGCACCGCCAGTTCCAGAAAAATGCCAGGCATCGTCGGCCACGGCTGCTGCAACAAGGGATCTTCGTGCTGGTAGCGATAGCCGCGCCGATCGGTCACCCAGCCAAGCTCACCGCAATTGCTCATCGCCACCGACATGGTGTAACCGCCCGGCGTCTGCATCTGGCGGAATGGCGATTGCGTGGTCACCTGCTCTATCGCCTGGATCAGAGCAACCGCATCGTCATCGGCATAAGCGCGCAGCCAGGTCGCGCCATCGGCGATGGGCTCGATCGCCGGTGCACGCAAGGCTGCAAACAAATCACCGGTCACGTTTTGCCGTCGCCTTCCCGGTCGAGCAAAGCCTGCTTGCGCTCCACACCCCAGCGATAACCGGACAGCGAACCATCCATGCGCACCACGCGATGGCAAGGAATCAGCACCGCAATCGCGTTCGAAGCGCAAGCGCTGGCCACCGCCCGCACCGCCGTCGGGCTGCCGATACGTCCGGCGATGTCCGAATAGGTCACGCGCTGCCCCGCCGGAATATCGCGCAAGGCTTGCCACACGCGTTGCTGGAAGGCAGTGCCGCGCACGTCGAGCGGCAGGTTGAGATCGCCCTGCGGCGACTCGATGAAGCCGATGACCTTGGCGATCAGTTTTTCGAATTCGGCGTCGGCGCCGATCAGCTCGGCTTGCGGAAACTGGTCTTGCAGATCACGCACCAACTGATCAGGATCGTCGCCCAGCGTGATCGCGCAGACGCCCTTTTCAGTGGTCGCCACCAGGATCGCACCGAGCCAGCATTGCGCCACCGCGAAACGGATCTGGGCGCCGCTGCCGCCACGACGATACGCGCTCGGCGTCATGCCGAGCCGGCCGCTGGATTCGGCGTAGAAGTGGCCGCTGGAATTGAAGCCCGCATCGTACATGGCGGTGGTGACGCTGTCGCTCTGGGCAAGTCCCGCACGCAGGCGCTGCGCCCGTTGCGCAGCGGCGTAGGCCTTGGGCGTAACGCCGGTTTTTTCCTTGAAGACGCGATGGAAATGGAAGCGGCTCATGCCGGCGATCTGCGCCAGTTCATCCAATGAAGGCAGATCCTCGGCTTGCTCGATGGCGCGACAGACGGTGGCGATGGCTTGCGCCTGGCGTTCACCCAGCGCCGCTTCATTCGGCTTGCAGCGCTTGCAGGCGCGGAACCCGGCCTGTTCGGCCTGCACGTCGGTATCGTAGAAGGCGACGTTTTCGCGGCGCGCCCGGCGTGACGGACACGACGGCCGGCAATAGACGCCGGTGGTGCGCACGGCGTAGTAGAACGTGCCGTCGGCCGTCTTGTCGCGTTGCATGACGGCCTGCCAGCGCCGGTCGTCGAGGCCGGCGGCGATGTTGGAAACGGCTGCGGAAGCAGAGCTCTTGCGGGTATTCATACTGAACATGATGACACCTTTTGGTTATACGGTCATCGCAGTATAGGAAGCGCTCCGCCTGCCCACACTCCCGCCCTTGCTTTCAAATCCGCTGTTGTTTTCCTGCCTGGAAATCAGGATGAAAACTTGATGCGCTGGCGGCTTTGCGCCGGTTGCGTGACATGGTCCAACGGTAGCACGTGCGAATGCTTGACCTGTTTCATCGTGATGTTGGACTTGACGTTGGTCACGCCCGGCAAACGCAGCAAGCGCGTCATCATGAATTCGGAAAACGCCGCCAGGTCGGGCGCGACGATGCGCAGGATATAATCGGCTTCGCCGGTGATCGAAAAGCATTCCATGATTTCCGGCATGTCCTGCACAGCCTCTTCAAACTGGATGCCGCGAGTTTCCCCCTGGCGGTCCAGCGTGACGTTGGTAAAGGCGGTGACGCCCAGGCCGATCACGGCCGGGTCCAGCACGGCGGTGTAGCGCTCGATGACGTGGGCTTCTTCCAGCCGCTGCACGCGACGGCTGATCTGCGAGGTGGACAGGTGGACTTTCTGTCCGAGGGCGCTGTTGGTGATGTGGCCGTCGCGCTGCAATTCAGCCAGCAAGGCCAGGTCAAACCGGTCTACGGTGATTGTGCTCATATCTCCCTTTTTTATGCATAAATTTGAACAATTTGTGCATGATACCGTGAAGAATGCGCGAATAACAATCACATTTTGCGTCTTTCCTGCAATAAACTGGCTTCACATACCACCCAGCACGGAGCGAGTGCAAGGGGTTCATTCCGACACCGCGCCGGTCCGCTCCGCACACCAGGAGACCATGATGGGCCAAGCCACGCCAACTTCTTCCACCCGCAGCAGCACCGACCTGTTCGACAACCCGATGGGCACTGACGGCTTCGAATTCGTCGAATACGCCGCGCTTGATCCTCTGCCGATCGCCGCCGTGCTGGAATCGATGGGCTTCGCGGCGGTGGCCCGCCATCGTTCCAAGAACGTCACACTATACCGCCAGGGCCAGATCAACTTCATCATCAACGCCGAGCCTGACAGCAACGCCACCGAGTTCGCCAAGGTGCACGGTCTGTCGGTCAATGCCATGGCCTTCCGCGTCAAGGACGCCGCCGCCGTCTACAAGCGCGCGCTGGAAATGGGCGCCGAAGGCGTGCCGGCCAAGCTCGGCCCGATGGAGCTGAACATCCCCGCCATCAAGGGCATCGGCGGTTCGCTGCTGTACCTGGTGGATCGCTACGGCGAGCGCGGCTCGATCTACGACATCGACTTTGAATTCTTCCCCAACGTCGAGCGCAACCCGGTCGGCGTCGGCCTGACCTATATCGATCACCTGACCCACAACGTGGTGCGCGGCGCGATGGATACGTGGTCGTCGTTCTACGAGCGGCTGTTCAACTTCCGCGAGATCAAGTATTTCGATATCGAAGGCAAGCTGACCGGCTTGAAGTCGCGCGCGATGACCAGCCCGTGCGGCAAGATCCGCATCCCGATCAACGAGAGCGCCGACGACAAGTCGCAGATCGAGGAATTCATCAAGCAATACAACGGCGAAGGCATCCAGCATATTGCGCTGGGCACCGACGACATCTACCAGACCGTGCGTGCGCTATATCAGCGCAAGGTGCCGCTGCAGGACACCATCAACACCTATTACGACCTGGTCGAACGCCGCATCCCCGGCCACAAGGAAGACCTGGCCGCGCTCCGCGAGCTGAAGATCCTGATCGACGGCGCGCCGACAGAAGGCCAAGGCCTGCTGCTGCAGATTTTCACGCAGACGCTGATCGGACCGATCTTCTTCGAGATCATCCAGCGCAAGGGCAATGACGGCTTTGGGGAAGGCAATTTCAAGGCCTTGTTCGAATCGATCGAGCTGGACCAGATCCGGCGCGGCGTGATTTAAGGCAGTATCAAAACAGCAATATCATGACGGCGTGCCTGCTTTTGCAGACACGCCGTTTTTCATTTCCCGGCCTCAAGAAATCGCGCCGCGCGCCGTAAAAGAAAGTACTACTTCTGCGAGGGAAATCCATGCCTGTCAGCGCTCAATCCGGAAAATACGCCCCCCACGCCGCTTCTGCCGTGGTGGAAGAGACCTCCGAGCGCATCGACCAGCTGACCCGCCAGATCCGGGATTTGCAGCGACAATCGCAGACCTTGCCGTCGTCGCTGCCTGAGCAGGAGCTGACGCAATTGCGCCAGCGCATTCAATCGCACTATCAGGAAATTTTCCGGCTCGAAAAGGAAAAGGCGCGCTCGCGCAATCGCAACGGCAGCTATCTCAGCGTAGTGCTGTCAGTGGCGACCGCCAGCGCCTGAAGGCGCCACGTCTCGCTCCCCAATCAGTCTTTCTTGCCAGCCACCAGCGCCGCCATCGCGGCAGCTTTGGGCTGCGCGCCACTGAGCAAGCCATCGACGACACCGGCGCGATTCTGCGCCGGCTGATTCTGGCTGACCTTCCACTTGCCGACCAATGCCGTGATCGTGATTTCAATCCCGACGATGGCGCCGATCATCTTGTCAATATAGTCCGGCGGCGCATCGCCGACCGACCACGGTTGCGCCATGGCGGCTTCATGATGCGTGGTCAGCCTGGTCACGAGGCTGCGCAGCCATTCAGCGTCGTCAATGATGCGCAAGGGTCCGCTGGCATGCACGACGGCGTAATTCCAGGTCGGCACGGCCTTGCCGTTTTCCTTCTTGGTGGGATACCAGGACGGCGAGATGTAAGCGTCCGCGCCCTGAAAGACCGCCAGCGCATCCGTCGTCGCCACGAAGTCTTTCCAGAACGGATTGGCGCGCGCCACGTGCCCGCGCAGGACCCCATGCTCGCCTTCGTCGGCGCTGAGGATCAGCGGGATGTGATTGGCGTCCAAGCCGGCCGATGTCCGCGTGACCAGCGTGGACAAGGGATAGTCCTGCATCAGGCGATGCAGGACGCTGCGGTCGGACTCGGCGAAATGGCTGGGTAGATACACGTGTTTTCCCTTGCTGTAAGCGGCACGACGCCGACTTTGTTCAAGCGATCTACTGTACCCGACCCTGCCGGTTTTTCACAGGAGGCAAAACACGCGACAATGCCGGCCGCACGTTGCGAAAAACTCGACAACGCGCAGCCGGCAATGCGGCTTAAGCATGGCCCAGGTAGGCTTTACGCACGGCATCGTTGGCCAGCAGATTGGCGCCGGTGTCGGCCAGCACGACATGGCCGTTTTCCAGCACGTAGCCGCGATCGGCCACGCCCAGCGCCTTGTTGGCGTTTTGCTCGACCAGGAACACGGTTACGCCCTGGTCGCGGATGGTACGGATGATCTCGAAGATCTGTGCAATCACCAGCGGCGCCAGGCCCAGCGTCGGTTCGTCCAGCAACAGCAGGCGCGGCTTGCTCATCAGCGCGCGGCCGATGGCCAGCATCTGCTGCTCGCCGCCCGACATGGTGCCGGCGCGCTGGCTGGCCCGCTCCTTGAGGCGCGGGAACAGGCCGAACACATGCTGCACGCCCTCTTCGATCTCGTCGTTCTTGGCGAAGAACGCACCCATCTTGAGGTTTTCCAGCACGGTCAGACTTGGGAAGACGCGGCGGCCTTCCGGTGAAATCGCCATGCCCAGCCGCATGATTTCATGCGTGGAACGCTGCGTGATGTCCTGGCCTTCGAAGATGATCTTGCCGCTCGAGGCGCGCGGATTCCCGCACAAGGTCATCAGCAAGGTGGTCTTGCCGGCGCCGTTGGCGCCGATCAGAGTGACGATCTCGCCCTTCTCCACATTCAGCGATACGCCATGCAGCGCTTCGATGGCGCCGTAGTGGGTATGTACCTGTTCAAACTGCAACATCATTCTTCTCCCAGGTAGGCTTTGATCACGCGCTCGTCATTGCGCACCAGCTCCGGCGTGCCGGTGACGATGGGCTTGCCGTGCTCCATCACCAGGATGCGGTCGGAGATGCCCATGATCAGGCTCATGTCGTGTTCGATCAGCAGCACGGCCACGCCGTGGTCGCGGCGCAGGCGGTCGATCAGTTGCTGCAGCTCCTGCTTCTCTTGCGGATTGAGGCCGGCGGCCGGCTCGTCCAGCAACAGCAGGCGCGGCTTGGTAATCATGCAGCGGGCGATTTCGACGCGCCGCTGCAGGCCGTACGACAAGGTGCCCGCTTCACGATTGGCCAACGCTGTCAGGCCGAGCTGGTCGAGCCAGTAGGCCGCGCGATCAAGCGCGTCCTTTTCGGCGCGGCGATAACCAGGCAACTTCAGCAACCCCGACACCAGATTGTTGTTGATCTGGTTGTGCTGCGCGACCAGCAGGTTCTCGACCACGCTCAAGGTCTTGAACAGCCGGATGTTCTGGAAGGTGCGGACCAGGCCCTGCTGCGCCACGACGTGGCTGGGCCTGCGCGCAATCGAAGCGCCGTCCAGGCTGATATCGCCGGAAGTCGGCTGGTAGAAGCCGCTGATGCAGTTGAACACGGTGGTCTTGCCGGCGCCGTTGGGGCCGATGATGGCGAACACTTCCTTGTCCATCACCGACAGCGACACGCCGTCGACCGCCAGCAGGCCGCCGAAGCGCATCGACAGGCCGGACACTTCCAGCAAGGTCTGATTGTTTGTCGTTGTCGTCATCATCGTGGCAGCTCCACGTGAGGGCGCGTCGCCGGCAGCAAGCCTTGCGGACGCCACATCATCATCAACACCATCACCAGGCCGAAAATCAGCATGCGGTATTCCGCAAAACTGCGCGCCACCTCAGGCAGGATGGTCAGCAGGATCGCCGCCAGGATCACCCCCAGCTGCGAGCCCATGCCGCCCAGCACCACGATGGCCAGGATCAGCGCCGACTCGATGAAGGTAAACGATTCCGGATTCACCAGTCCCTGGCGCGCGGCGAAGAAGCTGCCGGCCAGGCCGGCGAACGCTGCGCCCAGCGTGAACGCCGACAGCTTGATCTTGGTCGGATTGATGCCCAGTGAACGGCAGGCGATCTCGTCGTCGCGCAGGGCTTCCCAGGCGCGCCCCATCGGCATGCGGATCAGGCGGCTGGTCACGAAATACGTGAACAGCACCAGCAACAGCGCGACGAAGTACAGGAAGATCACCATGTGCCCGCCCTGGTAGGTCAGGCCCAGCATGTCGTGGAAAGTCGTGCCGCCTTCGACGCTGGCGCTGCGCGCCATTTCGATGCCGAACACGGTCGGCTTCGGAATGCCTGACACGCCGTCGGGACCGCCGGTCAGCGAGGTCATGTTGTTGAGCAGCAGGCGGATGATTTCGCCGAAGCCCAGGGTCACGATGGCCAGGTAATCGCCGCGCAGGCGCAGCACCGGGAAACCGAGAATGAAGCCGAACAGCGCCGACATGCCGGCCGCGATCGGCAGGCATTCCCAGAACGTGAATCCAAAGTACTGATTCAGCAAGGCATAGGTGTAACCGCCCACCGCATAGAAACCGACGTAGCCGAGATCAAGCAGGCCGGCGAAGCCGACCACGATGTTCAGGCCAAGGCCGAGGATCACGTAGATCAGCGCGAGCGTCACCACGTCGACGTTGCCGCGCGAACCGAAGAACGGCCACACCAGCGCAATCGCAAACAGGAACAGCAAGGCGTAGCGCTGCTGGCGCGGCTGCAGTTGCGGCAATGCCGGCAGGCGTATTTTCTTGGTGCTGCGCGTCAGCGCCGGCTTGATCAGCTGGAACACGAACACCACCAGCACGGCGATCAGCACCGGCGTCCAGTGCGCGTTGAGCACCACGCGATAGCCTTCGAGCTGCAGTTGCAGGCCGAGCATCGGCGTGGTCAGGATGGCGGTCAGGATCGCCGCCGCCACGGCGTTTTTGAGTGTAATCGGCATCAGACTTTCTCCACGTCCGGTTTGCCCAGCAAACCCGTAGGACGGAACAGCAGGATCAGCACCAGCAAGGCAAAGGACACCACATCCTTGTACTCGGCCGGCAGGTAGCCGGCGGCGAAGGTTTCAGCCAGGCCCAGCAGCACGCCGCCCAGCATCGCGCCGGGGATACTGCCGATGCCGCCCAGCACGGCGGCGGTAAATGCCTTGATGCCGGCGATGAAACCGATATACGGATTGAGCTTGCCGATGGTCAGCGCGATCAGCACGCCACCCACAGCCGCCAGCATCGCGCCCAGCACGAAGGTGAAGGAAATCACGCGATTGGTGTCGATGCCCAGCAGATTGGCCATGCCCATGTCTTCGGCGCAGGCGCGGCAGGCGCGGCCCATGCGTGAGCGCGCGATGAAGAGCGTCAGGCCGACCATCAGCGCCAGGGTGACGCCGACGATGATCAGGCGCGAATACGGAATCGTGACGGTGAAGTCGCTGCCCATCTGGAACTCGATGGCGCCCGAGATCAGCACCGGCACCGACATGTCGCGCGAGCCCTGGCCGATCTGCACGTAGTTCTGCAGGAAGATCGACATGCCGATCGCCGAAATCAGCGGCACCAGGCGCGGTCCGCCACGCAGCGGACGATACGCCACGCGCTCGACGGTCCAGCCGTACAGGCCGGTGACCACCACCGAGACGATCAGCGCGGCGCCCAGCAGCAGCGGCAACGGATAGCCCGCCTGCACGCCGATGGCGGTCAGCGTGACCAGTCCGATATAGGAGCCCATCATGTAGATTTCGCCGTGCGCGAAATTGATCATGCCGATGATGCCGTAGACCATCGTGTAGCCGATGGCGATCAGCGCATAGATCGCGCCCAGACTCAGCCCGTTGACAAGCTGCTGGGTCAGTTGAGGGAGCAGTTCATTCATAGGAAACCTGACAAATGTAGATGTGCAAATGCCCCATTCTTACCGCAATGGGGCATTTGCATGGTTGACGTCAGTGAGGACGACTACTGCAAGCCGGACTGGAAATTACTTGGCTTCAGTCTTCGTTGCGTCTTTGTGCCAGGTGAAGACCACGAACTTGAACGACTTCAGGTCGCCCTTCTTGTCGTATTCCACGGTGCCGATCGGTGTCTTGAAGGAATTGGCGTGGATGTACGCGGCAACCTTGGTCGGATCAGTCGACTTGGTGGCGGTGATCGCATCGGCGATCACCTTCACGCCCGAGTAGGCAGGCATCTGGAACGGACCGTTAGGATCACGCTTTTGGGCAGCGAAAGCCTTGACCAGTGCGGCATTGGCAGGATCGGCAGCGAAGTCGGCCGGCAGTGTGACCAGCATGCCTTCGGAAGCAGGACCGGCGATCGCCGTGATGTCCTTGTTGCCGACGCCTTCAGGGCCCATGAACACGGCCTTGACGCCTTGTTCGCGCGCCTGGCGCATGATCAGGCCCATTTCAGGATGGTAACCGCCGAAGTAGACGAAGTCCACGCCTTGCGACTTGAGCTTGGTGATGACTGCCGAGTAATCGCTGTCGCCGGCGTTCACGCCTTCAAACACGACCACCGGAATTTTTGCTGCTTCCAGGCCGGCCTTGACCGAAGTCGCCACGCCTTGACCATACGACTGCTTGTCGTGCAGGACGGCAGCCTTCTTCGGCTTCAGCTTCTCGACCACGTACTTGGCGGCGGCAGGACCTTGCTGGTCGTCGCGGCCGATGGTGCGGAAGATGTACTTGTGCGGCTTGGCTTCAGTCAGCTGAGGCGCAGTCGCCGACGGCGTGATCATCACGACGCCTTCGTTTTCATAGATGTCGGAAGCCGGAATGGTCGAACCCGAGCAGACGTGACCGATCACGAACTTGATGCCCTGGCTGACGATCTTGTTGGCGACCGCAACTGCTTGCTTCGGCTCACAGGCGTCATCCATCAGCACTGCTTCGAACTTGTTGCCGCCGGCGCCGCCGGCTGCGTTGATCTGCTCGATCGCGGTCAGCGCACCTGCCTTGACCATGTCGCCGTATTGGGCAACGGCGCCAGTCATCGGACCGGCAATGGCGATCTTCACGGTTTCAGCCTGAGCGATGCCGGCGAGGGAAACAGCGGACACGGCAACACCAACGGCCATGGCGATTTTTGTCAGGCGGTTCAAAGGGAATACGGATTTCATTGAATTTCCTCCAATTTATTTGTGCGTTACAGGTAAATAACGTGAGCAGGCAATAGGTAAGGTGCGGCATCTTTATAGATGCTGGCACCATGGGGCAGGAGTGTAACATTTCCGTCATATACGACAGATTTTTTTATACCGACACCCCCCCGTTCGCGTTTTTTGCGCATCTCGATAATATTCCACACACTTTTCGTTCAAAAAACGAAAAAACCTTTTCCGATATTTCCAAATCCTCGCTTGTTGCGGCGCACCCAATATGGCCGAAAGTGATCGAAAAGGACCGTGAAAAGCGTACCTGCCACGAAAAAACGCCGCCTGAATTGCTCAGTGCGGCGTTCTTCCCTGCGAGACGCGAATGACTTAGAACTGCTCCCAATCCGATTCGTTGTCCGGGGTCTTGGGCACCACCAGCCTTGGTGTGCTTCTAGGCTGCAGCGCTGTCGTGCGCGGCGTGACGTCGATGGAACGTTTGGCGGCAGGCGCCGGCCTTTTTACATCCTCCACGGCGCGGACTTGCGCCTGGCCGATGTTGAACACGCTGACCACTTCCGACAAGGTCGCGGCCTGGTCCTGCAGCGATTGCGCGGCTGCGGCGGCCTCCTCCACCAGTGCAGCGTTTTGCTGCGTGACTTCATCCATCTGAGCGATGGCCTGGTTGACCTGTTCGATGCCGGCGCTCTGTTCCTGGCTGGCCGAGCTGATCTCAGCCACGATATCGGTAACGCGCTTCACGCTGGCGACCACTTCCGCCATCGTTGCACCGGCCTGCTCCACCAGCTTGCTGCCGGAGTCAACCTTGCCGACGGAATCGTCGATCAGGGTTTTGATTTCCTTGGCGGCGGCGGCGGAGCGTTGTGCCAGGCTACGCACTTCGGACGCCACCACCGCGAAGCCGCGACCCTGCTCACCGGCGCGTGCAGCTTCCACAGCCGCATTCAGCGCCAGGATGTTGGTCTGGAACGCAATGCCGTCAATGACGCTGATGATATCGACGATCTTGCGCGAGGAGTCATTGATCGCGCCCATGGTGTCTACCACCTGGCCGACCACGCTGCCGCCCTGGATCGCCACGGCCGATGCCGATTCCGCCAGTTGGTTGGCCTGGCGCGCATTGTCGGCGTTCTGCTTGACGGTCGAGGTCAGCTCTTCCATCGACGAGGCGGTTTCTTCCAGCGAGCTGGCCTGCTCTTCCGTACGCGACGACAGGTCGAGGTTGCCGCTGGCGATCTGCGTCGATGCCGTGGCGATGGTGTCGGTGCCGGTGCGCACCTGCGACACGATGTTCAGCAAGCTGTCGTTCATGGCCTTGAGTGCGCCCATCAACTGACCCGTTTCATCGCGCGACTGGACATCGATACGCGCAGTCAGGTCGCCCGCGGCGACGCGCTGGGCGATCTCGACGGCGTTCGTCAGCGGACGCGACACAATCGCCGCGACCCAGAACGCCAGCATCAACCCGAGCGCCACGCTGATAGCCAGGATCACCACAATCCAGATGCGCGCAGCTTCATAAGTGCTGGTGGCGGTCTGGTCGGCGATGGCGCTGCCGGCTTCGTTGATGCCACTGAGGCGATCGAGCTGCTCGGTCATCGCCAGGTAGATCTTGGTCGAGTCGCCGCGAATCAGCAGGCGTGCCTCGTCGTTGAGGCCGCCGCGCGCCAACATCACGATCTTCTGGTTTTCCGCCAGATAGGCGGTGAGGTTCTTCTTGAATTCGGGATAGACAATCTTCTCATCCGGTTCCGAAATCAGCGGGGCATAAATGCTGTCGAATTTCTTGAGCTGAGCCAGTTGTCCTTCGATCGATTTCTCATAGCGTGAGAAATCCGCCTCGTTGTCGGACTGGATGTGCTGCAGTTCCGCCACGCGGATGCGGCTGAGTGCGGTCTTCATTTGCAGCGCTGCGCGCATGGCCGGCAGCCAGTTGGTGCTGATATCGGTGGAAGCTTGATTGACGCGTGCAATCTGGGCGATCGAGAAGGCGCCGAGAAGCGCCGTCAACAGCAGTACCGCTACAAACGACAGCAACAGTTTGTGGGCAATTTTCAAGTGGTAAAACCATTTCATGGGGTGCTCTTTGGGATCAAGGAAGTGCGGTTACCTCGCCCCGCGATGCCATGGGAGCGTGGAAGAAAGCAGAAGACAGCGTCGGGGCTATATTTGCCCCTGTGGCGTTGATGGCTTGCCGGCGGTATGGAAGAAATGCTTGCCGGCTTCCGTATGTGGTTTTCATTGCAATATTTTTTTTATTGCGTCACTGTCTGAACAGTGACGCCGTGAAACTGGAATGCATGATGCGAACTTGATTCTTTACGACAACTCATGCGATTTCTTGAGCGCTCTTTGTTACTCTTTACAGTTTTCCTGCATAACGTTATCTGCATGCCCCAGCCATTCCCCCCTGCCCGCCGATTGCCGCAACTGCTCGCCGCCGGCTTGTTCGCTTTCATCATGTTTGTCGTTGTTGCCGCCGGCGCCGCCGAACTGCGCCAATACCGTTATCAACAGATCAACATCAACACCTGCACGATCGACCTGCAGCAGGACACCTTGCGCATGTACTGGAAGGATCCCGCCGGCCAGGTGTTCGGCACCTTCTCGGCGCTGCGCAACTGGCTGCGTCCACAAGGCAAGGAGGTGGTCTGCGCCACCAACGCCGGCATCTACGACAAGGAGCGCCGCCCCCTCGGCCTGTACGTCGAAGGCGGCGTGGCGCTGCGCAAGCTCAACACGCGGCGCGACGCCTACGGCAATTTCTACCTGCAGCCCAACGGCGTGTTCATCGTCGAAGAAGGACGCGCACGCATCGTCGACACCGCCACGGTCGACAGCGACCGCGACCGCTGGCTGTCGCAGGCCGTGTACGCGACGCAATCGGGACCGATGATGCTGCGCAACGGCGAGATCAACGCCGCCTTCGATCCGGGCTCGATCAACCTGTTCGTGCGCAACGCCGTTTGCATTGATCCGGCGCAGAAAGTCATCCTGGCCATCGCCAGGAACCCGATCAGCTTCCATGATTTCGCGCTGTTCCTGCGCGACCGCTTGCGTTGCGTCGACGCGCTCTACCTCGACGGCAACATCTCGCGCATGTATCCCTCGCTGGAAGCCGATATCGGCCCGGCGTTCGGGGCCATCATTGCGGTAGTAAAAACAGCAGACAAGTAGACCAACCCGACATGGGGTTCCGACGTTGCAACGATGATGCGGCTTGCGCATATCGACATGCAAAATCCTTCGTTCTCCCGCGCCGGGCGATATGTGACCATCGCGCCTTGCTCGCCTCGCCCATCCAGGCGCCAGGCACTGCATATCATCACTACAATCATCGGGAGAAAAAATGCGTCGCTGGTCGGTTTCCGTATTATTCGCTTTGCTGGCGCTGGGCGCCAATGCCGTTTCGGCGCAGGACAAGCACAAGATCAAGGTAGGCGTTTCGGTCGGCAACGCCGAACAGACCTTCGAAGTGGTCAAGAAAGTCGCCGCGCGCGACGGTCTCGAGATCCAGATCGTCACCTTCAGCGACTACCTGCAGCCCAACGAAGCGCTCAACGCCGGCGACCTCGACGCCAACGCCTTCCAGCACCAGCCCTTTCTCGACAGCCAGATCAAGGCGCGCGGCTACAAGCTGACACCGGTCGGGCTGACCATCACGGCGCCGCTGGGCATCTATTCCAAGAAATACAAATCCGTCGATCAACTGCCGCAAGGGGCCAGCATCGGCATCCAGAATGATCCGTCCAATGGCAACCGCGCCTTGTTGCTGCTGCAAAAATACGGTCTGATCAAGCTGAAACCGGGCGTCGGTGAAAACGGCGTCAACGCCACCCCGCTCGACGTGATCGAAAATCCGAAGAAACTGAAACTGATCGAACTGGACGCCGCGCAATTGCCCCGTTCGCTGGACGACCTGGCGGCGGCATCGATCAACAACGATTACGCAGTCAAGGCCGGCCTGTCCCTGCAGCGCGACACCATCGCGGTGGAAGATGCCAAGGGCCGCTACGCCAACCTGATCGTGACGCGCACCGAAGACAAGGACAAGCCATGGGCCAAGAAATTGGTGAAGGCCTATCAATCGGCGGAAGTGCGCAACTTCATCGAAACCGAATTCAAGGGTTCGCTGGTGCCGGCGTTCTGATGTGATGCTGATGTGATGCTGATGTAATTGAGGTAATGCGGCAGACATCACAAACCGTCCGCTCATAAAAAAGACCCGCAGACTCTGTGCCGCGGGTCAAAATCCCTTTCAAGAGGGAGGTTGAAGGAACAGTTCAACCATTTTTAGGATTCCCTCTTGCGGACAAAGTTCGCATTTCTTCCAAACCCTTGTCCAATATCTTCAACTTTCGTTGAAGACTGCGCGTGCCGGGGATGATCCCGGCATCATCGCGTTCCCTGCTTCCCCAATTCCTTAGGGCTTCTTGTCGCCGGTGCCGCCTGCATCAGCCGGTGGCGGCGCAGCTGGCGTGGTCGCACTGCTGCTGCCCGCGTCCGGAGCCGGAGTAGCAGGTGCTGGTGGCGGTGTCATCGCCGGCGGGGTTGGCGTTGCCGGAGCCGGCGTTGCGCTCGAATCGGTTGCCGGCGGCGGCGTGGCGGGCGCTTCATCGCGCTTGTTGCAACCGGCCAGAAGAGCTGTGAACATGACTGAAGCTAAGACTGCATGGCGAACTAACATAGATGCCTCCAAGAGTTGTTTGAACAAGAATGGGTACGGCAGGGTCTGAGCAAGTCCCTGCTACCTCCACAAATTTAGATGCCCTTGAATTCAATCGTTCCCGCCCTGTCGCGGTCATCTTGTAGGAGAATTGCGCATCTTTGCGTAAGTATTCGCAACAAAACCTTCAGATAGTTTCTTTTCCCGCTCATGCCCTCTTGTTTCCCGCAGTCGTTGCGCCGTTTGTCTCTTCCCATTCTCTTCGCTGTTTGCGGCTTGTCGGCAAGCGGGATTGCGCTGGCCGGCGTCACACCGTTGACAAGCCGACAATGCGCAGCGATGCAAGAAAACCAGGTATTGAGCGCGACCAATCCTGTGCCCTGCGAACGCCTCTCGCTGGTGACCTTCTCGTATCGCGATTTCCACGGCAAGCAGCATGACGACGGCAGCCTGGTCGTGCTCGACGCCGTGGCGCCGCAAGTGCAGGCGATTTTCGATGAACTGCTGGAACGTAAATTCCCGCTGCAGCGGGCACAGCTGATGGAGCTCTATCACGGCGACGATGAAGCCTCGATGGACCACAACAACAGCTCGGCCTTCAACGGCCGTCCGATCACCGGCGGCGGCGCCTGGTCGAAGCATGCTTACGGCGTCGCCATCGACATCAATCCTGTGCAGAACCCATACATCGGCAAGGACGCCTCGGGACAGACCATGATGCTGCCGTCTGCGGCAAGCGCATATGTCTCACGCAAAGTGCGACCGGGCATGGCGGAGCAAGTGCTGGAAGTCTTCTTCCGGCACGGATTCCTGATCTGGGGCGGGTATTGGAAACAACCGATCGACTATCAGCATTTTGAAATCGGCAGCCGCGACTTCATCGCCCGCCTGCTGGCGCTGCCGAAGGACCAGGCGCGCGCTGAATTCGCCGCCTATGCGCAAGGATATGGCGCGTGCATGCAGCGCAGCGACATCGTCGCCATGCCGAACCTGGTGACGCGCGGCAAAGCTTGCGCGGGACAGAGCAAGCGCTGAAGACTATTCCAGCAACACGCGTACAGCCTCCGCGCGCACGGCGCCATTAGCGTCGTCACGCACCAGTACGCCGGCGCGCTGCTTCAAATAATGTTTGGCAGATGCCTGCTGCAACAATGGTCGCACCTGGCTCAGCGCGTCAATCAGCAGTGGCGTCAACCGGTCAAGCTCCGGACGGATATCGCGCGCCAGATCGGGTGGATTGGCGAAGCGCGCATGCGCTTCCTGCTTCCACTGTGCATGCAGCGCTACCTGGATGATTTTCCCCGCATCGAATTGCGCCTGGAAGAAGCGGCGCATGAACGACTTGTCTTGCGCATCTGCCGTCTTCAGCGACGCCGTGAGGTCATCCAGGATCTGTCGTTCGCGTGCAGGATCATTGATCGGCGCACCGGAATTCCACTTCGTTTGCGCCACCTTCACCGCCACATCGAGGCGCTGATCGATCAGCGTCAGCAAGCCGTCGATTTTCTGACGCGCCGCCTGGTCCGGCGTCGTCGACAGCGATTGACAGCCGGCCATCAGCAGTGTCAGTACAAAAGCCTGCAACAGCACATTCAGGCGCGCAGCGTAGCGCAATGAATTCATCGCGGTCTCTCTCGAAAAAATGGGAACCGCCATTGAAACACACTCATCGCGTCCTTGCCGCGTTGCAATGCGTTGCACCCCGGCAGCGCTGCATGTCAGTTTGAGATTTTTCCTATATTGCGCGACACGCCGACTCGCGACAATGCAAGACATCTCTTTCAAGCTCCGAGCATGTCATGCAATTCATTTTTCTGATCTGGCCAATCCTGCTGCTGCCGGTCTTCGTGACCTGGCTTACACGCCCGCGACCGGTTGCGCCGCCATCACGTTCATCTACGCAGCGTCGCGCCGCCGCCAACTCTGCAGCCGCGCCTTCTCCGGTCTTGCTCAAGCCTGTACAGCAAACCACCGCCGCCGAACGTTGCTGTAATTCGCCCGCCTATCGCCGCGCGGCGGTGCAAGCGTACGAAACGATACAGGCGCTGGACATGGAAGAAGAGAATGACGATGCGATCTCGTCTGCGGTGCAGTTGCAGAGAAAAGACGCAGCATCTTCACGCTCGTAAAGCTGTGTAAGTTTCCCCCGCGCGTCATCAAGCGTGCGTACTTCCTCCCCTATACTGGCTTCGCTGGAACTGAGCACAGAATTCGTCCGTCCGCTTTTCGTCCGTTAGTTTTTATAGGGGTGACCACATGACCAACACCGTATCTTCGAGCACTGCTGCCGCCAACGTCCACGCGCAACAGCAAGCTGCATCCAAACGCAAATCCACCGTCGACTTCGCCAAGCTGGTCGCCAACGCCGGCGGTGACATCAAGACCGACACCAACACCGCAACCAAGCAACCCAACGGCGCCACCGCCATCGTGCAAAGCGACGGCGCCAAAGTCACGGCATGATTATGTGCCGGCAGCGATGCCGGCGATGATGGATAGATCGGAAATAAAAAAAGCCACGTTCGCGTGGCTTTTTGTTTGTGCGGCGTAATGACCTTAATGACTTCATGACGGCGCAAGCGAATCAATATAGGCACCACAAAGCAAAAAGCCCCGATCCGTTTAGGAAGTCGGGGCTTTCGCCTGAATCTTGGTTGCGGGGGCAGGATTTGAACCTACGACCTTCGGGTTATGAGCCCGACGAGCTGCCAGACTGCTCCACCCCGCGTCTGAAGAAATAGATTATACGACATATCCACCTTCCGTGCAAATTTCCACTGAGAATACTTTCTTTGCGCGCGTGCGTCATGCTGCGCGCGCCTTACGGAGGCATCACGATTTGCACAGGGACGCATGCATGCATAAAAGAGTGACCCTGATGGCGACAGTGATACACTTCTACCTCGCATTTGCCGTGAATCACCATATAGACGATGGCGCGTTATTCGCCGTCGGACATTCCTACAAAAACACGCCTACCGCCTTTTATGAAATTTTGTTCTGAATGCGCTCATCCGGTTTCGTTGCAGATTCCTCCCGATGACAATCGCCCGCGCTTCGTGTGCGGCAATTGCGGCGCCATTCATTACCAGAATCCAAAAATGGTGGTCGGTTCCATCCCGGTCTGGGAACGTGACGGCGAAGTGCGCGTGCTGCTGTGCAAGCGCGCCATCGAACCACGTCATGGCTACTGGACCTTGCCGGCCGGCTTCATGGAAAACAATGAAACCACCAGCGAAGCCGCCGAACGCGAAACCGAAGAAGAAGCCGGCGCACACATCAAGCTGGGCGCGCTGTTCTCCCTGATCAACGTGCCGCACGTGCACCAGGTGCACTTCTTTTACCTGGCCGAGCTGCTCGATCTCGATTACGCCGCCGGCACCGAAAGCCTGGAAGTCGCGATGTTCAGGGAAGATGAAATCCCCTGGGCCGACATCGCCTTCCCGACGGTGGAATACACTTTGCGCTCCTTCTTTGCCGATCTTGCCAAGGTCAGGACCGGCGACGGCGTGTTCGGCCTGCACACCGACGATATCCGCAAACGCATGGTGCAGCCGGAACAGCCTGACTAAACGAACGTAAACGGAACTGCGCATGATTTCCTGGCTGGATGTCGATTCGCCCTTCCCCGATGTGTCCAAGGCGCTGGCCGAGCCGGCCGGTTTGCTTGCCGCCGGCGCCGACCTGTCGCCGCAACGGCTGCTCGAAGCCTACCGCCACGGCATCTTCCCGTGGTTCTCCGAAGGCCAGCCCATCCTGTGGTGGAGCACCGATCCGCGCATGGTGCTGTACACCGACCGTTTCATCATTTCCGACAGCCTTAAAAAGACCCTGCGCAAGATCGAGCGCAGCCGCCATACCGACCAGCGTTGGGAGATCCGTTTCGATTCCGCCTTCCGCGACGTCATGCGCGCCTGCGCCGGGCCGCGCCGCGACGACGCCGGCACCTGGATTTCCAAGGACATCGTCGACGGCTATTGCGGCCTGCATCGCGCCGGCTATGCGCATTCGGCGGAAGTCTGGCTGGAAGGGAAACTGGTCGGCGGCGCCTACGGCGTGTCGATCGGCCAGATGTTCTACGGCGAATCGATGTTTGCGCGCGTGACTGATGCCTCCAAGGTGGCGCTGGCCTACCTGGTGCATTTCCTGCGCCGGCACGGCGTGCAGATGATCGATTGCCAGCAGGAGACGCCGCACCTGGCGTCGCTGGGAGCGATCCCGATCCCGCGCAACGACTTCATCAAACATCTGCGCCTGGCCATCGAGGCGCCGCAGATTGGTTTCTGGCATCCACTGGACTTGTTTCCGCCGGCCTGACGCCCCGCGTTGAAGCCCTGCCGACGGTGCAGTTACTGCGGCCCCAAAGTAGTGTAAATTACAGGGAATCGTGACGAAATCGTTACATCGCCGCGCATAGCGAAGCGACTGCCAATGATTGCACCTCAGGACGCCCATGACGCATCTTAAAGACCTGCCGTTTTCCACGTTGCAGTTTTATGCAACGGCTCCCTATCCCTGCAGTTACCTGGATAACCAGCAAGCCCGCTCGCAAGTCGCCACGCCGTCGCACCTGATCAACGCCGATGTCTATTCCGAACTGGTCAAGACCGGTTTCCGCCGCAGCGGCATCTTTACGTATCGTCCCTATTGCGACGGCTGCCAAGCCTGTACGCCGGTGCGTATCAAGACCGCCGAATTCAGCCCCAACCGCAGCCAGCGCCGCGCCTGGAGCAAGAACAGCGGCCTGGTCACGCTGGTCACCAACCTGACCTACGCCTACGAGCATTACGAGCTGTACCTGCGCTACCAGTCGGTGCGCCACGCCGGCGGCGGCATGGACCAGGACAGCCGCGACCAGTACGCGCAATTCCTGCTGCAGAGCAAGGTCAACACGCGCCTGGTCGAATTCCGCGAAGCCGACGGCACGCTGCGCATGGTCAGCATCATTGATGTGCTTGATGACGGCTTGTCATCGGTCTATACCTTCTACGATCCCGATGTCGAAGGCTCGTCCTACGGCACCTACAACATCCTGTGGCAGATCGAACAAGCCCGCCAGCTCGGCATCCCCTATGTCTATCTCGGCTACTGGATCAAGGAAAGCGCCAAGATGGCCTACAAGACCAACTTCCAGCCGCTGGAAGCATTGCAGGACGGCAACTGGGCCGAATTGCGCGAATAGCTTCGCCCCACGCACGCCGTTTAGCGCGGAAAAGCACCCCGGACACGTTAAAATAGCGGCACTTTTTCCTCCAGCCCATCACCGTGTCCGATAAATTCCTCTACGCCCTCGCTCGTCCCCTGCTGTTTTCGCTCGACGCAGAATCCGCCCACCACCTGACCCTGCCCGCCTTGCGCCGCGCCGCCGCGCTCGGCCTGACCGGCTTCATCAGCAAACCGGCCGCCGATCCGCGCACGGTCATGGGCGTCACCTTTCCCAATCCGGTCGGCCTGGCCGCCGGCCTGGACAAGGACGGCTCCTACATCGACGGCCTGGCGGCGCTCGGCTTCGGTTCGATTGAAATCGGCACGGTCACGCCGCGCGCGCAGCCGGGCAACCCGAAGCCACGCATGTTCCGCCTGCCCGCCGCCCACGCCATCATCAACCGCATGGGCTTCAACAACGGCGGCGTCGACGCCTTCGTCGCCAACGTGCAGGCCTCACGCTTCTACCAGGCCAAGCAAGGCGTGCTCGGCCTGAACATCGGCAAGAACGCCGATACCCCGATCGAACGCGCCGCCGACGATTACCTGCACTGCCTGGAAAAAGTCTATCCCTACGCCAGCTACGTGACCGTCAACATTTCGTCGCCCAACACCAAGAACCTGCGCCAACTGCAAGGCGCGTCCGAACTCGACGCCCTGTTGTCGCAACTGAAGGATGCGCAACTGCACCTGGCCGACCAGCACAAGCGCTACGTGCCGGTGGCGCTGAAGATCGCACCCGATATCGACAGCGAGCAGATCAAGAATATCGCCGACGCGCTGCTGCGCCACAAGCTCGACGGCGTCATCGCCACCAACACCACCATCACGCGCGACGCCGTCAAGGGCCTGCAATACGGCGAAGAAGCCGGCGGCCTGTCGGGTGCGCCGGTGTTCGAATTGTCGAACCAGGTGGTGCGCGGCCTCAAGGCCGAACTGGGCGACGCGCTGCCGATCATCGGTGTCGGCGGCATCCTCAGCGGCAGCAACGCCAAGGCCAAGATGGAAGCCGGCGCCTCGCTGGTGCAGCTGTATTCGGGCCTGATCTATCGCGGCCCGGCGCTGGTCAAGGAATGCGCCGACGCCTTGCGCTGAACCGGTCTTGCATAAAAAAACCGCCGTTGCATTTGCGTGCAGCGGCGGCTTTTTATTGGGCGTTCAATGTGAGGCTTACAGCACCTTGCGCAAGAAATCACGGGTGCGCTCATTCTTCGGCTCGCCCAGCACCTGCTGCGGCGGACCTTCTTCCATGATCACGCCCTGGTCGATGAACAGCACACGATCCGAGACTTCGCGCGCAAAGCCCATTTCATGGGTGACCACCACCATGGTCATGCCTTCTTCGGCCAGCGTCTTCATCACGGTCAGCACTTCGCCCACCAGTTCCGGATCGAGCGCCGAGGTCGGTTCGTCGAACAGCATGACCTTGGGCTCCATCGCCAGCGCGCGGGCGATCGCCACGCGTTGCTGCTGACCGCCGGACAACTGGTTCGGAAACGCGTCGATCTTTTCCAGCAAACCGACTTTCTGCAGCAGCTTTTCGGCCACCAGCACCGCCTCGCGGCGCGACAGTTTCTTGACCTGCATTGGCGCCATGATCAGGTTCTCCAGCACCGACATGTGCGGGAACAGGTTGAAGCGCTGGAACACCATGCCGAGGCCGGCACGCAGCGTGTTCAGGTTGACGTGCGGATCGTTGACCTTGACGCCGTCGATGAAGATCTCGCCGTCGGTCGCTTCTTCCAGGCCGTTGAGGCAGCGCAGGAAGGTGCTCTTGCCCGAACCCGAAGGCCCGATCACGCACACCACTTCGCTCTCCCTGATCTCGCAATCGATGCCGCGCAGGATGTGTGCATCGCCGTACTGTTTCTGCAATTGCTTGACGATGATCATCGTGCATCTCCTTTGCCGTAGCGGGTTTCAAGATGCCGCACGAACGCCGACAGCAGCAAGGTAATGCCCCAATACACCAGCGAAATGGTCAGGTACGGCTCCCAGTAGCGCGCATACGCGCCGGAGACCGTGCGCGCGGCATAGGCCAGTTCAGCCAGGCCGATGGCCGAGGCCAGCGACGAATCCTTGACGATGGCGATGGCGTTGTTGCCCAGCGGCGGCAGCATGCGGCGGAACGCCTGCGGCAGCACCACCTTGCGCAGCGTCTGCATGTAGGTCATGCCGAGCGAACGCGATGCTTCGCTCTGGCCGCGGTCGATCGACTGGATGCCGGCGCGGAAGATTTCCGACACATAGGCGCCCGAGTTGAGCGTGATGGCCAGCACCGCCGACGCGAACGCGCCGTACTGCGAGCGGATCTCGCGCGCGATGTCGCCGCTCAGGATCAGGCCGCCGCTGGGATTGATCAGCATCGGCATCAGCGCGAAGTGGATCAGCAGGATCTGCACGAACAGCGGCGTGCCGCGCAGGAAGCTGACATAAAAGCGCACCGGCAGCTGCACCGCGTAACGCAGGAAATATTTCCAGAAACCGTGGCGTGCTTCAGCCAGCCGGCCGACGCCCAAGGCCAGGCCCCAGCAGGTGCCGGAGATCACGCAGATAAACGCGACCTTGATGGTCATCCACGTGCCCTCGATGAACAAGGGCAGGTACTCGCCGATGATTTCCCATTGGAAGAAAGAATTCATGAATGCAATCCGGGTAAAAATCTGCCCACGTCTCGCAAACAAGACGTGGGCATTGAGAAGAAATACTTAACTGCGCGGATTGCTGATTATTGCAACGGCAGCGTCGGCACGTTGGCGTCGAACCATTCCTTGTAGATCTTGGCGTAGGTGCCGTCGGCGACGATCTTCTTCAGCCCGGCGTTGATCTTGTCCTGCAATTCCTTGTTGCCCTTTTTCACCGCGATACCGAAGTATTGGCGGGTGAACTTGGCGTCGCCGACCACCTTGAATTGTTTTTCAGGATGGCTCTTGATGTAGAACTTGATCACGCCGACGTCGCCGATGGCCGCATCAACGCCGCCGCGATACAGCTCTTCCAGCATCAGCGGGGTGTTGTCGAAACGGTGGATCGCGGTGCTGGACTTGCCGACTTCTTCCGACAGGATGATATCGCCGGCGGTCGAGTTGACCACGCCGACTTGCAGCTTCTTCAGGTCGGCCAGTCCGGCAACCTTGGAGCCGGCGCCGGTGATGATGACTTGTTCAGCGGGGAAATACGGCAGCGAAAAGTCGACCATCTGGGCGCGCTTCTCGGTGATGGTGATGCCGGAAATGATGATGTCGCGGTCGCCCTGGCCCAGGGTGGCGAAAATGCCTTCCCATGGTGTGCTGACCAGCTTGATCTGGAAGCCGGACGCCTTGGCGATGGCCTTGATGATGTCGATGTCAAAACCGACCAGTTCCTTCTTCGGCGTTTCGAATTCAAATGGACGGTAGGTGCCGCCGGCGCCGACGACGTAAGTCTGGTCTGCGGCCTGGGCCGAGATCGCGGTCAGCGACAGAGCCAGCACACTGCCCGCGAGCAGGACGAGTTTCTTGAGCGACATTGTTTTTCTCCCTGAGGTAAAGCTTGTAAATGAGCTTGTTGATGAATTGCTTACTGACGAATTGCTTGCGCTCCAAGACGGACTCGCATTTGCGCAAATGCGCTGCAAAGCCGCCCGGAGCGCGGAACCCGACATGATCCGGCGTATGCGGCGATCAGTCAACAGCCAATTTATTGATTTTTTGTTACTTCTTTATCGAATCAATGTTGATTTGCCGAACAGGCTCTCCACCAGCTCCACCACCAGCTCAGCCGTCTGGTTGCGCACGTCGCAGGCCGGATTGAGCTCCATGACGTCGAGCGAGGCCAGCCGTCCGGTGTCGGCAATCATTTCCATGCACAGCTGGGTCTCGCGGTAAGTCGGACCGCCCTGCACCGCGGTGCCCACCCCCGGCGCCACCGCCGGATCGAGGAAATCGATGTCGAAGCTCACATGCAGATGCGTGTCGGCATCGATGCCCGACAAGGCCTGCTCCATGGCAACGCGCATGCCATGCTCGTCGATGTGGCGCATGTCGTAGACGCGCAGCCCGAGTTCGTGCAGGTGGCGCTTTTCGTCGCGGTCGACGCTGCGGATGCCGATCTGGCGGATCGCATCCGGTTGCAGCGCCGGCACCTGGCCGCCGATGTGGGTAAGCGCGTCCGGCCCGGTGCCCAGCAAGCAGGCCACCGGCATGCCGTGGATGTTGCCGGTCGGTGTCGAGTCGCTGGTGTTGGCGTCGGCGTGGGCGTCCAGCCACAGCACCAGCAGCTTCTTGCCCTGCTCGCGGCAATGCTGCGCCACCGCCGCGATCGAGCCGATCGCCAGCGCATGGTCGCCGCCCAGCAGCACCGGAATCTGCCCATGGTGCAAGGCGCCGTGCACCGCTTCATACACCGCACGATTCCACGCCACCACTTGCTCCAGATGACGGAAACCCTGCACCGGCCCTTGCTGCGGATTCGGTGGGCCGCTGACGTCGCCGCCGTCGGTCACGCTGAGTCCATGCTGCTGCAAGGCTTGCTGCAGGTTGGCCACGCGCAGCGCTTCCGGTCCCATCGAGGCGCCGCGGCGACCCGCGCCGATGTCGGTGGGAGCGCCGATCAGCTGGATTTTCTTGTTGCGGTTTTCTGTCATTTATTTCCTTCAGCGGTTTTAGTATTCATTGTTCATTGTTCAGGCGTGCAGCAAGTTGAGCGCTGCTGTCAATGTATCCGTCGGCGCCCGCTCCACGGCGGCGCCGTACAAATCCTTGGGATCGGCAAGGTCTGGCACCAGGTCGATCTGCTGCGTGAATCGTGCGTCCAGTTGTTCGTCCAGATAGCGCAGCGCCGAAAAATCTTCCAGCGCAAATCCCACCGAGTCGAACACCGTCACGTCCTCGTTACCGACGCGCCCGCAGGCCTCGCCCGCCAGCACCTGCCACAACTCGGTCACGGCGAAGTCGGCCGGCATCTGCTGCAGCTCGCCCTCGATGCGCGATTGCGGCTCGAACTCGACCACCACGCGCGACCTGCTCAGGACTTCACACTGCAACTCCGTCTTGCCTGGACAATCTCCGCCGACGGCGTTGAGGTGCATGCCCGCTTCCACCATGTCGGCAGTGACGATCACTGCGCGGCGCTTGTCCGCCGTGACGGTGGTGACAATATCGGCGCCGCGCACCGCTTCGGCGACGCTGCCGGCGCGCACGACGCGCAAGTCCGGATAGGCGCGCAGGTTGCGACACAGCTTGTCGGTGGCCCCGACGTCAACGTCGTACACGCGTAATTCATCGATACCGAGCAGACGGTGGAAGGCAATCGCCTGGAACTCGCTCTGCGCGCCGTTGCCGATCAGCGCCATCACGCGGCTGTCCGGCCGCGCCATGTGCCGCGCCGCCAGCACCGAAGTCGCCGCCGTGCGCAAGGCGGTGGTCAGTGTCAGTTCGCTCAGCAGACGTGGATAACCGCTGCCGACATCAGCCAGCACGCCGAAGGCGGTCACCGTCAACAAACCATGTGACGTGTTGCGCGGGTGTCCGTTCACATATTTGAAGGAATACAGCCGCCCGTCCGAAATCGGCATCAGTTCGATCACGCCCACGGCCGAATGACTGGCCAGCCGCGCAGTTTTATCGAACTGTTGCCAGCGCAAGTAGTCTGCCTTGATATACGCCGCAAGCCCTTCGATGACCTGCTCCAGTGGGCGCGTCGCGAGGAAGGACTGCAATTCCCGGGTGCCGATGTACTTGACCATGATGAACGGTGCGGCTTGATGCCGCTTTTGCTGCGATGAAAGAAATTTTACAGATGAACATTGGAAATTTGCTTTCTTTATCCTATAAATAAAGACATGCTTATGCAGCTTTATTTCATAACTGGCGCTTAACGGGAGATTCCATGGACAAACTTGACGTCAAGATCCTTGAATTGCTGCAACAGGACGGCCGCATGAGCAATGTCGACATCTCGGAAAACATCCACCTGTCGCCGCCGCAATGCCTGCGCCGCGTACGCGTGCTGGAAGAACAAGGCGTGATCCGGCGTTACGCCGCGCTGGTGGCGCCGTCTGCGGTGGGGCTGGATGTCACGGCGTTTGTTGCGCTGTCGCTCGACCGCGCCCAGTTCAAGCAGGTGCGCGAGGTCGAAAGCGTGATCCGCGCCTTCCCGGAAATCATCGAGTGTTACACGATCTCCGGCGACTTCGACTATCTGCTGAAGGTGGTCTCGCACGACCTCAAGAGCCTGTCGCACTTCCTGACCGATCGCCTGATGCAGGTGCCGGGCGTGGCCGGCCTGCGCTCCATGATCTGCCTGGAAGAAGTCAAACCGCTATCGGGTCTGCCGATCAAGCTTGATAATCAGTGACGGTGGGAATATAGGAGCTCTGCTGCGCCACGAAACCGTCGAAAGCTTGCAGCAACGGTAAGTACTTTGTGTGCTCGTCTTCGAGTTGCGCCAGCGCATGGCAGGCGGCTTCCAGCGTCGACAACTGATCCGCGCGATGCGCCTTGCGGATGCGATATTGCGAGGCCGGGGGATCGATCAGCGGCAGGCGCGGCAAGGCCTGCAACAAGGGATTCAGATGCAGCATCTTGCGGCTCTTGCGCCAGGTGGCGTCAAGGATCACCAGCCGCAGCCACTCGGGTGCGGACAGATCGGGCACGGCGCTTGCCGGCTGGCCCGGCGTCTCCGGATACAGCAGCACCGGACGGAGGTCTCCCCCGAACAGCAAATCCCGCAACACCCTTTCATCGAATTGCTCGCCATGCGCCAGCACGCTGCCCGCCAGGCTCAGGTGCAGCAGGCGTCCGCTGCCCTTGGCCTGGGCGACTTCCAGCGGATGCTGCAGGATCAATACCTGCGCCGCCGGAGCCAGCGGCCGGATCCAGCTGCAGATGCAACTGCTCTGCGCGCGCAGGCAGCGCTCGCACATCGCACGTTTGGACGGCGCATCAACGCTCATTGTTTTATGTACTCCTGCAAGCCCGCCGCCAATGCATCAAAAGCCACGCGCACGCGCGCGCTGTTGCGCAGGTCTTCGTGCATCACCACCCAGGTTTCGAGCTTGAACGAAAACTGCTTCGTCAGCACGCGCACCAGGTTGGCGTCGCGTCGCGCCAGCGGTGTCTGGCAAAAGCCGATGCCGTAGCCGGCGCGGATCATCGCCAACTGCGCGATGTCGCTGCTGGTGCGCAGTGCGAACTGGCTGCGGCGCAAGGTCGGCATGTGCTTGGCGGCGCTGCGGATGAAGGCGGTTTCCTTGTCGAAGCCGATGATGGCGTGCTCGTTCAGTTGCGGGAGATCCTTCGGTGTGCCGTGCAGCGCCAGGTAATCCTTATGTGCATGCAGGCCCAGTTCGATGGCGCCGATGCGGCGCGCGACCAGTACTTCCTGGGTCGGCTGTAGCATGCGCACGGCGATGTCGGCTTCGCGTTTGAGCAAGTCCTCGATGCGGCTCGACAGAGCCAGTTCGATCACCAGTTCCGGATGGCTGCGTTTGAGCGCCAGCAGGATGGGCGGCAGTACTTCGACGCCGATCACTTCGCTGGCGGTGATGCGCACGGTCCCGCGCACCTGTTCTCCGGCGCCGCCATGGGCCGAGGCCGCGCGCATCAGCGCCGCCGTGGTGGCAGCCAGGCTCTCGGCGTACGGCTGCAGGCTGAGCGCCGCTTCGGTCGGCATGAAGCCGTGCTGCGACCGGGTAAACAAGGCAAAGCCTACCGCCTGCTCCAGCGCGTCGACGTGACGGCCGATGGTCGGCTGCGTCAGCCCCAGCGCGCGTGCAGCGGCGGACAGCGAGCCTTCCTGCAGCACCGCCAGGAAAGAGCGATACAACTCCCAGCCGGGATCGGCGACGATCTTTTTATCCATACAAATAAGTATAGCACCACCATACTTTTAACCAATTCCATTTACCCCCCGTTTGTCCGACACTGACTTCATTGCAACGAACAAACAGGAGCGAATCATGGCAAACGGAAAAAACGTATTGGTCCTCGGCGCCACCGGCGGCATCGGCGGTGAAATGGCGCATCGCCTGCACGCGCAAGGCTGGCACGTGCGCGCACTGCATCGCCAGGCCGAACAGGTCGCCGCCCGCCCCGGCATGCACAAGTTCGACTGGATCAGTGGCGATGCCATGCAGCGCGCCGACGTGGTAGCCGCCGCACGCGGTGTCGACGTGATCGTGCATGCGGTCAATCCGCCCGGCTACCGGCGTTGGGCCGAGCTGGTGCTGCCGATGATGGACAACAGCATCGCCGCCGCCCAGGCCTTCGGCGCCCGCATCGTGCTGCCGGGCACGGTCTACAACTACGGCCCGGACGCCTTGCCCGAGCTGCACGTCGATTCGCCGCAGCATCCGGTCACGCGCAAGGGCGCCATTCGCGTGCAAATGGAACGACGCCTGCAAACCGCAGCCGCCGACGGCGTGCGCAGCCTGATCGTGCGCGCCGGTGATTTCTTCGGCCCGCATGCCGGCAACAACTGGTTCTCAATGGGATTGGTAAAGCCGGGCAAGACGCCGGCCTCCATCATCTATCCGGGCAAGCGCGGCGTCGGCCATCAATGGACTTACCTGCCCGACCTGGCGGAAACCATGGCTCGTCTGCTCGAACAAGAAGCGTCGCTGGAAACCTTCGCGCGCTTCCACATGAACGGCCACTGGGACGCCGACGGCGCACAAATGACGGACGCGATCCGCCGCGTGCTCGGCAAGGCACGGCTGCCGGTGCGCAGCTTCCCATGGTGGCTGCTGGGCCCGGCCGCGCCGGTCGTGCCGCTGTTCCGTGAGATGAAGGAGATGCGCTACCTGTGGCAACAGCCGGTGCGCATGGACAATGCGCGCCTGCTGCAGGTGCTGGGTGAAGAGCCGCACACGCCGCTCGATGAGGCCGTGCGCGCGACCCTCCGTGGGCTTGGTTGTCTGCCCGCGCAAGCCGGAACACAGACTCGCGCGGCGTAGGCAATACGTTCAAGCGCCAATCACACTGCCAGCCATGGCGGCGCAGCTTCCTTCACGTCGATCTTCTTCGGAATCAGTTTCAGGTCGAAGAAGGTATCGGCGATGCGCTGCTGCTCGGCCAGGATGGCGCCGGTGATCGGTTCGGTGCCGAAGCTGTAACGGCTGACCATGATGTCGACCACCGTCTTCGGCAAGCCGAGCACCGCCGACAGTTCCGCCGACAAGGCAGCGTGGTTGGCCTTGGCCCAGACGTCGATCTGGTTGAGCTCGTCGATGATGATGTTGATGACGTCCTTGTTCTTCTGCGCATAATCCTTCGACGAAAAATAGTAGGCGCGATTCTTCACCACGCCATTGGCATCCGCCAGGATTTGCGCGGACAAGGTGCTTTGCGCAGCGGCCAGGTAAGGCTCCCAGATCGCCCATGCATCGATGGCGCCTTTCTCGAACGCGGCGCGCGCGTCGGCCGGCGACAACCACACCGGATTGACGTCGGCGTAACGCAGTCCGGATTTCTCCAGCAGCTTGACCAGGAAGTAATGGACGTTGGAACCCTTGTTCAAGGCGATCTTCTTGCCCTTCAAATCGGCCACCGACCTGATCGCGGAGCCGGCCGGGAGCAGGATGCCTTCCAGACCGGGGCGCGGTACGGTGGCTGCGGCATAGATCAGGGGCGACCCTGCCGCCTGCGAAAAGATTGGCGGCGCTTCACCGACGTCGCCGAAGTCGATGGACCCCACGCTCAATGCTTCCAGTTGCACCGGACCGGCCGAGAATTCTATCCACTTGATCGAGACGCCCAAAGGGGCCAGGCGTTTTTCCAGCGTGCCCCGTCCCTTCAGCAGGCTGAGCACGCCCTTCTGATAACCGATGCGCAACTCGCGCGCAGCGGCCGATGCAGAGAGCGGGAACAACGACGTCAAGGCGGCGAAGGCGCTGAATCCGGCCCCGCCTCTCAGTACTTTGCGACGCAAGGTATTGGTGGCGGAGGCGGCGTTTGATTTCAAAGTAGTTGTTTTTTTCATGTGCTTCCCATGGTTGTAGATTTGCTTACTCTAAAGAGCAGAGCAGACCTCAGGGAACGAATAAAAAACCATATCAATATGCGGTAGCCGACGCTCTGCATCCTCTGTGCTGTATTCATCCGAGCACTCTCTGCCGCTCGTTCTGCGCTATCGCTTATCTGTTTTTCGAACTAGCGAACTCGTTTTTATTCGTTTTGTTTCAAATTGGCGGCCCGTACATTTATGTCAACGGCCTGCTGTCGTCTATCGCCACCAGAATGACCGCAATTGCGAGCAGGTCCGAGTCGATTCGTTGTCAGAACGTCAGAACAATCATCGAGGTCTCCTTCATGTCCGTCGCTTATTCGTCCGCACCTGTTCAATCCCCCGTATCCACTGCGGCCTTGCCTGAGGAGCTGGTCTCCATCAAGGCCGAGGCCACATCGTCTTCCCTGCCCTATGCCGGCGGCGTTCCGCCGGTGCTGGCCTGGAAGCTGTTCTCCACCCAACAGGTATTGCTGGTGGACGTCCGTACCAATGAAGAACGCAAGTTTGTCGGCCATGTTCCCGGCAGCATCCATGTACCGTGGGCGACCGGCACCGCGCTGACACGCAATCCGCGCTTCGTGCGCGAGCTGGAAAGCAAGATCGGCGGCAAGGATGTCGTCGCGCTGCTGCTGTGCCGCAGCGGCAAGCGCTCGGCGCTGGCGGCTGAAGCCGCAGCCAAGGCGGGTCTCACCTGTATTTTCAATGTCCTGGAAGGCTTCGAAGGCGAGATAGATTCGGAGCAGCAGCGCGGCAAGGCCGACGGCTGGCGCTTCCATGGATTGCCCTGGATTCAGGACTAAATGCAGGACTGAACAAAAAAATAAAAGTAAAGGAACAGCGTGGCCACTTTCGACATTCCCAACATCGTGCAGTCGCTGCATGAAGCGCGCCTGAACTGGCGCCAGGCGCAACGGCGCGCCAGCGAACCGGGGGGGCGCGAGTTTCCTTCGCGCGATGCGCTGTCGGAGGTCATCGAGAGCCTCAAGGGCGTGCTGTTCCCGATGCGTCTCGGCCCGCCCGACCTGCGCCAGGAAAGCGAAGACTTCCACGTCGCCCATGCACTCGATGCGGCCCTGCATTCGCTGCTGAAACAGGTGCGCCTGGAATTGAAATACAACGCGGCGCTCCACAGCGTGACCGGCGCCACCGACCGCGACATTGACCATGACGCACTGGCGGCAACCCGGACCTTCGCAGCAGCGCTTCCCGGCATCCGCACCCTGCTCGACAGCGACGTGCTGGCGGCCTACCAGGGCGATCCGGCGGCGCGCAGCGTGGACGAAGTCCTGCTGTGCTATCCCGGCGTGCTGGCGATGATCCACTATCGTCTCGGCCACCAGCTGTATGTCCTGGGCCTGCCGCTGCTGGCGCGCATCGTCGCTGAACTCGCGCATGGCGCCACCGGCATCGACATCCATCCGGGCGCCACCATCGGCGCCGGCTTCTTCATCGATCACGGCACCGGTGTGGTGATCGGCGAGACCGCGGTCATCGGTGAACGCGTACGCGTCTACCAGGCGGTCACGCTAGGCGCGAAACGTTTCCCTACCGATGCCGAAGGCAACCTGCAAAAAGGCCTGCCCCGCCATCCGGTGGTGGAAGACGACGTCGTCATCTACGCCGGCGCCACCATCCTCGGCCGCATCACGCTGGGCAAAGGCGCGGTCATCGGCGGCAATGTCTGGCTGACGCATGATGTGCCGCCGGGCGGTCGCATCGCGCAGGCGGAGTCGCGCGAAGGCGCGTTTGCCAACGGCATCGCTTCCACGTGAACACCATCGTGAACCGCCTCATCCGGGGGAGCTGACATGAATACAAGACAACACGCCGGCAAGCGCACCGACAAGGATGCGAAACCAGACCTCACCGACGACAACATCCCCAGCCCGTTGGTGCAGAGCTTCGGCATCGGCGTGCGGCAATTGCGCGAGGCGCAAGGCTGGTCGCAGGAGCGCCTGGCCGAGAACTCCAACCTGAACCGCTCCTACATCGGCGAAATCGAACGCGGCGGCGCCATTGCCTCGCTGGTTACCGTCGAGAAACTGGCCTTCGCGCTGAAGCTGACGCCCTCCGCGCTCGTGACACGCGGCGAAGCGATCAGCCAGATGAATCTGGTGCGCGGCATCAAGTTGATGGCTATAGCATGTTGAGGCATCGCTGCGCTGACGCCACACTCTGACGGTCAGTTTTCAGTCGTCTTTTTTATCTCACTTATTGAATTGGAGTCACGATGTCGGCAACAGTTGGCGGTACCACCGCGCTTGGCGATAACGCCGCACGGCAACTAGCAAACGCAACCAAAACCGTACCGCAACTGGAAACCATCAGCCCTCGCTGGCTGACGCATCTGTTGCAATGGGTTCCCGTCGAGGCCGGCATCTATCGCCTCAACAAGGTCAAGAATCCCGAATCGATCAAGGTCACCTGCACCGCACGCGAAGAAGAAAACCAGCTGCCGCGCACCTTCGTCGACTACGAAGAAAATCCACGCGAATACTTCCTCAACGCGGTCTCGACCGTGCTGGACGTGCATACCCGCGTCTCCGATCTGTACAGCAGCCCGCATGACCAGATCAAGGAGCAACTGCGCCTGACCATCGAGACCATCAAGGAAAACCAGGAAAGCGAACTGATCAACAATCCCGACTACGGCCTGCTGGCGCAAGTCACGGATGAACAGCGCATCTTCCCGCTGACCGGCGCGCCGACGCCGGACGATCTGGACGAGCTGCTGACCAAGGTCTGGAAAGAACCGGCCTTCTTCCTCACGCATCCGCTCGCGATCGCCGCCTTCGGCCGTGAAGCCACCCGCCGCGGCACGCCGCCGCCGACCATCAGCCTGTTCGGTTCGCAATTCATCACCTGGCGCGGCATCCCGCTGATCCCGTCGGACAAGGTGCCGGTCGCCGACGGCAAGAGCAAGATCCTGCTGCTGCGCGTGGGCGACAAGCGCCAGGGCGTGGTCGGTCTGTTCCAGCCGGGTCTGCCGGGCGAACAAAGCCCAGGTTTATCGGTGCGCTTCATGGGCATCAACAACCATGCGATTTCGTCGTACCTGATTTCCTTGTATTGCTCGCTCGCGGTGCTGACCACCGACGCGCTGGCGGTGCTCGACGATGTCGAAATCGGCAAGTACCACGACTATCCCGACACCTATAAATAAGCCGCGACGTGAGCCTACTTTCGCCCCCACCCTCATTGCCGTCCGGCCAGCCCGTCGGCGTTCCTGAAGCGTCAGGCGCGCCGTTCGATCCGGCGGTGCTGGCGCGCCTGGCGACCGAGTTCTTCTCGGCCCCGCCGGCGCCGCCGTTTGCGCCGCATGGCGTGCAGGCGCCCGCCAACATTGCACCGCCCGGTTCGCCGCTGGTCAGTCCGGCAGGTTTTGGACCAGGCGTACCCGGCACACCGATTCCGCAGGGCCAGATTCCCGGCACCAACCTGATCCCGGCGTCGCCGACTCAGGTGCTGTCGCTGGGCAATCGCGCTCCTGCGCTGGCGCCTGTTGCGCCGGCCGGCAACGGCGTTCCGGACAAGCTCCTGAGCGCCGGACCGGCCTACGATCCACGCAGCGGCGGCGGTTTGCTGGGCGTACCTGAATCAGTGGGTGGCGCCCGGCCGCAAGCCGGTGCATCACCTTACTACTTCCTCAGCGACAGCTATGGCCAGCCGGGCGCAGGCACATCCGTACCGGCGACACCGGATGCGCATCTGCCTTCGCCGTCGATCCCGGAACATCGCAGTCTGACTGCGCCGCCGGCAACCGGCATTCCGGGTGCGGCGTCGGCATCATCGTCATCATCGACACCCTCGCCATCGACTACACCGCAGTACTACTTTGTCGATTCAGTAGTCCTGCCGAGCGGTTACGTCACCCCTGCCAAGGCGCAGCCGCATGCGACGGCGCCGCTGGCCGGCGGCGATCGTCATCCGCCGTTCGACGTGAATGCGGTGCGACGCGATTTCCCGATTCTTCAGGAACGCATCAACGGTCGCCAGCTGGTCTGGTTCGACAACGCGGCAACGACGCACAAGCCGCAGTCGGTGATCGACCGCATCAGCTATTTCTACGAGCACGAAAACTCGAATATCCACCGCGCTGCACATGAACTGGCAGCACGCGCCACCGACGCCTACGAAGGCGCGCGTGAACGGGTGCGTCGATTCATCAATGCGCCGGACGTCAACGAAGTCATCTTCGTGCGCGGCACGACAGAAGCCATCAACCTGGTGGCCAAGAGCTGGGGCGCGCAGCATGTCGGCGAAGGCGACGAGATCATCGTCTCCAACCTCGAGCACCACGCCAACATCGTTCCTTGGCAGCAGTTGGCCGCCGCCAAGGGCGCCAGGCTGCGCGTGATTCCGGTGGACGATTCGGGTCAGATCCTGCTGGACGAGTATCGCAAGCTGCTCAACGACCGCACCAAGATCGTTGCGATCACCCAGGTGTCGAATGCACTAGGCACGGTCACGCCGGTCAAGGAAATCGTCGAGCTGGCCCATCGCGCCGGCGCCAGGGCGCTGGTCGACGGCGCGCAGTCGGTGTCGCACATGCGCGTCGACGTGCAGGAGTTGGGTGCGGACTTCTTCGTGTTCTCGGGCCACAAGGTGTTCGGTCCGACCGGCATCGGCGTGGTCTGGGGCAAGCGCGAAGTGCTGGAAGACATGCCGCCATGGCAAGGCGGCGGCAACATGATCGCCGACGTGACGTTCGAGAAGACGGTGTTCCAGCCGATTCCCAACAAGTTCGAAGCAGGCACGGGCAACATCGCCGACGCGGTCGGACTGGGCGCTGCGATCGACTACGTCAACAAGATCGGCATCGAAAACATCGCCCGCTACGAGCATGACCTGCTGGTCTACGGCATGCAGCAGCTGCGCGAAATCAAGGGCGTGCGCCTGATCGGCACGGCCGACGACAAGGCCAGCGTGATGTCCTTCGTGCTGGCCGGCTACAGCACAGAAGAAGTCGGTCACGCGCTCAACGAAGAAGGCATCGCGGTGCGTACCGGCCATCACTGCGCCCAACCGATTCTGCGCCGTTTCGGCGTCGAAACGACGGTGCGGCCGTCACTGGCTTTTTATAATACCTTCGACGAAATCGACCGTCTTGCGACGGTCATCAGCAGGCTCGCCGGACAACGGCGAACAGGCTGAACGGGTAATCGGCAGTCGGATGTGAAAACGGCCATGGAGCATTCCATGGCCGTTTTTTTAACTGCGGTGCTTGTGTGCAATCAGTGCGAGCTCGGCTCATTGAGCGCCGCCACGATGTCGGCGCGCTTGAGTTCCGGGGCGAATTGCAGGATGAAGTCGTAGGTGTAGGCGCGCAGGTAGGCGCCGCGACGCACTGCCAGACGCGTGATGTTGGAGGCGAACAGATGCGAGGCTTCGATCGCCTGCAGGCCGTGATGCTTGCCCTGCTCGATCGCCATCGAGGCGACGATGCCGACGCCCAGCCCAAGCGCGACGTATTGCTGGATCACGTCCGAGTCCATTGCGGTGAGCACGATGTCCTTCTCGATGCCGGCCTTGCGGAAGGCGTCGTCGATATGGCCGCGGCCCGTGAAGCCGACGTCATAGGTGATCAGCGAATGCGCCGCCAATTCCTCCAGCGTGATCGGATGCTTGAGCGACAGCAGCGGATGTCCTTGCGGCACCACGACGACGTGATGCCAGGTATAGCAGGGGAACGACACCAGGTCCTTGAACTGGCTCAGGCCTTCGGTAGCGATGCCGACGTCGGCCTTGCCCGACATGACCCATTCGGCAATGTGTTCCGGTGCACTTTGTTGAAGCGCAATACGGACCTGCGGAAACGCCGCGCGGAACGCCTGCACCACGCGCGGCAGCACGTAACGCGCTTGCGTGTGGGTGGTGGCGATGGTCAGCGTGCCGCTTTGCTCGCCGGCGTACTCCTGGCTGGCCTGGCGCAGGTTTTCCGCTTCCAGCAGCAGTCGCTCGACGATGTGCAAGATGCCCTTGCCCGGCTCGGTCAGGCCGATCAGGCGTTTGCCGTTGCGTTCGAAAATCTCGACGCCGAGCTCTTCTTCGAGCTCGCGAATCTGGCGGCTCACACCGGGTTGCGAGGTGAACAGCACATTGGCCACTTCAGTCAGGTTGAAACCGCAGCGGGCGGCTTCGCGGATCGAGCGTAATTGTTGGAAATTCATCGTGCATCCTTATTCCGGGCGGCTTCGGTAGAGGCCGCGTTGTCGACGAACACGTGCAGGCGGCGCGGTCGCACCACCAGCGTTTCGCCGTCTTTCAGATTCAATTGTGCAAAGCGTTCATTGGAGATGACGGCTTCGATCAGTTGCGCATTGTCTTTGCGCTCCAGTTCCAGTTGCGCCAGCGGACCGATGGCATGCGAGCGCCTGAGCTGAGCCACGATGCCTTCGGCGCCGGGCGAATAGCGGTCGACTTCGAGGTCGTGCGGACGCACGTAGCCGATGCCTTTTTCGTCCTGCGCCTGCGCGTGGTTGGGGGCGTCGAAGGTAACGCCGCCGGCTTCCAGCACGCCTTCGTGCACGCGGCCGTGGAACAGGTTGACGTTGCCGAGGAAACCGTACACGAACGGCGACGCCGGATGGTTGTAGACCTCGGCAGGCGACCCGATCTGCTCGACGTTGCCCTTGTTCATCAGCACGATCTGGTCAGCGACTTCCAAGGCTTCTTCCTGATCGTGGGTGACGAAAATACTGGTGACGTGCAGTTCGTCGTGCAGGCGGCGCAACCAGCGGCGCAGTTCCTTGCGCACCTTGGCGTCGAGCGCGCCGAACGGTTCGTCCAGCAGCAGCACGCGCGGCTCCACCGCCAGTGCGCGCGCCAGGGCGATACGCTGACGCTGGCCGCCGGACAATTGCGGCGGATAACGATCGGCCAGCCAGTCGAGCTGGACCAGCTCCAGCAGCTTGGTGACCTTGTCGCGAATCTGCGCTTCCGACGGACGCTGGGCGCGCGGTTTGACACGCAGGCCGAAGGCGATGTTTTCAAACACGGTCATGTGCTTGAACAAGGCATAGTGTTGAAAGACAAAGCCGACCTGGCGTTCGCGCACATGGCGCGCCGAGGCGTCGTCGCCGTCGAGCAGGACCTGGCCGGAATCGGGCGACTCCAGGCCGGCGATGATGCGCAGCAGCGTGGTCTTGCCGCAGCCCGACGGTCCCAGCAAGGCAGTCAGTTCGCCTGCAGGGAAATTCAGGGAAACGTTGTTGAGCGCGACGAAATTGCCGAAACGCTTGTTAATGTCTTTGACTTCGATGCTCATAATTGCTCCAGATCTGCGCCGGGATGGGCGACGTGTGCGGTCAACTGCTTGTGCAGACGCCACTCGATAAAGCTCTTGATCGCCAGCGTCACCAAAGCCAGGAAGGCCAGCAGCGACGCCACCGCAAATGCGCCGACGATATTGAATTCGTTGTAGAGAATCTCGACCTGCAGCGGAATCGTGTTGGTCTCGCCGCGGATATGGCCGGACACCACCGACACCGCCCCGAACTCGCCCATGGCGCGGGCGTTACACAGGATCACGCCGTACAGCAGGCCCCATTTGATATTCGGCAGGGTCACGTGCCAGAAGGTCTTCCAGCCCGAGGCGCCCAGCACCAGTGCGGCCTCTTCTTCTTCACTGCCCTGCGATTGCATCAGCGGGATCAGCTCACGCGCCACGAACGGGAAGGTCACGAACACCGTCGCCAGCACGATGCCCGGCACCGCGAACAGGATCTTGATGTCGTGCTCGCGCAGCCATGGACCGAAGTAACCCTGCAGGCCGAACAGCAACACATAGATCAGGCCCGAGATCACCGGCGACACCGAGAACGGCAAGTCGATCAGCGTCAACAGGATGTTCTTGCCGCGGAATTCGAACTTGGCGATCGACCATGCCGCCGCCACACCGAACACCAGGTTCAGCGGCACGGCGATGGCGGCGGTCAGCAGAGTCAGCTTGATGGCGGACCAGGCATCCGGTTCGATGATGTTGTCGATGTAGACGTCCCAGCCTTTTTTCAGGCCTTCATAAAACACGGCGACCAGCGGCACGAACAGGAACAGGGTCAGGAAGGCGAAGGCGATCCCGATCAGCAGGATGCGCACCCACAACGGTTCCAGCGTGGCGGCGGGCGCGTGGACAGGCTCGCCGCGCGGCGCGATGGAAGCAGCAGGAAGTCCCGGGGTAATGACGGCGCTCATGTCAGACTTTCTCGGCCTGGCCGCGCTTGCGGACCCAGGCTTGCAACAGGTTGATGGTCAGCAGCAAAGCAAACGACACGATCAGCATGACCACGGCGATGGCGGTGGCGCCCGTGTAATCGTATTGCTCCAGCTTGGTGATGATGAACAGCGGCGTGATCTCCGACACCATCGGCATGTTGCCGGCGATGAAGACGACCGAACCGTATTCGCCGGTGGCGCGCGCAAAGGCCAGCGCAAAGCCGGTCAACAATGCCGGGAACACGGTGGGGAAAATCACGCGCGCAAAGGTCTGCAGGCGTGAAGCGCCCAGACTGGCGGCGGCTTCTTCAAGCTCGCGCTCGGCGTCTTCCAGCACTGGTTGCACGGTGCGCACGACAAAGGGCAAGCCGATGAAGGTCAGCGCTACCAGCACGCCCAGCGGCGTGAACGCAACCTTGATGCCGAGCGGCACCAGGTAACGGCCGATCCAGCCGTTCTGCGAATAGAGTGTGGTCAATGCAATGCCGGCCACCGCGGTCGGCAGCGCAAACGGCAAATCGACCAGCGCATCGATGATGCGCTTGCCGGGGAATTTGTAGCGCACCAGCACCCAGGCCACGATGCCGCCGAAAATCACATTCAGGAAAGCGGCTAATAAAGAGGCGCCGAACGTCAGCCGATACGAGGCCATCACGCGCGGCGAGGTCACGGCGCTGACGAAAGCGTCCCAGGTCATCGTGAAGGTCTTGAGGAAGACCGCCGACAACGGGATCAGCACGATCAGGGTGAGATAGAACAGCGTGAAGCCGAGCGACAGGCGGAAGCCCGGCAACACCCGGAACGGCGCTTTCTTGTTCGTGGCAATGGAGACGGTCACGCTTGCACTTCCTTTTTATTGTCTTCTCCGGGGCTGGCTCGACACCTGCAAACGCGTATCAGCGCGACAACAACCGGAGGAATCTCTTATTACAAATACGACTAATGAGCGAGGATAATCGCATCGCATTGTTATAAAGAGAACGAATTTTTTTGCATGTCCATAGAAGTTTTACGCATAAAGAAGGGCTTCCCAAGTGATTTACCGAGGGATCGAAACCAGCCGTCAAAATCTGCGCAAAGTCGCTTCGGCGCTAGTCATCCGACGACTGATCACTCACGGAATCAACAAGTGGTCAACCACTTAACATCATGTAAAAGCCCATGCTTACAGCCCTGTAAGCCTTATAAAACAAGGATTCGGTCCACCGAAAAATAAACCGGCCAGACCATATTGCAATATTGGTCAGGCCAACTTAGAATGGCCTGACCAATTTTCAGGGACCTCCCCTTCAGCCCGTCATGCTCAAAGTCGTCACAGCCCTTGCCGAACTCAGCGCGCCCGAAACGCGCCTGTATCGCGTGGTCGCCGATCGTGTCCAGGCATACATCCGCGATGAACACATTGCGGCCGGCGAACGCCTGCCGTCGGAACGCGACCTGGCGGCGCAACTGAAGGTCAGCCGCGCCTCGGTGCGCGAAGCGCTGATCGCATTGGAACTGACCGGCGTGATCGAAGTGCGCGGCGGCTCCGGCATCTACGTGATTGAAAAGAAAGGCGCGGCGCCGGCCATCCAGGAAATCGGCCCGGGTCCGTTCGAGATCTTGTCGGCGCGCTGCCTGATCGAGGGCGAAGTTGCCGCGATCGCCGCGCGCATGGCCACCGACGGTGCGCTGGACGCCATCCTGCGCGCACTCAACGACATGGAGCGCTTCTATCACGACCGCCCCAACAATGAAGAAGCCGACCGCACCTTCCACCTGTCGATCGCCCGCGCCACCGGCAACAGCGCACTGGTCAGCGTGATCGAAAACCTGTGGGACCAGCGCGGCCGCCTGTGGATCAAGATGGAAGAACACTTCCATACCGAAGAATTGCGCCAGCAGACGCTGGTCGACCATCGCCGCATCCTCGAGGCCATCGTCGACCGCGATCCCGAAGGCGCGCGTAAAGCGATGCACTCCCACCTTGAACGCGTGACCACCGAGTTTTCGCGCGGCTGGGGCGGCGGCAAGGCTTATATGCCGCATCACCAGGAGTAGCAGCGCCAGATTCAACACGATAGACGCGACGACGTCCGCCAGAGGCCCGGGTAGCCAACACCCGACAGAGCCGAGGATGCCGGAAGCGATAAAGCCAGACTTTGGAATTCAGGAGACGACATGCCATTGCTGCACCCAGACCGACTGTTCCCCGCCGACCACGACACGCGCTCGATCGCGCGCCGCCTCTATAAAGAGATCAAGGACGCGCCCATCGTCAGCCCGCACGGCCACACCGACCCGGCCTGGTTCGCCGACAACGCCGCCTTCCCCAATCCGTCGGCGCTTCTGATCCAGCCCGACCACTATGTCTTCCGCATGCTGTTCAGCCAGGGCGTCAAGCTGGAAGAGCTGGGAATCCCGACCCGCGACGGCAGTACGGTCGAAGCCGATCCACGGCGCATCTGGCGCATCCTGGCGAAACACTGGCCGCTGTTTCGCGGCACGCCGTCGCGCATGTGGCTCGATCACGTGTTCGAAGAAGTGTTCGGCCTCGAAGAAGGCCTGACCGAAGTCAATGCCGACCGTCTCTACGATCACATCGACGCCTGCCTGCAGCGTCCCGAGTTCCGTCCGCGCGCACTGTTCGAACGCTTCAACATCGATGTCATCGCCACCACCGAGTCACCGCTGGATCCGCTGGCGCATCACGCCAAGCTGAAGAGCGATCCGTGGCAAACCGCCAAAGGCCGCGCCCGCGTGGTGACGGCTTATCGTCCCGATCCGGTGGTCGATCCGGAGTTCGAAGGTTTCACCGCCAACGTCGAACGCTTCGGCGCACTGACCGGTGAAAACACCCGCACCTGGGAAGGCTACCTGCAGGCGCACCGCATCCGCCGCGCCTTCTTCAAGGAACACGGCGCGACCTCGACCGACCACGGCCATCCGAGCGCGCGCACCGCCGATTTGCCGTTGGCCGAATGCAAGGCGCTGTTCGACAAGGCGCTGTCGGGCAAGATCAGCCGCGACGAAGCCGAACTGTTCCGCGCCCAGATGCTGACCGAGATGGCGGCGATGAGCATCGACGACGGCCTGGTCCTGCAGATCCATCCAGGTTGCTGGCGCAGCCATAGCCCTGCGATGCTGGCGCGTTTCGGTCGCGATAAAGGTTTTGATATCCCGATGCAGACCGAATACGTCGGCGCGCTCAAGCCGCTGCTGGATCGCTTCGGCCTCGATCCGCGTCTCTCCGTCATTCTGTTCACGCTGGACGAAACCAGTTACTCACGCGAACTGGCGCCGCTGGCCGGCGTGTATCCGGCCCTGAAACTCGGTCCGGCCTGGTGGTTCTTCGACGCGCCGGAAGGCATGCGCCGCTTCCGCGAGCTGACCACCGAGACCGCCGGTTTCGCCAACACCGTCGGCTTCAACGACGACACCCGCGCCTTCCTGTCGATCCCGGCCCGCCACGACGTCAGCCGCCGCATCGATTGCGGCTATCTGGCGCGCCTGGTGGCCGAGCATCGCCTGCATGAAGACGAAGCGCTCGACCTGGCGCATGACCTGACTTATCGATTGGCCAAGCAGGCTTATCGTTTGTAACCGTTTTTGAAAGAGAGCCACCGCAATCGCAGTACGGTTTGAAGATTCATCAGAGCGTCACAAGACGTCCGCTTTATCCCGGTACCCAACAATTCCATCTCTAGGAGGAGACATCAATGAAACAGGTTTTGAACACCTTGCACAAGGCGACTCGCCGCACCATCATGGCTGCCGCCATCAGCGTCGGCTTCGCTGCCATGGTCGGCAGCCCCGCTGCGCATGCGCAAGCAGCCGTCACTATCAACGTGGTCGACGTCGCCGGTTCGCTGGCACTGTTGCAGGAAGCGATCGAGTCATACAAGACCACGCACCCCAACGTCAAATTCACCTTCACCAAAGCGCCGGCGCCGGAACTGCCGAGCAAGCTGAAGGCGATGCAGAACGCCAAGCGCAGCGACATCGACCTGGTCCTCGGCGGCACTGACATTCTGGCGGCCGGCATCGAGCAGAATCTGTGGGTGACGCTGCTGCCCGAGAACAACGCCAAGTTCGCACCGTTGACCGAGAACTATCTGCCGGAAGTGAAGAAGATGCAGGAACTGGCGCATAACCAGGGTCTGGCCGTGGCCTTCATGCCGGCCGGTCCGCTGCTCGAATACAACCCCGACAAGGTCAAGCAGGTACCGACCTCGCCGCAGGAATTGCTGGCATGGTGCAAGGCCAATCCGAACAAGCTGATCTATGCGCGCCCGGCCAACTCCGGCCCCGGCCGTACTTTCCTGATGGGTCTGCCTTACCTGCTCGGCGACAAGGATCCTAAAGATCCGGTCAAGGGCTGGGACAAGACCTGGGCCTACCTGAAAGAACTGAACACCTGCATCGAGTACTACCCGGGCGGCACGGGCGCCGTGATGAAGGAACTCGGCGAAGGCTCGCGCGACATGACGGTCACCGTGACCGGCTGGGATATCAACCCGCGTGCACTGGGCGTAGTGCCGAAGGAATTCAAGGTCGGCGCCTTCAAGAACATGACCTGGGTCAACGACACCCATTACATGATCGTGCCGAAGGGCCTGGCCCCCGCCAAGCAAGCCGTGGTGCTGGACGTGATGGCTTACCTGCTGCAACCGAAGCAACAGGCGCAGACCTACGACAAGGGCTACTTCTACCCTGGTCCTGCGATCAAGAACGTGCCGGTGACCATGGCGCCGCAAGCCAGCCAGGACACTCTGAAGGAATTCGGCCGCGCCGAGTACGCCGACTGGATCGCCAAGTTCCCGCACGTGCAACCGCTGGACGCGCAGGTGATGGTGAAAGCATTCCGCATCTGGGATGAACAAGTCGGCGCTCAAAAGTTTAAATAAGCAAAGTAGCAGAGACAAAGCAGAACCAGCCGGGCGGCAACGAAACATTCCACGTCGCCCGGCTCATTACGATCAATTAGAGGCAAGCATGAAACCTGACTTCAAGACATTGCGACTGGATCGCGTGACACGTCGCTTTGGCGGCCCGGCTAAAACCAACGATGCACCGCAGATTGCTGCGCTGGATGGTTTGCAGATGGACATCGCGCGCGGCGAATTCATCGCCCTGCTCGGCCCTTCCGGCTGCGGCAAGTCGACTGCATTGAACTGCATCGCCGGCCTGCTGCCCTTGTCGGACGGTGGCATCTATCTTGACGATCACCGTATCGATACCTTGCCGCCTGAACAGCGCGGCTTCGGCATGGTGTTCCAGAACTACGCCCTGTTCCCGCACATGACGGTGGCCAAGAACGTCGGCTTCGGCCTGCTGATGCGCGGCGTTCCCGCCGCCGACATCCAGACCCGCGTCAAGCGCGCCCTTGATCTGGTGCAACTGGCGCAACACATGAACAAGCTGCCCGGACAGTTGTCCGGCGGCCAGCAGCAGCGCGTGGCGATCGCGCGCGCCATCGTCATCGAACCGCCGCTGATCCTGATGGATGAGCCGCTGTCCAACCTCGACGCCAAACTGCGTCTGGAAATGCGCTCCGAAATCCGTCGCATCCATGGCGAACTTGGCCGCACCACGCTCTACGTCACGCATGACCAGGACGAAGCGCTGTCGCTGGCCGATCGCATCGTCGTCATGAAGGACGGCAAGGTGCAGCAGATCGGCACGCCGCCGGAAGTCTACGGCCAGCCGTCCAATCTCGCCGTGGCGCGCTTCATGGGTTATCGCAACGAGTTGATCCTGGATGTGGTCGGCCAGGATGCTCAGACCGTGACCCTGGCCGGTCCCGGCGTCAATCTGGTCGGCATTCCGAAGATGCGCCTGAACGCCCGCGCTGCTGTATCGATCCGTCCGGAAGAATTCAGCATCTGCGCCGATGGCAGCAACCCATCCAACAGCATCAGCGCGCGTGTCGAGTCGGTTGAATATTACGGTCGCGAATCGCTGTTCATGCTGCGCACGCAAGACAACACGCGCCTCTACGTACGCGCCGAAGGCAAAGCTTCTCCGGGCGAGACCATTCGCGTCGCGGTCGCAGCCGATCGCGTGCTGGCCTACCCTTCCGAACAGGTGGCATGATGCTGACGTCCTCGCAAACCGCCGGCGCGCGCTGGCGCGATCCTGCCATGTGGATGGCGGCACCTGCCGTGATCTTCATGCTGGCCGTGTTCGTCTATCCGTTCATCCACGGCCTGATCCTGTCGTTTCAGCCGCTCGAAGGCGGCGGCATGCTGTCGAACTACATCAAGTTCTTCAACACCGAGAACCTGTGGATGACCATCGGCGTGACGCTCAAGCTGGCCTTGCCGGCGACGCTGATCAATATCCTGATCGCGGTGCCGGTGGCTTATCGCCTGCGTCACAAGACGCCGTATCAAAAAATTGCCACGACGATCCTGGTGATTCCGATCACGCTGGGTACGGTGTTGATCGCCGAAGGCATGCTGACTTACTTCGGCCCGAAGGGCTGGTTCGCACAGATCCTGCAGACGCTGCATATCTATGAAGGCGCGATCCGCCTCACTCACAACTATGCGGGCGTACTGATCTCGCTGGTGATCTCGGGTTTCCCGTTCGCCTTCCTGCTGATCCTGTCGTACATCACCGGCATCGATCCGGTGCTGCCGCGCGCGGCGGCGACACTGGGCGCCAATCCGTTCAACCAGTTCCGCTACGTGATCTTCCCGCTGATCCTGCCGGGCCTGGCGATGGCGTTCTGCCTGTCGTTCGTGCAGGCGTTCTCGGTCTTCCCGTCAGCCGTGCTGCTGGGTTCACCGGCCGGGGCGACGCGTGTGATTTCGATTGCGGCGTATGAAGCGGCGTTCGAAAACTACGACTATTCCATGGCCTCGGCAGTGGCGATGATCATGGGTGCAGTACAACTGGGCGTGGTGGTGATCGTGCTCGGCGCACGCAACCTGTTCTATCGCGGTCCGGTCACCGGCGGCAAAGGCTAATCATGAATCAAGCAACGACAACTACTTCTCCCATGATGACATCGCAATCCATCTCCAGGCAGCCAGCACCGAAGCGCCGCACGCATTGGGGCAGCCGCGCCTGGAGCGGGCTGGTGGTCGGCCTGATGACCTTCTTCCTGATCAACGTCGGCCTGATGATCGCCTCGGTCGCCACCAACTCGGTGGCCAAGCGCTGGCTCGGCACCTGGCTGCCGAGCGGCTGGACGCTGGAATGGTATTCCGCCGCCTGGCAGGAGTTCCAGCTCGGCGACGTCTTGCTGGTGACTGTGCAGGTAGTGCTGTCGGTGGTAGTGCTATCGATCCTGATCGGCGTGCCGGCGGCGTACACGCTGGCGCGGCGCAACTTCCGCGGCAAGAAACTGCTGACCGGCCTGTTCCTGCTGCCGCTGATGATCCCGCCGATTACTTACGGCATCCCGCTGGCGACATTGATGTATGAACTGCACCTGGCCGGCACCCTGCCTGGCGTGATCATCGCCAACCTGTTGCCGGCGCTGCCGTTCGTGATCCTGGTGATGACCCCATTCATCGAGCAGATCGATCCGAACCTGGAGTCAGCCGCACGCGTGTTCGGCGCACGCACCTTCACGATGTTCCGCCATGTGCTGGTGCCGCTGCTGGCGCCGGGCATCCTGGCCGCTTCGCTGCTGGTGCTGGTGCGCACGATCGCGATGTTCGAGCTGACCTTCCTGACGGCCGGCGCGGATACGCAGACGCTGGTGGTGGCGCTGTACTACTCGGTGTTCGCGGCGGGTGTGCGCGCTTCGCAATCGATCGATGCGATGGCGATGGTGTACATGATCGTCACGCTGATCTGGCTGCTGATCGCGATGCGCTTCGTCAGCCCGACACAACTGGTGTCGCGCGTCAAAGAACATCCGCAAAACTGATGAACATTGACGCGGGAACACGATGAAGCTGAACAAGCAAACGCTAACGCATGCCGGCAAGCAGGCGACGCTCCCGACCTACGACAGAACCGCCCTGCTGCCCGGCATCGTGCATCTGGGCTTGGGCGCCTTCCATCGTGCGCACCAGGCGGTCTACACGGACACGGTGCTGGCGCAGGGCGATCTGCGCTGGGGCATCGTCGGCGTATCGCTGCGCAGCCCTGATACGCGCGATGCGCTGGCGCCGCAGGACAACCTCTATACGCTCGGCATCAGAGGCACGGAAGGCGAGCAACTGCGCATCATCGGCTCGCTGATCGAGTCGCTGGTCGCGCCGGAGTCGCCCGCCGCCGTGCTGGCGGCGATGAGCCACCCGCATTGCCACATCGTCAGCCTGACCGTGACGGAAAAAGGTTACTGCCACGATCCGGCGTCCAATACCCTGCGCTTCGATCATCCCGACATCGTCCACGACCTGGCGCACGCAGATGCCCCGAGTTCGGCGATCGGCTTCATCGTGCGCGCCCTCGACAAGCGCCGCGACGCGGGCTTGCCGCCGTTCACGGTGCTGTCCTGCGACAACCTGCCGTCCAACGGCAACACCTCGCGCGCGCTGGTGCTGGCGTTTGCCGAGCGCGTCGATCCTGAATTGTCGAAATGGATTTCCCAGCATGGCGCTTTCCCCAACTCCATGGTGGATCGCATCGTGCCCAAGACCACCGATGAAGATCGCGCCGCCATCGCTGCGCGCCTGGGCCTCGACGACGCGTGGCCGGTGGTGACGGAGCCGTTTTCGCAATGGGTGATCGAAGACCGTTTCGCCGGCCCGCGACCTGCCTGGGAGACCGCCGGCGCGACGCTGGTGGAAGAAGCCGAACCCTACGAACACGCCAAGCTGCGCATGCTCAACGGCAGCCATTCCAGCCTCGCCTACCTGGGTTCGCTGGCGGGCTACGTTACCGTTGATCAAGCCATCCGCGACGACGGCTTGCGCGATTTCATCGAACAGATGATGACGCAGGAAATCGCACCGACTTTGCAACGCCCCGGCCTGACGGAATATCGCGACGAGCTGGTGGCACGCTTCCGCAATCCGGCGTTGAAACATCGCTTGCAGCAGATCGCCATGGACGGTTCGCAGAAATTGCCGCAGCGTCTGCTCGGCACCATCCGCGCGCGTCTCGATGCGGGACTGCCTTGCGCGCGGCTGTGTTTTGCGGTGGCGGGTTGGATGCGCTATCTGCGCGGAGTCGATGAAGCCGGCCTGGCGTATCCGGTCTCTGATCCGCTGGCGGATGCGTTGCAAGCAGCAGCACGCATCGCCGACATTAATCAGCGCGTGGACGCCTTGCTGGCGCTGGAAGCCGTGTTCGGCAATGACTTGGCAAAACGGGTGGAGTTTGTTACTGCGGTGAAGACATTCCTGCGCAGTATCCAAGAACAAGGAGTTTTACAGGCGCTGAGCAGAATCGATGCAAAGAATGCCTGATTAGCGGATTAAAGAAAAGCGCCCCCCCGTTTCTTGTGGGCGCGCCTTTCTGATTTTTCCATGCCATATCAGCACACAGATACCGTCCGGGTCGGATAGTCTTTGGACGGTATCTTCCACAGGCAGTCGATGACAAGCTATTCACGCATCGCACTGGCCCATGTCACGATGGATTGTTACAACAAGAACACAACGCGCGGCACCAGATATCCACCGCCTTCACGCAATGTCCCGGTTTGTGTGGAAACGTAGCTGCTACACAACGCTCCCGCGTCCTCGTCGCTTTGTACAGGGAATATCGGCTGGCCCTTGGAGTCTTGAGTCAACAGGGCAATTTCTTTATCGGTGAAAGCGCTTTCACGTTGTAAATCTTCCATGTCGCCCATACGTCCATTGAAGCGCGCATTCTCCGCCTGTCTGGCCAACTCAGCCTTGTCGTCGAAAATCTTTTGCAGTTCAGGATTCTTGACCTTGGCCTTCTCAAAATTCTGCCAGGCCTGATGGTTATAGCGATCGTGTTCCGACGGCGGCTTGGTTTGCCAGGTGCGCAACTTCTCAGTCTTCTCTTCCGCGCTCACGTAGCCGCCCAGATAGAACCCGGCCAGAGAATCATGCACTTGTTCTTCCAGCAGAGCGATACCGTCGGCTCTCGACTGACCTCGTTGTTCTTCAAATACCTTCAAGGCCAGGGTTTCCGTGGCGTCGGGAGCCTGACGTGTATCCGCACGCAACAGCTGCTGTTGATTGGCAAGATGACTGTGGCCCGGCCCGTAGAATTTGATTTCATCGCCATTGTCTCTATACCTCCTTGGAGGACCGCCCTTGGTGCGCTCGCGCAGCAGTTCCATGTCGCCCTTGAACAGTGCATCGTAGCTGGCGATATCCTGCTGCTCTTGGGGCGTGGCGCGCTGATATGCCGGCAGTTGCGCCATGCGGCCCAGCCAATGGCTGCGAAAACGGTAGTACATGCGCAGGTGTTCGCGCACCTGTGCTTCATAGGTGCCGGCGAAATCCCCTGCCGCCATATACGCGTTCCAGTTGGCCGCCAGTTCTGGGCTGAGGGCGTAGTCGGCCTGCAGGTCTGAAGCCATGCCCCTGTAACCTAGTAACGGTACGCCCGCCAGGCGCGCGATTTTATGCATATGCAGCAGCGGCACTTGCGACACCATCTGTCCCACCGTCATGCCACGGCCTTGCTCCTTGGGGCAGTAGCCGCCGCCCACATCAGCATGCATGCCGGGATACAACATTTCCTGCACGTTGTTTCCTTGGACGCGCGTGACGGGGAAGTTCATGCGCTGTTCGTGTGCGGCGATGTAGTGCACCGTCTTTTTGACCAGCGAGGGGAGCGGCGTCAAGGTCTCCGCCGCCCAGCTGAAGTGGCCGTCAATGAAGCGGAACGGCGTGGTTTGCGCAGCCGAATGCGGCAGGCCGACCGAGGCGACTGAGTCGAACAAGCCGAGAAAGTTGATCTCGATGGGCATGCCTGCGAGCGTGGATTTCTCTTCCAGCGCGGCGTGAAGCCAGTAGCAGAAACTGCGCGCTTCTATCGCGCCGCGTGAGAAACCGAATAAGGCTACGCGAATTTTAGGAATGCGCGGCTGGATGATGATGTTGCGCCGGGCTTGCAGCGTGTCGTTCAACTCATCGCGCAATTGGGCGAACCAGCGTTTGCGGCGCTCGTGTTCGGGGTATTCCTTGTCGTAATTCGTCTCGACGTCGCGGACGTAGCTTTTTAGTTTGGCTGTGAGTTGGGCTTCTTCATATAGAGGCGCTCCGTAGTTAAACGCACGATAGACAGCATCATAAACACGCAAGATGCCGTACAAGATTCGTGCTTGCCCGCCTTTACCCATGGCTTTGCCTTCCTGGGTCTCTTTCCATTCTTGATTTTCTGGGAAGCGTGTCCCGACACCGGGAATATAAAAACTAAAGCAACTGGAATCCTTAAGATGACCTTCGCCCTTGATATCTTTGTGTGCATTAAACAGCTTGACGATATTGGTATGCGCTTGATTAGGTTCATCCCGATATTTGTTGTTACTAGTGCCATCGAAAAACAGACCAATGCGCACCAGCTTTTGACAGGGCGGTAGTTTATTACCACTCGGTGCGTACTGCGCAGGCATGTCGTCAAGCCGGCTGATCGCGATATATTCGCACATGGTGAATTCGAGTTCTGCACTTGCAGTGTCCGCTATCGTCGGCGGGGCTGAATGAATTGGTGTACTCACGATTATTGCTCCTCCGGTGGCGGGACGGTGGCATTTTCCGATATAGGATGTTTTGGGCTTTCTGGATAAAAAATGGAAGATACAACTCGAACCTGATCATTCGGAAAGAAATGAACAACTACCTTGTCAGCTTTCTCATACCGCATGATATTGGTCGTCTTTTCCACCCATTCCCGCCCATTGGGTTTCCAGCGAACTTTGACTTTCATCCCAGGAAACCAGGTCTTGGGCAGAGCGTAGCCCGCCGCAATGATGCCCCCGCAGTTAGTGCCGCCCGCTTCCCGACCACCCAACCGACTGCTTGAAGCCGGTTCTTCAATGTAAAAAGAATGGATATAGCCTGTCCCGTGTGTCACGCAAGAGACCGAGACATATTCTCTCGATATAGGTACATACGACAGCGTGGATGTCTTTGCAGGCGCTTCCGGCGCGGTCGCATTGCAAGCCGTCAAGGTAGAGATGCTGGCAAATAGCAGCAGTGGCAGCAGTAGCCTTTTAATCGTCATCGTTGTTTTCCTTGGCAAGTACTTCTTGAGAAAAATACAGTCTGCCAATGTCCGTGAAGATACGAAGCTTGTAAATATGCGCGGAACTACAGGCCAAAAGAATCAGGAAAAACCGTTAAATATGGAGAAAGGATTCCTGCCGGCTATTGAATTGATTTGTCAGTTGGCGGGATTTAGCAACGTGTTCATGCTCGTCCCGAGAAACCGGGCAATACGAGATTTGAAGAGATTGTTCTCCCGCTGCAGATAAAAAGGAGGCATACGAAGCCGTGCCACGGTAGATTTATACGAAGTATTCTGCACGTTGCACATCAAGGATGCTGCTCGAAGACCACCGAATATGGAAAGACGCATTGCTACTTTGCAGCGTGGAGCGGGCCCGACCCGGATGGCATAAGCGTATTGAAGAGGTGCTTGAGAAATCAGGTGAGCGCGGCCTACGAGAAACTGAACGCGACGCCAGTTTGTAATTCTCCAATCCTACATCCTTGTCGGGATTGCTCAGGATATCGTGACCGAGTTTTAGGCGGAAGCGCGTACCTTGCTCTTCGCCTCTTCGGTATCCTTTACCGGCGGCAGGCCGAACATCCTGCCGTATTCGCGCGTGAACTGCGGCACGCTTTCATAGCCGACCGCAAACGCCGCACTGCTGGCGCTGACGCCGTCGGCCAGCATCAGTCTCCTGGCCTCGATCAGGCGCAACTGCTTCTGGAACTGCAGCGGCGACAACGATGTCACGCTGCGGAAATGCTGATGGAACGACGACGGGCTCATACCTGCCACCTCCGCCAGGCGTTCCACCGGCAAGGCCTGCGCGAAATCGCTTCGTAACACCTCCACCGCTCGCGCCACGCGCCGCGCCTGGCTGTCCGGCCATCCCAGATTGCGAATCGCCGCGCCATGTTTGCCCGCCAGCAGCCAGTAATGCAGCTCGCGCGTCAATTGCGCCTGCAGCACCGGCAACGCCGCCGGACGATCGAGCAAGCGCATCAGCCGCAGCGCGGCGTCGGCGACTTCGGCATCGGTCGGATCGACGCGTACCGGCGCCTGCACAACAGCCGGCGCCGCTTCCATCTGCATCGCCAGGTCGGCAATCACGGCAGGATCGAGTTCCAGCACCAGCGACAGATAAGGCGCGGCGAGACTGGCCCGCGTGATCTGGCTGACGGTCGGCACATCGGCCGTGATCAGCAACGAATCTCCCGCCGAGAAGGAGAAGGCCTGCGCGCCCATGGCAACGCGCTTGCCGCCCTGCACGACCAGGCACACCAGCGGCCGTGAAATGGCGTAGAGCAACTCGCTGACTTCGGTCGCGCGCACGATGGTGAGCCCGGCGATGGGCGTGTGCGCCAGCCCGTCCCGTTCGGCATGGGCGTCGGCATAGCGGTGTACGGCAGTGAGCAGGGTCGTCATGATGCAAGCCTACCTTGTCGGCGACTGTCTTGCACGCGACTTGCGCGCGACTTGGAGGATCAGGCAAGGAACGTCGAGTTTCCGGTAACCGGGCCTGTCCCCTGCGTCTGATACTGCGGTCTCCATCAACGCACCAGCACAGGAGCCCCATCATGACCATGACCAAGATCACCCTCGTCACCGGCGCCAGCCGCGGACTCGGCCGCAACACCGCCCTCAGCATCGCCCGCCATGGCGGCGACGTCGTGGTCACCTACCACAGCCGCAGCGATGAAGCGCAAGCCGTGGTCGCCGAGATCCACTCCCTCGGCCGCAAAGCCGTCGCGCTGCAACTCGACACCGGCGACGTCGCCGCATTCGCCTCCTTCGCCGACCGCCTGCGCGCCGCGCTGCGCGACACCTGGTCGCGCGACACCTTCGATCATCTGGTCAACAACGCCGGCCACGGCGACTACGCCTTGATCGGCGACACCACGGAAGCGCAGTTCGACGGCCTGGTGAACGTACATTTCAAAGGCGTGTATTTCCTGACGCAAACCCTGCTCCCACTGATCGCCGACGGCGGCCGCATCGTCAACCTGTCGTCAGGCCTGACGCGCACCTCGTTCCCCGGCTATGCGGTCTATGCGGCCGCCAAAGGCGCGGTCGAAGTGCTCACGCGCTACATGGCAAAAGAATTGGGCGCACGCGGCATCGCGGTCAACACGGTTGCGCCCGGCGCCATCGAAACCGACTTCGGTGGCGGCGCCGTACGCGACAACCCGGACATCAACAAACTGTTTGCAGGACTGACCGCACTGGGCCGCGTAGGCGTACCGGACGACATCGGCCCGATGATCGCGAGTCTGCTGTCGAAGGACAATCGTTGGGTGACGGCGCAAAGAATTGAAGTGTCCGGCGGACAAGGAATTTAAGAAGGGAACGAGGGAGCAGGAGTAAAAGAAACCAACGATCTCAATACCATCTCAGTCCCCTGGCGATGCGCAGCGAGCCAGTCTGGAATTCCGCTTGCGAGTAGCCGGTGGCGGCAGGTGCAAATCGGATAAAGAGGGGAAACTTGTCTGAGCGCAGCGAGTTTGTTTCCCCTCCCGATTTGCGCCTGCCGCCGCCGGGAACCCCGAAGGGGCTACGAACTTGCGGTCGCCTTCTTTTGCTTACTTTTCTTGGCGAAGCAAGAAAAGTGAGCGGCTGCCGGGCCGCCCCCGGCTTGGTCGATCGAAGAAAGAAAAGATTTAACGAGAACAGGAAGACAGATCAGGCAGAAGCCACAGAATTGCGGTTACCAACCCGCTTGACCAACGCCGCCAACACATCCTGCCCGTCAAGCCAGTCGCCCAACCCCGAAGCAGTATTGATATGCCCCACCGCCCCCGCATTGACAAACTCGCTCCCCCAAACGCCCGCCCAATATTCAGCGCGTTCCGCCGACATCCAGGGATCATCAGTACTGCCGATCACGACCGAAGGAAACGGCAACCGCGTCTGCACGACATCGGCCACCTTGAATTTTTCAGGATCCGCCGGCGCCACCAGCAATGCACCGACGATATGACCTGCATCCAGACCCACACGATGCACCGTCGTCAGACAGCCAAAGCTGTGCGCAACGATCACGGTCGGACGCGCATCCTGTGCCAGCACCTCCTGCAAACGCGACGACCACACCGGCAAATCAGCAACATCCCAGTGATCCTGCTCAACCCGCTCGAAGGCCGGATACAACCGCTGCCAGCGCGACTGCCAATGCTCGGGACCGCTGCCGTCAAGTCCCGGCACCACCAGCACACGGAAATCCGCAATGCGTGGGACACCGGAGCTGCCTTGATTGCGTGCGGTCGTGTTTCCCATGTCAGGCCACCTTGCTTTCGGCGTTTGGAATCGGAGGCAGGAGCGCCAAGGTAGATTTCGGCGTATCCCACAGATAGCCCTGAGCATACACCGGCGTTGCCAGCTTGCCGCCAAACTCCTGCAGCCGCGCGAATACGTCCGGATTCTCGACGCGTTTGAACACGACGCGAATGCCAAGTGAGCCTGCCTGGCGCAGCAGCTTTTCAGTGCCCTCTTCATCGACCAGTTCGCGCGCGTCGACCTTGATCATGTCAGGCTTGACCTTCTCCAGCAAGGCCAGCGCGTCGCGCGCATCGGCGGCGCTGATGCCGAGCCGGAAACCGTTGCGCCGGTAATTGTCCAGCACATAGTTGAGCAGCCAGCCCTGGTTCTGCGTCACCACCGGCATCTGCAGCACGATCTTGTCATGCGGCAGCTCCAGCAGGTTGAGGATGCGACGGAAAGCGATGCCGTGATTGCTGTCCACGGCTGCCAGCAAACGCGCATGCACGCTCAGGTGCAGACTGACGTCGTGGTCCACCTGGCGATAGAAATTGATCGAATGCAGCATGCGGCACAGGCGGTCCAGTTCGACCGACTCGTCATCGCTGGCGGCCTGGTCGAGCAGGCGCCACAGATGCAGGCCGCTGTCGTCTTCGGAATAACTGCGCGCAAAACCTTCATGCGCGACGATGGCGGCGTCCGGCGTGCCGGCGCTGCCGAATACGCGTATCGGCTGGAATGCAGAAGTGAGCGTGGTGTTGAAATACTTGCCCTGCGCCCGCCCTTCCGCATCCAGCCAGACCCTGGATTCTTCTTTCACAGACCCGTTGAGGCGGGCAAGATATTTTTCCAGGGCTTGATACTTCATCAATGGCTCCGTGATGGAATCGGATCAGAGCTTGGCGATCGAGACTTCGGTCGCCTTGACCAATGCGACGACTTCGCTGCCGATCACCAGGCCCAGGTCCTTGACCGAGCGAGTGGTGATGACCGATGTGACGATGCCGGCAGGGGTTTCGACATCGACTTCGGAGACGACGGAGCCTTCGATGATGGCTTTGACTTTGCCCTTGAATTGATTGCGGACGTTGATGGCTTGAATGGTCATGCTTGACTCCTGGTGAGGTAGAAAACTGCGTTAAAAAATAAAAACAAAAACTTAAATTGCCCACTGCACCTGATTGACGGTCTTTTGCAGCGAGACATCGCCGAGCGCGCTGTCCGGCGCATTGGCCGGATGTTGCAGCACGCGCGACAGGATGTACTCTTCCATCTGCGCGAACGCAGGGTTGCCGCGGGCCCGCGGACGCGGCAGGTCGATGGCCTGGTCGAGCGTGATGTTGCCGTCTTCGATCAGCACCACGCGATCGGCCAGCGCGATTGCTTCCTGTACGTCATGCGTGACCAGCACGGCGGTGAAGCCGCGCTTCTGCCACAGCGATTCGATCAGCTGCTGCATTTCGATGCGGGTCAGCGCATCGAGCGCGCCCAGCGGTTCGTCCAGCAACAATAATTCAGGGTCGTGCACCAGCGCGCGCGCCAACGCCACGCGTTGACGCTGGCCGCCGGACAGCACGGCCGGCCATTCGCCGGCGCGTTCTTCCAGCCCGACCTGGCGCAGAGCTTGCGACGCCGAGGGCAAGGCCGCCTTGGGCAAGCCCAGCGCGACATTGTTGAGCACGCGTTTCCATGGCAGCAGGCGCGAGTCCTGGAACATGATGCGGGTCTCCGGCTCGAAGCCCGGTTGACGTCCGCCGGCATCCTTGGCGAAGACGACTTCGCCGCGGGTCGCCGTTTCCAACTTGGCGATCAAACGCAACAAGGTGCTTTTGCCGCAGCCGCTGCGACCGACGATAGCGACGAATTCACCGGGCTTGACGTCGAGCGCGACGGTTTTCAGTACTTCGCGGCCGGCATAGGATTTCGACAGGCCGTCGATGGCGACGCGCACACCGCGGCTCTGCTTGTCGGACTGCGCTTCGGCGGCATGCTTTACTTGCGTGGTTTCGACCGGATTGTTTTGCATCGCGACGTCCTTGTTCGTTGCTTGGTTCGTTGCCGTGTTCATTGATAGCCCGGATGCCAGCGCAGCCAGAATTTTTCCAGGCCGCGCGCCAGTACGTCGGCCAGTTTTCCAAGCAGCGCGTACAGCAGGATGCCGACCAGCACCACGTCGGTTTGCAGGAATTCGCGGGCGTTCATGGTCATGTAGCCGATGCCGGCCTGCGCCGAAATGGTTTCGGCCACGATCAGCAGCACCCACACCAGGCCGAGCGCAAAACGCACGCCGACCAGGATCGACGGCAACGCGCCGGGCAGGATCACGTCGCGATACAGCGGCCAGCCGGACAAGCCATAGCTCTTCGCCATTTCGATCAGGCCCTTGTCGACCGAGCGGATGCCGTGGAAAGTATTGAGGTAGATCGGAAAGAACACGCCGACCGATACCAGGAACAGCTTGGAAGTCTCGTCAATGCCGAACCACAGGATCACGAGTGGAATCAAGGCCAGCGCCGGGATGTTGCGCACCATCTGCAGCGTGGTGTCGAGCAGCACTTCCGCCTGGCGGAAGGTGCCGGTCAGCAGCCCTAGCAGCAGGCCGAGCCCGCCGCCGACGGCGAAGCCCGAAGCGGCGCGCCCGGTGCTCACGCCCAGATGCGTCCACAACTCGCCCGACGCCGACAGGTTCCAGGCTGCACGCAGCACAGCCCACGGCTCGGGCAGGATGCGGCTGGACAGCCAGCCTGCCTGCGCGGCGATCTGCCACACGACGATCAGGCCGACCGGCAAGGCCCAGGACAATAATTGCGTGGCGCCGAAACGATTGCCACTGCCGCTACTTTTAGCGGCAGCGATCTTGCGTGGAGTTTCGGTGGTGTCGACGCCAGAGCTGGCGATGCTTGCACTCATGATGGATCCTTAACTCTCGGACACTTGCTGCGCCGGCTTGGCGGCCGGTGGCGGCACGTGGGTGTTGCCGACGATCTCGCCGAACGGACCGGTCAGGTTGAAACCGGGCAGCGTTTCCTTCTGCTTGCGCGGCAACAGCGGGAACACCAATTCGGCAAAGCGATACGATTCTTCCAGATGCGGGTAGCCGGACAGGATGAAGGTGTCGATGCCGAGGTCAGCGTACTCCTTCAGGCGTGCCGCCACGGTCGGACCGTCGCCGACCAGCGCGGTGCCGGCGCCGCCTCGCACCAGGCCGACGCCGGCCCAGAGGTTCGGGCTGACTTCCAGCTTGTCGCGCTTGCCGCCATGCAGCGCGGCCATGCGGCGCTGTCCCTCGGAGTCCATCTTGGCGAAGGTCTTCTGCGCCTTTTCGATGGTGGCGTCGTCGAGCTTGCTGATGAGCTCGTCGGCGGCGCGCCAGGCGGCTTCCGTGGTTTCTCGCACGATCACGTGCAGGCGGATGCCGAAGCGCAAAGTGCGGCCGGCTTTGGCGGCGCGTGCACGCACGATGGCGATCTTCTCGGCGACTGCTTCGGGTGGTTCGCCCCAAGTCAGGTAGACGTCGACCTGCTCGGCGGCGAGGTCGATCGCTTCGTCCGAGGAACCGCCGAAATACAGTGGCGGATACGGCGCCTGCACCGGTGGATAGAGCGCCTTGGCACCCTTGACGCTGAGGTGCTTGCCTTCGAAATTGGTTTCGCCACCGGTGTGCGTCTTGCTCAGCACGTCGCGCCAGATCTTGAGGAACTCGTCGGAGATTTCATAGCGCTCTTTGTGCGTGCCGAAGATGCCGTCGCTTTCCTGCTCGGCAGGATCGCCGCCGGTGACGACGTTGACCAGCAGGCGACCGCCGGACAGGCGGTCGAAGGTGGCGGCCATGCGTGCCGACAGCGTCGGTGCGCTCAGGCCGGGACGCACTGCGACCAGAAATTTCAATTGCTTGGTTTCACCGATCAGGCTGGCGGCGGTGACCCAGGCGTCTTCACAGGAACGTCCGGTCGGCAGCAACACGCCGTCATATCCCAGGGTATCGGCAGCGACCGCGACCTGCTTCATGTAGTCATGACTGACCAGACGTCCGCCTTCTGCGGTGCCGAGGTAGCGGCTGTCGCCGTGCGTGGGGATAAACCAGAAAACGTTCATTGCAAACTCCAATCGATATCAGGTGAAACCAGCGGTGCGCCGATCTCTTGCAAGCCGGCGCATCCATGATGCGTATTGCGCGTATTTACTTCAGCACGGCGTCCTTGACGCTGAGTTTTTTCGGGATCAGCTTGAGCTCGAAGAAGGCGTCAGCGATGCGTTGCTGCTCTTCCAGCACCTTGGCGTCGATCGGCCGGAAGATGTGTTCGTAGCGCTTCAGGCTGACTTCGATGACGTCGGTGTCCAGGCCCTGGATAGGCGCGAGCTGGGCCGCGGCTTCCTTGGTGTTCGCGCGGATCCATTGGCCTTCCTTGGTGATTTCTTCCAGCAGCACCTTGAGGACGGCGGCATTCTTTTCCGCGAACGGACGCGCGCTCAGGAAGAACTGGTGATGGCTGACTGCGCCCACACCGGTTGCCAGGCGACGCGCGCCGATCTGTTTTTCAGCCGCGGCCTGGAACGGATCCCAGATGGCCCACGCGTCGATGGCGCCTTTTTCAAACGCGGCGCGGGCATCGGCCGGCGCGAGGTAGACCGGCTGGATGTCGCTGTAGTTGAGGCCGGCTTTCTTGAGCAGGGCCACGACCAGCCAATGCACGTCGGAGCCTTTGTTGAAGGCGATTTTCTTGCCCTTCAGTTCGGCCACGCTCTTGATCGGCGAATCCTTTTGCACCAGCAGGCCTTCGGCGTTCGGCGTCGGGATTTCATAGGCGGTGTAGACAAAGTCGGCGCCTGCCGCCTGGGCAAATACCGGCGGCGCTTCGCCGACATAGCCGAAGTCGACCGAGCCGACGTTCAGCGCTTCCAGCAATTGCGGACCGGCAGTGAATTCCGCCCATTTGACTTCCACGCCTTGCGCTTGCAGACGTTTTTCCAGCGCGCCGTGCGCCTTGAGCAGCACCAGCGTGCTGGCGGCTTTTTGATAGCCGATGCGCAGCACTTGCTTGGACTGGGCCGCGGCGAAGTTGCTCACGCCAAGGCCTGCAGCGGCGATGGTCAGTGTGGTCAGCGCGGACAGCAGGCCGAGGGTACGGCGTCTGGCGGAACGTTGTTGTGCACTCATCTGGTTTTCCCGTAACTGTTATTTTGTGTAATTTGGCGTAACAAGGCCCCTCCGCTCCTGCCGCGGATAGCGGGTCTTGCACGAGTGATCAATGAAGCGGGAGGACGCGGCCCGCGCTTAAACGCTACATCGGATCTGCGAAAACGGTATATCGGTGAATACGCCCGGCGCGGTCTTGTGCAAGGCCAGCAGGCTGCTCGACAACTGGTCGACGCCTTCCTGCACGCGCGCCACGATGGGCGCATCGAGCACCAGGCCGTCCTGCTCGGACCAGATCACCTGCGCCTCGGTGGCGTAAATACTCGGCAGCACATGTTTGGGATTCAGCGACGACAGCACAGGACGCAGCGCGTAATCGAGCGCCAGCATGTGCGACTGACTGCCGCCGGTAGCCAGGGGCAACACCAGCTTGTCGGTCAGGCCGAACTGCGGCAACAGGTCGAGGAAAGCCTTGAGCGCGCCGCTATAGGCCGCCTTGTAAACCGGTGTCGCCACAACCACGGCCGAAGCCTCTTCGACACGCGCCAGTGCGGCCTTGATCTCGGGATCGTTGAAGTCGGCGCGGATCAAGGCCTGACCCGGCAGATCGCGCACGTCCAGTTTGGAATAGCGGTGCCCGAGCGCGGCCAGCTTTTCGCCGACGTGGTGCAGCAAGCGGGTGGAACGGGACGGAGCGGAAGGACTGCCGGCCAACAAGAGAATCGTCATGGTCAACTCAAAGGGTGAATCTGGTACCTGGTGATGATTCCGGAAGCCCTGCTGCGGGCTTCCGGAGTGTGATGCCGATGTGCCGCAATTACTTCTTGTTCGGCACGTACAACTGGTCGAAGCTGCCGCCGTCGGAGAAGTGATCCTTCTGGGCCTTCTGCCAGCCGCCGAAGGTATTGTCGACCGTGATCAGGTTGACCTTCGGATATTGCGAGGCGTACTTCGCAGCGATCTTCGGGTTGATCGGACGGTAGTAGTTCTTGGCGATGATTTCCTGGCCTTCGTCGGAATACAAATGCTTCAGGTATTCTTCAGCGACCTTGCGGGTGCCGCGTCGGTCAACGACTTTGTCGACCACAGCAACAGGCGGTTCAGCCAGGATGGAAATCGATGGGGTGATGACGTCGAACTTGTCCGGGCCCCATTCTTTGAGCGAGATCAGCGCTTCGTTTTCCCATGCCAGCAAAACGTCGCCCAGACCGCGCTCAACAAAGCTGATGGTGGCGCCGCGTGCGCCGGAATCCAGCACCGGCACGTTCTTGAACAGCTTGGAGATGTAGTCGCGCGCAGCGGCGTCATTGCCGCCCTTTTTCAGCGCGTAGGCCCATGCCGCCAGGTAGTTCCAGCGTGCACCGCCGGAGGTCTTCGGATTCGGCGTGATCACCGAGACGCCAGGTTTGATCAGGTCGTCCCAGTCCTTGATCTTCTTGGGGTTGCCCTTGCGCACCAGGAACACGATGGTCGAGGTGTACGGCGAGCTGTTGTGCTCGAGGCGCTTTTGCCAGTCGGGCGGCAGCAGCTTGGCCTTTTCGGAGATTTCGTCGATGTCATACGCCAGCGCCAGCGTCACGACGTCAGCGTCGATGCCGTCGATGACGGAGCGTCCCTGCTTCCCGGAACCGCCATGGGATGCTTTGATGGTCACGTTGTCGCCGGTCTTGGCTTTCCAATACTTGGCGAAGGCCTTGTTATAGTCGGCGTAGAGTTCGCGAGTCGGGTCGTAGGAGACATTCAGCAAGGAAACATCCGCGGCGTGGGCCAGCGGCACAACCTGCGAGAACAAGGCTGCGACGGCAACCGACTTGATAAGCTTTTTCAACATGATCTGCATCCCTCTTGGTTCAGTTTTGTTCTGGAGAGCACAGGTTAATGAGGCGGCAAGAAAAAACGAACGAATACTTTCTTCTCTCAATATGCGGAAAACAGATAAGCAACAACAAGGCTGCCGAATATAGAGAGGCGCTGTTCATATCAAATTCGCATAAGAGAATCACCTGCAGCAATATAGCCGGGAGGCATGGGCGAACGGGGAATTCCCGGCGAATCGTAATATCGGCCTTTATGACGCAATCACGGAACTGCCCTCTCCTTTGAACCTGTCGTCGCCGTTTCATTTTTGTCCTCGTAAAACTACCATCCCGCCCGGAAAACGCCTCTTCCTGGCGCACCGCCTTCTTCTCCTTTTCACAATGTGGTATAAAGAACCTATTGCAATGCATCAGAAATCGAGATGAAAAAAGAAGCCCACGACGAGACAGGCGCGATATCGATCCAGGTCATTGAACGGATGGTGTCCCTGCTGGACGCGCTGGCGATGTATCCGGATCCGGTCAGCCTGAAGGAATTGTCGGCCGCCACCAAGCTGCATCCCTCCACCGCCCACCGCATCCTCAACGACCTGGTGGTAAAGCGTTTCGTTGATCGCTCGGAGCCCGGCACCTATCGCCTCGGCATGCGTCTGCTTGAACTCGGCAACATCGTCAAGAGCCGCCTGAGCGTGCGCGAAGCGGCGCTCGACTTCATGCGCGCCCTGCATCGCAAGACCCATCAGACCATCAACCTGTCGGTGCGCCAGAGCGATGAAATCGTTTATATCGACCGTTCCTTCTCCGAACGCTCGGGCATGCAGGTGGTACGCGCCATCGGCGGCCGCGCGCCGCTGCACCTGACCTCGACCGGCAAGCTGTTCCTCTCCATTGACGACCCCAAGGCCGTGCGCGCGTACGCCACGCGCACCGGACTGGCCGGCCACAACAAGAATTCGATTACCGATCTGAGCAAGCTGGAGCGCGAACTGAGCATGGTGCGCGCGCTCGGTTATGCACGCGACAACGAAGAGCTGGAGCTGGGTGTGCGCTGCATGGCGGCAGGCATCCGTGACGACTCCGGCAAACTGGTCGCGGGACTGTCGATTTCGGCGCCGGCTGATCGCCTGCAGGAAGATTGGGTGGAAGATCTGGTCACCACGGCGGCGCAGATCTCCTCAGCGCTGGGCTTCGTGAGCCAGCAAAGCCTGCAGGATGGCGCGGCATAGTTTGAACGACTTCTACGTGCCGGGGCAGGAATAAAAAAGGCGAACCGAAGTTCGCCTTTTTTTATTGTCTGGTGACTTTAAAACCCGGATCAGCCTTCGTCCGCACGTGCACGCAGGTTCACGCGGGTCAGGTTTTGCGGGCCTTGCTCGGACAGCCATTTGCGCATGCGTGCAGCATCGCCCACGTGCGACAGCTTACCCTTGGAATCGAGGAACACCATCACTACCGAACGGCCTTCGATCTTGGTCAGCATGACCAGGCAATGGCCTGCTTCATTGATGTAACCGGTCTTTTGCAGGCCGATGTCCCAATCCTTGCTGGCGACCAGGCGGTTGGAGCTGGCGTATTGCAGGGCGTGGCCGCTGGGCTCGACCATGTATTTGGCGTCGGTCGAGTATTGGCGAATGATCGGATAGTTGTAAGCCGCGACCACCAGTTTGGCAAGGTCGCGTGCGCTGGCGACGTTGTTGCTGGAGAGGCCGGTTGAATCAACGTAGTGCGTATCCATCATGCCCAGCGAGCGCGCCTTGGCGTTCATTGCGGCGACGAATGCCGGCAGTCCGCCCGGATAATTGCGACCGAGCGCCGATGCCGCGCGGTTTTCGGAACTCATCAGCGCAATGTGCAGCATGTCGTCGCGCGACAATTGTGCGCCGACACGCAGGCGCGAGCTGCTGTGTTTTTGACGATCGACGTCGTCATCGCTGACGGTCAGGACTTCTTCCATGTTCTGGCGCGCTTCAACCACCACCAGCGAAGTCATCAACTTGGTGACGGACGCGATCGGCAAGGCAACAGAGGAGTTTTTTTCAAACAGGACTTGCGAGCTGGCCTGGTCGATCACCAGCGCGACATTGGAACGCAGCGCCAACGGGTCTTGCGTCAGGTTGAGGCCGGCCATGTCGCCGGCGGTCATGACGGGCGGCACCACCGGGACAGTCGGCATGGCGGCTACGCGCTGATACACCACGCGGCGCTTGCCGTGGACCACGGCGACCTTCTTGACCAGTTTTTCACGGCGATCCAGCGAGGCTTGGGGAGCGCGCCTGGGCGCGGCGACTGGACGACGATTGACGACGTTCTTCTTGATTACAGTCTTTTTAACGACCGTTTTCTTGGAATTAGGTGAAGTTTGCGCTTGCACCGAGGATATGCCGACCAAGACCAGAAGTGCCGTAGCGACGGCAGCTAGCGCAGATTTGAGCATTGGTGAACCTCCCCCTGATTGATACATACAAGAAACTGTTGGCAGTGTAGCAAACCAAGGGAAAATCGCAAGATAATTAGGTAGTTAGCGCAACTTTTTAATCAATTTTCTTGAAAAAGTGCGCTTTTTTAATTTTTGGAAACCCCGCGCGACTTTTTAACGGTCGCGATACCTCTGATTTGCTATAAACAGACCCGCCAGTACAAAAATAAAACCCACAGCATGATACCAGTGTAACGTCTCCCCCAGCCAGGCCATCGCGATAACAGAGGCGAATACCGGGACCAGATGAACGCATTGCGATGCCCTCACGGCGCCGATCCGATCAATGCCGTAGTTGCACACGAGCGTGGCCAGGATACTTGGAAAAACAGCCAGATAAAAAACACCGGTCACACTGGTTTGGCTGAGCGATATAACGAACGTCCGCCCGCCTCCGTTGACGAGCATCAGCAAAGTCAATGCAAACAATCCGAGCACGCCCGTGACCCACAAAAAACAGAAGCTCGGCAAGACACGCGGGCGACGCGGCAACAGCAAGAGATAGACACTCCACATCACCATCGCCACCAGCATCCAGGCATCGCCGCGATTGAGCTGAAAGCTTGCCAGGCCGGTAATCGAGCCATGGCTGATGATGGCGGCAACGCCGCAGAGGGAGACGCTGACGCCTAGCAGCTCCATGCGACCCGGCCGACGCCTGTGTATCAGCACGGAGAGCAACACGGTCCAGACCGGAATCGAGGAATTGAGCAAGGCGGCGTTGGTCGCGCTGGTGAAATGCAGCGCGCCGAAAATCAGCGCGTTGTACAAGCCGGTGCCGAGCAAGGCCAGCAAGCTCAGCAGCGGTAAAGCCGCACGGATGTCCGCACGATAACGTACCACGTCGCGCCACACGAACGGCGCCAGGATCGTCAGGATCAGCACCCAGCGCCAGAACGCCAGCGTCAGCGGCGCGACCTGCTCATTGAGCGCTTTGCCGACCAGCATGTTGCCGGCCCAGAACAGGGCCGCGGTGGCGAGCGCGAGGACGGCGAGGAAATCGGAGGAGCGCAGTGCTTTCATGGCTGAGCGGCGTGCCTGACGCTGACGTAAGGAAAATGCCGCCCAGCATAAGCATCGACTCATATGGGGTCCAATATATTATTAGACGCCCTTTAAGTCGGTTTCCGTATGAGTTGCCTGCTCCCGCCGGTTACTTCTTGATCGCCTCCACCAGCACGGTGTCGATATCGAAGGAATAATCCTCGGCCACGTTGAAATAGGTGCGCACTTCCGCCGGCGCGGCGCGCCACAACGACTTGATGGCGGCAATGTGTTCCGGCGAAGTGCGCATGCGCGCGACCCAGGAGGAGAATTCCAGCGTCAGTTTCCAGCTCTTGGAGAACTCGACCTGCAGGCCGGTCTGCGCAATCAATTTTTTCCATGACGACAGACTGACGTTGCGCACATGCGAAGTGTCGCGCAGCAGCTCGATGCCCTGCACGTAGGTGTCGGCCAGCACATCTGCGGGCGCTGCAGTGTCGATCATCACAAAGCGGCCGCCCTGCTTCAGCACGCGTGCGGCTTCGTGCAAAGCCTGCGGCAGATTGCGCCAGTGGTGTGCGCTGAAACGCGTGCACACGACGTCGAACGAGGCATCGGCAAATGGCAGGCGGTCGGCGCTGCCCTGCTGCACCTCGATGTTTGGCAGCTTGCGTTCGACGGCGGCGGCGCGCACCACTTCCAGCATCTGTGCCGACAAGTCGTAGGCGACTACCTGCGCGGCGAACGGCGCCGTCGCAAAGCTGGCATGACCGCCGCCACAGCCCAGATCCAGTACGCGGGCATGCGGATAGGCAGCGGCATACGCCGCGAGGTCTTGCAGATCCGCCCCCTGCGCATGGACGGCGCTGGTCAGATACGAGGCGGCGGTGGTGCCGAACTGTTCGGAAATCACTTCATTGTGGCTACGCATTCCTGGCTCCTGTGTGATGTGCTACGTGGTTGTTGACTGGCTGGAGACGCAAGTTTAGTTGTTCTGTATCCTGGTACAAGTTCACCATTTATACTATTACCAAAACCAATAGCCTGAACCCTCCGCCATGCCCTCCGACGACACCAGACAGGATAAAACCCTCAAACCCGACATCAAGCGCAAGGCGCTGGGTGAGTTCATCAAATCGCAGCGCGAACAGATCTCGCCGACGCTGGCCGGACTCGGTCATCTGGCGCGCGGCACGCGCCGCCGGACACCGGGACTAAGGCGCGAAGAAGTGGCGCAGCTGTGCGGCATCAGCGTGACGTGGTACACCTGGATAGAACAAGGCCGCACCGATTCGATTTCTCCGCAAGCGCTGGCGCGCATCGCCGACGCGCTGCACCTGCCGCGCGCCAAACGCACCTATCTGTTTGAACTGGCGGAAAAGAAGGATCCGGTACATCAGGACGATCACACCGAAAGCATCGCGCCGGAAATCCTCGAGGTCGTGCGCAGCATCCGGCAGCCGGCCTATGTGCTGGACCGCTACTGGAATGCGCTGGCCTGCAACGCGCCCGCGCGCAAGCTGTTCACGGGCTGGCTCACCGCCGGCAGCGAATACGACAATCTGCTGTTTTTCACGTTCTGCACCACGGCCTCGCAAGAGTTGATCACCGACTGGGAACAGCGCGCACGCCGCCTGGTCGCGGAGTTTCGCGCCGATTGCGGGCAATACCTGGACGATCCGCAGATCAAGACGATGGTGGAAGAATTATCGGCGCGCAGCGCGCTGTTCAAGCGCGCCTGGGGCCTGCAGGATGTGGTCGAACGCGAAGGCGGCAAGCGCCTGTTCCGCCATCCCGTACAAGGCGAGCTGACTTACCAGCAGGTGAATTTCCGCGTGGCGAACCGGCCGGATCTGAAGCTGATCACCCTGATGCCGGTCTGAACGGATTACTTGCGCACCACGAAAGCGACGCCAATCACGGCCACCACCATGCCGATGATGCCGACCACGCTGAAGACTTCGCCGAACATCAGCCAGGCCATCACTGCAGTGGTCGGCGGCGTCAGGTACAGCAGGCTGGTGACGGCCGTGGCCGCACTGCGCCGGATCAGCGCGAACAGCAGGAAGATGGCGCCGATCGACAGCGCCAGGATGGACCACAGCAAGGCGCCGATGAACTGCGGCGTCCATGCGACCGCGTGCAAACTCAGGTCGAAGTCTTCCACGAAAATCGCAAACGGCAGCACCACCAGCAACGAAGCGACGAACTGCACGATGGTGCCGGTGCGCAGGTCGAAGTGCGGGCAGAAACGCTTCTGATACAGCGTGCCGATGGTGATCGTCACCAGCGCCATGACGCACAGGGAAATCGCTTCCCATGACAGGCCGATCAGTGAAATCTTGTTGGCCACGACCAGCCCGACGCCGCACAAACCCAAGCCCAGTCCCAGCCATTGGCGTCCCTTGACGCGCTCGCCGACGAAGGGTGCCGCGAAGGCCGTGAGTACCGGTTGCATGCCGACGATCAACGCGGTCAACCCGGCCGGCATGCCCATCTTGATCGCGCTCCACACGCCCGCGAGATAACCGGCATGCAACAGCACGCCGGCGACGGAGATGTGTGCAACCTGCAGCCCTTGCGGCCATGGCGCGCGCAAGATCAGCACCAGCGGCACGAGGAAGATCAGCACGCCGACGAAGCGCAGGATCAAAAAGGTCAGCGGCGGCGCATACGGCAGGCCAAACTTGGCGACGATGAAGCCGGTGCTCCAGATCAGCACAAAGGACAGCGGAACGAGATTGAGCAACAGGGGATTCCAGGAACGTTTGTCCTGGGCTGCGCCGGCGGCGATGCGAGTCATAGTTATCCAAAACACACTGCGGGAAGTCTGCGCCGGAGTGCGGTGAACGTTTTGGCTCCGGAGCTCAGTTCCAGTCGGCAGCGTATCGACTGGCAAGCGTTATTGTTTGTACGTGGACGGCGACGGTGTCTTCGATGTTTTTTCCGTAACCGCCCGCCATCGTAACCGCGATCGGAATTCTTTGCTGACGGCCCAGTTCGAACACCAGCGTGTCGCGCGCCGCCATGCCGGCCATGCTCAGTTTCATGCGCCCGAGGCGGTCGCCTTCGTGCGGATCGGCGCCGGCCAGGTAGATGATGAGTTGCGGATCGAAGCGTGCCATCAGCTGCGCCAACGCCGCCTCCAGTGCCGCCAGGTAGGCGGCGTCGCCGACGCCGTCGGGCAAGCCGACATCGAGATCGCTGCGTTCTTTCTCGAATGGGTAGTTGTGCTCGCCATGCAGCGATAAGGTAAACACCGAATCGTCCGTCGCCAGAATCGATGCAGTACCGTTGCCCTGATGGACGTCGAGGTCGACGATCGCCACGCGTGCGGCGCGACGTTCAGCCTGCATCAGGCGGGCGGCGACGGCGGCGTCATTGAACACGCAAAAGCCGGCGCCGCGATCGGCATAGGCGTGATGCGTGCCGCCGGCCAGGTTGACCGCCACGCCCTGCTCCATGGCGCTGCGACAGGCGGCGATGGTGGCGCCGGCGGATCGGCGCGAACGCTCGACCATTTCCGGCGACCACGGGAAACCGATGTCCTTTTGCACCTGCTCCGGCAACGCGCCGCGCGAGACCAGATCGACATAGCGCGGATGATGCGCCAAGGCCAGCACGCCATCAGTGGCGGCCTGGGCTTCGTGGAATTCCAGATCCGCCACTGCACGCGCGGCTCCCTCGCGGATGAGGCGATACTTGATCATCGGGAAACGATGTCCGGCCGGCAGCGGCAGGACGAAGTGGTCGCTGTAATAGGCTCTCAACAATAGGCTTTCAAAAACAGACTTTCAATAGGCTTTCGTTAGCCTGATACAGACGTGATACTGGCGAAATACTGGCCAGAAAAAACCGACTCGGAAGTATGTTTGACGCCTGCGGAAAATAGACCACAATCTTTTTCAAAATCGTCGGCAAACCTATTGACATGCCGGTGTTTTCACCTAAAATCCGAATTGTGCACCGCACAAAAGAGTGTCCAACAATAGCGTGCATTTTCCCCTGCCCCATTCCATTCAATCTTGATATCGGACCAAAGGACTACGCAAAATGACGACTCTCACCGAACAATTCTCCGTCGCAACCAAAGCAAACTTCGAAGCGCAAATCGCACTGTTTAGCCAGTTCGCTAACAAGACCTTCGAGGGCGTCGAAAAGCTGGTCGACCTGAACCTGAAAGCCACCAAGTCTTCCCTGGAAGAATCCCGCGAAGCAACACAAAAATTGCTGACGGCGAAAGACGCGCAGGAATTCTTCTCGCTGTCGACCGCGCAAGCCCAGCCTACCGTTGAAAAGAGCCTGGCATACGGCCGCCATCTGGCCGGCATCGTGTCGACCACGCAAGCAGAACTGACCAAGACTGCCGAAGCGCAACTGGCTGAAGTCAATCGCAAGGTGATTTCGCTGATCGACGAGGCTTCCAAGAACGCCCCAGCCGGTTCGGAGAACGCAATTACTTTCGTCAAGACAACCATCGGCAACTTCAATGCCGGCTACGAACAGTTCACCAAGAGCGCCAAGCAAGCAAGCGAAGCGCTGGAAGCAAATGTCTCGAGCGCCGTTGATCAGCTGTCGCAAGCAACCGTAAAAGCAACAGCCCGTGGCAGCAAGAAATAATTTCAACGAATAATTCGAGCTTCAACAACACCCGGGCAGACAATATTCGTTATGATGACTGTTCTGCCCGGTTTGCTTTACAGGTTTGTTGACACAGTTGTAACGCTGCAAGATTTTCTGCAGGTGGTTGCAAGTAGTGCTTGTGCAATACCCGTTATTCAGCAATGAGGCGTATCCCCGTTCTACCCGTAGCGCCTCAGAGCAATCTTTGTCTCCTCGGTATCTGATTTCCTCCTAAGATACCGTTTCTGATGCCTCGGTGAGCCGGGGCATTTTTTTGCCCACGGCATTCACTTCCGCTCAGATCAGCCTGCTTGCTGGTAATCAGCCTTCAACTGGCGCAGGCCTTCTTCCATCTTGCGGAAAGCATCTTCCACTTGCGATGGATCGCCTTTGACACCGAGGTCAATGTGGCGACGGGTCTTGTCGTCGCCCACGTGCGGCAGGCTGAATACTTTCACCAGCGCAAACTCTGCCTCGATGGCTTCCATCAGCGGCGTCAGCGTCGACTCCGGCATCTCGAACACCAGCACCGATTTTTCCGCGCGTGCGACTTGATGGAACAGATGCGCATAGTGCGTATCGAGCACCCATTCGAACATCGGCCACGCCATCACCGGGAAACCCGGGGCGAAATAATGCGCGCCCTCGCCGCTGACGTTCGGCACAAAGAAGCCGGGAATCTTGTTGAACGGATTGGGAATAATCGAGGAACCAACCGGAAACTCACCCATCTTCAGGCGATGCAGGTTTTCCGGTGCGTCGAACACCGGCGTGATGCCGGCTTCGCGTGCGGTATCGGCGATACGCTCCTGGATTTTCACCTTGGCATCGGGATGCAGCGCGAGCCCGACGTCCAGCGCCGCCGCCGCGCACTGGCGCGTGTGATCGTCGGGTGTGGCGCCGATGCCGCCGGTGCAAAACACGATGTCTTCGCTGGCGAAGGTGCGCCTGAGCGTGTTGGTGATGCGTTCGGGATCGTCGCCCACATACTCCACCCAGGCCAGTTGCAGGCCACGTGCGGTGAGCAATTCAAGTACTTTGGGAAAATGTTTGTCGACGCGTTTTCCGGAAAGGATTTCGTCGCCGATGATGATGAGTCCGATAGCCATAAATATCCGTTCGCTTCTGCAGGTGGTAACCCGGAATTATGCCCTGATCCGGATAATCCGGCTGCGCCCGGCTCAGTTGCCGGCGGAAGAAGCGGCAACCGTGTCGGCGTTAGTTGCAGCGCGCAGGCGGCTCAACGCTTCCAGGCAATAATATTGGAACCACAGTCCCGTGAACACGAACACCAGCACGTACAGCCAGATCGCACCGGCCGCGAGGATGGGAAAAAAAATCACCGACAGGGCGCCGCCCAGCCACAGCAGGGTCGGCGCGGCGCCCATGGTGCCGGCGATGGCGCCGACCAGCAGCAGCGGCCAGCGATGCGCATGCAGGATGGCGCGGCGCTCTTCCGGCGTGGCGTAGTCAGCCAGCGTGTCATAAGCCATCACGCGATACGTCAGCCAGCCCCACAGCAGCGGATGGATCACGAACGCCAGCGGCGGGAAAATCGACAGAGGCAAGGTCACGATCCAACCGAACACGAACACCGCAAAGCACCACAGCGAGGTCCACAGGCTGCCCGCCACCGAACCGCCGTGGCGCTGCTCGAGATATGAATAATGACGACCGCCGACGTGGCGTGCGATGGCCGGCACCGCCCACAAGCCGACGAACACCAGCGCCGTCAGGATCATCAGCGGCAGCAAGGCCCACATGGCGATCAGCGGCACGATGACGGTCTTGAGCGCGCCCATGTTGAACCAGCTGAGAATGGAGCCGGCCACGCCAAAGCCGTTGTGGCCGACGAAGTAATCCTGCAGCCAGTCGATCATCGGCTGCAGCCCGAGCCACAGCGCCACACCCCAGAGCACGATGGACATCACGAACGGCAGCACCGTCAGCAGCAGCATGCGGATATGCAGCTGCGACAGCAGCGCGCGTCCGAAGGAGACGGTCATCAGGCGCATCAGCGCGCCGCCTTGCGGGAAAATTCGACGATGCGCTTCAGGCCCAGCCATTGCTGCGCCCAGAAGCCACGACCGTAGTTGCGCCCCTTGCCGGCCGGTGGCGGCAGCTGGTCGCGCACGCCGGTCATGGCGAAGCCGGAACCGACGTGGCGGGTGCGGAACAGCACATCCCAGATCGGGAACAGCACCGCGAAGTTATGACCACCCAGCGAATTCTTGCCGCGGCTCTCATGACCGATGCCGATCGCGTGATGCAGACGATGGAAGCGCGGCGACACCAGCAGCCACTCCCCAATGCGGCCGAAATGGATGCGCACATTGGCATGCTGCAGACTTTGCAACATGCGCGACGCCGACACCAGCAGGATGTATTGACCCGGCTGTACGCCGATAGCCAGCGCCACGATGCCCATCAGGACGTCGCGCACCAGGTCGTCGAGCAGATGGTTGCGGTCGTCGCTCCACAGGTTCATGTTTTCCTGGCTGTGATGCAGGCTGTGCAAGGCCCACAGCCAGCGCACGCCATGTTGTGCGCGGTGATACCAGTAGTCGCAGAAATCCAGCACGATCAGGTAAAGCAGGAAGCTCACCAGCGCCTGATCGGTGACGCCCGGCCAGACGTCGTCGAGGTTGAAGGTGCCCCAGCCTTCCCAGTGCAGGAATTCGCTGAGAGTAGACATGAGCGGGTCAAGCAGGAAAAACACCAGGATCGAGAACGCGCCGAGACGATGCAAGGCGGTATAGATGAAATCGTTCCAGCGCGCGCGCCGGTCGGTGAACGCATGCACGGGAATCCAGGCCTCCAGCGGGCGCAGGATGATGAACAGCACCGCCAGCTCGCACACGCCGACCAGGAACCATTCGGTGCCGGTGAACGCCTCTTCGACGAATTCTCCGAGGCCGAGATTGAACACCATCGGCTGGACGACGGTTTCAAACAACCATCCCTGGACGGTGGCGAACAAATCGGAAAATGCCTGAATCATGTGCATCATGAGGATTGCCTGGGTAAATGCTGTAATTACTGAAGACGCTGCGCTGGTGCGTGCTTATTTGATAACGGCGGTCTGCTGCCTGTCGAGCGCAGCCCGGTAAGCCGGATGTTCGCGCAAGGTGGCGAAGCAGAAACCCTTCCGCTCCAAGCCGGAAATCAACGGCTCCAGCACGGCCGGCGCCCATGGATCCTTGCGCGACCAGATGCCAAGATGGGCCATGACGATGTCGCCATCTTTCAGTTTGCGCAAAGCTCGTTGCAGCAACATGGCATTGGGCCACTTTTCGCTCGGCAACTCGTCGCCCGAGAAACCGGCTTCGGCCCACGCCACATGAGAATAACCGCAAGCGCGCCCTGCCGCCAGCAGCTGCGGCGTCAGCTTGCCGCCGGGCGCGCGCCACAGATGGTCGAGCGTGGCGCCGGTCAGTTCCTTGAAACGATCCGCCACGCGCTGCAGCTCGCTGCAATACTGGGCGGCGCTCCAGACCTGCTTCTGGCCGGCGTGCGCGCCAAATTGTGGTTTGACTTCGATGCGGCCGTCGGGCAGATCACGCTGGACGTAGACATGGTCGAAGGTGTGCGTGCCGAAAGCATGGCCTTCGGCGACACGCGCTTTCCAGTATGGTGCCCAGGCCGGATCGAGCGTGTAATCGCCGTTGACGGTTTTTTCGTTGGCGAGGAAGAAGGTCGCCTTGATGTGATGCTTGTTGAGCGTTTTGGCGATGAACTCGGCCTGCGACTGGCTGCCGGTATCAAAACTGAGGTAGATCGTGCCCTTGCAGGATGATGCGGCATTGTCGGTCGCCGCCTGCACCGGCCAGATCGAGACCACTGCGGCTACCGCAGCGCCCATGGCAGCGAACCTGCCAAGGCGAAGCGAACCTGCTTGCAGCGCCCTCTGCATCAGAGGTCGGCAGCCCGATTGATGAAGTAGATGCCGTGCGGCGAACGGCCGACCGGGATGATTTTCGTGATCTTCTTGCTGGCAAGATCAATTACGGCGACCTTCTTGACCCAGCGCAACGTAACCCACATGGTCTTGCCGTCGTCAGTCACTTCCATGCAATCCGGGCCGCCGGGCACGGAAATGACGCCGACGCTTTCCAGCGTTTGCAGGTCGATGATGTTGATGGTATTGGAGACGCGATTCGAGACATAGACATAGCGCTTGTCGCCGTGGGCGCGGAAGTTGTGCGCGCCTTCGCCGGTGCGGATGGTCTTGACGGTCTTCTGCGTGCGCCAGTCGATCACCTGCACGTAATCCTTGCCCATGATGCCGACCAGCAAATACTTGTTGTCCGGGGTCATGAAGATACCGGCAGGCAACTTGCCGACTGGCATGGTCCATTTGACCTGCTGGGTGGCAAGGTCAATGGCGCTGATCTCGTTGCTGCCCTGCTGAGTAATGAAAGCGGTGGTGCTGGCGGCGTCGAAGGCGATATGGCTCGGCGTCTTGGCCAGGCGCACGCGCTTGGCCAGGTCGAGGTTATGGCCGTCGTAGCGGTACACGTCGACGCGGTCCAGGCGCAAGCCGTTGGCGATGAACCATTTCTGGTCCGGGGAGAAGCCGATCTGGTACGGATCGATGATGCCGCGCAGCTGGCGCTGCACTGCGCCCGTCTTGGGATCAAGGAAAATCAGCTGGTTGCCGGTAGCGCTGGCGACGATGAGCGACTTGTTGTCGGGCGTCGCCATCAGGTGATGCGGCTCCTTGCCGACCGAGAAAGTGTTGATTTCCTTGTAAGTCGACTGATCCAGCAACGTCACCGTGGCGTCGCCGGAATTGAGGACCACCACCACGTTCGCAGATACCGGCGCAGTGATGACAGCGGACAGCGCGCACAGCGCCAGAAGAGAGAGCCGGGAAAACCGGGCAAAACTATGCAGCATGAAGAACTTTACTTTAAAAATTGCGATCTTACCGTGCATGAAATCCGTAACAAATCCGTAAAAAAAGCACGCCCCACGGTACCTAACGCTTGTGATGCCGATTTGGCTGACACGAGTGGCGTTGATCCCGGTGTTTTGCGGTGTTTTGGTTTACACTGCCACCAACCCCGTTCAGCAACGCAGCATGTACATGCGCAGAACGCAGGGAGGACGGGCCTTTCAGCGCCCTTTTCTCCCGGACGCGCGGCTAAAAACACAGCACAAACAAACTCTTTGAAAGGAACAAAATGTCTACTATCGCTACCTCCTCTGGACTGCAATACGAAGAAATCCAGGTTGGCGCCGGCGACGAAGCCAAGGCAGGAAACCATGTCAGCGTGCATTACACCGGCTGGTTGCAAAATCCGGATGGCACCGCCGGCAGCAAATTCGACTCGAGTAAAGACCGCAACGATCCATTTGCGTTCCCTTTGGGCGCAGGTCATGTGATCAAGGGCTGGGATGAAGGCGTCCAGGGCATGAAGGTCGGCGGCGTCCGCAAGCTGATCATCCCTGCTGCGCTGGGCTATGGCGCACGCGGCGCCGGCGGCGTGATTCCGCCGAACGCGACACTGATTTTCGAAGTCGAACTGCTCGCGGTCTAAGCGGTTTAACGCCGTCCCAAGGCCATTCAGGAGGAAACATGAGTTTGCAGGAACAATTTGAACAGACCGTCGCCGAGTCCAAGAACCTCTCGGAACGCCCCGACAACATGACCCTGCTGAAGATGTACGGCCTGTACAAGCAAGGCAGCAGCGGCGATGTGCAAGGCGATCGTCCTGGCATGACCGACTTTGTCGGTCGCGCCAAATGGGACGCCTGGGAAGCCCTCAAAGGCTTGCCGCAAGAGGAAGCGCAGCAGCAGTATATTGACCTGATCGCCGATCTGAAGGGCTGATCTATTCCTTGAAAACAGCGTCCGGAAAATAAAAAACCCGCCTCGGCGGGTTTTTTATTGCCTTCATGACAATGCCGGATGAATGCCAGATGATTACGGCTTCGGCTGGACATCACGATTCAGCAGGTTCGGCGGCGTCTGCCCCGACAGCGCGGCGATCAGGTTATCGGCCGCGCAGTTTGCCATCGCCAGTCGCGTCGGCGTCGAGGCGCTGGCGATGTGCGGCGTCAGCACGACGTTCGACAAACCGAGGAAATCCGGATTGAAGGCAGGTTCGTTCTCGAACACATCGAGGCCCGCAGCAGCAATCTTCCTGTCGCGCAAGGCGGCGATCAGCGCCGCGTCGTCGACAATCCCGCCGCGCGCCAGATTGATCAGCGTGGCCTGCGGTTTCATCAGGGCCAGATCGGCGGCCTTGATGGTGTGATGCGATTCTTTCGAATACGGCAACACCAGGATGACGTGATCGGCGGTACGCAGCAGTTCTTCCTTGCCGACATACTTTGCATTGTTGGCGCGCGCTTCCAGTTCCGGTGAAAGTTGCGAACGGTTGTGATAAATCACATTCATGTCGAAACCCAGCGAACGCCGTGCGATGGCCTGGCCGATGCGGCCCATGCCGATGATGCCCAGCGTCGAACCATGCACGTCCGATCCGGTGAAACTGTCGTAGCTCCACTTTTTCCAGTGCCCGGCGCGCAGCCAGTGTTCCGACTCGGTGACGCGGCGCGCGGTCGCCATCAACAGCGCCCAGCCGAAGTCGGCGGTGGTTTCGTTGAGAACATCAGGCGTGTTGGTGGCTTGCACGCCGGCCTTGGTGGCGGCGGCGACGTCGATATTGTTGTAGCCGACCGCCATGTTGCACACCGCCTTCAATTGCGGATTAGCCGCGAACAAGGCGGCGCTGACCGGTTCGCTCGGCGTCGAGAACAAGCCGGCCTTGCCCTGTACCTTGGCAATCAGTTCATCGGCCCCGAAAATGCGGTCTTCCTGATTGGACTCGACGTCGAAATGTTGCGCCAGGCGCTCCAGCACTTCAGGGAAAACGGCGCGTGCAACGAAGATCTTTGGTTTCATGCTTGTCTCTTTATCGTTAAACAAAAAACAGGAAGGTCATGATGACGAACAGCGGCACCAGGATGGCGAACGACCAGGCCATATAACCGAAGAAGGACGGCATCTTGATGCCGCGCTCTTCGGCGATGGCCTTGACCATCATGTTGGGCGCATTGCCGATGTAGCTGTTGGCGCCCATGAACACGGCGCCGGCCGAAATCGCCGCCAGCGTCGAACTCAACTTGGTCATCAGCGTATGCGCGTCACCCGACGCGGTGTTGAAGAACACCAGATAAGTCGGCGCGTTATCGAGGAATGACGACAGCAGCCCCGTGATCCAGAAATACATCGCGTCGACAGGCTGGCCGTCCGGGCCGGTGACGGCACGCACGACGGCGCCGAACGCACCCGCTTCGCCTGCCCGCAGCATGGCGATCACGGGAATGATGGTGATGAAGATACCCGCAAACAACTTGGCCACTTCGAGGATCGGCCCCCACGAAAAATCGTTGCCGGCACGTGCAGATTTCGGTGTACTCCACAGCGAAATCACGATGATCGCGACCAGCGCGAGGTCGCGCAGCAGGTTCTGCAATTCGACCGGCGTGCCCATGACATCGAATGCCACGCCTGACTTCCAGAAGCCGCTCATGAGCACCAGCGCGATCACCGCCAGCAGCAGCACGAAATTGAATTTCCCTTCGAAGCTGATGCCCGAGTCGGGCGTCGGATCGCGCGCCGGCGGCAAGGCTTCTTCCTTGTTCTTGTAGTAGTGGCTATCGAGCAGATAGAAAATCACCAGCAGCGACACGCAAACGAACAAGGTCTCGGGGAAGATGTTCTGCATGGTCCAGAAAAAATCCACGCCCTTGAGGAAACCGAGGAACAGCGGCGGATCGCCCAGCGGCGTCAGCGAGCCGCCCGCATTGGCAACCAGGAAGATGAAGAACACCACAATGTGCACCGCATGCTTGCGGTTGTCGTTGGCGCGGATCAGCGGACGGATCAGCAGCATCGACGCGCCGGTGGTGCCCATGATGCTGGCCAGCACGGTGCCCAGCGCCAGCAGGCCGGTATTGAGCGCCGGCGTGCCGTGCAGGTTGCCGCGCACGCAGATGCCGCCGGCCACCACGAACAAGGCGGTCAGCAAGGCGATGAAGGGGATGTACTCGGCCAGCAGCGCATGGACGGTACCGGCGGCGGCCGTATGCACGCCGAACGTCGCCGCAAATGGCAGCAGGAATGCCGCGCCCCAGGCCAATGCGATCTTGCCGAAATGATGGTGCCAAAAATGTTCGAAGAGCAAAGGCCCGAGCGCAATCGAGAGCAACAAACCGATGAATGGAATACCCCACAACGCAGACAATGCGCCGCCGTCAAGATCGGCTGCATGAGCCAGTTGAGGAAGCATCAAAGCAAGGCCGAGACCGGCCGATGTCGTGAGGAGTTTTGTGCGCAATGTGAGACCTTGTGAAGAGGAAAAACCGTAACAAACGAGGCCACACTATACCAGCAAGACCGGCCATGGCGGCCGGAATCCGAATGCATTAAAACATTTCAACCAAGACTTTGGGGCAGAATCTGAACCGGCGAAAATTCTCTCGCCGCGGCCATGCTGCGAGGGCTTACTTGATCTCGAATACCTGCCGCAGATACTTCACGTAGGCTTCATCGTCGCACATGTTCTTGGCCGGCGTATCGGACAGTTTCGCCACCGGCTGGCCGTTGCAGCGCACCATCTTCATGACCACCTGCAGCGGCGTGTAGCCGAGATCGTTGGTCAGGTTGGTGCCGACGCCGAAGGCCACTTTTGCGCGATCCTTGAAGCGCAAATACAGCGACACCACCTTGTCGAAATCGAGGCCATCGGAAAACACCAGCACCTTGCTCTTGGAGTCGACGCGGTTGTTGTCGTAATGCTTCAGCAGGCGCTCGCCCCATTCGAACGGATCGCCGGAATCATGGCGTGCGCCGTCGAACAGCTTGCAGAAATACATGTCGAAATCGCGCAGGAAGGCGTCCATGCCGTACACGTCCGACAAGGCAATGCCGAGGTCGCCGCGGTATTCGCGCGCCCACATTTCAAAGCCGTAAATCTGCGAATCGCGCAGGCGTGGACCGAGCGCCTGGCAGGCTTGCAGGTATTCATGCGCCATCGTACCCAGCGGCGTAAGGTCGTGCTGCATGGCGAACTGGACGTTGGAGGTGCCGGCAAAATGACTGCCCATGTGGTCCTTCATCGCCAGGATCACTTCGGCGTGCCAGCTGCGCGAGAAGCGGCGGCGTGTGCCGTAGTCGGCGATCTTGCAACCGTCCAGCGCCGGGTTGTCGGTCAGCAGCGCGATCTTGTCGCGCAGGCGCGCACGGCCGGTCTCGTAGTCGGGAGCGCGCTGAGTGGCGCGAAAATACACTTCATTGACGATCGCCAGTACCGGCACTTCAAACAGGATGGTGTGCAGCCACGGACCTTTGACCTGAATCTCGATCTCGCCGTTGTCAGCCGGCGACGGCGTGACGCTGATGTACTTTTCGTTGAGATGGAACAGATCGAGGAAGTCGACGAAATCGCTCTTGATGAAACGGAAGCTACGCAGGTAGGCCAGTTCCGATTCGCGGAAGCGCAAACGGCACAGCGCGGCGATTTCCGCCTTGATCTCATCGATATACGGCGTCAGGTCGACATCGTCGTTGCGGCATTTGAAACGGTACTCGACCTGCGCTCCCGGGAAATGATGCAGCACCACCTGCATCATGGTGAACTTGTAGAGGTCGGTGTCGAGCAAGGAAGAAATAATCATGGCGCCTGACGAGTCAAAAATGATCGTGTGCTGGAGAGGACAAGGGGCACTATCTTACCTTGGATAGGGAAGATCGTGCCCCGCCCGCGTGGAGGGTTAATCAGTCAGCCGATCAGCCGGCCGGATCGATCATGCGCCGCGCAAGGATTGCGGCATGATCAGCGCATCGCCGAAGCCGGCCTGCGTCCCTTGATGTAATTGTCGTCCGGCATGTAGCGCGCGCCGTCGAGGTAATGCCATTCGGTCATGTTGCTGCGCCCATCCTTGCACACCAGCGTCGCGACGAACGCCCCCATGCTCGACTGCTGGTCGTGGGCGCGGAAGGTGATCGGCCCGACCGGCGTCTCCACGCTCAGGCCGCGCATGGCCGTCACCAGTTTTTCGGAATCGACCGATCCGGCCTTCTTGATCCCGGCGGCGATCGACATCACGGTGCTGTAGCCGAACACCGCCTGCAACAACGGACGATCGTTGAAACGCTTCAGGTAGGCCTCGCGGAAGCGCTGATGCTCGGGCGTGGCGAGTTGCTCCGACGGATAACCCAGCACCACCCAGTTTTTGGTGCCTTCATATTGCGCCAGCACATCGCCCAGCGCCGGGCCGGCCGACATTGAAAACACCGTGCTGGCGGCGAACAAACCCTGACGGCTGCCCTCTTCCGCGAATTGCTGCAGGTCGCTGCCGAAGGCGGCGTTGAAGATCGCATCAGGGCGCGCCTGGCGCAAGGCCTTGACGACCACCTCGGCGCGCATCTTGCCCAGCGCCGGCCATTGCTCGGCGACGAATTCAATGTCCGGACGGCGCTCTTTCAGCAGCAGCTTGAAGTTGGCGACCGCGCTTTGTCCATATTCGTAATTGGGCGCGACGATGGCCCAGCGCCGTCCCGGCACCTTGGCGGCCGCTTCCGCCAGCATGGCGGCCTGGGTATAAGTCGACGGCCGCAGGCGGAAAGTGTAGCGATTGCCCTTGTCGAGCGTGATGGCGTCCGACAAGGCATCGCCGACGACAAACAGCTTCTTTTCGGATGCAGCTGTCCTGGCGACTGCCAGCGCCACGTTCGACAGCATCGAGCCGGTCAGCACATCGACGCGATCGGTCTTGATCAGCGCCTCGGCGTGCCGTACGGCCTCATCGGGGCTGCCGCTGTCGTCGCGCGAAATCAGTTCGAGGTTGCGTCCCAGCAGGCCTCCGGCGGCGTTGATTTCGACCACGGCCAGGTCGGCGCCGTTGCGATAGGCCTGGCTCGACTGCGCCACGCCGGTATGACTGTTGATTTCGCCGATGCGGATGTTCTCGGCCCGAGCGGCAACCGCCAGCGCCAAACCCAGCCCCAGCGCCGCCGTCAGCCCGGTCAGCGCGCGTGTCACGAAACCCGTCTTTGCTTGTTCGTCGTTCACTTTTGATCTTGTCCTTGGACGAATGAATATTTCATATTTACTTATACGTAATTTGTATAAGCCTCATTTGTGAGAAAAGTTGAATTGCCTTAAAATACAAGGCTTTCCAGCCGGTTGTATAGGGATTGTCGCGCGACCAGAAGATTTGCCTCAGATCTGCCTGCAAATTGCGAAGCAATCAAGGAACAATCAGGAATTCCGGCTGCAATCGAAATTTGCCTCGATTGAACCGCGCCATATTGCCACTAATTCCGGCTGAGTTTGCCCAGGTTTTAAAGAAATTTTACAGATAGGACTGTTATGACCCACGTTGTGACCGACTCCTGCATCCGCTGCCGTTACACGGACTGCGTCGATGTATGCCCGGTTGATTGCTTCCGCGAAGGCCCGAATTTCCTCGCCATCGATCCCGACGAGTGCATCGATTGCGCCGTTTGCGTAGCCGAGTGCCCGGTCAATGCGATCTATGCGGAAGAAGACGTACCGGCCGATCAGCAGGAATTCATCAAGCTCAATGAACAACTGGCGCGTTTCTGGCCTTCAATCACCAAAACCAAGGCGCCGCTGGCCGAAGCCGAGGAATGGAAAGACGCCAAGAACAAACTGGAGTTCCTGCAGCGCTGAGCCTGACAGCGCCGCAACGGAGCGGCGCCGGCAACCGGCCGGCACGCTCCTTCAACAGACAGCCTTCACTTCTAGCCATACAGCCAAGATCGGGAATGCACGCGCAAGCCGCTACGCAAACCTGCCTTGGCCGATAGCCAATTGAGTCTGGAAACACCCTCAACTGAAACGGAAATTGGATTTTTTTATGGACAACTTCAAGATTGCCGCGGCTGACGCCGGCAAGACAACGCCGATCGAAACCGATGCCGTCATCGTCGGCGCCGGCCCGGTCGGCCTGTTCCAGGTATTCGAACTCGGCCTGCTGGAAATCAAGGCGCACGTCATCGACTCGCTCGCCAATGTCGGCGGCCAATGTGTCGAACTGTATCCGGACAAGCCGATCTATGACATTCCCGCCGTGCCTGTCTGCACCGGCCAGGAACTGACCGACAACCTGCTGAAGCAGATCGAGCCCTTCGATCCGACCTTCCATCTGGGCCAGGAAGTCACCGTCGTGCAAAAGCGCGAAGACGGCCGTTTCGACCTCGAAACCTCGGCAGGCACCAAGTTCATCACCAAGACCATTTTCATCGCCGCCGGCGTCGGCTCGTTCCAGCCGCGCACGCTGAAGGTCGACGGCATCGAAGCCTTCGACGGCTCGCAACTGTTCTACCGCGTCAAGAATCCGGCCCAGTTCGAAGGCAAGAACATCGTCATCTGCGGTGGCGGTGACTCCGCGCTGGACTGGGCGCTGAACTTCGTCGGCAAGGCCGAATCCGTAGTGCTGCTGCACCGTCGCGAAGAATTCCGGGCGGCGCCGGCATCGGTGGCCAAGATGAAGGAACTGTGCGAACAGTACGAAATGCAACTCATCGTCGGCCAGGCTACCGGTTTTGAAGCCAAGGACGGCAAGTTGTCCGAAATCAAGGTCACGGGCGCCGACGGCGTCACCCGCCGCTTGCCGCTGGACATGTTGCTGGTGTTCTTCGGTTTGTCGCCAAAACTGGGCCCGATTGCCGAATGGGGCCTGGACATCGAGCGCAAGCAGTTGAAAGTGGTCGACACCGAAAAGTTCGAAACCAATGTGCCGGGCATCTTCGCGGTCGGCGACATCAACACCTATCCGGGCAAGAAGAAGCTGATTCTGTCGGGCTTCCACGAAGCCGCGCTGGCCGCTTTCGGCGCTGCGCCGTACATCTTCCCGGACAAGAAGATCCACATGCAGTACACGACGACATCGCCGAAACTGCACAAGATTCTCGGCGTGGAAACTCCGGTCTTCGATTAAATCCGATCACCCGTGCTTCACAAAAAAAGCCTCTTCCATTCGGACAGAGGCTTTTTTCTTTGTGCATTGGCGTGCATATTGATTCAAAATCAACATTCTGATGCCGATAATGTCGCTATAAATCGTTGAATAAAAAGGCATAATTTGTTCCACAACCTGAAAATTCTTTGTCGACATTTAGTGTTTTTATCATGCCCCGGCGCACCACGGTGAACACCGAACCGTGTTAAAATATTGCATTGCAACATAGCAAGAAAATAGAGCTATAACAGAGCAATACTTGTAGTCTCGACAGCACACAATGCCGTTATGGACTAACCAGCCAGCTTCATGCGTACTATGTGTAAAGGTCAGCCATGCTTTATCAAATTCACGAATTAAACCGTGCCTTTCTCACCCCCCTGATGCAATGGGCGGAGACCTCGGCAAAACTGTTTTCCGATCCTGTTTCCCCGCTGGCCCACACGCCATTCGCACAACGTATCGCCGCCGGTTACGAACTGCTCTACCGCCTCGGCAAAGACTACGAAAAACCAGAATTCCAGATCGAATCGACCGAAATCAATGGCAAGACCATCGGGATCGTCGAGAAAACCGCTGAAACCAAGCCCTTCTGTCGCCTGATTCATTTCAGCAAGGACCTGGACAGCAAGCAGTACGCCGCGCTCAAGCAGCCCACCGTGCTGCTGGTTGCACCGCTGTCCGGTCACCATTCCACGCTGCTGCGCGACACCGTGCGCGGCCTGCTGCCGAATCACGACGTGTTCGTCACCGACTGGACTGATGCACGCATGGTGCCGCTCGATAAGGGCGCGTTCCATCTGCATGACTACGTTTATTACATCCAGGACTTCATCCGCACCCTGGGTCCGGACGTGCACGTGATCTCCGTGTGCCAGCCGACCGTACCGGTGCTGGCCGCGATCGCCCTGATGGCGAGCGCCAACGATCCCAAGCTGCCCAAGAGCATGACCATGATGGGCGGTCCGATCGACGCGCGCAAATCGCCGACCGCGGTCAACGACCTGGCCACCGAAAAGCCGTTCAGCTGGTTTGAAAACACCGTGATCTACAGCGTGCCGGCCAACTTCCCCGGCTTCGGCCGCAAGGTCTACCCGGGCTTCCTGCAGCACGCCGGTTTCGTCGCCATGAACCCGCGCCGCCATGCGCAGAGCCACTGGGATTTCTACATGCACCTGCGCGACGGCGACGACGAGTCGGCCGAAAGCCATCGCAAGTTCTACGATGAATACAACGCCGTGCTCGACATGCCGGCCGAGTTCTACCTGGAAACCATCAAGATCGTATTCCAGGACTTCGACCTGCCGCAAGGTACGTGGAAGATTGACGGCAAGCTGGTGCGTCCGCAGGATATCAAGTCGGTGGCGCTCTTTACCATCGAAGGCGAACTGGACGACATCTCCGGCTCCGGCCAGACCCAGGCGGCGCAAGACCTGTGCTCGTCGATTCCGAAGTCGCGCAAGCAGCACTTCACCGCGCCCAAGTGCGGCCACTACGGCATCTTCTCGGGCCGCCGCTGGCGCGAAGTGATCTGTCCTAAAATCGGCGAATTCATCAAGGCGAATTCCTGAGCGGTCTGCAGTCCAAGATCCGCAAGCCTTTGCCCGTAACAAGGCAAAGGCTTTTTTATTGCCTGCACGCAGCGATTCCCTCACGGCGCCGGTTTCCGGGATAATACGGCTTCCCGTCCGTTCAGCCATTTTTTACCAGCCATCCAACGTGTCTTCCTCCGCTGTCCTCACACTCGCCGACCAGATCGAAAACCTGCTGCCGCAAACCCAATGCGGCAAGTGCGGCTATCCCGCCTGCCGGCCGTATGCGGAAGCGATCGCCGACGACAGCGCAGGCTACAACCAATGCCCGCCGGGCGGCGCCGAGGGCGTGGCGCGCCTGGCGCAACTGCTGTCCCGCCCGCTGCTGCCGCTCAACCCGGTCAACGGACTGGAGCGTCCGCGCACGCGCGCCGTCATCGACGAAGCCGCCTGCATCGGCTGCACGCTGTGCATCCAGGCCTGCCCGGTCGACGCCATCGTCGGCGCCGCCAAACAGATGCACACCGTGCTGCCCGATTTGTGCACCGGCTGCGATCTGTGCGTGGCGCCCTGCCCGGTCGACTGCATCGCCATGGTTGAAGTCACGCCGGGCCTGACGGGCTGGCAGGCATGGTCGCAGGAACAGGCCGATGCCGCCCGCGCGCGGCATGACTTCCGCAGCTTCCGCCTGCGTCGCGAGAAGCAGGAAAACGACGACCGCCTGGCCGCCAAAGCCGCCGCCAAGTTGAAGGAGGTGGAAGCCGCCGATGCGCTGACGCCAGCTGAGAAAGCCGAGCAGGACCGCAAGAAAGCCATCATCCAGGCCGCCATCGAACGCGCGCGCCTGAAAAAAGAACAAGCCGCCGCCAATGATCAACCAACAGCCAAGCCCGTCCGCCAGCCATGAACAGCGAAAAGCGCCGTGAAATATTCAGCCGTCTGCGGCAAGCCAATCCGACTCCGACCACCGAGCTGGAATACACCACGCCGTTCGAACTGCTGATCGCCGTGCTGCTTTCAGCGCAGGCCACCGACGTCTCGGTCAACAAGGCCACGCGCAAGCTGTACCCGGTCGCCAATACACCGGCCAAGATCTACAAACTGGGCGTGGACGAGCTGATTCCCTATATCCAGACCATCGGCCTGTTCCGCACCAAGGCCAAGAACGTCATCGAAACCTGCCGCATCCTGCTGGAACAGCACGGCGGCGAGGTGCCGCAGACGCGTGAAGAACTGGAAGCCCTGCCGGGCGTGGGGCGCAAGACTGCCAATGTGGTGATGAATACGGCCTTCGGTCATCCGACTATCGCTGTGGACACGCACATTTTCCGCGTGTCCAATCGCACCGGCATTGCGCCGGGCAAGGACGTCGATGAGGTCGAACGCAAGCTGATGAAATTCGTCGCTCCGGAATTCCTGCAGGACGCCCACCACTGGCTGATCCTGCACGGCCGCTACACCTGCATCGCGCGCAAACCGCAATGCTGGAACTGTCTCATCGCCGATCTATGCGAGTTCAAGAAAAAGACGCCTCTGCCCGAAAAAGGCGTGTAGCCGCCCGGGTCAGTTGGCGCTGCCGCTGATGACCTTCCTGACCACCCAACTTTGGTTTTCCACCTCGTAAATGGTGAAGGTGGGATTGTTGAGGTCGCCGTCCTGGTTGAACGAGATCGTGCCCGTCATGCCGTTGAAGCGGATTTCATGCAGCGCCTCGGCGACCTTCTTGGGATCCGTTGAATTGGCCTGCCGCATCGCTGCGATCAGCACTTGCGTGGCGTCATAGGCGAACGGTGCAAAGAGCTCGATGTTGCTGTCGAATTTCTGCATGTAATTCTTTTCAAAATTCTTCCAGCCCGGCATCTTGCCCATCGGCAGCCCCGGCTCCAGCACCACGCTGCCGTTGCCGTCGGCGCCCGCCGCGCGCAGGAACGGCAAACCCACGGTGCCGCTGGAACCGATGAAGCGGACCTCGGGATTGCGCCGCTTCAGGCTGCGCGCCAGCGTCGAGGCCTGCAGCTCGAGGCCGCCGAACATCACCGCGTCGGGACGCAGCCTGGCGGCGTCGGTCAGCACTGCATTGAAATCCGAGGTCTTGTCGCTGACGCTGTGGGAGCCGACGATCTGCGCGCCCTGCTCCTTGGCCGAGCGGATGAATTGTTCGACGAAACCACGCCCGAACGCCGTGCCGTCATCCACCACCAGAAAGCGCTTGGCCTGGAGCGTGCGGACCGCATAGTCGGCGGTGTGGCTGCCGGCGCTGCCGTTGTTGCCGATGGTGCGGAAGGCGGCGCGATTGCCTTGCTGAGTGTATAGGGTGCTCATGCTGGCCGGCGAGATCTGGATCACGCCGCCGGCATTGTAGATCGGCGCGGCAGCCAGGCTGGCGGCGCTGTTCCAATGGCCGATGACGCCCACCACGCCGCTGCGCACCAGATAGCGGGCGATCAATTCGGCGGTGCGCGGATTGCTGCGGTCGTCCTGGATCAGCAATTTCAATTGGACCGGCCGGCCCTGGATTTGCAGGCCGCGCTTGTTGGCCTCATCGACCGCCAGTTGCGCGGCGTTGGCCATGCTTTTGCCGACGGCGGACGACGTGCCGCTCAACGGACCTGCATAGCCGATCAGCACGGTGCGGCTGTCGTCGTCTTCCGGGCTGGTCTTGGTGACAGCGGTGGCCGAGGCGATTGAGGCGTACGAGGAAATGGAAAACAACGAGAGCAACAGCAGCGACGACGACAATAGCGCCGGCAACAGGAACGCGAGCTGCACCCTGCAGAGCCTGAGTTTCATGAATGGTGTCCCCTCATTTCGCGAGATGTGACGATGTTTTTGCTCGTCTTGTAGGGACATATTACCGCAGGACAATTTCGTGCGTATGACTGGTTTTTCCTGCGCCGGCCGAGTTGGCCGACACGGCGTACAATACGGCTTTTACGCGTTTCGCCAGCCGCCGCAATGTTCAACCCCTCCCAGCATGATGTCCGCCGCTTCTTTTGCGAAGCATTCCGCAAGTATCGCGCCAACGAAATTCTGACTCCTCTCGAAGCCATCGCCCGCGACTGGATCGTCGAGCATCCCGAATACGATGATTCGCTCAAGGACGTCGAGCAGGCGCTGGCCGCCGATTACTCGGTCGAGCAAGGCCACAACCCCTTCCTGCACCTGTCGATGCATCTGTCGATCAGCGAGCAGATTTCCATCGACCAGCCGCCCGGCATTCGCAAGGCTTTCGAAGCGCTGGCGCAGCGCAAGGGCTCGGCCCACGACGCACATCATGAAATCATGGAATGCCTGGGCGAGATGATCTGGAATTCGCAGCGCAGCGGCCTGCCGCCGGACGGTGCGGCCTATATCGAAAGCATCAAGCGCCGCTGATCTTCCCGTTCTGGCGCAGCGTCCATGAAAAAAGCCACGGCATGCCGTGGCTTTTTACGTTGAGGCCAGGCCTCGGCTACCGGTTTTACTTCTCCAGCACCAGCGAACCAGGCAGCTTGTGCAGGTAAGCGGCGATATCCTGGATATCCTTGTCGGTCAGCACCTTGGCCTGACCGGCCATGATGGCGTTGGTGCGGCCGTTCATGCCGTCGTTGCCGCGGCGATACGACACCAGCGCATGCTGCAGGTAATCCTGATGCTGGCCTGCCAGCTTCGGATACGAAGGATCGATCGGGGAATTGAAATCTTTGCCGTGACAGGAAGCGCAGTTGTATTTTTCAACCAGCAGCTTGCCAGATTCGGCATTGCCCGCCGCAGCTGCTTGCAGGGAAACAACGGAGGCAGCGGCGAAAGCTGCCAAGGTCAGGATCTTGTTCATCTCGTGCTTCCCTTATTTTTGCTGTGAGTAGTAAGCAGCCAGTTCAGCGATGTCCTTATCGGACAGGCTGCCGGCGATGCCCTGCATGGACGGATGCTTACGCTCGCCTTTTTGATAGGCCTTCAGCGCGTTCTCGATATATTTTTCAGACTGGCCGCCCAGCATGGGGACCTGGTAGACCTCGGGGAAAGTCGCCTTGTAGCCTGGAATCCCGTGACAGCCGATGCACATCGACACATTGACCTTGCCGGTGTTACCTGCAAGATCGACGGCCGAGGCCGCGCTGGCAACACCCGCGAGAGCGAGCAGTACGAAGAGTTTTTTCATATTGGCAGGGGTAAATAAAATCAACTAAAGCGAAACACATGACTGTTCGAAGCTGGTTTCACAGGTTTGGCTATACATTATTGGCTCAACCAATTTGGCTTATTGGATTACTTGAGCATTCTCGCCCGTCCCCTGCGACGCCAAAAAACCGGTTGATTTTACCCCAACAACGCCGTGAGTCAATCTGTCGCAGCGCTCCAAATTACAACATCCCCCTCTGCGCCCACCCCATATTGCGGTGCTTCACCGCTCCTCTTCGGTCTCCGATTCGCTCGGAACGGGCCTTAAGGCGGCGCTGGCGGCCTTTTCAGGGAATAAAAACGTCCACGGCGAAGCCGCAAAACGTCGCAATACAGCACGAAAAACCACGCGCCGGATGCGCGCCGGGATTTCCCGCGCGCGCAAGGCCAGCGCCATCGCACACAAGAACGCGATGCCGACGTTGAGCGCGCCGATCACCATGATGCCGCTGACGGCCAACCAGAATGCCGGCGTCGACACAATACCCCAGCCAAGACTGGCCCCGGCGGCCACCAGCGTGCCGGTCGCCAGCGTGACGTGGCGCACGTCCAGCGGCAGTCCGAAGAACTCGGCCACCACCGGCCCCATACCGAGCAGCACGCCCAGCGAGACATTGCCGACGATGGCGGCGACATGGCGCTCCAGCCAGATGGCCCAGCGCGCCGCGCGTGCAGCGCCCAGCGCGTGCACCAGCCGGCGCTGATGCGCCAGTGCTTCGCGCAGGCGGCGCAAGGCGAACCAGTTGTCGGCAAATCCCGCCGCCAGGCTCGACAGCCACAGCAGGATGCCGGTCAAGGCTGCGTACAAGGGCGCCGGTCCGACCAGCGACAGGCTGTGCAAGGCCGCGCGGGCTTTTTCCGGCGTCATCAGCGTCGCGCCGGAGGCCAGCAGGAAGCCGGCCGTGATCAGCAGCATCGTCGGGATCACCGCAATCAGGTTGCCGAAAATCGCCGCCGCCTGCGAACGCAGCAGCATGGCGGTCTCGCCGATCAGTGCCCGCAGGCCGTCAACGGTGTCCAGCTCGCCCATCTTGGCCGCCAGCGCCGGTGCAGTCACGGCCGGCTGTTTGGTTGCCAGTACGCCACCCAGGGCGGCAATCAGCAGGAAGCTGAAGGCGTAATTGATTGATGCGAACACGCCCTCGAAGAAATGCGCCAGTCCCAGCCTGGCCAGGGCGATCTTGCCCAGCACCGTGAACGCCGTGACCACGCCGCCGATACAGGCGGCCTTGAGCATCGCACGGTAACCGGCGCTGTCGCGCGCGATGTAATGTTCGCCGTGATCGGCGCTGCGTTCGACCATCTTGCGCGCCAGCAGCGCGAAGCTGCGCCGCACCAGGCTGCGCACCGACGAGCGGCTGTGATGGGCGGCGATCAGGTCGGCCAGCAGCAATTGCACGCGACCGGCTCCGCGCCCCGCCTTGGGTTCCCGCCAGGTAGCCGAACGCACGTCGATGAGACGCCCCATGCGCGTCAGTTGGGCGCGCATGCGCTCGATGCGGTAGACCAGGCTGACCGAAACGCCGTATTCATCCAGATGCGCATAAATGCGATCGGTCTGCGCCTGGCACACCGCGATCAGCATGCGCGCGCTGCGCAACGGGCCTTCGTCGTGCGGGCTGGCCCGCAGATAGGCTTCCATTTCGCGTCGCAGGGCCATGAAAGGCGTGGCCTGCAGCGGCATCTTCGGCTCCAGCCGCTGGCGGAACGCCGGGCTGATACCGTCGGCCACCACCACCGTGGTGAGATAAGTCAGCGCCTCTTCAATCTGCTGCCAGTAGGTATGCGAGATGCCGTCGTCGGCTGCCAGCTTCCACAGCCGCTCCTGCAGCTCCTGATCCAGCTCGAGCAGCCATTCGGCGTCGTCCGGATCGGGGAACATCGCGGCGAACAAGGTCGGCAACTCGCTGGGCGACAAATGCCGCGGCAGCACCATCTTGAAAGCGCGTTCAGTCAGCTCGGTAAAAAAGGCCGGTTCATGCGGCAAGCCGGTGACCGAGAACAGTTCCGGCCCACTCGCCTCGCGCAGGGTCTTCTGCAGGCAGCCCTGCACCTGGCGGCGAATGTCGCGATGCGCGTCGAGCCAGTCCAGCATGGCGCGCACGCGCTGGTGCTTGACCCGGCGCCAGCCTTCAGCGTCGAGCAGGGAAACCTTGGGTTGATGGCGCACCCATTCGGCGACGTCGATCATCCAGTTGGCGCGGTCATGCCAGGCGGAATCGGGATCGGCGCGGCGCATCAGCACTTCCAGCTGCGGCCCATGTTCGCCGTGGTGTTCGTAACGCGCTTGCAGACCATGGCGGAAACGCCGCCAGATCACGCGCATCTTAAGAAAAAGAAACTTCATGCCTCACTCTGTTTTTATAAGGAAAATCACATGCAGCAGCATCAGCGCCGCAGCAAATTCCTCTGATTTCACTATATGGGGACGAAAAGCCCGTTTTCAAGCAAAGCCGGACCGTCTGCGCCGGCAGGTACGCGGGAAGCCTGAATCTTTTTACCTTATACTCGGATTTATTTTCGTCCTGATGACACCCCCGCCATGCGACAAGAAACACGCTTCGAAGGTTCCTCCAGTTACGTCGCGACCGACGACCTGAAACTTGCGGTGAACGCCGCGCTGACCCTGCAACGCCCCTTGCTGATCAAAGGCGAGCCCGGCACCGGCAAAACCATGCTGGCCGAAGAAGTCGCGGCAGCGCTTAACCGGCCATTGCTGCAATGGCACATCAAATCCACCACCAAGGCGCAACAAGGCCTGTATGAGTACGACGCAGTGTCGCGGCTGCGCGATTCGCAGCTCGGCGATGAGCGCGTCAAGGACATCCACAACTACATCCTCAAGGGCGTGCTGTGGCAAGCCTTCACCGCCGACGAGCCGCAGGTGCTGCTGATCGATGAAATCGACAAGGCTGACATCGAGTTCCCCAACGACTTGCTGCGCGAGATCGACCGCATGGAATTCTATGTGTATGAAACCCGCGAAATGGTGCGCGCCAAGCATCGCCCGCTGGTGATCATCACGTCGAACAACGAGAAGGAATTGCCGGACGCCTTTTTGCGCCGCTGCTTCTTCCACTACATCAAGTTCCCCGACAAGGACACCATGCAGCAGATCGTCGACGTGCATTTCCCGCACCTCAAGCGCGATCTGCTGGCGCAGGCGCTGCAGACCTTTTATGAAGTGCGTGACATTCCGGGCCTGAAGAAGAAGCCGTCGACCTCGGAACTGATCGACTGGCTCAAGCTGTTGCTGGCCGAAGACATCCCGACCGAGACCCTGCACAGCAAGGACGGCAAGGCCGCCATCCCGCCGCTGCACGGCGCGCTGCTCAAGAATGAACAGGACGTGCATTTGTTCGAACGCCTGGTGTTCATGTCGCGCAATAATCGATAATTTCGACAGCCCGATCCATTCAGTCACGCAAGGAGTCCGCCATGCAATTCCTGCATCCGATCACGCTCAAAGGCCACTACGCCACGCTCGAGCCGCTGTCGCTCGACCACCACGATGCGCTGATCGCGGCGGCCTCCGACGGCAAGCTGTGGAAGCTCTGGTACACAGCGATTCCCAAACCGGAAAACATGCGCGCCGAAATCGAGCGCCGCCTGCGGCTGCAGGAACAGGGCTCGATGCTGCCCTTCGTCACGCGCCGCCACGACACCGGCGCGCTGTGCGGCATGACCACCTACATGAACGCCGACGCCGTCCATCGCCGCGTCGAAATCGGCTCGACCTGGACCGCCGCCAGCGCCCAGCGCACCGGCATCAACACCGAGTGCAAGCTGATGATGCTGAGCCATGCCTTCGAGACGCTGCACTGCATCGCCGTCGAATTCCGCACCCACTGGATGAACCAGCAATCGCGTGCAGCCATCCTGCGCCTGGGCGCGAAGCAGGACGGCATCCTGCGCAATCATCAACGTGCGCCCGACGGTTCATTGCGCGATACGGTGGTGTTTTCCATCATCGAATCCGAATGGCCGGCAGTCAAACGCCATCTGCAATTCAAGCTCGGACACTGATTCGGATTCAATTATTTCTTCTATGCTGATCGACTTCTTTTTCACGCTCAAGGACGCACGGATCCCGGTCTCCATCAAGGAGTTCCTGATCCTGCTTGAAGCCATGCAAAAGAACGTGATCTCGCCGGACATCGACGACTTCTACTATCTCTCGCGCATCACGCTGGTCAAGGACGAGGCCAATTACGACAAGTTCGACAAGGCCTTCGGCAGCTATTTCAAAGGCATCGAAACCATCTTCGAAAAGAACCCCGAGATCCCGCTCGACTGGCTGTTGAAGCGCATGCAGCGCGAACTCACGCCGGAGCAGAAAGCGGCGCTGGAGAAGTTTGGTTATGACAAGCTGATGGATCGCCTCAAGGAGTTGCTCAAGGAGCAGCACGAGCGCCACGAAGGCGGCAACAAATGGATAGGCACCGGTGGCAGTTCGCCCTTCGGCAACAGCGGCTACAACCCGGAAGGCATCCGCATCGGCGGCGAGAGCAAGAACCGCAGCGCGGTCAAGGTGTGGGACGAACGGACCTACAAGGACTACGACAGCGAACGTGAACTCGGCACGCGCAACATCAAGGTGGCGCTGCGCCGCCTGCGCAAGTTTGCACGCGACGGCGCCGAGGAGGAACTGGCGCTCGACGACACCATCCGCGCCACCGCCAACAATGCCGGCTACCTCGACATCCGGATGCAGCCGGAACGGCGCAACAACATCAAGGTGATGATGCTGTTCGATGTCGGCGGTTCGATGGACGACCACATCGCACGCACCGAAGAACTGTTTTCCGCAGCGAAGACGGAATTCAAGAACATGGAGTTTTTCTACTTCCACAACTGCGTCTACGACTACGTATGGAAGAACAACCGCCGACGCCATGCGGAGCGCTTTCCGACCTGGGATCTGCTGCACAAATACTCGCCGGACACCAAACTGATCTTCGTCGGCGACGCCACCATGAGCCCTTACGAGATCGTCCAGCCGGGCGGCTCGGTGGAATACAACAATCCGGAAGCCGGCGCGGTCTGGCTGCAGCGCTTCACCAGCACCTTCGCCAACTTCGCCTGGCTCAATCCGGAACCGGAAGGCCTGTGGCAATACCGCCAATCGATTTCCATCATCCAGCAACTGATGAGCCAGCGCATGTTTCCGCTGACCATCGACGGCCTGGAACGAGCGATGCGTCTGCTCAGCAAGTAGCCAATCTAGGCGGCTACAGGCGTATAACCGGCTTCCTTGATCGCCTCTTCAAACTCGGCTGCGGCGACGCTGCTGTCGATGTTGACGCGCTTTTCAGCAACCTGGACGTCGACCTTGGCGTCGGCGTCGACTTCCTTGACGGCACGCGTAATGGCGCTCGCGCAGTGGTTGCAGGTCATGTCCTGGACGTTGAATGTCAGCATGGTGTTGCTCCTTCGTGATGGAAAGATGTCAGCTTAAACCTTCCCACAAGGAGAAGGTCAAGCACCTCATTGCGTGATATTTCATGAATCATGTCAAAATAGGCCTTGACCTTACCATGATGGGAAGGATCATGCTGAACCCGTGATCAATCCCTCAATGAGCCAAACATGAACTCCGCCACACCCGCCCCAACGCTGCAGGAAGTGACGCTCGCCGTCGAAGGCATGACCTGCGCCTCCTGCGTCGGTCGCGTCGAGAAAGCCTTGCGCGCGATTCCCGCCGTCCATGACGTCAGCGTCAACCTGGCCACCGAACGGGCGACCATCCAGGCTGAACCGGGCGTGCACGCCGACCAGCTGATCGCCGCCGTCAACAAGGCCGGCTACGACGTCAAGCAACAGGAAATCACGCTCGACATCGACGGCATGACTTGCGCATCCTGCGTCGGCCGCGTGGAGAAGGCACTCTACAAAGTAAGCGGCGTCAGCGCCGTCTCGGTCAATCTCGCCACGGAAAAAGCCACGCTGACCACCACCAGCGAAGTCACGGTAGACACGCTGATCGCCGCCATCGACCGCGCCGGGTACTCCGCCAGCCTGCCCGCCGCAACACAGGCAAGCGCACAGAAATCCCCCGCCGCGCCGTCGTGGTGGCCGGTAGCCGCCGGCGCCCTCTTCACCGCGCCGCTGATCCTGCCGATGCTGCTGATGCCGTTCGGCATCGAATGGCAATTGCCCGGTATCTGGCAATTGCTGCTGGCGACGCCGGTGCAGTTCTGGCTCGGCGCCCGCTTCTATCGCGCCGGCTGGCGCGCCGTGAAGGCATACGCCGGCAACATGGACCTGTTGGTCGCGCTCGGCACCAGCGCCGCCTACGGTTTGTCGCTGTATCAGTTATTCAATCAATGGCAAGGCGAATATGCTGGCCATGCCGGCCATGGCGCGGCGCATTTCTACTTCGAAGCTTCGGCTACCGTCATCACCCTGGTGCTGCTCGGCAAATGGCTGGAAACCCGCGCCAAGCGCCAGACCGCCGACGCCATCCGCGCGCTCAATGCATTACGGCCGGACACGGCGACGGTGCGGCGCGACGGCGTCGACAGTGAAGTCGCCTTGTCGGCCATCCGGCTCGGCGACCTGGTCGTGGTGCGTCCCGGCGAACGCGTCGCAGTCGACGGCGTAGTGCGCGAAGGCGCCAGCCATCTGGACGAATCCATGCTCACCGGCGAAAGCCTGCCGATGGAAAAACACGGCGGCGACCACGTCACCGGCGGCGCCATCAACGGCGACGGCTTGTTGCTCATCGAAACCACCGCCGTCGGCGCGGAAACCGTGCTGGCCCGCATCATCCGCATGGTGGAACACGCCCAGGCCGCGAAGGCGCCGATCCAGCGCCTGGTCGATCAGGTCAGCGCGGTGTTCGTGCCGGTGGTGCTGGTGCTGGCCTTGCTGACGCTGCTGGGCTGGGGCCTGATCGCCGGCGACTGGGAGCAGGCTCTGCTCAACGCCGTGGCCGTGCTGGTGATCGCCTGCCCGTGCGCGCTCGGTCTGGCCACGCCGACTGCCATCATGGCCGGCACCGGCGTCGCAGCGCGTTACGGCATCCTGATCAAGGATGCGGAAGCGCTCGAAATCGCCCATCGCATCGGCGTGGTCGCCTTCGACAAGACCGGCACGCTGACCGAAGGAAAACCGGTGCTGGCAGCCATGCATGCGATCGACCACGATGACGACAAGCTGCTCGCTCTCGCCGCCGCATTGCAACGCAACAGCGAACATCCGCTGGCGCATGCCGTGATGGCTGTCGCAGCACAAAAACAAATTGCTCCGGCTGCGGCCGACGACAGCAAAGCCGTCCCCGGTCGTGGCACCCAAGCGCTGATCGGCGATCGCCTGACCTACCTCGGCAGCGCGCGCTGGATGCAGGAACTCGGCGCGACACCCGATCAACACGCGGAACTGGCCGGCATTGCAACGACACTGGAGCAGCAAGGCCGCACGATTTCCTGGTTGGCGCAAAGCGAAGCCGAGGGTAGCAACATCGCCCTGCTCGGCCTGCTGGCCTTCGGCGACACACTCAAGGCCAGCGCGCGGCAAGCCGTGGACAGCCTGCATGCGCTCGGCGTACGCACCGTCATGCTCAGCGGCGATAACCACGGCGCCGCTGCACACGTGGCGCAGCAACTGGGACTCGACGATTTCCGCGCCAACATCCTGCCGGCCGACAAGGCGCAGGCGATCGGCGGATTGCGCAAGGACGGCGCATTGGTCGCCATGGTCGGCGACGGCATCAACGACGCGCCGGCACTGGCTGCGGCCGACGTCGGCATCGCCATGTCGACCGGCACCGACGTCGCCATGCAGGCCGCCGGCATCACGCTCATGCGCGGCGATCCATCGCTGGTGGCGGACGCCATCGACATCTCGCGACGCACTTACGGCAAGATCCGCCAGAACCTGTTCTGGGCATTCATCTACAACATCGTCGGCATTCCGCTGGCAGCATTCGGATTGTTGAATCCGATGATCGCCGGCGCGGCAATGGCGATATCCAGCGTGAGCGTGGTCAGCAATGCGCTACTGCTCAAGCGCTGGAAGCCGCAACAAACCCGCCAATCAGAGGGAGAAAAATCATGAGCATGAATATCGGCGAAGCTGCACAGGCTTCCGGCGTCTCCGCCAAGATGATCCGCCACTACGAAGACATCGGCCTGGTGCCGAAAGTGGCCCGCACCGACGCCGGCTATCGGATCTACGGCGAGCGCGACGTGCACCTGCTGCGTTTCATACGACAGGGTCGCGTGCTCGGTTTTTCGATGAAGCAGATCGGCGACCTGATGGGATTGTGGCTGGACCAGTCGCGCCCCAGCCGCAAGGTCAAGCAACTGGCGAATGACCACATCGCCGAACTCGATATCAAGATCCGCGAACTGCAGGCGATGAAATCAACCTTGCAACAACTCGCCCACGATTGTCACGGCGACAGCCGGCCCGATTGCCCCATCCTTGACGCATTGAGTGCGGAGCTTCCGGGTGAACACATCGAAACACATTGATTATCGGATCAGGCCTATGACAAGTACGCTTCCCGACACCATTCGCTGGGGCATCATCGGCTGCGGCGCCGTCACTGAACGCAAAAGCGGTCCCGCCTATCAGCAAACGGCCGGCTTCGCGTTGCATGCCGTGATGCGCCGCGACGCCGCCAAGGCTGCCGACTACGCGCGCCGGCACGGCGTGCCGCGCCACTACGATGACGCCGATGCGCTGATCGCCGATCCGGACATCGACGCCGTCTACATCGCCACGCCGCCCGACACGCACTTGTTCTACGCCCTGAAAGTGGCGGCGGCGAACAAGCCCTGCTGCATCGAGAAACCAATGGCGCCCACGTTCGCCGAATGCGAAACCATCTGCGCGGCATTTGAAAACCGCGGCCTGCCTTTGTTTGTCGCCTATTACCGGCGTTCGCTGCCGCGCTTCGCGCAAGTCAAACGCTGGCTCGACGAAGGCCGCATCGGCGCGCCGCGCAGCGTCAACTGGCAATTCAGCCGCACACCCTCGCCGGTCGACCTGAGCCGCGCTTACAACTGGCGCACGGATGCGGCGATCGCGGCCGGAGGTTACTTCGACGACCTGGCCAGCCACGGCATCGACCTGTTTGCACATTTGCTGGGCGAGGTGGTGCAGGCGTCCGGATGCAGCGCCAATCAGCAGGGATGGTATTCAGCGGCCGATACGGTCAGCGGTGCCTGGTTGCACACCTCGGGCGTCACCGGCAGCGGCAGCTGGAACTTCGGCAGCTTCGAGCGCTGCGACAAGGTGGAGATCACCGGCAGCCTCGGCAAGATTGCCTTTTCAGTGTTTGAAGAGGCTCCTCTGCAGCTGACTACCGCTGCCGGCGTCGAAGAGGCTGTCATCGCCAATCCCGACAATATCCAGCTGCACCACGTACGCAACATGCACGAGCATCTGCGCGGCAGTGCGGCTCACCCATCAACAGGGCGCACCGCCGCGCGTACCAGCTGGACGCTGGATCGCATTCTGGGAAAAATTTCTTAGAAGGGTTCGACCTTTTTGACGTCGATGGTGGCGTCCTTGCCGAAATGCTTGTCGACCTTGCCGTAGATGCGCACCTGGGTGGTTTCACTGATCGGCGTGGACGGGAAATGCTTGTCGTCGATTTCGATCTCGATCTTGCCGCTGCCGTCCTGGAAGGTGTAATGCTCGTCGCGCAGCTTCGCAATGATGGCGCCGACCAGCACTACATGCGTGTCGTCGGCGGATTTGGCGGCGCTGGCGACGGTCTGGATTGACGGCTTGTGCGAGGGGCCGGTGTATTGCGCGAACGCTGGAATAGCGGTGGCGGTCAATAGCGCCGAAAAGGCGAGCGCGCAGGCGGAGGATTTTTTCATGGCTGTTCCTTGTTTTTCATCTCGGGAGGAACAGGTTGGAAAACTCCATGCAGTATTGGTTCCGGCTTCACCCGTTTGCGGGAGACAACATGTTCACCGCGAGCGGACACGGTATTTGCCCAAGGCGATGCGCTCGCCGTGGACTGCAATCTGTCCGGCATCCGCCAGATATTGCAAACGCGAGCTCCAGAAGACATCCCCTTGCGCATTCCGCGGGTCCACTCGCCCCATCGCTTCACCCACGACCGCCACGGCGCGCTGCCATTCCCGGGAACAGCAAGCCAGCAACAGATCGTCGTGTACGTTCATGGGGCGGCAATGCAGGCGATCATTTTCATCGCACTCGCGCAACATCTCAGGTTGCGCGGCAATCGCTGCGAATTCGCGTGCATACTCGTCCCGCTGCAATGGCGACAATGGCACGGCATGCGCGATGAACTCCCTCAATTGTCCTGGCGGCCATGCCGCCGTCGCATGAACGCCGTCGCGCGCAGGCACCCGGACCGTCAGCAAGGCATGGTGAAGTCCGGCCAGCCGATGACAGGCCATCCGGAGGAACACCTGTTCCGACCCGCTTCCGCTATGCCAGACACATATCCTGGAAGAAGCCGCGGCGGCCAGCGTCGATTTCATCTCATGCCATGGCGCGAAACAATCAGGCGCTTCCTTCAGCCATTCTTCGCTGTATCCTCGCCCCATGTCGCGCCAGAAAGCGCCTCGTTCATTGCCATCCTCCAACGGACCCAGACTGTAATCGTCCCCGGCGCAAAACACGCGCGCGTCCGGGAATGCGATGCGCAGTGCGTTGGCGGTGCTGTCAAAACTGACCAAGTGAAATTCCATCATGAACGCCTTTCGTTTCAATAAGCATCACTCCTGAAGCGTCGCGCCGCGGAGGAATGTCATTGGAACAGGCTTGGCTGTCTGCGTTCGTCGTAAAAATTCTGGAAACGGCGCTTAGCGCCGCAGGCAAGGAGGAGCAATGCGGCCAGCGGCGTTTTGTCAGCGACTCTTAATGACAACCGCTGCCGTGGCTCCCGAGATTGACCGGCTTGCTGTCGTCGCTCATGTTGGCCAGGCCTTGCAGGATGCCGCAATCGCGCGTCGCCTGCGCCGTGTCGCATTGCGCGCGCAGGCCTTTCAACTGCACCTGCAGCTTCTTCAATTCGGCAATGCGCTGCGCGACGTGGCCGATGTGCTTGTCGAGCAAGGCATTGACCTCGCCGCAGTTTTCCTCGGGCGCATCACGGAATTGCAACAGGCTGCGCACCTCGTCGAGCGTCATGTCGAGCGAACGGCAATGGCGGATGAATTGCAGCCGTTCAACATGCGTGTCGCCGTACAGGCGGTAATTGCCCTGTGAGCGCGTGGGCGCGGGCAGCAAGGCCTCGCGCTCGTAGTAGCGGATGGTTTCAACCGGGCAATCGGTGCGCGCCGCCAGTTCGCCTATCTTCAGTGCATCCATGCTTTCTCCAGAACAACCAGCCTGCAAGCAAGGTTATAAAAGGCTTGACCTTGTAGCTGGTTCAGGGTTTTTAATATACAGCAAGCCTAGGGCCTGCTATCAAGTAATTTGCGAATGCGAACGCGCGGCAGGCGTTGACTGCCTAGGCGCAGCGACGCGACGTAGCGGCACTACGGCAAGGAGCTGCAACAACGGCAGGCGACGCCTGCAGCCGTTCCCGAAGGGTTTCAACCAGAAGGCGCTGGCGGCGTTGCATGGCTTGCAGGTGGGCCCACCACCTGCGACGCCACGCGCCTTGCCAACACGCCTTCTGGTTGAAACGCATCTCGCAAATTACTTGATAACAGGCCCTCATCTCGCTTGTCAGGAGCACGCATGTCGAATTGCTGTAATCACGATCACGACCATAATCATGGCAAGAAAGCCGGCCATGTCCACGAGCACGCCCATGAGCATGCGCACGACCACGCAGCATCGTCGGCGGACAACGCCAAACCGGCCGGCCTCGCCGACGCCGAAGAAGCGGTGTTCTTCATCCAGAAGATGGACTGCCCCACCGAAGAAAAGCTGATCCGCGAACGCCTGGCCAACATGGACGGCATCGCCGCCATGCAGTTCAACCTGATCCAGCGCGAACTGACGGTGCAGCATCGCCTGCCTTCGGTCGAGCCCATCGTCAAGACGCTGGCAGCACTCGACATGCTGCCCAAGGTCAAGAGCGACACACTCGATGCCGAGGCCGGCAGCGATGACGATCACAGCGCATCGTATGCGATTCCCGCGCGTAAATGGCTGATGGTCGGCGTCGCCGGTGTGGCGGCTCTAGCTGCCGAAGTGGTGGCCTGGAATAGCGGCGATGACGGCTCGCTGACGGTGATTGCGCTGGCGTTGTTTGCGATTGCGGTCGGCGGTCTCGACACGCTCAAGAAGGGCTGGATCGCGCTGCGCCACCTGTCGTTGAACATGAACTTCCTGATGTCGCTGGCCGTGATCGGCGCCACCATCATCGGCCAGTGGCCGGAGGCTGCGGTCGTCATCGTGCTGTTCACGCTGGCCGAGATGATCGAGTCGCTGTCGCTGGACCGGGCACGCAACGCCATCGCCGGACTGATGGCGATGTCGCCCGACAAGGCTACCGTGCTGCAGGACGGCGCCTGGATCGAGGTCGCGGCGAAACAGGTGGCATTGAACACCGAAGTGCGCGTCAAGCCGGGCGAGCGCATCCCGCTCGACGGCGTGGTCACGCAAGGACAGCCGGCGATCAACCAGGCGCCGATCACCGGCGAAAGCATGCCGGTCGCCAAGCAAATCGGCGAGCAGGTCTTTGCCGGCACCATCAACGGCAACAGCGCCTTCGACTATCGCGTCACGGCACTCCAAAGCGAATCGACGCTGTCGCGCATCGTCAAAAGCGTGCAGCAGGCGCAAGGCCAGCGTGCGCCGACGCAACGCTTCGTCGACCAGTTTGCGCGTTATTACATTCCTGCGGTCGTCATAGTTGCGGCACTGGTGGCGATCGTGCCGCCGCTGTTGCTGGGTGCGGCTTTCTATCCCTGGCTCTACAAGGCGCTGGTGCTGCTGGTGATCGCCTGCCCTTGCGCGCTGGTGATTTCCACGCCGGTGACCATCGTCAGCGGACTGGCCGCAGCGGCGCGCCACGGCATCCTGATCAAGGGCGGCGTATATCTGGAGCAGGGACGCCAGATCAAGGCGCTGGCGCTCGACAAGACCGGCACCATCACGCACGGCAAGCCGGTTGTGACCGATGTGCAGTTGCTGTCGGACGGCGACCAGGTCCTGGTATTGCAGCAGGCCGCCAGCCTGGCGCTGCGCTCCGATCATCCGGTGTCGGCGGCGATTGCGGCCTACTGGACCCAGCAGCAAAGCCAGCAACAACCCCGTGCAGACGAAGTCACCGACTTCGAAGCGCTGAGCGGACGCGGCGTCAAGGGACGCATCGGCGACAGCGAATTCCTTCTCGGCAATCACCGTCTGGTGCATGAAATGGGCATGTGCAGTCCGGAGCTGGAAGCACGTCTGCAGGTACTGGAAAAACAAGGCAAGACCACCACCATCCTGTGCCGCGACGGCCGCGTGCAATTGCTGCTGGCGGTCGCCGACACGGTGCGCGACAGCAGCCGCGACGCCATCGCCCAGTTGAAGCAACTCGGTGTCAGCGTCACCATGCTGACCGGCGACAACGCGCACACTGCGCGCGCCATCGCCGACATCGTGCAGCTCGACGATGCGCGCGGCGACCAGCTTCCTGAAGACAAATTGACGGCAATCGGCGAGCTGATCGACCGGCACGGTTACGTCGGCATGGTCGGCGACGGCATCAACGACGCGCCGGCCTTGGCGCGCGCGCAGATCGGTTTCGCCATGGGTGCGGCCGGCACCGACACCGCGCTGGAAACCGCCGACGTTGCCCTGATGGACGACGACCTGCGCAAGATTCCCGACTTCATCCGCCTGAGCAAAAAGACCCACAGCGTGCTGATGCAAAACATCACGATTGCGCTCGGCATCAAGGCGGTCTTCCTGGCGCTCGCGCTGGCCGGCGAAAGCTCGCTGTGGATGGCGGTATTCGCCGACATGGGTGCGAGCCTGATCGTGGTGTTCAACGGCTTGCGATTGGTGCGCTCTCTGTAGAAATCCTCACCACACCGGCTGCGCCGACCCGAGCGGCGCAGCCGGCCTGTCCCAGGCCATCGCCGTTCCACCCACCGTCACTGCACCGCGCACACGTTGCGCCGGCCCCCAGAAAGTCTGTTCGATCGCCGGCGCCAGATCGCCGGCGTTTTCCGCTGCCAGCGCCGCATCAACCTGATTGCCCGATCCCGTCACCAGCAACTGCGCCATGCGCGCCAGCGACGTGCGTACCTCGCTCCCCTTGCCGGTTTTCAAACGCTGCGTCAATCCACGGATCGCCGCTGTCGCCATCAGGTAACCGGTGGCGTGGTCCAGCGCCTGCACCGGCAACGGCGTCGGCTTGTCGCGGCCGAGGCGGCGCATGCCGGCTTCGGCGATGCCGCTGCTCATCTGCACCAGGCTGTCGAAACCGCGCCGCGTTTTCCACGGACCGCTCCAGCCGTAAGCGTCGAGGCTGACGTCCACCAATGCGGGATTGACGCGGCGGCGATTGGCGGCGTCGAAACCCATGCCGGCCAGCGCATCGGAACGATAGCCGTGCACCAGCACGTCGGCCTGCGCCAGCAATTGGGTGAAGATTTCCTGCCCCTGCGACGTGCGCAGATCGAGCCGAGCGCAACGCTTGCCCGGCACGAGGTCGGGCACCACGCCCGGCTCGTCCCAGCTGGGCGGGTCGAGCCGCAGCACGTCGGCGCCAAAGCCGGCCATGAAGCGCGTCGCGGTCGGCCCCGCCAATACACGCGTCAGGTCGAGCACGCGAATCCCTTGCAAGGGACGTTGCGGATTGACAGGCCAGCCGGGCTTCGCGCTCGCGGGTGCATCGGCGACGTGCAGCAGCGGTTCGGCGTTGACGGCGACTCCCTGCGGATGAACCCGCCATTCCTCCATGGTCCGCATTCTGGCGGCGCACCCGCCTTGCGCGACGACGGCGGTTTCCAGTTCCTCGGCGGTCCATCGCGCCACGACCTGTGCGACGGCGGTCCGGTCGACCGGCGGCTTCAGCACCGCCAACGCCGCCGCACGATGATGCGGCGCGTTGGTGTGCAGGCGTATCCAGCCGTCGGCCGTCCGGTAGTCGCCGGCAACCGCATCCCACAAGGGCGGCGCTTCCCAGCCTTGCGGCCGCAGCGAGGTGCCGAACCAGAACGAGGCCAGCCGGCGGTCGACCGCCACTTCCCGTTCAGCGCCGCCGACGGCTTGCACCAGCTCCGCAACCGCCAGGCCGGCGGCCCCGACGGACCCCGCCGCCAGATCGGTCACTGCGAAGACCGACGGCAGACTACCCTCGCCGCTCATGCGGACTTGTTCAAGGAAAGCCGACTCGCCCTGCGCGGCCAGCCAGATCTCGCGCAGGAAAGCCTGCGTGCTTGGGTGTGATTGAGCAGACATCATGACCTTTCATCGGAAGATTGGTGGAGATGACTGAAGCATATTCCGCTCGTTTTAATTGTCAATATTGATTAATATAATCAACATAACTCTCTACCGGAACGACTATGCCCACCTACCTCAGCTCCGCCGAAGCCGCTGCTGCGCTCGGCGTTTCGCGCCAGACCCTGTATGCCTACGTCAGCCGCGGCCTGCTCAGCGCGCAGCCGGACGGCACTGCGCGTGAAAGCCGTTACCTGGAAGAAGAAGTCACACGCCTGGCGACCCAGCGCACGCGCGGACGCAAGCCGAAGGAAGTCGCCAAGGCCACGCTCAACTGGGGCTTGCCGGTGCTGGAATCGGCCATCACGCTGATCGAAGACGGCCGGCTCTACTATCGCGGCCGCGACGCCGTCGCCCTGGCCCAATCGGAGTCCGTAGAAGACCTCGCCGCACTGCTGTGGAACGCCGAAGTACGGCAAGCATTCGGCCCCGGCGAGGTGGCGGCTCATCCCGCTTACGCCGGTTTGCTCAAACATTTCGCCGGACGCCGCGCGGAAGAATCGCTGCTGCCGTTGTTCACCGTCGCCAGCGATGACGCCGCCACCGCGCAATGGCAAACCTCGCCCGAGCGCACCGCCGAAGGCAGCGGCGCGCTGATGCGCCTGCTCGCCGCCTGCCTGCTCGGCACGCGACCATCGGCAGCGCCCATCCACGAACAATGCGCCAAGGCGTGGAAGCTGGATGCGCATGGCGCGGCGCTGGTGCGCATGGCGCTGGTGCTGTGCGCCGACCACGAGCTCAACGCCTCGAGTTTCACCGCACGCTGCGTGGCGTCCACCGGCACCAGCCTGCGCGCCTCGGTGATCGCCGGACTGGCGGCACTGACCGGCGGCAAGCATGGTGGGACCACGGCGCGCGTGGAAGCCTTGCTGGATGAAATCGGTGAGCATGATGTCGCTCCCGGACTGCAACGGCGCCTGGCGCGCGGCGACGACTTGCCCGGCTTCGGTCATCATCTCTATCCGGACGGCGACGTGCGCGCCAACGCCTTGCTGGCGGAAGTGTTGCCCCATCATCCGGCATGGGGCGACATCATCGCCGCCACCCGCGGCCTGATCGGCCAGCATCCGTCGGTGGACTTTGCGCTGGTGGCGCTGCGCCGTCATCTGCAATTACCGGTGGGCGCCGCCTTCGGCCTGTTCGCGCTGGGGCGCGGCATGGGCTGGATAGCGCAGGCGCTGGAGCAGCGCGCAAGCGGCGAACTGATCCGGCCGCGTGCGGCATACACCGGCCCACGGCCGATTCCGCTTACTGCCGGTCTCGCAAAATAACGAGGCCCTTTTCCGGCAGTGCTACACTACGGCCCATGACTTCGCGCGTAAAGATCCTCCTGCTCTGGCTACTGGCCTTTGCGATTCCCGTCCAGGGATTCGCTGCCGCCGTGCAGGCCGGTTGCGCGCCATCACATCCGATGCAGATGTCGGCGATGGTTGCACCTGCTGCAGCCGATGCACATCATCACGCTGGTCATGACATGCACGACGTCAACACGCAAGCCGACACCGATCATCCGTCTCACACTCAGCATCAGCACAAGGCTTCCTCGGCCTCGTGCAGCTCCTGCAGCGTCTGCACCATCGGCGCGGTCCTGCCGCTGGCGCTCGACAAGCTCATCATCCTGCCTGTATCGGCAGACATCCACGTCGCCGACACCCCGCACGGCTTCGTCGGCTATACGCCGGAAAATCCTGAACGTCCCCCTTCACTGTCCGTGTAACCACTGAAGCTGCACCGGCGTAAGCCGCCTGCAGCTTCCTGCAACCGTTCCGGCGCGTGATCCTGATCGTGCGCCGGCAAACTTGTCGTTTGCACGAGGCTTACATGAATGCATTTCCCTTCTTGCGCAGATTTTTGCGTCCACTCGCGCCGCCGCTGCTTGCCGTCTTTCTTGCGGGCTGTGCGAGTTTCAGCGACGACGGCGGTTTCAACACCGTCAACCAGGCCGCACAACAGCGGCTCAACAAAGAAACCAGTTGGACGCGATCCGAACAGGACGCCGACAACGTCGCCCGCCGCGTCCGCACCATGCTGGCACGACCGCTGGCCGTCGACGACGCGGTACAGATCGCCCTGATCAACAACCGCGAATTGCAGGCGTCCTACAGCGAACTCGGCATCGCCGAGGCCGACCTGGTGCAGGCCGGACGACTGCCCAATCCAGGCTTCAGTTTCGGGCGAACGCACAGCGGCGACGAGATCAAGATCGAGCGCAGCCTGTCGCTGTCGGTGATGCGTCTGCTGACCATGCCCGCCGCATCGCGCATCGAGGCGCGACGCTTCGAGCAGACCAAACTGAAGGTCGCCGACGTCATGCTGCGCACCGCCGCGCAGACACGCAAGGCTTACTACCAGAGCATCGCGGCGACGCAGACCGTGCTTTATCTGGAGCAGGTGAAGCAAGCCGCCGAAGTCGCTCATGAACTCGCCGCGCGCATGGCGAAGAAAGGCAACTTCTCGCAACTCGACGCCGCGCGCGAGCAGGCCTTCTACCTCGACACCTCGGCCCGGCTGACGCGCGCACGCACGCAAGCGGTACAGGAACGCGAGAACCTGATACGCCTGCTTGGACTGCGCCGGCAAGACGGCGAACTGCAATTACCGCAACGCCTGCCCGATCTTCCCAAGCAGCCGGTCACCCTGGCCGACAGTGAACAGGTCGCGATGGAACAACGGCTCGACGTGCAATCGGCGAAGCTGGAAGTCGCCGCGCTACAAACCTCGCTCGGCCTCAGCAAAGCCACCCGCTTCATCAACGTGCTCGACCTCGGCTACGTGCGCAATTCGGAAACCGGCAAGGCCGCCGAAGTCGGTTACCAGGCCAGCATCGACATCCCGCTGTTCGACTGGGGCGGCGCGCGCGTGGCCAAGGCCGAAGCGATCTACATGCAGGCAGCGCACCGGCTCGCCGCCACCGCCGTGCAGGCGCAGTCGGAAGTACGCGTCGCCTATGCCGCGCAGCAGCACGCCTACACCCTGGCGCGCCAATACCGCGACGACGTGGTGCCGCTGCGCAAGCGCATCTCCGACGAATACCTGCTGCGTTACAACGGCATGCTGGTGAGCGTGTTCGAACTACTCGCCGATGCGCGCGAACAAGCCGAGGCCGTCAATGCCGCCATCGACGCATCACGCGACTACTGGATCGCCGACAGCGACCTGCAGCTGGCGCTGGGAGGGCGGAGCGCTCCTGCACCAAACAATATTGAAGGAACAAAACATGACTGACGCCGCCAACAAACTGAGCCGTCGCGCCTTCCTGCAAGGGTCTGCGCTGGCGGTGGGCGCCACCGCCGTCACGCGCATCGGCGCCGCCTCGCTGCCCGAAGCCGCCGTGCAAAGCAGCGCCGCCACGCAAGCGCCGCTGATCCCGCCCAACGGCCGCCCTTACCACCCCGTCGTCACCCTCAACGGCTGGTCGCTGCCCTGGCGCATGAACGACGGCGTCAAGGAATTCCACTTGGTCGCCGAACCGGTGGTGCGTGAAATTGCCCCCGGCATGAAAGCCAACCTGTGGGGCTACAACGGCCAAAGTCCCGGCCCCACCATCGAAGTCGTGGAAGGCGACCGCGTACGCATCTTCGTCACCAACAAGCTGCCGGAACACACCTCGGTGCACTGGCACGGCCAACGCCTGCCCAACGGCATGGACGGCGTCACCGGCCTGACCCAGCCGGGCATCCCGCCGGGCAAGACCTTTGTCTACGAATTCACGGCGCGCCGGACGGGCACCTTCATGTACCACCCGCATGCCGATGAAATGGTGCAGATGGCGATGGGCATGATGGGCTTCTGGATCACGCATCCCAAGGACCCGAACTTCATGCGCGTGGACCGCGATTTCGTCTTCCTCCTGAACGCCTACGACATCGAACCGGGTGCGGCCACGCCCAAGGTCAACACCATGCTCGACTTCAATCTGTGGACCTGGAACAGCCGCGCCTTCCCCGGCATCGACGCACTGCCGGTGCGACAGAACGACCGCGTGCGCATCCGTGTCGGCAACCTGACCATGACCAATCATCCTATCCATTTGCATGGTCACGAATTCGTCGTCACCGGCACCGACGGCGGCTGGACTCCGCCCGCTTCACGCTGGCCTGAAGTCAGCGCCGACATCGCCGTCGGCCAGATGCGCGCCATCGAATTCGACGCCACCGAAGAAGGCGACTGGGCGCTCCATTGCCACAAGTCGCACCACACCATGAACGCCATGGGCCACGGCGTGCCGACCATGATCGGCGTCGAACAGACCGACCTCGCCAGGAAGATCAACCGCCTCATCCCTGATTACATGGTGATGGGCGACAAAGGCGGCTCCATGGGCGACATGGAGATGCCGCTGCCCGACAACACGCTACCGATGATGGGCGGTGCCGGACCTTACGGATCGCTGGAAATGGGCGGCATGTTCAGCGTCGTCAAGGTGCGCAAGAACCTGGCCCGCAACGACTATCGCGACCCCGGCTGGTACAAGGCGCCGCCCGGTACGGTCGCCTACGAATGGCGCGGCGCCGACCAACCTGCCGCTGCGGCGCCCGGTCCGAAAAACCAAGCCGACGACAACACCGTCAACGTGATTCGCCGTCCACACCAACATTAATCAAGGAGTTACACCATGCACCATCGCCATTTCTTCGCAGCACTCAGCATCGCCATTGCCGGCGGCAGCGCCTCTGCCCAATCCATGCAATCCACCCACCATCACGACGCCCATGCCGACGGCGGCATCGGACAACCCGGCATAGAGGCGAACGTCACCCGCACCGTCAAAGTCGACATGCGCGACAACATGCGTTTCACCCCCGATGCCATCCGGGTCAAGGCCGGCGACACCATCCGATTCATCGTCACCAACAGCGGCAAAATCCGGCACGAAATGGTGTTCGGCAGCGATGCCCAACTGAAGGCGCATTACGCCGCCATGTTGAAGAATCCGGAAATGGAACACGCCGACGACAACCAGATCACACTCGCGCCCGGCAAGAGCGGCGAACTGCTCTGGCAATTCAGCCAGGCAGGCACCGTCAATTTCGCCTGCCTGCAGCCGGGACATTACGATGCCGGCATGAAAGGCAGCGTGACCGTGGCCGGCACTGCGCACAAACATTGACCAACGTTGAAAGGATGATCATGAAACACCTTAATTTCTTCGCCCCGCTGCTGGCGCGGCTTGCGCTGACGGCAGCCCTGGGCGCATCCCTCTGCGCAGCGGCGCAGCAAGCTCCGGCTGCGTCAGGAGATTCCCCGCCGCAGGTTGCCGGCGAAGTCCGCAAAGTCGATGCCGAAGCCGGCAAGATCACCCTGCGTCATGGCGACATCCCCAACCTGGAGATGCCGCCCATGACCATGGTGTTCCGTGTGGCCTCGCCGGACTTCCTGAGCCGGGTCAAAGCCGGCGATCAGGTGCTGTTCTCCGCTGAAAAGAGAAATGGCGCGCTGACGGTCACCGCCATCGAGGTCAAGCCGGACCAGTAAGACTCCCGACAGAAAATCGGGCTATCATCTTCCCTCTGACAAGGGGGCCGGCGACCGCATCAATGCGGTCGCCGCTCCACCATAACAACGACTGGAGACCGTATGAGCCCCCACATCATCGACACCACGCCCGAGGCATACAGCTATCCGCTGCTGATCAAGCAATTGCTTCACTCCTCCATGGCGACCGCGCCCGACCAGGAAATCGTCTACGGCATCGACAACCAGCGCCGCCACACCTACGCCGACCTCAACGTGCGCATCCAGCGCCTCGGCAACATGCTGCGCGAACTCGGCCTCCAGCGCGGCAACACCGTCGCCGTGATGGACTGGGACAGCCATCGCTATCTCGAATGCTTCTTTGCCGTGCCGATGCTGGGCTGCGTGCTGCAGACCGTCAACGTGCGCCTGTCGCCGGAGCAGATCGCCTACACGCTCAACCATGCGCAGGCCGACGTGCTGCTGGTGAATTCGGATTTCCTGCCCGTCCTCAAACAAATTCGCGGCGAGCTCAAGACGCTCACGCGCTGCGTGCTGATCACCGACGACGGCACGCCGGCGCCGCGCGGTCCCGGCTTCGCGGGCGAGTACGAAGAACTGCTGGCGCAGGCGTCGCCGACCTGCGAGTTCCCTGACTTCGACGAGAACGCGCGCGCCACCACCTTCTACACCACCGGCACCACCGGCCTGCCCAAGGGCGTCTACTTCAGCCATCGGCAGCTGGTGCTGCACACGCTGGCGGTCACGGCCGGCCTGGCGCTGGCGCCGCAGCAAGGACGCCTGCATCGCGACGACGTCTACATGCCGCTCACGCCGATGTTCCACGTGCATGCCTGGGGTCTGCCCTACGTCGCCACGATGGCCGGGCTCAAACAGGTTTATCCGGGTCGCTACGTGCCCGACACCATTCTCAAACTGATCGATACGGAGAAGGTCACCTTCTCGCATTGCGTGCCGACGATCCTGCACATGGTGCTGAGCGCGCCGGCAGCAAAAGACGTCGATCTGTCGAACTGGAAAATGATCATCGGCGGCTCCGCCATGACCAGTGCGCTGGCGCAGGCGGCGCGCGAACGCGGCATCGACGTTTTCACCGGCTACGGCATGTCGGAGACCTGCCCGATCCTGTCGCTGGCGCACGTGCCCACCGCCGAACTCGGCACCGGACAAGACGTTGCCACACGCGTGAAGACCGGCCGCCCGATACCGCTGGTGGCGCTGCGCACGGTCGACGCCGACATGAACGACTGCCCGCACGACGGCAAGAGCACCGGCGAAGTGGTGGTGCGCGCGCCCTGGCTCACGCAAGGCTACCTGCACAATCCGGAGGCGTCGCAAGGCCTGTGGGAAGGCGGCTGGCTGCACACGCAGGACATCGGCAACATCGACGCGCGCGGCTACCTGCAGGTCACCGACCGCATCAAGGATGTGATCAAGACCGGCGGCGAATGGGTGTCATCACTGGAGATCGAAGAAATCATCGCGCGTCACCCCGCCGTGGCGGAGATCGCGGTGATCGGCGTGAAGGATGCCAAATGGGGCGAACGTCCGGTGGCGCTGGTGGTGCTCAAGGCCGACCAGGCCGGCAAGATCGATGCCGACGACATTCGCAAGCTGGTGCTGGCAGCCGCCGACGACGGCGTGATTTCAAAATACGGCGTGCCGGACCGCATCGAGTTCGTGAAAGAACTGGCGCGCACCAGCGTCGGCAAGCTCAACAAGCGCGTGATGCGCGAGCAATATCCGTCCTGATCAACTTATGTGATTGAAAAGCAAGACGTTCAGAACAAATTCAGTCGTCCTGCGACATCACGCGGTTTTTTCCGCCCTGCTTGGCCTTGTAGAGACGTTTGTCCGCCAGGCGAATCAGGTCGCTCTGGGTCTGCTCTTCCTTCGGAATCACGGTCGCCGCACCAACGCTGACGGTGACCCATTCGCCGGTGGTCGAATGCGCATGCCCGATGTGCAAGGCTTCCACCATCTCGCGCAATTTTTCGCCGGCAGCGCGTGCGCCTTCGGCATCGGTGCCCGGCAGGATAACCGCGAACTCTTCGCCGCCGTAGCGTGCGCTGAGGTCGGATGAACGCACCGCGCTGGCTTCCATCGCCCGCGCGACGTTCTTGAGCACCTGGTCACCCGCGACGTGGCCGTAGTTGTCGTTGTACAGCTTGAAGTTGTCGACGTCGATCAGCAGCAGTGAAATCTCTTGCTGCACGCGCTTGGCGCGCTTCCATTCCGCATTCAGGTAATCATCGAAATAGCGCCGGTTGGCGATACTGGTCAGGCCGTCGGTATTGGTCAGGCGCTGCAGTTCGAAATTGCTCTTCTGTAGCTGCTGCTGGCTCTCGCGCAGGGCGCGGTAGGCTGCGTCGCGTTGCAACTGGTTGTTGTACGAGCGCGAGTGGTAGCGGATGCGCGCGATCAGTTCGATCGTGTCCGGCAGCTTCACCATGTAATCGTTGACGCCGGTGGCGAAGGCATCGCGCTTGACCAGCGCGTCTTCCTTGCTCGACAGCACGATGATCGGAATATCCATCGTCAGCGGATTGCTGCGGTACTGCTTCACCAGCGTGAGGCCGTCGACGCCGGGCATCACCAGATCCTGCAGGATCACGGTGGGCTGCGTCTTTTCGGCAATGCCCTGGGCTTCTTCAGCGCGCGAGCAGAAATGGAAATCGATGTCGGATTCGGTCAACAACGCACGCCGGATCGCTTCACCGACCATGGCCTGGTCATCGACCAGCAGCACCATGATCTTGTAGTCGGCCGGCGGCAGTTGTATGCCGAGGTCGCTGTCGTTACTATCATTGCTGACATTACCGGTAAGAGTCGGAGACTCCATGTTGTCGTTCCTTTGCATCATGTAAATTGACTGACCAGCGCCTTGGCGATATCCGCTATCGGCAAAATTTCGGTGGCGGCATCGAGCGCCGCAGCGGCCTTCGGCATGCCGTAGACGGAACTGCTCTCGCGATCCTGGGCGATCGTGTGATAGCCGGCGTCGCGGAGGGCCTTGAGACCGGCGGCGCCATCGCGCCCCATGCCGGTCAGCAAGACGCCCACAGCCTGGCCACGCCACTGTCGCACCACGCTGTTGAAAAACACGTCGATCGATGGATGGTAGACATCCTCGGGCGACTCCGGCGCATAGCCGAGGCTATCGCGATTCCTGAACAGCAAATGCTGATTGGTGCCGGCCATGAGCACCGTGCCGCGTTGCGGACGATCGCCCTCTTGCGCCACCTTCACCGCCAGTCTGCTTTGTTGCTGCAACCAACCCGCCATGCCGCCGGCAAAACCGGGGTCGATGTGCTGCACGATCACGATGGCCGCCGGAAATGTATCGGGAAGCGTGCGCAATATGGTCGCCAATGCGCCCGGACCTCCTGCCGACGCACCGATCGCCACCAACTTGTCGGAAACTGTCGGCGCCACCGGAATTCGCCTCGGCTCGATGGTCGGGCGCGCGACCGATGACTGCGCAGGCTTGCGTTCCATGCGACCTATCCGGTCGATTTTTTCCATCAGCACGGCCGAACCCTGGCGCCAGTCGCTGCCCGACAGCGCCGGGGTATCGACGGCGTCAAGCGCGCCATGGCCGAGCGCCTGGTAGACCTTGTCGGCGCAGGCGCCGATGTCGGCCGTGACGATCAGGATCGGGCACGGCGTCTGCTGCATGATGCGGCGCGTGGCTTCGACGCCATCCACGCCCGGCATGACGATGTCCATCAGGATCAGGTCCGGTAATTGCCAGGCGCATAGCTCAACCGCTTGCGCGCCGTCCTGCGCCACCCACAGCAACTGGTGTTCGGGCCACTCCGCCAGCACGCGGCGCAGGATCTCGACCACCATGGGGACGTCATTGACGATGGCGATCTTCATCAGGCCGCTCCGATCAGATCGACCACCGCCTGCAGCAGTGTCTCGTCGTGGAAGCTGCTCTTGGTGAAATAGTGATCGGCGCCGGCTTCGAGGCCGCGCTGGCGATCTTCTTCACGGTCTTTGTACGACACGATCATCACCGGCAGATTGCGCAGGTGCGATGCCTGCCGGATCAGCGTGACCAGCTCGATGCCGTCCATGCGCGGCATGTCGATATCGGTGATGACCAGGTCGAACTGTTCGGTGCGCACGGCGTTCCAGCCGTCCATGCCGTCGACCGCAACGGCGACCTGGTAACCGCGGTTGCTCAGCAGCTTGCGCTCCAGTTCGCGCACCGTCAGCGAATCATCGACCACCAGCACTTTCTTGCGCGCGGCGCCGGCATCGTCGGCAGTCGCCTGGCCGACGTTTTCGAGCTGACCGGCGACGCTGAGCTTCTCCACTGAACGCAGCATGTCGGCCACGTCCAGGATCAGCACCGGTGCGCCGTCTTCCATCAGGGCGCCGGCCTGCACGTTGGGGATCTTGCCCAGGCGCGCGTCAAGCGCCTGCACCACCAGCATGCGTTCGCCGAGGAAGCGGTCGACCGCCAGTCCGTAGGTATGTTCGTTGTCGCCGATGACCACCACCATGACCGACTCGCCCTTGGCCCGCAATTCGCCTTTTTGCAAAATCTGGTGCGCGCTGACGAGACCGATCTGGCGGCCTTCGAAACTGAAATGCTGGTAGCCCTCGAGCACGTCCAGCTCTTCGCGCTGCAACTCCAGTGTGCGATTGACGTAAGCCAGCGGGAACGCGTACGGCTCGCCGTCGATGCTGACCAGCAGGCTGCGGATCACCGACAGCGTCAGCGGCAATTGCATCTGGAAGCGCGTGCCCTGACCGGCCGTGCTGGTGATGCGCACGGTGCCGCGCACCTGCTTGAGCATGTCGGCGACGACGTCGAGGCCGACGCCGCGGCCGGAGATATCGGTGACCGTGTCGCGCAGGCTGAAACCGGGCAACAGCAGGAATTCCAGCAGCTCGGCTTCACTCAGGCGCGCAACGATGTCGTCGGTCGACAGCTTGCGTGCGACGATGGCTTTCTTCAATTGCGCCATGTCGATGCCGGCGCCGTCGTCGCTGACATTGACCTGCAACATGCCGGCGCTGTGACGCGCCTCCAGAGTAATACGGCCCTGCTCCGGCTTGCCGGCCTGCAGGCGCTGTTGCGGCGATTCGATGCCGTGGTCGACGGCATTGCGCAGCAGGTGACCGATAGGCGCATCGAGTTTTTCCAGGATGTCGCGGTCGATCTGGGTGGCGTTGCCGACGATGTCCAGCCGCACCGACTTGCCCAGCGTGTTGCCGACGTCGCGCACCATGCGGGCGTAGTTGCCGGAACCTGCCCCGGCGCCGTCCGAAAACGGCCGCATGCGGCAGGCCAGCGCCTCTTCGTAGAGACGCTGCGACAGGTTGACGGAATGACGATCGAACATCTCAAGCTCGGCCAACTGATCGCCGACCATGTGCTGCGACTGCAGCATCAGCGCGCGCACTTCATTGAGCGCGACTTGCGCGGCCTCGCCGCCGGCGCTCATCTTTTGCTGCAGCATGTCGAGCGCTTGCGCAGCTTCGCGCTGCAGGCGCTTGACGCGCAGCATCGATGCGGCAAACGGTTTGAGGCGGCGCGATTCCACCAGCGATTCGCCGCTCAGGCTCAGCAGGCGGTCGAGATTGTCGGCGGAGACGCGCACCGAACGGCCGCCGCCAACGTGGGCGCTGTCGCGAGCTTCGATTGATGTGGCCGGTGTCGGCGTCGCGACAGAAGTTATTGCAGGCTGGTTTGCAACGACTGGTATTGCTCCCCCTGTATCGTCACTGCTGTCGGTCATGGCCACACTGAGCGCCAGCATGAAGGCGTCGATCTCTGGCTTGCCTTCCTTGTCGCCCCAGGTTTCGTCGTCCCCCGGCGCATTGGCGATACGTTCCAGCAAGTCGACGCCCTTGAACAAGGCGTCGATCTGCCGTCGCCGCAAACTGAGCTTGCCCTGCTGCGCCAGCACGAAACAGTCTTCCATCACGTGCGCGACGTTGACGCCGGCGTTGAGCGTGATGATGCGCGCCGCGCCCTTGAGCGAATGGGCGGCGCGCATGCACGCTTCCAGCGGCTCGGCCAACTGTTCGGGATCGACGTCAACACCGTGGCGTTCCAGTTCGAGCAGGCCGGCGTTAAGCACCTGCACCTGGCTTTCCACTTCATGCCGGAACAATTCCAGCATGGTCATCTGCCGCAGATCGGGCGAACTCATGTCAGGCTCCGATTCAGGGCATAAAACAGCAGACCGCAGTCGATCAGGCCAAGTTGCCGCTCGCGCCACGAGATCAGCGATTGCGTGTACGTCATGCCCGCATGCGCCATGGTCGAGGGTGGCGGCTGCACGGCATCGGCGGCATAGCCGTAGACGCCGGCGACTTCATCGACCGGGAACACCAGCACCTGCTGTTCATGCTCCACCACCAGAAGGCGTTGTGCAGTCTTGGCTGAAGCAGCATCGGCAGCGGCCATGCCGAGCATGCGACCCAGCGATACGCAGATTTTCAGTGCGCCGCGGATATTGGTCAGCCCGAGCACGGCAGGATTGGCCTGACCCGGCAAGCTATGGACGGCGCGCGCCTCGATCACTTCGACCACGGCGGCGGTCGGAAACGCCAGCCACTCGGCGCCGACGCGAAACGCCAGCATCGATGCCGTGGCGTCGCCGCGACCACGCACTTGCGCCTCGCCCTCGCCGATGGGCGAAAACAAGGCATCGCTCGCATCGTCGCCAAACACGGGCCGGTCGAGCAGCGCCGAGGCGGCCGACGCGAAGGTCGGGCAATTGAGGCAGCGGAAATATTCTTTCAATTTGGCGCAGCTGTTGTCGCCGCGTACGCCGATACGATTCCAGCAATCGTCGACGGCGATTTCCACGACGACCGGCGAAGAGACAAAATCAGGCATCCGAGCGCTCCCCATTGACCGGTTTCAGTTGCGCCTTCCGGGCTCGTTCCGCGCGTTCCTGCAAACGCTGCGCACCCGCATCGTCGCCCTGTGCCGCCAGCAAGGCCGCCAGATGCAACAAGGCTTCGCGGTGGTCGGGTTGCAGGTAGATCGCCTTGCGGTACAGCTGCTGCGCGGCGCTGGCATCCTGGCGCGCATCGCTGATCAGGCCTTGCAAATGGTAAGCGTCGGCGTTGGGACTGACAGCATTCAGTTGCTCGCACAGCGCCTCGGCCTGTGCCAGTTCGCCGCGATCGGCGCGGGCGCGAGCCTGCGCGAGCAGGTCATTCTGTACAACGGCAGATGGCGTCCCGTCTGGAACACGTTGACGAAACGGTGCAACCTGCACAGGCCGGACTCGCGGTGGCGGCGCAGGTTCAGGCGCGACAATCCGGGGAATTGCCGCCACCATCTTCAGTGGCGGCAGCGGCAAGTCCACACGATCAACCGATTTCTTGCGTCGGAACCCGAAACTGAGCGGGATGCCGATCGATTCGATATGCGGCTTGAGCAGCAATCCGGCCTCGGCCGGGCCGACGAAAATGCAACCGTCGCGGTCCAGCAGGCGCTCCAGCACCTGCACCGCCTGCTGTTGCACGTCGCGGTCGAAGTAGATCAGCACGTTGCGGCAAAAGATGAAATCGTAAGGCGCTTCGTTGCGCATGAAGTCGGGCGACAGCATGTTGCCGAAGCGGAAAGCGACCTGCTGCCGCACGTCCTCGTCAAGCGCCCAGTCGTGCTGGCCGGCGCCTTCGTGACCGTCGGTGAAATGGCGTTCGCGATACTCGAGCTGTTTGCCGCGGAACGAATTGCGGCCGTAGACCGCGCGCTGCGCTGCGGCCAACGAACGATGGCAGATGTCGACGCCGTCGATGCGGAATTGCGCGGGCGGCACGCCGGCCTCGAGCAGCGCCATCGCGATGGAATACGGTTCTTCGCCGGTCGAACAAGGCAGGCTCAGGATGCGTACGGTGGCGTTGGAGGCGTTAGGCGCGCGAATAATTTTTTCGCGGGCCAGCCGCGCCACGGCGAGGATCGCTTCGCGGTCGCGGAAGAACCAGGTTTCCGGCACCACCACGAGTTCGATGAGCTCCTGCAATTCGCCCACGCCGGATTGCAGGACATGCAGGTATCCGGTCATGTCGGCCTGGCCCAGCACCTTCATGCGCTCGCGCACTCCGCGCTCGATCAGCGCGCTGCCGACAGCGGCAATGTCCAGCCCCATGTTTTGCTTGAGCATGGCGGCAATCGGTTCGACTGCCGCGTGGTCATCGTGGGAAATCAGGGAAGCATTGGCGCTCATGCCGGGCTCTCCTCGGGGAACAGCAAGGCCTGGACGTCGGCGTCGAGCATGTCGGCCACCTTGACCCATTGGATCAGATTGTCGCCTTGGCGCATGACCGGACCGAGGTAGCGCGCGTTGTCGTGCATCAGCCCAGAGCCGGTGAAATCGGCGACTTCGCAGCGCAGCGTGTCGGTGGCGCGCTCGACGATCAGTCCCAGCAGTTGCGGCGTTTGCCCTTCAGGCATGTAACGGACCAGCACCATGCGCGTGCTCAAGCGTGCGGCCGCAGGCGTGCCGAGCGCCAGCATGCTGACGTCCAGCACCGGCACGTTGCGGCCGTCGTGGCTGAAGATGCCGCGCACCCATGGCGGCGCTTCGGGTACCTGCTTGCACGGCGCCGGCGGCAATACCACCGCCACCTCGGCGGCGTCGAGCGCATAGCGTTCATTACCGATCTGGAAAATCAGGAACAGCATGGCAGGCCGCTCAGGCCGATACCTTGAAGCGCGACACACCGTTGCGCAGGCCGTTCGACACCAGGTTCAGTTCGTCGATGGCCTGGCTCGATTGCTGCAGCGATTCGACGGTCTGCTGGGCCGCTTCGCTCAGTTGCAGCAGCGCCTGGTTGATCTGTTCGGCGCTGTTGGCCTGCGCCTGCATGCCTTCGTTGACCACCTGGAAGCGCGGCGCCAGCGCCTGCACCTGGGCGATGATCTGCGACAGCTGGGTGCCGACCTGCTGCACTTCGGCCATGCCGCGACGAACCTGGTCGGAGAACTTGTCCATGCCCATGACGCCGGCGGCGACCGCCGACTGGATTTCCTTGACCATCAATTCGATGTCGTACGTGGCCACCGCAGTCTGGTCGGCCAGGCGACGGATTTCCGTCGCCACGACCGAGAAGCCGCGGCCGTATTCGCCGGCCTTCTCCGCCTCGATGGCGGCGTTCAGCGACAGCAGGTTGGTCTGGTCGGCGACCTTGGTGATGGTGGTGACGACCTGGTTGATGTTGCCGGCTTTCTCGTTGAGGATGGCAAGCTTGCCGCTGACCGAGCCGGCCGCTTCCATGACGTCCTGCATGGTGTCTTCCATGCGCGTCAGGCCGCTCTGTCCGCTGCCGGCCAGCGTGGCGGCCTGTTCCGACACCAGCGAGACTTCGTTCATGGTGCGCACCAGGTCGCGTGAGGTGGCGAAGATTTCTCGCGAGGTGACGCCGATTTCGGTGGTCGTGGCGGCCGTCTCGGAGGCAGTCGCTTGCTGCTGACGCGAAGTCGCGGCGATTTCAGTCACTGAGGTGGAGACCTGCGCCGACGATTTCTGCGCCTGGCCGACCAGCGCGGTCAGCTCATCGGTCATGCGGTTGAAGCCCGCCGCCAGATGCGAAAACTCGTCGCGGCGCTCGAAATACAGCCGCTGCGAAAAATCGCCGGCGCGCATCACGTCGAGGATGCCCATCAGACGCTGCATCGGACCGGTAATCGCGCGCAGCAGGAAGTAGCCGCACACCACCGCTGCCGCCAGCGCGGCGATCACTGCGATCAGCATGCTGGTCTTGGCCTGGGTCACGGCATCGGTGATGCGTTGCGCCGAATCGTCGGAAATGGTCTTGTTGATCTCGACCATCTTCTGCGTCAGCGTATAACCGGTGCGCCAGGCCGGACGCAGCTGGTCCGAAATGATCTTGTAGACGGCCGGATTGGGGCTGGACAAATCCATGCGCAGGATTTCCTGCTGGATCTGCCGGTATGCCATGCGAGCCTGCTTGAACTGATCGAACAAGGTGCGATCGCGGGTGGTGAAGATGGTCTTTTCGTATTCTTCCTGCAGATGATTGAGGCGTTCGCCGTTGGCGCGCAGCAGTGCGATGTCGGCCTGGCGTGTCGCCTCGGTATCGTCAACCTGGGCGATTTGCTGGCCCAGCAGCAGGTTTTCATACCAGGCGGCGTTGATCATGGTGCTGTAATACAGCCCTGGCGTGGAGTCCTGACGCAGGCTGGTGGCCTCGTCGTCGATCTTGGCCAGCCTGGTGTAGGCGATGCCGGCCATGACCGCCATCAGGATCAGGATGACCGCAAAGCTGCCGAGGATTCGCTGTTTGATCGTCCAATTTTTCATGCTGACGGGGCTCTCTCAATAGGATAAAAGTTGCTGCAGAAGATGATGCGAAATCTGGCGTGAAATTAATATCGAAAAATCATCGAAAAACCGCTAGATTCTTGCTTCCCGCGCATTATCGCTGAATCGCCTGCGCATTGCCACTCGCGGCCCCAATGAAAAACGCCGGTGCAGATATCTGCACCGGCGTTTTCGCCTGCAAGCTCACAAAAGCGTGATCAGTTGAAGATCACCGTCTTGTGGCCGTTCAGCAGGATGCGGTGTTCCGTGAACCATTTGACGGCGCGCGCCAGCACCACCGACTCAATGTCGCGGCCAATGGCGGTCAGCGTATCCGGTCCCATGGAATGGTCCACGCGCTCGACGCCCTGCTCGATGATCGGGCCTTCGTCGAGGTCGCTAGTGACGAAATGCGCAGTGGCGCCGATCAGCTTCACGCCGCGGTCATGCGCCTGGTAATACGGCTTGGCGCCCTTGAAGCTGGGCAGGAAGGAATGGTGGATGTTGATCGCCCGGCCTTTGAGCGCAGTGCACATCGACGGCGACAGGATCTGCATGTAACGCGCCAACACCACCAGGTCGATCTGGTTGTGCTCGACGATTTCCAGGATGCGCGCCTCCTGCGCCAGCTTGGCCTCTTCCGATGCACCAGCGGCCAATGGCAGATGATGGAAGGGAATGTTGTAGCTTGCCGCCAGCTGATAGAAATCGGTGTGATTGGACACGATGGCCGGGATTTCCACCGGCAGCAGGCCGCTCTTGTAGCGGAACAGCAGGTCGTTGAGGCAATGGCCGATCTTCGACACCATCAGCAAGACGCGCGGCTTGGCGGCGGCGTCGTGCAGTTCCCAGTCCATGTTGAGCGAACCGCCCAGCAGTGCGAAATCGGCGCGCAGCACTTCGTCGCTGATCGAGGCGTCTTCCGACGCGAAATGCACGCGCATGAAGAACAGCTTTGACTGGGCGTCGCCGAACTGGGCGGAATCGATGATGTTGCAGCCGTGATCGGCAAGAAAGCCCGACACGCGATGAACGATGCCGCGCTGGTCGAGACAGGAGATGGTGAGGATGTATTCCGGGTGAGTCATAGTCGATCTTGAAAGCGCTGTCGCCTGCCGCCAAGTCCCGGAAAAAGACTCCGGAATGCAGCCGAATGGCGAAAAACCGCTATTGTCGCATGCCCGGCGCACGCGCACAAAGCGCCAAACCCCCACCAGGGGTCTGGAAAGCACGAAAAACGGCCAAAAACCGTTAAAAACAGGCGAACAAGGTCAGCAACCCGTCCGGAACATTCCGGAGAGCATCGCGCTGTTTCAGCCGACTTGATCAATAATCCGATAGACGGCCACAGGCGGACACGCCGCTGCCGCGCCTGCGGCAAGCAGCTGACGATCGCCGCTTACTCGATCAAGTAAGACGGCCAGGTGAAATTGATGCGTCCGTTAAGCCGTTTTAGCCTGCAACAGTTCGCGCTGCTCTGCGCTGCCGCCGACCTGCACATCGCCGCTGAGCTGGCCGCCTTCTTCGATCACCAGTTTGCCGTAACGGATCTTGCCCGATACCCGGCCACTCGAATAAATCACCAGTTTCTGGCGCACGGTCAGATCGCCGTCGAAGTCGCCGCGAATTTCAGCCAGGTCGATTTCAGCCGATCCCTTGAACGCGCCCTTTTCGGCGATCTGGATCACGCGCGAATCCATGGTGGCTTCCACGCGGCCTTCGACCACGAGCGTGTCGCAATCATTGATTTCGACACCCTTCAATTTGATGTTGGGTCCGACGATCAGCTTGCTGCCCATTTCGTTGGAGCCGGAGCTGTTGTTCGGCTGCGAACCGGACGAAGAAGTGGAAGTCGGAGTCGCCGTCTTGGACACATTGGATACGCCCGGTTGCGTCAAGTTGTTGTTGGCGCTGAAAGGGGAATTTGGCGAATTGGTTTCTCGTTTGCCAAAGAGAGTTTCTGAGCGAAGCATGGTATCTCCTGAAGATAGATGTGCGGTGCAAGACGTGGCACTGATAAAACAAATCGGGGACATGATCCTCATATGGTGGCGCCCTGTTTCGACGCGATGATGAACACTGTCCTCCGCGGAGGATGAGATCGCTGTAATGCTGATGCCGTTTGCGTTTTCACGACATGAGTTGTGCAGCGATATCAGGCGATTCGGCACATCATGAAATAGAAAGTTCACGAGAATTTTGTAACAGAGCAATGAGTTTGCGGAACATCGGCGCAATGCAAATCGCAGCACGAATTTTTTATGCGTATAAAATTTTCGCGACACGCAAATATCACCTCGTGCGTCGTCGTTTTTTTTGCGCGTTTTCACTCTGTGAGGGCGATTATTTTTCATGACGCTGATGATGGTGTCGCCAATCGGCGACACCATCGTTTTGGTCCATCGCATGACGGATGTCGGTTACATTTTTCGGCGCATTTTTTTCTTTTTTTATTTTTCTTCCGCATCTCTTTTTTATTTTTCACGTCGTCGACATCGTGCGTCGCCCTCCTTCAACAGCTTGACTTTTTGCAGGCCGCAAGAGATTCTTTGCCGCACTCAACGACGCGCCGACTCATTGCTCACGTCGCGTATCTATTTCCATAACAACGAACGGGGTAAACATGAGCGACACTTTCGATCCGGCGGGACAGCCTCAACCTAACCAACCGGTCAGCTTTGCCTCGCTGCTGCCGGCACACACCGGGCCATCGGCGCAAGCGTTTTCGTTCAGCGGACGCGGCTCCGAATATTTCCGCATATGGATAGTCAATCTGCTGCTGTCGGTGGTCACCTTCGGCATTTATTCGGCGTGGGCCAAGGTGCGCCGCCTGCGTTATTTTTATGACAACACGACGGTGGCAGGCACCAGCTTCGAGTATCACGGCAACCCCATCGCTATCCTCAAGGGCCGCATCGTTGCGGTGGTGCTGCTGTTCGGCTACCAGTTCGCGTTCAACTACAACCCGCTGCTGGGCGTCATTGCGCTGCTGGTGTTTGCGCTGGCGGTGCCGTGGCTGATCTGGCGCAGCTTGCAGTTCAAGCTGTACAACTCCAGCTACCGCGGGATCCGCTTCGGTTTTCGCGGCAACGCCGGCGGCGCTTACAAGACCTATCTGCTGCTGCCCATCCTGACCGTGCTGACGCTGTACCTGCTGACGCCGTTCACGCATCAGCGCATCAAGCGCTTCCAGCACAATGAATCGCGCTTCGGCGCCAGCCATTTCTCATTCGACGGTTCGGTGGGCAGTTTCTACAAGACCTACCTGATCGGCTTCGGGATTTACCTGGCCGGCTTCATCGCGATCGTGGTGGCGCTGGGCGGCACCGCGCTGATTGCCGCCGGGCGCGATTTCGGCGCGCACAGCGTGTTCTCGTTCATGCTGCTGTTCTTTGCGCTGTATGTGTGGACGTTCCTGATGTATCCGCTGTTCCTGACGCTGCTGCAAAACCTGATCTGGAACCATACCCGTCTTGGCGAGCACCGCTTCCATAGCACGATGCGCTGGCCGCGCATGATGTTCATCGCCTTCACCAACATCATCGGCATCGTGCTGACGCTGGGATTGTTCACGCCGTTTGCGCAGATCCGCGCGCTGCGCTACAAGATCGAATCGATGAGCCTGCATGCGGCCGGCAATCTCGACGAGTTCATCGCCGACAATGCGGCGCAAGGTTCCGCCGCCGGTGAAGGCCTGAGCGACCTGCTCGACTTCGATCTGTCGCTTTGAGCGCCCCGATGCAGGTTGCGGCGTTTTACTTCGACGGCAGGACCTCGCGTCGCCACGCGGTCACGCTGGACGTGGCCGACGGCATTGCCACCATCAGCGGCGATGCCGAGCGGACCTGCCCGATTACGCAACTGCGCGTGTCCGAACGACTCAACCGGGCGGCCCGCAAGGTGACCTTCCCCGACGGCGCCTATCTCGAAATCCAGGACAACGCCGCCTTCAACATGCTGCTGCAAGCCACTGCGCACCGCGATTCGCTGGTGGTGCGCATGCAGCAGAACTGGCGCGCCACGCTGGCCGCGACCGCGACCCTGGTGGCGGTGCTGGTGCTGGGCTACCTCTATCTGCTGCCGCTGGCGGCGGAAGTCGTCGCGCGCTCGCTGCCGATCAGCGTCGAGCAGCGCATCGGCGACGGCGCGCTGGACTTCCTCGACGACCATATCCTGCTGCCGACGCAATTGCCGGCCGCACGGCGCACCGCCATCACGACGCGCTTTCGCGCACTGACGGCAGAAGTCGAAGGTGTACCGCACTACGAGATCGTGTTCCGCAAAAGCCGCATCGGGCCGAATGCGCTGGCGCTGCCGTCGGGTCAGATCGTGCTCACCGACGAGATCGTCACGCTGCTGGACGACGACGACGCCGTCATGGGCGTGCTCGCGCATGAACTGGGCCACGTGCACCGGCGCCACCTGATGCGCCGCCTGATCCAGAGCTCGGCCATCGGCGCAGCCGCGACGGCGCTGTTCGGCGACGTCTCGGCGGTGATCGCCAATATCCCGACCGTGCTGCTGGACATGAAATATTCACGCGACGTCGAGCGCGAGGCCGACGACTATGCCGTGGATCTGTTCAGGGCCAACGGCATCAGCCGCAAGAAGCTGGCGTACGTTTTCGAGAAGCTGGGCGAGAAGGAAGCTGCCGGCGGCGGTGTACCGCCTTACCTGTCGAGTCATCCGGCCAGCGCCGAGCGGGTTGAGCGCATTCTCAGCGCCCAATAGCTGGCCGGCGGCCGTTCAGACTCAGGCCGGCACCTGATCGAGGAAGCCGGTCACGCTGCGCAGGCGTCCTTCCTGCAGGACGGCGTAATCGGTGCCTTTGATCATGGCTTCTTCATCATCCAATCCCAGCGCCCACGAAAAGCGCAGATGATCGCCATGGAAGTCGGCCGCGCCGATGCGGCTGAAGCGAAAGCCCGGGAAGCGCTCGTGTACCGCCGCCACCAGTTGCGAGATGGCGGCATGACCATCGCCCTGCATCAGCGGATCGCGATAGCTCGCGTCGGCGGTCCACAGTTCCTCGATCAGGCCGGCGCGGCGCGCTGCATCGGGTTCGTTCCAGACGGCGATGTAGAGGTCGACCAGCTTGCTCATGTGTGCGTTGTTCAGGTTTGTCATGTTCGGCTCCATACGGGTGAATGAAAAAAGGCGTTCAATCGATCGCCGCCCGGTGCATCTGCAACACATCCGGTGCGGCGTCAGACAGATCTTTGCGCAGACCCGGTAGCACCGGCAATTACCTCGGAGGTAATGTGAGGATGCCGGACGATGCGCTATGATCCGCTCATGATCACGACACCTCCCTTGACTACGACACCATCCCGCACCGCTGCGCGCAGCGCCAGCGACCTGCTGCGCGAATGGCGCCTGCGCCGTCGCATGAGCCAGCTCGACCTGGCTTGCGAGGCTGAAATCTCGACGCGTCATCTGAGCTTTCTCGAAACCGGCCGCTCGCAACCGAGCCGGGAGATGCTGTTGCGGCTGGCCGAACGACTCGAGATCCCGCTGCGCGAACGCAATGCCTTGCTGATGGCGGGCGGCTTCGCGCCGTTGTTTCCGGAGCGCGCATTGGACGATCCGGCGTTGCAGGCGGCGCGTGCCGCGATCGAACAGATCCTGACCGGACACGAACCATTTCCGGCGCTGGCGATCGATCGCCACTGGAACCTGGTGTCGGCCAATCGCGTCATTGCGCTGCTGCTCACCGGCGTGGCGCCGGAACTGCTGGCCGCGCCCGTCAACGTCATGCGCCTGAGCCTGCACCCGCAAGGCTTGGCGCCGCGCATCGTCAACTTTCCGGAATGGCGTCGCCACATGCTTGATCGCCTGCGTCAGCAGATCGCCTTGAGCGCGGATCTGGTGCTGATCGACCTGATGAAGGAGCTGCAAGGCTACCCGGAGCCGCCCGGGGCCGGCGCCGATGCCCATCCGGCCTCGCCATATGCGGCCGTGGCGGTGCCGTTCCAGCTGGCGACGGACCGGGGCACGCTGTCCTTCTTCAGCACCACCACCATCTTCGGCACGCCGGTCGACATCACCTTGTCGGAACTGGCGATGGAGTGTTTTTTTCCGGCCAATGCGGAGACTTCCGCAGCCTTGAGGGCAATGCTGCCGGACTGAGGCGCACAAAAAATTTCCTCGCGACACTATTCCCTCGTTTTTGCCTCAATCCGGCTACGGTACTTTTACGATCGCAGCAGAAAGCGGTTTACATTTCGCACTAGTGTGCTAAATTGACGGCCATGGATACCGTCATCACCCGTACCGCCAAAAGCGAACTGACCCTGGCCGCGATCGTCGACACCGCCCTTGAGATGGCGGCAAACGAGGGGCTGGAGTCGCTGTCGCTGGGCGAGGTCGCCAAGCGGCTCAACATCAGCAAGAGCGGCGTGTTTTCGCGCGTCGGCTCGCGCGAAGCCTTGCAGCAGGCGGTGCTGGACGAGTTCGACCGGCGTTTCGTGGAAGAGATCTTCAAGCCGGCGATGGCGCTGCCGCGCGGCCTGCCGCGCCTGAACAAGATGATCCGCAACTGGCTGCAGCGCACCAACAACGACGTCAGCTGCCTGTACATCGCCGGCGCTTTTGAATACGACGACGTGGTGGACAGCCCGATGCGCGACCGCATCAAGAAGAACATCCTGCAATGGCGCGGCATGCTGCACCGGACCATCGAGCAGGCGCTGGAAGAAGGCCAGTTGCGCCCGGACACCGATCCCCAGCAACTGGTGTTCGAGCTGTATTGCCTGATGGTCGGACTGATGCACGATGCGCGCTTCCTGCGCGATCCGGAGGCGCTGGGGCGCGTACAAACAGCTTACGACCGGTTGATTTCGACTTACCGCAGCTTCAATTATCACGGCTGAGGCTGCTGCAGCGCCCCTATGGCAGGCGCCGCCGGCAGAAATTGTGTTTGTTTTTTTATTCAAATTTCGCACTATCGTGCTAAACAGGGAGTGAATCATGTGGATTATCATCGGTGCTATTGCACTGCCCATCGCGGCATCGTTGTTGTTCCAGTTATTGCAGGCGATGAACCTGGTGCCTGACAGTAATGAGGATTTCGTCTTCATCGAGGCGGCAGAACTCGTAGAGCAGCAGACGGATGCTGCGGCCAGGAACAATGTTTTCGTTGCGGCGGTCAATATCCAGGTTCCGGTGAAGGAGTTCTGAGCGTCTGCTTTGGTCGCTGCGGTATTGCCGTCACTGGATTGACGATCTCCTTATCAATACCAGCCCCCGACGAACTGCCGATGTCTACGCCAAACAACGAACCCACCCTGTCCGCCGAGATCTTCCCCGACCGGCAACTGACCACCCTCGCCTGCATGCTCGCCCTGCTGATCGCCGTGATCAGTTGGTTCGCGCTGAGCGCCCAGACCGACATCACCATCGACCGCCTGCTCGACCGCGGCATGACGGTCATGGACGGCGTCGAACGCTTGACGAGCTATCTCACCAACCTGACCATCCTGCTGAGCGCCGTGAGTTTTTCCGCGCTCGCCCTGCCCGGTGCGAATCCGGTCAGCCGTTTTTTCCGCAGGCCGCAGGTCATTACGGCAGTGGTGGCCTACATGATCTTCGTCGGGATTGCCTACAACCTCCTGCTGCGCCAACTGTGGCAGCCGACCGGCTTTCGCGCACTGGTCAACGAAAGCCTGCATACCGTCACGCCGTTGCTGGCGCTGGTCTATTGGATCTTCTTCGTCCCCCGCTTCCAGCCCAGCCTGAAGAAATGCCTGCTGTGGCTGGTCTACCCGCTCGGCTACCTGAGCATCACGCTGTGGCGCGGCGGCAGTTCCGGCTTTTATCCCTATCCCTTCATCAACGTCCGCGACCTCGGCTATCCGCACGTGCTGCTGAACGCCACCGGCCTGTTCGCAGGATTCCTGGCGCTGATGGGCTTGTTGCTGATCATCAACAACGCCGGCAAGAATCTCCTGCTGCGTCGCTGAGGCGGCGTCCGGCACACGTTCGCCCAAAGCTGAAGTCGACGCATGGAATGCTTTGCGGCAAGTCATGTCCAACCGGCGTCCGGCGGCTTTCCGGGTCGTGCCGGCACACTTCATTCGTCTGCGCATGTAAAAAAATGTTGTCGAAAAACGCTGCGATCGAGGTTTCTTTCTCAAGTTGTCACGCAGATGACCGATATAGGCTGTGGACAGACTGTATTCCCCATCATTGGAGCACGATCATTTCTCTCACCTACATGCCTGACCCCGCCACAGGCAGGCGCCGCAACCCGGCCACGCACGATGCCATCCTGGACGCCACTTGCGTCCTGCTCGATGAGATCGGCTTCGACAAGCTCTCGCTTGAAGGCGTGGCTGCGCGCGCAGGTGTAGGTAAAGCGACCATCTATCGCTGGTGGCCGAACAAAAGCTCGCTGGCCATGGAAGCATTGCTGCGCGAAGTCGGTCCGACTGTCGCCTTCCCGGAGACAGAATCGGCCCGCCACGACATCGAAAATCAGATCCGCAAGCTGGCCAAGCTGTATCGCGGCAAAACCGGCCGTGTGGTATGCGAAATGATCGGACTGTCACAGTTCGACGCCGAGACCATGCGGCTGTTCAACGACAACTTCCTCGATCCGCGCCGCAACGCCGCCAAACAAGTGCTGTTGCGCGGTATTGAGAACGGCGAATTCAAGCCTGACCTCGATTTCGACGTCATCTTCGACCTGCTGTACGGCCCGATCATCCAGCGCATGCTCATGCGCCATGCCGGCATCGATGAACGCCATATTGACCTGCACGTCGCATTGGTGCTCGACGGCATCACTCCCGCCAAAACCAATATCGAATTAATTTAACAACATTCTCGCAAGATTTGTTGCGCCGTAGGAATTTTGCACCTAGAATTAGAGACGAAACGTATCGTCTTGTTTTTCTTATTGCACAACAACGCATCCCGGCCCTCGGTCAGGGATGCGCTCAACCTCAGCGAGAACCGTAAATGCCCTGTCCTCATTTGGCGACCTCCGGTCAGCCAGAGACACGACCGCTTGTTCGCACCTCTACGCCAGGGCTGCACGTCCGACTTCCCCTTTCCCGGTTCGTCTTTGATCTTCTGCAGCGTCTTGCGCCTGAACGGCGCGACGACGGTCCGCATCTGCGGCTTTGCCTGTCGGAATAAGACGTCGGCGCCATGCCGAGAATGAAATAAGAAACCCAATAAATTCAATCAAGTCAGTTTGCAGATGCGGGGGCACTATGCAGAACGATGTGGCAAATGCGGAAAAAAATAACGCGAGCAGTCAACACAACCACTGTCATGAACAGGGCCGCATAAACGTGCGCTCATGTTCAGCGCATGAAGCGACGTACCGCAGTGGTCACGATGAAATCAACTCTTCCTCATATGCAAACGTCCGTGTGCATCGCACTGTCTCGTTCTGGAGTTTTCTGCTGATTCCGATGGCCGTCATACTCGGATGGACGCAATATGCTTCCCTCAGCGCAGCGCCGTGGATGGACATGACCGACTTGCAGAATCCCGGTCACTGGAACGAAGCGATGCGTTACTACATCTGGCTGCAACTGGTCTGGGTGCCCGCCAACATGGTCATCTTCCTGGTTTGGTGCGCACTGGGCGTGCGGATCTGGAACTGCAAGCGCAAAACATCGGCGCCCTGAACACATGATTTCAGCCGGCCCTCCCCGGGATGGCTGGCCACCTCCCTCAGCCAACCAGGCGTGCTGCGTAATGCGCATGCGCGCTTCTGCCTGCCGTGACGACTGCCACATGACGGACAATGCATCCACACGGACAGTTGAAAAAGTCTGTTCAAAGACGCCCCCGGATCGTATGAATACGCTAACGTTTCTATATAATCATTTGCAAAAATAGAATTACTTTGAGCATGTCCGCCTCATGCTCCTGAACAGCTGCTTGAACAAAAAATAACAAAAAAGGACCTAAAGAAAGCGTCAGCATCGCCGATCACCTTACGTATTGCCGTATTGCCGTATTGCCGTATCGCCGTATTGCCACCGGGTCGCTCCTCAGATCTTGAAATTTTTTATAAGCCAACAACAGTGAAGAAGCGCCTACCCAAAGTCCTCAGCATTCTGGCCTGGCCCCTTGGGTGCCTCATCCTGGCAATCGTCATGTGGTCGCTGCTGCTGGCGCGTCTCAACGATCGCGAAGCGGAAATCGGCAAGAACGCGTTGCAAGACGCCAGCGTCCAGTCGAAGTCCTATGCCGAACAACTGGCGCGCGCCATCAGCCAGGTCGACCAGATCACCCTGCACCTGAAGTACTACTGGAATTTCACGAATGGCCACCTGAGCGTGGAAGATCAGCAGCAGCAAGGTCTCTATCCGACCTCATCGCTGCTGTACGTGACCATCTCGGACCGCGATGGCCAGCTCATGACCAGTTCGCTGTCGCTGCAGAAGCTGGCCAACATCGCCAATCGCGATTATTTCCTCAACCACAAAAATCATGCGCACAGCGGCTTGTTAATCAGCAACCCGGCGATAGGGGTACGTTCGCAGCGTATGCTAATCCGCTTTTCGCGCCGTCTCAACGATGCCGAGGGCAACTTCAACGGCATAGTCATGGTCGCGGTGGAACCGGCCTTCCTCGCGCCTTCACAAGATGAATCCGCGCTCGGCAAGAAAGACTTCATCGCCTTGTTCCAACCGGACGGCACGCCGCTGCTGTCACGCACGATGGACGCGCTGCAGACGCAGGAGACCGTGTTCAAGTCCCGGCCGCCGCTGGTCGGCGCCAACGCCGCCATGGTCATGCCCGGCTCCACCTTCGGCGATGGCGAAGAACGCATCGTCGCCTGGCATACGGTGCGCGGTTATCCCCTGGTGGCTGCGGTCGGCGTGTCGACGCGCGACGTCTACGCGGCTTTCCGAGAGCGCGCCGCCGACTACATGTTCATCGCCAGCGCCTGCTCGGTGTTCCTGGCGATTTGCGCGGTGGTTGGCATGCTGTTCTCGATGCGGCTTGCGATCCGCAAGCACGAAATCGAAAAAGCGCGCGAAGCCTACGGCATCGTCACCGAAGGCGGTGCCGACGGGTTCTACATGTGGCTGGCTCTGCGCGGCAAGGACGGCGAGATCAGTGACTTCCAGGTGCTCGATTGCAATGAACGCGGCGCCGCCATCTTCGGCATCAACAAGTCCGAACTCATCGGCAGTCACATGTCGCGCTTTTATTCGCCGGAATACTTCACGACGCTGATGCCGACCTTTCGCAGCGCCATGGAAAACGGCGAATACGAAGACGAATTCGAGACCCCGCCCGAAAGCCCGCTCGGTGCGTCGTGGCTGCATCGGCGCATGGTACGCACGCGCTTCGGACTGGCCATCACCGTGCGCGACATCAGCGAAAGCAAGGCGCATGAACTGGCCCTGCTGGAGCAGCTCAATACCGACGAACTGACCGGCCTGCCCAACCGTCACTGGGTCATGCGCTACCTGAACCGGCTGTTGCACGACGCCGCCGGCGACGGCCACGGCTTTGCCGTTCTGTTCGTCGATCTCGACGACTTCAAAAACGTCAACGACACGCTCGGCCACTCCAGCGGCGACCTGTTGCTGCAAGCGGTGACACAGCGGTTGCGCGAACTGGTTCCCGCACCGCATCAGGTGGTGCGCTTCAGCGGCGACTCGTTCACAGTGATCCATCAGGGCGGCAGCATCGATGAAGCCGCGCAACTGGCCGATGGCATCCTGTCGGCGTTCTCGCGGCCGCTGATGCTGTCCAATCAGAATATCCTGCAAATCAACCTGTCGATCGGCATCAGCATGTTCCCGCGCGACGGCAACAGCGTCGATGCCTTGCTCAAGCATGCCGACACTGCCATGCACGCGGCAAAGTCGGAGGGCAAGAAACGCTTCCGCTTCTACCAGCCGCAATTGTCCGAGCGGCTGCAAATCAAGATAGAAAACGAAAACGCCCTGCGCCTGGCGATCGAACGCGACGAGTTTGTGCTGTATTTCCAGCCGCGCGTGAACACGGTCAGCGGTGAATTCTGCAGCATGGAAGCGTTGGCGCGCTGGCAGCATCCGGTGCGCGGCATCGTGTCGCCACTCGAGTTCATCCCGGTGGCGGAAGAAACCGGTCTGATCCTGAAGCTGGGCGAACTGATCATCCGCAAGGCTTGCGCGCAACTGGCGCAATGGCGCATCGCCGGACTGCCGCTGTTGCCGATGTCGGTTAACGTCTCCTCACGCCAGCTGAACCAGGGCAACCTTAACGACATCATCGCCACTGCGCTGGCCGAACACGCCGTCGACCCGGCCCAATTGGAAATCGAACTGACCGAATCCTGCATGATGGCCGACGCCCTTGAGGTGGCCGAAGAACTGGCGTCGTTCCGCCAGCTCGGCATCAAGCTACTGGTGGACGATTTCGGCACAGGCTATTCCTCGCTGTCGCAACTGCAGCGTCTCGACCTGGACGTGCTGAAAGTGGACAAGGCCTTCACCGCCGAACTGGGCGTGCGCGCCGAAAGCGAAGTGCTCTTCAACGCCATGGTGTCGATGGCGCATGCCTTGCACATGACCGTCGTGGCCGAGGGCGTGGAAACTGAAGCGCAGCTGCATCTGCTACAGGCGCTGGGCTGCGACGAGGTCCAGGGCTACTATATTTCGCACCCCGTCCCCGCCGCCGAGATCCCGTCGCTGATGCGACGGCGCTATCTGTTCCCTGCTTCCCCGGTGACGCTGGCCTGAGTTACTTCGCCTGCACCAGCACCGCTTTGGAAACGTCTGCCGCGGCATTGCCTTCCATGACGACGATGCGCGCCGCAGCCGTAGCCATGCTTGCAGCATCCGGGGCCGCCAGTTCTCGCAACGGGCCGATAGCAGTGCCGTTCGACATGCCCTTGGCATCGGTGACAAAACGCGCCACCGGCGCTGCCTGACCATCCAGATAGACGCTGTACGCGGTCTGTGGCTTGAGCTTGAACAGCGATACTTCCAGCGCATCGACCACACCGAGATTGCGCGAAACCACAAAGCCGCGCGCGTCAGCCGGACCGCCAGCGGCCGCTTGCAAACGGATGTTCAGCGGATCGCTGTTCACGCGCGCAACGAGATTTGCCGCACCGCCGTCAGCGCCTGCAACATGCGACAGATACACCAGCGCCTGCGGCGCCTGGCCGCCGCCGATATGCGCGATCACCTTGTTGGAGGCCGTGTCGATGACTTCGACGCCGTCGCCATTTTCCAGGCCGACGTAGACGCGGCTGCTGTCATCCGACGTCCAGATGCCGTGCGGCAAGGCGCCGGTGGCAATCGTGGCGATGAGTTTAGCGTCCTTGTCGGTGGTGTAGACCTTGACGACGTTTTCCCCGCCGATGGTCACGTACGCCAGCACCTTGCCGCCGATTTTGGCAAACGACAGATGGTTGGTGATGAAGCCTGTGTCGATCACGCCGACGACTTGCTGCGTGCGCGTATCGATGCGCGTGACCTTGCCGACGTCCTTGTGCGTCATCCAGACCTCCTTGTAGTCCGGCGTGAATTGCAGGAACGGCGAGAACGGACTGACGACGTCGATTTTCCTGATCACCTTATGGGACTGGACATCGATCACGTCGACCTGCGGCGTGAAGCTCGACACCGCAAACGCCAGCTTGTTGTCCGGCATGAACTGCACCATGCCGGGACCGACGCCGGTCTGGATGCGGCCGGTTTCCTTGAAGCTGACCGGATCGATCACCGAGATGTAATCCTCGCCGCGCACCACCACCCAGACCTCCTTGCCGTCGGCGCTGAAGAAACCTTCATGCGGCGAGCGGCCGACATAGGTCGTGCCCTTGACTTTGTTGGTGGCGGTGTCGATGAAGGTCACCGAATTGGAGCCGTTGGACACCACCAGCAGCGTCTTGTGGTCGGGCGAAAAGCCCATCCCGTGCACGTTGATCTGTCCCTTGTACAGCGGCGACAGCACGTCCGGGCGCGGATTGCCGAGGCGGATCTGGCCGACCAGCGTATTGGTCGCAGGATTGATGACGCTGACGGTATTGCTGTTCTGGTCGGCGGTGTAGACGCGATCGTCGCCCGCCGGCAAGGCCGAAGCGGCGTGTGCGAACAAGGCTGCGACGGCGCCCAGCGCCAGTGAGGATTTTTTCATGTTGATGGTGTCCCTGAGTTGGATTGTGATGATGAAATTACTTGCCGTCCGTGCCGCCATGACGCTGCAGCCAGGCTTGCATGACCTTGATTTCGTTCTGCTGCTCGGTGATGATGCCCAGCGCCAGATTGCGGATTTCCGGATCATCGGAATACAGCAACACCGCCTTCGCCATGTCGATCGCCCCCTGGTGATGCGGCATCATCATTGTGATGAAATCGTGCGGCGGCTTGCCGTTCATCGGCGCCTGCGCCATGCCGTGGTCCATCACCGCCATGGCGTCGTCCATCAATCCTGAAAATGGCTTGGCCGTGCTGGCGATGAAGGCCGGCGGCGCCATGTCATGTGTGGCGCCATGGTGATGCGGCATGTCCTGCGCCAGCGCGTTGCTGCTGGCGCACAGGAAAATCGTCGCCGCCAGCACCGAACCGGCAACCGCCATCGCTGCGGCAAGGTGGCGTTGGGCGGAAATGAATCGCTTTGTTTGTTCCATGCAAACTCCCTTGTATTTTTAATCTGTAGTCGATCCCGCACGCCGACGAACGGTGCACAGGATTGACGATCAGTGTAGGAGGCGCAGCGGGTTAAACGGATGACAAAGCGGTGACAAATTTGTCATCCTTCCCTTCTCGCGAAAGGAAGCATGCGGACAAATTATTTGCTGGAGACGAGGACCGGCGCGGCGCGATAGTCGGAGGGGAACATTTGCTTGAAATTCTCGATCTTGGGCAGATCGAAACGCGCGATATAACCTTGTGTCGGATGCAGCGTGGCGAAATCCTGGTGATAATCCTCGGCCGCATAGAACGCCGTCGGCGCCAGCGGCGTCAGTTGCGTGACGATGCGCGCAGGATAGACCTTGGCCGCATCGAGCTGGGCAATGTAGTCGGAGGCAATGCGCTTCTGCTCGTCGCTTTGATAGAAGATGGCCGAGCGATATTGCGTGCCGCTGTCCGGTCCCTGGCGATTGAGCTGGGTCGGATCATGCACCACCGAGAAATAGATTTGCAGGATCTTGCCGTAAGAAACCTTGCGCGGATCGAAGGTGACCTTGACCGCTTCGGCATGGCCGGTGGAACCGCTGCCGACCATATCGTAGCGCGCCGTGTCCTTGGCGCCGCCAGCATAGCCCGACACTGCGCTGGTCACCCCCAGCGTGTGCTGGAACACCGCCTGCACGCCCCAGAAGCAACCGCCGGCGAGGACCACCGTCTCAGTGGCAGCTGCGTTGGCTGGTGCACTTTTCGGCGGCGGAATCCTGAATGCCGATTCGGCCGCGAACACCGGCGATGCCGACAACGCCAGCGCCGAAGCTGCAAGCACGAACGGCAGACCGTATTTGTACAACGTGTTTTTCATCATTTACTTTCTTTCATCAAAGTAGTTCCCGTCGTTCCTGCATTGCCGGCACTGCGCCGCGACCATAATTGCGCCATCCGTTGGCGGTTATTTTTCGACAGCACGCGCGTCAGCAACAGCAGCGCCACGATGGTCATAAACAGGATCGGTTGCGCCAGCAGGTTCTTGCCGGCCTTGACCCACCAGAAATGCAGCACGCCCAGCGGCACGATCACGTAGGTGAGGCGGTGCAGCCATTGCCAGCGCTTGCCGCCGAGCCTGCGCACCATGCCGTTGGTGCTGGTGACGGCCAGAGGAATCAGCAGCACGAAGGCCAGCACGCCGACCGTGATGAATGGCCGCTTGACGATGTCCGCCCACATTTCCTGCACGTCGAAGAAATGATCGAGCCAGAAGAAAATCGTGAAGTGCAACGCCACGTAAAAGAACGCGTACAAGCCCAGCATGCGGCGCAGGCGCACCAACCAGTTCCATTTGGTCAGCTTGCGCAGCGGCGTCACCGCCAGCGTGATGCAGAGGAAATACAAGGCCCAGTCGCCGGTATTGCGCGTGATGAATTCGATCGGATTGGCGCCCAACCGGTCCAGGAAACCGAATGCCACCAGTCGCACCAGCGGCAGCAGCGCCAGCACGAACAGCAGGTTGCGCAGTCGCAGTACCCCGCGCGGTGACAAGCCCGACAGCTTCTTGAGAAATTGCATGCTTGCTCCGGCGTCAGAAGTACTTCTTGAGGTCCATGCCGGTGTACAAGCCGGCCACATCGTTGTAGCCGTTGAACATCAGCGTCTTGCGCTTGCGTGCGAAGAAGCCGTCTTCACCGATGCGGCGTTCGCTGGCCTGCGACCAGCGCGGATGATCGACGTTGGGATTGACGTTGGAATAGAAACCGTATTCCTGCGCGGCATACATGTTCCAGGCCGTCTTCGGCTGATCCTTGAGGAAGCGGATCTTGACGATGGACTTGGCCGATTTGAAACCGTACTTCCACGGCACGATGACGCGCACCGGCGCGCCGTTCTGATTCGGCAGCACTTCACCGTACATGCCCATGGTCAGCAAGGTCAGCGGATGGTTCGCTTCGTCCATGCGCAGGCCTTCGGTGTACGGCCATTGCAGGATCGGATCCGACAAGCCGGGCATCTGTTTTTTGTCGGCCAGGGTGACAAATTCGATGTACTTGGCGTTGCCGGTCGGGTCGGCTTTCTTGATCAACGCCGACAGCGAATAGCCGATCCACGGAATCACCATCGACCAGCCTTCGACGCAACGCAGGCGGTAGATGCGTTCTTCCAGCGGCGCCAGTTTCATGAGCGCGTCGAGGTCGAGCGTGAACGGCTTTTTGACCTCGCCTTCAATGCTGACGGTCCACGGCGTGGTCTTGAGCGTGCCGGCGGTGCGCGCGGGGTCGGCCTTGTCGGTGCCGAACTCGTAATAATTGTTGTACGTCGTCGCGTCCTGGTAGGCGGTCGGCTTGTCCATCACCGCGTAGGCGCTGTTGAGCTTGGCAGGCAATTTGCGCGCCGTAGCCGACTGAGCAAACGCGCTGCCGGCGCCGAGCAGGCCGCTGCCAGCGATTGCGCCTGCCGCCACCTTGCCCATGAAAGCGCGGCGCGAGGCGTAGACTTCTTGCGGCGTGATCTCCGAAGCGAGCGGAATATCGATCTGGTCTGGACGGATTTTGATCAGCATGGCGGTTTCCCTGGAATAATGAATGGATGCGATTTGTTGCCTGACAGCACGATACGAGACGATGATGCATGGCGTGGACGCTTCTTTTGCACCATCATCCTATGGCAGGGGCAGTGTCATCAAGATGGCAATTTGATGACAAATTTGTCATCGAGCGCCCGCCCCGAATTGCTAGAATGCAGCCACATCTACTGTCCAACCTCTGAACCCTACTCAAGCCCAGCATGGCCATCCTTGTCATCGAAGACGATCCGAAAACCGGCGACTACCTCAAGAAGGGCTTGCGCGAATCCGGCTATACGGTCGATCTCGCGCGCACCGGCACCGACGGCCTGCACATGGCGATGGAACAGAACTACGACCTGGTGGTGCTCGACGTCATGCTGCCTGGCACTGACGGCTGGCAGGTGATGAGCGCGCTGCGCGCCAAGCGCGACCTGCCGGTGATTTTCCTGACCGCGCGCGACCACGTCGACGATCGCATCCGCGGGCTGGAACTGGGCGCCGATGATTACCTGGTCAAGCCGTTTTCATTCACCGAGCTGGTGCTGCGCATTCGCACGCTGCTGCGCCGCGGCGTCACGCGCGACGCCGAGGTCTATCAGGTGGCCGACCTGCAGCTCGATCACGTGCGCCACAAGGTCACCCGGCAAGGCGTCAATATCGTGCTGACCAACAAGGAATTTCTTCTGCTGCATCTGCTGATCAAGCGCCAAGGTGAAGCCTTGTCGCGCTCGGTAATCGCCTCGCAGGTGTGGGACATGAATTTCGACAGCGACACCAACGTCGTCGACGTCGCAGTCAAGCGCCTGCGCGCGAAGATCGATGCGCCGTTCGAAAAGAAACTGATCCATACCGTGCGCAGCATCGGCTACATGTTTTCGGAAACGCCATGAAGGACGCGCAATGAAAGTCCGGCAATGAGACCGTGGCGTTCCTGGACGCTGGCGTTCCGCGTCAGCGCGCTGTTTGCGTTGATCGCCTGCCTGGTGGTCACCGGACTCGGCATGTACCTCTACAACTCGGCGCGCCAGTCGCTGGAAGTGCGCGCCGACTACACGCTGATCGGCCGCGTGGAACATTTCCGCAACCTGCTGCACGACCTCTACAACGTCGAGCAGATGGAGCAGCGCCCCGCCCTGTTCGAGAGCATGCTCGGCAACGAGCAGGATGTGCGCATCTTCCGCCGCCAGGGCGAAGCGCCGTTCATCAACATGAATCCCGACAACCTGACGCCGCCGGCGATGACGCCGGTCGCCATCGGCGTGCCGCTCAGGATATCTTCTCTGCATGACGGCATGCGCGCCGACGGTGTGCGCGTACGCTGGGTCGCCGCGCTGGCGGACGTCGGCAACCACAACGATACCGTCGAGATCGTCGCCGCCTATGTCATGACGCAAGAGTCGCGCATGATGACGGTGTACCTGTGGCGCGTGGTCGCCGCCGTCGCGCTGGCCGTGTTGCTGACCTCGGTGCTCGGCTTCGCCGTGCTGCGGCGCGACCTGATGCCGCTGACCCGCATGAGCCGCCGCGCCGCCGAGATCACGCCGGCCAACCTCAGCACCCGGCTGCGCGAAGAAGACGCGCCGGCCGAATTGCGCCAACTCGCCGGCGCCCTCAACGCCATGCTGGACCGGCTCGAAAACGGCTACGAACATCTGTCGCAGTTTTCCGCCGACCTGGCGCATGAGATCCGTACGCCGGTCAACATCCTGATGGGGCAGACGCAGGTGACCCTGGGCCAGCGCCGCAACGTGGAAGAGTATGAGCAGCTGCTGGAATCGAACCTGGAAGAATTGACACGCCTGTCGCGCATCATTGAAAACATCCTGTTCCTGGCGCAGACCGATCACGCGGAACTGGTGGTCGACCGCAGCGCAATCGACCTGAAGGAAGAGTTGCAGAAGATCGCCGATTATTTCGAAGGCGTGGCCGCCGAGCGCGACATGCAGTTCGAAGTCGATGTGGCGCCGGGTCTGGCCTGCAGCGCCAACCTCGTGATGTGGCGACGCGCAGTGAGCAACCTCGTCGTCAATGCGGTGCGCTACGGCGACGCCGGCACCGCCATCAGGATCAGCGCTCGGCCGACTGCCGACGGCGTCACCATCGATGTCGCCAATCGCGGTGCGGCGATGACGCGGCAACAGATGGAACGCATGTTCGACCGCTTCTATCGCGGTGACAAGTCTCGCAGCGAATTCACCGAATCCAACGGTCTCGGCCTGGCGATCGTCAAGGCCATCATGACCGTGCACGGCGGCACGGCGGCAGTGGCGTGTTCAGCCGACGGCTGGATCGCCTTCAGTCTGCTCTTCTCCACTCGGGGGAAGGTCACTCTGCGCTGATCAGCCGGCGGCTTGCTTCAGCGCCGCCAGTTCCGTCCGAACACGCGTCATCACTGCATCCCAGTCACCTGCCGTCGTCTGCCTGAACAGACGCGCCGAGGCATACCAAGGGCTGTCGTCGCGTTCCAGCAGCCAGCGCCAGTCGGCGGCGTGCGACAGCAATATCCAAACGGGAACACCCAACGCGCCGGCCAGATGCACAGCAGCGGTATCGACGCCAACTACCAGATCCAGATTGGCAATCAGCGCAGCGGTGTCGTCGAAGGCTTGCAATTCACGTCCGGGCCATTGCAGCGCAGATGTGCTCTGCAACCAGTCGGCGTCACGCTGGCGCAGCTCCGGTTGCAGCAGGAAGAATTCGGCGTTGGCGATATCCAGCAAGGGGCTAAACGCCTGCAAGGGAATCGAACGGCGGCGATCGTTGTGGTTGCCGGCGTTGCCCGAGCAGACGATGCCGATGCGCAGCGGCCGGTCGCCTTCCGTGCCCTGTTCCAGCGATTGCGCCCAGCTCTGTTGCATGTGCGATCCGGCGCGCAGGTACGCCTGCGGTGACGGGATCGTATCCGGGCGCGTGCCGAACATCAGCGGCAGGCTCATCAGCGGCACCTGGTAATCGACTGCCGGCAAATCTTCGCCAATGGCTTTCACGATGATGGGTGTGGGCTTGCCCGAGTCCAAATCGGTTTTCAGCGTTTCCAACAGCGTCTTCAGCGCGGCATGCACTTCAAGCACGACATTCGCACCGAGCGCGGCAACCTGTTGCGCATAACGCGAAAATTGAATGGCGTCGCCCAGGCCTTGCTCGGCCCACAACAGCACGGTCTTGCCGGCGGCGGCACCCACTCCGGGCCAGCGCGCAATACCGCCATGACGCTGCGGATCGGCGCGCTCGCCCTGCCAGCGCGATTCATACAAGGGCCAGGCTTCGTCGAAACGTCCCAGCGCCAGCAGGGTCAGCGCCAGGTTGACGCTGGCGTCGGCATAGCCGGCGCGCAAGTTCAAGGCTTTCCGGGCGGACGTGATCGATTCCTCGTAGCGGCGCAGGCGTCCCAGCGTCGCCGCGCGGCACACCCAGCCGTCGCCGAACTCCGGCTCCTGCGCCAGCACCTGGTCGACGCTGGCCAGCGCCTCTTCGTTGCGATGGAGTTCGTACTGCAGCAAGGCCAGATCAAAGCGATACACGCTCTGTGCGGGCGCCAGAGAAACTGCTTGCTGCAGGCTCTGCAAGGCGTCGCCCGGACGTTGCAGGCGCTGCAGCAAGACGCCGTGACGATGCCAGGCATCGGGGTTCTGCGGCGCCAGGCGCAAGGCGTGTTCGACTGCTTGCAGCGCTTCTTCATTGCGATTGAAGTCCTGCAGCAGCAAGGCAGCGGCGTGGAAAACATCGGCATGCTGCACGCCGGCGGCGATCAGTTGCAAATAGAGGCTCAGCGCTTCCTGATGCTTGCCCGCGTCATACAGGACACGGCCGAGCTTGTAGCTCACTGCAAGGTCGCCCGGCGTCAGCGCCAGCGCGCGGCGGTACAACTCGATCGCCTGCGCGTGCAGCTGCAAGCCGGCGGCGACGGCGCCGGCCAGGTGCAGCAAATTGAAATCGGCGGCGGCCTGCTGCGCCAGCGGCTGCAGGATGGCGTGAGCCGCTTCCAGCTGGCCGTGCTGGAAAAACAGGTAAGCCTGGGCGATGGCGTCGTTATTATTCATGGGCGCGATGTTAACACGCATGCGCCCCGACTTGTTTCGGCTAGGCGCCGACGTTACCATTGAAATTGCCGCTGACATTGCCGTTGAAATAGCGCCCCGGCGATTCGCCGAAACAGCGCCGGAACATGGCGATGAAATTGCTCGGCGATGCATAGCCGAGCGCATCCGCCACCGATGCCACCTGCTCTCCCCGCGCCAATCGCTCGAGCGCATGCGTCAGCAGTGCTTGCTGCCGCCATTGGGCGAAACTGCAACCAACCTCAACGCGAAACAGCCGGCTCATGGTGCGCGGCGACAGACCGGCCCATTCGGCCCATTGTTCCAGCGTGCGGTTGTCCGCCGGCTCCTGCATGATGGCCGAGACGATACGCAGCAGGCGGCGATCCGTCGGCAACGGCAGATGCAGCGGCTCGTGCGGCGCTTGCCGCACTTCGTCGAGCAGCACGTTCATTACGCGCCGTTGCGCCGGCGACAACGCATCCTGAGTGCTCCACGTCACCGCGCGCCGCACCAGCGCCCGCATCAGGTCGGAGACACCGATCACGCACGGCTTGTCAGGCAGCCCGCGACAGGCTTCCGGTGAGATCAGGATGCTCCAGCCGCTCATCACGCCGAGGATGTCGGCCTGATGCAATTCACCCGGTGGAATCCAGCCGGCGCGCTGCGGCGGCAGCAGCCACGAACCGTGCCTGGTGCGCGCATGCACCAGGCCGCTTTCGATGCAGAAAAGCTGGCCGCGCAAATGCGTGTGCCAGTCGTATTCGCGCGTACCGATCTTGAGCCGCTCGAATTCGTCGGCGCGCAAATCGTCGCCCCAGATCGCAATCAGAGGCGGTCCATCGGCGCGGTCGCTGACGTCGGCGAATTGTGCGTAGAGTTCTTTTGTCATGGCCGGATTTCAATATATTCTGTCCAAACAACGTTATCACGCTTTCCCGCTTTCGCTCAATACTGTCCATCCCGACAGTTCTGCACAGTGATTCTGCATCCCTCCAGCGAAAGGAAAAACGTGAAGCCATTCCCTTCTTCATCCCTGCATGTGATCGTCATCGGCGCCGGTCTGGGCGGCCTGTGCCTGGCCCAAGGTCTGAAGCAAAACAGCATCTCGGTCGCCGTCTATGAAAAGGACGCGTCGCCGTTCAGCCGCACACAGGGCTATCGCATCCGTATCGACCACAACGGCCGAGATGCGCTGCAAGCCTGCCTGCCGCCAGAGCGGTACCGGCTGTTCAGCGCCACCTGCGCACAGGCGGCCGCCGGCGTCAACACCGTCAACGGACAATTGCAGCCGCTGGCGGGTAAATGGGTCAGCAGCTGGCGCAAGGGCGCGGCGGAAGGCGGCGCGGCGGACAGCCTGGCCGACCGCCAGACCATGCGTCAGGTGCTGTTGGAGGGCTTGCGGCGCGAGGTGCATTTCGGCACCCAATTCCTGCACTACGAAGAAACTGTCGATGGCCGCGTGACGGCGCATTTCGTCAATGGCGGCAGCGTCACGGGAGACGTGCTGGTGGCGGCCGACGGCGTCCATTCGGCGGTGGCGGCGCAACGCTTTCCGGCGATGCGGCCGCAGGACACCGGCGACGTCTGCGTCTACGGCAAGACGCCGTTGACCGCAGCCTTGCGTGCGACGCTGGCGCATCAGCTGCAAGCCGGCACCAGTGTGATTTTTGAAAAAGGATTGGCGGGCGTGATCGACGCCATGCGCTTTGGCGACAATGACTTTGACGACGGCCTGCCGCAACCGGACGACTATCTGTACTGGGCTCTGGTCGGCGCGCGTGAACGCTTCGGTCTGGACCAAGGTGCGGATGCGGCGCTGCGCCTGAGTGCGGCCGAGCTGACGCAAAAGATCGGCGCCGTCACCGCCGGCTGGTCGCCGGCACTGAAGCTGGTGTACGAGTCCTGCAATCCGGCCATGCGTGCGCTGGTGCCGATACGCACGGCGAGCCTGCCGTGCCTGTGGAAGGCGTCGCGGGTGACGGCGCTGGGAGATGCGATCCATGCGATGAGTCCGGCCGGCGGTCTGGGCGCCAATAGCGCGCTGGCCGATGCCGCACTGTTGACGCGCGCATTGGTCGAAGCACAGCGCGAGGCCGGTGGCGTCGAGAAGGTGGACACCATCACGCCCGCCATCGATCTCTATGAAAGCCTGATGTGCGCACGCAGTTTTGCCGCGCTGGAGTCATCGCAACAAGGCAACCGTCAATTGCTCGGCCGCGACGAAAACGCCGTGACCGACTGAGGCAACAACCACCCCAGGTCAGCCGCCGGATGCGCGCAATTGTGCGCGCGAGCCATAGCGATTGGCGTACACCCAGGTAAATTCCGCTCCCAGCAGGAAGATCTGCGCTGAATAATAGATCCACGCCAGCAGCAAGGCGAACGAACCGGCCGCACCGAAACCCGAGGTCATGCCCGCGCGCCCCAGGTACAGCCCGATCAGGTATTTGCCGATGATGAACAGGATGGTCGTGGCGACCGCGCCGGCGCGTACGTCGTGCCACGCCAGCCGCACGCTCGGCAGGTATTTGTAGATCACCGAAAACAACCCGGTAAAAACAGCGAATGAAATCGCGAAGTTCAGCACCTGCAGCAGGATTTCCCAGCCGATAAACCAGCTGCCCCACCATTTCCCCAGCGCCGCCAGTCCGGCGCTGGCCACCAGCGAAATGATCAGCATGAAGCCGAGGCCGAGAATCAGGCCGAACGACAGCAGACGCTTGCGGATCAGCAGCCAGATGCCGCTGTCGCGGGGCGCCGCCGGGATGTGCCAGATGCGGTCGAGCGCGCTTTGCAATTCCGCGAACACGGCGGTGGCGCCGATCACCAGCGTGACGATGCCGAGACCGGCGGCGATGATGCCATCCCGCGGCTCGCTCACCGATTTCAGCAAACCCTGCACCGCCATCGCGCCTTCCACCCCGACCACGCCCTGGATCTGCCCGACGATTTCGCCTTGCGCTGCGTCATGGCCAAAGATCATGCCGGCCACCGCAATCGCTATCACCAGCATCGGCGCCAGCGAAAAGATCGTGTAGTAAGCGATGGCCGCGCCCATGCTCGGCGCAAAATCGTCCAGCCACGCGGTCACGGCGCCTTTGCTGAGCTGCCAGGCCTGTTGCGCGCGGGTTTCGTCGGGCAGTTTGCGGATGAAGGTGTGGGGCATGGTGTTTTTCCGTACAAATAAGTGGTCGGATCGCCCGGAAGCCGGTTTGATTCCCGAAAGATGCTGTTTTTCGCAGTTTTTTGGAGGTTTTTCGACACCGGCGCGTCGTCATGCGGCAACGCAGCGATTGTTTGGATTCCTGAAATGTCGTATATTTCAGTAATTACTGAAAATTCAAAACAATCCACGATGCCGCTCCGCCCCCTCCCCCAGGAATTTTCCATGGAACCCAACACCCTCAGCCCCCTGATGCAGCGCTTCATCCTCCATTTCGGCGAGATGGGCAGCCGTTGGGGCATCAACCGCACCGTCGGCCAGATCTATGCCCTGCTGTATGTGCAGGCGCGTCCGCTGAACGCCGATGAAATCGCCGATTACCTGAGTTTCTCGCGCTCCAACGTCAGCATGGGGCTCAAGGAGCTGCAATCGTGGCGGCTGGTCAAGCTGCTCCATCAGCCCGGCGACCGCCGTGAATATTTTGAACCGCCGAAGGATATTTGGGATATCTTCAAGGCCTTGCTGGAAGAGCGCCGCCGCCGCGAAATCGAACCAACGCTGTCGATGCTGCGGGATGCGTTGCTGGAAACGCCGGCCAGCGTCGACGACAAACATGCACAAAAGCGCATGCGCGAAATGTACGACCTGATCGAGCTGTCCAGCTCCTGGTTCGACGACGTACAGCGGCTGTCGCCGGAAACCTTGTCTTCGCTCATGAAGATGGGCTCGAAGATCAAGAAGCTGCTGGACGTCAAGGACAAGTTCCGCTTCGGCGGAGAGAAGAATGACAAAAGCAACGACAAGGGCGACAAGAACGAAAAAAGCGAGAAGGCTGCCCTAGCCTCTCCCGACCAAGCCAAGGAGTGACCCATGTCCAGACCTTCATGGTTGCTGCGCACGCATAGCCTGTGGCGCCTGCCGCGCCTGACCAAATTGCCGCTTGGCGCTGAAATCGCCTTGATCCTGGTGGTCAAGATCGCGCTCCTGACGGTGCTGGCAAAAACCTTTTTCTCCGAACCGCAGGCCAAGAAGATGCGCATGCCCACCGCCCAGGTGGAACAGCATCTGCTGGCGCCGGCGCCGGAATCTGCATCTCCCGCATCAATTACAACCAACGCATCACCTTCCACCTCCGAGGTCCCTCATGCTTCCCATTGACGAAGTCGTCAGTCTGTCGCGCCTGCAGTTCGCCATCACGGCGCTGTATCACTTCCTGTTCGTTCCCCTGACGCTCGGCCTGTCCTGGATCCTGGTCATCATGGAATCCGTCTACGTCATGACCGGCAGTCCCATCTACAAGGACATGACGCGCTTCTGGGGCAAGCTGTTCGGCATCAACTTCGCCATGGGCGTGGCCACCGGCATCACACTCGAGTTCCAGTTCGGCACCAACTGGTCGTATTACTCGCACTACGTCGGCGACATCTTCGGCACGCCGCTGGCGATCGAAGGCATGGCGGCGTTCTTCCTGGAGTCGACTTTCGTCGGCCTGTTCTTCTTCGGCTGGGACCGCCTGTCGCGCGTCAAGCATCTGATGGTGACCTTCCTGGTGGCGCTGGGATCGAGCCTGTCGGCGCTGTGGATCCTGATCGCCAACGGCTGGATGAACAATCCGGTCGGCGCGGAATTCAACTTTGAAACTATGCGCATGGAACTGGTCAGCATGACCGACGTGATCTTCAATCCGGTGGCGCAGGTGAAGTTCGTGCACACGGTTGCGGCCGGTTACGTCACGGCGTCGATGTTCGTGCTGGGCGTGTCCGCCTATTACCTGCTCAAGGGCCGCGACACGGCGTTCGCCTTGCGCTCGTTTGCGGTTGCAGCCGGCTTCGGCCTGGCCTCGACGCTGTCGGTGATCGTGCTCGGCGATGAGTCCGGCTACACCGCCGGCGAAGTCAACAAGGTCAAACTGGCCGCCATCGAAGCCGAATGGGAAACCCATCCTGCGCCCGCCGGCATCACCGTCTTCGGCCTGCCCGACAACAAGGGCGAACGCACCGACTATGCCTTCAAGGTGCCTTATGTGCTGGGCCTGATCGCCACGCGCTCGGTCGATACGCCGGTGATCGGCATCAAGGACCTCAAGAAAGAACACGAAGTACGCATCCGCAACGGCATGCTGGCCTACGCTGCACTGACGCGCTTGAAGTCCGGCGACAAGTCGCCCGAGGCGCGCGCCGAATTCGACAAGCTCAAGCAAGATCTCGGCTACGGCCTGCTGCTCAAGAAGTACACCCCCAACGTGATCGACGCCACGCCGCAGCAGATCGCCAAGGCGGTCGACGACACCATCCCGAACGTGGCGCCGCTGTTCTGGTCGTTCCGCGGGATGGTGGCGCTGGGCATGCTGTTCCTGTTCATCTTCTCGGCCTCGTTCTACTTCCTGGTGCGCAAGCAACTGGCGCCGCAACGCTGGCTGCTGCGCCTGGCCGTGTTCAGCATCCCGCTGCCGTGGATCGCCGCCGAGCTGGGCTGGATCGTGGCCGAATACGGCCGCCAGCCGTGGACCATCGCCGGCATCCTGCCGACCCATCTGTCGGCCTCGACCCTGCAACCGTCAAGCCTGTATTTCAGCCTGGCCGGATTCATCCTGTTCTATACCTTTCTGCTGGTGGTGGAAATGATGCTGATGATCAAGTACGCCAAGCGCGGACCGAGCAGCCTGCACACCGGCAAGTACCACTGGGAGCTGCTGGAGAAGGAAAAGAAACCGGCTGTTGCAGCCAAGCCGCCGGTGCCGCCGCAACCACCGCGGCCACGTCCGCCGCTGTCGAAGCCGACGCGCTGATGCCAGTGTTTATGCAACTGATCACATTCACGAAGAAGTACACAAGGAAATCCTCATGATCTTCGATTACGAAACCTTAAAAATCATCTGGTGGGCCTTCGTCGGCGTGCTCATCATCGGCTTCGCGCTGACCGACGGCTTCGACTTCGGCGTGGGCATGATGTTGCCCTTCGTCGGCAAGACCGACGCCGAACGCCGCGTGCTGATCAACTCCATCGGCCCCACCTGGGAAGGCAACCAGACCTGGTTCATCACCGCCGGCGGCGCCACCTTCGCGGCCTGGCCGCTGGTCTATGCGACCGCCTTCTCCGGCTTTTACATCGCACTGATGGTGCTGCTATTCTCGCTGTTCTTCCGCCCGGTCGGCTTCGACTATCGCAGCAAGGTGGCCGATCCGCGCTGGCGCAACGCCTGGGACTGGGGCCTGTTCGTCGGCGGCGTCGTGCCGCCGCTGATCTGCGGCGTGGCCTTTGGCAACCTGCTGCTGGGCGTGCCGTTCCACTACGACGACACCATGCGGGTGGAATACACCGGCAGCTTCTTCGAACTGCTCAATCCCTTCGGCCTGCTGGCCGGCGTGCTGAGCGTGGCGATGCTGCTGACCCACGGCGCCACCTTCATCATGGTGAAGACCGAAGCGGCGATTGCAGTGCGCGCGCGCAAGATTGCACTGTGGGGCGCACTCGCCACCCTCGCCTTGTTCGTCGCGGCCGGCTTCTGGGTCGCGTACGGCGTCGACGGCTACAGCATCACCGACATGCCGAGCGCCAACAGCGCTTTCATGCCGCTGGCGAAGACGGTTGAAATCGTCTCCGGCGCATGGATGGAAAACTACACGCGCTGGCCCGCCACCAAGGCGATCCCGATCGCCGCCATCGCCGGATTGCTGCTGGTGCTGATCTTCGGCGCGTGGCGCAAGGCGCGGCTGGCTTTCATCAGCAGCGGCATTGCGGTGACCGGCATCATCCTGACCGCAGCCACCGCCATGTTTCCGTTCATCATGCCGTCGTCGCTGGACCCGCGCAGCAGCCTGACGGTCTGGGATGCGGTGTCGAGTCACAAGACGCTGGGGATCATGTTCTGGCTGGTGCTGTTCTTCCTGCCGCTGATCATGCTCTACACGGCCTGGGTGTATCGCGTCATGCGCGGCAAGGTGACGCTCAAGCACATCGCCGACAACGAACACACCGCCTACTAACCAATTACATCGTCGAGAAGGAGAACATCATGTGGTATTTCGCCTGGATACTCGGAGTCGGCCTGGCGCTGGCCTTCGGCATCATCAACGTCATGTGGCTGGAGGCGAACTACGCCTTCGGCCGCCGCAAGGAAGACGAAACCCGCGAACGCTTTGTCGCCGCCAGCGCCCAGGCCGAGCTGGCAAAAAAACGTCCGCTCAAACCGTGAGGCCGCGATGAAAACACCTTCCGCCCACCTCGTCGATACCGACGCCGCCCTGCTGCAGGCGCTGCCCGGCGCCGGTTTTGCCGATGCATTCCGCATTGCCCTCAGCGATGAACAAGCACGCCAGTCGGCTGCCCAACTGGCTGAACAGATGTTCCGTCGCGCGCCGTCCTGGGTCACGCTACTGGTGTCGATCCGCAATCGCGCGGTGGCAGTGTTCGGCCTGCGCGCAGCCGACATGCAGGTCGGCGACGACAGGCACAGTGGCGTGGCGGGTTTTCCGATCATTGCGCAGAACGACGACCTGGTGCAGCTCGGCTTCGACGACAAGCATCTGGATTTCCGTGTCTGGGTCCGGCGCGATGCCGCCACACCGACGTCACCGGCCCAGCTGACGCTGACCACGGCAGTACGCACCAATCAGTTGCTCGGCCGCGCCTATCTCGGTGTGATCATGCCGTTTCACCGGTGCATCGTGCCGGCGATGCTGAACAACTTGCGTAGCTGAACTCTACTTGTTCCGTAAAAACAAAAAGCCCCGCCGTTTGACCGGCGGGGCTTTTTTCATCGATGATCGCGATGTGTGAAATTGATACCAGTATTAAACCAGTGTCAGTGTCACGTTGATGTTGCCGCGTGTGGCGTTCGAGTATGGGCAGACTTGATGCGCCTTGTCGATCACCGATTGTGCAACTGCGCGATCCAGGCCCGGCAGGGAAATGTTCAGTGCCACTTCGATGCCGAAGCCGCCTGGAATGGTGCCGATGCCGACGGTGCCGGTGATGCTGGTGTCAGCAGGAATGGCGATCTTTTCCTGGCCGCCGACGAACTTGATCGCGCCCAGGAAGCAAGCCGAGTAACCGGCTGCGAACAGTTGTTCAGGATTGGTGCCGTTGCCGCCTGCGCCGCCCAGTTCTTTTGGTGTGGTCAGCTTGACGTCCAGGATGCCGTCGGACGACTTGGCCGAGCCTTCACGGCCGCCGGTTGCAGTTGCAGTCGCTTGGTAGAGTGCTTTTTCGATTTTCATTTTGTTTCCTTTCGAGTGGTTCAGAAGAAGATGCGGGGAGGCATCGATTATTGGTAATTCAGGGTTGAAACCAGGGTAAAAAATTCATTTAAATCCCAAACGCCGCAAACTGCAAGGAATTTAAATTTTAAACAATAAAATTGCTAACAATATAAATAATAAGCGAGTAAAACCAAATACGACTGCTCCTGCAGATACCAGAAGCACACAACGGCATCAAGAACCCTCGGCGTCGTCCAGCAAGCCCTTGCGCAGATCTTTCAATTGCTCGCGCAGGTTGGCGACTTGCTCCAGCGGCGGCAAGGCGCACATCAGCCGCTCCGGCACCGCCATCGCCCGCTTGCGCAGGGCACGTCCATCCTGGCTGAGCCGGACCACGACGCGACGCTCATCTTCAGTGTCGCGGGCGCGGTGCAGCAAACCCATCGCTTCCATGCGCTTCAACAACGGCGTCAGCGTACCCGAATCGAGGAACAGCTTGCCGCCCAGGTCGGACACGGTGACTTCGTCCTTTTCCCACAAGACCAGCATGACCAGGTATTGCGGATAAGTGATGTCGAGATCCTTCAGCAACTTCTTGTAGACCTTGGTCATCGCCAGTGACGCCGAATACATGGCGAAGCACAATTGATTTTCAAGCATCAGGGCCTGATCAATCGCTGCTGCGTTCTTCGATGTGTTTGCGTTTGCCATGGAGTGAATAATACATAGCCAAAAATTAAATTGCAAGCAATTTAAATCAAAATCTGCATTGATTTAAAAATACAACAAACTTGCAGATACTTGCCGATGCGCAAGACCCCCTCCCTGCCGGCCGCCAACAGAAAAGGATCACCGCTCGAAGCGCTGCTCCACCATCTCCTTGCCCCACTGCGCTCCCGGCCATTCTTCCTTGAGCCGGAATCCGCAGCTCTCATACAGACGGCGCGCCGCATCCAATCCCTGGAAAGTCCACAACTGCACCGACGCAAATCCCTGTGCATCGCAAAACGCCATCGCCGCCGCCATCAGACGGCGCCCCACGCCTGCTCCGCGCAGACCGTCATCGACGATGAACCAACGCAAATGCGCCTTGTTGTCGCCCAGATCCTGGCCGTCGATGGCCACCGAGCCGACGATGCGCTGACCTTGCACCGCCAGCCACAAACCATTGCGCGAATGATCCAGACGCGGCACGAATTCTGCCAGTCCCGCCGCCACCTTGCTCTCGAAAAAGCAGCCGAAGCCAACGCTGCGCGCGTAAAACATCGCATGCATCTGAACGATACGGCCGATCACACCAGCCTGATAACCGGCGACGATGCGAATCTCGTCGGCGTGCACGATTGCCTCGCCCGACCGGCGCGCTTCCAGCGCCAGCGCATAGACACTCAGCCCTTGCGCTACGGCGGCTTGCTGATCCGCACTCAATTGTTCGAGCGCCCCGAGGACCTGCTTGCGGCCGAACGCCTGGACGGCAGTCAGTGTACGTCGGCCTTGCGGCGTCAACGCCAGCCATTTGACGCGGCCATCGACGTCGCTGGCCCGCTCCTGCAATTCCCCTGCCTCGACCAGCTTGCGCACCATACGACTGACGCTGGACTTTTCAAGACCGAGGAATTCGGCAAGCTGCGCTGCGCTCATCGATTTGCGCGCGCCGATCTCGATAATGGCGTGCACGGCAGACGGCGGATAGTCGGTCGCCGCCAGCGTGGATTGCATGAAGCCCAATTCGCGCACCATCCGGCGCGAAGCGGTACGGATGCCGTCGACAAAAGAAAGGTCCGGCGGAGAGCCTGGTTTTTGCATATTTTTCATCCTTCGTTTTTATATAGTTGTATTATACAACTATAAATCACGGGAAGATTATTGTGATTCAAATGCGCCCCTCAGGAGAAATGCCATGGAAACGATGCCGCAAAAGGAATGCAGCGCCCGTCCGTACGACATGACCGGACAAGTTGCCCTGGTGACCGGAGGCGGTAGCGGCATCGGTCGTGCCGCTGCGATTCGCATGGCGCGTGCGGGCGCCAGCGCCGTGGTGATTGCAGGCCGGCGTCAGCCGGAGGGAGAAGCCGTGGCCGCCGAATGCCGCGCCGCCGGTGCACAAAGCCTCTATGTGCAAACCGATGTGACGCAGGAAGGCGACGTTCAACGACTGATCGACACCGTACTGACGCAATTCGGACGCCTGGACGCAGCCTTCAACAATGCCGGGCGACAGGAACGACGGGCATCCCTGCACGCGCAGGAATCCGCTGTCTACGACGCCATCTTCGACGCCAACGTGCGTGCCGTGTTCTTGTGCCTGAAATACCAATTGCCGCCGATGGCGGCTCGCGGCAACGGCAGCATCGTCATCAATACCTCCGTCAGCGGCGTACGCAATCCCAATCCGGGGCTTGCCCTCTACTCCGCCTCCAAGGCGGCCGCCATCTCGCTGATGCGGTCGGCGGCCATGGAATATGCGCCCCACGGCGTCCGCATCAACGCGATCGCTCCCGGCAGAGTGGTCACCGACATGATGCTTTCATCAGGCATTGCCGACATGTCCGCAGTGGCCGCAGGCTTGCCGCTCAGACGCATGGGGCAACCGGAGGAAGTCGCCGAAGCCGTGTTATGGCTGCTGTCCGGCGCAGCATCGTACGTCGTCGGACACGTGCTGGCAGCAGATGGCGGATTCCTCGCTTCGTGAGCCCATCCTGTATCATGCGGACCAGCTTGACTGCGGTCTCAATGGTCGCACTCATGCCGCTTATTTCTTGCCCTCCGACATCCCGCACACTCCGGAAATGCTTTCAACAACATCCTCGCAGGCGCCGCACGCCATCTCCCTCGCCCTGTTCTGCAAGGTGGTCGACAACTATGGCGATATCGGTATCTGCTGGCGGCTGGCGCGGCAATTGCAAAAGGAACACGGGGTTGTCGTCACCTTATGGGTCGACGATCTGAAGAGTTTTCAGCGGATCTGCCCGGAGGTCGCGACCGCTTGTGAGACGCAGGAAATTCAAGGCGTCGTCGTCCGGCATTGGCGCGATCAGGACGGCGTATTCGGCGTCGCTGACATACCGGACATCGTGATCGAGTTTTTTGCCTGCAACATCCCGCCCGGTTATATCAAGGCCATGTCGGAATGCGCGCCACGTCCGGTCTGGCTGAACCTGGAAGGCCTGACGGCGGAAACCTGGGTGGAAGGCTGCCACACGCTGCCTTCGCCGCATCCGCAACTGCCGTTGACGAAGTACTTCTTCTTTCCCGGATTCAACCAACGCACCGGCGGCCTGCAGATCGAATCCGGCCTGACTGAACGACGCGACGCTTTTCTTGCCGATCCGCGCGCCGCCGCCGGCTTCCTTGCGCAATTCGGCGTAACCGAGGCCGAGACGGCCGCGCTCAAGGTCTCGCTGTTCTGCTATCCGCAGGCGCCGATCACGGACCTGTTCGCCGCCTGGGGCGACGGCGGCCGCGCCGTCACCTGCCTCGTCCCGGAAGGCGTCGCAACCGACGCCGTGCAAGCCTTCCTCGGCCGGACACCGGTTGCCGGCGCCCATGCCACGCAAGGGACGCTGACGGTGCGCGTGCTGCCGTTCGTGCCACAACCCGATTACGACAAGCTGCTATGGGCCTGCGACCTCAACTTCGCACGCGGAGAAGATTCCTTCGTGCGTGCGCAACTGGCCGGCAAGCCCTTTGTCTGGCACATCTACCCGCAGGATGAAAACTTGCACCATATCAAGTTGAAGGCTTTCCTCGCCATCTACAAAGCAGCCACACCGGCGATGCAAGCCATGATGCTGACCTGGAACGGCGCCTTCACGGAACAGACCGACATGGCGACGCGCTGGCCGCTGCTTGCTGCCGAATTGCCACAGCTTGCCGATCTGTCCATGGAATGGCGGCAACAGCTGTTGGCAAATGGCGATTTGACGTCAAATTTGCTGAAGTTTGCGGCGTCGGTGCGCAAGTAACCACGAGTAACAGCAAAATCGGCCCGGAAATGGGTTAAAATATAGGGCTAATTTTTAGGCATCATCGATTCAGCAACATCAATTCAATCGTACGTGGGCTTGCGGTGTGGTTCTGCCAGTAGGCTACAGAAGATTTTTACGCAACCTACTTTTTACGTATATTCGCTATGAAATTTGCAAAAGAAATTCGCGTCGGCAACATCATTATGGTCGACAGCAAGCCAATGATCGTCCTGCGCTCCGACGTTAACGGCTCGAGCCGCACCGGCTTCACTTACAAGTGGAAGATGAAGAACCTGCTGACCAACAGCCCGCAGGAAAACGTTTTCCGCGGCGACGACAAGTTCGACGTGGTCGTGCTGGACAAGAAGGCAGTGACTTACTCCTACTTCGCCGATCCGCTGTACGTGTTCATGGACTCCGAATACAACCAGTTCGAAATCGAAGGCGAAAACCTGGGCGACGCACTGGGCTACCTGAAGGACGGTATGGAATGCGAAGCGGTCTTCTATGACGGCAAGGCAATCTCGGTCGAACTGCCAACCACCATCGTGCGCCAGGTCGTGTACTCGGAACCAGCCGTCAAGGGCAATACTTCGGGCAACGTCCTGAAGGAAGCCAAGATCGAAAACGCGATCGAAGGCAATCAGATCGTCGTGATGGTCCCGCTGTTCGTCAGCCAGGACGACCAGATCGAAATCGACACACGCACCAACGAATACAAGAAAGTTGTGCGTAACTGATTTCAGCTGTTCCGCTGTACAAGTAAAAAAGCCGCGTTCTTCGCGGCTTTTTTCATCCTCCGTCAGTCGTTGCTCCCTCCCCCTTTTTCCAAAAAACCTCATCGTCTTTTCAATGTAGTTGCATTGCGAACTAATTTGCAGTATTGTGAATCCATGTTTGATCACTGCCTCTATTTCAATACCGCAGCACTGTCCCGCCGCTTGGAGCGCGAGTGGGCGGAAGCGTTCGCGCCGTTCGGCCTGACAGCGCCGCAGGGCTTCATGCTCAGGGCCATCATCGACAGGCCGGGAATGCTGCAAAGTGAATTGGCGGCGGAGCTTGCCATCGCCCGCTCCACCACCACACGTGCGCTCGATACGCTGGAGCAAAAAGGTTTGCTTGAGCGTCGCAGGACCGACGGCGACGGCAGGGAAATCTCGGTGTATCCGACGCCCGCCGGCGTTGAAATCAAGGTGGCGCTGAATGCATCGGCGGGCGGCGCAGCGGAGAAGATCCGCAAGATCCTGGGCAAGCAGGAATTTGCCGATGCCGTCCTGAAAATCAGGGACGTACGTTCAGCCCTGGAGTGATTGTTTTTCGTGCGCGTGTTTGCGCTTATTTTTACCCCATATAGTTGCATTGCTAATTATATTGATGAAGGCGTTTTTTCGCTTTTCACCAATGATCCCGCCTGACACGCTCAGGTCCGACTTATCGGAATTCCATCCAACCTCAAGGAGAACACCATGTTTGCAATGCAATACGGATTTGATGTCCCAGATGCAGAACCAGTCAGAGCGCGCGTCAGAGAAATTGGCAGCCGCTTCGACCAATTGCCGGGGCTGTACTCCAAGGCCTTTCTGGTCGCCGATGCCATCGACGGCAGCCCGGCGCGCTATACCCCGTTCTATCTCTGGGATCAGCTCGACGGCATGAGCGACTTCCTGCTGTCGGATGCATTTCGCGCGGTAGTCGCCAAATACGGTCGCCCGATTGTGCAGCGCTGGAACAAGGTCGCCTTTTTAAAAGGAGCGGCGGTCGCACAAACGCCGACGTTCGCGACTCAGCAATTCATCGACATTCCTGCCGACGTCGACCTGGCGCAGCTTTGCGAACTGCACGCTACCGACGCAGAAGCGATGATCTGCGAACACGACCTGCATTCGGTTTTCGTCGGGCTGGATACCAATAACTGGAAGCTGATGAGGATAGCGCTGTGGCAGGCACGGCCGGTTCAATCCCCGTCGCACGGCAAAATCTTTGAAGTAGCCCACCTTTCCGCGCCCGCGCTGAAGAAGGAACCCGGGGTCTGATTCAATGCGCGGGAAATCGCCGGCGGCGCCTTGGGCACAGCGGAAACAAGTCTTGCCCGGGCCGGCTGCGCTCTATTTAAGCCCCTTCGTCTGCGCCAGACGCCGCGCGGCCTTGCCGCCTTCGCTGGCCCAGAACGCGGTATCCGCAGCCTGGATGCGCTGCGCCGAATTCTCCATGTGACGCAAGGCCGCCGCGCGCGCTGCATCGGCGTCGCCGTCGTCAATCGCCTGCGCAATCACGGCGTGCTCATTGCGCACCTGCTGGCTGAAATCCTCGCGACGCGCCTCATTGATCCGCGCCACACGAATCGCCGCCTGCAGGAACTGGCTCAGGAACTGCAGCAGCGAGGTGTACAGCGGATTGTGCGCGGCCTCGGAAATCGCTGCGTGGAAAGCAAAGTCTTCCGGCACCCCGTCGCGCCCTTCCAGCACCGCCTTGTCGATATCCTTCAGCGCCTGCCGGATGCGCTGATTCTCCGCCTTGGTGCGGCGCTGCGCCGCCAGTGCCGCCATCTCGCCCTCGACGCCGCGGCGCAACTCGATCACGCGCAGCACCGCCTGGATCGAATCCTGCACATCGATGTCGAGCCGGAACGGCGTCGCATTGTTCGGCGCGAGGACGACAGTGCCGCTGCCCCGGCGCGAACCGACCAGGCCTTCCGATTTGAGACGAGAAATGGCTTCCCGAATCACGGTGCGGCTGACCTGGAAGCGTTCAGTCAATTCATTCTCGGAAGGCATGCGTGCGCCGGGCGCGAAATCACCCTGACGGATCTGTTCGTACAATGCGCCTGTCACGCGATCGGCCAGTGTGCCCTTGGCGGAATCGAGCGGTCCTGGCGAAGCGATGCGCGAAGCCATCTTCGAAAGCTGAGTATTTTTCATGTTGATTGACATGATACCGCTTTCTTTTTACACTGGCTGCAAAGTTGTATGACAACTTTCGGAATTCATTCCCTGCACATCGTAAAAATCGAGGAGATAAAATGCATATCGTTATCACCGGCGGCGCCGGCTTTCTGGGCAGCCGCCTGGCGCGTCAATTGCTCAAGCGCGGTCAGCTGACCGGCAGCGACGGCAAGCAGCAGACCATCAGCCGCATCACCCTGCTTGACGTCGTGGCCGCGCAAGGCTTCGACGACGCGCGCATTGACGCAGTGGTTGGCGACATCGCCGATGCCGCCGTCATCGAACGCGCGATCACCAAGGACACGCAATCGATCTTCCATCTGGCGGCCATCGTCAGCGGCCAGGCCGAAGCTGATTTCGAACTCGGCATGAAGATCAATTTCGACGCCACCCGCCTCATCCTGGAACGCGCCCGCGCGCTGGGCACCAAGCCGCGCGTGGTGTTCACCAGCTCGGTGGCGGTGTTCGGCGGCGACCTGCCGGCGCAAGTGCCGGACAACGCATTGCTGATGCCGCAGAGTTCCTACGGCGCGCAAAAGGTGATGGGTGAATTGCTCGTCAACGACTACAGCCGCAAGGGTTTCATCGACGGCCGCGCGCTGCGCATGCCGACCATTTCAGTGCGTCCGGGCGCCCCCAACAAGGCCGCGTCGAGCTTCGCCAGCGGCATCATCCGTGAACCGCTCAACGGCCAGCCATCTGTCTGCCCGGTCGCGCCCGACACGCGCATGTGGCTGATGTCGCCGCGCAAAGCCATCGACAACCTGATCCACGGCCATGAAATCAACGGCGCCGACCTTGGCCTGGCGCGCTTCCTCAGCATCGACGGCCTGTCGGTGTCCGTGCGTCAGATGGTCGATGCGTTGGAACAGGTTGCCGGTGCCGACGTCGTCAAGCTGATCGAATGGAAGGAAGACGACGCCATCAAGCGCATCGTCAACTCCTGGCCGGGCAGCTTTGAGGCCAAGCGCGCCAAGGCGCTGGGTTTCACGGCGGACAGCGATTTCGCCGGCATCGTGAAGGCGCATATCGAGGATGAAGTGAAGAAATAAGTTCTTCCGCTCATTTCGTAAAAAAACGGCGCCTGCAACGGCGCCGTTTTTTTGATGCATCATCTGCCACGCCATAAAAAAAGCGCGGACAAACCCGCGCTGAATTGGAGACTGCCGGCCGTGTCGTTTTCCCCCGCCACGGCCATCAGTACAGCAGCAACAATTTCTCGTTACTTCGCTTTTGCCAGCATGTTGAACACGCTGGAAAAATCCAGTCCGCCGGACCCCGACTTGCTGTGGATGTCGTAGAGATTGCGCGCCAGTGCGCCCATCGGCACACTGCTGCCGGTCGCCAGCGCGTTCTCCACCGCCAGGCCCAGATCCTTGAGCATCAGGTCGACGCCGAAACCGCCGGCGTAGCCCTTCGATGCCGGCGCATTTTCCATCACGCCGGGGCAAGGATTGTAGACTTCCAGCGTCCAATTGCGGCCCGAGCTCTTGGACATCACTTCCGACAGGACCTTGGGGTCCATGCCATTGGCGATGCCGAGGCGGATCGCTTCGGAGGTGCCGATCATCAGGATGCCCAGCAACATGTTGTTGCACACCTTGACGGTCTGGCCGCTGCCGCTGGCGCCGGCGTGGTAGATCGCCTTGCCCATCTTTTCGAGATAAGGTTTGGCGAGACCGAAGCCGTCGTCGGTGCCGCCGACCATGAAGGTCAGCGTGCCGGCGGTGGCGCCGCCGGTGCCGCCGGAGACCGGCGCATCCAGCATGGTGTAGCCTTTTTCCAGCGCAGCGGCGGCGACCTTGCGGGCGCTTTCCGGCGCGATGGTCGAACAGTCAATCAGCAAGGTGCCGGGCTTGATGTGGGCCAGGATGCCCTTGTCGCCGAGGTAAATCGATTCGACGTGCTTGCTGGCCGGCAGCATGGTGATGACGACCTTGGCTTTGGTTACTGCAGCCATGGCGTCGGCTTCAGTGACGCCGCCGCTCTCGACCAGCTTGTCGACGCTGGCCTTGACCAGGTCATGCCCGCTGACCGAATAACCCGCCTTGACCAGGTTCTGCGCCATGGGCAAGCCCATGTTGCCCAGGCCAATGAAAACGATATCGGCGCTCATGTTGTTCTCCTCTTCCTCTTCGTCTTTGGCTGCTTACTTCAGCGAAATCGTCGTGTTGACCTGACCTGCTTCTTCGTCCGGTGCGTACCAGCGTGCCGTCACGGTCTTGGTCTGCGTCCAGAACATCACTGCCTGTTTGCCATTCGGGCCGAGGTCGCCGAGCTTGGAAGCACGCGAGCCGGTGAAGCTGAAGTACGCCACAGGCACCGGAATAGGCACGTTGATGCCGACCTGGCCGACGTCGATTTCATTCTGGAACTTGCGCGCCGCCCAACCGGACGAGGTAAAGATCGAGGTGCCGTTGCCGTTCGGATTGGCGTTGATGAAAGCGATCGCCTCGTCCAGGGTTTCGACTTCAACGATGCACATCGCCGGTCCGAAGATTTCCTGTTCATAGATGTCCATGCCGGCCTTGACGCCGGTGAACACGGTCGGGCCGACGAAGTTGCCGGACTCGTTGCCCGGCACTTTGCAATTGCGGCCGTCCAGCAGCAGCTTGGCGCCCTGCTCCACGCCGACGCCGATCAGGCGCTCGACACGTTCCTTGGCAGCCTTGGAAACCAGCGGGCCGACGTCGGCCTTGCGATCGCTGCCCGGGCCGACTTTCATGGCCTTGGAGCGCTCGACGATCTCCGGGATCCATTCCTTGGTCTTGCCGACCAGGACCACCACCGAGTTGGCCATGCAACGCTGGCCGGCGGCGCCGAATGCCGCGCCGAGCAGGTTGTTGATCGCTTGGTCCTTCGGTGCATCAGGCATCACGATGCAGTGGTTCTTGGCGCCCATCATGCACTGCGCGCGCTTGCCGGCTTCGCTGGCGCGACGATAGATGTGAGTGCCGACATTGGTCGAACCGATGAAGGAGACGGCCTTGATATCGGGATGGTCGCAGATCATGTTGGCCACTTCCGGACCGCCGTGAACCACGTTCAGCACACCCGGCGGCAGGCCGGCCTTGTTGGCCAGTTCAACCAGGAACAGCGACGAAGTCGGATCCTGCTCGGACGGCTTCAGCACGAAGGTGTTGCCGCAGGCGACCGAGATCGGGAACATGAAGCAAGGCAGCATCACCGGGAAGTTGAACGCGGTGATGCCGGCGCCCACGCCGATCGGCTGGTGAATGGTGTAGACGTCGACGCCGCCGGCCACGTTCTCGGCCAGTTCGCCCAATTGCAGCGAGGTGATCGAGCAGGCATGCTCAACCACTTCGAGGCCGCGCATGACTTCGCCTTCGGCGTCGGGCAGGGTCTTGCCGTGTTCGCGGGTGATCATCTCGGCCAGCGGTGCGATATTGTCGCGCAGCAGTTGCTGGAACTTGAGCATGATGCGCATGCGTTGCGCCAGCGAAGTATTGCGCCAGGTCTTGAACGCTTCCTTGGCGTTGGCGACGGCGCGGTCGACTTCCTCTTTGGTCGCGAACGGAACGCGCGCGACGACTTCCTGCGTGGCCGGATTGATCACGTCGCGCCATTCTTTCGAAGTCGACTGGACGTGTTCACCGTTGATGTACAGGGGAACGTTAGGAATATTGGCTTGGCTCATGATGCATTTTCCATAGTGATGAAGAAGAAACCGGGGTCGTGTCGGAGATGTATGGCAGGTAAAACACGACTCCCGGAAAAACTTATTTGACCAGCGGGCAGGCCGCGTCCATCGGACGGAAGGCTTGTTGCGCAGGAATGGTCGACAGCAATTTCAGGTAATCCCAGGGCGCCTTGGATTCAGCCGGCGACTTGACCTGGTACAGGTACATGTCATGGATCACGCGGCCGTCAGGACGGATCGAGGCGTTGCGCATGACAACGTCGCTGATCGGGATCTCGCGCATTTTTTGCGAGACGACTTTCCAGTCCGAAGTCTTGGCGGCGGCGCGCGCCTTCAGGAAGTGGTACACGCTGGAATACACGCCGGCCTGGACCATGGTCGGCTTGTTGTTCTTGAACTGCGCTTCGAAGCGCCTGGAGAAGCCACGCGTCTGTTCGTCGTAATCCCAGTAGAAGCCGTCTGTGTAGACCAGGCCCTGGGCTGCATCGAGACCGAGGGCATGGACGTCGGACAGGAACACCAGCAGCGCCACCAGGCGTTGATCCTTGCCGCCCACGGCGAACGAACGCGCCTGCTTGATGGCATTGACGACGTCGGTGCCGCCGTCAGCCAGGCCGATCACCTGGGCCTTGGAAGCCTGCGCCTGCAAGAGGAAGGACGAGAAGTCGGAAGCATTCAGCGGATGACGGACCGAACCCAGCACGGTGCCGCCGTTGGCCTTGACGACGTCGGACGCATCCTTCTCCAGCGAGTGGCCGAAGGCATAGTCGACAGTCACGAAATACCAGGACTTGTTGCCCAGCTTGGTCAGCGCAGCAGCCGCGCCGGCCGCTTGCGAATAGGTGTCGAACATCCAGTGGAAACCATTGGTCGCGCATTCGGCCGTGGTCAGCGCGCCGGTGGCGGGACCACTGTACATGGCGATGCCGCCCTTTTCCTTGATCAGCTTTTGCACGGCCAGCGCCACCGACGAATTGGTCAGGTCGGCGATCGCCTCGACCTTGTCGCGGTCCAGCCATTCACGCGCGCGCGTGACGCCAACGTCGGGCTTGTTCTGGTTGTCGGCCGAGAGGACTTCAATTTTCATGCCCTTGCATTCGGCCTTGAGGCAATCCTCGATCGCCAGCTTGGCGGCAACTACCGAGCCCTGACCGCCCATGGCGGAGTACGGGCCGGACATGTCGGTCAGGATGCCGATTTTGACGGTGTCTGAATTTTGCGCCTGGACGGCGCCGGCAATACAGGTCAGGGAAAGCGCGGCGACGGCGAGGCCGGCGCGGATGTTCTTTTGCATTGAGTCTCCTCGTTTATATGTTTTTTATGAAATTGCTCTGCGGCGATTTCGAGCCTCATTTTGCATGTGCGTTAATATCGTTACAATAGCCAATAATTCAAAAGCCTTTTGCATAATTGCAAACGCAATGCAAACGGCTCACAACAATGCACAAGCACGTACAACGGAGACAAGATGCTGGATTGGGACAACCTGCGGGTATTCCTCGAACTTACACGCAGCCAGGGCCTGGTTGATGCCGCCAAGAAACTCGGCATCGATCATTCGACCGTATCGCGGCGCATCAAGCGCTTTGAAGAACAGGTTGGCAGCCAGCTGTTCGACCGCAACAACCACGGCTACAGCCTGACCGCAGACGGTTACCGTCTGGTCGAATACGCGGAAAAGATAGAAAGCACGGTCTACGCCGCTGCCGAAGAACTGGGCGGCCATAACAGGCTGTTGTCGGGCCAGGTGCGCCTGGGCGCGACGGAAGGCTTCGGCACCTTCGTGCTGGCGCCGCATATCGCCCACTTCTGCGCGCGCAATCCGCACATCTCGGTGGACATGCTGCCGATGCCGCGCTTCGTCAACCTGTCCAAGCGCGAGGCCGACATCAGCGTGACCATCGAGCGGCCGGTCAGCGGTAATTACGTTGTCACGAAACTGGCGGACTATGCCTTGAGGCTGTACGCCACCCCGGGCTATCTGGGCAGCCATCCACCCGTGCGCAGCGTGGCCGATCTCGAACCGCACGCCTTCATCGGCTATATTGACGATCTGGTGTTCAGTGAAGAGCTGCGCTACAAGGAAAACATCGCGCCCGAGGCGTTTCGCGCCTTCCGCAGCACCAGCGTGATTGCACAGTACACGGCGGCGCGCAGCGGCCAGGCGTTGGCGATCCTGCCCTGCTTCCTGGCCCAGCAGTCGGATGACCTGGTGCCTGTGTTGCCTGATGAAGTCGAGATCAAGCGTTCGTTCTGGCTGGTCGCCGCCAGCGAGCAGCGGCACGTGGCGCGGGTGTCGGCGCTGTGGAGTTACCTGCGCGACTGCATGGAACCGAATAAGGAATTTTTGATGGGGAGGTCGCGTCAGATGACCTGGATGAAATGAGAACGCGCAACCAGCGCGCATTGTATTGAGTTGTTCGCAATCCCACCTGAGCCCCCCCCGGCTCGAACACAAGGAGATCAGCATGGCAGCAAAGAAGATTTTATTGTTGACCGGCGACTTTGCCGAAGATTACGAAACCATGGTGCCGTTCCAGGCGCTGCAAATGGTCGGCCACACCGTGCACGCTGTCTGCCCCGGCAAGAAGGCGGGCGACAAGATCAAGACCGCCATCCATGACTTTGAAGGCGACCAGACCTATACCGAAAAACCGGGTCACCAGTTCGCTCTCAACGCCAGCTTCGACGAGGTCGATCCGGCCAAATACGACGCCATCGTCATCGCCGGCGGGCGCGCGCCGGAATACCTCCGCCTGGACGCCAAGGTGATCGCCATCGTGCGCCATTTCGCCGAAGCCAAGAAGCCGATCGCGGCGGTCTGCCACGGCGCGCAATTGCTGGCGGCGGCGGGCGTGATCGAAGGCAAGAAGATTTCGGCCTATCCGGCCTGCGCACCGGAAGTCAAACTGGCCGGCGGCCACTATGCCGAGATCGCTGTCGATAGCGCCATCACCGACGGCAACTTCGTCACCTCGCCGGCCTGGCCGGGTCATCCGGAATGGCTGGCGCAATTCCTCAAGGTGTTGGGTACGGAGATCAAGCTGTAGTCTTTCGCTTCGCCCGTTAAAAAGCCGCAGCCTGTGACGGGCTGCGGCTTTTTTATTTACTGCAGATGCCGCTCAGGCTTTGGTAATCCAGGCCGGTGATTCTTTTTCGAGGAAGGCGCGCAAACCCTCCTTGCCCTCTTCCGACGCACGCAGATCGGCGATCACGCCGGTGGTGTAATCGCGCAGCGCCGGCGTGGCCGGCAAGGGGTTGGCGACCTGCGCCAATTCCTTGGCGCGTCGCATTGCCTGCGGACCGTTGGCCAGCAAGGTGGCGATGATTTGCTCGGTCTTTGCTTCCAGCTCGGTGGCCGGCACCACTTCATGCACCAGGTCGATGGCGGCGGCGCGGATGGCCGAGAAGCGCTCCGCCGTGACGAAGTAGCGACGCGCCTGCGAGGTGCCGATCTTGGCGATCACGTAGGGGCTGATGACGGCCGGCGCCAGGCCGAGCTTGACCTCCGACAAGGCGAAGAAGGCATTGTCGCTGGCGATCGCGACGTCGCAGCAGGATACCAGGCCGACGCCGCCGCCCATCACGGTGCCCTGGATGCGGGCCACGGTCGGGCATGGAAAATTGTTGAGGTTTTCCATCAGCGCGGCGAGCTGGTGCGCATCCTTGAGATTGTCTTCGCGCGAAGCGTCGGCCATACGGCGCATCCAGCCGAGGTCGGCGCCGGCGGAGAAGGATTTGCCGGTCGAGGCCAGCACCAGCACATTGACTTGCGGATTGTCGCGCGCTTGTCCGATCAGGTCGATCAGATGGGCGATCAGCAGGTCGTCGAAGGCGTTGTGGACTTCGGGGCGGTTCAGGGTGATGGTGGCTACCCCGCGCTCGTCGATGGTCAGATCGGCGGCTTGGCTCATGGTGGGCTCCTTTGTCTTTTATTGATTGCTTGATGGCTGATGGTAAAAGAAAAATGCGATCAAGGGGATGTGGGTGAGGAGATTAGCGGGAAATGGGGGGATGGGTTGTCTTTGGAAGGACAAAGGTGGTGGTGGTTGCTGGATTTGCGGCGGGGTTCGCCTGCTCTGCAGGCGTGCTGGTTCCGGCTTTGCCGGAACATCGCTGTTTGTTCTTTGACTTATTTTTTTGCGACGTTGGCTTGACCGCCGGTTCGCCCGCTTTGCGGGCGCGTTCGTTTCGGCTTTGCCGAAACATTGCTGTTTTTCTTGGATTGATTAATTGACGGCGTCGGCTCGACCGCCGGTTCGCCCGCTTTGCGGGCGTGCTCGTTTCGGCTTTGCCGAAACATTGCTTTTTGTTCTTGGGATTATTTTCGTTTTGAGCGAGATCGCCGGTCGGCTAACGAACGCTGCGCGTCCGGGGATTCGCCTACCTTCGGCAGGCCGCGGTTTCGCCAGCAGGCGAAACCCTTCGAATCCCCCGCGTGATGTGCGCAGGCACATCACTTGGGGACGTCAAAATAAAAATGCCCGCATAAGCGGGCATTTTTGTTTTGGCGTCCCCAGGGGGATTCGAACCCCCGTACTCACCGTGAAAGGGTGATGTCCTAGGCCTCTAGACGATGGGGACAATTGTCCTGTACTGCAGTAACCATTCAATAGCACTTTGTAAAAGCTGGCGTCCCCAGGGGGATTCGAACCCCCGTACTCACCGTGAAAGGGTGATGTCCTAGGCCTCTAGACGATGGGGACATCGCATACATCATGTCCCGCAGCTGTTACCGTACTACGACTGTGTGGCATCACAGTTTGTTACCTGCATCTTACTGCTACTTCTACTACTCAGTTACTACTGAGTCGCTGGTGGAGGTAAGCGGGATCGAACCGCTGACCTCTTGCATGCCATGCAAGCGCTCTCCCAGCTGAGCTATACCCCCTTGCGAAGAAGCGAGATTATGCAACATGCATTGGTAAATAGCAAGAGGGTTTTCGGAAAAACCCTCTTCTTTATTACAAATAGTTTTGCAAACGCGCCAGCACCGCTTCGCGGCCGAACAATTCCAACACCGCGTCAATCGCCGGCGTCTGCAACTGACCGGCCACGATCAGGCGCAATGGCATCGCCAGCAACGGCATCTTCAGCGTGTGGGCAGCAAGCACTTCCTTGATCATTGCGCCCAGCGCCGCCTTGCTCCACTCCACCGTCGCACAGCGTGCAGCGAAATCCTGCAACGCCGGCTTGATGGCGTCGGTGATGTGTTGCGCCACCAGTGCAGCATCAGGTGCAGGCTGGCGATAGAACATCAGCACCGCAGGAGCGAGTTCGTTGACGGTATTGGCGCGCTCCTTGAGCAATGCAATGGCCTGCGCCAACGCCGGCGCGCCGTCGAACTGCGCGCCTTCTTTTTCCAGCAGCGGACGCACCAGCGCAGCGAGGCGCTCGTTGTCGGCCAGCTTGATGTAGTGGTTGTTGAGCCAGGCCAGTTTTTCCGGATTGAATTGTGCCGGCGACTTCGACAAATGGTCGAGGTCGAACCACTCGCAGAATTGTTCCATCGAGAAAATTTCTTCGTCGCCGTGGCTCCAGCCCAAGCGCGCCAGGTAGTTGAGCATGGCTTCCGGCAGGAAACCTTGCGCCGGATAATCCATCACACTGACCGCGCCGTGGCGCTTGGACAGCTTCTCGCCGTCGGCGCCGAGGATCATCGGCACGTGGCCGTACAGCGGCAGCGTGCCGCCCAGCGCCTTGAGGATGTTGATCTGGCGCGGTGTGTTGTTGACGTGGTCGTCACCGCGGATCACGTGGGTGATTTTCATGTCCCAATCGTCCACCACGACGCAGAAGTTGTAGGTCGGCGTGCCGTCCGGACGCGCAATCACCAGGTCGTCCATCTCGCGATTGGAAATCGTGATCGGGCCCTTGACCACGTCGTCCCAGGTGACGTCGCCGTCGAGCGGATTGCGGAAGCGCACCACCGGCTTGCGGCCTTCGGGGATCGCCGGCAAGGTCTTGCCGTCTTCGGGGCGCCAGGTGCCGTCGTAACGCGGCTTCTCGCCTGCGGCGCGTTGGCGTTCGCGCATGGCTTCGACTTCTTCCGGCGAGGAATAGCAATGGTAGGCGGTGCCCTGTTGCAGCATCTGCGCCACCACTTCGCGGTAACGGTCCATGCGCTTCATCTGATAGAACGGGCCTTCGTCATGCGCCAGACCCAGCCACTGCATGCCCTCGATGATGGCCTGCACCGCTTCCGGGGTGGAACGCTCCAGATCGGTGTCTTCAACGCGCAGGATGAAGGTGCCACCGAAACGGCGCGCATAAGCCCACGAGAACAAGGCCGTGCGTGCGCCGCCCAAGTGGAGATAACCAGTCGGGCTGGGCGCAAAGCGGGTGCGGACGGGAGTGGTAGGGGCTGTGGATGTCATGATAAATAAAAACGGCCTTGGAACGCCAAAGCCGTTGTCAGTCTGATCGGAAAGCCGCCATTTTACCGCGTCAGCCGCTGCGATGGAACGCAGCGACGGCAGACGGCAGGCGACGCGTGGTTTTACTTGACGGTGATGTTGATGGTCTTGCTCAAAGCCGGACCGTAGGACTGGTGCGCACCGTCGGCGAACTGCATGGTCAGCTTGTACTTGCCCGGCGGCAGCGTCACCTTCGCTTCAGTCTGGCCCTTGCCGTAATGCAGGTGGGTGTCGTCCATCGGAATCGGCGTCCCCTTGGCGATCGGACCGGTGTTGATCAGCAGGTGATGATGGCCGGTGTTGGGCGCCATCTCGCCGGCCGGCTTGACTTCCATGCCGGTGACGGCGAACTTGACGTCGAACGGACTGGTGACGACGGCGCCGTCCATCGGCGCCGTGAACGACACCGACGGCTCGGCCGCCTGGGCTGCCGCGGCGAACAGGACGGATGCGGCGAACAGGGTCGTGACGAATCGGGATGGGCGGAATGTCAGGGATTTCAGGGATGTCATGGCAATTCTCCTTGCTGCGTTCTACGTTAGTGGGATTCCCCCCATGGCGTCACCGGCATTGACCGACCAATAAATCGATCAGTCGTTCTGGATCACGATGCTCGGGAACTTGCTGGTCATGTCCTTGGCTTTTTCCGCCACTTTGACAGCGACCTTGCGCGCGATGTTCTTGTAAATTTCCGCCACCGCGCCATTCGGCTCGGCCACCACGGTCGGACGACCGGAATCGGTTTGCTCGCGGATCGCCATCGTCAGCGGCAAGGCGCCGAGGAAGTCGACGCCGAAGTCGGCGCACATCTTCTCGCCGCCGCCGCTGCCGAAGATCGCCTCTGCATGGCCGCAGTTGGAGCAGATGTGCGTGCTCATGTTCTCGACAATGCCCAGGATCGGGATGCCAACCTTCTCGAACATCTTCAGGCCCTTGCGCGCGTCCAGCAAGGCGATGTCCTGCGGCGTCGTGACGATCACCGCGCCGGTGACCGGCACCTTCTGCGACAGCGTCAGCTGCACGTCTCCGGTGCCCGGCGGCATGTCGACGATCAGGTAGTCCAGGTCGCGCCAGTTGGTCTGGTCGAGCAGCTGCTGCAAGGCCTGCGTGACGATCGGGCCGCGCCACACCATCGGCTCGTCCGGATCGATCATGAAGCCGATCGACGACACTTGCAGGCCGTGGTTTTCCAGCGGCTCCATGGTCTTGCCGTCCTTGGTCTCGGGCTTGGCGTCGATGCCCAGCATCATCGGCTGCGACGGACCGTAGATGTCGGCGTCGAGGATGCCCACGCGCGCGCCTTCGGCGGCCAGCGCCAACGCCAGGTTGGCGGCGGTGGTCGACTTGCCGACGCCGCCCTTGCCGGAAGCCACGGCGATGATGTTCTTGACGTTGGATTTAAGCTTGATGCCGCGCTGCACCGCATGCGCGACGATCTTGAAATAGACGTTGGCCTTGACCGCGCCGACGCCGGTCACGGTCCGCACGGCGGCTTCGGCGGCGCTGCGGATCGGTTCGATCTGGCTGTTGGCCGGATAGCCCAGCTCGACGTCGAAGGCGACGTCGGCGCCGGCGACCTGGATATTCTTGACCGACTTGCCCGCCACCAGATCCTTGCCGGTGTTGGGATCGATGACCTGGGACAGCGCTGCTTTGACGACTTCTGCGGTGATGCTCATTACCTCTCCTTGATTGACTTCCGCAAGTCTAAACCAATCGCAGCGCCGGGGTTGCCGCATCGATACGGCAAGCTTCACGAAAAATTGCCATGCAAACATGAAAATCGCCGTTTTCACCGGCTTGCTTCCGGCTTGTTTGCGGCTAGTTTATGGATCAACCCTGCGCCAAAGCCCCTGCGGCTGCTAAAATGACCCTCTTTCCTGATCACCAACCCAAGCACGCATTGCCAATGAGCACTTCATCGCCACGCCAACTTTTCGTTACCACCGCCCTTCCCTACGCCAACGGCGCGTTCCACATCGGCCACATCATGGAATATATCCAGGCCGATATCTGGGTCCGGGTCCAACGAATGCAGGGTAATGAAGTCCATTTCGTCGGCGCCGACGACGCCCACGGCGCACCGATCATGATCGCGGCTGAAAAAGCCGGCGTGACGCCGCAGCAGTTCGTTGCCGACATCGCGGCCGGCCGCAAGCAATACCTGGACGGCTTCCACATCGCCTTCGACAACTGGAGCTCGACCGACAGCCAGGAAAACCACCAGCTGTCGCAAGACATCTACCGCGCCCTGCGCGACGATGCCAAGCTGATCACGACCAAGACCATCGACCAGTTCTTCGACCCGGTCAAGAGCATGTTCCTGCCGGACCGCTACATCAAGGGCGAATGCCCGAAGTGCGGCACCAAGGACCAGTACGGCGACTCCTGTGAGAACTGCAGCGCCGTCTACGCGCCGACCGACCTGAAGAATCCGTACTCGACACTGTCGGGCGCAACACCGGTGATGAAATCGTCGGAACACTTCTTCTTCAAGCTGTCGGATCCGAAATGCGTGGCCTTCCTGCGCGAATGGGCGCTGGACAACAACCGCCTGCAACCGGAAGTGGCCAACAAGTGCCGCGAATGGCTGGATGGCGAGAGCGGCCTGGGCGACTGGGACATCAGCCGCGACGCGCCCTACTTCGGCATTGAAATCCCTGACGCGCCGGGCAAGTACTTCTATGTCTGGCTGGACGCGCCGATCGGCTACCTGGCTTCGCTGAAGAATTACTTCGAGAAGACCGGCCGCGACTTCGACGCCTTCATGGCCGACGACAAGACCGAGCAATATCATTTCATCGGCAAGGACATCACGTATTTCCACACGCTGTTCTGGCCCGCCATGCTCAAGTTCGCCGGCCGCAAGACGCCGACCAACGTGTTCGCGCACGGCTTCATCACCGTCAGCGGTGAAAAGATGTCAAAGTCACGCGGAACCGGCATCTCGCCGCTGCGCTACCTAGACATCGGCATGAATCCGGAGTGGCTGCGCTATTACATTGCCGCCAAGCTCAACGCCAAGGTGGAAGACGTCGACTTCAACCCTGACGACTTTGTGGCACGCGTCAATGCCGACCTGATCGGCAAATACGTCAACATCGCCAGCCGCGCCGCCGGCTTCATCGCCAAGCGTTTCGACGGCAAGCTGTCGACCACGTGGGCAACTGCCGACGATGCCTTCCTGGCCAAGCTGCGCGGCATCGCACCGGACATCCTGGCGCTCTACGAACAACGCGAATACGGCAAGGCCCTGCGCGCGATCATGGAGCAAGCCGACGTCATCAACGCCTACGTCGACGCCAACAAGCCATGGGAACTGGCCAAGGACACCGCCAAGGACGCGCAACTGCATGAAGTCTGCAGCCGCCTGCTGGAAGCCTTCCGCATCCTGACCGTGTACCTGAAACCGGTGCTGCCGCAACTGGCCGCGCAGGTCGAGGGCTTCCTCAATGTGGCGCCGTTCGCCTGGGCCGATGTCCAGACCGCGCTGCCTGACGGCCACGTCATCAACGCTTACGCCCACCTGATGCAGCGCGTCGATCCGAAGATGCTCGATGCGCTGTTCGATGCGCCCGAGCCCGCTGCCGCGCCTGCCGAAACGGCTGATGCCGGCATCGAAGAACTCGCGCCTGAAATCAGCATCGACGACTTTGCCAAGATCGACCTGCGCATCGCCAAGATCGTCAACTGCGAAGCCGTCGAAGGCTCGACCAAGCTGCTGCGCCTGACGCTGGACGCCGGCGAGGGCAAGACGCGCAACGTGTTCTCCGGCATCGCTTCGGCCTACAAGCCGGAAGAGCTGGTCGGCAAGCTGACCGTGATGGTCGCCAACCTGGCGCCGCGCAAGATGAAGTTCGGCATTTCCGAAGGCATGGTGCTGGCCGCTTCCGCCAAGGATGAAAAAGCCAAGCCGGGCATCTATGTGCTCAATCCGTGGCCGGGCGCCGAGCCGGGCATGCGGGTTCGTTAATCTCAGCGATCACTCGCCATGGCAGACATTGACCTTCTGATTCGTGAAGCCACCGTCGACGATGCGGAGCTGATCGCCGAGCTCACGCGCGGCAGCTGGGCCAACAAGGTTGCGCCCAGTTCGAGCGGCCACCGTGAAGAACCCAAACGCGTCGCCGAAGACCTGCAACGCGGCGGCGGCTTCGTGCTGCTGCGCGGCGACGTACCGGCCGGCTCGGTGCGCTGGTTGCCGCTGGACACCGAACTCGACGTCTGGGAAATCCTGCGCATGGGCATCCTGCCCGACTATCGTGGCGAACGCCTGTCGCAACATCTGATGGAGGCCCTGATCCATCGCGCCCTGGCCGCCGACATTGGCGAACTGCGCCTGGCGGTCCGCAGCGATCAGGAACAACTGCTCGACGTCTACGCCGCCTTCGGTTTTGAAATCGCCCCTGAACTGGAATACACCCGCGCCAATCCGATGGAGCCGTCGCCCATCGTGATGCGTCGCTGGCTGCGCAACTAACTCCCTGCCTCAGCCTTGCCCCGAGCCGTCGTCCGCGCTGCAATCGCAGTCGCGCACGACGGTTTTTCTTTCCCGCCGCGCTGCTTCCCATCGTCATCTTGCCGGCGCGCACGTGCTCGCCGATGCTGCACGGCGTCAAGGCTCAGGCTTGATTTCTCGAATCAATTCGATTATTGTACAAACGTTCAACAACAATGATCATCTGTTCAAAGACAAAATGGCAACCACAGACCGTCAGGATATTGCTTATTCCGCTGTGCGCGTCGCGCGTCTGTACTATTTCCAGAACATGACGACGGCGGCCATCGCGGAAGAGATCGGCACCTCGCGCGCGACCGTGTCGCGGCTGCTGTCGTACGCCATGGAGAACGGCCTGGTCGAGATCCGCGTGCATGATCCGCAGGAACTCTCGGGCAATCTCGAAGCCGCCATCACCAAACACTATCCGCTGCGCTCGATCCAGGTGGTGCCGGTGCCGGCCGCCGCCACCGAGCGCGAAAGCATGCAGCGTGTCGCCGCGCACACCGCCGCCTACCTGAATACGCTGATGCAACCGTCCACCGTCATCGGCCTGGCCTGGGGCAACACTGTCGCCGCCATTGCCGACAACCTGAGTCCGAAGGCAGTGCACGACGTCGACGTGGTCCAGCTCAATGGTTCGGGCGCCGGCGCCAACATCGTCAACACCTTCGGCGAATCGCTAGTGTCGCGCTTCGCCCAGAACTACGGCGGCCGCGCCCACAGCTTCCCGGTGCCGGCCTTCTTCGACTACGCCGACACGCGCACCGCGCTGTGGCGTGAGCGCAGCATCAAGGCCATCCGCACGCTGCAGAACGACGCCACCATCCTGCTGTTCAGCATCGGCGCGGCCGAAACCGGCAGCCACATTCACACCGGTGGCTACCTCGACAAACAGGACCAGCAAGACATCCGCCGCGACGACGTGGTCGGCGACATCGCCACCGTGTTCTTCCGCGACGACGGCAGCTGGCGCGACGTGGCGCTCAACGCGCGCAGCAGCGGCCCCGACCTCGACCGCTTTCAGCGCGCCGCGCATTCGATCTGCGTGGTATCCGGCAAGGGCAAGATCCCGGGCCTGCGCGCAGCACTATTGGGCGGCTTCATCAATGAACTGGTGATTGACGAGCCCACCGCCCGCCTGCTGGTGCAGCAACTGGACGAAGACAAGAACGAGGCGATGCAGGAAGCGCCTGCCGGCAAGACCGCAAACAACAAAACCAACCGCAAACGAGCAAAGTAATGAGTACAGCGACCACTTCAGAAACCTACGATCTCCTGATCATCGGCGGCGGCATCAACGGCGCCGGCGTGGCGCGCGACGCCGCCGGGCGCGGCCTCAAGGTCGCCTTGTGCGAGCAGAACGATTTCGCCGGCGCCACCTCCTCGGCCAGCACCAAGCTGATCCACGGCGGCCTGCGCTATCTTGAATACTATGAATTCCGCCTGGTCGCTGAAGCGCTGGCCGAGCGCGAACACCTGCTCAACATCGCACCACACATTGCGTGGCCGCTGCGCTTCGTCATGCCGCACGTCAAGGGCCTGCGCCCGCGCTGGATGATCCGCCTCGGCTTGTGGATGTACGACCATATCGGCGGCCGCATCACGCTGCCGCATTCGGAAGGCATCGCGCTCGACCGGATGAGCGCGCCAAGCGGCCTGCGCGCCGACATCACGCGCGGCTTCGCCTATTCCGACGCCTGGGTCGACGACGCCCGCCTGGTGATTCTCAATTTGCTGAGCGCACAGGAACACGGCGCCGATATCTTCGCCCGCACGCGCCTGGTCGACGCCAAACGCAGCAACGGCCAATGGCAATGCGAAGTCGAGAACACCGTCACCGGCGTGCGCAAGCAGCTCACCGCACGCGCCGTGGTCAACACCGCCGGCCCGTGGGTGGCGAAGATGGACCAGCTGCTTAATCCGGCCCAGCAAGGCAAGGCGCACGCCGCCGTCAAGCTGGTGCGCGGCAGCCACATCGTGGTGCCGCGCCTGTTCGCCGGCGAGCATGCCTACATCCTGCAGAACGACGACAAGCGCATCGTGTTCATGATTCCCTATGAAGACAAGTTCACGCTGATCGGCACCACCGATGTGCCGCAGGAGAACATGGATAACGGCGCCAAGATCAGCGCTGACGAAGAAGCCTACCTGCTGCGCGCGGTCAATCAATACCTGGCCAAGCCGATAGCCCACGCCGACATCGTCTGGCGCTACGCCGGCGTGCGCCCGCTGTTCGACGACGAATCCGACAATCCCTCGGCCGTCACGCGCGACTACACGCTGGTGCTGCAGGATGCGGACAATACGCCTTGCGTGTCGGTCTACGGCGGCAAGATCACCACCTACCGTCGCCTGGCCGAATCGGTGCTGGAGAAACTGGCGCCCTGGACCAAGACCCGTCGCGGTCCGTGGAGCAAGGACGAAGCCCTGCCCGGCGGCAAGTTCAAGCGCGCCGATCGCGCCCAGGAACTGGATTACCTGAAAAAGAAATACGCCCAGCTCGACGCCCATTTCCTGACTCGCCTGTTCGGTCGCCACGGCCGCATCGCCCACGTCATCCTCAAGGAAGCGCAGACGCCGGCCGAACTCGGCCGCGACTTCGGCGGCGGCCTGGTGCAGCGCGAGGTCGATTACTTGATCACGCACGAATGGGCCTACCAGCCGGACGACATCCTGTGGCGCCGCACCAAGTGCGGCTTGCACATGAGCGAGCAACAGCGCGCCGAGTTCGCCGCCTATTTCGACGAACACTGCACCATCCGAAAACACCTGGCCGCACAGATGGCGCAGACCTGAGCGCGACCGCATTGATTTGCATCACCATTCATTTCTTTACCGAGGGGACACCGCGATGGCAGCAATTTCGCTCAAGGGCATTACCAAGAACTGGGGAGACGCCCAGGCAGTAAAAGGCATTGATTTCGAAGTGAAGTCGGGCGACTTCACCGTGTTGCTGGGACCGTCCGGCTGCGGCAAGTCGACCACGCTGCGCCTGATTGCCGGCCTCGATACGCCGTCCACCGGCGCCATCCGCATCGGTGAGCGCGACGTCACCAACCTGCCGCCGGCGCAACGCAAAATCGCCATGGTGTTCCAGTCGTATGCGCTGTTCCCGCATCTCAACGTGCGCGACAACATCCTGTTCGGCGTGCGTGTGCGCAAGGAGCCGGCCAAGCATTTCGACGAACGCCTCAAGCGCGTCGCCGACATCCTCGGCCTGAGCCACCTGCTCGACCGCCGTCCAGGCCAGTTGTCGGGCGGCCAGCAACAGCGCGTGGCGCTGGGCCGCGCCATTATCGCCGATGCGCCGGTCTGCCTGATGGATGAGCCGCTGTCGAACCTCGACGCCCAGCTGCGCCAGGAAATGCGCCGTGAAATCCGCGCCCTGCAACAGCAGCTCAACATGACCATGATCTACGTCACGCACGACCAGACCGAGGCGATGAGCATGGCCGACCAGGTGATCCTGCTGCGCGACGGCAAGATTGAACAGAACGCGCCGCCGGCCGAACTGTATGCGCAACCTGCTTCAGTGTTCGCCGCGCGCTTCATCGGCACGCCGCCGATGAACATCCTGCCGCTGTCGAACAGCGCCGCCGGCCTTGTCATCGAAGGCAGCAGCGGTCCGGTGATCCATCCGCACAACGTTGATGAAGAATGGCAACTGGGCGTGCGCCCAGAGCACATCCATCTGGTTGAGCAAGGCATTGCCGCCACCGTCGACACGATCGAATACTTCGGCGCCGACACCATCGTCGGCTGCCGCGTCGGCCAGGCCTCGCTGCTCATGCGCGTGCCGGGCCAGCTGACGCTGGTGCCGGGCGATGCGGTCCAGCTCGGCTGGGATCGTGGCAGCCAGTATTTCTTCGACCGGAAATCGGGCTTGCGTCGCCTTCCGATGTAATCGTTTTCATCGCTTTTGCTTTGCACGACAGACGTACCACCATAACTAAATTGGGAGACAAACATGCGTAGAGTCATTCTGAAATCCATGGCCGCAGCAGTGACAGCAGCCGTCGCAGGCGCCTTCGCCGCTCCGGCATTCGCCGCCAATCCGGTCGAACTGACCTTCTATTATCCGGTCGCCGTGGGCGGCCCGATCACCAAGACCATCGACACCATGGTCGCCGATTTCGAAAAACAGAATCCCGACGTCAGGATCAAGGCGGTCTACGCCGGCACTTACCAGGAAAGCATCGTCAAGGCGCTGACCGCGTTCAAGAGCGGCACGCCGCCGACGCTGGCCGTGCTGCTGTCGACCGACCTGTTCACGCTGATCGATGAAAACGCCATCGTGCCGATCGACGGCCTGGCCAACAAGCCGGAAGACAAGAAGTGGATCGAAGGCTTCTACAAGGGCTTCATGGACAACAGCCAGACCGGCGGCAAGACTTGGGGCATTCCGTTCCAGCGCTCCACCATCGTGATGTTCTGGAACAAGAACCTGTTCAAGGAAGCCGGCCTGAATCCGGACAAGGCGCCGGCCACCTGGGCCGAGACCATCACTTATGCCAAGAAGCTGACCAAGAGCGATGCCAACGGCAACGTCTCGCAATGGGGCCTGAAGATTCCATCGACCGGCTTCACCTACTGGATGTTCCAGGGCCTGACCACGCCGAACGACACGGCGCTGATGAACACCGCCGGCACCAAGACCTACTTCGACAAGCCGGCCGCAGTCGAGTCGCTGCAATACTGGGTCGACCTGTCGGCCAAACACAAAGTCATGCCAAGCGGCGTGATCGAATGGGGCACCACGCCGAAGGACTTCCTCGAACAGAAGGCCGCGATGGTCTGGACCACCACCGGCAACCTGACCAACATCCGCGCCAACGCCAGCTTCCCGTTCGGCGTGGCGATGCTGCCGGCCAACAAGCATCCGGGCAGCCCGACCGGCGGCGGCAATTTCTACGTGTTCAACAAGACCTCGCCGGAACAGCAGCAAGCTGCCGTGAAGTTCATCCGCTTCGCCACCGAGCCTGCACGCGCGGCCCAATGGTCGATCGCCACCGGTTATGTGGCGCCGCGCCAGGACGCCTGGGATACGCCGGAAATGAAGAAGTACCTGCAGGAAGTGCCGGCCGCCGCCGTGGCGCGCGAGCAGATGAAGTACGGCGTGGCCGAACTGTCGACGCATGACAACCAGCGCGTCACCAAGGCGCTGAACGACAATCTGCAGGCTGCTCTGTCCGGCACCAAGACGCCGGAAGCGGCACTGAAGGATGCGCAACGTGAATCCGATCGCATCCTGCGCAGCTGGAATCGTTAATTGACGCTTTGGCGAAGCAAAGGTCTGCAATCGCCGGTGCAGGGACAGGTTCCTGCACCGGCATTGCACCTGGTCTGAGACAGCAAAAGGCTTTACATGAATCGCACACAATTTTCCATCACACCCTGGCTGCTGCTGATGCCGGCCATGGTGCTGCTGGTCGCGTTCACCCACTATCCGGCGGTGGCGACGATCTGGCACAGTTTCTTTTCCACGCCCAAGGGTGCCAGCCCGTCGGTGTTCGTCGGCCTGGAAAACTATGCGCTGATGGCCGACGACCCGGTCTTCTGGCGCGCGCTATTCAACAACCTGTGGTTCGCGCTGGGTACCATCCCGGTCTCGATCGCGCTGGCCATCATGATGGCGCTGTGGGTCAACGACAAGCTGCTGGGCCGCGGCCTGCTGCGCCTGGCTTACTTCACGCCGACGGTGCTGCCGATGATTGCGGTGGCCAATATCTGGTTGTTCTTCTACACGCCGCAATACGGCTTGCTGGAGCAACTGACCAATGCGCTTGGCCTGCCTTCGCATAACTGGCTGGGCAATCCGGACACCGTGCTGGGCTGCATGATGGTGGTGGCGATCTGGAAGGAAGCCGGCTTCTTCATGATCTTCTACCTGGCTGCGCTGCAGCAGATCTCGCCGGTGCTGGCGGAAGCCGCCGGACTGGAAGGCGCGTCGCGCTGGCAGTATTTCTGGAAGGTGCAGTTCCCGCTGCTGATGCCGACCACGCTGTTCGTGCTGATCAACGCGCTGATCAATTCCTTCCGCCTGGTCGACCATATTGTGGTGATGACCAAGGGCGGACCGGACAACGCCAGCTCGCTGCTGCTGTACTACATCTATGAAGTCGGCTTCAGCTTCTGGGATTCGTCCTACGCCGCCGCGCTGACCGTGGTGCTGCTGATGATGCTGGCGGTGATCGCCTTCGTCAAATTCCGAATTCTCGACCGCAGGACTCACTACCAATGATCGCTCAAGCCACCAATCCGTTCGGTGAACGGAACAAGATACTGGAAACCATCGCGGCCTGGGTGCTCGGCCTGCTGTGGCTGCTGCCGCTGATCTATGCGGTCTGGACCGCATTCCATCCAGCCGAGTTCGCCACGCGCTTCTCGCTGACCGCGCCGCTGACGCTGCAGAACTTCGTCAACGCCTGGAATGCGGCGCCATTCCCGCGCTACTTCCTCAACACCTTCCTGCTGGTGTCGATGATCCTGATCGCGCAGATGGTGCTGGCGACGATGGCGGCCTATGCATTTTCGCGCTACCGCTTCCGCGGCGACAACATCATGTTCATGCTGGTGCTGATGCAACTGATGGTGATGCCCGACATCCTGATCGTCGAGAACTACAACACCATGAACCTGCTCGGCCTGCGCGACACCATCCTGTCGATCGGCCTGCCCTACTTCGCCTCGGCGTTCGGCATCTTCCTGCTGCGCCAGACCTTCAAGACAGTGCCGCGCGAGCTGGATGAAGCCGCCACCGTGGAAGGCGCCAGCGCCATGCAAGTGCTGTGGAAGGTGTACGTGCCGCTGGCCAAGCCGATCTACCTGGCGTTCGGCCTGGTCTCGATCAGCACGCACTGGAACAATTTCCTGTGGCCGCTGATCGTCACCAACTCGGTCGAGTCGCGTCCGCTGACGGTCGGTCTGCAGGTGTTCTCGTCCACCGACCAGGGCGTCGACTGGTCGATTATCACCTCGGCCACGCTGATGACCTCGGCGCCGCTGTTGCTGGCGTTCCTGCTGTTCCAGCGCCAGTTCGTGCAGTCGTTCATGCGCGCCGGCATTCGCTGATTTGATGAGGACATTGCGATGAAACTCATCAGCTGGAATATCCAATGGTCGCGCGGCGTTGACGGCGTCGTCGATCCGGCGCGCATCGTGCGCGACGCAAAGAAGCTCGGCGACTTCGACGTGCTGTGCCTGCAGGAAGTGGCGGCGAATTTCCCGTCGCTGGCCGGCAGCGCCGGCGAGAACCAGTTCGAGATCTTCGCGCGGCTGTTGCCGGACTTCACGGCCATCCCGGCGGCCGGCGTCGACGTCGCCGCACCCGACGGCAGCCGGCGCTGCTTCGGCAACATGATCCTGTCGCGCTATCCGGTCTCGCGCGTGCTGCGCCACCAGTTGCCGTGGCCGGTCGACGCCGACGTCATCAGCATGCCGCGCGTGCTGATCGAGGCGACGCTGGACACGCCACTGGGCGCTGTGCGCGTGATGAACACGCACCTGGAATATTATTCCCTGCTGCAACGCCGCGCCCAGGTCGAGGCGATCCGCGCGATTCATGCCGAGACCTCGCTGCGGGCGGCCCGCAGCCGCGTGCGCGACCTGTCTGGTTCGCCTTACCATGCGTTCGAACAGACATCCAAAACGATCCTCACCGGCGACTTCAATTTCCGCCCGGAAGATCCGCTGCATTCGCGCCTGCAACATCCGTTCAAGGACGGCGTGCCGAGACTGCGCGACACCTGGGAATACCTGCACGGGAACAAACCGCATCCGCACAATGTCGGTCTATATGATCGCGAACAATGGCCGGAAGCCTTTGCCTGCGACTTCATCTTCGCCAGCGAAGATTTGTTGCCGCGCGTGCGCGCCTTTGACATCGACAGCGACACGCACTCTTCCGACCACCAACCGCAATTACTGGAATTGAAATGAAATCCGTAGACCAATTGCCGCGCGCACAGGTCACGACCGTCTTCACCGACATCGACGACACCCTGACCACCGACGGCAAACTCAGCGCGCAAGCGTACCAATCGCTGGAGACTTTGCAGCGCGCCGGCCTGCGCGTGATCCCCGTGACCGGCCGTCCGGCCGGCTGGTGCGACCAGATCGCGCGCATGTGGCCGGTCGACGGCGTGATCGGCGAGAACGGTGCGCTCTATATGTGGCATGACCGCGCCGCCAACAAGCTGCGCACACGCCATCTGCTGGATGAAACAAGCCGCCGCAATAACACCGACAAGCTGGCAGCAGTGCGCGACCGCATCCTGCGTGAAGTGCCGGGTTGCGCCGTAGCGTCCGATCAGTTCTGCCGCCAGTACGACCTGGCCATCGATTTTTGTGAGGATGTACCGCCGCTGGACCGCGCAGCCGTTGATCGCATCGTGCAAATCATGGAAGATGCAGGGATGACTGCAAAAATCAGTTCCATCCACGTCAACGGCTGGTTCGGCGACTACGACAAACTGAGCATGGCGCGCCTCATGATGCAGGAGCGCTACGACGTCGACCTCGCCGATGACGAAGAACGCAGCCGCTGCGTATTCGCCGGCGACTCGCCCAACGACGCACCGATGTTCGCCTACTTTCCGCTGTCGGTGGGGGTGGCCAACGTGCTCGAATTTGCTGATCGCCTGCAACATCCGCCGCGCTTCATCACGCGGCATCCTTTCGGCGCCGGATTTGCCGAATTGACTCAACATTTGCTGGAGCCATGACCACCCTTCTCAACCTGCTTTCTGCACTGGCCCTGCTGGTATGGGGCACCCACATCGTTCGTACCGACGTGCTGCGCGTCTACGGTGCGCAGCTGCGCCGCATCCTGAGCACCAGCATCAAGCGCCGCGGCCTGGCCTTCCTGGCCGGCGTCGGCGTCACCAGCCTGGTCCAGAGCAGCAACGCCACCGCCGTCATCGTCTGCTCCTTCGTTGCCCAAGGTCTGGTCGGGCTGACGCCGGCGCTGACCATCATGCTCGGCGCCGACGTCGGCACCGCGCTGATGACGGGCGTGCTGAGTTTCGATCTGTCGTGGATTTCGCCGCTGCTGATTTTCGGCGGTGTGGTGGTGTATCTGTCGCGCCGCCATACCTCGGTGGGACGCCTGGCGCGCGCCGTGATCGGCCTCGGCCTGATCCTGCTGGCGCTGGAACTGATCACTGCGGCGACGCGGCCGATGATCACGGGCGCCGGCATCAAGGTACTGTTTTCCACACTGACCGGCGACATCATTCTCGACGCGCTGATCGGTGCGGTGTTCGCCATGCTGACCTATTCCAGCCTGGCTGCCGTGCTGCTGGCTGCGACGCTGGCCACCTCCGGCATCATTTCGCTGAAGGTGGCGCTGTGCCTGGTGATCGGCGCCAACCTCGGCAGCGGCATCCTGGCGCTGCTGACTGCCGCCAGCCAGAACGTCGCCGGCCGACGGGTGGCGCTGGGCAGCATGCTGTTCCGCCTGTCCGGCGCGATCGTGGTGCTGCCCTTCATCAATTACATCGACTTGTGGATTGCCCTGCTGGGCAAGGACCTGCGCTTCAGTGTGGTGGCCTTCCACGTGCTGTACAACACGGTGCGTTGCGGCCTGCTGCTGCCGCTGGTGGAACCGATGGCGCGCCTGTGCGAACGACTGTTGCCGGCGTCGCAGAAGGATGAAGAAGACGCCGCCGTCGCGCGCCACCTCGACCTTGCCGCAATCGACACGCCCTCGCTGGCGCTGGCCAATGCCTCGCGAGAAGTGCTGCGTATCGGCGACCTGATCGAGAAAATGTTGACGAGCCTGTTGCCGGTCATTCGCGACAACAACCAGCTGCGCGCGCAACAGATCCGCAAGCTCGATGACGACGTCGACAAGCTGTATACGGCGGTGAAGATGTATCTGGCGCGCGTCTCGCGTGAAGAACTCAATGAAAAGGAAGTGCGCCGCTGGACCAATATCGTCACGCTGACGATCAACCTGGAACAGGCCGGCGACATCATCGAGCGCATCGTCAAGGGCATCGAAAGCAAGAAGATCGCGCTGCAGCGCAGCTTCTCCGCTGCCGGCATGAACGAGGTCTGCGAAATGCATGCACGCCTGGTGGCGAGCCTGCAACTGGGCCTGTCCGTGTTCATCGACGGCGACCTCAAGAGCGCGCAAAAACTGCTGGCCGAGAAGGAAGCGTTCCGCGACCTTGAACGCGCCTACTCCAAGACACACCTGACGCGTCTGGCCGGCGAAACCCAGCAGAGCATCGAAACCAGTTCCTTGCATCTGGACCTGATCAGCGACATGCGCCGCATGCATTCGCTGTTCTGCTCGACCGCCTATTCGGTGCTGGACGAAGCCGGCATGCTACGCCGCAGTCGCATGGACATCGGTGAAGATCCGGTGGTGGTGCAGGAGCGCCAGGAGTTCGGCGACTACTCGCACCCGCCCTGATCTGATCGGCGCCCACCGGCGCTGATCCTGCGCTGATCCTGCGCAATGCAGGTCAGTGCCCGGATATCTCCGAAATCGACATGCGCACGACCTTGCCGGTCTGCATGTCGAAATGCACGTTGAACAGTCGTTCTTCATGGACGTACAGGTATTTCCAGTCCCACACTTCTTCCTGCTTGCGCGCGAACGGCACCACGGTGCGCGGACGACCGAGCATGTTGCGCACTTCTTCGCGGGTCATACCCTTCTGCACCCGGTCAAAGTTTTCGGCGGTCAGCACTTGTTGATAGTCTGACAATTTTCCATCGGCGCCGATGCGGAACATCCAGGTGCGAACACCTTGGGGTCCTTTCGGGTATTCCAGCGTGCGGCCGCCGTCGCTCTCCTCGCGCACGCTGTCCGGCTGTCCCATCACGCCGCGCACGTCGGCCTCGGTCGATACGCCTTTGTTCAACTTGTCCAAACCGAATTCCTCCACCGGATTGCCGTTGCGGTCGCAGCCGAGCGCGAGCACAGTCGCGCAGACAGCCAGCAGCCGGGCCAGCAAGTTGTTTTTGATCATGGTCATCTTTGCGTCTGCCATTCTATGCGGGCTTCAAGACAGGGTAGAATAGCGGTTATTAGCCAGTTAACAAGAATTCCCGGGATAAATCATGTTCTTCAGCAAACTTTTCACCTCGTACGAGTCGGAAGCCACCAAGTTCATCGCCGAACTCAAGGAAAAGAATCCCGACCTCGAAGAACAGCAACGCGCCGGCCGCGCCCTGCTGTGGGACAAGACGCCGCTGGATCTGGACAAGACCGCGCGCGACAAGGAATCCCGCGTCAAGCAACAGCCTTACGTTTACCAAAATCACTGATTCGCCAGCATGATCGAAAACGCCGGGAATCCATCCTCCGACGCTGCCGAACTGACGCTGGAAGGCCAGCCGGACTCGACCCCCAATGTGGTCGACGGCGTCGCGTTCGCGAAGCTGTACGGCGAGCCGCTGTTCAAGCTGCCCACCGATCTGTACATTCCGCCGGACGCGCTGGAGATTTTCCTGGAAGCGTTCCAGGGACCGCTGGATCTGTTGCTGTACCTGATCCGCAAACAAAACTTCAACATCCTCGACATCCCGATGGCGCAGGTTACCCTGCAATACCTGGAATACGTCGAACAGATCCGCAAGCACAACCTTGAGCTGGCCGCAGAATACCTGCTGATGGCGGCGATGCTGATCGAGATCAAATCGCGCATGCTGCTGCCGGTCAGGAAGGCCGATTCCGGCGAAGAAGCCGAAGATCCGCGCGCCGAACTGGTACGCCGCCTGCTCGAATACGAACAGATGAAGCTGGCCGCGCAAGAGCTCGACTCGCTGCCGCAAGTCGGCCGTGACTATGTGCGCACCCAGGTTTACGTGGAACAAACCGTCGTCACGCGTTGGCCCGACGTCAACGTCGACGACCTGCATGCGGTGTGGGCCGACATCATGCGGCGCGCCAAGCTGACCGCGCATCACCATATCAGCCGCGAAGAATTGTCGGTGCGTGAACACATGACCGGCATCCTGCGGCGCCTGCGTTCGGCGCGCTTCGTCGAATTCGCCGACCTGTTCGATCCGGCCCGCGGCGTACCGGTGGTGGTGGTGAATTTCATCGCCCTGCTCGAGCTGGCCAAGGAAACCCTGATCGAAATCACCCAGGCTGAAGCCTTCGCGCCGATCTACGTGCGGCTGTCCTATTCACCGAGCTGAGCTGCCGAACTCACCCTTCAGCTCCATCGGCCCAGTACATCGCAGCCTGCTTCCGCATCCATTCACGACACCACGCCATGAAAATCATCTCGTCCATCGAAGAACTGCGCGACCAGCTGCGCGGCCAATTGCGCACCGCTTTCGTCCCCACGATGGGCAACCTGCATGAAGGCCACCTGTCGCTGATGCGCCTGGCGCGCACCCATGGCGATCCGGTGGTCGCGTCGATTTTCGTCAACCGCCTGCAGTTCGGACCGAACGAAGACTTCGACAAATATCCGCGCACCTTCCAGGCCGACATCGACAAGCTGGAGAAGGAAGGCGTCTACGTCCTGTTCGCACCGACGGAAAGAGATCTCTATCCCGAGCCGCAGGAATACCGCGTGCAGCCGCCGGATGATCTCGGCAACATTCTCGAAGGCGAATTCCGTCCCGGCTTTTTCACCGGCGTGACCACCGTCGTGCTCAAGCTGTTCTCCTGTGTGCAGCCGCGCGTGGCGGTGTTCGGCAAGAAGGATTACCAGCAGCTGATGATCGTGCGCAATATGGCGCGCCAGTTCGCGCTGCCGACCGAAATCATCGCCGCCGAAACCTGGCGCGCCGACGACGGCCTCGCGCTGTCCTCGCGCAACGGCTACCTGTCGGCCGACGAACGCGCGGAAGCCCCCGAGCTGTACAAGGTGCTCAACCAGGTCGCCGACGAAGTGCGCGGCGGCCATCCCGACATTTCCAGACTGGAACGCAAGGCCATGGATGCGCTGACGCAGCGCGGCTGGCAACCCGATTACATCTCGATCCGCAAGCGCAACGACTTGCAGCCGCCGTCCGCCGGCGACCTGGCGCAGGGCGAACAACTGGTCGTGGTCGCCGCCGCCAAACTCGGCAAGACGCGCCTGATCGACAATCTCGAAGTCTGATGCGCTATCGGCTGATGCCGCTGCGGTTCGCTGTGCCGGCGGCGCTGGCGTTGCTTTGGGCCGGCAACGCCGCCGCAAGCATCACCGTCACCGATGATTTCGGCAACGACATTCGTCTCGACAAGCCCGCCCGCCGCATCGTCAGCTTGTCGCCGCATACCACCGAATTGCTCTACGCCGCAGGCGCCGGACCGTATGTCATCGGCGTCAGCAACTACAGCAACTATCCTCCGGCTGCGCTGCAAGTGACCTCGGTCGGCCGCATCAGCGCGGTCGACATAGAAAAAATCCTCACGCTCAAACCCGATCTGATCCTGGCCTGGCGCAGCGGCAACTCAGCCTCGCAGTTGCAGCAGCTGCGGGCGTTCGGTTTGCCGGTGTTCGAAAGCCAGCCGGCCGATTACGCAACGATTGCGACCTCGCTGGAACGGCTGGGTGTACTCAGCGGCACCGACGAACAAGGCCGCAAGGCGGCCGCGGATTTCCGCGCGCGCTGGCAGGCACTGAGCCGCAACTACCGTGACCGCAAGCCGGTCAACGTGTTCTATCAGATCTGGGGACGACCGCTGATGACGCTCAACGGCAAGCACATGGTGTCGACGGTGCTGCGCACCTGCGGCGGCAACAATATCTTCGGCGACTTGCCGCAACTGGCGCCCCACGTCAGCCTGGAGTCGGTGATTGCCGCCAATCCCGAGGCCATCCTTGCCCCCGACGACGCCAAGGATCATCCGCTCGATGAATGGCGTCAGTTCGGCAAGATGAAGGCGGTGGTCGCCGGCAACCTGTTCACGGTCAACGCCGACTGGCTTAACCGTCCGGGTCCGCGCGTCCTGGATGCGACCGAAGAAGTCTGCAAGATGCTCGATACAGTGCGCGCGCGGCGTCCGCCTGGCTAAAAAACTCAGGCCGGCATCAGCCACCGTCCTCCGGCAGATTCCACTATCTCGAAACGGCAATCGTAGGCCGCCTCCAGCAGGTCCGGGCGCAGAATATCCGTGGCCCTGCCCTGCCAGACTTTCCCCTCTGCGATCAACAACACATGCGACGCAAAACGCGTCGCCAGATTGATGTCGTGCATGGTGGCGACGACGGCGTGGTCAGCGTCCGCCAGTTCCTTGAGCGTGCGCATCACCAGCTGCTGCGCGGCGACGTCCTGATGCGAGGCCGGCTCGTCCAGCAGATAAAGTTGCGGCGCCTGCAGCATCAGCGTCGCCATCGCGACACGCTGGCGCTCGCCGCCCGACAAACGCATCACGTCGGCATCGGCGTAAGACGCCATGTCCAGACGTTCCAATGCATACAGCGCAGCGCGCCGGTCGGCTTCATCCGGCCAGCCCCAGCCCGGACGATACGGATGCAAACCCGCCATCACGCTGTCCAGTACGCTGCACGCAAACGCGTCGACCTGTTGCTGCACCTGCAAGCCGCGCCACAAGGCCAACTGCTGCGGCGCGGTTCGTGCGATGTCGCCATCCGGGGAACAGACGCGGCCGGACACAGGCTTCAACAAGCCTGCAACGGCATGCAGCAAAGTGCTTTTGCCGATGCCGTTTTTGCCGAGCACACACCAGAATTCACCGGCGCGCACTTGCCAGTTGAAGTTCTCCAACAAGGTGATGTCGCCGGCGCGCAAGGTCAGCGCCTCCACCTGCAGCAACAGGCCCGCCGTCATGCGCGACTCCGCGCCAGCAGCCACAGGAACAAGGGCACGCCGATCAAGGCCGTGATGACGCCGACCGGCAATTGCATCGGCGCGACAATCGTGCGCGCTGCCAGATCGGCCAGCGTCAAACCGGCTCCTCCGGCCAGCGCCGAGGCCGGCAGCAACACGCGCTGATCGTTGCCGACCAGCAGGCGCAGACCGTGCGGCACCACCAGCCCGACGAAGCCGATGGTGCCGGCCAGCGTCACTGCGGCAGCCGTCGCCAACGACGCCGCGCACAAGGTCGCCACGCGCAGTCGCACCACCGGCACCCCCAGCAACTGCGCAAAACTCTCTCCGCGCGCCAGCAGGTTCAAGCGCGGTGCATTCCATGTCGACCACAGCAAGACCGCGCCCGCGATGGCGGCGGCCACCGGCAGGAAGCGGCTGTCTTCGAGATCGCCCATGAGCCAGAACACCATGCCGCGCAATTGCGTATCTCCCGCCAGCGTCAGCACCAGCGTGATGACGGCGCCGAAACCGGCCGCCAGCATCACACCGGTCAGCAGCAGCCGATGCCCGGCCGCCATCGGCGACAGCGGCAAGCGCCGCAGCGATTTCCCGACCAGGCCGAACAGCAGCAGCACCGCCAGGCCGGCGCCCAATGCAGCGCCGACGGCAGCGATATTCTGGCGCGGCAAACCGATGGACGCAGCCAATAGCATCGCCAGCAAGGCACCCGCCGCAGATCCGCCGGAGACGCCAAGCACATAGGGTTCAGCCAAGGGATTGCGTAGCAATACCTGCATCAGCGCGCCCGCCATCGCCAGCAAGGCGCCGACGGTGAACGCCGTCAACGCGCGCGGCACGCGCAATTGCAGCAGCATGGCGATATCGGCAGAATCGCCGCTTGGGCGCAGACAGCCGGTGCTGCCGCACAGACCCGCCAGCACGAGCGCCAGCCCGGCCAATACGGCCAGGCAGGAAAGCACCAAGATCGCTCTGCGCATGAAGTCCTTGAGGTGATTTAAAAGTCGTAACGGGCGGTGAATTTTACTGCACGGCCGCTTTCCGGATAGATGCCCGAGGCGCAGCCGAAGGCTTGCGAGAAATAACGCCGGTCGCCCAGGTTGCTGCCGGTCAGCGCCAGCTCCCACGTACTCACGCGCATCGCGTAGCGCGCATCGACCGTGGTGTACGACGGCATGCGCGCATTGCAGGTATTGCTGAAGTCACTGCCGTAGCGCTGCGCATCGGCCCACAGCACGCCGAGGTTGACGGTCTGGTTGCCGGACTGCCAGTTGAGCCGCGCCGAGGCAGTATTCTTTGGCACCAGCACCATTTCCTTGCCGGCATTCGGACCGTCCGTGAAGGCGGCTGCAATGTGTTGGAAATTCGCCTTGAGGCTGAAGTCGGCGTTCAGGCGCGCGGCGGCGTCCAATTCGACGCCCTGCCGCTTGGTCGGATCGAGATTGACGTTGGCACCAAATGCGCCGACGGTGGGATCGTAAAACAACTCATCCTTGATGCGATGTCGAAACCACCTGAGCGTGGCATTGTTGTCGGCGCCGCCCCAGGTGGCGCCGAACTCCAGGTCATGCGAAGTCTGCGGCTTGAGGATTTGTCCGGCCGCCAGCACGATGCCGCGGTTTTCGTCCGCGGTCGGCAACCGGTAGCTTTGACCGGCTTTACCGAACAGGCGCAGCGACGGCAGCACCGCGTGGCTCGCCTGCACCTCCCAGGCGTTGACGCCTTGCGCCTTGTCGTAGGCGTTGGCGGTGCTGCGCTTGTCCATGACCTCATGGCGCAAACCCAGCGCGATACGGGTGTTGCCGGCGATCTGCACTTCGTCGCGCACGTAGGCCGCGCGCGCAGTCTGCGCCGCGTCGCCGCTGCCGTCGACGTTGCCGATCCCCCATTCGGAGAAATCGACGCCGGCCACCAGTTCGTTCTTCAACACGCCACCTTCGGCGATGTGGCGCAAGCGCGGCGAGAACTGCGTGGTGCGGCTATGCACTTCACTGACCGCGCCTCCGCCATAGCTGGAACGCGAAATCTTTTCGCGATGCGACAACTCGGCCGCGGCTTCCAGCGCGCCGAACTTGCGCTCGAAGAAAGCGGTGATGCGGTCGCTGTCGTAGGAGCCGTAATCTTTCGGCGTGGTGGCCTGACGCGGATTGGTAAGGAATTGCGCCATGCTCAGCGAGCCGGCCAGGCCGTAGTCGGCGCGTGCGAGATCAACCCGCAAGCCGAAGCGACCTTGATTGGAAAACCATTGCGCCGTGCCGCTGAAATTCTCCTGGTTGGAAGCATTGTTGTCGCGGTAGTTGTCGGCATGCTGTTTGCTGTACGCGGCATTCAGGGCGAAGCCGTCCCAGCCCTTGGCGACGCTGGCGCGGCCGCTGCGCAAACCGTTGCTGCCGATTTCGCCGACCACGCTGCCGTGGATTGCATCCGCAGCCGGGCGCTTGGTGATGATCTGGATCGTGCCACCGGTGGCGCCGTCGCCATACAGCACACTGCCGCCGCCGCGTACGATCTCGATGCGCTCGACCGAGTCGATCGGCACCGACGACAGCAAGGCGGTCGACAACTCGTTTTCCGACAGTCGGACGCCGTCGATCAGGATCACCATGTTCTGATCGCCATTGCTGCCGAAGCCGCGCATGTCTAGCGCGAAGTCGCCCGGCCCCGCCAGGCTTTGACGGCCATACACGCCACCCAGTTTGCGGATCGCCTCGTTGATGTTGTCGATACCGGCGTTGCGGATGTCTTCGGCGCCGATCACGGTCGCGCCCACGGGCGGAAACGCAGGATCGTTCGGAAAGCGCGACGCCGTAACGACGACCGGCGTGAGGCCGGGGTCGTCGGCGGCCTGCGCCAGCGATTGTGCAAGTGAAAACACAGCGCAGGCGATCGCGGCGCGGCGGGATGGGACGGTGAATTTCATGATGTCGTTTTGCAATGATCTCCGGGCCTGCCTCCCCGCAAGCCGGATTGAAATGGAACGCCTGGGCGTTCCCCTGTCGTGGCCGGTATCCGGGCTGCAAGCCTGGCCCGCCGCGCCTTCCCATGCCTTGCCGCGCGAAAGATGCGAGAGGGTCACAGTGGCGAAGTCGGCAGGTTGCCGTTCCGACAAGGAACGGCGCTTGCTTACCGTTGCGGGGGCAGCGCACGTTGGCGGAGGTCCTGGTTTCCCAGGCGACCGCGCCGTGCTTCCCGTTTAACTGCCGGCACGAACATGCCGGCGAGCACCAAAACGGCGCAATTGTATGCGCCAACGCCACAGGCGGCAATCATCCGTGACAAACGAAGCGGGCTTGCATTATGATTGCCCGAAGATCAACAAGATCGTCATAACGCCATTTAAATGGGGAATTTTCATCGCTTTTTAGCCGATGGAGCCGCTTGACAGGGACTTATAATCCATTCAACAAATAGCGGAAGTCCGTCCCTACCGGGACACTCTCCGGGGGATCGGGCAAAAACAGGGGCAAGCTCTCTACAGATTTTTTATTTGTTGCCGATATGCAATGGATATCCGGCGGCCGCTGCCGCGCACTTACAGCAACAGGAGCTTCATATCACCGAACCATCTCGTCGAACCATGTAATTCAGTTGTGACAGATTACCTGCCTCGCGGCGGAAGCAAATAACGCATCAAATTTGTATGGAGATACCAAGATCATGAGTGACGACGTTGATTTAGAAGCACTATTCGACGAGATTTCGGCGCAAACCCTGCCGGCTTCAGTCCCGGCAGCCGCGCCGGCAGTTTCGGCCCCCTCGGCCGCAACAGAAGATCCGCTCGAAGACCAGACCGACAAGCCCATGTACGAACGCCTGGGCGGCATCGTTCGCTTGTTGCACGACTCCATGCGCGAACTCGGCTACGACCGCTCGCTGTCAGACGTCGCATCGCAGATCGGCGATGCCCAGGGTCGCCTGGAGCATGTCGCCACGCTGACCGAACAAGCCGCCAACAAGGTGCTCAATTCGATTGACGCCGGCATGCCTGCGCAGGACGCACTCGCCAGCAAAGCCAAGGACATCGATGACCGCTGGGCGCGCCTGTTTGCCGGCCAGATGACCATCGACGAATTCAAGAACCTGGCCAACGATTCCAAGAAATTCTCTTCCGCCGTGATCGAAGCCACCGAGGTCGAAAAAGCCCGCATGCTCGAAATCATGATGGCGCAGGACTTCCAGGACATCACCGGGCAGTTGATCAAGAAGATCGTCGGCATCACCGCCGTGGCGGAACGCGAACTTGCGCAACTGCTGCGCGACAACGCACCGCCGGAAGTCAAGGCGGCGATCCAGGCCGACAAGCCGGTTGAGTTGTTGAACGGACCTTCTGCTCCCGGCTCGGCCATGGCGCAGAATGATGTGGATGACTTACTCGCTAACCTGGGGTTCTAATGGATGACGAAATGCTCAAGGATTTTGTCGTTGAGGCCTTGGACCTCGCGACTAGCGTTGAAGAGCATCTGCTGACTCTTGAACGGCATCCTGACGATCTGGAAATTCTGAACGCGGTTTTCCGCGCCTTCCACACCATCAAGGGCGGTGCGGGCTTCGTCAATTTGCCGGCCATGGTATCGGCCTGTCACCTGACGGAAAACCTGTTCGACGCCCTGCGCACCGGCAAGGCGCCGGTCACGCCGCTGGCGATCGAAGCGGCGCTGCAGGCCAGCGGCTTCGTCGCCGACCAGCTCAACGAGCTGGCCAACGGCGCCGATCCGGCCAGCCTGGCGTCGATGCCGCAGGACCTTGAAGACATTCTGACGCAAGCCATTGAAGGCAATGCGGCGGCGCCTGCTGTTGCTGCGCCTGCTGCTGCTGCTGCACCTGCTGCCAGTGCTGCAGCGCCTGTCAGTGCGGCCGCTCCGGCTGCCGGCTCGACGCCTTCCGCCAACGGCGGCGCCAGCGTTCTCGGCGCTGACGGCTCGCTTGACTGGAACGCCTTGTACCAGGCTGTGTCCGGCGGTACCGGAGAAGTTGCGCCAGTTGCTGCTGCAGCCGCCGAAGCAGCGCCTGCGGAAGCAGAAAGCAGCTCCGGCCATCCGAAGTCGCTGCCTTCGGCGACGCCGACGCCAAAGCCGGCCGCTGCCCCCGTACAAGCGCGCCGCGCCACCGACAATCAACCCGGCAACGCCAAGGAAGAAAGCATCCGTATCGATGCCGGCAAGCTCGACGCGCTGCTCGAAGTCGCCGGCGAATCGGTGCAAGCCGCCAACCAGGCCGCCGTGCTGCTGGAAAAACTGCAACAGTTCAAGTTCGAAGGCACCGCCGCATCGCTGATGTCGACGCTGGCCGAAACCCTGGGCCGCGCATCGCGCTACTCCAGCGAACTGCAACGCGCCACGCTGTCGACGCGCATGCAGCCGGTCGGCCGCCTGTTCCAGAAATTCCCGCGCCTGGTGCGCGAACTAGCCAAGGATCTGGGCAAGGACGTCGACCTAGCGATCTCGGGTGCGGAAACCGAAGTCGACCGCGTGGTCGTGGACAGCCTCTACGATCCGCTGGTCCACATGCTGCGCAACTCTCTCGATCACGGTATCGAAACCGATCGCGGCGCTGCCGGCAAGCCGAACAAGGCAACCATTTCACTCAAGGCATGGCAGGAAGCCAGCAGCGTCATGATTGAAATCTTCGACGACGGCAAGGGCATGGATCCTGATTTCCTGCGCAAGAAGGCGATCGGCAAGGGCCTCATCGGCGAACACGAAGCGCAAAGTCACGACGAAGCGCTGCAACTGGTGTTCCTGCCGGGCTTCTCGACCAAGGAAGTGGCGTCCAGCGTGTCCGGCCGCGGCGTCGGCATGGACGTGGTGAAAACGGCCGTGGAAAAACACCGCGGCACCATCCGCATCGATTCGACACTGGGCGTCGGCACGCGCTTCTCGATCCGCCTCCCGATCGAATTGTCGATCATCCCGACCATGCTGGTGCGTACCGCCGGTGCTGCATTGGCCTTGCCCATGGCAGTGGTGGAACGCGTGGTGGAATTGCCGGCCGAGTTCGATGAAGTCGGTGGCGCGCCGGTGTTGCGCGATCAGGGTCGTCCGTTGCCGGTGCATTCGCTGGCCGGCGTACTTGGCTATGAACCGGGCAATGAACGTGTCGGTATCGTCATGGCGGTGCCGCATCCGTACATCCTCAGCGTCGGCGCCGTGGAAGGCACGGCCGACCTGGTGATCAAACCGTTGACCGCGATCCAGACCAACGGCATTACCGGCACTGCACGCTCTGCTGAGGGTGAACTGGTGCTGGTGGTCGGCCTCTCGTTCCTGCTGGAAGGCTGCCGCTCCGCTGCCAAGGCTGTGGCGCAAGTTTAAGCAAACTCTTCAAGTCCCATCGAAAAAAGCTGAGCCCGTTCGCGGGCTCAGCTTTTTTTATGACCTGAGCAAATCCTTCTCAGGGCATCATTTGACGGTGGCGTGCGCGTAGCGCTCCGACAATGCCTCATACAGCGGCGGCGCAAAGAAGCGCGAGACGCGACTGCCCAGTAAGGCTGTCGCCATCAATGAAATCACCAGCGCATGGCCGTTGATCATTTCCATGACGATCACGAAGGCGGTGATCGGCGATTGCGTCACTGCAGCCAGATAGCCCACCATCGCCAGGGCGATCAGCATCGACAGCGACGTATGCTCGAACACCATGTGCAGCAGATTGCCGAAGCCGGCGCCGATCGACAGCGACGGCGCAAAGATGCCGCCCGGAATCCCCGGCAGGTAAGACCCCACCATCGAGGCCATCTTGGCCAGCGGATACCACGCTGACAACTGCGTCTGGCCGCTCAGCAAACCCTTGGCTTCGGCATAGCCGCTGCCGAAGGTCATGCTGCCTGCACACAAACCGACGATCGCGACGATCAGACCGCACACGGCGCCAAACACCACCGGACGCTCTGCGCGCAAGGCGCGCAGCGGTGCCGGAATCCACTTGTGCGTATTGAGCAGCAGCCAGCAAAAGATGCCACCGGCCACGCCCATCAGGATGCCGCTGACGATGACCGCGACGATCAGTTCGCGCGCGCTGTCATTGCCGGCATTGATGGTGCCGAAGTAGGTATAGTTGCCGTTCAGCCCGAGCGCGACGATACCGGCGAAGATGATGGTCGTGATGACGATGCCGCTGGCGCGTTGCTCGAAGCTGCGTGACAGCTCTTCAATCGCGAACACGATGCCGGCCAGCGGCGTATTGAAAGCGGCCGACAAGCCGGCAGCGGCGCCGGCCAGGATCAGGCGTCGTTCCAGAATGGCGCTGGGACGCGGATAGAAGCGGCGCATGTTGTACATCAGCGCCGCGCCGACGTGCACCGTCGGTCCCTCGCGGCCGATAGTGAAGCCGCCCAAAATACCCAGAAAAGAGATGCCGATCTTGCCGGCCAGGATCTTCAGCGTCAGCAACGCAGGCGCACGGGAAGGACGTGGCGTTCCGCGATCATTCTCCTCCGCCAGCGAGGCAATCACCTGCGGAATCCCGCTGCCCTCGGCGCCCGGAAAGAAGCGGCGCGTCAGCCACACGCACAAGGCGCTCATGGCCGGCGTCAGGACCAGCGGCAGCCAGGCGTGATCGCGCCGCATGGCGCTGAACATTTCGAAGCCGAAATCGATCAGCCAGGCATACATCACCGCCACCAGGCCGACCAGCACCGCGCCCAGCCACAGAATTCCGTATTGCATCCACAGCCGGCGCGCCCGGCGGAGAGTATGGCCATGCAGGCCGGCAAGCATAGACATCATCGCGTTTCAGTTCCCATCGTTGATCCGGCTGCCCGCAGGCAACTCAGAGCTCGTACATGTCCTTCTCGCCTTCCATGACCTGACCGATCAACTTGCGGTTGAGCGTCGGCGCCAGCAATTCGATGAAGGTGTAGACATAGCTGCGCAGGTAGGCGCCCTGCTTGAGCGCCACGCGCGAGACATTGGTGCCGAACAGGTGTCCGGCCGGCAGGGAGCGCAGACCGCGATCGCGCTCGGCGTCGAAGGCCATGCCGGCGATGATGCCCACGCCCATGCCCAGCTCGACGTAAGTCTTGATGACGTCGGCGTCGATGGCTTCAAGCACGATGTCCGGCTTGAGGTCGCGCAGCGAGAACGCGTGATCGATCTTGCTGCGGCCGCTGAAGGCGGCGTCGTAGGTGATCAGCGGATAGCCGGCGATTTCTTCCAACGACAGGTTTTTGGATTTCAGCAAAGGATGGTCGGGCGGCACCACCACCACGTGCTCCCATTGATAACATGGCAAAGAGACAAGTCCCTCTCCCGATGCCAGCGCTTCGGTGGCGATGGCGATGTCGGCCTGGTCGTTGCGCACCATCTCGGTAATCTGTTTGGGATTGCCTTGCAGCAATGACAACCTGACCTTGGGGTACTTTTGCGTGAAGGCCTGCACCACTTTCGGCAGCGAATAGCGGGCCTGGGTGTGGGTGGTGGCGATGGTGAAACTGCCGCTGTCGTGGGCGGCGAATTCCTTGCCGATGCGCTTGAGGCCATCCACTTCCTGCATGATCAGTTCAACCGAGCGCAACACCGCGCGGCCCGGCTCTGTGAGGCCGCGGATACGCTTGCCGTGACGGGTGAAGATGTCGACGCCGAGTTCTTCTTCCAGCTCGATGATCGCTTTCGAGACGCCGGGTTGCGAGGTGAACAACGCTTTGGCGGCTTCGGTCAGATTGTAGTTTTGCCTAACCGCTTCCCTGACGAAGCGGAATTGATGCAGATTCATGGCTTGTCCTTCGATATGCTCAGCAAATGAATTTGTATATGCCGATTGTGCATATAAGCAAATAAATAGTATGTAGTTTGGTTTGAAGGCTAAGTTTATTACGATTCGAGCTGTTATAGACGAGGTGTTATGACTGTTTCTTATGTAGTCAGTGGTTTTGCTGTCGGTGTGCTGGTCGGATTGACCGGTGTCGGCGGCGGCTCGCTGATGACGCCCTTACTGACGCTGCTGTTCGGCATCCACCCCAGCGTGGCGGTCGGCACCGATCTGGCCTTTGCTTCGGCGACGAAGACGGCCGGCACGTTCGCGCATCGCTTCAAGGGCACCGTGCGTTGGGACATCGTGCGCCGCCTGTCCTACGGCGCCCTGCCCGCAGCCGTGGTCACCACGCTGCTGCTCAAGCACTTCGGCGCGGTGAGCGAGGGCATGAGCCTTGTCATCCGTTATTCCATCGCAATCTCCGTTTTCCTCACGGTGATCGCTTTGCTGTTTAAGAGTAAACTTCAGGTTTGGCTGAATGCCCATCCGGAGCGCCAGTTGCAAGGCCTCAAGCTGTCCCGGGCGACCATCCTGGCAGGCGCCGTGCTCGGCACGCTGGTGACGATCTCCTCGATCGGCGCCGGTGCGGTCGGCGCCACGCTGCTGGTGTTGCTGTATCCGCGCCTGTCGCCGGCGGAAGTCGCCGGTACCGACATCGCTTATGCGGTGCCGTTGACGGCGATTGCGGCATTCGGTCACTGGTGGCTGGGTTCGATCGACTGGAGCCTGCTCGGCGCGTTGCTGCTGGGCTCGGTACCGGGCATCACCATCGGCTCCTTCGCCGCGCGTGCGGTGCCGGAGAAATTTTTGCGTGGCCTGCTGGCGATTACGCTGACGAGCGTTGCCTTGAAGCTGATTTGGTAGGCTGTTTTTTTTATCACATGAAGTCTCCATGAAAGACTTCTGCAAGACGTTAACAGGGATGACAAGATGTACCGTTATGACCAATACGATCACCTGATCGTCAAAGAGCGCGTTGCCCAGTACCGCGACCAGGTCCGCCGCCGCCTCTCCGATGAACTGATCGAGGACGAGTTCCGCATCCTGCGCCTGCAGAACGGTCTTTACCTGCAGCGCCATGCGTACATGCTGCGCATCGCGGTTCCCTACGGTCTGCTGGCATCGCGCCAGGTCCGCATGTTTGCCCACATCGCGCGCAAATACGATCGCGGCTACGGTCACTTCACCACGCGTCAGAACATCCAGTTCAACTGGATCAAGCTGGAAGAATCCCCGGACATCCTGGCCGAGCTCGCAACGGTCGAGATGCACGCCATCCAGACCTCCGGCAACTGCATCCGCAACACCACTTCGGACGAACTGGCCGGCGTCGCCGCCGACGAGATCGTCGATCCGCGTCCTTTCGCCGAACTGATCCGCGAGTGGAGCACCTTCCACCCCGAGTTCGCCTACCTGCCGCGCAAGTTCAAGATCGCCATCAGCGGTTCCGAACAAGACCGCGCCGCGACCGCCGTGCATGACATCGGTCTGCACGTGATCAAGAACGACGCCGGCGAAGTCGGTTTCCGCGTACTGGTCGGCGGCGGCATGGGCCGTACGCCCATCCTCGGCAGCCAGATCCGTGACTTCCTGCCATGGAAACACGCGATGTCTTACCTGGAAGCGATCCTGCGCGTGTACAACCAGTACGGCCGTCGCGACAACATCTACAAGGCGCGCATCAAGATCCTGGTCAAGGCCATCGGCGCCGAAGAATTCGCGCGCCAGGTCGAAGCCGAATGGCAGGACATCAAGGACGGCCCGTCGACGCTGACCGAAGAAGAACTGCAACGCGTGGCGAACTACTTCACCGAGCCTGCATACGAAACGCTGCCGGCCAACGACGCCGAATACGAACGCCTGAAGGCCGAAGACAAGGGTTTCGCCAACTGGATCAAGCGCAACGTCAAGGACCACAAGGTGCCCGGCTATGCCGCCGCGATCCTGTCGCTGAAGAAGACCGGCGTGCCGCCGGGCGACATCACCGCTGACCAGCTCGACTTCGTCGCCGACCTGGCCGACCGCTACAGCTTCTCGGAACTGCGCGTCACGCACGAGCAGAACCTGGTGCTGGCCGACGTCAAGCAAAGCGAACTGTACGCGCTGTGGAAAGAAGCCAAGGCGCACGGTCTGGCAACGCCGAACATCGGCCTGCTGACCGACATCATCTGCTGCCCCGGCGGCGACTTCTGCTCACTGGCCAACGCCAAGTCGATCCCGATCGCGCAAGCCATTGCAGAACGTTTCGACAATATCGACTTCCAGCACGATATCGGCGACATCGAACTGAACATCTCGGGTTGCATCAACGCGTGCGGCCACCACCATGTCGGCAACATCGGCATCCTGGGCGTCGACAAGGACGGCGCCGAGTGGTACCAGGTGTCGCTGGGCGGCGCCCAGGGCAACACGTCCAGCATCGGCAAGATCATCGGCCCATCGTTCTCGGCGCATCAGATGCCGACCGTGATCGATCGCCTGCTGCAGGTCTATGTCAAACAACGCATCGAAGACGAACGCTTCATCGACACCGTGCGCCGCGTCGGCGTCACGCCGTTCAAGGACTTCGTCTATGCCACCCCGATCAAAGCTGGTCATGTCACCGGAGAAGACGTCTGTGCCTAATTCCACCCACATCATCAAAGACAAAGTCGTCATCAGCGATGACTGGACCGTACTGCGCCTGAACGAAGGCGAAACCCCGGAAGGCGTCGCCGTCCCGGAAGGCAAGATCATCGTGCCGCTGAAGGTATGGCAGGCGCAACGCGCCACGCTGCAAGGTCGCCCGGAACTCGGCGTCTGGTTCGCCAGCGACGAGCGTCCGGAAGCGTTGAAAGACGACCTGGCGCCGTTCAAGGTCATCGCCGTGGATTTCCCCAAGTTCGCTGACGGCCGCGGCTATTCGATCGCCTACAACCTGCGCGCCCGCCTCGGCTATACCGGCGAACTGCGCGCCGTCGGCGATGTGCTGCGCGACCAGTTGTTCTACATGCAGCGCGTCGGTTTCAACGCCTTCGCCGTGCGCGCCGACAAGGACATCCACGATGCATTGAAGGGCCTGACCGATTTTTCGGAAAAATACCAGACCTCATGGGATGAGAAGAACCCGCTGTTCCGTCGCGCCAAACGCGAGACGGTTGTTACCCGCGATTAAGAGCAAGTAAGCGTCATTTGAATCAAGGGAAGGAAGTAACGCCATGTCCGAACAAGCTTTGCAAGCGCTCATCGAAGCTACCCGCGCCACGCTGGAAAAGATCGCCGCCGACTACACGCCGGCCGTGTTCGCTTCCAGCATGGCGGCGGAGGACATGGTGCTGACCGACCTCATCCTGCGCGGCAAGCTGCAGGACAAGATCGGCATCTTCACATTGGAGACCGGCCGCCTGCACAAGGAAACTTTGGGCATGCTCGACCGCATCAAGGAAACCTACGATTACGACGTCACGCCGTTTCGTCCGGAACCTGCCGCCGTCGAACAGTATGTCAGCCAGAACGGGCTCAACGCCTTCTACGACAGCGTCGAGATGCGCAAGGAATGCTGCCGCATCCGCAAGATCGAGCCGCTCAACCGCGCGCTGGCCGGCAACAAATCCTGGATCACCGGCCAACGCCGCGCACAGTCGGTCACGCGCGCGGCGCTCGACGTGCAGGAAGACGATCCGGCACATGGCATGGCCAAGTTCAATCCGCTGGCAGACTGGTCGGAAGAAGACGTCTGGCAATACATCCGCGACAACCAGGTGCCGTATAACCCGCTGCACGACCAGGACTATCCGTCGATCGGCTGCGAGCCCTGTACCCGCGCCATCGAGCCGGGCGAAGACGTGCGCGCCGGCCGCTGGTGGTGGGAGAACCCTGACTCCAAGGAGTGCGGCCTGCATGTGGTGGACGGCAAGCTGATCCGCATCAAATCACAGACCGCGCCGGCCTGATTTTTTCCACGACAAACAACATGTCGATGCGCGGCCCTTGCCGGCCTCGCCGTACTCGATATTCCGATATCCGTTTTACATCCGACTTGAACCAAAGGTCATCGCATGAACACAGCAGTTGAACAACTCTTCCTGGACAACGCCAGCAGCCGTCATCTTGACTGGCTGGAATCCGAAGCGATCCACATCATGCGCGAGGTCGCGGCCGAGTGCAGCAACCCTGCCCTGCTGTTTTCCGGCGGCAAGGATTCCGTGGTGCTGCTGCGCATCGCCGAGAAGGCCTTCCGTCCGGGCAAGTTCCCGTTCCCGCTGGTGCACATCGATACCGGCCACAATTTTCCGGAAGTGATTTCCTTCCGTGACCAGCGCGCCGCCGAACTCGGTGAGAAGCTGGTGGTGCGTTCAGTCGAAGACTCGATCAAACGCGGCACCGTGCGCCTGCGCAATCCGCTGACCGATTCGCGCAATGCCGCGCAAGCCGTGACGCTGCTGGAAACGATTGAAGAATTCAAGTTCGATGCCTGTATCGGCGGCGCCCGTCGCGATGAAGAAAAGGCGCGCGCCAAGGAACGCATCTTTTCCTTCCGCGACGAGTTCGGCCAATGGAATCCGAAGGCACAACGTCCTGAACTCTGGGACCTGTACAACACCCGCGTGCATCCGGGCGAAAACATGCGCGTGTTCCCGATCTCGAACTGGACCGAGCTCGACGTTTGGCAATACATCGCCCGTGAAAAACTGGCGCTGCCACCGATCTATTTTGCGCACGAGCGCCAGGTGATTCCGCGCAACGGCCTGCTGGTGCCGCTGACCGACCTGACGCCGGCCAAAGAAGGCGAAACCGTCGAGAACCGCGTGGTGCGCTTCCGCACCGTAGGCGACATTTCCTGCACTTGCCCGGTGGCCTCCGATGCGGCTTCCGTGGAAGCCATCATCGCCGAAACCGCCGTCACCCAGATCACCGAACGCGGCGCGACGCGCATGGACGACCAGACCTCCGAAGCGTCGATGGAAAAACGTAAAAAAGAAGGATATTTCTGATGAATGCCGCTGTTGCCGAAAAAGATCTCAACGTAACTTCGCACGAACGCGGCCTGCTGCGCTTCATCACCGCCGGTTCGGTGGATGACGGCAAGAGCACGCTGATCGGCCGCCTGCTGTTCGACAGCAAGGGCATCTTCGCCGACCAGCTCGCGTCCATCTCGCGCGCCAAGCACAAGCGCACCGTGGGCGACACCATTGATTTGTCCTTGCTCACCGATGGCCTCGAAGCCGAGCGCGAGCAAGGCATCACCATCGACGTGGCGTATCGCTACTTCGCCACGCCCAAGCGCAAATTCATCATCGCCGACACGCCGGGCCACGAGCAATACACGCGCAACATGGTGACCGGCGCTTCGACCGCAGACGCCGTGATCATCTTGATCGACGTATCCAAGGTCAAGCTGAACGACGACGGCAGCGTTGAGCTGCTGACGCAAACCAAGCGCCACTCGACCATCGCCCATCTGCTGCAAATCCAGCACATCGTGGTCGCCGTCAACAAGATGGACCTGGTCAACTACGACCAGACCGTGTACGACCGTATCGTCGGCGCGTATCACGAATTCGCCGCGCAACTGGGCCTCAAGGATGTGCGTCCGATTCCGCTGTCGGCGCTGGCCGGCGACAACGTCGTGACCGCCGGCGACAATCTGTCGTGGTACAAGGGCCCGACGCTGATCGAGCTGCTGGAGTCGCTATCGGTGTATGAAGATGCCCACGAAGAACCGTTCCGCTTCCCGGTGCAACTGGTGGCACGCCACAACGGCCACGAAGCCAACGACTTCCGCGGCTACATGGGCCGTATCGAAGCCGGCAAGGTGAGCAAGGGTGACAAGCTGCTGGTGCAGCCGAGCGGCCAGAGCGCGACTGTGAAGGACATCCTGACGCTGGACGGCTCGTTGCAATCGGCCGCGGCCGGACAGTCGGTGACGATCTTGCTGGACGAATACCTGGACATTTCGCGCGGCGACATGCTGGCTTCCGCCGAGCAGGCGCCGACGCAACTCAAGACCGTCAACGCCGACCTGTGCTGGCTGTCCGAGGATGCGCTTGATCCGCGTCGCAAGTACTGGCTCAAGCACACCACCAAACAAGTGGCGGCGCGCGTGAGCAAAGTCGATACCTTGCTCGACATCAACACGCAGCAACGCCATCCGGCCGAGTCGCTCAAGCTGAACGACATCGCCCGCGTGTCGATCAATGTGCAGCAGCCGATTGCCGCGGACAGCTATGACGCCATCCGTGCCACGGGCGCCTTCATCCTGATTGATGAAGTCACCCACCAGACCGTTGCCGCTGGCATGATCCGCCTGGATGCCTGATAATCGCTGCTGTACCGTTTCACCCGCTCAGGCGGGCTGAAACGTACAGCAGCCGGTATGTGCCGGGCTGCGATTCTTATCTTTTTCAGCATGAGCTCAGCCCCAGCCAATCCAGTCAACGTGCCAACGCCTCCTGTTTCCATAAAACCCGTCGGCAAGGTCTATCTGATCGGCGCCGGCCCCGGCGCGGCCGATTTGATCACCGTGCGCGGGGCGCGTCTTCTCGCCCAAGCGGATGTCGTCTTGCACGACGCGCTGGTCACGGAAGAAATGCTGGCGCTGTGCCCGCAAGCCGTCAAGATCTCCGTCGGCAAACGCAGCGGCCAGCGCTCCACCGCCCAGCAAGTCATCAATGAACGCCTGATCGAATCCGCGCGCCAATACCGTATGGTGGTACGCCTGAAAGGCGGTGACCCGATGCTGTTCGGCCGCGCCGACGAAGAATTGCGCGCACTCGACAGCCAGAACATCCCGTACGAAATCGTCCCCGGCATTACCGCCGCACTGGCGGCGGCATCCTCGGCGCAACGACCGCTGACCAAGCGCGGCATCGCGCGCAGCGTCTCGCTGTTCACGTCCAGCACGGCCCCCGACGAGCCCAGCGAATTCATCATGCCCAACGGCGACACTTTGGTGCAGTACATGGGCGGCCGTGAAGCCGCCGCGACGGCGCAACGCTTGCTATCGCTCGGCTATGCCCGCACGACGCCGGTGGTGGTAGTGGAAAACTGCAGCCGCGACAACGAACGCATCCTCGATCTCGAACTCGGCACGCTGGAACAGGGACTGGCCCAGTGCAGCGGCCCGGTGCTCGTCATGATCGGCGAGGCGCTGGCAAGCCGTGACTGAACACCGTCTGACTATTTTTTCGAGCACATCCCCATGCACTTGCTACACGACCCCAGCGCGCCTGCAGCGCCGCTGATCACGTTCGACGATTTCCTCAAGGTGGATATCCGCATCGGTACAATCGTCTCGGCCGAAGCCTATCCAGAAGCCCGCAAACCGGCCTACAAGCTGAAAATCGACTTCGGTCCGACCATCGGCGTCAAGCAGAGCAGCGCGCAGATCACGGCGCTCTATCAGCTGGAGGAACTGGTGGGGAAACAAGTGGCGGCGGTAGTCAACTTTCCTCCCCGCCAGATCGGCAAATTCATGTCGGAAGTATTGACGCTGGGTTTCCCCGACGCACAGGGAGAAGTGGTGTTATTCGCGCCGGACCGGTCGACGCCGAACGGCGGTCGCTTATTCTGAATCGTTTGAACTGCTGATGCAATATTGCGCCAGCGCCTGCAGCACGCCGTCGTCTTCACCGGCCGCTGCGGCCACCTGAAAATCCACGCCGGGATGATCCCGGCGCAACTGTTCGATCAATACCGGCAGATCGCGCCGGACATGTCCGCCCTGCCCCAAAAATACCGGCACGATCGTCACCTGCTGTGCGCCGTCGGCGATCTGCTGCGCCGCCAGTTGCGGCAAGCCCGGGGACATCAATTCCAGGAAAGCCAACTCCACCACCACGTCCGGCAGGTTCGCCTGCGTCAGTGTGCGCAAACGCTTGAACGGCTCGGCCCAGTTGGGATCGCGTGCGCCATGTGCAAACAGGATCAGTGATTTCTTCATCATGGTCAGCGCCGCTCGACCCAACGCAACGCCACGATCGCCATCAACATGAACAGCGTGCTCGGCAGCGCGGCGGTCACCAGCGCCGGCCAGGTGTTGAGCAAGCCCAGATGCGAGAACAGGTTGTTGATCAACTGAAAGCTCACGCCGATCATGATGCCGGTGAAAATCTTCAGGCTGACGCCGCCGGTACGGAAATGCAGATAGGCGAACGGCAGCGCCAGCCCCATCATCACGAAGATCGATAGCGGATAGACGATCTTTTTCCAGAACGCGATTTCATAGCGCTCGGTGCGTTGGTTATTGGCTTCCAGATGCTTGGTATAGGCACGCAGATCATAGGCCGACATCCGATCCGGATCGGCGAACAGCACCGACAGGATTTCCGGCGTGACTTCGGAGACGAAACTGACCGTCTTGATCTTTGCGGTGGTGATCGGCGCAGTGATCGAGCTGACCTTCTCGTCGACGATGAAGGTCGTTTTCTGCACGTCGGACAATTGCCAGGTATGGTCGCCCTGGTAGTCGCCGCGCGCCGCGACGATCAGGTCGGACAAATGGAAGTTCTTGTCCAGTTCATAAATCTTCACGCCTTCCAGCCTGCCGTCAGTCTGGATACGCTGGATGTTGAGGAAGCGCGTGCCGATGACGTCGCCTTCCAGGCCCTTGCTCTTGATCACGTCCTTGGCCCAGAGGCCGGAACGGAACTGCTGCGACAGCGACGAACCCTGTGCCTGCAACTTGATCTTCTCGCCCAGCTCGGTGGCCTTGGGCGCCACCAGTTCGCCGAACAGGATGGTGACGATGGCGAAACCGAGGCCGACCTTGGCCAGCGCCTTGGCGGTCATGCGTGTCGACATGCTGGACACGCGCATGATGGTGAATTCGGAACTTGCGGCGAACTGCGCCAGCGCGTAAATGGTGCCGATCAGCACCGCAATCGGCATCAGTTCATACACATTGCCGGGCAAACCCATGATCACGTAGAGCACGGCGTTCTGCAGTTGATAGCCATTGCGGCCGACTGCTTCCAGTTGCCCCATCATTTCAAAAAATGCGAACAACGCGAGGAAGGCCGCCAGCGCGAATGCGACCGAACGGACAATCTCGGTGGTGATATAACGTTGCAGGACTCTCATCAGGCTTGCCGTTTCAGGAAAAGCGCACGCCGTACGCGAGACAACATGACTGCGGGGTGATAGTGGCTATTGACCTTCAGCCGCAGGAAGAACAGGCCGACCACCAGCAAGGCCACCACCAGATGCACCGGCCACCAGGCCAATAGGAACGACGTGCGGTTCTGAATCACGGAAGACTGCATCACGCTGACGGTGTTGCTGTAGACGACGAACAGCAGCAGTGCGACCAGCAGGCCCATCGAACGGCCCACGCGCGGATTGACGAAGGACAGCGGAATCGCCAGCAGCATCAGGGTCGAGGCCATCAGCGGCAAGGCCATGCGCCACAGCAGCTCTCCGCGCGTGAACTGGTTGTCCAGCGCCAGCAACTCCCAGGTCTGCAGCGCACGCGCCGACTTGTCGCCGGCGGCGGCTTGCGACTGCCCGCCCACCAGCAAGCCGTAGCGTTCGAATTCAACCATCTGGAAATCGGGCTGGGTTGGCATGCCGTCGTAACGGCGTCCCTTGGTCATGACGACGAATTTTTCGCCGTCCTTGTCGACTTCCATTTCGCCTTCCTTGGCGACCACGATGCTGTTCTTGCCATCGCGGAAGGTATTGACGAAGACGTTCTTGACCTTGTTGGCGTCGCCGGAAATACCCTCGACGAAGAAAATGCGGTTGGCAGTGGCGGACTCCTGGAACTTGCCGGGAGAGACACGTGCGATGTCTTCGCGCTTTTCAAAGCGTTCGCGGAATTGCGCACTCTGCTGGTTGGCCCAGGGAGTGGCGACGAAACTGAGCACTGCGGTCAGCAGGATGATCGGCCAGCCGAAGCGCAGAACCGGCCTGATCCAGCGCGTCAGGCTCAGTCCCGAAGCGAACCACACCACCATTTCGGAATCCTGGTAGCTGCGCGTGACCACCAGCAATACGGAAATGAAGCCGGTCAGGATCAGGATCACCGGCATGTAGTTCAGCGCCTGGAAACCGATCAGGGCGAGCACGTCCTGCGAGCTCACCTGTCCACCCGCAGCCTGACCAAGAATCTTGATCAGCATCACGGTGAGGGTGATTGTAAATAGCGTTGTGAACACTGCGCCGGCGGTGCTCATCAATTCGCGTCGAAGAGCGCGCTCAAAAATCATTCGGGGCTTATAATCGCAGAGGTAGATTGATGCAAACAGAAACTAGCAAACTAAGGACAAGCGATGGACTTTAGCATAAAAACATTGGACGCAAAAACCTCTGTCAACGCCGCCAAGACCGGCGTGCTCGTCGTCGGCGTGTTTGAAAACCGCAAACTGACACAAGCTGCACAAGCCCTGGACAAATCAGGCGCGATCAGCGACGCACTGAAATCCGGCGACATTACCGGCAAGCCGGGTTCCACCCTGCTGCTGCGTGGCGTGGCCGGCGTCGCCGCCGAACGCGTGCTGCTGGTCGGCCTGGGCGCCGATGAAGAAATTGCCGACAAGAGTTTCTCCTCCGCAACACAAGGCGCCGTACGCGCACTGACCACCGTCGGCGCCGTCGATGCGCTGATGGCGCTGCCGCTGGACAAGATCAAGGGTCGCGATGCGGCTTGGGCTATCCGCTCGCTGGTGCTGGCCGCACGCGACAACAATTACCGCTCTGACGTCCTGAAGAGCAAAAAAGATCCCGCGCCGACCGGCGTCAAAAAAATCGCAGTGGCAGTCTCCACCGCCGCCACTGCCGCCGCCAAGACCGGCCTGGCCGAAGCGGTTGCGCTGGCCAACGGCATGGAACTGAGCAAGGACCTGGCCAACCTGCCGGGCAACGTCTGCACCCCGACCTACCTCGCCAACAGCGCCAAGAAACTGGCCAAGGAATACAAACTCGGCGTCGAAGTGCTGGATCGCAAACAGCTCGAAGCGCTCAAGATGGGCAGCTTCCTGTCGGTCACCAACGGCAGCGACGAACCGCCGAAATTCATCGTCCTCAAGCATCTCGGCGGCAAATCCAAGGATGCGCCTATCGTTTTGGTCGGCAAAGGCATCACTTTCGACACCGGCGGCATCTCCCTCAAACCGGGTGCCGGCATGGATGAAATGAAATACGACATGTGCGGCGCCGCCTCGGTGCTGGGCACCTTCCGCGCCATCGCCGAGCTGCAACTGAAACTCAACGTCATCGGCGTCATTCCGACCTGCGAAAACATGCCGTCGGGCCGCGCCACCAAGCCGGGCGACATCGTTACCTCGATGTCGGGCCAGACCATCGAAGTACTCAACACCGACGCCGAAGGCCGCCTGATCCTGTGCGACGCGCTGACGTACGTGGAACGCTTCAAGCCCGCCGCCGTGGTCGACATCGCAACGCTGACCGGCGCTTGCGTGGTGGCGCTGGGTCATCACAATACCGGCCTGTTCACGCGTGAAGACGACGCCCACGACCAGCTCGCCAACGACCTGCTGGCAGCCGGTAAATCCAGCGGCGACACCGCATGGCGCATGCCGGTGCAGGACGCCTATCAGGAGCAGCTGAAGTCGAACTTCGCCGACATCGCCAACATCGGTGGCCAGCCTGGAGGCAGCGTGACGGCAGCATGCTTCCTTGAGCGCTTCACCAAGAAATACACCTGGGCGCATCTGGACATCGCAGGCACCGCGTGGCGCGGCGGCGCGACCAAGGGCGCCAGCGGCCGTCCGGTCCCGCTGCTGACGACCTTCCTGCTGAATGAAGCGAAGAAGTCGCAAAAAGCGCGCGCGTAAGTTGCACGTGTAAGTTCGCACGCTCCGCAATCAAGCCGTCATCCGCAAGATGACGGCTTTTTTATTGGGCATCGCGCTTCATTGCAGCAGCGGCAGCGGCAACGGCGGCGTCTGCGGGATGATGGCACGACGTCGGCGCAGCCTCGCCTGCAGCAGCGTCGCCAGCACCAAGGTCGGCAGCGCCGCGAACAGCATGTTCAGTTGATCGCCGTGACTGCGAAAATCAACTGGTCGCGCCAGGTGATACAGACAATTGACGAAGTCGCCGGCGGTGTTGAGCAGCGCCGTATTGGCGACGCCCGCAATCGTCGCGGCAATGAAGAACAACAGGTGCGCCACGATTGCCAGCAAGGCAATCGCGACGCAGTCGACGGACGATAATGCCGCTGTCCTGCCGCCGCTCACCGCATGCCCCATCCCGCGCATGGCGGCCCAGAAAGCCGTCAGTGCAAGATAGGATGGACCACACAGGATGCCTGTCGCCGCCAGTGTCTGCCAGATGCTGCCGCGGTCTTTGAGCATGAGGTGATCGAGTACCAGGATGAATGCAGTCAGCCCGGCGCCCATCGCCCACCAGCGGCGCCGACGGTGCTGCCAATACAACAACGCCGGCAGCATCGCAAACAGCACTGCCATCAGCGAAAAGTGCACAAGGCTCGCAACAGAGCCGCCCCCCGCAGCGAAATGAGGCAGCGTGAGAAAACCGCCAGGTGTCAGGCACAGGGATGTTTTGAACGGTGGCATCGGTGTCGGGAAATCAATCGTGTTTTTCGCTCAGCTCCGGCCACAGTTTGGCCCAGTCCTCGGGAAACAGGTCTTTGCGGGTAATCACGCCCTGCGAAACGCGTTCCAGACACACCGCGATCAGCGGCGAACACGGGCGATTGCCATAGCCGATCTGACGCAAGTAGTCGAACGAGGTCTCACAGTACGCAGCAAGCGCGGAGCGCCTGTCCATCGGAACGGAATTGAGATAGTCGATCAGTGTCATAACGACAATTTAGCATCTGCTACAGACAAGTCAAGCAAAAGCTAATTTACCAAATGCTAAATTTGCGTTCAAATGCAGGCATGGACATGCATGAACATCGACGGAAACGTTTGCTTGCGTTGATCGCGGATCGCTACGACGGCGACCGCCAACAGGTTTGCGACGCCAGCGGCATGAGCGAGTCGCGCCTGGCGCAATTATTGTCGTCCAGTTACCGGGGCGGCCAGGGCTTCGGCGAGAAGGCCGCCCGTGCGCTGGAAGAGCGTCTGCACCTCGATCCGCTGTATTTCGACCAGTTCGCCGTCGGCGAGATGACGACGCCCTATGTCGTGCGCCAAACACCGAAGACGGATGCGGACGACGCCGTCACCGTGCGCCAGGTTGTACTGACGCTGACCGCAGGCTCGGCGCGCACATCCATGCAAGAGATCGCGCCGACACTGTGCCTGTGGAGATTCCCGAAAAGCTGGCTCAAGGCACACGGCCTGCACGCCGACAAACTGTTCGCCGTCACCGTCACCGGCGCCGGCATGGCGCCGCGCTTGCATGAAGGCGATGTCGTGGTGGTCAATGGCGGCGACACTGCCTTGCAGGACGGCGCCGTGTATCTGATCAATTACCGCGGCGAAGCCATCCTCAAACGCCTGGCGCTGGACCTCGGGCGCTGGTTCATGACCGCCGACAACAACGCCGGCAAACGCTACCCTCGCCTTGAATTCGACCAGCCGGATTGCATCCTGCTGGGACGCGTCATCTTGCTCGCCAGCGAACGGATCTGATTCCGCTTTGCCCTCGCCACTTCATGGGTGCGGCATGTACCGCAAACTCCAGCTCCAGAACATCAGGCCCAGTACACTGACGGCGGCGCCCAGCGCGCATACGCCGCCCCATCCCCAGGCGGCAAACGCCGAGGTCGACAGCACCGCACCGGCGCCGCTGCCGACCGCATAAAAAATCATGTAGCAAGCCACAAGCCGGCTGTGCGCCGTCGCATTTGCGCGAAAAATCATGCTCTGGTTCGTGACATGGATCGCCTGCGCCGCCAGGTCCAGCAACAGCACCCCCGCCGCCAACGCCCACAGGCTCCACGACAGCAGCGACAGCGGTAGCCAGGCCGCGGCCAGCAACGCCAGCGCCACGCCGCTGGTCCACTGGCCGCGCCCACGGTCGGCCCAGCTGCCGGCCTTGGCAGCGCCCAGCGTGCCGACCACGCCGATCAGGCCGAAGGCGCCGATCGCGGCATGCGACAGCGAGTACGGCGGCGCACTCAGGGGCAGCACCAGGGCGCTCCAGAAGATGTTCAGCACGGCAAACATCAGCATTGCGATCACGCCGCGAATTTGCAGCACGCGGTCATGCAGCATCAGCGTCGCCATCGACGCCAGCAGTTGTCCATACGACAAACGAGTGACGCCGGCGTCCGCAGGACGCTGCGGCAGGCGGCCATGCAACAGCGCCAGCATCAGCAGCGCCAGCACAGCCGACACCGCGTACACCATGCGCCAGCCGGCGACGTCGGCGATCAGCCCGGCCAAGGTGCGCGCCAGCAGCAAGCCAATCACCACGCCCGCCTGCGCCGTGCCGACCACGCGGCCGCGCTCCTGCGGTGCCGCCAGCGCCGCCGCATACGAGATCAGTCCCTGCGTCATGGCCGTGCCAAGCATGCCCACCGCCAGCATGCCCACCAGCAGCCATGCCGGCGATGACGCCAGCCCGACGCCGACCAATGCGGCGAACAGCAGCAGCAACTGCGCCAGCGTCAGGCGACGGCGGTCCAGCAAATCCCCCAACGGCACCACCAGCACCAACGCCAGCGCGGAACCGAGCTGGGTTGCGGTCACCACCAGGCCGACCGCCGCCTGGCTGAAGCCAAACTCTGCCGCCAGCGCATCCAGCAAGGGCTGGGCGTAATACACGTTGGCGACGCTGACGCCGCAGGCCATCGCAAACAACAACACCATGGCGCGCGGCATCACCGCGGAGGCCCGCTCCGGGCCTGCCTCTTCGAATCGGCACGCATCTGCCCCGCCATCGTTTTGCGCCATTGCTTCGCTCCTTTTCAATTTTTACATGTGGTTTCAAATTAAAACCAGTTGAAGTGTAGGCGAGCGAGTTTTAAAATGCAACCATCAGACATGCACGAGGAAGCGGCAATACGATGGCCAAGCGGAAAAGTCTCATGAGCGATCCCTGCCCGGTAGCAAGGTCGATTGACGTGGTCGGCGACCGCTGGGCGCTGCTGATCATTCGCGATGCCTTCGACGGCATGCGCCGTTTCGGCGAGTTCCAGAAGAGCCTGGGCGTAGCCAAGAACATCCTGTCGGCGCGGCTGCGCGACCTGGTCGACGCCGGCATCCTCGACGTCGCCCCGGCCTCCGACGGCAGCGCCTACCAGGAATACATCCTCACCGCCAAGGGCAAGGAATTGTTCACGGTGTTGCTGGGCCTGCGCCAATGGGGCGAGGGTCATTTGTTCAAGAAGGGTGAATCCATCGCGCCGATGGTCGACCGCGACAGCGGCAAGCCGGTCCCGAAAATCGCTTTGCACACTTGTGAAGGCAAACCGCTGAAGCCGGAAAACGCCTTCGTCAAAAGAAAGGCCAGAGCTTGATGCCGCGGCCACTATTCGTGCAAGATGCGTCTTTAACGCGGCTGACAGTGCCGGCGACATCATCCCAATTTCACCCATCGAAAGCCAACATGAACAAAACCCTGCTGTGCGCCCTGCTCCTGTCGTTCGCCGGCCACGCCTCTGCCCAGCAAGCTGCGGAAGCCGACTTCCCCGACCACCTGCGCGGCGACATCGGCCCGGGCGTGTTCCGTCTCGAACGCAATATCCTCGGCAAGAGCGACGTCACCCAGGTGCTGCCGTACGCCTACTTCGACTACGGCCGCTTCTTCGCACGCCTGGATACCTTCGGCGTGAAAACGGTGAAATTCGGCGCCGGCTATCTGGAACTGGCGGCGCGCGTCAACTTTGACCACATGGACGCCGAACGCGGCCTGAACCGCCGCTCCAACTCCGTGCCGATCGGCATCGGCACGCTGCAGGAAACCCGCTTCGGCGCGTTCTTCCTGAATGCCTTCTACGACGTCAACAAATCGCACGGCACGCTGCTGGAAGCCGTCTACGCGGCGCAATTCGACCTCGGCCGCGCCAGCGTCTACCCGCAGATCGGCATTGAGCGCCGCAGCAGCTCCTACAACAACTACTTCTACGGCGTGACCGGCCAGGAATCGTCCGCCAGCGGTTTCCGCGAATATCATGCCGGCGCCTCGACCACGCCGATGCTGGGCCTGACCATCGAAATGCCGGTGGCCGAGAACTGGGTCGCCAACGTCACCTTCCGCCGCAAATGGCTGGGCAACGGCATCGCCAATAGTCCGATCGTCAACCACAGCACCGAGAACATGGGGCTGGTGGCGATCAACTATCACTTCAAATAATCTGGCTTCAGATGTACCGGGCGATGCAGGCAATCGCGGCATTGCTGGCGGGAATCATGATGAGCCTGCCTGCAACGGCATCTGCCGCACCGCCCGACACGGTGTATTTCCCGGGCGGCGACGGCACTGAACTGGTGGGGTATCTGTTCCATCCGCCTGGCAATGCCGGTCAGCAGCGCCATCCCGCCATCGTGATGCTGCATGGCCGCGGCGGCCCCTACTCCAGCAACGTCAATGCGGCATGCTCACGCATCGGCCGCGATATCAGCTCGCCTTGCAACACGGGAACGCTGTCGCAGCGGCACAAGATGTGGGGTGAATACTGGGCCGCGCGCGGCTACCTCGCGCTGCACGTCGACAGCTTCGGCCCGCGTGGACGCGCCCACGGCTACGGCAGAAACTCGCACGACCTGCCGGAACGCCAGGCCGTCAATGAACTGACCGTGCGCCCGCTCGATGCCGAAGCCGCGCTGGCCTATCTGGCCGCACGCGATGACGTGCGGAAGGACAGCATCATGCTGCAAGGCTGGTCCAACGGCGGCAGCACTGCACTCAATGTGATGTATCGCCAGGCGCAGGGGAATTCATCGTTCGCGGCTGCGCGCTTCCGGGCTGCACTGGTGTTCTATCCGGGCTGCGGTGCACGCGCGCTCCTGAGCCGGCGCTATCGCAGCGACACCGACGTCCTGGTGTTCCTCGCCTCCAACGATGAAGAAGTGTCGCCGCGCAATTGCCTGCGTGCGCTGCAAGCCAACAACGAACCCGGCAAGGTCAAGGTGATTGAATACGCGGGCGCGATGCACGACTTCGACGACCCCGGACGCGCACGGCAATCGGTTCCTGAAAATCGTGCGGCAAAAGAAGATGCCATGCGCCGGGCGGCGTTGCTGCTCGAAGAGTTCTCGAATTCCGCAAACCAGCCTGCCGTGCCGGATAATCGCAAGTAAAACTCATCATCCATCCGTCGGTGAAACTCACTCCACCGGTTCAGGCGCCTGATTTTTCAACGCCCCGGACAATACGGATTTTGGATCCTCTCCACGCGCGCAGACTCCGGCAACCGGGAAGGACACGTGCGACAGGCTATGGCCATCCGGCCCGCGTCCTTTCGCCTCAATGACTTCAACCCGATGACCGGCCGCCGCCAGCTTGTCGGCGAAACGTTTCTGCAAAAAGAACACGGTGTTGCGGTCCTCCGGATTGGCGATCAGGTAAAACACGCGCTGCGGATCGGCCACGACGGCGTCCACGTGATCGATGACCTCATAGGCGTCGCAATAATTGGTGACATCGCAACCGGGCCGTGAACGCATGTAGTTTTTGGCGCGCTTGATTTCCGCCAGCTCACTGACCGCATACACGCCTGATGACGCCGCCACGCACATCACGTCGGTGCGGCCCAGCGACAGCAACGCCGCTGCGGTATAAGCGCCGCCGGACTGCCCCGCCAGCACCACCTTTTGCATGCCATAGCGCGTCTTGATCGCATCCACGGCAGCGTTGAGTGAATACGATTCCTTGAGGCGTCTGCGCTGCGTGTGATCGCCTGATGAACCGTACACGCCGGGCCGCCCGATCAGTACGTACGGTACTCCGAACTTGCGGTAGTACGACTGTACGCCGTCGAGCAGTTTCTGCGGCGTGATTTTTCCGTAGTTGCCCAGCGGCGCCGAACCTGCCAGATGATCGCCGTGGAAATACATGACGGCGACATTCGGCTTTTCTTCCGGCGACAAACCGCTCGAGGGGTAATAGCGGATGCACTCCGTCCCGAGACGGTGTTCCACCCAAACCGCATTGGTCTGGCGCTCGCAGGCTTCTTTCGTGGAAGTGGTGCCGTATTGCAGGTCGCGTTCAAGAAATGGCCGGGCGTTTTCGTCGCCCGTGTCCTGCGCTAACGCTGCCGGGTTCGTCAGCATCGCGCCCAACAGCGCGGTCAACGACCAGAATCGCCTGTGGCCGCCAAACTCATCGAGTCTGCAGATTGTCGCGCAGAACGTTCTCATCCCATTCCCCTGAATTTTGTTATGCAGGCTATTTTAGCGGGAGTAAATGCAGGAGGAAGATGACCGCGGATCGAATGCGGTAATATTCCACTCCGCAGCCAACGTGCCGACGATTTCCGGCCGCGACAGTGCTCACAAACGCAGGGAACCGGCAGAAAGCCGGCAGAAAACAGCTATACCCACAAGGATTCGCAAACGCAATGAAGATCGCCACCTGCAATCGCGATTCATGTGTCACGACGTTTCAATACGTTTCACGCCTCGCTTAATCCCGCTCCAGCCCTTGTTCTCCAGTCTCACAGCGTGCCAAGATGCGCCCCTACATCTCACGCTTACTGGTAGCTAGGTGGGTAGCCAGAGTGGCTATTCGTTCTTAGCTACCCGCATTCACCTGGGGCGGCATGGCGAAACTCACTCACATTCTCAGCGACATTCAAATCAGAAATTGGATTTCGAAAGGCGCCCCCGTCGCTAAGTCGGATGGCGACGGCCTAACCTTTACGCTATCAGCTGCAGGAACCGCGACCTGGGTGCTTCGGTATCAAATCGGCAGAGGCCAGCGCCGAGAACTGACTATTGGCAACTACCCGGATATCTCGCTATCGATTGCCCGCGAAAAGGCTCGATCATATCGAGTCGCTATTGACGAAGGGCGTGACCCATCGATCGAAAAGCAGGAGGAGAAAAGCAGGATTCAAGCAGCCTGGACTATTGCGGATTTGCTCGAAGATTACCGTACGAAATGCCTGGTGGAGACAGATTTCGCTGTAAACACCATCAAGTATCGCAACTACGATTACGACCAAGTCGTCCTTCCGTTTCTGGGCTCACGGCAGGTACAACGCGTGACGCCGGTGGACATCGTTTCTATGCTGGCCGACTGCAACCGGACATGGACCATCACCAAGCGCATCCTGACCGCAACTTCGATGCTCTTTGACCATGCGTGCGGCCTGAAAATCACCCCGTCAAACCCGTGTGCCGGCATCAAGCTTTCCGCGATCAAGGGGCCGCGGCCAAAGGTTCGCAAGCGCGTAATGCTTCTGGAGGACGAGCTTAGAAAGCTTCTTCCGGACATTGATCTGATCGGAGTTGAGAACGCACTGGCGTTCAGAATCTTGCTGGCCACCTGCGTGCGTGGGATTGAGCTGGCCAAGGCTAAGAAAGAGGATGTATTTCTCGACCGCGGGCAATGGTGGATTCCTGACGAGTCCGTGAAAACAAGAAATGGATTTCTCGTTCCGCTCGTGCCGGCAGTCGTTGAATGGTTCCGAGAGTTAATTGAGATGTCCGGCGAATCCGAATATGTCCTACCTGCTCGACATGAGCGACGCCGACGCAATCAAGGCGGTGATACGCATGTGTCACCAACAACGCTCTGGGCCGCGATCACCCGCGCTTTTGATCGTCATGACATCGAAATCCGCAAGTTCACGCCTCACGACACCCGGTCGACAGCGAAGGGCCATATGCGCAACATGGGAATATCTAGAGAAGTTTCGGAGATAGCGCTTAACCATAAGCTGAAGGGAATGGAAGCGATTTACGACGTACGGGAGGAAATCCCAGAGCGTCGGCATGCATTGGAGAAGTGGACGGAATTTTTACTTGCATGCGAAACAGGAGAGCCAGTCCCGGCGGCACCTGGCAACGTCGTGCCCATAAGGCCTGCCGCGTGAATAGGTCAACGGCTCGAAGGTTTTATTCATTGCAAAATAGACAAACATTTACTTTCGAGAAATAGTCGATTGACCCTGGCCTATCGCTAGTTGCACAAACAAGTAAATGCTGCATATGTTGTAAATTGGGACCTATTCTCTTTTTAGACATATTTAAGTTCTTTGATATACTCGCGGGCATGAATAAATATCCCGGCATTTTAATAGTCTTCGACGGCATCGATGGAGCCGGCAAGACAACCCAAGTCCGCATGCTAGAGTCAGCGCTCGCCGGGATTGGGGAAAATGTCGTCCTGTCCAAAGAGCCTACAGATGGAACTTGGGGGAAAAAGCTGCGCGAATCGGCCTTCTCGGGACGGCTTCCTTTTGAGGAAGAGCTAGACGCTTTTATTCGTGATCGCCAGGAGCATTTGCAGACAAAGATTATTCCAGCCCTCCAAGCTGGAAGCGTCGTGATTCTCGACCGCTACTTCTACTCGACGATTGCCTACCAAGGAATTTTGGTCGAAGATCATCATTCTATCGAAGAGCGTATTCGCGCTGATGTCGTTGTGCCGGACGTGGCATTTTGGATGGACTTGCCGACCGAAGTAGCTGTTGGTAGAGTTAAGACCAGAGACGGAAAACTGAACGCTTTTGAGCGGCAAGATGATCTGGAAAAGGCCGCGAAGATATTCGAAGCTATTTCCAAGCACGACAATGCCGTCGTCAGAATTGAAGCTACGATGCCGATCCCTCTCCTTCACAAGACCATTTTGAATCATTTGGTAGAAGGTGCACTGAAAGCCAAGCGTTGTGCGAAGCCCTACGGCTGCGATGATCCGGTTTACTGCGGCCCACGCATGACCGATTCCTGCGATTGGGCCACCGCCACGCGGCGCCTCTACGCAGCCATGTAAGAGACACTCCACAACCATGCCAAACCGCCCCCAAGGCGGTTTTTTTACGCCTGCACAGGGCTACTGTCTTGCGGTAGAGTTCCGGGTGGGAGGGAATATGAAAACTTTGAAAATGGTCGTAGCGCTTTGCCTAGGCCTTATCTCTATTAACGTACAGGCCGCGACAGATTGGCAGGTCATCACATATACGGATTCTTATGTCGTAGCGATCGACAAAAATAGCATCGCGTCTACCGGCGCGTATAAAAAAGGATGGGTGCTTTATGATTACCAGAGCGAACAAGCAAGCGAGACGCCCTATCAAAACAAGAAATACAAGTCAGCACTTTACTTACAATATGTAAACTGCCCAGAAAAAACCCTTGCATCGAAAGAAGAACTTCTTTACTCGGGAAATCAGAAGCAAGGCGAGGTAGTTTCTACCAGGAGTGGCCAGCTTTCATCGGAAGCCTTCCGCGAAATTGTGCCTGACTCCATCGGTGAAGCCATCTTTGACTATCTTTGCAAAGCGAGAACGCAAGCAAAATCAAGAAAATAGAAGGCAATTCCACTTCCCAGCCCTCTAGCGTGGGCTTTTCTTACGCCTCGGCCTTTTAATACCGGCAATGTTATCCCCAATTTTTGTGCGTAAGCTTGTGGATAACCTGAGCGAATCCTACCTATCTCATTGATTTGATAGAACATCGCACCTGTGCATGAAAAAGCCCCGACGTTTCAAAGATGCCGAGGCTTTTACTGGGTGAACAAATCACGCCCTCACATTGAATTACGTCTTAACGCATTTAAGCAACCGAACACTTGCCGCCAGATTGGCAGTGCCGCCTGTAGAGGCTGTCTGTTCCGAGGAAAATGATCCTCGTCCTCCGTCCCCCGTTGCACCTGGTGCTGATGGTGCCGCGTAGCCATGGGTATGAGCTATTACCTGTCCGACTGTCTGGGTTCCGACGTTCGCATTCGCTTGCGACGATACGTAATCGGCAGGAAACCACGGTAGTCCGAACGTCGTGCTGCCGTCTCCAGTGCCCCAAGTGGTGCCGATAGCAGCGAAAAGTACTGCATATGTGGTCCGTGAAACGTTAGTTTGCGTTACCGGGCAAGCGAGATACCCTGCTGGCGCGGTCGTCCCCGCGAAGTCGATGATCGTTCCTGCCGGAATCGTTGACGCCAGAAGTGCTTCTACCTGTGCTTTCGTGATTGCATGATGGCTCTTGGTCGCATCGGCGATCTGCTGGGCACCGCCTTCGCATTCCAGGAGCACCCAACATAGAGCTCCTGAATTCAAAAGAGTGCCGATGTACGAAACCAACGTCACAATACCACCGGCGACGATTTCGTCACCCTGCAGCTGCTGAGCACCCAATCCGAAGATTGGCGCCGCGGCCAAGCCATCTGGTGCGTATGTCGCACTCGCGGGGTTGGTGGTGACAGCTACGAATGTCTGGATAATTCCATTAGTGGTGGGCAGCGCGCCCATAGGTACTGAGTTTGAAGCTGTATATGCTGTTGTCATTGTTATTTCTCACATAAGGCTAAGTTTCAACGGCTCGATCAAAATTGACCGGGCCATCAAATGTAAGGGAAAACTATGACATTTCCGTTACCGCACGGACATACTTTTGCGTATGCCGAAAAATTTGCCTGTAATCTCAACCAGACAATCTACATCCCGTTGAACGAACGTAAAAAAACTACCCATTTCCGGCTGCGGGCAAGTCCGCCCCGAAGGTAGGAGGACACGACTGTAAAATGCAATCCATGCAAACATTTGGAGAGGAACATTGCTTAAGCGCCTTCGCGACAACATTTGCAACAAGGGATGGCCAGCGTATATCGAGGTCCCGCTTGCCTCCGTCGTCTACCTGGTTGCGTTTGGTCTGGGCGTTCTGCTTTTCGGCCTTTGCTGCCTAGCGGTCTTCCTTGGAAGTTTGGCGGTGCGGGCTTGGCTCATCTCGCCATAGGAAAACATAACGTCGATGCAATAAGGAAAGCAATGGACGATGAATTAATGAGCATTGACGACATTGCTGAATTGCATAAATGCAGCCGGCAGCATGCACGCGATACCATCGTCAAGATTCCTGGATTTCCTGCCGAAGCGCCGACGAGCCGGCCACGTCACAAATTGTGGGTACGAGAAGAAGTCATCGCCTTTGTCACTCGACGGCCGAGCACCATTGAATAGATCGATAGGAGAGCGAATGTTTCTGACTGACGAAGAACTTGTCCGCTTAACCGGGCGGAAGATGAAGAGCAAACAAATCGAAGCGCTGCGAAAAATGGCAATTCCATTTTTTGTAAATGCGTTGGGACAGCCCATTGTCGCGAGAGCGCAGTTTGAACCTGGACAAAGAAATTCGGCGGCCGAGCCACCGCGTAAACCTTGGGTGCCGCGCGTCTTGCTGGCCGGTGAGTCAAACATTTGAGAGTAGAGGAAATCATCGTGCCAAGACTAATTCCTATTATGGAATGGGCCAAGCTTGTGTTTGGCGAATTCGCACCTCACCGCAACACGTTACATCGTTGGATACGAGACGGAAGAATCTATCCTCAACCGAAAATGGTTGGGAAGAATTGGTTTGTCTCTCCTGCTGCTGACTACACTGGCAATAAATAGGATGAAACATGTTTCTCAACGACGAAGAGCTATTGCAACTAACTGGAAAAATGCGCTCTCGCGCTCAACAAAAGGCGCTGAACCAAATGGGCATACCGTTCAAGGTCCGGGCTGATGGCCGGACGCTAGTTTTAATCACAGTTGTGGAACAACTTTTCGGCGCCACGAGCAAGAAGAAAGAGCGCGAGATCACCATGGACTTCTCTAAGGCTTAGCCAGAACACCCCCCGAAGAGCAAAGGAGTACCGGCTGGCATTCAGGGTGCGGCAGTAGTCTGATTACGCACGGGAATCTGAAAATGCACGCCAGTCAACCTGCCCATCGGCACCGCGAGGAAAATTGGGGTCGACATGTTCGCGCAACACCATTGAGGCTCCGCCTAGACCGATGTTCGACACCCTTGTTGCCGTTGCCCACGGCACCTGAGTGGTATCTATAAACAACATCTGCAACAACTGTGCACCCCGTGTAAAAAAGTCGATTTTTAATCTTATAGATCCGTTTACAGGATCCGGAAGAACCACCGATATCGGCATTGCAAAGCCCTTGCGAAGCATGTGCTTACCGTAGTTTTGTGTATAGGAGTTATATCTCTGCTGGTCCAGAAGCCCCGACACTGCTGCCGCTCGAATAACGTCGCTTACACCGTTCAAATCGGTAATGAGCACCTCAACATCAGGAATATTGTAGTCACCGGTATGGCTTATATACCCACTTCGCATGCGCGGACCCGTAGACAGGTCCGTTAAAAATAGATGACAGAAACTATCGCCGCCAGTTATATGGCCAACCAAATTTTGGGTTTTAGCGTCCAAGTCTCCAATCATGTCCTTGATGCGGCTTTCAATCGTTTTTAGCCCGCTTGCGGTTTGACGATTTTTTCTGACTCGATTGATGTTGTTTGTGAATAACCCAACAAACACGAATGTAGATCCCCATGTGCCGAGCAGGGTCGTCCAGACCGGACGTGGGCTAGTTTCGAAATAGACAACGAGAACCCAGATCACTGCCGCTATTGCTGGCGCTAAAAACTCAAGAAAAAGCTGCTTCGCAACTTGCCATCCCTCTTGCCAGCTCTCATTATTTATTTTCATGGCGTTGTGTTTTTTATGGACTGACACTCATTTTCGCATGAGATCGTAGCCAAGAATCAAAACGGCGCCGTCTGCGCTTTCTCTCCACACCGCCCGCGACCCCCTACGCCACAGGCTTTGAGGTCTAGATGATGTGATTGCCTTAGTAGACTTTATTGAGCGAATCCAATATCGTTGACGGTGTAGACAACCTTGCCAATACGCGCCGGCAAAGGAATTAAAACCTCCAAACGCGGGGGGCGTCGTACCGAATTAGATATCTTGCCGCCCCAATACTCGCGATAGTTTTGGATAGTCTGGATTGGATCGGAGGCAAAATCTAACCAGTTCATATCCAGTGTCCAGAATTTTGTGGCAAAGACTTCAAAAATACGTATTGGTTTGAGGGGAACAGGTGTTATCGACCGAGCAAACCATATAGCATCTTCGATAGTGTTTGCCCCAAACATTGATTGAAGTCGAGAGCTATAAAAATGAAAAGATGGATCTTTTTTAACCTCTTCCAATAGAGCCTCTCTTTTCGCAGCTGGAGATAGATCTTCAAATGGAGTCTCTACGATTGCGTCCCAATATGCATGTCCAAATCGCGATAGATCCATATTGTTGAGGACCACCATTTGACCTTCTTGCAAAGTACCCTCTCGATCAGCATGAAAGAAGCAATGCTCGGTAATTTGCATAGATATCCTTAATTTATTATGTAATGATTATTTTAAGGGATCAGCGGACTGCCAAATTCTGGCTAATTTATCTACTACAAGGGGATGGAGGCGATGACAAATTCTGAAGGGGATAAAATCCGAGCTGAAATTACAGGCTTGAAAGCAGTCCTGTACTCAATCTGCGCCGTACAGACGCAGGAACAGGCCACCCTATTTCACTCGCTTCTGCAGCGCCAGTTGGATGAGATCGAAGCCAACCTTTCACCCTCGCCCGACGCAGCCGAGTTCATGCAGAAGACCGTTTCAGTGATTCAGGGTTTCATGCTTTTTTGGAAAGAAAACGTAGGAATTGCGGGAGGGAGGCGCCGTGGCAGAAGAGGAATTCGAGTACAAGGGCAAACGGGTCAGCATAAAAAAGATGCAACCGCTAACAGGTGGATGGCTCTGGCAAACGGAAATTGAAGGGACGCGCTTGGAGTCTCCCCGCCGCGCACCTATAAAGTATCGGCAGGACGCATTGCAGTACGCGACGATGGAAGCGAAAGAAGTGATCGACGGGGGGAAATAGATCTGACTTTCGCGCCACAAGTTACTTCTGCCTTAGGCCAAAAGTGGGCGGTCGGAACACTTGCTTTAAGTCAGGCAACGGTTAACGCTCCCGCCGCGCCTTACTTTCTATCTGGGAGTGACTGGAGAAAAAAATGAAAACGACTCATACGCCGATTCGAGCATTGCTAGTGCTAGCTTTCGCGATATCAACGTTGCAAGCATTCGCCGCTGATAAAACAAACGAGGGGGCAAAATCTAGCAAAGCTGGTCAAGAGGTGGTGACATCCAGTGAGGGAGTAAAAGTGCACCAAATGAAAACTACAGAACAGATGAAAGAGAGAACAAAGGCGCAGAAAGAAAGGGAAGCGAAAGGTAAAAAATAGTCGACTTACAGCAAGCGAACGTCCGCTCCAATCAGGAGCGGACGTCGCCGCAGCTACCGCCCAACCACATGAGGCTATTTCGTCAGGTTGGCGATCGACTGGTCTTTGACCTGCGAGCTCCGGCTGGAGCCGAATTCGAATTGATGGGCATCGCGCAGGCACAGGCCGAACGTGGCGGCCACCGTTGAGATCAGGCCGACAGCCTCACCCGGGATGCGATCGCGGAAGAAGCACAGCACCACAAGGCAGGAGATCAGGCCCACTACGTCCAGCAGCACCATGACGTCGGCCCGGATATTCCGGCGCCCGGCCTTGGCCAGCTCGACGTCGCGCGAGCGGGCGCTCTGCACGTCGGCCAGCATGGCCTTCACCATGTCGGTTTCGTTCGCCATCACCGCCGTCTGGAACTGGATGACTAGCGCCGGGTCGGCCTGCAATGCAGCCTGTGCAGCTTCCGGCGTGTCCTTCCCGGTCACGGTCTTGGCGATGTCGACCACCTGGCCGGCCACGGTTGCGGCGGTGTCGCTGTTGGTGAAATACTTGATGATGCTGGGCGCGAACTGCGAGGCCAGCGCAAGGCCAATAGTGATCGGGTCCATTATGCCTCCAGGCGAATAAGATTTGCGGCGACTCGGCGCGCCCAGCCCTTACCAAAGGCCGACCAGCCAGCCAGATCGGTCATGAACTGCAGGCGCTGACCGTTGAAGCGTGCCGCCAGCATCGGGCCTGCAGACGCTGCGGCGGCGAGAGTTGCCGGACCAATCAGCCCATCATCCTTGGCGTCGACTGCGCGCTGGAGCCACTTGATCGACTGGTTGACGCCGGAATTCACCGCAGCGTCGAACACGTCGAATCGAATGAAGTCGGGCAACTCGTCGGCGCGAACTGCATTCCAGTACTTGGCGCGGTAGATGGCCTTCGCTGCGTCACGCGGGAAATCCTTCATCGCGCCGGCGTAGCCATTCGCCCGGGCCACCGTCGCCGTCACGCCCCACATCGTTTCACCGCCCGGATCGCGCGGGTCGTTTGCATAACCGCCTTCATGGCCGATCAGCAGATCGAATGCTTGGTCGAAATTCATTGCTTCGGCCCTTCCTTGATGTACCAGAAGAGGGCGGCACTCACAAACACGACGACCGCCCAGATGCCCTTCTCTGCCAGCTTGACGCGGAGCTCAGCGTAGAACCGCGTGCGCTCCTCGGCCTTGTGTATCAGCGCCTCATGGTATTTCCGATGCGCCTCGGCATCCCCATCAATATTAAGACCACGATGCACCAACTAAGGAATGTCTCTCGATATGAACAACGAACCAAAGAAAATCGCCCTGTGTGAAATCAAGGATTCTGTCGATGCAAATCTGACTGGAGCGGCTGCGATCATCGATTGCGTGCGCGTGATATCAGAAAAATCTGGCGAGTTAGTTTGTCGCGCAGACAGCCTATCTCTTGCATTGCATCACGCCCTTAAGATGATCGACAAATCAAAGGCAGATGTAGCTTCCATTGAAGCTTAAAAAGAAAAACCCCGAACAATCTTGGCGGATAGGTTCGGGGTTTGGATCAACCACCAGCAAAGGAAGTTAAGCCATGTCAAATACTAACACGGTTGCAAAGAGCGTCAAGACAGACGAGCCAGCAATAGCAAACCATCCACGCTTCAAATCCCTTGAGGGCGTCGTCTATGACGTCGACGCAATGTCCCAATCTGGCTTTGACCGGATTGAAGCGATTGCAAAGCTGATTTCCATCAGCCTTGAAAGCCCCTCCGGATATTTTCCCCCGCACATCAGTACGATCTCCCATGCCATGGACGCGATCCGCGCCATTGCCGAGGAGGCCAGCAACTGCATCAACAGCCGCGCCGAAGAAGTCGGATGCAACTACGTAGACGACGGCATTAAGCGTCGCTTCGATGCGGAAAAGCTGGGCAAGCAGCAGTGGCAAAACATCTTGTCAGGCAGTGCGTCATGAATGACGTGTCACCAGCCGAAATGCGCTTCATCCGAGCTTTCCGCGTGCTGGATCCAGGCGAACGCGTATTCGTTTCCGATCTTACCCATAGCCTCGCGGCGGACAGGAAGTCCGAAAGGCCTTGCCTGCACCTGGTACGTACGCAACAGACCTCGGTAGCAGTATCGGGGAAGGAAGCGCAGGCATGAACAACTCTGATCGAGAAAAGAGCCTTGTGGATGCATTCCGGGCGATGCCGGCAGTCGATCAGAACATGCTTCTCCGGTTTGCTATCGCTCACGCCAACAACACCAAACGCCCAGCGCCGACACTGCGCCTGGTGCAAACAACAAAGCCGTCCGGTGCGTCAACACCGAACGGCTCCCACACAAAGCGCACCCTATCAAGAGTTTGAATCGTGAATTCAAATAGTACATCAATGGGCGATCTCGTCCAACTCAAAGACGGCGAGGCCGTCACGACATCCCTGGCGATTGCAGAAGGTACCGCGAATTCTCACGAAGCCGTGATCAAGCTTGTGCGGACCTATCCGACGGATTTGGAGCAGTTCGGCTTGGTCCGATTTGAAATCCGACCAAGATCTCCTGGCCAACACGGTGGCGCCGACGTTCAGTACGCGCTACTGAACGAACAACAATCCGCGCTCATCATTGCCTACATGCGCAACAGCGAAATCGTGCGCCGCTTCAAGGTTGCTTTGATCAAGGGTTTCTATGAGATGCGGACGAAGCTTACCGCGTCCGATCCTCTTGCCGAACTGCCGCCAGAGCATCGCGCCCTCGTTGCCCTCATGGTCGACAACGCTAAGATCAAGGCGAGGCAGGAAGAGATTGTGGCGACGCAGACCGAGCAACAAGATGCGCTCAGCCGAATTGAGGCGAACCAGTCAGCGGCAATCGCAAGCGTTCGCAGTTTCACTGCGCTGGGATATTCGATCTACCGGGAAATCCCGATGAGCAAGATTGAACTCACCCGCCTCGGGAAGAAGGCTGCAGCGCTGAGCAAGGCCCGCGGTCTGACCGTCGACCATGTCAGCGATGGCCGATATGGCCGTGTCGGCTCCTATCACATCAGCGTCTCGGATGACGCGCTTGAGGAGATTTCCAAATGAACCGCTCCGACGAACGCAATCCAAATCCCCTGCACCTGAAAATGTTCATGGTACTGATTCGCGATGACGACTGCTTTATCGAGACATGCAACTGCGTAGTGAGAATCTACCTGACGAGGATAGCATGAGAGTGGCGTTTTTAACCCGCGGTCATGCCGCTCGACTTGATGTGCAGGGCGTCAGCTTGTGCCCTGCATCCAGCGATGCTGGTCGAAATCTTTCCGATCGTGATGGACATTGGCTGTTGGCATTCCCTCGCGAATTTCATCCGACCTTCCGACGTACGGACGTCATCCCGGCGGATCAAGTCCTGAAGGATGCGTTGCGTGGTCAAGATTTGATCTCGCGCCTCCGCCAATTGAATCGCGATCGCCGGCAGCGGCGCCATGTGGATCAGTTCATCCATGGACCAAAGATCAATATCGTCAATGTCTCGCGCCAAGAGTATGTGCACGGTCAGCGCTTCATCCGTCGATGCCAAGGAAACCAGCTTTTCGGCGATTTTTACCATGACCGATTCGGCGTGAGCCAGCCGCAACACCATGCTAGCTGCAACGAGTTGAGCGGTCCTAAGGCCGAGCGCTTCGCGGTTCCGTGCCTCGCTGCTCGCAATCCAGATGGTGCCGGCGAACGCCAAGCCTGCAAAAATTGCGCCAGTCCATGTTCCCCAGTCAGAGGCCGTCAAACCTCTCCAACAAATTCTTTCGTACCCCACAAATCCGACCACAACAAACAACGCGAGAATTCCATAGCGGTTATACCAAGTGTCGAGCGACTCTTTCATGTTTCCTCCCATTTTTTTGGAGGGATGCTAGCACAAGAGGGCCGCTTCGTTGGGATGAGTAAAGTGTCAGGGGCGCATCCGTGGAGCGCTTTCGTTCTCTTCGTCAGCTTCGTCATCATCGAGATCTGGAAGCTGATCGGAAGACAGAATTTTCACGCTCACCGGGGGAAACTCCTCTCGGCAGCTCGCCAGTGTTTTTTTCAGGAGGCAGGACGAGAATGCGCTTGCCATGGTGCCGGACGCGAAGACGTAGACGTCGTTTCCCAACTGGACTTCATTTTCGGTAGCCATGGAACCCTTTTTCGTTTGATGAACTATTCAGGATCGTAGCACAGCCGAAACAATGATTTCGCCACTCAAAGCCCGAACCGTGAAGATACATCTGAAGCCCGCAAGCGCGGAAAACTGAAACAACGTTACGTAATACGACCATGCCAATATACTTGCGAAGTTCTTGTCGACCAAACGAGTATCGTGAACATAGCCGAATCGGAGGATAGCCAATGTTGCCTGAAAAATCACTAGTGGACCGCTTGCTGCGAGGCAGCGATGGTAAGAATCAGAACGATCAATTTTCTGAAAATGCTGAATTATCTGATGCTGAGCTGTATCGCATCGTTGTCGCAGATTTGATGAGATCAGGCATCATCGGTACCAAAGCCGATTTCGATGCCGAAGTACGTCGCACGTGTACGCTCGCAACCGCCGATGAGATTATTCGATTCCGCGAGCGTCGCCCTGGATGCAAGGCGTGGCTTTCCGGCAAGAAAATGATCTGCGAGTGTGGGAACGTGTGGTCATTGATCAATCCGCAGCCGCCTCATTGTAAAACGGAACCGCAGTAGCTTGTCAGCTCGCGATGAAGCCATACGCCAGGATAGTACGCGTGCGGCCGCCTCAATCTGCTTCGTAGAAAACGAATGACCAATTCCGCCGACGACAAATCGATCGAAACCAGCGAGGATGATGCTGAACCGTTTCCCGATCTACGCTTCACTAATCCATTATTAGTCCGACTGGAACGTGCAGAAAGGGCGTTGCAGCTTGCCGGCTTTACCCTCTCGGCAAGTGGCGAATGACTAGCACGATCAACCGCCGGAGCCTCGAATAACGCAGTCCCAAAAATGGAAATTCTCACCAACGCTGACTTGGTCGAATTAACAGGCGGATTGAACCAGGGCGCCGCACAGATCCGTTGGATTAAACAGTATTTGAACATTGACGCGCCGCGCAAGGTTGATGGACACCCGTTGCTGACTTGGCGTCAACTCGGGCGCTCCGACGACGCTCCTAGCACCAGATCAAAGATCAATTGGACAAAGCCATGAACCACGCCACCCCATCTACAGCAATCACATATCGAGTCAATGTTGCAGAAGCAAAACTTGGTATTTCGCGCTCCACAATTTACCGTTTGGTGAAAAAAGGCGACCTGGTACTGGTCAAAATTGGAGAGCGAGCCAGCGGTATCATCGCCGATAGCATCCACGCGCTGATCGAACGGAACAAGCCACAACAGGGGTGATATAGTGGCATCCGCGCAACAGTGAGTGCTGTCTTAGCAGCACTTAAATCTGGGTAGCTAGCTGGGTAGCTAAGTAAAAGTCAGGCCTCAACTACCGCAGTAACCATTTGATAATTAAAGATTTCCTACACCACATGAAAATCGCCACCTGGAACGTCAACTCCCTCAAAGTCCGCCTGCCGCAGGTATTGCAATGGCTGGGCGACAATCCGGTCGATGTGCTGTGCCTGCAGGAAACCAAGCTCACCGACGACAAATTCCCGCAGGCTGAAATCAACGCCGCCGGTTACGAAGTCGTCTTCAGCGGGCAAAAAACCTACAACGGCGTAGCGATCCTGTCGCGCCATCCGATCACCGACGTGATCAAGAACAACCCGCTGTTCGAAGATGAACAGCAACGCATCATCGCCGCCACCATCGAAGGCGTGCGCTACGTCTGCGCCTACATCCCCAACGGCCAGGCGCCCGACTCGGAGAAATACCTGTACAAGCTGAAGTGGCTGGCGGCCCTGCATGAATGGCTCGCGCAAGAGCAACTACAGCATGAAAAACTGGCGCTGCTGGGCGACTACAACATTGCGCCGGCTGACCGCGACGTCCATGACCCGGCCGCCTGGGTCGGTCAAAACCTCGTGTCGGAACCGGAACGCGCCGCCTTCTTCCACCTGGAAAAAATGGGCTTCACCGACGCCTTCCGCAAGTTCGAGCAGCCGGACAAGCTGTTCAGCTGGTGGGATTACCGCCAGATGGGATTCCGCCTCAACAAGGGCATGCGCATCGATCACATCCTGCTGACGGCGCCGCTGGCCGCGCAGTGCACGGCATGCGTCATCGACAAGGTGCCGCGCAAGTGGGAGCAACCGTCGGATCATGCGCCGGTGATCGCCACGCTGAACTGACGCCATCGTAGCAATGAAAAAAGCCCTCCTTGGAGGGCTTTTTTCATTCCATCTCGGATTGCCGTGACGCTCACGCATACCGTGGCGTCAGGCCGCGCTCATGGCGCCGTATGCAGTACATGACGACAAGGGTGAACAATCCGCCGCACGCCATGCATGCCGCCAGGAACAACATGGGTGCAATCGTGCTGCCGGTGCTTTCACGAATCATCGGTACAACGTTCTGGGCAATGAAGCCACCGAGGTTTCCGATCGAGTTGATCGCCGCAATACCTGCAGCGGCGCTTGCACCGGTGAGAAACCTGCCAGGCAGCGTCCAAAAGCACGGCAGAACGGTGAAGCTGCATGCCGCGGCAAGGCAGAGCATGGCGAACTTCACGAAGGAATTGTCGAAGTACACGCTGCCGACCAGGCAGCAAGCGCCAAACAACGCCGGCAAGAGAATGTTCTTGATCGGATCTTCCGTGCGTCCCGGCTTGCGCGGCACCCACCACAAGACGAGGGTCACCAGCAACCACGGAATCGTATTGATGAAACCATTGAGCGTATTGCCGACGCCAAAGCTCTTCACGATGGTCGGCAGCCAATAGCTCAAGCCGTAGGACGACAACGGGAAAAAGATGAGAAAGAACGCCAGCAGCAGGACACGATAGTCCAGCAGCGTCTTGAAGGGATTGCCATGCCCTCCCTCTCCGCTTTGCTCCAGCGCCAGTCTTTCCCGCGTCAGAACTTCCTGCAGCCAGTTGCGCTCTTCAGGATCGAGGAAGCGCGCCTGCGCAGGAGACGCCGGCAACCGGAAAAACACAACAAACGCCAACAACACCGCCGGCAATCCTGTGAAGATGAAAGTCAGCTGCCACCCGTACATACCGAACAGGCCGTCCAGATCCAGCAGCGCCCCGCCGATGGGAGCACCGATCATGTTGGCGATGCTGCTCCCGATCAGGAAGTAACCGATCATGCGACTGCGATGTTGCCGCGGAAACCATAGCGTCAGGTAGTACAACACACCGGGATAAAAACCGGCCTCGGTTGCGCCCAGCAAGAATCGCAGGACGTAAAACATCGTCGCATTCTGCGTGTAAGCCAGCCCCAGTGTCACCAGTCCCCACGAAAACATGATGCGGGCAAACCAGACACGCGCGCCGACCTTGTGCAGGATGATGTTACTGGGTACTTCAAACAGCAGGTAACCGATGAAAAACAGAGAAGCGCCCAAACCATACGACGCCTCGCTCAGCCCCAGGCTGGAGACCATTTGCAGCTTGGCGTAGCTGACGTTCTGGCGATCAATGTAAGCGACCAGATATAACAGGCCCAGAAACGGCATCAGTTTCCAGGCCATTTTGTCGATCAGTTTTTGCTCGTCGATGGCAATGTGCACGGATATCTCCTTCGTTGTCGATTGATCGGATCACGCTCGTCCGATCAATCGAAAAATATCACGCCACATTATCTTTTAAACAACCTCACTGCACTCAGCAGCCCGCATTGCGCAATCTGTTTCGATATGCAGATATTTTACGAATTGCTTCCCGACAGAATGCTGAAAAACCTGGTCACCGATGCGATCGCAGCACGACCTTGGTGTCGGTATAGGGTGTTGTATCGCGTCATATCCAGACGTCATTGGCACGCCTGCGCTCGCTTTCTTCTGCCCCGGTATTGACCACACCGCGCGGCTCGACCAGCAGGATGCTGGCCTCCTCTTCAGCATACGGCTTGTGCTCGACGCCCTTGGGAATCACGAACATCTCGCCGGCCTTCAGGTGCACCGCGCCGTCACGGAAGTCGATGCGCAATGCGCCGTCCACCACGATGAAGACTTCATCAGTATCGGCATGGTCGTGCCAGATAAAGTCGCCTTTGACCTTGGCCAGCTTGAACTGGTAGTCGTTCATTTCGGCGATGACGCGTTGCGACCAGTGCTCGCTGAACAACGAAAGCTTGTCGGTGAAATTGATGGCGCGGTATTCGCGCAGATTGGTGGCGGCTGACATGCTGGCTCCGTAGATAAGTAACAGAAGCAAGCCTACGCGAGCGAAACGCCGCGGTCTTGAACGATCGTGCAACTAGCACGACATCTACGAAATCAGGTCCCCCGCCGCATGATGCGGAGCCAGTGCGCCGGCGCAATGCCGTAGGTCTTGGTGAACAGACGCGTCATGTGGCTCTGATCGGCAAAGCCCGACATGGCGGCGGCGTCCGCCAGCGGCAGGCCCTGCGCCATCAGGCGACGCGCCATGTCGAGCCGGCGCATGCTGAGGTAGCGATAGGGACTGGTGCCGAAGAAACTGCGAAAGTCGCGCGTCAGGCTCCAGCGGTCGCGACCGCTGGCCTGCGCCAGCTCGTCCAGCGTCAGCGTGCGGTCGAGCGCGCCGTGGATGTATTCGCGCGCCAGCTGAGCCGCTCCGAAGTCGGCCGCGTGGCGTCGCGGCCGCTTGCCGGACACCGCATCCATCGCGCGCGCCAGCTCGAAGATGCCGTCGTCTTGCTGCAAGGGTTCGACCTCGTCGTCCATGTGCAGCAACAAATTGCGCACGGCGCCGAACAGGCGCGGATCGGTCGAGATGCCGCCTTCGATGAAAGGCAATGCGACACCGCCGAGGGCGTCCTGCAGCAAGGACGGCTCGATGTACAGCATGCGATAGCGGAAACCCGCTTCGCTGCCGGCCTGGCCGTCATGCGGCTCATCGGGATACAGCGCCATGGTGTTGCCAGGCAGGCTGTGGCGCATCGATTTCTTGTACTGGAACGATTGCACCCCGCCCAGCGTGATGCCGATGGCGTAGGTGTCGTGGCGGTGCATGGCATAGCCGCGCCCATGGAAAAACGCCTCGATGCGCTCCATGCCGGACGACTGCGACCGCAGTATCCAGTCCTTGCGCTTTTGCTGGCGGGGGCGCGTTGAGGCCACGATGTCTTGCTTCCTTACTCTTCGCGCTTCTTCGCGAGTTGCTTTTCAAAGGCGACGTCGAGCTTGCTGATGCGCTTCGGCTTTTGCGGCCCGTAGGCATTGACGAAGGTGACGAACTCATCCAGCGGCAGCGGCTCGCTGAGCTTTTCAGCAGGATTGTCGGGCGTGCGCTGGAGCAGGTAAAACAGTTCCGCAGAAGTGCGGCCCATTGAATACTGCTTCGTCCCTGCACGCGTGTTGAGGCGCTCGATGGCGCCGGTTGCTCTGGTCGATCTGGCCATGTGTGCTCCTAAGAACTCATTTCATAAATAGGTGTGAGTGCGAGCGAGTCCTGTTTGGGATGAGATGCAAGGCGCGAATCGGGGTCAAGACTGGGCGTCTTGACCCCGATTCGTAACGCAGCAGATCGCCCAAACAGGCCGCTCCCTTCGGGTTCTTCCAAGAAAGGGCGCTGGCCGCGTTGCGCTCCTTGCGCGTGGCACCGCCACGCGACGCGTCGCACGCCTTGCCAGAGCCCTTTCTTGGAAGAACGCATCTCACACCTATTTATGAAATGAGTTCTAAAGAATCAACTGCCAATAGGCGACGTCAATCCATTGATCGAATTTCCTGCCGACTTGCGCGAAATGGGCGACTTTGACGAAGCCCATTTTCTCGTGCAAGGCGATGCTGCCGGGATTCGGCTGGGCGATGCCGCCCATGACCGCGTGCACCCCCAGCGCCTTCAATCCGCTAAACAAGGCGCGGTACAACTGCGTACCGACGCCCTTGCCGCCGCTGTCCTTGGCCATGTAGACCGAACTCTCGACGGACTGCTGGTAGGCCTTGCGCGCCTTCCACTTGGTGGCGTAGGCGTAGCCCAGGATGCGGCCGCCTTCCTCGTACACCAGCCATGGAAATATCGCGGACACCTCGACGATGCGCTGCGCCATTTCCTCAGTGGAAACGGCTTCCAGCTCAAAGCTGATGGTCGTCGTCAGAACGTAGTGGTTGTATATCTCGCAAATGGCGGCGGCATCGGCCGTCGTCGCCGGGCGTATCGATGTAGTCATGAAAGCTGGGAAGAAAGTGCGGTAGCACGTAGTGTACCCAAAATGACGACGTCCGGCGCAGGGGCCGGACGTCGTCGCTGCCGCTTCCAGCGTATTTCTATGCTTGCAGTGCCGCTTTGATTTGTTGCAGCGAGGTTGGATCTTCGATGGTGGTCAGATCGCCCGGATCGCGTCCCTCGCAGATGGCCTGGATGGAACGGCGCAGCAGCTTGCCGGAACGCGTTTTCGGCAACAGGCTGACGAACAACACGCGCGAAGGCCGGCCGACGGCGCCGATCTGCTTGTCGACCACGCGCATGATTTCCGCCTCGAGCGCCTGGCGACCCGTCGCCGTGGCCACGGCGTCGGCCTGCTTGGGGATCACGAAAGCGATCGCCACCTGGCCCTTGAGCTTGTCCTCGACGCCGACCACGGCCACCTCGGACACGTTGGCGTGGCTGGAAATGCTCTCTTCGATCTCGCGCGTGCCGAGGCGATGACCGGCGACGTTGATGACGTCGTCGGTGCGGCCGAGGATGAAGTAGTAGCCGTCTTCATCGCGGATGCCCCAGTCGAAAGTCGAGTACACCTGCGTCCTGAAGTTGGACCAGTAAGTGTTGACGAAGCGCTCGTCGTCGCGATACACGGTCTGCATGCAGCCCGGCGGCAACGGTCCTTCGATCACCACCACGCCTTTTTCGTTGGCGCCGCACAGCTCTCCGGTGGACTCGTTCATGATGTGCATCTTGTAGCCATACAAGGGCACACCCGGGCTGCCCAGCCGGGTCGCTTTGTCGTCGACGCCCTTGGCAATGGAGAGGATGGGCCAGCCGCTTTCGGTCTGCCAGTAGTTGTCGATCACCGGCACGCCGAGCGCACCCGAAATCCAGTTCGAGGTGGTCTCGTCGAGCGGCTCGCCGGCCAGATACAGACTCTTGAGCGACGACAAGTCATGCCGCGTCATGCAGTCGGCCGGCTGCTTCTTGAGCACACGGATCGCGGTCGGCGACGAGAACATGCGCGTCACCTTGTACTTCTCCACCAGGTTCCACCAGATGCCGCCGTCCGGCTTGTCGCCCGCAAGCACCGGCAGGCCTTCGTACAGGATGGTCGCCATGCCGGCCATCAAGGGCCCGTAGACGATGTAGGAATGGCCGACCACCCAGCCGATGTCGGAGGTGCAGAAATAAGTCTCGCCGGGATTGCCGCAGAACACGTAGGGCATCGATGCCGCCAGCGCCACCGCATAACCGCCGACATCGCGCTGCACGCCCTTGGGCTTGCCGGTGGTGCCGGAGGTATAGAGGATGTAGGACGGCTCGTTCGATTCCAGCCAGGTGATCGGCACTTCAGCGTCGAGATATTGCGCGCGCAGGCTGGTGTAGTCGACGTCGCGTCCGGCGGTGCGCGGCATGGCGGCCAATCCGCGATCGGTCAGCAAGACATGCGCCGGCTTGTGTTGCGCCAACCGGATCGCCTCGTCAAGCAAGCCCTTGTAGGCAACCACCCTGCCGCCGCGCGAGCCGGCATCGGCGGACACGATCAGCGTCGGCTGCGCATCGTCGATGCGCGTCGCCAGACTGTTCGACGCGAAGCCGCCGAACACTACCGAATGCACCGCGCCGATGCGCGCACACGCCAGCATCGCGAACACTGCTTCGGCAATCATCGGCATGTAGATCAACACGCGGTCGCCGCGCTTGACGCCGAGCGACAGCATGATCGCCGCCATCGCGCTGACTTCGCGATGCAGCTCGCGGAAGGTATAGGTTTTTTCGGTATTGGTTTCGGTCGATACCGCAATCAGCGCGGCCTGATCGGCGCGTTGCGCCAGATGGCGATCGACGGCGTTGTGGCACAGATTGGTCTCGCCGCCGATGAACCAGCGCGCAAAAGGTGGGCGTGTGTAATCGAGCGTTTGGGTGAATGGTGTATGCCAGTCAATCCGCTTGGCTTCATTGGCCCAGAAGGACTCCGGGTCGTCGATGGACTGCTGGTAAAACGATGCGAAACTCATGATGTCTCCTCATGGCGATCGGATGCGCATCGACCTTGTCGGAGGGTCGTTGCGAGCGGTGTGCCGTGTCTTTGCTCGGCATCTCTTCTGCTTGTTGTGTGTAGTTGTTTACTGTCTCAGAACATGCTTACGTGCAGCTTAATCCGCTTCGTTTTTTCCTTAAAAAATGCGATGGCAATCTGCGCTATGCAAAAAAAAGGATGCATAGCCGCATCCTTTTTTATCGCCTGCAAAGCAAAAGGCTTTATCGATTCTTGCAATCGTTCGCGAGTTGCTGGCCGACCTTGGAATTCAGCAGCATCGACTTCGACGGGATCTGAATCCAGACCAGGCCATCGCCCTTGTCTTCGAAACGCAAGGCGCCGGTGGATGTCGATACCGGCGTCATCTTGTAGGTGCTGCCCTTCCACACCAGGCTCACGTTGTTGTTGCCGTCGACCTTGACTTCCACCTTGTTGCCCATCTCGCAGGAGAAGCTACCGGTCGCCAAACGGCCGGCCCAGGCAGGATTGACTGCCGCGGCCACCGGTTGCAGCGGCGCAGGCACCGGTTTGGTTTCGGTCAGCGGCACCGTTTCAGCGCAGGCAGCCAGCAGGATGGTGAGGGTCAATACGGAAGCACGTTGCAAGAAAGTCATGTTTTGGTCCAATGCCGGGATGAAAAGGAATGTGGACGGCATCTTACCAACTTTCGTTCCGCAACTCCGGTTTTGTCGCGCCGCGGCGCAGCATCCGTAGCCCCCCGCTCTCATCCGGTTATCAGAACGCGTCGCCCGGCACGCGCACCGCCCCTTCCATCAGCACCCGCGCGCTACGGCTCATGATGGCCTTGGTCACGCTCCACTCACCATCGACCTGCTGCGCTTGCGCGCCGACGCGCAAGGTGCCGGACGGGTGACCGAAGCGCACCGCCGTGCGTTCGCCACCACCCGCCGCCAGGTTCACCAGCGTACCGGGAATCGCTGCAGCGACGCCGATGGCAACCGCCGCCGTACCCATCATGGCATGGTGCAGCTTGCCCATGGACATGGCGCGCACCAGCAGATCGACGTCGCCGGTGGTGACCTTTTTGCCGCTGGATGACGTGTAGTCGCGCGGCTTGGCGACAAAGGCGACCTTGGGCGTGTGCTGGCGCTTGACGGCTTCGTCGACATGCTTGATCAGGCCCATGCGTACGGCGCCATGTGCACGGATGGTCTCGAAACGCGCCAATGCTTTCGGGTCACCATTGATGGCGTCCTGCAATTCGGCGCCGGTGTAACCGATATCTTCCGCGTTCAGGAAAATCGCCGGAATGCCGGCGTTGATCATGGTCGCCTTGAAGGTGCCGATGCCGGGCACTTCCAGGTCGTCCACCAGGTTCCCGGTCGGGAACATGGCGCCGCCTGCCCCCTCTTCTTCCGCTGCCGGGTCCATGAATTCGAGTTGTACTTCGGCCGCCGGGAAAGTCACTCCATCGAGCTCGAAGTCGCCGGTCTCCTGCACCTGGCCGTCGGTGATCGGCACGTGCGCAACGATGGTCTTGCCGATGTTGGCCTGCCAGATGCGCACGATGCAGACACCGTTCAACGGAATGCGATCGGGATCGACCAGGCCGTTGCTGATGGCGAACGGACCGACCGCCGCCGACAGATTGCCGCAGTTGCCGCTCCAGTCGACGAAGGACGTATCGATGGAAACCTGGCCGAACAGATAGTCGACGTCGTGCCCGGCCCGGGCGGACTTGGACAGGATCACCGTCTTGCTGGTGCTGGAGGTGGCGCCGCCCATGCCGTCGATCTGCTTGCCGTAGGGATCGGGGCTGCCGATCACGCGCATGAGCAAGGCATCGCGCGCCGGGCCGGGCGCCTGCGCCGTGGCCGGCAAGTCCTGCAGGCGGAAGAACACGCCCTTGCTGGTGCCGCCGCGCATGTAAGTGGCGGGAATCTTGATTTGGGGTGCGTGGGTCATATGCATGCTTTCTTCAATGTCGGGGCGATCACGCGGCCTTGACGGTCGACGCCAGGAAGTCCTGTGCAAAACGCTGCAGCACGCCGCCGGCTTCATAGATAGAGACTTCTTCGCCGGTGTCGAGGCGACAGGTCATCGGCACTTCGACGCGTTCGCCGTTCTTGCGGAGGATGACCAGCGTCAGGTCGGCGCGCGGAGTGCGCTTGCCGATCACGTCGAAGGTTTCGGTGCCGTCGATGCCCAGCGTCTTGCGGGTGGTCCCAGGTTTGAATTCCAGCGGCAACACGCCCATGCCGATCAGGTTGGTGCGGTGGATGCGCTCGAAGCCTTCGGCCGCGATCACTTCCACGCCCGCAAGACGCACGCCCTTGGCTGCCCAGTCGCGCGACGAGCCTTGGCCGTAATCGGCACCGGCGACGATGATCAGCGGCTGCTTGCGGTTGAGGTAGGTCTCGATCGCTTCCCACATGCGCATGACCTTGCCTTCCGGCTCGACCCGGGTCAACGAACCCTTCTTGACTTCACCGTCGACCACGGCCATTTCATTGACCAGTTGCGGATTGGCAAAGGTGGCGCGCAGCGCGGTCAGGTGATCCCCGCGATGCGTGGCGTAGGAGTTGAAATCTTCTTCCGGCAGGCCCATCTTGGCAAGATATTCACCGGCCGCCGAATCAGCCATGATGGCGTTCGACGGCGACAGGTGGTCGGTGGTGATGTTGTCGGGCAGCACCGCCAGCGCGCGCATGCCGGTCATCGTGCGTTCGCCGGCGAGCGCGCCTTCCCAGTATGGCGGACGGCGGATATAGGTGCTCATCGGACGCCAGTCGTACAACGGTTTGGCCGGCTCGCCCTTGTCCACCTGTACGGCGAACATCGGCGTGTAGACGTTGCGGAATTGCTCGGGCTTGACCGAGGACTTGACCACGGCGTCGATCTCTTCGTCGCTCGGCCAAATGTCCTTCAGGCGGATTTCCTTGCCGTCGACGACTGCCAGCACGTCCTTCTCGATGTCGAAGCGGATGGTGCCGGCAATCGCGTACGCCACCACCAGCGGCGGCGATGCCAGGAAAGCCTGCTTGGCGTAAGGATGGATGCGGCCGTCGAAGTTGCGGTTGCCGGACAGGACTGCTGTCGCGTACAGATCGCGGTCGATGATCTCTTTCTGGATCACCGGATCAAGCGCACCCGACATGCCGTTGCAGGTGGTGCAGGCAAAGGCGACGATGCCGAAGCCGAGCTTTTGCAACTCGGTGCTCAGGCCCGCTTCATCGAGATACAGTTCCACGGTCTTGGAACCCGGCGCCAGCGACGACTTCACCCAGGGCTTGCGGGTCAGGCCGAGCTTGTTGGCGTTGCGCGCCAGCAGGCCGGCGGCGATGACGTTGCGCGGATTGCTGGTATTGGTGCAGCTGGTGATGGCGGCGATGATGACGGCGCCGTCCGGCATCAGGCCTTCGGCTTCCTGCGCCTGCGCCTTGTCCAGATCGACGGCGATGCCGCGTTCGGCCAGCGCCGACACCGGCAGGCGGCGATGCGGATTGGACGGACCGGCCAGCGTGCGCACCACGGTCGACAGATCAAATTTGAGCGTGCGTTCGTACTGCGCCGTGGTCAGGCTGTCGGCCCACAGGCCGGCTTCCTTGGCATAGGTCTCGACAAGCTTGACCTGATCGTCTTCCCGGCCGGTGAGCTTGAGGTAGTCGATGGTTTGCTGGTCGATGAAGAACATGGCGGCGGTCGCGCCGTATTCCGGCGCCATGTTGGAGATCGTGGCGCGGTCGCCCAGCGTCAATGCGGAGGCGCCCTCGCCGCGGAATTCCAGGTAGGCGCCGACCACTTTTTCCTTGCGCAGGAACTCGGTCAGCGACAGCACGACGTCGGTCGCGGTAATGCCCGACTGGGGCTTGCCGGAGAGCTCGACGCCGATGATTTCCGGCAGGCGCATCCACGATGCGCGACCCAGCATGACGTTCTCCGCTTCGAGGCCGCCGACGCCGACGGCGATCACGCCCAGTGCGTCGACATGCGGCGTGTGGCTGTCGGTGCCGACGCAGGTGTCCGGGTAAGCCAGGCCGTTGTCGTTATGAATGACCGGCGACATTTTTTCCAGGTTGATCTGGTGCATGATGCCGTTGCCGGGCTGGATCACATTGATGTTCTTGAAAGCGCGCTTGGTCCAGTTGATGAAATGGAAGCGGTCTTCGTTGCGGCGATCTTCGATGGCGCGGTTTTTTTCAAACGCCTGCGGATCGAAACCGCCGCATTCCACCGCCAGCGAATGGTCGACGATCAGCTGTACCGGCACCACCGGATTGACCTTGGCCGGATCGCCGCCCTGGTCCGCAATGGCGTCACGCAGGCCGGCGAGGTCGACGAGTGCGGTCTGGCCGAGGATGTCGTGGCAGACCACGCGCGCCGGGAACCAAGGAAAATCCAGGTCGCGCTTGCATTCGATGATCTGCTTCAGGTAGTCATTGAGGAGGGCCGGATCGCAGCGGCGCACCAGGTTTTCGGCGTGCACGCGCGAGGTATAGGGCAGCGTGTTCCAGGCGCCCGGCTTGATTGCCTCCACTGCGCCGCGCGCATCGAAGTAATCCAGCGTGGTGCCGGGCAGAGGTTTGCGGTGTGCGGTATTCATGGCTCGATCCCGAGAAAAACATTGGTAAGAGAAATTGCAAGAGCGGCAGCCTGCCCGCCGTGGCGGCATGGCAGACTGCTGTGCTACGTGTGAAACTTGTTCGCGTACCTGCTGCTTATTTGCGCTTGCCGATCGGCACGAACTTCAGATCCTCCGGACCGACATAGTTGGCCGACGGACGGATGATCTTGTTGTCGATGCGTTGCTCGATGATGTGCGCCGCCCAGCCGGAAGTGCGCGCGATCACGAACAGCGGCGTGAACATCGCCGTCGGCACACCCATCATGTGATAGGACACGGCCGAGAACCAGTCAAGATTCGGGAACATCTTCTTGATATCCCACATGACCGTTTCGAGGCGCTCGGCGATGTCGAACATCTTGACCGAACCGGCATCCTTGGACAGCTTGCGCGCGACTTCCTTGATGACCTTGTTGCGCGGGTCGGAAATAGTGTAGACCGGATGGCCGAAGCCGATCACGACTTCCTTGTTCTCGACGCGACGCTTGATGTCGGCTTCCGCTTCGTCGGGATTGTCGTAGCGCTTCTGGATTTCAAACGCAACTTCATTGGCGCCGCCGTGCTTGGGACCGCGCAATGCGCCGATGCCGCCGGTGATGGCCGAGTACATGTCGGAACCGGTGCCGGCGATGACGCGGCTGGCGAAGGTGGAGGCGTTGAATTCGTGTTCGGCGTACAGGATCAGCGAAGTGTGCATCGCTTTTTCCCACAGCTCGGATGGCTTTTCGCCGTGCAGCAAGTGCAGGAAGTGGCCGCCGATGGATTCGTCGTCGGTTTCCGTTTCAATGCGCTTGCCGTTCTGGCTGTAGTGATACCAGTACAGCAGCATCGAACCCAAGGACGCCATCAGGCGGTCGGCGATGTCGCGCGCGCCCGGCGTGTTGTGATCGTCTTTTTCCGGCAGCACACAGCCCAATGCCGACACGCCGGTGCGCATGACGTCCATCGGATGCGACGCCGCAGGCAACCATTCCAGCGCCGCCTTGACGTTGGCCGGCAGGCCGCGCAGTGCTTTCAGCTTGGCCTTGTAGGCCTTCAGTTCGGCCGCGGTCGGCAGTTTTCCATGCACCAGCAAATGGGCGATTTCTTCAAACTCGCAGCTGTCGGCGACGTCGAGGATGTCGTAGCCGCGATAGTGCAAGTCATTGCCGGTCTTGCCGACGGTGCACAGCGCAGTGTTGCCGGCGGTGACGCCGGACAGCGCGACGGATTTCTTCGGTTTGAAGCCTGGTGCCGGTGTTTGTGTTTCGCTCATGCGTATCTCCTGAATGATGTATTGGGGTATGAATACTGATGTTGATGTTGATGCTGAATCCGGATTATTTTTCCGCGTATTTCTTTTCCAGCAGATCGAACATCGGCTTGTTGACGAGGCGCTGGCGCTCGGCGAACGGCGTCACGAAATTCGGGTCTTCGTCGAGGCGATGGTTGTCGCGCAACACGGTCAGGGCCTTTTGCATGCCGGCCACGGCGCCTTGCAGCGCGGCGTTGGCGTACAGCACGATACCGTAGCCCAGCTCGCCCAGCTCGTCGGCGTTGAAGATCGGCGTCTTGCCGCCGATCACCAGGTTCATCAGTTGCGGCTTGTCCAATGCCTGCGGCAGACGGCGGATTTCATCTGCGGTCTCGACTGCCTCCACAAACAGGATGTCGGCGCCGGCTTCGCTGTAGCGGGCCGCGCGTTCCAGCGCATCGTCAAAACCATGGACGCTGCACGCATCGGTGCGCGCCATGATCAGCATGCCGTCGTTGCTGCGCGCATCGACGGCGGCGTGGATCTTGCCGACCATTTCGGCGCAGGAGATGACTTCCTTGCCGCTGAAGTGCCCGCAACGCTTGGGCGAGACCTGGTCTTCCAGCTGCACCGCATCGGCGCCGGCGCGTTCCAGCGTGCGGATCGTGTGGCGCACGTTGAGTGCATTGCCGAAGCCGGTGTCGGCGTCGACGATCAGCGGGATCTCCACCGCATCGCGAATGCGTGCGGTATGGTCGGCCAGTTCGTTGAGACCGATGAAGCCTTGATCCGGCATGCCGAAGTACATGTTGGTCACGCCGGCGCCGGTGATGTAGAGCGCCTCGAAACCGAGATCGGCGATCACGCGCGCCGACAGCGCATTGAACGCGCCGGGGACCAGCAGGCCTTTGCGGGCATTGACCTTGTCGCGCAGGATTTGTTTGGTGGTTTGGGAAAGGTTGGTCATACGGAGTCCTTGAAGTTGCGTGCGTCGTTATGTCTGGCGTTGCGTGTTTCAGCGAGGTGAATGCCCTGCTTATTGCAATGCGCATGCCATCTCAAACGCTGCTGAATGTTGCATCGCGGAAGAAATCGATGTTTCAGAACAAGCTGTCGTTAAATCAATGAGTTACAGCTATTTCTCTCTAGACAACATCCATTTTCAAGCCAGACGACGGCCGCGGCGATGTGTTACATTTGAAACACTTGAAACATTAATCTGAAACGTGAAACATGAAGCGCCCCGCCCCTCAGCATCGTGATCAAAGCGACAAGCCGGTCATCTGGACCGTCTCGGTATCGCGCCTGTTCGAACTGTTCCGCGACATCACGCTGGAGTTCGACGACCAGGCCGAGATCGAACCGATCCCGCTGGGCTTCGAGGATGCGGTGCGGCATATACGCGAACGCCTCGCCACCGAACGCTGCGATGCGGTGATTGCGGCGGGTTCGAACGGCGCCTACCTGAAGAGCCGCTTGTCGGTGCCCGTCATCATCGCCAAGGCCAGCGGCTTCGACGTGATGCAGGCGCTGGCGCGCGCACGCAAGATCACGCCCGAGATCGGCCTGATCACCTATCAGGAAACCATGCCGGCGCTCGGCGAATTCCAGAGCACCTTCGGCCTCAACATTGCCCAGCGCACTTACGCCACCGAAGAAGATGCACGCTCGCAGATCAGCGAACTCAAAGCCGCCGGCATCAAGGCCATCGTCGGCGCCGGCCTGATTACCGATCTTGCCGAGGAAGCGGGACTGGCGGGCGTCTTCGTGTACTCCGCCGCGTCCATCCGCCAGGCTTTCGACGATGCACTGGAACTGGCGCGCCTGACGCAGCTGGAGTCGACGCGCGGCCGCAGCTTTCCGGTGGCAGATACCTTGCGCGCCAAACATCACATCAACGATTTGCGTGGCGATTCGGCGGCGATGGAAAGCGTGCGGCAATCCATCACGCTGTTCGCCAAATCACCGGCAACGGTGCTGATCCAGGGTGAGACCGGCACCGGCAAGGAACTTGCCGCGCAAGCCATTCATCGCGCGCATCCGCAAATGCAGGGCAAGGTGCAGGCGCACCATCCGTTTGTGGCCGTCAACTGCGGCGCGCTGGCGGAGTCGCTGCTGGAGTCCGAACTGTTCGGCTACGAAGAAGGCGCCTTCACCGGCTCGCGCCGCGGCGGTCGCGCCGGCCTGTTTGAAGCCGCGCATCGCGGCACCCTTTTGCTCGATGAAATCGGCGAGATGCCGCTGCCGCTGCAAACGCGTCTGCTGCGCGTGCTGGAAGAACGCGAAGTGGTGCGCGTGGGCGGCACCCGGCCGATACCGGTCAGCGTGCGCATCATCAGCGCCACGCATTGCGATCTCGATGCACGTGTGCGCGAAGGACGCTTTCGCGCTGACTTGTTCTATCGCCTGAGCGTCTTGCGCATGACGCTGCCGCCGCTGCGCGAGCGGCCCGACGATCTCGCGCCATTGGCGGAATGGTGCCTGAAGAATGCGCTGGCGGCGATGGACATCCGCCCTCACGCCAACCTGCATGCCGAGATCTTGCGTTGCACGCCATTGCTGGCGCGCTACGGCTGGCCCGGCAATGTCCGCGAGCTGCGCAACATGATGGAGCGGCTGGCGTTGTTCCTGGCGGCCGAACCGCTGCAGGCGCTGACGCCGAATCTGATCGCGCGCATCGCCCCGGAGATCCTGCGTGATGACGGATCGACAACGACGGCGTCCGACGCGCCGGCTCCACCCCCAGCGCACATCGGCGGCGAAGAATCATTGCAGGACGTGCTGGCGCGCTTCGATGGCAACCGCGCCGCTGCTGCGAGTTACCTGGGCATCAGCCGCACGACGCTGTGGCGTCGTCTGGGCGAGAAAAACTGAAACGCCGGCATGTGCGCGCGGCATGCGCTGGTCTTTACATGTCGACGATTTTGATTCACCTGTGAAGCAGACTGGAGGCGATTCCCGCCATTCGGGAATCGCGCTGAATGTGCTCTGCCTGACACCTTCCTTTCCACGCGAAACCTGATTGACAGTCGCGCGCGCATGCACGTATTCTCGCTCGATCGCATCTCTCAACGGCATACTGTTTACGCATTGTTCATGATGTGTAAACAACATGACGCTGAATGATCTGCGGTGCGATGCACCACCATAAAAAAAATCATCTCAATCACTTCATTCCGGGAGAAACATGAACGCCATCAGTTCAGCAAACACGGGCGACGCCAAGTCGGTCAAATTACATCCGCAAACCTGGCGCGCGGTCATTTCGTCATCGATCGGCAACGCGCTCGAATGGTTTGACGTGCTGATCTACGGCGCCTTTGCCGTAATCATCGCCAAACTGTTTTTCCCTACCGAGAACGAGACGGTCTCGTTGCTGGTGACCTTCGCCACCTTCGGCGTGTCGTTCTTCATGCGTCCGCTCGGTGCGGTCATACTCGGCGCGTATTCCGATCGCGTCGGCCGCAAGGCGGCGCTGTCGCTGTCGATCGTGCTGATGACGATCGGCACCGCGATGATCGCGTTCATGCCGACGTATGCCAGCATCGGTCTGTGGGCGCCTGCCGGCATCGTGCTGGCGCGCCTGATCCAGGGCTTTTCGGCCGGTGGCGAGTTCGGCAGTTCGACCGCGTTCCTGGTGGAACATGCACCGCATCGCCGCGGCTTCTTCTCCAGCTGGCAAGTTGCCAGCCAGGGCCTGAGCCTGCTGATGGCGGCGGTTTTCGGCGCCGGTCTGAACGGCTTGCTGACGCCTGAGCAGCTGTATTCCTGGGGCTGGCGCCTGCCGTTCCTGTTCGGTCTGCTGATCGGCCCTGCCGGTTACTACATCCGCCGCCATCTCGATGAATCGCCGGAGTTCGCCGCTGCGGAACGCACCGAAACACCGCTGCGCGATACCTTCTCCAACCAGAAAATGCGCCTGCTGATCGGTACCGGCAGCGTGATCATGGCGACCGTGTCGGTCTACCTGGCGCTGTACATGCCGACCTATGCGATCAAGCAACTGGGCATGCCAGCGTGGTCATCGTACGCAGCGACCATCGTCTCCGGACTGATCATGATGGTGTTCTCACCGCTGGTGGGCGAGCTTTCCGACAAGTACGGCCGCACACCATTCATGATCGGCAGCAGCCTGGCGTTCGTGGTGTTCACGTATCCGATGTTCGTATTCCTGACGAGTGCGCCGAGCTTCGTCAACCTGCTGTTGCTGCAGATCGTGATCGGCGTGCTGATGACGATGTACTTCGCGTCGATGCCTGCATTGCTGGCCGATGTGTTCCCGGTGCAGACGCGCGGCACCGGCATGTCGCTGAGCTATAACATCGCCGTAATGCTGTTCGGCGGTTTCGCCGGCCTGATCATCACCTGGCTGATCCAGTTCACCGGCAACAAGCTGTCGGTAAGCTTCTTCGTGATCTTCGGCGCAGCCCTGAGCTTGATCGCGTCGACGGCGGCGCGCTACGTCCTGCGCGTGCGTTGATGATCGACTTCACGCCTGATCGGCTCAGCCGGTCGGCGTGAAGGAAAAGCTGCTCGAAAAAATGGGCCGGTTTCATCGCTGAAACCGGCCCTCATGTTTTTGATGTTATTGATCCGCATCGCATGTGCAGATGGTGTTCCTGCACTGCGGCTTGTTCTGTTCCCTCTTCCCCTCAAACCCCTTCTTTCAATCTTTCAACCTTTCATTCTTTCGCTCTTCCGTTCAATCGTCTTCAGCGCCGCCGATGCCAAGTTCCTGAATCTTGCGCGTGATCGTGTTGCGACCGATGCCCAGGCGCACGGCTGCATCGTTCTTTCGACCGTGGGTATGCTTGAGCGCGATCTTGATCAGCGTCGCTTCGAACTGGCGACCGAGGATGTCCATGACTTCCGGGCGCTCTTCGGCCAGCATTTGCGCTGCCTCCGTTTCCAGCAGGCTGATCCAGCTGCGATCAGCGTCGCCGTCATAGCTGGCAGCCACGCCGCCGGACATCTCCGCAGGCGCTGCCGATGAAACGGCATGCGTCTGTGTCGGCTGGAAGTTACTGCTGCGCTCCTCGATCAGATCCTGCGGCAAATCCTTCACTTCCACGGTCTGGCCTGGCGCCATGACGGTAATCCAGTTGCACAGGTTTTCCAGCTGACGTACGTTGCCGGGCAGTTCCAGTTGCGACAGGAACTGCATCGCCTGCGGTGACAGGCGCTTGGCTTCAACGCCGAGCTGACGCGCGCTTTGCGTGAGGAAATGGCGCGCCAGGATCGGGATGTCTTCGCTGCGCTCACGCAGACTTGGCAGTCGCAGGCGGATGACGTTGAGGCGATGATACAAGTCTTCCCGGAACAGGCCTTCGCGCACGCGATGCTCGAGGTTCTGGTGGGTGGCAGCGATGACGCGGACATTGGCCTTGAGCGATTGATGGCCGCCGACGCGATAGAAATGGCCGTCCGACAACACGCGCAGCAAACGCGTTTGCAGGTCGAGCGGCATGTCGCCGATTTCATCAAGGAACAGCGTGCCGCCTTCAGCCTGCTCAAAACGGCCGCGACGCATCGCCTGCGCGCCGGTGAAGGCGCCGCGTTCGTGGCCGAACAGTTCGGACTCGAGCAGGTCCTTGGGGATCGCTGCGGTATTCAGTGCGACGAACGGCTGCGCCGCGCGCGGGCTGTGCTTGTGCAGGGCGCGTGCGACCAACTCTTTACCTGAGCCGGATTCGCCGGTAATCAAGACGGTCACGTTCGATTGCGACAAGCGGCCGATGGCGCGGAAGACATCCTGCATGGCCGGCGCCTGGCCGAGGATTTCCGGTGCGTTGGCCGACGATTGCTCGACGTCGGTTTCGCGCAGGCTTTCTTCCAATGCACGACGGATCAGCTCGACGGCCTTGTCGACGTCGAAAGGCTTGGCCAGGTATTCGAAGGCGCCGCCCTGGAATGCCGAGACCGCCGAATCGAGATCGGAGAAAGCGGTGATGATGATGACCGGAATGCCGGGATGCTTGGCCTTGATGGTCTGCAGCAGCTCCAGGCCGGATGCGCCGGGCATGCGGATATCGGAAACCAATACTTGCGGCGTGCCGCTCTCCAGTGCCTGCATGGCGTCGCGTGCGCTGGAAAAGCTTTGTGTGGCGAGATTTTCTCGCGCGAGGGCTTTTTCCAATACCCAGCGTATCGATTCGTCGTCGTCAACAATCCAGATCGGTTTCATAGTGTTATCTTTTCTTGCTTATCGTTGCGTTTGGTAGCGTGTGTGGACAGCCTGAAAGGCCTGTGCCGGTGTTGCCCTGCTCGATACCCGCTCACCCGATGAACTGCCATCAGGGAAGCGGAATCAATATTCTGAAATCCGTACATCCCGGCCGGCTTTCGCATTCGATCACCCCCATGTGCTGCTGAACGAATGTTTGCGCCAACGTCAGTCCCAAACCGCTGCCTCCTTCCCGACCGGATACCAGCGGGTAAAAAATGCGGTCCTGGATATCCGGTGAAATGCCGGGGCCGTTGTCGATGATATGCAAGTCTAGTGCCAGCCGATACCGGACCTTGGCCAGCGTCACTTGACGCATGACGCGCGTCTGCAAAATCAGCTCGCCGTCACCGGTGCGGATGCGTTCGGCGAGCGCTTGCGCGGCGTTGTGAACGATGTTGAGCAAAGCCTGGATCAACTGCTCCTTGTCGCCGCGGAATTCCGGAATCGACAGGTCGTAATCGCGCTTGATGGTCAGGCCGTTGGGGAACTCGGCCAGGATCAGGCTGCGCACGCGCTCGCAGACTTCGTGGATATTGACGTCGCCGACGATGTGCGGCCGCCGGTGCGGCGCCAGCAGGCGATCGACCAGCGTTTGCAGGCGGTCGGCCTCCTTGATGATGACCTGTGTGTATTCGCGCAGCTCTTTCAGGTGACGCTCAGGCAACTCCAGTTCCAGCAGTTGCGCCGCGCCGCGAATGCCGCCGAGCGGATTCTTGATTTCATGCGCGAGGTTGCGAATCAGTTCCTTGTTGGCCTGGCTCTGGTCGAGCAGGCGCTCTTCGCGATCGAGCTTGAGTTGCTGAACGTTTTCCCGCAGCTCCAGCAGCACCGGCGTGTCGGCGTTGTCGAGCGCGGTGACGATGGTGTGCACCTGCAGCGGCTCGCGGCCGACGCGCTCGAGCACGAGGTCGAGCCGCTTGTCGGCGAACTGGTGCGCCACCGCCTGGTAGAACAAGGTCGCGAGCTCTTTGCCGTTGAGGAACAACTCACTGAGCTTTTGCTGGGACAGCACCTTGAAGGAACTCTCCAGCAGGTTTTCGGCCGCAGCGTTGGCGTACACGATGCCGCCGTTGGCGTCGAGAATGATGACTGCCGATGCCAGCAGGTCAAGACCATCGAGTAAAGGTAAAGTTGTTTTCATGCGTTCCGATAAATTAATGCCGCATCAAGTATGCCGTCGCGGCTTGTGGCCGCAGGCTCGGATTTGTCAGCTTCCCCTCAGCTAAGCAAGATTTGGGCAAGCCTGCAATATGACTGACTTCCCGGCTTGCCGACCGTATCGGGCAACTAACGCAGCCTGGCCAGCTCGCGTCGGAGAGCCTCGACATTGCGTTCCGTGCGGGCGATGTCGTCCTTCATGGCGGCAGCGCGTTCCTGGTATTTTGCATAGTTGCGCTCATCGCCGCGCCGTTCAGGTTCACCGTTGCTGTATTCCGCTTTCAGGCTTGCCAGCTTGCCCTCTTCCACCCTGAGTTCATCCTGCAATATCAGCTTGCGATCGCTGTCGCGTACTTTCTGCGCCTGGCCGTCGGCCTTGGGGAAAGGGCTTGCCGCCATCGCAGGCTTGTTCGGTGCGACGCGTTTATTCTGCGTCGGCGCCGGTGCACTTGCAGCCGGTATATCCAGTTTCCGGCAAGCTTTGTTGATGCCGGTGTTGCGGTATTCGGTCGCGCCATTCGGGTCGATGCAGACATAGACCTCATCTTGCGCCGGAGCTGCGTGTACGACGGCCGCGCAGGCCACGCCCGAGAGTACGGCGAGCACAAAAAATTTCATTGGTCCATGCCTCAAAAATGCAATGAAACCAAGTGTATGACAAGACTCGCCGACGGACAAACGGGCTCCGCCCGACGTAAACGGAAAATGCCGCGCGCATAAAAAAAGGGAAGCAAGCTTCCCTTTTTTATCAATGCAAAATCGACGATTACAGCGAGTAGTACATGTCGAATTCGATTGGGTGTGTCGTCATGCGATAGCGTTGCACTTCCTGGCCCTTCAGGTCCAGGTAGGCATCGATCATGCTGTCGGTGAAGACACCGCCGCGTGTCAGGAACTCGCGGTCCTTGTTCAGTGCATCCAGCGCTTCTTCCAGCGATGCGCACACTGTCGGGATCAGCTTGTCTTCTTCCGGCGGCAGGTGGTACAGGTCCTTCGAAGCAGCTTCGCCTGGATGGATCTTGTTTTGCACGCCGTCCAGACCTGCCATCAGCAGAGCCGAGAAGCACAGGTATGGGTTCGCCAGTGGATCAGGGAAACGTGTTTCGATACGGCGACCCTTAGGATTCGCAACGTGTGGAATACGGATCGATGCGGAACGGTTACGCGCCGAGTACGCCAGCTTGACCGGTGCTTCGAAGCCTGGAACCAGACGCTTGTACGAGTTGGTGCCTGGGTTGGTGATCGCGTTCAGCGCCTTGGCGTGTTTGATGATGCCGCCGATGTAGAACAGCGCGAATTCGGACAGGCCAGCATAGCCGTCGCCTGCGAACAGGTTCTTGCCGTCTTTCCAGACCGATTGGTGAACGTGCATACCGGAGCCATTGTCGCCGACCAGTGGCTTAGGCATGAAGGTCGCTGTCTTGCCGTAGGTGTGGGCAACGTTCCAGATCACATACTTCAGTGTCTGTGTCCAGTCAGCGCGCTCAACCAGTGTCGAGAACTTGGTGCCCAGTTCGTTTTGACCTGCGCCGGCCACTTCGTGGTGGTGCACTTCAACAGGGATACCCAGGGATTCGAGGATCAGGGACATTTCCGAACGCATGTCCTGGAAGCTGTCGACTGGTGGCACTGGGAAGTAGCCGCCCTTGACGACCGGACGATGGCCGGTGTTGCCGCCTTCGAGCTTGGCGCCGGAGCTCCACGATGCTTCTTCGGATTCGATCTTGACGAAGGAACCGGACATGTCCGCACCCCAACGTACGCCGTCGAAGATGAAGAATTCTGGCTCAGGACCGAAATAGGCGGTGTCGCCCAGGCCCGAGGACTTCAGGTAAGCTTCAGCGCGCTTGGCGATGGAGCGTGGATCACGGTCGTAACCCTTGCCATCGGATGGCTCGATCACGTCACATTGCATGAACAATGTGGTTTCTTCCATGAACGGGTCGATGTTGGCGGTGTTTGGATCAGGGATCAGCAACATGTCCGAAGCTTCAATGCCCTTCCAACCGGCGATCGAGGAACCGTCGAATGCGTGACCCGACTCGAACTTGTCGATGTCGAAGTGGGAAACAGGCACAGTTACGTGTTGCTCTTTACCCCGGGTATCGGCAAAACGGAAATCAACAAACTTGACTTCATTGTCTTTCACCAACTTCAAAACCTCTGCGGCCGTCCTTGCCATGCGAATCTCCTAAAACGAGGAAGTAGTATAAATTTGTACAATTTGGGTGATGAGCCGACTACGTGCGACTTGATGTGTGCAGCAAATACAACAGATAGTGCGCCAGAACTCAGGCGGGAATGATAGCAGATTCCATGCCATCAACTGCCTTGCGTTCATGCTTATGACATATTTTAGGGAGTTATTGACGGGTGGGCGTTTCCGAGCAGTGCATGCCAATTCCAATAATGAGCAATTATGGTGCAAATGAATATTTATGCACCAATAAAATGCGATTTATGTGAAATGCTTAATTTTGGTGCAAATACTCCGCGCTGCTGGCGTTGAAATAATAATTTAGGTATCTTTTCAGCAATTCTCAAAGGACTCTGATGACGACTTCCAACGAAATTCTTTCCACCGCCGCCCAACGCGCTCAGTCCGGCCAATTTCCGTATGCCGGTGCGGTAACGCCGCAAGAGGCGTTTGCCCTGCTGCAGGGCGACCCGGCCGTGAAACTGGTCGACGTCCGCACCAAGGCGGAACGCGACTGGGTCGGCCAGGTCGTCATTCCCGCCGAACAGCATCTCGCGGTGCAATGGAATCTCTACCCGGAAAGCGTGCCCAATCCGCAGTTCCTGGAACAACTGGGCGCTGCCGCCGGCAAAGAGACTACCCTGCTGTTCCTGTGCCGCTCGGGCGTGCGTTCCCGCCATGCCGCCAAACTGGCGACCGAAAGCGGCTATGTGCGCTGTTATGACATCCTGGAAGGCTTCGAGGGCAACAAGGACAGCGCTGGGCATCGCAAGACCATTGAGGGATGGTGCAAGGCCGGCCTGCCGTGGGTCGGGGCTTGAGTTGACTTGAATCGGGCGACGCCGCTCTGGCGTTCCTTCATCGCAAAAGCCAAACGGCCCGCATCAGCGGGCCGTTTGGCTTTTTGCAAACTTGAATCAGATGGATTGCAATTGCCGTTCGAGCACACTGACTTCAGCGCTCAGATCAGACGGCGGCTGCGCGCGATGCACGGCAATTGCTTCGATACGCTCCAGTGTCCTGACAATCTCGCCTGCCGCCATCGTCAAGGCAGCACCTTTCATCCGGTGCGCCAGCCTTCCGACTGAAGTAATGTCAGCCTCATCCATGGCCGCCCGCAACGCAGCGAAGTCCTCGAGGGAGGTTGTGCGGAACAACGCGGTCAGATCCACGCTGCGCATGTCGTCGATATGCATCGGCGCCGCGTCTGTCACGTCGACATCGCACCACAGCGAGAGCATTTTTTTCAGTTCGTCGACCGGCAAGGGCTTGCCGAGTACACCGTCCATGCCGCTGTCGAGGCAAAGCTGCATATGCCCTGTATCCGTTTCTGCGGAAATGGCGATGATGGGCGTATGCACAAGCTCTTCTTCCCGCTCACGCCGACGGAAGATCTTCGCCACGTCGTAGCCGCTCATGTCGGGCATCTGGCAGTCCAGCAGCACCAGATCGAACTCGCCCTCCTGCAATGCCGCAAGACCCGCGGTACCGTCTTGCGCCATCGCGACTTTGCAGCCCAGTTTCTTCAGTTGCTTCTCGATGACGACGCGGCTGGTCGCAGAATCGTCGACGACAAGAATCTGCAGCGAAGGAGCCGGGGCAATCGTGTTCATGGTGCGTCCTATATGTCTTGGAGTTGATGCTGAATCTTGAACAGTTCATTGTCGTTGCGCACTCCCAGCTTGCGGAAGGCCGCCTGCTTCTGTCCGCTGATGGTCTTGACGCTGCGCGCGAATTTTTCCGCAATCTGCGTGACGCTCATCCCTTCAAGGCAGCAGCGCAACACTTCTCGCTCGCGCGGCGACAACTCGACGTTGTCGGTGAGCGAATCGCCGTTTGCAGACTCTTCGTCCGAACCGTTGCTGGACAACATGGAGGATATCTCCGCCGCCATCAACGGATTCAGATGCACGCGCCCCACCGCCACGGAACGCACGGCAGCAATCAGCTCGGACAATTCCTGCTCCTTGCCCACGAAGCCGCGCGCACCGGCGCGCATCGCCAACGCGACCGTAGCAGGATTGTAGTGCGAGGAAGAGACTAGAATTTTACTTTCCGGGAAACGCACCTTGAGGGCCCGGATCAGGTTGAGGCCGTCGATATCGTTGGCCCCGAGGGAATAGTCGATCAGCAGGATATCGGCCGGCGAGGCGCGCAAGGAGGACATCATGTCCTTGCTGGCGGCATAGGCGCCGACCACCTGGAAATCGGATTCTTCCGTCAATCGCGCCGCGAGACCATGCCGGACCACGGCATGATCGTCGAGCAATGCAATACGAATTGCCTTTGTCGCAGTCCAGGTCATCATGGCGTCCTTTCGCAGACGGTCATTCACGCAGAAAACCGCTAGACATCGAAATCGATGCTCGCTTCGCCTGGATGCGATGGTGAAAGGTGCGATTGCCGACCAGCCGAATTATGGTCGAGTGTATCAAAAATAGTAAAAATACAATAGAAAACTCAGGCATTGATGAGGCCATTATTGAACAGTTGATTGGCTCCGACCTTGTTAAGGAACTCTTCCTGGCGCATCGGGGCGGCAATATAACCCTGCCCGCGCCCACATCCCATGGCGGCCAGGACCTCCATTTGGCGGGCGTTCTCGATCCCTTCCGCCGTCACGGTAAGTTGCAGGCGCTTGGCAATGCCGATGATTGATTCGACGATGACACGGCATTGCGCCTGACGCAGAAACTGGCGCACGAAGTGGCGGTCGATGCGGATTTCGGTGAAAGGCATTTGCGACAGCAGCTTCATGGTTGAAATTCCTGAACCGAAGTCGTCGATCGACAAGCCGAATCCGCGCACGCGCAAGCGGTTGAGCGACGCTGCCAGCCTCAGCGCATGTTGCGACGGCTCTTCTTCTGAAATGCCCACGGTAACAAGGTGCGAGCCGATGCCGTAACGCTGCGAACGCTCGTAAAGGTAATCGGCGATCTCGGGCGTCTCCAGTGTCGAAGCGGAGGCCTTGATGCAAATCGGGATGCTGCAGCCTATCTGCTCCAGCTTCTGTTGCGTTTTCAGCACATGATTGACGGTGCGGTAGAACAACATGAGGCCAAGCCCCTGCCGTTCGATCAGCGTCATGAACTGCTCCGGAACGAGATAACTGAATTTGGGATGGCTCCAGCGCACCATGGCGTCAGCGCCGACGATGGTTTTGGTTTCCAGCGAAACCTGCGGCTGGTACCACACCTCGAATTCGCTGGTGTCGCAGATGGCCCGCAGGATGTCGTCGTCGCCGATGGCGCCGTCCGCCGGGGGTGTTTTTCCGCTCTTTCCCGGCAATGGCCTGGTCGCGTTCATCAGCGTCAGCGAGGTTGCCAGGATGGTTTGCAACGCGGGCAAACTGAGCGGCTTGGCGATCGCCTCGACGAAGGGAAAGCCGGCCGAGTACGCCAATTGCAGATGCGACTCGCGTACGTCTTCGGGATGCGCGCTCATCCACACCAGCATCGGTAATTCCTTGCCTGCGGATTGCGCTGACCGGTCTTGCGCCAGCACGAACTGCGAGCCGTCCATGTTGGGCATGCCGATATCGCAAAAAATCAGATCGATGCGGCGTTCAGCCAGTCGCTCCATTGCTTCCATGCCGTCGGCGGCATCAACCACGTCGACGCACCCAAGCTCGCGCAATTTTTCGATTGCAAATATTTTTTGCAATGGCTCGTCTTCTACGACAAGAACAGAGAGATTCGCGACAGTTTTCATCTTTACCCCAAGCGAGATGTGCACCGCAGCTGCGGCATAGACTTGATTGACCAGGTGCAATTCTGATCATCTTGCCGACATCCGTATATGAGAATGATCTCAATTCGGCCCAGCTTATTTGCTAGCAAACGCTCAAAAAAAGACGAGTTCGCCACAGCCGTGATGTTTTTTCATCCGTTTCCGATATTTTCATTGGATGAACATCTCGCCAACGTTATCCTTGCCTGATCAAATCAAATAGCCAGCGACATGGGGAAAGCATGAAAAAGGCCGTATCGCAGATGCTGTTGCATGGCATCGCACTCCCTCTGCTTGTCGTCGCGTCCACCGCCGGCGCAACGGAATTGCGTGTGACGGGCAAGATCGTTCCCAACGCCTGCCTGCCGGTTTTTTCAGATGCCGGCGTGGTGAATTACGGACCGGTTTCGTCAGAGCGCGGTGCGGCAAAAATCCTCAATAAAAAAATCTTTTCGCTTTCCGTTTCCTGCGCACTCCCTTCACGTCTTGCGATCCGTTTGATCGACAATCGCGAGAGCGCTCCGATACCGCAAATGCAGACAGTCGCGATACGGAATCGCAGCAAAAAACATCTGTTCGGATTGGGCGCCGAGAGCGGACAAAACGCCGGCGCATACATCGTCTCGTTCGAGCCTGCGCATCCGACCGCGACGTCTCCGGCCATGCTGGAATCCGCCACCGGCATCAACGCCACGCAGTGGATGCTGAGCAGCGACAACACCATCCGCAAGAACGTGCTTTACGCTTGGGATGCCGAACACAAAATCCATCCCGGCGGCACCCTGAATTTCGAGGCGAAACTGAGTGTCCAGGCCTTCATCGACAACGCCGACAATACCTCGGTGAAAGAAGATGCGCCATTGAACGGCTCGGCCACCTTCGAACTGTTGTATCTGTAAATGCCGATCACCCGAGAAAATGAAGGAAGCGCACCCGTGAAGAACATCGCGTCCACTCCAATCATGACGCTGGGAATTTTTTGCATTGCAGCGGCAACGATCACTGTCACGCATGCCGCCAACATGGTGGAAATGCAGGTCGTGAGCGTCATCACCCCTGCAGCGTGCACGCCGATGTTGTCGGGCGGAGGCGTCGCCGACTACGGCACCATCCCGGCGCAGTCATTGAAACCCGGCGCCGTGACGCCCCTGCCCGCCAAGTCGCTGTCGTTCAGCATCAACTGCGACGCCGCCGCTAAAGTCAGCATCAGGGCCATCGACAATCGCACCAGCTCGGTCATTGTCGGTATCCTTGCGGCCGGTTCCGGTGACGGCAATCTCAACGACAGTTTCAACTTCGGTCTCGGCACCGCCTCCGGCAAAAGCATCGGCGGCTATGCGATCGTGTTTCAGCCCGGATCCTATACGGGCGATTACCAGCAGGCCCAATTGTTGTATTCGACCGACAGTGGTACGACATGGCAACCCTCGACCAACGGCTATATCGCCAAGAACCGCAGTTTCAGTTGGGGAGCGCCGGGCAGCAGCTACGTGTCTTCCCTGCGCACGATCTCCGGCACCGTCGTCGTGCAGCCGTATATCAACAAGCCTGAAAACCTTTCCCTGTCGCAAGAGATCTTGCTCGACGGTTCGGCGACGCTGGAACTTTCTTATCTTTAAGAGTCGCCGCGACACTGTTTATCGGTCCTGTTCGGCGTTTCAAACCATCCTGCATTTTGAGAATATTCTCAAATACTATTGAATCAATTTTTCCTAAAATCGGAGCTGTTCAACACCTACATATCTACAACGACCGGGGGTAAATGAAATGTGCGCCATTGTAAAGAAATTGATTTTTCTTGTTGTTGCCGGCTTTCTTTCCAACGCTTTCTTCCTGAGCATGGCTCACGCCAGCGGTATGCTCCCCGAGACCTCTGTTGTGATCATCAATGAAGCCGACGGCGAAGCCAGCATGAACGTCAAGAACACCGACGCCAATGCCACCTTGTTGTACACCTCGATTCAAAACCTGCCCGAAGACAAGGAAAACCTGCTGGTCGTCACGCCGCCCGTGGCGCGCGTCGAGCCGGACGAAACCCAGCTGGTGCGCTTCATCCTGCAAAGCAAGGAGCCGCTCAAGACGCAACGGTTCAAGCGCGTCATCTTCGAAGGCATTCCGCAACAATCCAAGGACGGCGGCGTCAAGGTGACGATGAACGTGCGTCAGAACCTGCCGGTCATCATTCATCCCAAAGGCCTGGCCCCCAACCGCGAACCATGGAAGCTGCTGACCTGGTCCGTGCGCAATGGCAACCTCGTCGCAATGAACGACAGCGCCTATGTCGTGCGGCTGGCGCAAACCGTGACGCTGCTGCCGGGCAAGGCCGAGCTCGATCTCGGCAAGACCTATTTCCTGCCGGGCGAAACCATCAGCGTTCCCATACCGGCGGCCGCTGCCGCATCGACAACGGTGCGCCTGGCGCCTGCGACCGTATATGGCTTCTCGGTGGACAGTTACGACGCTGCACTGACCAAGTAAGTCCCGCTTTTTCCTCCCCCCCGCAATGAGGGAAAATGAATAATAAAATCCGCGGAAAAAATGGCGCTTTCCTCGGCCCGCCCGGCGCTCGCCTGAAGCAATGCCTCATCGCCTTGTCCGGCTTGGCCGGCGGCGTTGCGGCTTTGCCGTCGCATGCAGCCGACGCTAGTGGATTCGATCTGAACATGCTCAAAGAGCGTGGCATCGATCCTCAGCTGGCGGATTATTTTCGCGAGGCTGCACGCTTCCGTCCGGGCGTGCAGGTCGTGACGCTGTTCGTCAACGGCAGCAAGCGCGGGCGCGTCGATGCGCGTTTCAATGCCAAAGGCGATTTATGCTTTGAAGTCGGACTGCTCGATAAAGGCGGATTGATCGTGCCGCCACAGTTGAAGAAAACCGAAAAGTCCGCGCCGACGCCAGGAACAACTGCGGCACCGAGTGCGGCGGCCGCGGCGCCGGCCTGCTTCGATTACAAGGAAGCCTTCCCGCAAACCCAGGTCGAACTGCGTCCCGGCAAGGAAGAGGTCGCGCTGGTGGTGCCCACCGACGCTCTGCGTCCCACCGAGGACGACTTCGCCGGCTACAGCAGCGGCGGCACCGCGGCCATGCTGAACTACGAAATACTCGGCGTGAACAGCAAATTCGCCGGCGGAGGCAGCCGCTTCATGTCCGGCAACGCGGAACTGGGATTCAACTTCCGGGACTGGATCGTGCGCAGCCGCGAGATCTACACCGCGCAGGACGGCAAATCGCAGCGCCAGCATGTCTACGCCTATGCCCAGCACACGCTGATGGACTACAAGTCGATCCTGCAGACCGGCCAGATCAACATCGCCAACTCGGCAGTGTCGGGCGGCTCCATCACCGGCGCACAAATCATTCCGGAAGGCGCGCTGATGAGCCTCACCCGCAATAACGTCATGGTCGAAGGCATCGCGCAATGGCAGGCGCGCATTGAAGTCCGCCAGGCCGGTGCGCTGATTTACACCACCGTTGTTCCGGCCGGGCCATTCGCCTTGTCCGACCTGCCGCTGCTCAACTCCGGCAGCGACCTGGAAGTTACCGTGGTGGAAGCCACCGGCGCGCAACGCCGCTTCATCGTACCAGCCGCTTCGCTGCACAGCGGCTCGCTGGGCAGCCAGCGCGGCTATTCATTTGCAGTCGGGCGTCAGCGCAGTTTCGGCGGCAGCACCGCGCGCCAACCGTGGATCATTACCGGTTCCGGCGGCTGGAAAATCGGCAATGACAGCAATGCCAACGCGGGCCTCATGGCGGCTACTTCGTATCAGGCCGGCGCCTGGGGCATGGACACGCGGGTATTCAACAGCACCAGCGTGAGCCTGCAGCAACGTCTGTCCAATGCAACCGGCGAAGGCGTGCGCGGCACCCAGCTCAGCCTGTCCAGCAGCAGCCTGCTGTCGACCACGCTCTCTGGCAGCTTTTCAGCAACCCAGCAAACTCTGGGTTATCGCGACCTGGCCGACACCATCGTCGATACGCCCGCCAACGCCGGCGACCTGCAGCACAATCGCTATCGCGGACAGTACACCGCGTCGCTGAGCTGGAGCAATGCGACACTGGGTTCGTTCAACGTTGCCTATTCACGCTCCTCGCTGTTCAGCGGCGTCGCCACCCAGCGCGTAACTGCGGCATGGGGCCAGACTTTTGCTTTCGGCACGGTGTCGTTCAACGTCGAACACAATCTCGGCAGCAGCGGCAACACCGACGCCAACAGCAGCAATACGGTTCCGATCAACACCTTTTACCTGACCCTGAGCATCCCGCTCGGACAGCGCAACGTGCGCACCTATGTCAACAACAGCAGCGGCTACAAGCGTTACGGCGCCTCCTATAACGAGACCATCAACGAATACGCCAACTACACCGTCTCGGCGGAGCGCAACACCCAGAACCAGGAAACCGATCTCTCGACGCAGGCGTCGATACTGCCGCGCTATACCCAGGTCAACCTCGGCTACTCGCGTGCTGGATCTGGGGCCACTTCCATGAACGGCGGTCTGCGCGGCGGCATGGTGCTGCATCAGAATGGTCTGACGCTGTCGCCCTATCCGATCCAGGACACCTTCGGCATCCTGTCGGTGGGCGACGAATCCGGCATCCGCGTCAGCACGCCCTACGGACCGGTGTGGACCGATCCATGGGGACAGGCGGTGATCTCGCAAATGGCGCCGTATGCCAGCAGCCGGCTGGAGATCGCCACCAAGAGCCTGCCGCGCAATGTCGACATCAAGAACGGCTACAAGCTCGTCGAGCCGGGACGCGGCTCGGTCAACTTCGTCACGTTCGACACCATCAAGGTGCGGCGCATTCTGCTCAACACCAAGGGGGCTGACGGCAACCCTCTGCCCAAGGGCGCTTTCGTGCTGGACGCCGAGGGCCAGTTCGTGACGACGGTGGTTGATGACGGCCAGATTTTCCTGATCAACGGCGTGCCCAACTCCAAACTCGAAGTCTCTCTTCCGGACGGCAGGCAATGTTCACTGCAATTCGAACTGCCCGCCAAAGCGGATCCCAACATGTTCTTTGAAACTGCAGAGGCGCGCTGCGGCCCTACTCTGCAAGTGCAGATACAGAAAGCGTCCCATGCTCAATCGTAAATTCTTTGTACGCAGCGCCATGACCCGGCATGCCTTGGTTGCCGCGGTGGTCGCATTGATCTCGTTGCCGACGCACGCCGCGCCCAACGACAATTGCCAGATGCAGATCAGCAATACCGTGATCGACTACGGTCAGGTCACGCGCGCGGAGCTGCTCGGCCGCCAGGTGACGCCCACCACGTTTGCGTTGGGCAAGCAAACCATGACGCTGTCGGTGAATTGCCGTCAGCCGGCGCTGATGACGATTTACTTCCGCGGCGCCGCCGGCGATGGCAATGGCTACCGCTTTGGCAACGGCGGCAACTTCGTGCTGAATCTGTCGCTTGCGCAACTCGACGGCAAACGCGTCAAACTCGGCAACGTCAGGGTCACCGGCCAGCAGCCGGACAATATTGCCGAAACCATCCTGTTGACGCCTGGCGTAGGCATCGTGCCGGTACAGGACGAACGCACGCTCAAAGGCACCAGCTTCTCGGTGCAGGTGGAAATCAATACCAGCGTCACCGGCACGGCCAGCCGGGTTGCCGACCGCACCACCTGGCGCAGCAGCGGCAGTTTCGAACTCGTGGAAAACTGACGGAAAGCTGAGGGACTGCTGACGACATTTCAGCAGAAGCGGTTCTTTTACACTTTATTACAGCGACGTTCGGTGAGGATGCGATACTTTAAGCATTCTCTTTTCCATATACGGCGTCATGCAACTCTCCCGCAGACATGGTGTGATCGGCTTGCTGGCATGGGGCCTCGCCGGCGCTTGCGGCGGCGTGTTCGCGCAGACGCTGAATTCGCAGGAGCAGGCCCTGCACGTACTCAATCGGCTCGCCTATGGACCACGGCCGGGCGACGTTGCTGCAGTTGAAAAAATCGGCGTCAAACGCTACATCGACGAGCAGCTCAATCCGGAACGCATCCCGCTTCCCCAAGAACTGCAAAGCCGCCTCGACAGCCTGACGACATACCAATTGAACACCTCGCAACTCTACGTCGCCTACGGCCCGCCCTCCTTCCCGCCCAACACCGCCAGCGCCGACGAGAAGAATGCCGCACGCCAGCGCGCCGCAAAAGAAATCACCCCGCAGAGCCACGCCGCGCGATTGTGGCTGGCCACCGAAAGTCCGCGCCAGCTGCAGGAAGTGATGACCGAATTCTGGTTCAATCATTTCAATGTCTTCGAAGGCAAGGAATGGGTGCGCTACTGGAGCGCCGACTATGAAAAGAACGCCATCCGTCCCAACGCGCTCGGCAATTTCCGCCAGTTGCTGGGGGCGGTCGCACATCATCCGGCGATGCTCTATTACCTCGATAACTGGCTCAGCAGCGGCGCCAACACACCGCAAGCCAAAGGACGCTTCAAGGGACTCAACGAGAACTACGCGCGCGAGCTGATGGAGCTGCACACGCTCGGCGTCGACGGCGGCTATACGCAAGCCGATGTCATTTCACTGGCGCGCATCCTGAGCGGGTGGACCATCGATGAGGTGAACATGAAGCAAGGATCGGACAGCGCCGGCTTCGTGTTCAATCCGCTGCGACATGACGGCGCAGCCAAGCAATTCCTCGGCCGCACGGTTGCGCCGGGCGGCCAGCAGGAAGGCGAACAGGCGCTCGACATGCTGGCGCGCAATCCGGCCACGGCACGCTTCATTTCGACCAAACTGGTTCAGTACTTCGTCTCCGACCAGGCCGATCCGGCCCTGGTCGGGAAGCTGGCGCAACGCTTCCTCGCCAGCGATGGCGACATCAAGGCCGTGCTGCGCGTCTTGTTCGATAGTCCGCAGTTCTGGTCGCGCCGGAACTACCAGAGCCAGTTCAAAACGCCGTATCAATACGTGGTATCCAGCCTGCGCGCCACCGCCACGCCGGTCATCAACGCCAAACCCGTCAGCGGCGTGCTCAGCCAGTTCGGCATGCCGCTATACGGCTGGCTGACGCCGGAAGGCTACAAGTTCTCCGAAGAAGCCTGGCTCAATCCCGACGCGCTGCTGCGTCGGATCAATTTCGCCAACGGCCTGAGCAACGGGAAGTCGCCGATTGCCCGCGCCGAGAATACGCAACCCGCGGCCAACACCGAAGCCGTCGATCCGGTGCGCCTGATCCAGACGCTGTCGCCGCTGCTGGACCAGAACGCCGTGACCACAATCGCTGCGGCGCCGCCCAACCTGCAAGTCGGCCTGATCCTGGGCGGGCCTGCCTTCATGAAACGCTAGGAGCCGCAATGAAACGTCGAGACTTCATTCGCTACATGGGCCTGGCGGGCAGCGGCGCCATCCTGGTGCCGGTCGGCTTGTCCGGCTGCGCCGTGGCGCCCGCCGGCAAGGCGACCGCCGCCAATGCCAACGGCAACGCGCCATTGTCCTACGGCTCCCCACGCCAGCGCGCCCATGCCGAGGGCGACGGCACGCCGCGCATGGTGGTGGTGTTCCTGCGCGGCGCAGTCGATGGCCTCAATGTCGTCGTTCCGCACGGCGACAAGGAGTATTACCAGGCGCGTCCCGGCATCGCCGTCGCGCGTCCCGGCCAGAATAACGGTGTCATCGACCTGACCGGCTACTTCGGCCTGCATCCTGCCTTGCGTCCGCTGATGCCGTATTGGGACAGCGGTCAGTTGGCCTTTGTCCACGCCTCCGGCTCCCCCGACGGTTCGCGTTCGCATTTCGAAGCACAGGACTACATGGAAACCGGCACGCCCGGCCAGCACAACACCCGCGACGGCTGGATGAATCGCCTGCAAGGGCGCCTGCCGCCCTCCGAATCGCCGGTGCAGGCGCTCACGCTGGGTGAATCAATTCCGCGCATCCTGAGCGGCCGGCAAGTGGTGGCCAACATGCCCACCGGCCGCGACGCAGCGCGCCCCACCCTGATCGATCAACCGAAGATCAGCCAGGCCTACGGCGCCATGTATGCCGGCAACGATGCGCTCGACAAGGCCTATCGGGACGGCATCGCCGCACGCAAGGAATTGATGGCGGAGATGAGCAGCAATGAGCAGCGCATGGCCAACAACGGCGCGCCTCTGCCGAACGGCATGGCCATCGATGCGGCGCGGCTGGGTCGCCTGATGCGCGGCGATCCGAAGATCCGGCTGGGCTTTCTCGCCGTCGGCGGCTGGGATACCCATGCCAACCAGGGCAACGGCGCAGGGCAATTGGCCGGACGGCTGGCGCCGCTGGCGACCGGACTGGCGACGCTGGCGCAGGAGCTTGGTCCGGCATTCAACGATACGGTGATTGTGGTGATTTCGGAGTTCGGTCGCACCTTCCGCGAAAACGGCAACGGCGGTACCGATCACGGTCATGGCAATGTGATGTGGCTGCTGGGCGGCAATGTGCGCGGGCGCACGATCTACGGGCAATGGCCGGGGCTGAACAAGACCGAGCTCAATGAAGGGCGCGACCTGGCGATCACCACTGATTTTCGCGCTGTGATGTCGACGCTGGCGGAGAAACACATGCGCATTCCGGACAGCGCCTTGCAGCAGATTTTCCCGCAATACACGACGGGCATGCAGCATGTATCGAATATCCTGGTGTAGAGAGCACGTATCGGACGGGCAACAAAAAAGGAGCGATTTCGCTCCTTTTTGTTTTCATGCTGTCGCCGAATTATTCCGCTTCCTCGATCCACGCAGCCTGAATCGCTTCGAGAATCTTCTCGCCGGAGCGATTGGCATCGTCGTCGAAACCGTCCAGCTCCATCACCCAACGATGCAGGTCGGTGAATCGAATGGTCTTCGGATCGATGTCCGGGAATTTATCGCTGAGTTCTTCAGCGATATGTTGAATGTCGGTCCATTTCATGGCTGCCTCGCAAACGTAGGTCGCACACTACCAGATAGAATCAATGATTCTCGCTGGCGTGGTTGATGGTGTACTTCGGAATTTCGACAACCAGATCGTCGTCGCCCAGCACCACCTGGCACGACAGGCGCGAATTCGCCTCCAGGCCCCAGGCCATGTCGAGCAAATCTTCTTCCTTGTCGGTCGGGTCATCCAACGTGTCGAAACCTTCGCGGATCACCACGTGGCAGGTGGTACAGGCGCAGGATTTTTCGCAGGCGTGTTCGATATCGACGTCGCTGTCGAGCATGGCGTCGCACAGGCTCTTGCCGGCCGGCGCGTCGATGACGGCGCCGTCAGGGCAAAACGTGGGGTGTGGAAGTATGACGATTTGTGGCACGGTATTTACCTTTAATGACTTTGTCTTTTACGAAACTTCATCCAATTTCTTGCCTGCCAGCGCGGCGTGGACGCTGCGATCCATGCGGCGGGCAGCGAATTCTTCAGTGCCCTGCGCCAGGGCTTCGACGGCCGCCTTGATCGCCAGGTGATCTTCGCCCTTGGCCTTCTCGCGCACGATCTCGATCAGCGCGGCGATGTCGACGCGCTCCTGTTCGTTGAGCAATGCGCTGTCGGCATCCAGCGCCGATTGCGTCGCCAGGATGATGCGTTCGGCCTCGACCTGCTCTTCACGCAGGGCACGGCGCTTCATGTCTTCATCGGCAGACTGGAATGAATCCTGCAGCATGCGTGCAACGTCGTCATCTTCCAGGCCGTAGGAAGGTTTGACGGTGATTGCCGCCTCCACGCCCGACGTCATCTCGCGCGCCGACACCGACAGCAAACCATCTGCATCGACCTGATAGGTCACCCGAATACGCGCAGCGCCTGCCGCCATCGGCGGGATGCCGCGCAGCTCGAAGCGCGCCAGAGAGCGGCAATCGGTGACCAGCTCGCGCTCGCCCTGCACCACATGCACCGCCAGCGCAGTCTGGCCGTCCTTGAAGGTCGTGAACTCCTGCGCGCGCGCGCACGGAATCGTGGAATTGCGTGGAATGACTTTCTCTGCCAGGCCTCCCATGGTCTCGATGCCCAGCGATAGCGGGATCACGTCGAGCAACAACCAGTCGTCGCCGGCGGCGCGGTTGCCGGCCAGCAGGTTGGCCTGGACGGCGGCGCCCAGCGCCACCACTTTGTCCGGATCGATGTTCGCCAATGGCGTGGTCTGGAAGAACTCGCCGACCGCCTTGCGCACGTGCGGCATGCGCGTGGCGCCGCCGACCAGCACGACACCATCGACGTCATCAACTGACAGCCCGGCATCGCGCAAAGCCTTGCGGCTCGGCGTGATGGTTTTGGCGACCAGGTGCTGGGTCAGCGCGACGAACTCTTCAGCCGTAATCGAGAGATGCACTTCTTCGCCGGAATTGAGCACGGCGTCGATCTGCGTGTAAGCCTTGGACGACAGCAATTCTTTCACTTCGCGCGCCTTGACCAGCAGGATGCGGGTGTCTTCGTCCGACAATGGAGCCAGTTGCGATTGTTCGCAGATCCAGCAGAACAGGCGCTGGTCGAAATCGTCGCCGCCCAGCGCGGAATCGCCGCCGGTCGACAGGACTTCAAACACGCCCTTGGCCAGTTTCAGGATCGAGATATCGAAGGTGCCGCCGCCGAGGTCATAGACGGCAAACGTGCCTTCCGAACCGTTGTCGAGGCCGTAGGCAATCGCTGCGGCAGTCGGCTCATTGAGCAGGCGCAACACATTCAGCCCGGCCAGTTGCGCGGCATCCTTGGTGGCCTGGCGCTGCGCATCGTCAAAGTAGGCCGGCACGGTGATCACGGCGCCGACCAGATCGTCGCCCAGTGCGTCTTCCGCGGTCTGGCGCAAGGTGGCCAGAATCTGTGCCGAAATCTCGACCGGGCTCTTCACGCCGGCCACCGTTTTCAGTTGCACCATGCCCGGCGCATCCTGGAAATCGTAGGGCAGGTTTTCAACGTAGGCGATGTCTTTCAGGCCGCGACCCATGAAGCGCTTGACCGACACGATGGTGTTCTTGGGATCGGTGGTCTGCGCGGCCTGTGCCTTGTAGCCGATGTTGGCATTGCCGTTGGGCAGGTAGCGCACCACCGACGGCAACAGACTGCGCCCTTCTTCGTCGCTGAGGACTTCAGGGATGCTGTTGCGCACGGTGGCGACCAGTGAATTGGTGGTGCCGAGATCAATGCCGACCGCCAGCCGATGCTGGTGCGGCGCGGTGGACATGCCCGGTTCGGAGATTTGGAGAAGAGCCATAGTCGATTTATTCCGGCAAGGCGATGCGGATACCGAGTCCCACAAACGCACAGCCGGCAAGCCTGTTCAAATAGAGAGCGGCACGCGCCTGACGCTGGAAATACGCGCCGACGATACCGGAGAAAAACGCAATCGCGCTGAAGATCGCCAGCGCCTGGAGAATGAAGACCACCGCCAGCAACAGCATCTGCCAGGCCACATGGCCGGCCTGCACGTTGACGAATTGCGGCAGGAAGGCGATGAAGAACAGCGTCACCTTGGGATTGAGGATATTGGCGATCACGCTCTGCCAGTAAATGCGCGACAGCCTGACCGGCGTCATCGTGGCGTCCAGCGACATCGATGCCGCCGACCGCAGGGTACGGATGCCGAGATACACCAGATACGCGGCGCCGGCATATTGCAAGGCGTGATAAGCGGCCGGATACGCCTTGATGATGGCCGCAAAACCCAGCACCGCCAGCAAGGTATGGAAAAACAATCCGGAAGAAAAGCCGAGTGCCGCCACGAATCCGGCCTTCTTGCCCTGCGCGATGCCGCGCGTGAGCACGTAAATATTGTCAGGCCCCGGCGCCAGGGTCAGCATCATCGCGGCGACAAGAAACAGGAACACGTCAGGCATGGCGCATCAACCTTCGATCAGGGCGAAAGCGTTACCGATCTCTTCGCCGAATTTTTCAAGGAACATCAATTGGCGTACGAGTTGTGCGGCGCCGGCAAAGTCGTCGGCGTCGAGCAGTGTTTCGATGCGGGCGACAGCATCTTTCTTGGCGCCGCGCAAAGCGCCGTCCAGTTGTTCCAGCGCATCGATGTTCTTGCCTGCACGCGCGTCGTCGAGTTCTTCGCGCCATTCCATCTGCTGCATCAGGAACGCGGTCGGCATGGCGGTGTTGGATTCGGTTTCGAGATCGACGCCATTGAGCTCGCACAGATACGTGGCGCGCTTGAGGGGATTTTTGAGGGTCTGGTATGCCTCGTTGGCGCGCGTGGCCCATTGCATGGCGACGCGCTTTTCAGCGCCGGTCGCATGCGCGAACTTGTCGGGATGGGCCTGGTTCTGCACCCCGTGATACGCCTTTTCCAACGCGGCCAGATCGACGGCAAAGCGTTGCGGTAATTGGAAAAGCGCGAAATGATTTTGCATACGTTGTGCAAACGGGGAGCGGATGGGTAAAAAATAAAAAGCCTGTTCGGACTTCAACAGGCTTGGCAGAACAACGCTTCAGAGGCTATCGCTACGACTATTCTGGCTAAGCACGAGACTACATTTGCACATCAATCCACAGACCCAAGACGCCGCCGCATCGTGCGGCGTCTCAGCATGCAACGATCAATCCGGATCAGACTCAGATCAGATACGGAAGCTTTCACCGCAGCCGCACTCATCCTTCATGTTCGGATTCTGGAACTTGAAGCCTTCGTTGAGGCCTTCGCGGGCGAAGTCGAGTTCAGTACCGTCAATGTACGGCAAGCTCTTGGGATCGACAAAAACGCGAATGCCGCGCGATTCGAACACCTGATCTTCGGGAGTTTCTTCGTCCACGTATTCCAGCTTGTAAGCAAGGCCGGAACAGCCTGTCGTGCGCACGCCAAGGCGCAGGCCGAGGCCTTTGCCGCGACGTTCCATATAGCGGCTGATGTGCTTTGCAGCTTTTTCAGTCAGTGTGATTGCCATGATGCTTGCCCTTCGCGTGCTTCTCGTTTGCTGCAACCTGAATTAGGCCGCAACCTTTTGTTCAACGCTGCCGTGCTTGGCCTTGTAATCTTGCACCGCCGCCTTGATGGCGTCTTCCGCCAGGATCGAGCAGTGGATCTTCACCGGCGGCAAGGCCAGTTCTTCGGCGATCTGGGTGTTCTTGATCGACAAAGCCTGATCCAGCGTCTTGCCCTTAACCCATTCGGTCACCAGGGACGAGGAAGCGATGGCCGAACCGCAGCCGTAGGTTTTGAACTTGGCGTCCAGGATCACGCCGTCGGCGCCGACCTTGATCTGCAACTTCATGACGTCGCCGCAAGCGGGCGCGCCGACCATACCTGTGCCTACGGTCTCGTCGCCCTTTTCGAAGGCGCCGACGTTACGTGGGTTTTCGTAGTGATCGAGTACTTTTTCCGAGTAAGACATTTTGATGCTCCTTGATGATGGTCGCCCCTGATATTCATATGGGGGCGGTTTTCATTTTCGCGATGTTTAGTGTGCAGCCCATTGGATCGTGCTGATGTCGATCCCGTCCTTGTACATATCCCACAGCGGCGACAGTTCCCGCAGCTTGCCGACCTTGCTCTTGATCAGGTCGATCGTGAAGTCGATGTCTTCTTCGGTCGTGAAACGGCCGATGGTGAAACGAATCGAGCTGTGCGCCAGTTCGTCGCTGCGGCCCAAGGCGCGCAGCACGTACGATGGCTCCAGGCTGGCCGAGGTGCAAGCCGAGCCGGACGACACCGCGATGTCCTTGATCGCCATGATCAGGGATTCGCCTTCGACGTAGTTGAAGCTGACGTTCAGGTTGTGCGGGACACGGTGTTCCATGTCGCCGTTGATGTAGGTTTCTTCGATCTCTTGCAAACCCTTGGCAAGGCGATCGCGCATGGCGCGGATGTGGGCCAGTTCGGTGTCCATCTCTTCACGGGCGATACGGAAGGCTTCGCCCATACCGACGATCTGATGGGTCGCCAGCGTACCGGAACGCAGACCGCGCTCGTGACCGCCACCGTGGATCTGCGCTTCGATGCGCACGCGCGGCTTGCGGCGGACGTACAGCGCGCCGATGCCCTTGGGACCGTAAGTCTTGTGCGCCGAGAAGCTCATCAGGTCTACTTTCCAGTTTTCCAGATCGATCTTGACCTTGCCGGTTGCCTGCGCAGCGTCGCAATGGAAAATGATGCCCTTGGAGCGGCAGAATTCGCCGATTTCAGGCACAGGCTGGATCACGCCGATTTCATTGTTGACCAGCATGACCGAGATCAGGATGGTGTCGGGACGCACGGCGGCAGCGATCTGCTCGACGGTCACCAGACCATTGTCCTGCGGCTGCAGGTAAGTCGCTTCGAAACCCTGGCGCTCCAATTCACGGAAGGTATCCAGCACAGCCTTGTGCTCGGTCTTGACCGTGATGATGTGCTTGCCCTTGGTCTTGTAGAACTGTGCCGCGCCCTTGATTGCCAGGTTGTTGCTTTCGGTTGCGCCGGAAGTCCAGATGATCTCGCGCGAATCAGCGTTGACCAGCTTGGCGACTTCTTCGCGTGCGTCTTCCACGGCCTTCTCTGCCGTCCAGCCGTACATGTGGCTGCGCGAAGCGGGATTGCCGAACTGCTCGCGCAGGTAGGGAATCATCTTGTCGGCCACGCGCGGGTCGACCGGCGTGGTTGCCGAGTAATCCAGGTAAATAGGAAAATGCGGCGCCTTGATGGTGTCCAGCAGGCTTTTTTCCAGAGGTGCGTTCATTTGTTCTAGCTCCAATCAAACCGCTGCGTGAGGGCGGTGCATGACAACCACGCTTTGTTCGGTACCGAGGGTTCTGTGTTCCGGATGCTTCTGTTCTTTGGTGTGCTGCTGGTTGACCAGGTCCTGCAAGGAGACCGAGTCGAGATATTCGACCATTTTTTCATTGAGCGTCGACCACAGGTCGTGCGTCATGCAGCGGGTGCCGCCGGGATGCGTGACACTGTGGCAATTTTCCTTGCCGCCGCATTGGGTTGCATCCAGGGGTTCGTCGACCGCGATGATGATGTCGGCAACCGAGACGTCCGCTGCTTTGCGCGCCAGGTTATAGCCGCCGCCGGGTCCGCGCACGGACTCGACGATCTGATGACGCCGCAATTTGCCGAACAACTGCTCGAGATATGATAAAGAAATTTCCTGTCTCTCGCTGATGGCGGACAACGTGACGGGGCCATTGCCCTGGCGCAACGCCAGGTCAATCATTGCTGTCACCGCAAAACGGCCTTTAGTAGTTAATCGCATGAACTCTCGACTCCAGAACAGTTTTCAGTCCCACTCCCTGAATTCCCGAATATTTAGGTCAAGTATAACAAACTTGAGTAATCTTGTCAGGTACTGAAAAACGCCATTCCGCGCTATGGGCAAGCCGTATGAATTAAAAGGCGAGAAGACATGCGGGCAAAGGACTTTACCCGTACGAAAAGGTAGAAATATGGTGCAAAATCAGCCGAAGAATTCGCGTAGCAGGAAAGCCTGCAAGCCGGCATTGTCCTGCACCCTGGCAGACAAAGTGACGACCCTGCCCAGCCGTTGGGAGTCAAAGGTAAAGTCGCCGGTCACATTTTCGCGGATGAGCGAGATCATGCTGTCAACGATCGCCTTGTCCATATCGCCGTTCAAGCCGGCATCCACGGTGATGGTGCGCCGCGACTTGTTGCGCGCATCCTTGGTCCATCCGTAGAACAGATACTGAGAGATGCGCGGCCCCTTGCTGATGATCTCGAACATCCCGTTGCTCGGTCCGCGGGCCTTGCGCGCCTGAAAGTCGACATTCGCCTGGGCAATCTCGTTGGCCGACGGCCCCTGCTCCGCAGCACGTGCAGCTGCGTTCTCGCGCGCGGCGGAATCTTCACTGGAACGCCGACGTTCGCGCGCGGCATTAAGCATGGTGGACATATCCATTTCCGGCGGCGCCTGGGTGATGGCGGTCGCTGAATTGGAGACCGGCGGCGCCTGACGCGCAACGGGTGCGGACGGACTTGGTTTGGCGCGCGCGATCTGTTTCGGCTGCGGCGCCGGCTTCCTGACGGGCTTGGCTTTCGGTTGCGGCTCGGGTTGCTTGGCGGTCTGCTTCGGCGGGCTCTGGACGAACGTCACCTCAAGCGGCTCATTGGAAGAACGTGCTTGTGGTTCGATTTTTTGCAGGCTGGGCCGCAAAACAAGAAACAGCAGCACGTGAATCAGAACCGACAGGCCGACGCCGACGATGGTCCTGTTGCGAGTGCGCGTTTTGGGGGAGGTTCGGGAAAGTGTCGTAAAAATCGCCATACCATGCAGCAACAACGAATAGCGTCCAATTTTTTCAGCGCTCATCATACCTGATGCGGCGCATCAGTCCGGATCAATGATGCGCCATGCTACTGCCTTGAATCTCGGAATGCAAACCGGCTAAACCTGAAAACCGTCCTCAATGGCGCCAGTGCCCGCGACCACCCCAACCGCCGCGATAACCGCCGCCCCAGCCATAGCCGTAATACACCGAAGGGGCAGGAACAACATAGACCGGCGCCGGCTGGCCATATCCATAGTAAGGATTGGGATCATACGGAACCGCCACGCAGCCGCCCAGCATCAGCGCCGGGATGATCCATAGCAAACGTTTCATGATGCCCTCCTGCCGGGAATATTCCACACTCATGATGCTCCGCAGCCCGTCGGCACACCAGCGCCATTACCTTTTGTTACCTCGCGTACCTGCAGGAAACAGGGGCGCTTGCTTATATAATCTCTGCTGCCCGTCCGCCAGGATGGCTACCATAAAACAATAATCGATCATCCCAGGAGACACGCAAGCCCGCGCCGCAACCCGTCAGCACATCCGCCCGCCTTGCCGATCTTCTATTACCGAAAAGCTTTCATGACCACCGCTTCCGCTCCCGTCGTCGTCATTGCACCCGATTCCTTCAAAGGCTCGCTCAGCGCGCAGGAAGTCGCCGAAGCCATCGGCGCCGGCGTACGCGCCGCTGCCCCCTCTGCAATCGTCCGCCTGTGCCCGATCGCCGATGGCGGCGAAGGCACGCTCGATGCGCTGCTACACGCCGGCGGCGAAGTCCGCCGACTGCAGGTACGCGGCGCTGCGGGCATATTGCGCGACGCCGCAGCCGGTATCCTCAGCGACGGCAGCGCCGTGATCGAATCCGCAGAAATCGTCGGCCTGACCGACCCCATCGGCACCGCAGTCACGGTCGAAAACCGCTCTACGCTGGGTATCGGCGATGCCCTGCTGACGCTGCTCGACGGCGGCGCGCGGCGCTTCCTGATCGCGCTGGGCGGCAGCAGCACCAACGACGGCGGCATCGGCATGCTGGTCGCGCTGGGCCTGAAGCTTTACGACGCCGACGGCAAGGAACTGGAGCCGGTACCGGCGCAGCTTGCAAGGCTCGCACGCGTGGACGTTGCCGGTCTCGATCCGCGGCTCAATGACATCCACATCGTCGCCATGTCCGACGTCGACAACCCGCTGTGCGGGGACGAGGGCGCAACCGCGATTTTCGGTCCGCAAAAAGGCGTGACGGCCGACCAGGTCAAACCCCTCGACGCCTTGCTCGGCCATTTCGCGACCCTGTTCGAACAAGCCAGCGGCCGCAGCGCAGCCAACTCGGCGGGAGCCGGTGCAGCGGGCGGTCTGGGCTATGCCTTGCTGATGCTCGGCGCTGAATTCCAGTCCGGTGCGCAAACCGTGGCGGATTACATCGGACTTGATGCGGCGTTGAAAGACGCCGATTGGCTGATCACCGGCGAAGGCCGCAGCGATGTCCAGACGCTGCATGGCAAAGCGCCGTTCATCGCCGCCCAACGCGCACGCCGGGCGGGCGTGCAGACTTCGCTGCTTTCCGGCGGCGTCGATCGCGCAGCCCTGGGAGAATTGCAGACCAGCTTCGCGGGGTGTTTCTCCATTACGTTCGGGCCGACAACGCTCGACAACGCCATCGCCAACGCCGCCGGGCTGCTCAAGGACAGCGCCGAACAGATGACGCGGTTATGGCTGTCCGGACGCTAATCGAAAGAAGAAAAGTTACTCACAAAAATTGGGGGTAACTTTGTGGATAACCTTGAGGAGTTCTTGCTATCCAATTGATTTTTAAAGAATTTATTGGATTGATAAAAGTGGATGCATTTTCACGCGCCCCCTCTCCCACCCTCAAACCAGAGCAAACTCCCCCGCAATCAGTTCATACGACCGCTTGCGCGCTTCATGGTCGTAAATGATGCTGACGATCATGATTTCATCCGCGCCGTAGGCCTGCGCCAGCGTCTCGATCTGCTCGCGCACCCGCGCCGGTGAACCGATCACGGCGCGGCGTCCCGACGGCAAGGTCGAGGACGGCAGGTCATGTTCCTCAAAGAAACGCAACGCCGTCTCCACCGAAGGAATCTTGTCCAGACGACGGCCGCTGTGCATGTGGATCAGGCGCATGCCGTAACTGGTCGCCAGCAATTTCGCTTCTTCATCGGTCTCGGCACAAATCACCTGCAAGGCCACGCCTTGGCGCGCTTGTGGCCAGTGCGGCGACGGCACGAAATCGCGCCGGTAACGCGCCGCCACGGTTTCACCTGCGGCCTGGATGAAGTCGGCAAACATGTAAGGCATGCCCAATTCGGCTGCCCAAACGCCACTCTGCGGCGAGGAGCCCAGCATCCACGGTTGAATCAGTTCGGGACTGCCCGGCATCGCCGGCAAACGCGCGAACGGATGATCGGCCGGCAACTCACCCCACAAGTAGGCCAGCAACTCATTCAATTGTTCGGGGAAATCGTCCTGCGGGCGCTGGCGCCGGTCGCGCTGCAGCGCCGACGCTGTCAGTGAATCACTGCCGGGCGCCCGCCCCAGTCCGAGGTCGATGCGGTCCGGATAAAGTCCGCTCAGCATGCTGAAGGATTCCGCTACCTTGAGCGGACTGTAATGCGGCAGCATCACGCCGCCGCTGCCCACGCGCAAGCGCGATGTGGCTGCGGCGATCGGCCCGATCAGCACCTCCGGGCTGGCGCAGGCCAGCGATTGCGTGCCGTGGTGTTCGGCGACCCAGTAGCGGTAATAGCCGAGACGGTCGGCCAACACGGCCAGGTCCAGCGAATTGCGGAGCGCCTGCGCGCTGCTCATGCCCTCGGAAACCGGGGCCTGGTCGAGCACGCTGATGCGCAGGGAGGACGAAGAAGAAATCGCGGTGGCAGCTGACATGGCGTAAAGGGCAAAAGACAATGCGCCAAGCATAGACGAAATCGCAAAAACGTTTTTTTGGAGCGCGATTCCGGCGGGACTGTCCAGGGACGCTCTTTGCGCTGCTCCGCCAACCGTCCGGCACGTTATAAAGCTGCAACATTGAATTGATATCGCGCAATATCTATGCTTAACTGGCCCCACACCCGGAGTTGCAACGCCATATCGCTGCAATTGAAAGAACTTCCGTGCATCGGAACGATCCATCGGCAAGATAAAAACAGGTAAAATTACCTCGCAGAAACATTTATTGCAACGAAGACTCAAATTGCAAAGATTTGTAGGCGCAATTAGAATTTTTTTGAAACCAGCCTGTTTTCGATTAATATGCACAGCTTAAGTTGTCATATTTACAAAACTTTTGCCTCTGATTCACGTTTATTGCCGGTGCATCCCTGTGCCGCACAAACAATCGTTTTGTAATCAGTCCCGGGAGTTCAGTTTGCGCCGATTCGTATTGTTCCTTGCCACCATCCTTGCCCTCCTGACGAGCTTTTCCGCTCTCGCGCAGGTGCCCACCGATCCGACCAAGACCGGCGAACTGATGTCCGCGCCGCCCGGCACGTTGTCCACGCTGGCGCTTCCCTCCTCCACTGTGACGAATACCCGCGTCGGTTCCGGCGACGTGCTGCGCGTGACCGTGTTCGGCCAGCCAGACCTGTCGGCGGAAGTCGGCGTGAACGACAAAGGCTTCCTGACATTGCCGCTGATCGGCGGCATCGACGTCAACGGCTTGACCACCAGCGAAATCTCGGCCAAGGTCGCGAACGGCCTGCGCCAGGGCCAATATCTCAAGAATCCCGAAGTCTCCGTGGAAGTCGTCCAACTGCGCAGCCAGATGGTGTCGGTGCTGGGCGAAGTCAGCCGTCCGGGCCGCTATCCGATTCCCGGCCACATGAGCGTGCTGGAGTTGCTGGCCACCGCCGGCGGCCTCACCGTGCAGGCCGACCAGACCGTGACGCTGCTGCGCAGGAAAGGCGATAAAGCGGGCGACAAATCCACCACCGGTGAAAGCGACGTCCGTATTCCCATCCTGCTGGGCGAAACCAGCGCCACCGAACGCACGCCGCTGGACGTCGAGCTCAATGCCGGCGACGTCGTCTACGTCAACAAGAAAAAACTCTTCTACATCCACGGCGAAGTCAATCGCCCGGGTTCCTACCCGATGGAACAGGACATGAACGTCATGCGCGCGATTTCGCTGGGTGGCGGCATGACGCAGCGCGCATCGCAACGCCGGATCTATATCAATAGGGAAATGCCTGAAAAGGGTGTGCAGGAAATCAAGGCAAAATTGACGGATCCGGTATTGCCCGGCGACGTCGTGTACGTCAATGAAAGTCTATTCTGAATAAACATCAAGGCTATAGCGTGAATCTTCAGGCTCCTGAAACCGGCTTATCGTCCAAACAGCTGGCGTCGATGATCTCGGCGCGGCGCGGCACCATTTTCAAAACGCTGATGGCGACCATGGCGGTCACTATCGTCGTCACCCTGTTGCTGCCGAAGACGTATACGGCGTCGTCCGACGTGTTCCTCGACTACAAGGGCAACGACCCGATCAACGGCCGCCTGTTCTCGCCGATGATGGACGAGAGCTACATGCAGACCCAGCTCGACATGATCAAGAGCCAGGCCGTGGCCGAGAAAGTCATCGACGCGCTGGATCTGGAACGCACCGCCGCTTATCGCGAATCGGTCGAACGCCAGGGCGAAGCGCGCGCCCATTCGCAACTGGTCAAGCGCATCAACGACCAGACCCTGGTGGTCACGCGCCGTTCCAGCCGCGTGATTGAAGTCGAATACGCGGCCGGTGCGCCGGAGCAGGCGCGCGACCTGGCCAATGCCGTGGTGCGTGCCTATATCGATCTCAATCAGCAGATTTCCTCAGCCTCGGCGCGTGCGCGCCGCGAGCAGTACAACGCCCAGCTTGAACACCTGCGCAAGGAAGCCGACTCGATCCAGGAGAAGCTGACCAAATACCAGCAGGACGTCGGCATCCTCGATCCGAACGAGCGCAACGACTTGCAGTCGCGCCAGCTCGGCGACCTCATGACCTCGCTGATTGCGGTCCAGAATCAGCAGCAGGAAGCCCAGGCGCGCAAGAACGCCACCGACAGCCTGGTGCGCGGCGGCCTGCGCATCGACGAATTGCCTGAAGTTGCTCAGCGCCCCAACATCAACGACCTGAAATCCAAGCTCAGCGATGTCAACAAGCGCCTGTCCGACATCCAGGATGTGCTCGGTCCGCGCCATCCGAAGACACTGGCGCTGATCAGCGAACGCGACGACATCGCCACCCGCATCACGCGTGAAGCGCGCAGCTCGCTCGACGCGCAGCAAATCGATGCGCGCCGACTGGCCATGCAGGAAGAAGCGCTCAGGAAGGAAGTCGACAGCCAGCGCGACAAACTGCTGGAACAGAAAAAACATCGCGACATCATCACCTCCTACCAGCGCCAGCTCGACAGCGTCGAACGCGTCTACAACACCGCGCTGGCGAAGTACGATGAAATCCTGATGGCCAGCAACATCAACACCTTCGATCTGACCGTGCTGCGGGTGGCCGAAGTGCCGAGTTCGCACTCCAAGCCGCTGCTGTTGCAGAACATCGCCGCCAGCATCCTGGTGGGACTGGCGCTGGGCTTCTGCCTCGCCCTGCTGTATGAACTAGGTCAGCGCCGCGTACGGTGCGAAGACGACCTGGTGCGTGGCATCCATCTCCCGTTAATCGGCCATATCGGCATTCGCTAGGCCCCGACCCCGGCACCCATGACCATGGCAACAGAAAACTCCACACCAGCAAACGCGGGCACCGCCGACAAGATGGGCTCCCGCTTCGTCGAAGCGGGCCTGCTCACTCAAGAACAGGTGGCGCGCGTCGTCGAGCTGCAGAACTCCGCCAACATCCGCTTCGGCGAAGCCGCCGTGCGGCTGGGTCTGTTGACCGAGCAAAACGTGCAGACGGTGCTGTCCGAACAATTCAACTACGCCACCGCGCTGGTGCCGACCGACAGCCTCGACGATTCGCTCGACATCGCCCTGGCGCCGTTCGGCCTGGAGGCCGAAGCCATCCGTCAGATTCGCGCCGAACTGTCGATCCGCCTCAGCGACCAGGAAAAGATTTCGCTGGCCATCGTCAGCACCGCCGAAGGCGAAGGCAAGAGCTACCTGGCCGCGAGCCTGGCGCTGGCGTTCTCGCAAATGGGCAAGCGCACGTTGCTGATCGATGCCGACATGCGCTCGCCGCGACAGCATGAGCTGTTCGGTCTCGAAAACAAGACTGGCCTGTCGACCATGCTGGCCGGACGCACCACCATTTCCGCCGGCGGCCTGGCCGAAGGTTTCCCGCACCTGCACATTCTCAATGCCGGTCCGAAGCCGCCAAACCCGCTTGAAATCCTGCTGCAACCCGCGCTGAGCAACCTGATGCGGCAGCTGGCCGACGACTTCGACGTTTTCATCGTCGACACGCCGGCGGCGCAGACGTCGTCCGATGCACAAACCATCTCCCAGCAAGTCGGCATGTGCCTGCTGGTAGCGCGCCAGCATCACTCGCGCCTCGACGACCTGCGCCAGACGCAGGCGCAGATGAAGACCGCCGGCGCCCAGATCATCGGCACGGTCTACAACGAATTCTCCGAACAGGATGCATTCGATCAGCTTGAGGGCAAGGGCAAAACACTATGGCGCCGTCTACGCAAATGGCTGAGCGGCCCGCTCCAGAAGTAGGCGGCGTGAGCAGCGTCAGCAACAAAAAGCTGCTGACCCACTCGCTGGCCTCGCTCATCGACCAGGCCCTGCTGAGCGGCCTGAACTTCGCGCTCGGCCTGGTGCTGATCCGGCTTGCCACCAAGGAATCCTACGGCGTTTACTCGCAGCTTTACGTCGCCGGTATTTTTGCCTCCACCGTGGTCGAAGCGCTGATCACCGGTCCCCTCACCACCATCGCTCCCGGTAAAACGCCGGAACAACGTGCGCGCCTGTCGACGCTGCTGCTGCGCTTCCAGTGGCAGCTCAGCATCGGCCTGGCCCTGCTGTTTGGCGTCGGCAGCGCGATCGTCGCCAAGGTCGCCGCCATCGACGCGCATCCGATCCTGCTCGGCATCGCCTTTGCCATTTATCTGTTCGCCAATGCGCAGCGCGAATATCATCGCAGCATCAGCTTCATCGAAGCGCGGCCACGGCGCGTGCTGCATACCGACGTCGCCTACGCGCTGGCAGTCGCTGTCGGCGTCGGCGTCCTGCTTCTGATCGGCTATTTCACGGTGCCCGCCATCCTGCTGGTGATGGGTCTGGCGAACATTGCCGGCATGTGGCGCAGTACCGATCATGGCTATGCGCGTGCACAACACGATCCGGTCGCTTTCCGCGCCGCCGTTGCCGAAGTCATGCAGCGTGGTCGCTGGGCGCTGCCGGGCGCACTGGTGGCTTGGGCCACCAACTACAGTTACCTCTATCTTGCGGCCGCGTTCCTGGGCGTCGCCGCCTCGGCCGACCTCAACGCTTCGCGCCTGCTGCTGATGCCGATTTCGCTGTCGGTGCTGGCCTGGTCGCGGGTGGCGCGTCCGATGGTCAGCCGCCTGTTCGCTGCGCGCGACTGGAAGCATCTCGACCGCCTTGCCTGGGCCTCTGTGGCCGGCATCGAAGTGCTGACCGTGCTGTACGTGATTGTCCTTTGGCTGGCGCTGCCATGGCTGCAAGCCCATGTACTGGGCGCCAAATACCATGGGTTGGAACCGATGGTGCTGGCCTGGGGCGGTTACTTCGCCATCAACGCGGCGCGCTGGATCGGCTCGTCGTGGATGACCAGCAACGACCAGTACAAGCTGCTGCTCTTGAGCGGCGTGGCTTGCCTGGTGATCATGCTGATTTCGGCGGCGGTGTTCATTCCGCTGTACGGCGCCTGGGGCGCGATCCTGTCGCTGATCATCGTGGAAGCCTTCGATCTGCTGCTGATCTGGGTAGTCTTCCTGCCCATGCTGCGGCGTAAAAACGCGAGCGCACAGCCATGACCGCTCCCATCGACATCAGCATCTGCATCTGCACGTTCCGCCGCCCTGCGCTGCTGGACCAGCTGCTGATGGCCTTGACCGAGCAGGCCTGCGACGGCCTGCGCGTGGAAGTCGTGGTGGTCGACAACGATCCGGCCGGCTCAGCGGGGGAAGTCCTGCGCGGCTGGCAAAGCCGCATGCCCATGCCCTTGCACGCTCGCCACGAAACCACGCCCAACATCGCCCAGGCGCGCAACGCCGCAGTTCATACGGCGCAAGGCGAATGGGTGCTGTTCATTGACGATGACGAAGCCCCCGACGCCGACTGGATCCGCCATCTGGTGCAGACGCAGCGCGAGTACAACGCTGACGCCGTGTTCGCACCGGTGCTGCCGCGCTACCTGGCCGACACACCAGACTGGATCCGTACCGGCGACTTCTTCAACCGTCGCCGCTTTGCCACCGGTACCGCCATTACCACCAAGGATGCGCGCACCGGCAACGTGCTCATCCGACGCAGCAAACTGATGGTGATGCCGGGACCATTCGACACCGCGTTCGGCCGCACCGGCGCGGAAGACACCATGCTGTTCCGCGACATGCTGGCCCACGGGGCCAGCTTCATCTGGTGCGACGAAGCCACCGTCAGCGAAGAAGTGCCGGCCCAGCGCGCCAATCTCAACTGGCTGCTGCGCCGCTCTTATCGACTGGGCCAGACCTATGTATTGTCGGAGATCGCCCGTCTCGGCGGCCTGCAGCGCTTCCTGCGGGCGACCCAGCTGGGCGTGCGTGCGCTTGTCCAGTTGCTGATCGCTGCCGGCGTCACGCTGCTGGCCCTCCCTTTTTCACGCATTGCGGCCGTTCGCTGGCTACGCACGACACTGGCGCAATGCGGCAAGTTAAGCGCCCTCGCAGGGCATCGATATCATGAATACGGCAACTGAATCCACGACGCCATCGGCGCCCTCGTCGCCATCTCCGTCGCCCTCCCGGTCGGGATCGGTGTTCGGCAACATCGATCCGTTCGTGGTGCGGCTGCTGATCGTCATGAGCATGACGTTCTCCCTGCTGCCGCCCGGCTTCAACTGGGGCCACACCGATCCGCAAGGCAGCTATGCCGAGGGCTCGCTGATCTTTCAGATGGAGTTCGGTTCGGTGTTTCTGCTCGGCGCCTGGCTGGCCTGGCGCAACCGCGGCTGGAGCTTGCGCCACATACTGCATCTGAATCCCATGCTGATCGCCATCATCGTGTACTGCCTGCTTACCATCGTGTGGTCACCCTACCCGGTGGTCACGCTCAAGCGCAGTATCCAGCTGATCGGCCTGACGCTGGTCGGCATCGCGATCTCGCCGCCGATCGGCGGCAAGCATCAACTGATCCGTACCATGCTGGGCACGCTCATGGCGCTCATGGCGGTGTCCTTCGTGGTGTCGCTGGTGCTGCCTCGCATCGGCGTCGACTATGAACTGGGCGGCGCCTGGCGCGGCATCCTGACGCAGAAGAATACGCTCGGCGCCATCTCTGGCCTGTGCGTGGTGTTGTGGATCAAGGAAAGCCTGGGCACCACCTTCCCGCGTTCGATCTGCTATTTCGGCATCCTGTTCAGCCTGTTCATGCTGGTGATGGCCAAGAGCAGCACCGCGATCCTGGTGGCGATGCTGGGCACCGGCATTTACCTGCTGGTGCGCCGGCGCTACCTCAACGGTGAATTCGACGGCCGCCGCCTGACGCTTTCGCTGGTCGTGGTGGTGCTGGTGTGCCTGCACATGTTCTATGTCGCGCAAGGCCGCCTGCCGGAATGGAATGAACTGTTCGCGCCCTTCGGCGCCCTCTTCAACAAAAGCACCGACCTCACCGGCCGCACCGACATCTGGCGCCTGGTGCTGCTGGAAGTGCAGCGCCACCCGGTCTTCGGCATCGGCTACGGCGCTTTCTGGCTGGGCGAAGGCAGTCCATCGCAGATGATCATCAATGCCTTGCACTGGATCCCGCTGCAAGCCCACAACGGCTATCTCGACATCCTCAACGAGCTCGGCATCGTCGGCCTGGTGATCATGGCCGGCGTCTTCATTTTCCACATTCTCAATCTCGTGAAGATGACGCGCATCGACCGAGAAGAAGCAGCCATTCACTGGGCCATGTTGATCCTGATTCTGATCAGCAACCTGTCGGAAAGTGAAATGTTTCGCGGCGTGCTGTTCCAGAATATTTTCTTTATCTATTCCTCGACGGCGATTTCCGCGCGCATCACCGTGCATCGCATGGAAAAGGCCGAGGCGGCGCGACTCGCGCAAGCCGAAGCGGGGGCAACACCATGAACGCATTCACACGGCTCCACGCGCTGACGCTGACAATAGCGACCGCCATCGCCGCTTTAGCGCCGCAGGTCCAGGCGCAAAATCCGCCTGCCGCATTCACCACCGGCGACAACGGCATCTCCTACTTCACCTTCGCCATCGATGAAGACAAGCTGGGCGGCGCCCCCGATCGCTCGGCCATGAACCAGCCGCTCGACGCCGGCTCGCGCATTTTCGTGCGCAACGGCCATTTCTACCGCGTCGGCGCCGACAATCGCCCCAACACCAACGATGACACGCGCGTGCGCCTGTACGGCATCAACCTCAGCTTCGCCACCAACTTCCCCTCCGACGCCGACGCCGTGCGGCTGGCCCAGCGTCTGCGCAAGCTCGGCATCAACGCGGTGCGCCTGCATCACATGGACAGCAGCCCGGGTGTGCAGGAAAACCCGCCGCGCAGCCTGCTGACGCCGGGTCCTTATCCGAGCTTCAACCAGACTGCCGTGACGCGCTTGCGCAACTTCATCGCCGCATTGAAGCAGCAAGGCATCTACGTCAACCTGAACCTCCATGTCGGCTATCGTTTCCGCCCCGACGTCGACCAGTTGCCGCCGCTGGACGGCAAGGCCGAATCGACGCCGCTCGGTGCGCCACTGCATGTGTATTACCCGCGCATGGTGGCATTGCAGGAAGAGTACGCGCGCCAGCTGATCCGCGGCCTCGGCCTGCGCGGCAATCCGGCGCTGGCGATGGTCGAGATCAACAACGAATCCTCGCTGCTGGCCGCCTGGCAGCGCCGTGAATGGACCGAAGCCGTGCCCAAGGCCTACGAGGCCGAGCTGCGCAAGCAATGGCAGCAATGGCTGGTCAAGCGCTACGGTTCCACCGCCAAGGCCTGCGCGACCTGGAACACCTGCGTCTCCAGCGACTCCGTCATCCAGCTGCTGACGCCGACCGATGCCTCGCAGATCGGCCAATGGCGCGATCGCCTCGACGGCAAGCTCAAGTCGCTGACCGAGAAAGTCCTCGGCCCCGGCGACCCCGGCACACCCAACACTTCCGGCGAATCGCTGCGCATCCGCGACTTCCTGATGTTCCTGGCCGACACCGACCGCGCTTATTTCAACCGCATCCGTCAGGTAGTGCAAACGGAAACCGACACCCTGGTGCCGGTGACCGGCACCCAGATGGGCTACGGCGGCGTGCTCAATTTCGATTCGCAGGCGCAGATGGATTACATCGACGAGCACTTTTACATCGACCATCCTGACTTCCCCGGCCCGGCCTGGGACCGCAACGACTGGCGCATCCACAACAGCGCCGCCAGCGACGGCGAACTCAATCGCCTGCTGGCGCTGTCGCTGCGCCGCGATGTGCGCAAGCCCTTCGTGGTGAGCGAATACAACCAGCCTTTCCCGAACAGGCAAAGCAGCGAAATCCAGCCGCTGATGGCGGCTTTTGCAGCGTCGCAGGATTGGGACGGCCTGTTCTTCTTCGATTATATGGACGGCGACAACTGGGCCAATACACCGTCCGCGTTCACGCTCGCCGGCGACTGGGGCAAATACGCCGCTACCGGCCAGAGCGCCATGCTGTTCCGCAATGGCCTGGTGGCGACGCTACCGACCTTGACCGCAATTCCGTTTGGCGCCGATGCGCGTCGCGCCGTCGCCGCCGCGCGTGAACCGGGCGCCTTCGAGTCGCATCTGGCGGTGCGCTACGGCGTCAAGCCGGAACTGGCCACGCAAGCGCGTCTGGGCATGGATCTGAGCGGCGCCGCCAAGCTGGCGACGCAAACAGCGTTGACAATGCCGCTGCGCGCGCCCAACGGCGAATTTGAATTCGACGCCCAACAGCGCACCATCCAGTTGCGTATGCCGCAAGCGCGCGGCTTCTTCGGCTTCCTGATGAAACGCCGCGTGGGCGACGACAACGCCGCCGTCGAATTGCTCGGCAAGAGCCGCGGCTTTACCGGCGTGCTGCTGACCGCGCTCGACAACCGTCCGCTGGCGTCGTCGCGACAGATCCTGATTTCCGCTTCGAGCGCCGTGACAGGCACCCAGCCCGGCTCGATGCCGTCGCGGCCGAAAGAACTGGTGCGCTACAAGAACGATCCGAAATGGTGGACGCTGGAGCGGGACGCCGGCATGAACGACAAACCCTCGGGTCCGCGCGATGTTGAAGGTCCGGTCTGGATGGAGCGCAACGAAGCGCGCATCACCCTGCGCACGCAGGCGCGCCGCATCGCTGTCTACCCGTTGGACGGCAGCGGCAAGCGCCTGGCTGCCCTCGATGCCGGCCGTACGGCGGTAAGCAATGGCGTGGCGACAATTCATATCCAGGCCGATATCGCCCAGGCCAGCCCATGGTACGAGGTGGTAACCGATGAGTGACGCCCTGCTTCCAACCATGTTCACCACGCGCCGGCTGGCCTGCGTCACTGCGAGCGCACTCGGCATGCTGCTGGTTGCTCCGGCTGCCCACGCCACCGCCGAATACGCATTGCAGAGTGGCCTGAGCTGGTATCGCATCGACAACCCTTTCATGTTCCCGAGCAACAGCGACAACAAGCTCAAGACTTCGGATTCGGCCTGGTCGACCGACGTGCGCGGCGCGTTGTTCCTGCCGCTGCCGAGCGAACGCACCAACCTGCAACTGACGGCGTCGCTGTCCAAGATGCATTTCGGCAGCGGCTTCGGCAACTACAACGACCTCAGCGGTGGCGGTCCGTACACCCTGAACAAGGACAAGAAGCAGTTTGAAGGCATCTACAACTGGGAATACAGCGACCTGTTCCGCGGCCGCATCCGTCATCGCACCGATGATCGGCTGTACAACTATTTCGGCGGTGAAATCGGCCGCAGCACAACGTCGCCGCCGCGCGGCATCACCAACGTCGAGCCGGAATTTCCGCACGTGCGCGAAGACAATATCGAAGTCGCCTACCGCGTCACAAACCGCTTCGACGTGCCGCTGACCTGGACCCAGCAAACCCTGAGCTACATGATCCCGGGCCGGGTCGAGATGTACAACATGAACAGCAATGCAATCCAGGCGGCAGTCCGCTACACCGCCGGCACCAAGTCGACGTTTTCGGGCGGCGTGCGGCGCAACAAGGTGCGCTTCCCGAATCGCACGCCGGACGAGATTGCCGATTTCGACTCCGGTTACACCGACACGGAGCTGTTCACCGACACCGCCTGGCGTTTTTCCGAGAACACTGTGTTCATCGGCCATCTCGGCACCATCGCGCGGCACTTCAATACGGTGCCCAACCGCGACAGCCGCCTGGTGTCGGCCGAGCTCGGCATCGACTGGCACTACTCGGCCAAGACCACCTTCTACGGCCGCATCTGGGACCGCCCGCAAGCCAACGACGAGGCCGACAGCCGCCTCTATGTCGTAACCAAAGGCATACAAGGCCGCGTGGTCTGGCAAGCCACGCCGAAGACGCGCGTGTCGTTGCTGAGCTCGCTGGAGTCGCAGAAATCGGCCGGCTTCGCGACCAGTCAGATCAGCACGCCGACCAGCGGCAACGACCAGCTGCTGCGCTTGGGTTTCCGCTACGACTACGACATCACGCGCCGGCTGGCTTTCCGCATCGACGCCATGCGCGAGCAGACCACCTCGAAGTCGGGCGGCAATGTCGATTACCGGCGCAGCACGGTGCAAGTCAGTCTGAACTACACCTTCGACAACATCACCGGGCCGTTCATTTACGAAAACCAGCAGGGCTACAATCGCGCTCGCCAACAAATTGAGGATCTGCGATGACCGCCAACGCGCTCGCCAGTGCACGACCTTCGTTCGACTACATCCCCGGCCTCGACGGCCTGCGCGCCTGCGCAGTGCTGCTGGTGCTGGTGGCGCACATGGGTTTCAGCACCAGCATCCCGGGCGGCTTCGGCGTGACCGTATTCTTTTTCATCAGCGGCATGCTGATCACGCGCCTGCTGTTGGCCGAGCATGCACAGAACGGCCGCATCGCGGTCGGACGTTTTTATGTACGCCGGCTGTTCCGGCTGTATCCAGCGTTGCTGATCGCGGTGGCGCTGGGCGCGCTGGTGTTCACGCTGGCAGGTGGCATCATGAGCTGGGGCAAAGTGTTCGCGTCGTTGTTCTATTACGCGAATTACTACGGCATCTTGGTGCATTTCGGCCAGGGCCGCGACGGCTTCGATCCGTTCAGCATCCTGTGGTCGCTGGCGGTGGAAGAGCAGTATTACCTGGTCTTCCCCTTCGTCTGCGTGGCGCTGCTGGCAGGTGCCGCGAACCTGCGCCGGTTCGCCTGGGTGCTGGCGGCCAGCGTGGCGCTGGTGCTGTTGTGGCGCGTGATCGTGCATCACAACGGCGGCAGCAGCGACTACATCTACATGGCCACCGACACGCGCATCGACTCCATCCTGTACGGCGCCTGGCTGGCGTTGATTCTCGCCAATGACACGCAAAAACACTGGCGGCGTTTTTCGTCCAGCCACATGGTCCAGGCGGTCTGCCTGCTGTTGCTGCTGGCGTGCTTCACGCTGCGCCATCCGGGCTTTCGCGACACGCTGCGCTACTCGCTGCAAGGGCTGGCGCTGATGCCGCTGGTGACCGCGATCTGCTTCACCGACAAGCTGACGCCGCTGACGCGCCTGCTGGAAACCAAACCGGCGCGGCGCGTGGGCAACTGGTCGTACTCGCTGTATCTGTATCACCCGATCGCCATCGTGATCGCCGAGATCTGGTGGGGACCGGGCAGCATCGGACCACAGCGCGTCGGCTGGCACATCTTCCCTTACTTCGCGGCGACGGCGGTGCTGCTATCATTTGCACTCGCGGTTGCGTCCTATAACTTTGTCGAAAAGCCCTTCCTGCGCTGGCGTCGCCGTTTCGGCGCGCATGTGGTCGCGAATTAGGGCAACGATTCCGGAAAAATCCCATGCCCGATTCCGCCTCCAAACTGGCCCTGCGCATCAGTCGACGACTGGCGCAGCATGCGTTCAAGGAAATATTGCCGCTGCGCGCCGATGTCGGTGTGGTCAGCTTCACCTTTGACGACGTGCCTGCTTCCGCTTGCGTAGCCGGCGCCCAGGCGCTTGAACGACACGGCGCGCGCGGCACCTTTTACGTCGCCGGCGGCCTCACCGATGCGCTCGAAGAAGGCAAGCCCTGCCATTCACGCGAGCATCTGCGCACGCTGCTGGCCACCGGCCACGAACTCGGCTGCCACAGCTACTCGCACGTCCGCTGCGACACGCTCACCGCTGCCGAACTGGAGCAGGAACTGGACCGCAACGCGGCTTTCCTGGCGGAACTGGGCGTCGATCCGCGCACGCTGAATTTCGCTTATCCATTCGGCGCCTATGCCTACAACGCCAAACGCATCTGCGGCAAGCGCTTCCGCTCCAGCCGCATCACCGGCGGCGGCACGCATGAAGATTCCGCCGACCTGAACGCTCTAAAGACACATCGTCTCTATGACGTGCACGTGGACGCCGAAAACTACGACGCGCTGCTCCAGCGCACGGTGCGCCGCAAGGGGTGGCTGATTGTGAATACGCATGATGTGGAAGATCCGCCGAGCCGCTACGGCTACACGCCCGAGCGACTCGAACGTGCGGTAGCGGCGGCGCTTGCAGCCGGCTGCAAGGTGTTGCCGGTGAATGCCGCTATCGACTATCTGCAGCAGTACGCCGCCCCCGCAAGCGCCTGACCAGCGAGCGCAGGATCTCGTTGGCGCGCGCCCGTTCACGCAGGCGACGGTAGGTCCGGTCCAGCGTTACCGCCAGCTTGCCGCGCAGGCTATGGCCCTGCTGGCCGGCATACAGTGGCAGGATGTGGTCGGCCCACTGTTGCTTGTAGGCTTCGTCCCCGACCGTGAGATCGAACAGCGCCAGGCCTTGGGCGATGCAATCGCGCACCACCGCATCGAGCAGGATGCGTCCCACGGAATAACGCCCCCAATCGCCGTCTTCATACCCCGGCATCAGCCAGTAGAAGCGTTTGCCGTAACGAATGCCCCAATGCGTGGCGACCAGGTGCTCGTCGACGTACAGCGCTGACACCACCACTGCGCCGCCGCCCAGTCCCTGTGCGGCGAGGTCTTGATAGAAGGATAGATACCCGTCTTCCGCAAACAAATCGCGGCTGCCTGTTTCATGCCAGCGCCGCGCCTTTTGACGCGCCATGGCGTCTACCACTTGTGCGCGCTGCGGCGGCGATGTATCGATCAGCAATTGCACCGCGCCGAGCTCGCCCAGCCGGCGCAATTGCCGGCGCGTATCGGCGAAGACCTTGGCGCTGCGCTGCTTCTGGAATTCTTCAAAGCTGCTCGTCAGCGTCGCCACATGGGCCTGTTCGGTATGCTGCATGCCGGCCAGCGTGGCCAGCGGATTGGCGACGCCTTCAACGTGCAGCGGCATGCGGCGCGCGCGAAACACGTCGACGCCGCCCAGCAGCCGCACGATCAGCGGCCACAATGCAGCAAAAGCCGAGACATCGAAATCAGCGCGCAGCAAGGGCGCGTTATAGTCGGTGACTTCACCACCGAGGAACCCGGCAATGCGCAGGCCGTATTGACGTCGCCGCCCCAGCGGCAACAGCATCAGGGTGTGATCATCGGCATCGGTCAGCTCGACCAGCAGGACTTCCCAGCCCTGCCGCCGGCCCAGGTTCTTGTACCAGGTCGCCAGCCAGTCGTAGCCCTGGAAGCCGTAGCAGGCGCACACATCCTGCGCGGCGCGCCAGCGTTGCTCGGCCTGTTCGAAGGAAGTATGGACGCGGATGGCGACGCCGTCGGCAAAGCGCCCCGCGATGTCCGGGGCCAGCTCGCTGAGCAAGTGTCGGGATACGGCGTTCACCATGGCTGCATGCGCGACGCCCGGCCTAGTAGGCGTTGCGGTCTTTGACGACCACCAGCACCGTGCGCAGAATGATTTTAAAGTCCAGTCCGAGGGACCAGTTGCGGATGTAGTACAGGTCGTATTCGATGCGGCGCTGCATCTTGTCGAGCGTGTCGGTTTCGCCGCGCAGGCCGTTGATCTGGGCCCAGCCGGTGATGCCGGGCTTGACCTTGTGGCGCAACATGTAACCCTTGACCTGCTTGCGGTACAACTCGTTGTGCTGGACCGCATGCGGGCGCGGTCCGACGATGCTCATCGAACCTTCCAGCACGTTGAAGAATTGCGGCAGTTCATCCAGCGAAGTCTTGCGCAGGAAACGTCCGAACGGCGTCACGCGCGCATCGCCGACCGTGGCCTGTTTGATCTCGCCGGTTTGCGGCAAGGGATCGTTGCGCATGGAGCGGAATTTCGACACCACGATCTTCTGCCCGCCGACGCCGTAACGCATCTGGCGGAACACCACCGGCCCCGGCGACGACAGCTTGACGCCGATGGCGATGGCCAGCAGGATCGGGCTCAGCAGCAGCAGGATCAGGAACGACATGATGACGTCGACGAAGCGTTTGAGCAAACGCGTGATGCCGATGAACGGCGTCTCGTAAGCCACCAGCACCGGCGTGCCGGCCATCTCGGCATATTGCATGTGGCCCAGCCCGAACAGTTTGGAATCCGGCACGAAGTACACCGACGCCACCGAGTCATGCAAGGCGTCCACCACCGGCGCGATGTCGCTGGTGCGCGCGTGCACCAGGCCGACGAACACGACGTCGACCGGATTGTGCTCGATCCAGTCGATGGCTTCCATCAGGCTGCCCAGGCGCGGCAGTTCGGAGCCGACGCGCTGCGTTCCCTGGCGGTTGTCAAAGAATCCCACCGGCGTGATGCCCAGCATTTTTGAGGCCTGGAACGACTCCGCCAGGCGCTGCGCATCCTCGCTGAAGCCGACGAAGATAGCGGTGCGGCGCTCGCCCTTGCCTGTATACATGCGCAAGGCCCACCAGCGGCATCCCAGCGAGGTCAGCGTCAACGTGAACGGCGTGACGGCCAGCCACAGTATCATCACCACGCGCGAAAACTCGGGGCCCGTTTTGGTCAGATACAAAGCCAGCACCACCACAAAGAAGGTGCCGATCCACAGCTTCACGATGGTGCTGAAACGATGCACCATGAGTGCCGCGTTGTCGACGGCATAGCGCCGCAGGTCGCTGAAGACGATGAAGCCGGTCACGCCGGCGACGGCAGCGACGAAATTGAAGGTGGCGAAATCCGCCCATTGATAAATCGCGACGCAGATTTCCAGCGTCAGGATGATCGTCAACGCATAGGCTGCGCCGATGGCCAACCCGAGCAAGGTAGTGTGGTGGTTGCGCTTGTCTGTGTAAAAGCTCAATGGCCGCTCCCTGTCTTCTGCTTGTCATTGATTGTACGCTGCAGCCGCTGTTGTTTCCGTTCACGTCGCAGCAGTCCGGCGAACTTCGAGCCCTGCACGATGTAGCGACGCCACAGGCGACGCGGTTCCGAAGCGAGACGCCAGAACCATTCCATGCCGATCTTTTGCATCCACAGCGGCGCACGCGACTTGAAGCCGAGCGCGAACTCCATCGCCGCGCCGACGCACATGACGACGCCGGCCTGCATGTTGTCCTTGTGCGCGAACGCCCAACGCTCCTGCTTGGGCATGCCGAGACAGACGAACACAATGCCCGGCCGTACTTCATTCACTCGCCGCAGCGCCTCCAGGCCTTCGTCACCGGTCGGATCAAACCGCATTGACGGGCAATACAGCTCCACCGACAAACCCGGATAGACGCGCGCGAAGGCTTCGGTCAGCATGGCTTCCTGGCCGGGCATGCCGCCGATGACGAATACCGGTAATTTTTGCACCGCCGCTTCGCGCGCCAGTCTGACGAACAGGTCGGAACCGGTGACTCGCTCAGGCAAAGGCGTTGCGCTGAGACGGCTGGCCCAGACCAGCGGCATGCCGTCGGCAAAAATATAGTCTGCCCGCACATACAACTGGCGAAACTGCGCATCGGCATCGAGCCGCACCACATGATCGACATTGGGAGTCACCACGATCGACGGCGGCCCTTCCCGGTGGGCGGCCAGTTGCATCAATTGCGTGGCTGCGCCGGTGAAACTCGCGGCACAGATATCGAGTCCGAACAGGGAAGACGTCGGGAAGGCGGTTTGTTTAGTCATGCGTTCCGGCGAAGTAAGGAGGCGATTCGAATCAAAGAGCCCGGTATTGAATAGTCACTTGCCACTCAAATAGTTGACCATATTGCACCACTAATTTGATATCATTTTAACAATATTACGAAGCGCGCACGCGTTATTTGACCTAAATTTACTCATTAATTCTTGATTTGACTGTCTGTATCAGACAGCATACGCAAGCATAAGCAAGACTGAGCCCGGCTACAAATTTATTTACACACGACAAGACATGCACAAGGAAAACCTTATGCAAGACGCTCAGAAACAGCCTCTTGAGCCGGTGGAAGCGCCTCCAGCGACCAATCCGCGCATTGTGCCGCTGGTCATCATTTCACCGGTGCGCGACGAGTCGCAATACCTGCGCCTGACGATGGACTCGATGGTGGCGCAGACGTTCCGCCCGCTGGAATGGATCCTGGTCGATGACGGCTCAGCCGACGCCACCCCGGACATCGTGCGTGAATACGCCGAGAAATACCCGTTCATCCGCCTCGTGCCGCGCCAGAATCGCGGCTTTCGCAAGCTGGGCGGCGGCGTCATCGCGGCCTTCAACTTCGGCGTCGAACACATCCAGAACAAGGATTACCAGTACATCGCCAAGCTCGACGGCGACATGTCGTTCGGTCCGCAATACCTGGAACACATGTTCCGCAAGCTTGATGAAGATCCCAAGCTGGCCGCTGTATCGGGCAAGGTCTATCGTCATGAAGACGGCCAGTTCATCGAAGAAAGCCATATCGACGAACAGGTCGCCGGCCAGTTCAAGCTGTACAAACGCACCGCGTTTGAAGACATCGGCGGCTTCGTCCAGCATCTGTCGTGGGACGGCATCGACGTCCATACCGCGTGGATGAAGGGCTGGAAAACGTTCTGCTACTACGACCCCAAGGCATGGCTGTGGCATCACCGCATCATGGGCTCGTCCGACAAGCACATCTACGAAGGCCGCTTGCGCTGGGGTCGGGGCAACTGGTACATGGGTTACCACCCGCTGTACGCGATCGCCACCGGCGTCAACCGCATGCGCGAAAAGCCGGTGGTCATCGGCGGCCTGCTGATGATCTTCAGTTATTTCTGGTCCGGCCTGCGCCGCCTGCCGCGCTACGAAAACCTGGAGTTCCGGCGCTATCTGCGTCAATGGCAGATGGCCCGCCTGAAGAACCACTTCTTCGGCAAAAAATGACCAACACGCTCTTTTCGCTTCCATGCCGATACTGACCGCGCTGCCTGCCGACCGGACCTTCGATCTCTGCGTGGTCGGCGCCGGTCCCGTCGGATTGACGCTGGCGCTGGAAGCTGCGGCACGCGGCCTGCAAGTACTACTGCTGGAATCCGGCGGCGCCGCCAATAACCCGGCGACGCAGCAATGGTCGCACGCCACCGTACTAGACCAGCAAGCCCACGCGCCCATGGAACTGGCGTCGAACCGCGCACTGGGCGGCAGTTCATGGTTATGGGGCGGACGTTGCGTACCATTCGAAGCGATCGACTTCGAACCGCGTAAGTACGTGCCGCATTCCGGATGGCCGTTTACGCTGGACGAGGTGCTGCCGTGGTACGACAAGGCCGCCGACTACCTGGACTGCGGCACGGCGCAGTTCCGTCAGGCCCCGCAGCACTGGCCTGAAATGAATGAAATCGAACTGTCGCAACTGGAGCGCTGGGCGCGCCAGCCGAAGCTGGCCGGCAAGCTCGGTCCGCGCGTGCTGGCCTCGCCCTGCATCCATATCCTGTTCGACGCCACTGTCACCGGCATCGTTTTCGACGACGATCAGCGCAGCGTCAGATCGCTGCAGGCGCGTCACAAGAATGCCACCATGACGGTACAGGCGGCCCACTACGTGCTGGCCGGCGGCGGCCTGGAAACCACGCGTCTGCTGCTGTCCGCGCAGCAGGGACATCCAGACCTGTTCGGCGGCCTCGGCGGACCACTCGGCCGCTATTACATGGGCCACATCTTCGGCAGCATCGCCAGCCTGACGCTGACGCAGCCGGGGGATTTCGCCGATCTCGATTTTTCCGCCGACGACACCGGCACGTATGTGCGCCGCCGCTTCACCGTATCGGAAGAAGCGCAGCGCAAGCATCATGTGCTGAACACCTCGTTCTTCGCCGACAATCCGCCGTTCTACGACGAGCGTCATCGCAATCCGACGCTGTCGCTGGTGTTCCTCGGGTTGTCGTTCCCGGCCATCGGCCGCCGCATGATTTCGGAAGCGATCCGGCTGCGGCACGTAGGGCCACCGCCGTACCGCTACGGCGCGCATCTGCTCAATGTCCTGCGCCGTCCCTGGCAAGCCGCCGCCGACGTGCTGACCATCCTGCGCCTGCGCTACGTCTCGCCGGTGCGCAAGCCTGGCTTCGTGCTGCGCAATCAGGGCGGCACGTATGCGCTCAACTACCACGCTGAACAAATTCCCAATCCGGATAGCCGCGTCACGCTGAACCGGGAGTACGACGCCCACGGCATGCCACGCCTGACCATCGACTTCCGCTATCTCAAGGACGATGCTGAATCTGCGCTCAAGGCCCACGAGATCCTGGATCGGCAATTACGCGCTGCCGGCAAAGGCAAAGTCGAATACCACCGTTCGCCGGATCAGCGCATCGGTCACATCCTGGAACAGGCCACCGACGGTTTCCACCAGGTCGGCACCACGCGTATGCACGATGATCCGCAACTGGGCGTGGTGGATCGCGATTGCCAGGTGCATGGCGTCGCCAACCTGCACATCGCCTCGAGCAGCGTTTTCCCGACCACCGGCGAAGCCAATCCGACCTTTTTGGCAGTGGCCTTGGCAGCCCGGCTGGCGGATCGGCTGGTTCAGCGTCTGAGCACGCCGGTCGCGCAAGATGCAGCTGCGTCGACGAGCACCCCTCTTCTCTTCCAACCTGGATCCCAGCGCATGCAAACCATTCGTATCCCCGGCACGTCGCTCGACGTCAGCCGGCTGTCGTTCGGCACCGCCAGTTTGCATCATCTGTTCAAGGGACCGCAGCGGCAGGCGCTGCTGACGGCGGCGCTGGACGCCGGCTTCACGCACTTCGACACGTCGCCGTATTACGGCTTCGGCCTGGCGGAAAAATCGCTGGGGGAACTGCCGGCAGCAGAATTGCAGCGCATCACGATCGCCAGCAAGGTCGGCCTGTACGGACCGAACGGCGCCAGCCCCAGCGTGCCTGAAATCCTGCTGCGCAAAGTCGCAGGCAAAGCCATCCCTGCCTTGAACAAACCGGTGGTCGACTGGAGCATCGCGCGCGCGCAAAAGAGCCTGGAAGACAGCCTGCGCCGCCTGCGACGCGGCTGGCTGGACGTGTTGTTCCTGCATGAGCCGGTGCAGGCGCTGATCGCTACCGATGAATGGCAGCGCTGGCTGGAGTCGCTGGTGCAAGCCGGCAAGATCCGTCACTTCGGCATCGCCGGCGAGGCGCCCATGATCGCCGCCATGCTGCAAGCCGCACCGTCGCTGGCGCAGATTGTGCAAGTACGCGACAGCCTGGACAAGCGTCAGGCCGACGTCCTCGCGCAGCATCAGCGCGCATTGCAATTCACGTATGGGTATCTGGCGGGCGGCGGGCAACCGGGCAGTGATGGCGTGGCGGTACTGCGCCAGGCGCTGCAACGCAATCCGGGTGGTTCCATCCTGGTATCGACGCGACGCGTGGAGCGCGTGGCCGAGCTGGCGCGCGCGGGATCGTAGTCTGAACTAGCACCCGGCAGCCAGCACCAGGTATCGGGCGTCGCTGTCGTAGCTGGCGATCTTCTTCGCCAGTGCGGCGTCGACATGTTCGTACGGCATGAAGCCGCGCCGTTGCCAGTACGCCGCCGAGTTGTTGACCGCCATCAGCGCAGCGCAGGCAAATCCATGGGCTGCGGCCAACTCCCTGATGTAGTCAACCAAGGCGCCGCCCAGACCTGACCGGCGCGTCTGCGCAGTTAACGCGACGTCGTGCAGATACAGGCAATCAGCCTGCGGCGACAAACCATCCAGCAAGGAATTCAAGGCCGGCGGTTGCCCGAGCACGCCCGGATGCGCGATGGCGTAACCGAGCGCGGTCCCCTTCACATCGACCGCAAGCAGGCAGCCCTGAGCAAACAGGCGCAGCCGCTCCGCAAACACCGCCGGCGACTCCGGATAGTCCGGATGCACTTCTGCGGCGATCGCCGTCACGGTCGGCAAATCGGTGTCCAGCATGGCGCGCCAGGTAACACCGTTGCGTACGTCATTGTTCATGTTCTGTGCTCTCCAAAAACAAAAAAAGCCACCGTTGCCGGCAGCTTTTTGTCATGCATCATCGCAGCAGCAATGACACCGGGCCCAATCAGGCGCGCGGACTCAGCAATTGCAGGATGCCGTTGAGCTCGACGCGCACGGCTTCGATTTCGTCCGCTCCCATCGAGATTTCGATGTCTTCGGTGATATCCGACTGGTCTTCATGCAGATGGCCGTCGAGCTTGTTGCGGGCGCCGCTGATGGTGAAGCCTTGCTCGTACAGCAGTTCGCGGATGCGGCGAATCAGCAGCACTTCGTGATGCTGGTAATAGCGGCGGTTGCCGCGCCGCTTGACCGGTTTCAGCTGGGTGAACTCCTGTTCCCAGTAGCGCAGCACGTGCGGCTTGACGCCACACAGCTCGCTGACTTCACCGATGGTGAAATAGCGTTTGGCGGGAATCGGCGGCAATACGATCACCGCAGGTTTATTGACACGTTCGTTCATGGAATGGGATTACGTTACACAGCAGCAAGGGCGAGAGGCTGGCCGCTCGACATCTCGACCATTTCCTTGAGTTTCTGGCTGGCGTGGAAAGTGACAACGCGGCGCGCAGTAATCGGAATCTCTTCGCCCGTCTTCGGATTACGACCCGGACGCTGCGGCTTGTCGCGCAACTGGAAATTACCGAATCCAGACAGCTTCACCGCTTCGCCACGTTCGAGCGCATTGCGAATTTCATCGAAGAACGTTTCAACCATGTCCTTCGCTTCGCGCTTGTTGAGACCGACCTGCTCGAACAAAAGTTCGGCAAGTTCTGCCTTGGTCAGCGTGGGGAGGTTTTTTTCCGCCTGCGAGCGCACCTCGGATTCGAGTACCGCGCGTTGCAGGTCGGCATCCAGCACAGATTGAAATTCGTTTGAATTCACGTTGTTCATGACGGGTGAGTCGCCTCTTACCGATTTATAAATTGTTATGTACGCAATCTGGCGGCAAGCTTACCCGTTGCAGCGGCTACGATAGCGGCCATTGCAGCGTCAACTGTGTCGTCCTGGAGTGTGTTTTGAGTATCTTGCAAGGTGAATCGGAAAGCAAGACTTTTTTCGTCATTTTCCAAGCCCTTTCCTTGATATTCATCAAATAAAACAATGGCTTGGATGATTCCGCACGCAGCGTTGCGCTGCTGTTCCGCAGCGAAAATATCACGCAATTCCTGGACCTGAACAGCCTGCTTGACGACCAGTGCGAGATCGCGCGTGACCGCCGGGAATTTGGAGATTTCCGCGTAGGCCGGCACGTCGCGTTGCTGCAGCGCCGCTGCATCAATCTCGAAGACGACCGGCGCCAGCGGCAGGTCGTATTTCTGTTGCAGGCGCGGATGCAGTTCGCCGATCAGGCCGATGTTCTTGCCGTCCAGCTCAACCTGGGCCGAACGTCCCGGATGCAGCGAAGGATGCTCGACGCGGGCGAAGCGCAGGACGCGCGGCGCGAACAAGGCTTCCAGATCCGCCTTGACGTCGAAGAAGTCGACGTTGCGGGTATCCTGCCCCCATTGCTCGTCAGCCACCGGTCCATAGGCCAGGCCGGCGACGCGCTTGGGTTGGTGATAGCCGGCCACTTCCAGCGGGCCGTCCTGCACTTGCGCATCACGATGGAACACGGCGCCGATTTCAAACACCCGCACGCGGTTGGCCTTACGGTTGATGTTGTAGCGCACGTTGGCGACCAGGCTGGCGATCAGCGAGGAGCGCATCACGTTCATCTGGCTGGCGATCGGATTGAGCAGCTTGATCGGCGCCTGGTTGCCGGCGAAGTCGGCTTCCCATGCGCTCTCGACGAAGCTGAAATTGACCACTTCCTGATAGTCGAGGTCGGCCAGCAGATGACGGATGGCGAACAGCGAACGAACGTTTTCCGGCGCGATCTTCATCTCGCTGGCGGCCACCGGCGGCAAGGCCGGGATGTTTTCAAAGCCGTACACGCGCGCGATTTCTTCGATCAGGTCTTCTTCGATTTCGATGTCGAAACGGAAAGACGGCGGCGTCACCGCAAACAGGCCGGGCTCTTGCGTGAACTGCAGGCCGAGGCGGGTGAAGATGTCGGCGATCATGTCGTCGGTGATGGCCACGCCGATCACCTTGGTGGCGCGCGCAGTGCGCACCTTGACCGGCTCGCGCTTGGGCAGGTTGACGATCTGGTCGTCGACTGCGGCGACCTTGGTGTCGGGCGTGCCGCAGATTTCAATCAGCAAGGCGGTAATGCGCTCGATGTGTTCGACCACGGTGGCGAAGTCGACCCCGCGTTCGAAACGATGCGCGGCATCGGTCGAGAAGTTGAAACGGCGCGCACGGCCTTGGATCGCCTGCGGAAACCAGAACGCGGCTTCGAGATAAATATTCGTGGTCTCGAGCGAAACGGAAGTCGCGTCGCCGCCCATGATGCCGGCCAGCGATTCGAGTTCCTTGTCGTCGGCGATCACGCCGACCCATTCGTCGACTTCAACGGTGTTGCCGTTGAGGAGCTTGATCTGTTCGCCCTTCTTGCCCCAGCGTACGTCGAGGCTGCCGAGGATCTTGTCCAGGTCGAACACGTGCGACGGACGACCGAGTTCCAGCATGACGTAGTTGGAGATGTCGACCAGCGCCGAGATCGGGCGCTGACCGCTGCGCTCGAGGCGCTGCTTCATCCATTGCGGGGTTGCCGCCTTGGCGTTCAGGCCGCGGATCACGCGACCGGCAAAGCGGCCACACAGATCCGGCGCGGAAATCTTGACCGGCAGTTTTTCATCGAGGTTGACGGCAACCGTCTGGAACGTCGGCTGCTTCAGCGGGGTATCGGTCAGGGCCGACACTTCGCGCGCCACACCAAGCACGGACAGGCAATCGGCCTTGTTCGGGGTCAGCTTGATGGTGAACTTGAGGTCGTTGAGCAGGAAGTAATCGCGGAAATTCTGGCCGACCGGTGCATCATCCGGCAACTCGAGCAGGCCGCCGTGATCTTCCGACAGCTTCAGTTCGCGCGCGGAGCACAGCATGCCTTGCGACTCGACGCCGCGCAGCTGGCCGACCTTGATCTCGAACGGCTTGCCGTCGGCGCCCGGGGGCAACACGGCGCCTGCCATCGCGCAAGGCACCTTCATGCCGACGCGAACATTCGGCGCGCCGCAGACGATGTTGAGGATGGTGCCGGTCTTGACATCCACCTGGCAGACGTTGAGGCGATCGGCGTTCGGATGCTTGGCGACTTCCAGCACTTCGCCGACCACCACGTTGGAGAACGGCGGTGCGACCGCTTCGACTTCTTCCACTTCCAGGCCCGACATCGTCAGCATGTGCGACAACTCATCCGAAGTCATCTTCGGATTGACCATGGTGCGCAACCAGTTTTCAGAGAATTGCATGATGAATACTTTCAGCTATCGTCCGCTTGCGTGCGCGCGGACATTCAGACAGTTCGCGGGGCGGCGCCATGGATCTCGGCGCCGGTCCTGCCTCGGCATTGTTCAGTTGAGCGTCAGTTGAATTGCTTCAGGAAACGCAGATCGCCTTCATAGAACAGGCGCAAGTCGTTGATGCCATAGCGCAGCATGGTCAGGCGCTCAAGGCCGGAGCCGAACGCGAAGCCGATGTATTGCTCGGGATCGAGACCCATGTTGCGCACCACGCTCGGATGCACCTGACCGGCGCCGGAGACTTCCAGCCAGCGGCCCTTCAGGGGACCGCTGCCGAAGGCGATGTCGATTTCCGCCGACGGCTCGGTGAATGGGAAATACGAAGGACGGAAGCGCACCTGCAGGTCGTCGGTCTCGAAGAAGGCCTTGACGAAGTTGAGGTACACACCCTTGAGGTCGGCGAAACTGATGTCTTCGGCAATCCACAGGCCTTCGACCTGGTGGAACATCGGCGAGTGGGTTGCATCGCTGTCGACGCGATAAGTGCGGCCCGGGGCGATGACCTTGATCGGCGGCTTGTTCATGCGCGCATAGCGAACCTGCATCGGGCTGGTATGCGTACGCAGCAGCAGCGGTTTGCCTTGCGTGTCGTTGCCTTCGATGTAGAAGGTGTCCTGCATCGAACGCGCCGGATGATTTTCCGGGCTGTTCAGTGCGGAGAAATTGGTCCAGTCGGTTTCGATTTCCGGACCATCGGCGACATCGAAGCCGATCGAGCGGAAGATTTCTTCAACGCGTTCCCACGAGCGCATCACCGGATGGATGCCACCCTTGGCGCGGCCGCGGCCCGGCAAGGTGACGTCGATCGCTTCGGCGTTCAGGCGCTCCTGCATCTGGGCGTTGGCAAGAGCGTCGCGGCGCGCGGTCAGCGCGTTCTCGATCTGCTCCTTGGCGGCGTTGATGACGGCGCCCTGCACTTTGCGCTCTTCCGGCGCCAGCTTGCCCAAGCCCTTCATCTGCTCGGTGATCTGGCCGGTCTTGCCAAGATATTTGGCTTTGGCGTTTTCCAGGGCGGCGGCGTCAGGTGCGCCGGCGAAATCGGCCTGGGCCTGTGCAACGAGTTGTTCTAGGGAATTCATGCGGTAAGTCTCGCTCCATTCAGATGGAAGTCTGAGTAATCCAAAAGCCGTTCGGCTTTGACGACGAAGTCGAAAAAATGAAATCGAAAGTGAAATCGAAATGAAAACAGCTGCTTCAAAAACCGCTGCAAATTTCAGTGTGAAATCGCCATGTAAAAGCGACTGTCTGAAACGACTGCGGGGCACAGGTATTTCACCTCTGCCCCGCAGGATTTTTGCAGTGCCGTCCGGCACCGGACGACGACTGCAGCAACACGGCTAATTACTTAGCGATGTTGGCCTTCACCTGATTGACAATCGCAGCGAACGCTGGCTTGTCAGTCACGGCCATGTCGGCCAGAACCTTACGGTCCAGTTCGATCGAAGCACGCTTCAGGCCGTTCATGAACACGCTGTATGTCACGCCATGCTCACGAGCAGCAGCGTTGATACGAGCGATCCACAGTGCACGGAAAACGCGCTTCTTGTTGCGGCGGTCACGGTATGCGTATTGACCAGCGCGCATGACTGCTTGCTTGGCGATACGATAGACGGTGCTGCGGCGACCACGGTAACCCTTGGCTTGCGCCAGGACTTTTTTATGACGGGCACGTGCTGTTACCCCACGTTTAACTCTAGGCATAGTAGCTCCTTAGTAATGAGTGAGGTTAGGCGTTCGGCATCATGCGCATGACTGATACGACGTCTGCAGCATTGACATTGGTAATACCGCGCAACTGGCGTTTAACTTTTGTGGTTTTCTTGGTCAAGATGTGGCGCTTGAAAGCGTGACCACATTTGATCGTTCCACCTGGACGTACACGGAAGCGCTTTTTGGCGCTGCTTTTCGTCTTCATTTTTGGCATGACACTATCTGTCCTTTTTTGGACAGCTCCATTTTTTGATGATTGCAGGTGGCAGCAATGCGCTGCTCTTTGATGCCTGCTCTCACTTATTGGCAGCAGTTTTCACTGCTGCTTTTGCGAGAAACAAAAGAACTGCTTCCCGACAAAATCTTCGGCTTCGCTACAGCTATCGCTTGCGGACCGGGATACGCATCGCAAAGACTTATCCTGCGATGCGCGAAGAAGCATGGCTGCTTCTTCTTGCTTTATGGAAGAAACAAGTTTTGCTTACTTCTTCTTTTTTGGCGCCAGGACCATGATCATCTGGCGTCCTTCCATCTTCGGAAACTGCTCGACCTGGCCAAACGGCTCCAGATCAACCTTCAGGCGCTCCAACACGCGCATGCCGATTTCCTGGTGAGCCATCTCACGGCCGCGGAAACGCAGCGTGATCTTGGTCTTGTCACCCTCTTCCAGGAACTTGGTCAGGTTACGCACCTTGATGTTGTAATCGCCGTCATCCGTGCCAGGGCGGAATTTGACTTCCTTGACCTGAATGACTTTCTGCTTCAGCTTGGCTTCATGAGCTTTCTTCTGCTCCTGATATTTGAACTTGCCATAATCCATCAGGCGCGCAACAGGAGGTTGTGCGGTCGGTGCGATTTCCACCAGATCCACATTAGCCTCTTCCGCCAGACGGAAAGCTTCAGCCAAATTGACGATGCCAAGCGGCTCGTTATTGACCCCGGATAAACGCAATTCCGGTGCTGTAATTTCACCGTTGATGCGATGCGACTTGTCAGTAGCTATTGCAGTTTCCTTTTAACGTCCAATAAATTAAGCCGTGCTCTTGCGCTGGAAGGAGCTTGGCTCCTTTAGGCTTTGGTTTCCACCTCGGTTTTGAGGCGTTCCACCAAGACATCGATAGGCATGACACCCAGATCGACATTGCCCCGCGCACGCACGGCCACTGTGTTTGTATCGCGCTCTTTATCGCCGACCACCAAAATATAGGGCGGCTTCTGTAAAGAATGCTGCCGTATTTTATAGGTAATCTTCTCGTTACGCAAATCGGTCACGACTCTAAACCCTTGTTTTTTCAGCGTTTGAGCAACGTTTTTGACGTATTCGGCTTGCGCATCGGAAATATTCAGGATTACAACTTGCTCGGGAGCAAGCCACAGCGGCATGGCGCCGGCGTGATTTTCGATCAGAATCGCGATGAATCGCTCCAGCGAGCCGACAATCGCACGGTGCAGCATGACCGGGACCTTGCGGTCGTTGTCTTCCGTGACATATTCCGCACCCAGGCGCGCCGGCATCGAGAAATCGACCTGCATGGTGCCGCACTGCCAGGAACGGCCGATCGAATCCTTCAGGTGGTATTCGATCTTCGGACCGTAGAAGGCGCCCTCGCCCGGCAACTCTTCCCACTCAGTGCCGGAGGCACGGATGGCTTCGCGCAAGGCGTTTTCGGCCTTGTCCCACACGGCTTCTTCACCGATGCGTTTTTCCGGGCGCAACGCCAGCTTCACGGCGACGTCGGTAAAGCCGAAGTTGTCATAAACCTCGCGCACCACCTTGTTGAAGGCGGCTACTTCGTCCTGGATCTGGTCTTCGGTACAGAAGATGTGACCATCATCCTGGGTAAAGCCGCGCACGCGCATCATGCCGTGCAAGGCACCGGACGGCTCGTTGCGATGGCATTGGCCGAATTCGCCGTAGCGCAGCGGCAGGTCGCGGTAGCTGTGCAGACCGGAGTTGTAGATCTGGATGTGGCCAGGGCAATTCATCGGCTTCAGCGCGTAAGCGCGATTTTCCGACTCGGTCGTGAACATGTTTTCACGATAGTTTTCCCAGTGGCCGGTCTTTTCCCACAGCGAGCGATCGAGGATTTGCGGCGCCTTGACTTCCTGGTAGCCGCTGTCCTGGTACACGCGACGCATGTATTGCTCGACCTGCTGCCAGATCGACCAGCCCTTCGGATGCCAAAAAATCAAACCCGGCGCTTCGTCCTGGAAGTGGAAGAAGTCCAGCGCGCGGCCCAGCTTGCGGTGATCGCGCTTCTCCGCCTCTTCCAGCATGTGGAGGTAGCTTTCCTGGTCTTCCTTCTTGGCCCAGGCGGTGCCGTAGACACGCTGCAGCATCTCGTTGTTGGAGTCGCCGCGCCAGTAGGCGCCGGCCAGCTTCATCAGCTTGAAGACCTTCAGCTTGCCGGTGGATGGCACGTGCGGGCCGCGGCACAAGTCGGTGAAGCTGCCTTCGGTGTAAAGCGACACATCCTGGTCTTGCGGAATGGATTCGATGATTTCGGCCTTGTAGGCTTCGCCGATGGACTTGAAGTAAGCCACCGCCTCGTCGCGCGGCAATACCTTGCGGGTGACGGGCTCGTCCTTCTTGGCCAGCTCGGCCATTTTCTTTTCGATCGCGACCAAGTCTTCCGGGGTAAACGGACGCTTGTAGGCAAAGTCGTAATAGAAGCCGTTGTCGATCACCGGACCGATGGTCACCTGGGCATCCGGGAACAGCTCTTTCACCGCGTACGCCAGCAAGTGGGCGGTCGAGTGACGAATCACTTCCAGGCCATCCGCATCCTTGTCGGTGACGATGGCCAGGTCGGAATCCTTTTCGATCAGGAAAGACGTATCGACCAGCTTGCCGTCGACCTTGCCGGCCAGCGCCGCTTTGGCCAGGCCGGCGCCGATGTTGGCGGCGACTTGCGCCACGGTGACGGGCGCATCGAATTGACGTTGCGAACCATCGGGGAGACGAACTGAGACCATTTTGAACTCCATCCCGGCAAATTTTGCCGAAGCTTGATTTATAGAATGCGGAAAATGCGGACGAAAAAAAACGCGGACCAGCCGCGCTTTTTCAGAAGACGAAAAAGAACCCGACTAGCGTCGCGTAGTGACCTTGGTGGTAGTTCGCGGTGTCATAACCGGTTTGCCTTTCTCGCTCTTACAGATGTTGGGGTGGTGCTGAATAGTTCGATATTGCAGGACATGGCAAAAACAACCATGAAGCAGGCAAGGATTATAGCAACAATCAAAAAATGTCGCATCCCATACGTGGAAATACCGATACAAGAACAGACTCCCAAGGCCCAGCCCTATCTGGAAAGTGGCCTCAAGAGGAACCTGCTCTTGTATCGGTACGGCAAGCGAAGACGCGCGGCAATTGGAATAGAGTACCGATACAAGAGAAGATTCACGCCACCCAGTCCTATCTGGAAAGTGGCGGCGCGAAAGGTGAATCTACTCTGGTATCGGCACAGGAAATTGCAATGCACTGCTTGGAGTGCCGATACAAGAGAAGATTCCGGCCACCCAGTCCTATCTGGAAAGTGGTGGCGCGAAAGGTGAATCTACTCTGGTATCGACACGGCAACCGACAATGTACAGATGTGCACGCGCAATGCGGATACAAGAGTAGATTCCCGTCGCCCAGTCCTATCTGGAAAGTGGCAACGACGAAAGGTGAATCTGCTCTGATATCGGCACGAACGCCGAAAACTGAACATGCGCAAGAAAGCCGCGTGCGAAAAACAACTTGTGTATCGAGGAAGATTTACAGATGAATTGCTGCTACAGACATGACCGGGAACCGGTCAAAAATGAAGAAGTAATGCGGAGTAACCTTCACCAGCTGACCGAACACTTTTTATTGATTTTCGGCCTGCCGCCCGGTTGTGAACCGAGGAACAACGAACAATATAGCACATAATTTGATTATGTCAAAGCCGCAGGCGCAAATAAATTACGCGCCTGCGGCACACCATGCATTAACTAGGCGTTCAGCGCGGCCGCCAGCACGCGCGCAACGTGGACGGCCTCCCTCCCCGCGCCGTCGTGGATCTGGTGACGGCAACTGGTTCCATCGGCCACCACGATCGCATCCGCCGCCGCCTTGCGCACCGCGGGCAACAGCGACAGTTCGCCCATCGCCATCGACGCTTCGTAATGTTCCTCTTCATAGCCGAAGCTGCCGGCCATGCCGCAGCACGACGATTCCACCACGGACACTTCCGCCTGCGGAATCCATTGCAGCACCGTCGGTACAGGGCGGAAGGCGTCGAAGGCTTTTTGATGGCAGTGACCGTGCAGCACGATCTTGCCGGACGCCAGCGGCTTCAGGTCGAGCTTCAGCTTGCCTGCCTTGTGTTCCTGCACGAGGAATTCTTCAAACAGGAAAGCCGACTTCGCCAGTTGTTTCGCTTCGTCGCCATAACCGTAATTGAGGAATTCGTCGCGCAAAGAGAGCAGACAGGATGGCTCCAGCCCGACCACCGCCACGCCCCTGCGCACGTACGGCATCAGCGCATCCAGCGTGCGGCGCGCTTCCGCCTTGGCCTGATCGACGAGCCCGGCGGCCAGGTACGTGCGGCCGCAACACAAGGGCCGTTGCCCGGGCAAGGTATTGAAATGCACCTTGTAACCGGCGGCCTCCAGCACCTGCTGCGCGGCACGAGCGTTCTCCGGCTCGATGTTGTTGTTGAAGGTATCGACGAAAAGCAGGGCTTCCTTGCCGGTATTCGGCTCCGCTGTACTGCTTGCGTTACTCAAAAACGATTTTCGGAAACGCGGCAATGACCGCTGCGGCGCCAGCCCCATCAACCCTTTCACCCATCCCGAAATCAGCGGGATCTTTTCCGCCAGCGCCAATGCACCGCCGACACTACCGGCATAGGATGCGTAAGCCGGCATGTAGGCGATCAGCTTGTCGCGCAGACGGGTACCGTTTTTGGCGGCCCATGCTGCGCGTGCTTCGATCTTCACCTTGGCCATGTCGACGCCGGTCGGACAATCGCGCTTGCAGCCTTTACAGGAGACACACAGGTCCAGCACTTCCTTGACCTCGGGACTGGCCAGCCCGTCACTGCCCAGCTGCCCCGACAAGGCCAGCCGCACGGTGTTGGCGCGGCCGCGCGTGACGTGTTTTTCGTCGTGCGTGACGCGATAGCTCGGACACATGGTGCCGGCGTCGAACTTGCGGCAGTGGCCGTTGTTGTTGCACATCTCGACCAGCTTGGCGAGGCCGCCGCTGCGGTCGCCGCCGCTGCCGGGCGCGCTTTCCTTGCCGGTCAGGGGATCGCGCTTGACGTTCCATTGCGACCAGTCCAGCGCCGGGCTGTACGGCAATTCGCGGTAACCTGGAGCGAAGCGGAAGTTGACCGCATCGTCCATCTTCGGCGGCCGCACGATCTTGTCCGGGTTAAAGCGATTGTCCGGATCGAACAAGTCCTTGATCTCGCTGAAGGCGGCATTGAGTTTCGGTCCGTACTGCCACGCCACCCACTCGCCCCGGCACAGGCCGTCGCCGTGTTCGCCGGAATACGCGCCCTTGTATTTGCGCACCAGCACGGCGGCGGCTTCCGCGATCTCACGCATGTCCTTGGCGCCGCCGCGGCGCATGTCGAGGATAGGCCGCACATGCAAGGTGCCGACGCTGGCGTGGGCGTACCAGGTACCCTCGGTACCGTATTTGTGGAAGACTTCGGTGAGCTGACGCGTGTACTCGGCCAGATGCTCCAGCGGCACGGCGCAGTCTTCGATGAAAGACACCGGCTTGCCGTCGCCCTTCATGCTCATCATGATGTTCAGCCCGGCCTTGCGCACATCCCACAGCGCCTTCTGCTCGTTGGCGACCGGCATGTCGACGACGGAGCCGGGCAATCCGAGGTCCCCCATCAGCTCGCTCAACAGTTTCAGTTTTTCAAGCTGTTGGTCGAGATTCTCGCCGGCAAATTCCACCAGCAGGATTGCTTCGGGCCGTCCGACCAGCGCCTTTTCGATTACCGGTTTGAAGGCCGGATTGCTGATCGCCAGGTCGATCATGGTGCGGTCGACCAGCTCGACCGCGGTCGGTCCCAGTTTGACGATGTGCTGGGTCATGTCCATCGACTGGTAAAACGTCGGGAAGTTGACCACGCCCAGCACCTTGTGCGCCGGCAGCGGCATCAGCGCCAGGGTGATCTGGCGGCTGTAGGCCAGCGTGCCTTCGGAGCCGATCAGGATGTGCGCCAGGTTGGCGACGCCGTCATCGGTGTAGGCGCGCGGATTCTGGCAATCGAAGATGTCGATGTTGTAGCCGGCCACGCGCCGCAGGACCTTGGGCACGCGCTCGACGATTTCGCCGCGCTCGCGCTGCGCGATGGTTTGCAAGCCGCGCACGATGTCGCCGATGCGGCCGCTGCCCGGCATCTCGGGCAAACGACCGAAGCGGCCTTCGGTACCGTCGGCCAGCACCGCATCAATGGCCAGCACGTTGTGCACCATGTTGCCGTATTCGATCGAGCGTGAACCGCAGGAGTTGTTGCCCGACATGCCGCCTATCGTGCATTGCGCCGCCGTCGACACGTCGACCGGGAACCACAGGCCGTGCGGCTTGAGCCAAGCGTTGAGATGATCGAGCACCATGCCCGGTTCAACCGTAATCGTCCGCGCAACCGGATCGAAATCAACCACCTGATTGAGGTATTTGCTGTTGTCGATGACCAGCGCCTCGCCCACGGTCTGGCCGCACTGGCTGGTGCCCGCGCCCCGCGCCAGCACCGGCAGGCGATGCTGGCGCGCGATGTCGAGCGCCAGCTTCAGGTCGGCCTGATCGCGCGGCACCACCACGCCCAGCGGCATGATCTGATAGATGGACGCATCGGTGGCATAACGGCCGCAGTCAGCCTTGCCGAACATGACGTCGCCGCGCATCTCGCGCTGCAATTGCATGGCGAATGGCGTAGCGGCTGCAGAGTTCCGCCCGCTTGGCGGAACCAGATGGATGGGCTTGACCAGCATGAAGTAGTCCTGTCAAAAACAAAGATAAGAGCCGGCTGAATATGCTCAGCTCAATTCAAAATGAATCGGCGGCAAGCCGGCGACCTGTCCAATCACCATGCCCGGCTCTTGCGGGAAAAACATGTCGGTGTACGAACCGGCGGTGATCACCGTGCCGCCCGGAATCGCAATGCCGCGCGCGCTGCAATGATTGACCAGCCAGCTCAGCAAGCGACGCGGATCGCCGGCCGGATTGACACCCTGCCCCTTGAACACGTCGGCGCCGTTGAAGGTCAGATGCACGTCGGGACGGCGGAAATTGAAATCGTCGCGATAGTCGGCAAGCTCGCCGATCACCAGTGCGCCGTGATTTTGCAAATCGGCCAGTTGATTCAGCCTGGGTACATCGGGCCAGCCGGCCAGGCGACTGGAGACGATTTCGATGGAAGCGCCCATCGACGAAATGCACTCCATCACTTCGGCATCCGACACCGGCGCATTGCGCGGCTTGAAATCGCAGTCGAAGCAAAACATGATTTCCAGCTCCAGCCCGAGCACCGCAAACGCACTGCGCCGAATCACCGAGGAAGCCGGGTGAATGCCGCCCAGCGGCAACGGCGCGCCCTGGATCGGTCCGGACTCGGACTTGGCGCCGATCTTCCAGCCGCCGATGGTGGCGTGGCTGCGCCGCAGGAAAGCCTGTTGCGCCAGATAGGCGTCGTCGCTGTCTGCCGGCTCCAGCTCAGGCGGCACGATGGCCGTCGCCTGCTGTGAATAGGCGTCGCTCAGAAGATGGCCGAGTTCCTCGGCTGCGGAAAGTAAAGTCGTCATGGCTATCCCGATGGAATGTTGCAAGGAGAACGCCGCCGGTCAGGCGCGGCATTCTCACCTGGACGCAATCAGGCGCGGGCCTTGATCGCCTGGCCGCCGGCATCCGGCGTGGTGTTTTCGAACTTGCTGTCCGGCTGCATGCGGAACGCCAGCAGCACGCCAAATCCCATCAGCACCATGCTGCCGAGGAACGGCAGTTCCCAGTTGCCGGTCTTGTCGATCAGGTAGCCCGACAGCACCGGCGAAATGATCGCGGCCAGTGCCGAACCGGTATTCATCATGCCGCTGGCGGTGCCCGAATATTCAGGCGCGATATCCATCGGAATCGCCCACATCGGACCGATCGTCATTTCAGCGAAGAAGAAACCTGCGCTCAGGCTGATGATGGACACATACAGGTTGTGCGTGAACATCAGCGGCAGCAGCGACAGCAAGGTCAGCAGCATGCACACCGACACCATGTAGCTGCGGGCGCGCTTGAGGTTGCCGGTGTTTCTCAGGATCTTGTCGCTGACGATGCCGCCTAGTGTGTCGCCCACCACGCCGGCGAAGAACACGCTGGAAGCGAACAGCGCCGATTTCTTGATGTCGAGGTCATAGCTATGCAGGAAGTACTGCGGGATCCAGCTCAGGAACAGCCACAAGGTCCAGCCGTAGCAGAAGTAGACGATCGTCACGGGCATCATGCGCTTGAACAGCGGCCCCCATGGAATCTTCGGGCTCTTCTTTTTTCCGGGTGGCAGGATCGCCAGTTCTTCCGACGTGATGCGCGGATGCTTGGCCGGATCTTCGGTGAACACGAAGGCCCACACAATCACCCACACCAGGCTGAACGCGCCGAAGATGTAGAACGATTCGCGCCAGCCGTGCACCGCCATGATCCATACCACCGCCGCCGGCGCCACCGCATTGCCGATCCGTGCGAAGGCATGCGTGATGCCCTGGGCGAAACCCCGCTTGTCTTTCGCCACCCAGCGCGACATCGCCGTGGTCGCCGCCGGGAAGGTTGCGCCTTCGCCCAGGCCGAGCAGCAAACGCGCCAGCAGCAACGACACCAGGCCTCCCGCGAAACCGGTCAGCACCGTCGCCAGCGCCCACAGCAAGCCGCAGTAAATCAGCGTGCGGCGCGCACCGAACTTGTCGCTGACCCAGCCACCGATGATCTGAAACACTAAATAGGGATAGGCGAAGGCGGAAAAGACCAGACCGATTTCCGTCTTCGAGAGATTGAATTCCTTGGCAAAACCGGCCGCGGCGGTGCTGACGTTGACGCGATCAAGGTAAGTGATGAAATACATCATGCATAACATCAATAGCACGACCGTAGTCGCGCGCAAGCGCAGGTGTCTCATTGCTTTGTCTCCAGTATTGGTGCGCCGGCGCGCCGTGAAACCTGTGGTTTCGATTCCTCTGTGGGATGTTGCAGCACCGGTCTTTCGTTATTGATCCACTTTGCCGGTGCCGTCCTTGCGTAAGGTCTGCACCGGCGTTCTTTCCTCCGTTATTGCTTTTTCTTTTGCCAAACCAGGCAGGTCAGATGATCACGCGACCTTCAGCGCCGGCTTGTTTTTCTTCGCCGTCAGGTTGTCCATCGCGGCCTGTACGCCACTGCCGGCCAGCTTCACGCCCGCGAGCTTCAGCCCCATTTCGCAGCCGGCCAGCGTCGCCATCAGCGTCAGGTCGTTGGCTTCGCCCAAATGGCCGATGCGGAACATGCCGCCCTTCATCTTGCCCAGGCCGGTGCCGAGCGACATGTTGAAGTTCTCGTAAATCACTTTTCGGATCGCATCGGCGTCGAAGCCGGCCGGCGTCATCACGCCCGTCAGCACCGGCGAATACACCGCAGGATCGGCGCACTGAATCTCCAGACCCCAGGCCGTGACGGCTTGGCGGCAGGCTTCGGCCAGACGCTCATGACGCGCGAAGACGTTGTCCAGGCCTTCGCCCAGAATCATTTCCAGCGCTTCGTGCAAGCCGTACAGCAGGTTGGTGTTGGGGGTGTACGGCCAGTAGCCGGTGGCGTTCATCTCGATGATTTCGCCCCAGCTCCAGAAGGCTTTCGGCAACTTGGAGGATTTACTCGCTTCGATCGCCTTCTTCGAGACGGCGTTGAAACTGATGCCCGGCGGCAGCATCAGGCCCTTTTGCGAACCGGAGACGGTGACGTCGACGCCCCACTCGTCATGGCGATAATCCGCCGAGGCCAGGCCCGAGATGGTGTCGACCAGCAGCAGCGCCGGATGGCCGGCGGCGTCGATGGCGCGGCGCACCGAGGCGATGTCGGAAGTCACGCCGGTCGAGGTTTCGTTGTGCACCACGCACACCGCCTTGATCTGATGGCCGCTGTCCTTGCGCAGGCGCTCTTCGATCAGGTCGGCCTGCACGCCGCGGCGCCAGCCTTCGATGCCGGGCAAGCCGAGGAACTCCGGCTTCAGGCCCAGCGCTTCGGCCATCTTCTTCCACAGCGTGGCGAAATGACCGGTTTCGTACATCAGCACGGTGTCGCCTGCGCTCAGGGTATTGGTCAGCGCCGCTTCCCAGGCGCCAGTACCGGAGGCCGGGTAGATGATGACCGGTTGCTCGGTCTTGAAAATCTTCTTGATGCCGGCCAACACCTGCAGACCCAGCGCGCCGAATTCCGGGCCGCGATGGTCGATGGTCGGCAAGCTCATGGCGCGCAAGATGCGATCAGGCACAGGGCTCGGACCCGGGATTTGCAGGAAATGACGGCCGGCTGGATGAAAGTCGAGTTTTAACATTTACTTCTCCTTTGAAATTCGTCTCTGGAAATTGCTCTTTTATCGAATTTTGTATTTTGAATGCAAAATACTTTATCAGTGAGATCAGGAGAGGTAAAGGATTTTTTGATCGTTGCAGTCCTTACTCCTGGTACGGAGTCGGGGCGATGATTTTGGTAGAAAACCCTGTATATATAGGCACTTGGGATCACCGACACGCACTTGGCGGCAATATTTTTCATCCATACAACACACAAAAGCTGGTATTTTTGCAATGAAGCGATGGATGCTAAAATAGCGCCAAGCAGCAAATTAAGGATTTTGAATGCAAAATTCAGCCATTGAATTGATTAACAAGCCCGACCAGACCGAGCAGCAAACCAGCCCCGCCGCCCTACCGAAACTGGAGCGCCAGCGCCTGCACGACACGGTCGTCGAGCATCTGCGCAACCTGATCGTGGAAGCGGTGCTGATGCCGGGCACCAAACTGAACGAACGCGAACTGTGCGAGACGCTGGGCATTTCGCGCACGCCGCTGCGCGAAGCATTGAAGGTATTGGCCGCAGAAGGCCTGATCGAAATTTCGCCAAATCGCGGCGCCTCGGTGTCGAAGATGACCGAGACCGAGATCTGGGAAACCTTCGAACTCATGAGCGGCCTGGAAGCCATGTCCGGCGAGCTGGCGTGCGAACGCATCACGCCGGTGGAAGTGGCCGAGATCAAGGCGCTGCACTACGCCATGCTGGCCTGCAAGGCGCAGAACGACCTGCCCGGCTATTACAGCCGCAACCAGGCCATCCACAACAAGATCAACGAAGCTGCACGCAACTCGGTGCTGCACCAGACCTACCTCGGCCTGAACCGCCGCCTGCAGGCGCTGCGCTTCAAATCGAACTTCCGTCCGGAGAAATGGGACAGCGCCGCGCACGACCACGACGAAATGGTTAAGGCGCTGGAAGCGCGCGACGGCAAGCGCCTGGCCGCGATCCTGCGCCAGCATCTGCTGGACAAGCGCGACGCGGTGTTGAACGTGCCAGTGCCGCCGGTCGCAAACGAAGCGCCTGCGGGGAAAACGAATAATCAATAAAAACAGTTGGGAAGTTGTCGCTGAAGGCCATCGCTTGCGGTGGCTTTTTTTTGGCTGGAAGAAAAATCGAGCGCGGAAGAAAAGAAGAGAAAATCCGAAGAGAAAATCCGGAAGACAAAAAGCAAAAATGGAAGCCGGGACTGCGCTTCCATTGTGTATTTGCTTTTGATGCTGTTTTTACGAAGCCTTGCTGCCTGCTTCGATACCAATATTCGACAACATCAAGAATATTGGTAGGCACGATTGGACTCGAACCAACGACCCCTACCATGTCAAGGTAGTGCTCTAACCAGCTGAGCTACGCGCCTAGTGAAGAAGCGAGATTATAGGGGCATTTTTTATTTTTGGCTAGTCTTGGCGAAAAGTTTTTAAAAATATCTTCTCGGACAGCTTTTCAAAAATCAGGCAGCCGCCCGCAACCCCTACTGCCGCCTGGCTTCCAGCACACCCTTCACTTCGCGGATCACGGTCAGCGCCTTTTGCAATTGCGCAGTCGAACCGATCTCGGCGGTGAAGCCCATGCGCGCCTGTCCTTTCATGCTTTGCGTGCTGACGCCGATGACGTTGATCTTTTCGCGCAGGAAGATTTCCGAAATATCGCGCAGCAAACCCTGGCGATCGCCCGCCAGCACAAAGATATCGACCGGGTAGACCGTGTCCTTGCCGGAAGCGCCCCATTCGGTCTGGATCACGCGTTCAGGCGCCTTGCTGCTCATCTCGGTGAAATTCTTGCAGGTCAGCCGATGAATCGACACGCCCTTGCCGCGCGTGACGAAGCCCACGATGGTATCCGGTGGCGCCGGCTTGCAGCAACGCGCCAGCTGCGTCATCAGGCCTTCAGTGCCGACCACCAGCACGCCGGACTTTGCCCCCTGCACCACGCTTGAGGCGCGGCTCTTGCGCGTGATGGAGGCCTCATCGGGCTCGGTGTGCTTATTTTCCTTGCCTTCCTCGCCTTCATGCAGCATCTGCTCGATCTGGCGCGGGCTGAATTCATCCTTGCCCAGCGACAGGCACAGATCATCGACCTTGCCGAAGCCGAGCTTGTGCGCCAGCTCTTCCAGGTTGACGGCGGTCTTGCCTTCGCGCTGCAGCGTTTTTTCCAGCACGGTGCGGCCGTGCGCCAGCGTCTCTTCCTGTTCGATGGCGTTGAACCAGGCGCGCACCTTGGAGCGCGTGCGCGAACTGGCGGCATAACCGGTGCTCAGCCAGTCGCGCGAGGGGCCGACGCCGGGGCCGCTCTTGACGGTGATGATGTCGACGGTCTGACCGTTCTTCAACGGCGTATTGAGCGGCACCATGACGCCGTCGACGCGCGCACCGCGGCAGCGATGGCCGACGTCGCTGTGCAGGTGATAGGCGAAGTCGATCGGCGTGGCGCCGTTCGGCAGTTCGATAACGCGCGCTTGCGGGGTCAGGACATAGATGCGCTCGTCGAGCGTGGTCGACTTGAGCTTCTCGACCCAGTCGCGGCGCACTTCTTCCTGCTCCACGACAGCGTCCGACACTTCGCTCTTCCATGCCAGCAGCTGACGCAGCCAGGCGATCTTTTCGTCGTACTTCTGCGCGGCGAAATTGGAACCGCCGCTTTCCTTGTAACGCCAGTGCGCTGCCACGCCGTATTCGGCGAAGTGATGCATCTCGCGCGTGCGGATCTGCACTTCCAGCGGACGGCCGTCTTCGGCCACCACGACAGTGTGCAGCGACTGGTAGCCGTTCTGCTTGGGCCGCGAAATGTAATCGTCGAATTCCTTGGGAATCGGCACCCAGATGTTGTGGATGATGCCGAGCACCGTGTAGCAATCCTTGACGTCGTCGACGATGACGCGGAAGGCGCGCACGTCGTACAGCTCGGAGAAGTCGATGGACTTGCCGCGCATCTTGTTCCAGATGCTGTAGATGTGCTTGGGACGCCCCGAGACTTCCGCCTTGATCTCGGCGGTAGTCAATTCGGTGCGCAGGCGCTCGATGGCGGTGGCGACAAACTCCGCGCGCTCGATGCGCTTCTCTTCCAGCATCTTGGCGATGCGCTTGTACGTGACCGGCTCGATGAAACGGAAGGACAGATCCTCCAGCTCCCATTTGAGCTGCCAGATGCCGAGGCGATTGGCCAGCGGCGCATAGAGATCGAAAGTCTCGCGCGCATATTGCGCGGTGGTCTCGTTCTCCATCTTGTTCTCGGCGAAGTAGCGCAAGGTCGTCACGCGCGAAGCCAGGCGCACCAGCACCACGCGCATGTCGGTGGCCATTGCCAGCAGCATCTTGCGCAGCGTTTCGATCTGCGCCGCGGCCTGTTGCGCGGCATTCTTGCCGCGCAGGACTTCCTGCGGATGCTGGAAGGTCAGGCCGTGGAAACGCATCAGCTGGCGCACACCGGCGACCAGGTCGCCGATGTCCTTGCCGTAGCGCTCTTCAATTGTCGCCGCCACATCGAGGTCGAGGAGATGCAGCTCGAACAGCAGCCCGGCGATGCGTGTTTCGGCATCGACATTGAGCGCCGTCAGTACGCCGGCCACGCCCTGCACGAATGCCAGCGCGTCCTGTCCCGACGTGATCGGCTTGCCGCGATAGATCGGCTCGACGAAGGCCAGCGCCTCCAGCACGCGTGCGCTGTCTTCCGGACTCAGGCCGGCGACGATGGAGGCGTTGCCCTCCTGCTGAACTGCGACGACAGAAACCATGAAACCTTTGCCTGATTCGATAAACGTTGAAGACTGCCTTGGAACGTGCGCCGGAAGATTATTTTTGAGCAGCGACGATGATGATCTCGACCAGCAATTCCGGACGCGCCAGCTTGGCTTCGACGGTCGCGCGCGGCGGCGTGTTGCCGGTGGCCACCCACGCATCCCAGACCGCGTTCATGCCTTCGAAATCCTTGACGTCGGCGATGTAGATCTGGCACGACAGGATATGTTCCTTGCTGCTGCCGGCTTCAGCGAGCAGGCGATCGATGTGGCCCAGCACTTCGCGCGTCTGGCCTTCGATGTTCTGGGTGGTGTCTTCGGCGATCTGGCCCGCCAGATAGACTGTGCCGTTATGGATGGCGGCCTCGGAAAGACGCTTGCCGACGTGCAGACGTTGAACTGTCATGATGTTTCCTTTCAATCAATAAGAGCCCGGTCAGGATGAAATCAACCGAGCAAAAAGTCCTTGGCGACCTGGATTTGCTGAGCATGCATGAAGGTCGGCGCATGGCCGACACCCTCCAGCTCCACCAGTTTCGCCTTGGGACCGCGTTGTGTCATGGCCTGCGCCACCTCGGGCAGCAACAGGTCGGATTGCGCGCCGCGCACCAGCAGCGTCGGACAGCGGATCGCATCGTAGGCGGCCCACAGCATGGCTTCGCCGATGCTGGCCGCTTCCGGCGTCATGGTCTTGAACGGTTCGGCCAGGCGCAGGTCGTAATGACGCTTCCACTTGCCCTCTTCGTCCTGGCGCAGGACGTCGCTTGCCAGCTTGTGCCACTCCTCGTCCGTATGCGGACCGAAGCTCGCCGAAATCGTGCGGATGTACAGCGCCGCTTCGTCGAACGCGTCGAAGCGCACATCCTGCCCGATGTATTCACCGATGCGCGCCAGAGCCGCGCCGTTGATGGACGGGCCAATATCGTTGAGCACCAGGCGGCGAATTGGATTGTCCCGCAAGGATGCCAGCCCCATGCCGATCAGGCCGCCCATCGAGGTGCCGAACCAGTCGACGCTGTCGGCATCGAGCCGCGCCAGCAGCGTGACCATGTCGCTGACGTATTGCGGAATCGCGTAATGCTGCGGATTGCCCAGGCGACCGGAACGCCCCCGTCCGACCACGTCGGGACACACCACCCGATAGGTGTCGCACAAATCGCGCGCCATCACGTCAAAATCATCACTCACGCGCGTGACGCCGTGGACGCAGACCAGCACATTCGGATTGTGCGCGTCGCCCCACTCTTTGTAAGCCATGGAATGCAAACCGGCAGGCGAAATACATTGAACTGTCTTCAATACAGCTTGTGTCATGGTCTCAACCGATTTGAATTGGAATAGCCCACATTTTACTACCTGCGTGGATGTTACAGACTGGAAATGCCGGGCGACGGCAATCCGCGCCGGCGGAAGCGAATGTGCGTTGACAGGCGTTACATCGACAAAAACCGCGAAATGCATGACGCTGCGGAAACATTCGCGCAAATCCGGCCAAAGTCGCTGCTATAATGCGTTCCTTTTCCGGCCTCCTGCGCCGGAAACACCCAAGGCCTGAGTGGTGAAATTGGTAGACACAGCGGACTTAAAATCCGCCGCTTACCTGGAAAGGGGCGTGCCGGTTCAAGTCCGGCCTCAGGCACCAAGAAGCATGGCAGGATCGTACGCAAAAGTCGTGAAAAAGCCGCTCAAACGCAAGTTTCAGCGGCTTTCTGTTTTACGGCGATCGGTGTTATTTCAGATCCGACTGCCGATGCGCTTCACGCCGTCAGGGAAAGTAGCGCCGGATCTCGCCGGCGATATCGACGCCATTCTCTTCCAGCGCGAAATGTCCGGTGTTGTAGTAATGGACACCGGCAGCCGGAATCAGGGCCTTGATCACGTCGCCGCCAGTGGGCGAGAAAATCGGATCGTTGCGTCCCCATACGACAAGCGTGCGCGGCTGCCGGGATCGCAGGTAGTCTTGCCAGGCCGGATACAGCGCCAGGCTCGACGGAATATCGAGTTGCAGATCGGTCATGATGCGACGCTTTTCCGGGTCGTTCAATGCATAGGCGTCGACCGCCCAGGAATCCGGATTGAGTTGTTCGGGATGCGCGGCGCCGAACTGGTGCAGCAGATTTGAAGTCGCCTGCACGACGCGCGCCGCCGCCGCCGCGCGCTTCTCGGGCGTCATCGGACCGACGGCGCCGGCCTGGATTGCAGCAAGCCTCTTGCCATCCCAGCCGTCCAGTGAGACCGGCGAGTTCTGGATGATCAATCCGTCCACCCGTTCCGGATTGCGCACCGCCATGCGCATGCCGACCGGCCCGCCGAAATCCTGCATGTACAGAATGTAGTTGGACAGATTGAGCTTGACTGCGAAATCTGCCATCACGGTCGCCAGGTTGTCGAAGGTCGGCTTGAATTTTTCAGCTGCGGGTGCTTCGCTGGCGCCCATGCCCGGATAGTCCGGCGCCACCACATGAAAACGGTCCGCCAGCAATGGCATCAGATCGCGGAACATTGCCGATGAAGAAGGAAAGCCGTGCAGCAAGAGCAAGGTGGGCGCGCGCGGATTGCCTGCTTCCCGATAAAAAATGTCGATGTTGTCGACGACGGCATGACGATAGCTGACCGTCGGCGCGTCTGCCGCCTTCGCTGCAATCGGTGCGGCAGCGATTGCAGCCAATATCAGGGCTGCCAATGTTGGGCCGATTTTCATTCATTGATCTCCGATAGATTTACTGCGATTGCCAATTACCTGCCGCAGTTGTCCGACAGCAGAATGCGCACCTGTCTTCTCATGGCACTGGGAGATCCGCGATGCCAAGACCTGGAACATACCTGCGAGATGAAAATGCAAGACGCTGTTTACTCTCCCGGCACGACAACGGAATTCAGATCGTTCCGTGCGCTTGCCGGCAAGTCCTTCTCCCTCGGCATGATCAGATACATCAGCACCAGGCAAACCGCCGCAATCAACGCAGCGCCAATGCTGGTGGAGGCAAAACCGGCATCAAACGCATGGCGCAGGGCATCCTGGTAGCGCGAGAAATCCACTCCGCCGGCATGCGCTTGCGCCGCTTCACCTGCAACGAAATGCTTTGCCAGTTCCCGCGCGGCGTCGGGAGAAAGTCCCAGGCTCGCCGCACGATCCGAAAACAATCTGCTGGTTGTCGCGGCCAGCACGGCGCCCAGCGCTGCGACGCTGAGCAACAAACCGGTAAAGCGGACGGTAGCGCTGACGCCCGACGCCATGCCGGCGCGCTCTGCCGGAATCGCGCCTTGCAAGGCTTTTGCCGTTTCGCTGTTGAGCAATCCGGCGCCGACGCCTGCCCAGATCATCACCGCAGCGAAGACGCCATAACTCATGTCCGACACGCTCACCAGCGCCATCAACAGATTGGCGGACGCCGTGATCGCCAGCGCCATGCCGAGGATGGTCTTTGACGAAATCATGGCCGACAGGCGTGCGCCCACCTTGGGAATCAGGAACATCGGCAGCGCAAACGGCAACATCGCCAGGCCGGCTGCTGCGGGCTCGTAGCCGTAGGCTTTCTGAAGATAGACCGGAAGATAGAAGATCATCACCTGCGCACCGCCGGCATAACCGATCATCGCCAGTGCGCTGCCAGTAAAGCGCGATGTCGTCAGCAGCGAAAAGTCGACCATCGGATCTTGCTGCCGCCCTTCCACGACAACAAACAGCAGCAGCAACACGATACCGCCGGCAAGCCGCAAGGAAATGGCGGCGCTGCTCCAGCCGAGCGCATTGCCGTCGATGACTGCCCAGGTAAGCAGGAACAGGCCGACGCTGAAGGTAGCCACGCCGGCGTAGTCCAACTTCTTGGCCACCGGTGATTTCGATTCGGGAATGATCTTTTGCGTGGCGAACATCAGCACGGCACAAATCGGGACATTGATCAGGAACACCCAGTTCCAGCCCCAGTAGTTCGAGATCACGCCGCCGATGATGGGACCGCATGTGATGGCAATGCCCAGGCAAGATCCCCAGAACGCATAGGCGCGGGCGCGTTCCTTGCCCTGGAATTCGTTGTTGATGATGGCCAGCGCAGCCGTCAGCAACAGGCTCGCGCCGATGCCCTGCACGGCCCGCGCCAGGTTCAGCAGCAGCGGCGACGTGGCGATCCCGCACAACAGCGACGCCAGTGCGAAGATGAACTGCCCCAGCAAGATGGCTTTCTTGCGGCCGTAGATGTCCGCCCATGATCCGGCCGCAAGCAGCAACGCAGCGAAAGGAAGGACGTAAGCGGTAATGACCCATTGCAAGGCGGAAAAATCCGCCCCGATGGAACGCGCGATCGTCGGCAGCGCAACCGCCACCACATTGGAATCGAGCATCACCAGCGACGAAACGATGGCGGCAATGTAAAGGATGCGGTTTGCCTCGGCCGGGTTACGGGCAGCATTCATTTTGTTTCCATCTCCACATCGTCGGATCAGTCAGAAAGAGGTGTAACTATCATTTAGATAGTAATATTACTATCATTATGAAAGTAATTCATCATTTAATTGAATGATCAATCGAAGTGTCGCCAAAACATCTGCCCGAAGGCGCGCGCTTACCTTGGCATTGCGGGAATACAGCGGGGGGGGGGGAGTATTGGTTTGGCGGAACAGACGCCCACAAAAAACAGCGTTGGCCGTGCGCCGGCCAACGCATTGAAGGCAATCAGACAGCAGACACGGAGAAGCCGAAAAACCCTCCTGAAGTCCATCTTCTAGCCAAGCGGCCTGCCATCGAGTTGCAAATGCTGATTGATGCTTTCCAGCGAGAACGGTTTCGACACCACCTTGAAGCCGCTCTTCATCGCCGACTGCAGGTCTTCGGCATAGCCGCTGATCAGGATCACCGGCAATGCCGGGTGAGACAGCTGGAGTTTCTTCGCCAGCGCGATGCCGGTGATGCCTCCCGGCATGTGGATATCGGAGATCACCAGTTCGACCTGGTTGCTCAGCAGGAACTGCTCCGCATCCATTGCGTTCTTCATGTGCGTGACCTTGTGTCCTGCAGTCTGCAGCAAAGTAATGATGCCATCGGCTACGTCGAGGTTATCTTCGACCAGCAACAGTGTCAGCGGCTTGACTGCGGCGGGCACTACGGCCTGCTCCAATGCCTGCGGGGCGCCGTCGGCGGCGGGCAGGAAAATGGACACGGTGGTGCCGACGCCGAGCGTGCTGTCCAGTTCGACATGGCCGCCGGCTGCGCGCGCAAAATTCTGCACCTGCGACAATCCCAGCCCGGTTCCCTTGCCCGCTTCCTTGGTCGTGAACAACGGATCGAATGCTTGCCGGCGCGCGCTCTCGGACATACCAATGCCATGATCGATGATGGCAAGGCGCACGAAATAATCGTGTGTCTGCGCCTCGTTGCGCTTGAGGACGTTGCCGATTTGCAGCGTGATTCTGCCTTCCTGCGGGCTGGCGTCGCGCGCGTTCATGAGCACGTTGATCAGTGCCAGTTGCAGTTCGATCGGATCAACGCAAACCGGCCAGGTGTCGGGCTCCACCTCGACCGTACAGCGCTCCGCGCCGATGGGATTGAGCAGCAGCACCTCCCATTCAGGAATGCGGACTTGCAGAGAAAAAATCTCCGGTTTGAGGGGCTGGCGCCGGCTCACGCCGAGCAATTGCCGTGTCAGTTGCTGGCCGCCGTTGACGGCACGTTCGATGGCGTCGATCTGCTTCTCGACGCCGGCGATACGCTTGAGGCGAATGATCTGGATGCCGGTGGTCACCACCATCAGGCAGTTGTTGAAATCGTGCGCGACGCGTCCGAGCAGCTTGCCGAGCGCTTCGAATTTCTGTGATTCGCGCAGCGTGGATTCGGCCGTGTGGCGCAGGCTGAATTCGCGTCTCCAATGGCTCCAGGCGACGCGCTGGTCGCGCACTTTACGAATCGCGAACAGGATGATCCCGCACAGCAGCCCGCACGGCACCAGCAGCAAGGCCGCCGCCAACGCCATGTAGGATAGCCAGGCGTTTCGCACGCTTGTCAGCGAGCCGGCCGACACCACATACAGGTCGTGATTGGCGACGCGCCGATACGCGAGGATTTTCTTGTCGCCGTCGATGGGAGAAATACCGACCAACGCGCCCGACTCCGAGTTCGCCTGGATGCCACGGAAGAACGGCGACCCCGGCGGCACGGTCGAGAATTCGCCCAGCAGGCGTGGATAACGGACCAGGAGCGCGCCGTCCTCGCGCACCAGCGACAACGACTGATGCATGTCGCCGGGCAGCATTTCCTCATAGAAGGACAAGAAGTAATTTGGATCGAGCGACACCAGGATGATGCCGAGGAATTCACCGCTCTCCGAGCGCCGCGCCACGCCATCGGTAAACACCGGCTGCAACGCGCGCCGGCCGATCACGACGGGCGACACCGACTCCAGCTTGCCTTCCTTGAGTGTCTTGAAGTAATCCCGATCCGACACGATCGTCCCCGGCGACGGATACTCGCGGCTGTGCACCAGCAGCTCGCCGTCCTTGCCGATGATGCCGACTGACACGACCTGCGGCAGGCCGGCGATCATGCGGCGCAATTTGGTGTGGATGTTTTTTTCGTCGGCGTGGATCGCGCTCTCGCTCATCCCGCCGAGCAAGTCTTCAATACGTCCTTTGAGCGCGGCGTTGAGTTCGAACACCTTGTCCGCGTGTTCCTTGGCCACCACGGTGGCGCGCGCCGCAGACAATTCGGCTTGCTCATGCAAGGTATGCCACTGGACGAAGCCGAGCACGCTCAGCAGTGTGAAAGAAATCAGCACGCACAGCGCCAGCAAGGCGATCAGGAGGCGTCGCTGCAAGTCGAATCCCACGCGCGGTGCGCTGAGATCCGCTGCGTCTGTCGCCATTGGTTGATTATTGTTGGTGTCCAAGAGCTGTTCCCGATGAATGTTTGCCGCTCCCCCGCTGACGTCACAGGTTGCCATAGCACATGTACTGATGACAACAATGTTCCTTCCGGCGCTGAGGAGTATCTCCAATGCCGCCGCAAAAGAGCAGGTCGAGAAACACTGATTACCGTGTAGGACAAAGAGAAGTGATCGGCGCGGGCGTGGTTACGCCGCTTCGCCTCCGGCGGCACGCAGAGGTTCGCCGATGGCGTAGTAATTCCCGCCGGCAATGTAGTGCAGGCTGCGCCATTCCGGACCGGCGTCTTCGAAGCGCCAGTGTCCGTCGCGGAAAACCCGCGTGTCGGCCCAGGCGCCGACGACTTCGCCGATGAACAGATCGTAGGTATTCTGGTTGTGCGGCTCCGGGATCAGGCGGCATGCCAGCCACGCCGAGCAGCCGGCCACCAGCGGCTGGTCGTGACCTTCCGCCCGGAACAACTCCACACCGCAGCAGCTGAGCTTGTCCGGTACTTCCGACAGGCTGGTGCTGCCGACCGCCTGGGTCAGTTCCAGCTGGGCGGCGTTGGGCACCTGCAACACGAAGAACCCGCTCTGCTCCACCAGCGCGCGCGTGGCAGTGGCCTTGTCCAGCACCACCGTCACCTTGGGCGGGGCGAAATCGAGCGCGCAAGCCCAGGCCGCCGCCATGACGTTGACGGTGCCGCCATGTTCGGCCGACACCAGCACCGTCGGACCGTGATTCAACAATCGGTAGGCCTTGCCAAGTTCAACTGCGGATATATGTTCGCTCATGTCATTTACTTGAAGGTGGATTTCGGAAAATCTGTATTATCGTCTGATCCGGAAAAGCGGACAGGAACAGCCTTTCCGGCCGGAAATACAATAAGACGCGCTCATACTCTCGTATGATTGGCGGACGGCAGTCGGCGACATAACATGGAAAAAGGGTGCAATGAAGCACCTCGGGGAAAACACCATGAAGCTATACGAAACGCTCGCGGAAACCATCGGAGAACAGATTGCCAGCGGCGTTATGCGCGAGGGCGAAAAGATCCCATCGGTCCGGCGCACCAGCCAGCAGCACAATCTCAGCATCTCCACCGTAATCCGCGCCTACCTGTTGCTGGAAAGCCGCGGCGTGATCGAGAGCCGGCCACAGTCGGGCTACTTCGTGCGCGCCGGCCAAAAGGACGCCGCATCCTCGACAGCGTCCTCGCGCCCGCCGGCGATACAGCCGACGGCGGAAAACCTGTCGTCGTACGCACTGGTGCTGTCCAACCTGCGCATGATCAATTGCCAGAATTCGGTACCGCTCGGCTCGCCCTACCCCGACCCTTCGCTGTTCCCCGAGGCCAGGATCAGCCAGCTGGCACGCGGCCTCTACAAACGCCGCGAACGCCAGGAACTGATCGGCGCGCTGCCGCCCGGCCATCCCGAACTGATCCGGCAAATCGCCCGCCGCCATCTCGAAACCGGGCTGGCCATCGACGCCGCCGAAATCATCATCACCGAAGGCGCCACCGAAGCCATCAACCTGTGCCTGCAAGCGGTCGCCAGGAGCGGCGACGCCATCGCCGTGGAGGCGCCGGCCTACTACGCCGTGCTGCATGCCATCGCCCGCATGGGCATGCGCGCCGTGCCGATCGCCACCGATCCCGAGACCGGCATCGATATCGACGCCCTGGAAGAAGCCATCGCCGCTGAGGGCATCGTGGCTTGCATCGTCATGCCGAACTTCCAGAATCCACTTGGCTTCGTCATGCCCGAGCGGCGCAAGAAAATGCTGGTGGAGATGATGCGCAGGCATGATCTTCCCCTCATCGAAAACGATGTCTACGGCGAATTGCATTTCGACGAGCAGCGTCCGAAATCGCTGAAGGCCTTCGACCGCGCCGGACTGGTGCTGTACTGCAGCTCTTTCTCGAAAAGTTTGACGGCCGAACCGCGCATCGGCTGGACCTTGCCGGGGCGCTATCGAGAGAGTATCGAAGGTCTCAAATTCCTGAACACGGTGACGACGCCGTCGACGCCGCAAATGGCAATCGCCGACTACCTCAAGAACGAAGGTTTCGATTACCACCTGCGCCGCCTGCGCAAGACCTATGCGCAACAGGTTCGCATCATGAGCGCGGCGGTGCTGCGCTTCTTCCCGCCCGGCACCAGCGTATCGCGCCCGGCCGGCGGCTATCTGCTGTGGGTCGTCATGCCCGCGCACATCGATGCCCTGGAACTGTATTCGCGCGGCCACAGTGACGGCATCAGCATCGCGCCCGGCACCATGTTCAGCCTTGACGAACAGTTCCGCAATTGCCTGCGCCTGAACTGCAGCTTTCCCTGGAGTCCGAAACTGGAAGACGCAGTGCAAACGCTCGGCGGCATTGCCACGCAGCTGGACGTGGTAAGGCCCATTGCGGCAACGCCCCCTGCGGCCTTGCCGGAAGTTTCCCGGCCGCACGCAGCCGTTCAGGGAATCGGATTGACCAAGCTCAGGTGAGACGAGCGCAGGCTCGCCGCCGTGTCGTCGACTGCGGCGAACCAATGCCGCAGATCACCGATCGTGCCGGGCCGGGCGAACAGGTAACCCTGGAAGTTGCCGCAGCCGATCTTCTTCAGCGCCGCCCATTGCTCCGCCGTCTCCACCCCCTCCGCCACCACCTCCAGCCCCATGCTCTGCGCCAGATTGACGATGGTCCTGACAATCGATGATGCATGCGGCGTCAGCAGCATGTCCTGGACGAACGAGCGATCGATTTTCAACTGGTCAATCGGCAGCTTCTTCAGATAGCTCAGCGACGAATAACCGGTACCGAAATCGTCCAGCGAGAAGCCGACGCCATGCGTTTTCAGCATGCTCATCTTGCGGATCAGGTCTTCGACGTCGGTCAACAGCATGCTTTCGGTCAATTCCAGCTTGAGGCGGCGCGGATTGGCGCCGGTGCGCTCGATGATCTGCAGGATGCGCTGGGTGAATTCCGGCTGGCGGAACTGGCGCGCGCTGACATTGACCGCAATGGTCAGATGCGCAGTGTCGCGATGCGCCGACCATTGCACCAGTTGCTCGCAGGCGGTTTCCAGCGCCCATTCGCCGAACTCGACGATGATGCCGGACTTTTCGGCCTGGGTGATGAAGGTACCGGGAAATACCAGCCCGCGCTGCGGATGGCGCCAGCGCATCAGCGCCTCGACGCCGCTCAGGCGGCCGTCGTGGTCGACGATGGGCTGGTAGTGCAACAGCAGTTCCTTGCGCGCCAGTGCGTGTCGCAGGTCAGTTTCCAGCATGGCGATTTCGTCGAGCGCTTCTTGCATGCGCGGATCGAAAAAACGGAAAGTATTGCGCCCTGCCGCCTTGGCTTCGTACATCGCCATGTCGGCCTGCCGCAGCAAGTCGTTGACGGTGTGTTCGCCGCCTCCGAACATCACCACGCCAATGCTGGGCGTGCTGCGCAATTCATAGGCGCCGAGTGCATAGCCGGCGTTGAGCGCGGCCAGCACCTTGCGGCAAACGAACTCGGCGTTGTTGCCTGCCTCCTCGGGGGAAGCGCCAAGGTCATCCAGCAGGATCACGAATTCGTCACCGCCCAGGCGCGCCACGGTATCCACTTCACGCGTCACCTGCGTGAGCCGGCGCGCCACCAGGCCCAGCAACTGGTCACCCATGTCGTGGCCCATGGTGTCATTGAGTGATTTGAAATTGTCGAGATCGACGAAGATCACCGCTCCGTGATAACCGCCGCGTTCACTGCGCGCCACTGCATGCGCCAGGCGTTCCAGCAGCAGGCGCCGGTTGGGAAGATTGGTCAGGCCGTCGTAGAACGCCAAATGCGCGATGTCGGCCTCGGCCTGCTTGCGCGCGCTGATATCCATGCGCGTGCCGACCATGCGCACCGCCCGCCCCTGCGCGTCGCGCCCCACCACGCGGCCGCGGCACTGGATCCAGACCCAGCGGCCTTCGCGATGCCACATCTGATATTCGGCTTCGAACGAATGGCTGCTGTCGTGCAGATGCTGCCGCAGCACCCGGTCGAGTTCGTCGCGATGCTCAGGATTGACCAGGCTGCGCCATTCGCCGGGCGTATTGTGCTGGCGCTCGGCCGGATAGCCTAGCATGGCGTTGGCGCGCGCGTCGACGGTGCGGCTGTCGTTGGGGATATCCCAATCCCACAGACCAAGGTTGGCGCCGCTCAGCGCCAGTTCGATGCGTTCGGCGGTTTCGGCCTGATGCGCCTCGTGCACACGCACAAGATGTTGTGCAATGCGCTGGCGCCGTTGCACCAGCGCCAGCGCCAGTGAGCCGATCATGGCGAAGACGCACCACGCCAGCAGGTAGGACATCGCCAGGTCGTGCCAACCGGCATGCAGTTTGTCGACGCTGCGCGTGAGGCTGATGACCAGGGTCTTGTCCAGCCCGAGGTCGCCCGGCGCCACGCTTCTTTGCACCACCATGCGCTTCTCGCCGTCGCCGCCCAGCCCGACCAGTACGCTGGTGGCATTGCCGGCGCGCAAATGGCGTAGCAGAAAGTCGTCCTCGCCTGCGCCAAGCGAGCGCATCGCTGCCGTATTGGCCGGTACGAACAGCACGCGGCGGCCGTCTTCCTGGGTGATGGCGCTGTTCATGTCTTCCGCGTACAGCGCTGAACGCATGACGGCGTCGAAGTATTCCGGATTGAGGATGGCGCTGATGGCGCCGACGTTGTGCGCGCCGGCATCGAGGATGGGCATCGACAACTTGATGTTGAACACGCCCGGCGTGTTTTCAAACGGCTGCGACAGATACATCAGCTTGCGTGAGTACATCTGTGAAATCTGCGACAGGAAATCGCGGTCGTCCAGATGGCGGTCGCCCATGTCGTCGGCCGACATGCGGATCTTGCCCTCGGCGTCGAGCACGACCAGCGCACGCACGCCCGGCATGGCGCGCTTGAGCGAATGCAGCAGCAGGTTCTGGCAGTCACCACCGCAGCGCGTCGGGTCGCTGATCGCTTCACGCGCACTGTCGAGCGCATTGCGCACGCCCTGGAACTGATGCGACAGATTTTCTTCAATGATCCTGGCTTGCGTCTGCATGCGCGAGGTTTCCGAGGCCGTGATCAAGCGCCGTTCGGCCCAGATGAAGTTGGCGATCAGCAAGGCGGTGAACACCAGCACGGCGCAGAAAGTACACCACTCAAGGACGGTGCGGCTGAAGCCGACGTGATCGAAAAGATGTCTGCGCATATAGCCTCCCGCGATGGTGTTCACGCGACACAGATGGCGCGATGATCCATGGCCGGCCTGATCCGTATGGAAAGATTTCCGAGTGTCATCTGATGCCCTCGCTGTGCCTGAACGAACCGCGACACCTGCGCCGGATTGGCGCCGCTTGTCGCTATTCGAGCTGTTGCAGCAAGTGTAGAAGCAAGTGCATCGGTGCTGGACGCACACATGAGGCAACGTGCGAGGAACACAGTTGAGCTGGAATGAGAACGACTGGCATCGCGCGTAAGTCTTTACGGACAAGGGATTGCGCTATGAAGGAGTGCAGCCGGAACACGGTCGGAAAAAGGCGATGATTAAACCAAGGTATGAGCACAGCCACACCTTGGTCGGATGGTGGCAGCGGCAACGCGCACCTAAGCTCGACGTTCCAAACAATGCGCACACGCAACCACACCCAACGGAGAACGCATGCTGATTGAAGTCATCGGTCAATATGAAATTGTGCTCGAGGCCTACCCCGACCTGTCGTCATCGGCATGGACGCCGTACCTGACCATCTATCGCGGCCGCGCCGCCTCCTATCGCAGCATCCGCGTTCTGGAGCGCCAGCCGGTCGCGTCAGAACAGCCGGCGCAAAGCCGCGAGCAGGCCATTGATCTTGCGCGCGTGCACGCGGCGCGCAAGATTGCAATCGGGAATTTCTAGCCTTCAGCGTTCGCGGAACATCCCGGGTATGAAAAAGACCCGCTCTAAGCGGGTCTTTAGCTGGAGATCCCTGCGTCGGCAGACGCATTCGCTTAGCTCGAAACATCTTCCAGAGACTGTCCTTTTGTCGACGGACCAAATCTTGCGATGGCGATCGCCGCCACGAACAACACCACGTCGCTGATGAGAAAGACGAACAACTTTCCTTTCAGTACCGCGAATACGCCGAATACCAGGAGCAGGATAATGGCGCCGGCTCTTCCCCAGGCGGAGGCGATACCCATGCCGGTGGCGCGGATTTCAGTAGGGTACAGTTCAGGCGTATAGCTGTAGATCGCCGTCGATCCGAGGGCCAGGCAAAACGCCGTCAACCCGCCGAATGCCATCAGCATGGTTGATGTCGTTGCCAGGCCGAAGAGCGTGCCGAAAATTGCCGTTCCGATGAAAGCGAGAATCGCAGTCGGCTTGCGGTCGAGCCAGTCGACGATATAGCCGCCAAATATGTAGCCGGGAATGACCGATGCATAGATGGCGATCGAGAACTGAAACGACTTGACGATGCCAAACCCTTCCATGGCCAGCAAGGTCGGCACAAAAGTCATGAACGTGTAGAGCACCCCATACTCTGCGAACCAGGCCAGCCACAGCATGATGGTGGTCTTGCGGAATTTCGGACTGAGCAGATCCCGCGCTCGATATTTCTTGACTGGTACGGCGTCACTCGGCTTCACCTGAACGGCGATATCGGGCAAGATGCGACCAACCCGAGTCTCAATCCATGACAACGCTTCCTCCGCCTCGGCGGCGCGTCCCCTGCTCAGCAACCAGCGCGGCGACTCCGGCAGTCCGGATCGCATCAGGCCGACCACGATTGCGAAAGGCAAGGTCAGGAACAGTGCCGCGCGCCATCCCCATTGCGGAATGATGTTCAATGCCCAGATCGGCGAAAAGGCGATGCCCAGTGCGAAGAATCCCATCATCCAGCCGCCGAGCTTTCCGCGCACACGTGTGGGCCAGAGTTCGGCCAGGTAAGCCGGCACGATCGAACTTTCCGCGCCGACGAACAGCCAGGTAAAGAAATTCAATGCAGCAAACCCCCAGACGTCGTTGACCAGTCCGCGCGAGGCGGAGAATATCGAGTACATGACCAGGGTCAGCATGATCATTTTCTTGCGCCCGTATTTATCGGCGGCGAAACCTGCACAGGCGGAACCGACCAGATAACCGGACAAACCAATGGCGGAGATGATGCCGATCATCGCTGCGTCAAATCCCCAGATCGGTTTTAGCGCAGCCAACACGAAGCCGGTAATGACGGTATCGAGTGTGTCAAAGAACAAAGACATTGCTGCCACCACCAGCACGGTGATGTGAAATCTCGAAACCGGCAGACGGTCCAGGCGCGCAGCAATCTCCTGCTGCGTCAGTGGCGAAACGTTCCCTAGCGTGTTCATGTTTGACTCCCTTTGTATTGCCGGCATTTTCCGACAGTATGCTTTTATGAAGCAGATAACTGCTTTTTATGTGTGATTGCTCAGGCTGCGGCGATGCCGGGATGAAATTGTCCATGGCCTGGTACGCCGACAATCTTGCCGTGGTCCATTACGGTCACTCCCCGCACGATCGTGAACACGGGCATTCCTTTGGTGCCGATCCCTTCCCACGTGGTATAGCCGGCCTTGGTATGCATGTCGCCGACGGTGAAGGTCTGCTTTTTCTGCATGTCGACAATGGTGAAATCGGCATCGGCGCCAACCTGAATCCGGCCCTTCTTGGGGAATTGACCGAATCGCTTGGCCGGCGCTTCTGCGCATAATCGTGCGACATCGTTCAACCCGAGTTTCCCGTCGTTGACTGCGTTGAGCACCAGCGGAATGAATTCCTGGGCACCGGTGATGCCGAGCGGTACAGAAAAATTGTCGAGCCAGCCCGGAGAAATTTCTTCCAGCGTGTGCGGCGCATGTTCGCCGACCAGCATGTCGGCGGTGCCGTTGCGCACGGCTTCCCAATGCGCTTCGGGTGCATACGCCCAGGCGTACGCGCCAGGCCCTACTTTTTCTGCCTGCTCCCGCGTCATGAACAGCGTCGCCGCCTCCATCTCACAGGAAATATCCAGGCCCTGACTCTTGGCGTTACGCACCAGTTCATTTGCTGCGGGCGGCATGACGCCCATGTGCAGCACGTGCAGCCTGACCTTGGTCAGTTGAGCGTAATAGATGGATGCCGCCAGTCCCGCCGCCATTCCGTGTCCATACATGTAGCCGCGTTCATAGGCTTCCATGTAGTCACGGTTGGTGGTCTTTCCGGGATTGATGTAATCACGGAAGGTCAGGCGTTTGCACCACTCGCTGTCGTCATGATGCACAGCGCAAAGCAGGCCGGTATCGGCAATCGCTTCGTAGAGTTCATGCAGGATGCCGTGATCGACCACCCCGAGTTCCGAAATATAGGGATAGACCTCCTTGACATGGCGCGTGTTGAAGATCTTGATGCCGATGGCGCCAGCTTTGGCTAGCGCCTCTACAGTCTTGGGATACAAGCCGCCTCCATACAGGGCGTAGTCAACCAAGGCTTTGGCGGCGATTTTCTCGCGCTTCAATTCAAATGTCTCCAGAGTGGTCGGATGCGGATCGTTGTTCGTCATGTCAATACAGAACGTGATGCCGCCGGCCGCCGCCGCCGTGGTGCCGGAGGTGAAGTCTTCTTTATAGGTATGCCCCGGTTCGCGGAAGTGGCAATGCACATGCCACAAGCCGGGCAGGACATCCAGCCCGCCGGCATCAATAGTTCGCTTCGCCGGCGGCGTATTGGCCTCGTCTACCAAGCCCACAATCTTTTCGCCTTTGACGCAGATATTGACGATCGACCACCCCTCCGAAGTATGTACCCGCCCATTCCTGATCACCAGATCAGCCGTCGCTTCAGTCATTTTGGATCCCTCATTTAAATATACACAATAAATACACAGCTTATTTTTATTGTATAAACATCTTGTGTCAAGGGATTATTTTCACTAAACTTCTCTCAACACCACACTTTTGCAGAGAAGCAATGCCTAAAAAGAACGAAGTGAAACAAGATGACGTCACCAAAAATGCCAAAGGATCCGGCGCGACCAAGGCTTATCACCTGCTGCGCGAACGCATCGTGTCATTGGCGATGCGTCCCGGGGACGATATCGATGAACAGGCGCTCGTGGATGAGTTCGGCATTTCGCGAACACCACTGAGAGAAGCGATGATCCGTCTTGCAGCCGAAGGTCTTATCTCGCTGCTGCCGAACCGCGGCGCGCGGGTGGCGTCCATGGATATCCCGCAATTACAGGAGCATCTGGAAGCCTTCGAACTGGCGCAACGCGCGACGACCCGGCTGGCGGCGTTACGGCGTACGCCGGCGGATCTGCTTAAGATTGAAGCGCTGGTGGTCGCGTTTGAACACGCGCATGAACAGGGCGACGTCAACGGCATGATCGATGGCAACTGGGATCTGCATCTGGCCATCGGCAACGCCTGCGGCAACCGCGTGCTGGCGAAGATCTACGCCAATCTGCTGACGGAAAACCTTCGGGTGGCGCGTCTGGCGATGAGCTACGAGACTTTTCCGACCGAAGAGCAACGAGAAGGCCATCTCGGAAGAATATTGGACGAGCATCGGGAAATTCTGAAAGCCCTGGTCGAGCAAGACGCCGACCGCGCCGAGAACCTCGCCGCTTCGCATACCAACCTGGCGCGCAAGCGGGTCACGGAATATATCTCGCTGAGCGCCATCGGCGGCATGTCGGTCGGCATGTCGGCATTTCCGTCTTCACTGTAAGGAGCGCATTGCGATGTGTGAAGTATGTGCCGTCTTTGGCGTAGGCCAGCACTGGACCGACGCAGGTGACCCGATGGGGCAGCATTCTGTCGCCAAGGGTATTTTGGAGAATCGTGCAGAACGCACGCGGCGACTGCAACTGATCAAACGCATCCTGAGGCCGCGCGGCCTGGATGCCGGCGATTGGGATGGCGAGTCGTATTACGTCGAGAACGCCTCCGGTCGCCGCCAGGTCGCCGCCGACTTGTCGTCGTTATGGCGTATCGCGGAACAGCTCGGACATACTTTGCTGGACCCCCTTGAACCTGACTTTATTCAAGCGGAGAAGGCATCATGAGACTCGTCCCTCGCCTTGAACTGAATATCGTCACGGGATTTCTCGGCAGCGGGAAGACGACGCTGCTCAAGCGCTTTCTTGAAACAAGCTCCCCCGAATCGACGCTGGTCATCATCAATGAATATGGTCGTGAATCAATCGACGACCGTCTGACGCTGCATCTGAAGTCTGAAATCAAAACGATTGCCGATGGATGCCTTTGCTGCACCGTGCTGGAACATCTGCGCACGACGCTGCTGACCATATTGAAACGCCGGGCCGGTGGAGAATTACCGCATCTCCAGCGCATCATCATCGAAACCAGCGGCCTGGCCGACCCCGGCCCGATTCTCGGGACCATCCTCTCGGACGAGAATCTCAACGAATATATCCATGTGGGTCCCTGCATCACCACCTTCGACGCCCTGGAAGGAACCGAGTCGCTCAAGCGCTTTCCCGAAGCCGCCGCCCAGCTGGCGGCGGCAGACCGCGTCGTGCTCACCAAGACGGATCTGGTGTCCGATGAGGCTGCACAGGCCTTGCTGAGCGTGGTGCGCGCCGTTAATCCGGCTTGCACGATCATGTTCAGCGACGTGCCGGAACATGCATTTGCTCCGACGGAGATGGGCGTAGCTGTTAGGGAATTGCCGCCGATACAGGCAATCAGCCATGCACATACTTTGTCAGTGCAAAGTTTTTCGGCGGCTCTCGACGTGGCTCTTGACTGGGCGACATTTTCCGTCTGGCTCACCGCCCTCCTGAATCGCCACGGAGATCGGATCCTGCGCTTCAAATCAGTACTGTCGGTAAGATCCAGCCCGGGCAAGCTCGTCGTGCAAGGCGTCCGGCATCGCGTCTATCCGCCGACGCATCTTCCTGTTCAGGAGGCTGCGGATGATACTTCTCGCCTCGTGTTCATCACCGACGGCCTCACCAGTGAACGTATCCTCGCTTCGTTGCATCAGCTCGTTGAACATCGGCTGATTGACGGACGATTCGCCGAAATGGCGCTGCGCTGACCTTGACTGATCCGCTCTAAACTCCGCTCCGGAGAGCGCCGTAGTCGAATCAATCGTCGAATCAATCCTGCATTTTTCGATACAGCGTCTGCCGGCTGATGCCCAGCGTGCGGGCCGCCAACGAGACGTTGCCATCGCTCTTTTCGAGGGCCTGCCGGATGGCGTTGTGCGACAGCGCCCGCAGATTCTGCGGCGCTTCTTCCGAGACGGCGGTCGCCTGTTTTCGCGCCGCCAATAAATCTTCCGCAATGTCGTCCGGCAGATGCTTCCAGTCGATGCAGTTCTCATCATCGTCGAGCATGGCGACGGCGGTACGCAAGACGCTGCTCAACTGACGCAAATTGCCCGGCCAGGCGAAACGCTGCATCTGCTCCAACAGGGCGGGCGCCAGATAGAGCTCGCGTCCGGCGTGCTGGCCGGCTAGGATTTTGCCTGCCAGACTGCAAAAATCGCTGCGTTCGCGCAGTGCCGGAAGCTGTACCGTCAGACCATTGAGGCGATAGTACAGATCGCTGCGGAACGCCCCCTTTTCCGCCTCTTCACGCAACTTGCAATGCGTCGCGCAGAGAAGGGAAAAATCAACCGCGACCGCCGCGCCGCCACCCAAGGGCGTGACGCAGCGCTCCTGCAACACTCTCAACAGCCGCGTCTGCATCGTCAACGGCATGTCGCCTATCTCGTCGAGAAAGAGCGTGCCGCCCTGCGCCTCCTGCAAGCGGCCGGGGCTGCCTCCTTTCCTGGCGCCTGTAAAAGCGCCTGGTGCGTAGCCGAACAATTCGGCTTCAATGAGGTTTTCCGGAATGGCGGCACAATTGATCGCCACAAAAGGGCCGTTGCGACGCAGGCTGCTCTCGTGCGCTGCGCGCGCCAGGTATTCCTTGCCCGTTCCCGATTCGCCCTGGATCAGAATGGGAATGGATTTGTCCAGCACCCGACGCACCTTGTCCGCCGCGCTACGCCAATTGAGATCCCCGTTGTCGAGCACCGCCAGCGCATCGGCAGGAGGCGCAGCGCTGGCCGGACTGGCGGAAGGCATGGCAACCGCCGCAACGTAATCAGTCTGCAACTGGGCAAACAGCAGCACGCCGTTGTGCAAGTGCACCGGCGTCAGTTGATCCGGCCGGCGCCGATGCTGCGCCAGCAAGCTATCTAGGTTGACGTCGATCACCATGTTCAGATGCAACGCGCCGACCTGCAGCGAATTCATCCGAAACAACGCCATCGCGACACGATTGGCGCCGATGATCCTGCCGTCGCCGGACAACATCAGGATACCTTCCGCCAGCGTACCAATGCCTTCCGGCTGGGCATGAAAATGGATGCGCAGGTGCCGCTTGCGACGGCAGTCGGCCACCAGCAAGCGGTTCTCGATCATGCGTGCAGCGGTCTTGACCAGGCCCAGCGTATGCGACTGTCCGGTGTGCTGTTCGCCGGACACATCCAGAATGCCAAGCAGTTGGCCGCACGACGACATGATCGGCGCTGCGGCGCAGGTCAGGAAACCGTTACGTTCCAGGAAATGTTCGGGGCCATGGATTTCAATGGCACATTTTTCGGCCAGGGCCGTGCCGATTGCATTGGTGCCACGTTGTTCTTCACGCCAGGACGCACCTGCGGACAAGGCGACACGTTCGGACTTGCTCATGAAGTTGGGATCGCCCAGCGTGTGCATCAAGGTGCCACGGTTGTCCGCCAGCACCACCACGCTTTGCGAGGGGTGTACTTGCTCGAACAGGTACTCCATCACGGGACGGGAATAGGCGAGCAATTCGTGATTTCGCACCAGTACATGGCGCAAGGCGTCGCGCTCCGAAAATTCGACGGCGGGAAGCCGCCCCACGGGCAGCAGACCAGCCGCTATGCTGCGTTCCCAGGAACGCGCCAGCCGTTCGTTCACGACTCCGGCGGGCATGTTGCCATGCTCGATCAGATGCTGTCGCGCGTGGCGCAACGCCAGTACAGCGCTTGAATTGGCCATGCTGTCTCCTCGGTAGCGGTGTCGTTCCGCTTGTTGTTCCAGCAGTATAGAAATAGTTCGAGCGTCTGCGCAATGCTCTTGCCGGCGATATGCGCCGATTGTCACGTTTTGGAACAGTTGTCACGTTCCGGAACGTTGCACCTCTTCTGCCGACCGGCTCCGCAACACGCGTGGTCCGACAGCAAAAGAATCAAATCAACGACTTAGCGAACACGGGATGCCGTGGCACAAGACTTGATAGAGAGGGATACCCGCGAGGGATATTTTCACCATCATGACAACATTCAGGAGACAACAATGCTCTACGCATTCCCCGGCGCTGTCGGCGCCAAAATCACTTATCAGACGCACTACGACAACTTCATCGGCGGTAAATGGGTCGCACCGGTGACGGGACAATATTTCGACGCCATCACCCCAATCAGCGGCAAGCCTTATACAAAAGTGGCGCGCTCCACTGCGCAAGACGTGGAACTGGCGCTTGATGCCGCCCACGCCGCAGCCGACAGCTGGGGCCGCACGCCTGCCGCCGAACGCGCCAACATTCTTCTCCGCATAGCCGATCGGCTCGAAGCCAACCTGGAATTGCTGGCCTACGCTGAAACCGTCGACAACGGCAAGCCGATCCGCGAAACGCTCAATGCCGACATTCCGCTGGCGATCGACCATTTCCGTTATTTCGCCGGTTGCCTGCGCGCACAGGAAGGTGCATTGAGCAATATCGACGAAAACACCGTGGCCTACCATTTCCAGGAGCCACTGGGCGTCGTCGGACAGATCATCCCCTGGAATTTCCCGATCCTGATGGCCGCCTGGAAACTGGCTCCCGCCATCGGCGCCGGCAATTGCGTGGTGCTCAAACCGGCGGAATCAACGCCTGTCAGCATCCTTATCCTGGCCGGGCTGATTGCCGACCTGCTGCCGCCGGGCGTACTCAACATCGTCAACGGCTATGGCCGTGAAGCCGGTTTGCCGCTGGCTACCAGCAAACGCATCGCCAAGATTGCGTTTACCGGTTCCACCACCACCGGCCGCGTGATTGCCCAGGCCGCGGCCAACAACCTGATTCCCGCCACGCTGGAGTTGGGAGGAAAATCGCCGAACATCTTTTTTGCCGATGTCATGGACAAGGACGACGGCTTCCTCGACAAGGCAATTGAAGGACTGGTGCTGTTTGCATTCAATCAGGGCGAAGTCTGCACCTGCCCGTCTCGCGCCCTGATTCAAGAATCGATCTACGACAAGTTCATGGAACGGGTGCTCAAGCGGGTTGCCTCCATCAAACAGGAAAACCCGCTGGACACCGACACCATGATGGGCGCGCAGGCATCGCGCGAGCAGCTGACCAAGATCCTGTCGTATCTCGATCTTGGCAAACAGGAAGGTGCACAATTGCTGGCCGGCGGTGCGCAAACCCAGCTCGGCGGGGAACTGGCCGATGGTTACTATGTCCAGCCGACGCTGTTCAAGGGACATAACAAGATGCGCATTTTCCAGGAAGAGATATTTGGACCGGTCCTGGCCATTACCACCTTCAAGGATGAGGCCGAGGCGCTCGAAATTGCCAACGATACCCTCTACGGACTGGGAGCGGGGGTCTGGAGCCGTAACGGCAATGTCGCCTATCGCATGGGTCGCGCCATCAAGGCGGGCCGGGTCTGGACCAACTGCTATCACGCCTATCCGGCGCATGCCGCGTTCGGTGGCTACAAAGAGTCCGGCATCGGTCGCGAGACGCACAAGGTGATGCTCGATCACTACCAGCAAACGAAAAATCTGCTGGTGAGTTACAGCGAGCAAAAGCTGGGCTTCTTTTAAACATCAAGAGAAAAACACTGCCGCGAGGGAGACGGCCACCTGTCTCCCTCCGCACGACAGGCAGATCTGACGTCCGAGGCGCCATTTCAACAATGGAGACAACAGCATGGTAGACAAAGTAATTGCTACGCCAGCCGCGCTGGAACTTGTGTAGTTCCTGAAGAAGAAACACGGGGATCTGATGTTTCACCAATCCGGAGGGTGCTGCGACAACAGCGCGGCAAATTGTTACCTGCCCGGAGAGATCACGATGGGCGCCGGCGACGTCTATCTCGGCCACATAGGAGGATGTCCGTTTTACATCGGGCGGGCTCAGTATGCATACTGGAAGCACACGCAATTGATCATCGATGTGATCGAAGGGCATGGCGGCACCTTCTCACTGGAAGGCCCTGAGGGCAAAGCATTTCATACCCGCTCGCGGGTTTTTACCGAAGAAGAGATGCAAGAAATTCTGCGAGAAGAGAATCAGGAGGCATGAGTTCAGGTCCGCTCTGCGCCGACGCCTTCCGGCCCCGCTGAAGATTTCCCGGCGCCGGTTGCACGCCAGCACAATATCGATCCGGCACACACCAGAGACGCCCCGATCCAAAACGATCCCGGCAACGGAGCCCGGAGCAGGATCGCAGACAGCGCCGACGAGAAAACGGGAATGAAGTACGACGATCCTGCCAGAACGGTGACATTGCCGTGCAGGATGCCGACATTCCATGCCGCATACCCGAAGCCCATCGCTGCTGCCGCCAGGAGCAGATAGACCACGGCCGGTGTGCTGAAAGAGATCGGACGGTAATCCTGCAGAAAGAATTTCACCCAAAGCGCCAATGAGACAAGAATGAAGAACAGCGTCACGCCGTTTTTCCCCTGCGCGACATTGGTCGTGACGGTGCAATATGCAGCCCACACAACAGCTCCCGCCAGAGCCAGGCCGTAGCTGAGCGGATTGGCTCTGACATTGGCAAGCATGCTGAAGACATCCAGTCCCTGATCGCCACCCACTACCCAGGCAATACCAACAATGGAGCAAGCCACGCCGGGAACCACCAGCAAGGTCGCCCTTTGCCTGCTGAACGTCATTGCGGAGATGAGCGTGAATGTCGGCCACAAATAGTTGACCATTCCCACCTCAATTGCCTGTCTGCCCGAGTCGGCATACCCGATCGACAGGGAAAGACAAAGCTCATAAGTAACGAACAGAAGGCTTCCCCACAGTAGATATTTCCTGGGGAAGGAACCGAGCTTCGGCATGCCGACCGAGCAGAACAAAAACAAAGAGGCAACGCTGTAAATCATGGCCGCTCCCGCAGTGGCGCCGAAATACTCGCTCACGCTGCGGATCAGTCCAACGATGGAACTCCAGAGGAGCACTGAGGTAAGTCCTATGAGGGTGGCTTTCTTGCTATTCATTAAATTCCAACAAGTACGGGGTGAAAAAGGATAGCGCGAAGTCTAGCCGAACGAGGGGCTTGGCACTGCCCTTTCGGCGCCACAGATCAACTCGGCAGAACTTGACAGCTTTATTTATACAAGTAGTATACACCGTGTATTAATAATGCAAAACGACTCCCGTTGTTGCTTCGCTTCTGGAAGAACCATCGACTGCGGGGCGTTCTGACGACGGAATTGATCGGCCAGGCGACATGCCTGCAGACAGTTCTCATAACAAACCCGGGGATTGCGGACTGGCTTCGCATTCACGCCTTACTTATTCGAGGCTTCACCATGTCATTGTTCCGCTCAATCCGGACGAGAATTCTCATCGCCAGTCTGTCCATCCTCGCTGCGGCACTCCTCGCGAACGCAGCGCTTAACTATTTCGTGGCGAACATATTCAGCAAACAGTCGATCGTTTCGAATCTGGACTCCGTCTCCGCAGGCCACGTCGCCGGCATTGACGACTGGGTTGCGACGCGCGCACAGATGATCATTTCGCTGAGAACCGCGGCGAGCGAGCCTGATCCACTCTCGACGTTCATCGATGTTCAGAACGCAGGCGGTTTCACCGCCGTGTTCATGGGTCGCGCGGACAAGACTTTTGTATCCACCGCAAAAACCAATCTCCCTTCGGACTTCAATCCCGTCGAGCGCCCCTGGTACAAACAAGCGACGGCTTCGGGCAAGCCGATTGTCACGACGCCCTATATCGATATCACTTCCGGCAAATACGTCGTGGCCTTCGCCGCGCCGGCGGAAGGGCCGAACGGGATCAAGGAAGTTGTGGGAGGCAACGTCAGCATGGCGACCGTGCTGGCGAACGTCGATGCGATTCATCCGACGCCAAGCAGCCTGGGCATCCTGTTTGCAGGAAACGGAAATATCATTGCGTTCTCCGATGCAAAAATGATCGGCAAACCGATCTCCACGCTGATTCCGGATCTATCGATCAGTGCTTTGACGTCGGCTACGCAGCCCCTTCCGGTCAAGATCAACGGCGCGACGAAATTGCTGAAAGTAACGCCGATCAAGGGGACCGACTGGCACGTGGTAGTCGCGCTGGATGAGGCGGAAGCCACGGCAGGCATGCGTTCGCAATTGTCCGCCGCGATCCTGGTGCTTGTCGCGATCATGATCGTGGCAGCGCTGGTGATGTACGCGGTGACGACGATATTGCTCAGGCGCCTCGATACGATCAAAGACGCAATGATCGCGATTTCTTCTGGCTCGGGCGACCTGACTAAACGCTTGCCGGCCGCAGGCGAAGACGAACTGGCGCAGCTCTCCGCGGCGTTCAATCGCTTTGCGGAAAAGCTGCTGATCGTTACGCGCCAGGTACGCGTCATCAGCGAAGCGGTCCGGGAGGCAGCGAACCAGATTGCAAGCGGAAACGAGGAATTATCCGGAAGAACGGAAGCGGCTGCCGCCAGCCTGGAACAGACGGCGACGTCGATTGAGGAAATCACTTCTACCGTCAGCCTGTCGGCAAGTGCGGCCAAGGACGCCAACTCTAAATCGACTGACGCCTCGACGATCGCCGCACGTGGCGGCGAAGTGATCACGGGCGTGATTGCCTATATGCAGGAAATCGAAGTGGCGGCGGGCAGAATCCGCAGCATTATCAGTGCCATCGACGGGATTGCTTTCCAGACCAACATCCTTGCCTTAAATGCCGCAGTCGAGGCCGCACGTGCCGGGGAACAGGGACGAGGATTCGCAGTCGTCTCCAGTGAGGTCCGCAGCCTCGCACAACGAAGCGCGCAAGCCGCCAAGGAAATCAAGGGACTGATTGAAGCCACCATCGACAGCATCGCTTCAGGATCCTCGCGTGTCGCCGTGGCTGGACAGACCATGCAGGAAATCGTGGCGTCGGTCAACGACGTCAAAACAATGATGGGACAAGTTTCGGAAGCCGCGGATGAGCAGACGCTGGGCATCCACGAAGTCAATCGCGCCATGGGCCAGCTCGAGGCCATGGTTCAGCAAAACAGTGTCCTTGTGCAGGAATCGACTGCGACGGCATCGACCCTTTTGCTTCAAGCAAACGAACTTGCCGTGACGGTGAGTCAGTTCAAGACCGACAGTGACTAGACCGAATTCACCAGATAATCGCGCAACCATTGATGCGCCGGATCGCGATGCGAGCGTTCATGCCATAGCATCGCCATGTCGTAGCCGGGGACGTCGACGGGAGGCTCGACCACCTGCAGCGCGGCGGATCCGCGCATCAGGCGCGACGGCAGCATCGCCACCATGTCGGTGTTGGCCAGCACCGACATCATGAACAGGAAGTGCGGCACCGACAATGCCACGCGGCGCTGCAACCCCGCGGCCGCCAGCGCGTCGTCGGTAACGCCGCGAAAGCCGCCGCCATCCGGCGATACGATCACGTGCTCCAGCGCGCAGAACTGCGCCGGCGTCGGCTTGCGCCGGAGCTTGGGATGCCCACTGCGCCCCACCAGGACATAGCGCTCGCGGAACAGCACGCGCTGCCGCAGGCCCGGTGGCGCATCATGGCTGGTATGAAAGGCCAGGTCGATCTCGCCCTGCTCCGCCTGCCGCGCAATGCGCGTCGGCGCCAGTTCAACCACCGCCAGGCGCGTACCGGGTGCGGCGGCGCGCAATCCCGGCAAGGCCGGCAGCAACACTGCCGTTTCGGTGGCGTCGGTAGCGGCGATGCGCCAGGTATTGTCCGCCGTGGCGGGATCGAATCCTTCACCCGGCGCCACCGCACGCTCGAGCGCCTGCAAGGCTTCACGCAAGGGTTCCCGCAATTCTTCGGCGCGTGCGGTCGGCTGCATGCCGCGCGGTCCCGGCAACAGCAACGGGTCGCCGAAGATTTCACGCAGCTTGGCCAGATGCACGCTGACCGACGGCTGCGAGAAGTTGAGTCGCTGCGCCGCACGTGTGACATTGTGCTCAGACAGCAGCACGTCCAGCGTCACCAGAAGATTGAGATCGAGTTGCCGCAGCTTGTTCATGATCAGCTTTCGTAATACCTGTCATTGTAGAAATTCATTTCCAATATACCTGACACAGACCTAAGCTGGGCGCTTCCTTCTTTTGAAAGCCCGCCATGAATGTCCTGATTGTCTACGCCCATCCCGAACCGCAATCGCTGAACGGTTCCCTCAAGGATTTCTCGGTTGCGCGCCTGGAGGCGGCCGGCCACGCCGTACAAGTGTCGGATCTGTATGCCATGAACTGGAAAGCGCCGATCGATGCCAACGACAGCCTGGCGCCGCGCAACGGCGAACGCTTCGATGCATCGCTGGCATCGATGCATGCCTTTGAGAACGGCCTGCAAAGTGCAGATATCGCGCGCGAACAGGACAAGCTGCGCTGGGCCGATATGGTGATTTTGCAATTTCCGCTGTGGTGGTATTCCATGCCGGCCATCATGAAGGGCTGGGTGGAACGCGTGTACGCTTACGGCTTTGCCTATGGCGTCGGTGAACATTCCGATACCCACTGGGGCGACCGTTTTGGAGAAGGCACGCTGGCAGGGAAACGCGCGATGGTAATCACCACCACCGGCGGCTGGGAGTCGCACTATGCAGCGCGCGGCATCAACGGCCCGATCAACGACCTGCTGTTCCCTATCCACCATGGCATCCTGTATTACCCCGGCTTCGCGGTGCTGCCGCCGTTCGTCGTGTACCGCACCGGCAAGACCGATGCTGCGCGCTACGCCGACATCTGCGCAGCGCTCGGTGAGCGCCTCGACACGCTCGCCAGCACCACGCCGATTGCGTTCCGTCCGCAAAACGCCGGCGACTACGCCATCCCGGCGTTGACGCTGCGTGAGGAGATTGCGCCGGGGGTGTCGGGCTTTGCGGCGCACCTGCGGGATTTATGAATTCATTGGAATGATTCCAAAATCGCAACATTTCCCACATTGCGCTTGTTGCGCCCCTTCAACTTCCTTTTTGTCTGACTTTGGAAAAAGGCATTTGCCGATACCCGCGCCGGACTGTCCTGTTTACGCTGGAATCCCTTATTGCGCCTGCACCGCAGGCATTACCGAAAGGTCAGCGGATCCATGCATACCGAGCCAGCGCCATCCCGAACTCGCCTGCTCGAGCCCGGCAAGAATTGCTGGCGCATTGCGCCGGCTCATCGCTTCAAACTGCTGATCGACGCTGACGCCTATTTCAGCGCTGTGCGCGCCGCTGTGCGAAAGGCGCAGCGCAGCGTGTTCATCCTGGGCTGGGACATCGACAGCCGCATGCGACTGATGCCGGGAGGCGCCGACGACGGCTATCCGGAGGCGCTGGGCGACTTCCTCAACGCACTGATTGAGGAACGTCCGCAACTGCACGTCTATATCCTGAACTGGGATTTTGCGATGCTGTATGCCTTGGAGCGCGAATGGCCGCCTGCCTACAAGCACGGTTGGCGCAAGCGCAGCCGGCTCTACTTCCATATGGACGCCAGCCATCCGGTCGGCGCTTCGCATCATCAGAAAATCGTCGTGGTGGACGACAAGCTGGCCTTCGCGGGCGGCATCGATTTGACGCGCAATCGCTGGGACACGCCGGAACATGCGCCGGATCAACCGTTGCGCCGCGACATTGATGACAAATCCTACGGTCCTTTCCATGACGTGCAGGCCATAGTCGACGGCGAGGCCGCTGAAGCACTGGGCGAATTGGCGCGCATGCGCTGGTCGCGTGCCGGCTGCAGACCTGCGCTGGCGCTGAACAAGGCTGGAGGTGGCGACGACCTGTGGCCGGCCGGTGTGGAAGCCGACCTGTGCGAGGTCGAGATCGGCATCGCACGCACCGAACCGGAACGTGACGGCATCGACGGCGTCGGCGAAATCCGCCAGCTCTACCTCGACGCCATCGCAACGGCACGGCATTCCTTGTTCTTCGAAAATCAGTACTTCACCTCCAATGTGCTGCACGACGCGCTGGCGGCACGCCTGGCTGAAGACGACGCGCCGGAAGTCGCCGTGGTGTCGCCGCAGAACCAGAGCGGCTGGCTGGAGCAAGCCACCATGGGCCACCTGCGCGCACGCATTCATCAGCGCCTGAAAACCGCCGACCGTCGCGACCGCTATCGCATGTACTGCCCGCAACTGGCCGGCGAGCAGGACGGCTGCCTCAATGTCCACAGCAAGGTGTTCGCGGTCGACGATCACCTGTTCTGCGTCGGCTCGGCCAACATGAGCAACCGGTCAATGGCGTATGACACCGAATGCAATCTCGTGATCGAAGCCCATGGTGACGAGACCCAACAGGCGCGCATGCGTGCGGCGATCGCCGATATGCGCAACCGCTTGCTGGCAGAACATCTCGACGTCAATGTAGAAACAGTCCGGTTGGAAATCGACAAGGGCGCCGGCCTGCATGCCGCGATCGCCTCACTGCAGAGCGAGGGCCGGTCGATGGTCACGCTCGATCCGGAGCTGCTGCCGCAGATCGAGGCACTCATGCCCGACAAGGTGATGTTCGATCCGGAAACGCCGATCAATCCCGACGAACTGATTGCCCAGTTCGTGCCCGGTCATGCACGCAAGCCGGTGCCGCGCCGTCTGATCGGCCTTGGCGTGTTCGGTATCCTGCTGTTGGCGTTGACTCTGGCGTGGCGCTTCACGCCGCTGCGCGAGTGGCTCAACCTGAGTTCGCTGATCGCCCTGGCGCGCGGCCTTGAGGCATTGCCATTCACGCCGCTGACGGTGATGGCGGTGTATCTGGTGGCGGGTATGCTGATGTTCCCGGTGACCTTGCTGATCGCGGTGACGGGCATCGTGTTTGGACCGTTCTACGGCGCCCTGTATGCGCTGGCGGGATCGTTGCTGAGTGCGCTGGCCGGTTTCGGCTTTGGCGTCTGGCTCGGACGCGAGACGCTGCAACAGCTGCTGGGCCGCCGCGTCAACAGCCTGAGCCGGCGCTTCGCCAAGCGCGGCATCCCTGCCATGGTGGTGATCAGGCTGCTGCCGGTGGCGCCGTTCACGATCGCCAATGTGGTGGCCGGCGTGTCGCACCTGAGCCTGCGCGATTATCTGATCGGCACCTTCCTCGGCATGGCGCCCGGCATTATCCTCACGGTCGCATTTGCGCATAACCTGGCCGAAGCGATCCGCCATCCCAGCCTGGCGACAATGGCCTTGCTGGCAGGTATGGCGGCGCTGCTGATCGGCATGGCGCTGGGCTTGCAGAAATTGTTTTCACCGCAACAGCGGAGCGTGCGATGAACGACATCGCCGCCATCCTGGCGCCCCCCGCGCAAGCGGTACCGGTCAGCCCCACTCCCTGGCCGCTCACCGTCGCTACCTACAATATTCATAGTGCGATCGGCATCGATGGTCGCTTCGCGCCCGAACGCATCGCACGTGTCCTGCTCGACATCGGCGCCGATGTGATCGCGTTGCAAGAGGTGCCGCTGGGCGGATCCCGGAACGCAGACGTGCTGAAGGTATTGCAGGAAGCGACCGGCTTCCACGCTGTCGAAGGTCCGACTGAAGACTCTCCGCAGCGCCGCTACGGCAATGCGGTGCTGAGCCGCTATCCGGTGCGGGCGACGCGCGCCATCGACTTGTCGTTTGGCAGCCGCGAAGCACGCGGTGCGCTGGACGCCGATCTCGACTGCCACGGCCAGCCGCTGCGCGTGGTAGCGACGCACCTGGGCCTGCGCCCGGCCGAACGGCGCGATCAGATCAGGCGTCTGTTGCAGACCTTCGATACCGACCGCATGCCGGTGATCCTGATGGGCGACGTCAACGAATGGTTTGTCTGGGGGCGGCCGTTGCGCTGGCTGGTGTCGCACTTCGATGCGGTCCCGGCTCCCCGCACGTTCCCGGCGCGCTGGCCGCTGTTTTCGCTCGACCGCATCTGGATCAGCCCGCGCCGCCGGTTGTTGCGGGTGCACGTGCACGCGAGCCCGTTGGCGCGCCTTGCGTCAGACCATTTGCCGCTGGTGGCGCATATCGATGCCTAGTGGTTCGGCCCTCATTGAAAGGAACATCCAATGGAACAGCATGAAGTCCTGATCGTCGGCGCCGGCCCTACCGGCATGGTGCTCGCGTTATCGCTCAACAAATTCGGCGTGCGCGTGCGCATCCTCGACAAGGCGGCTGCGCCGGGCACGGCGTCGCGCGCGCTGGTGGTGCAGGCGCGGACGCTGGAACTGTATCGCCAGCTCGACCTGACCGAGGCCGTATTGGCAGACGGGCATCGGGCCCAGGCTTTCAACCTGTGGGCCGAAGGCGAGCACAAAGCGCACGTGCAGCTCGGCGCGATCGGCGAAGGGCTCACTCCCTACCCGTTCCTGCAGATCTTCCCGCAAGATCGTCATGAAAAACTGCTGGCCGAACGGTTGCAGGCAGCCGGCGTTGTGATCGAACGCGGCATCGAGTTCATCGACTACAGCGACGCCGGCCCGCACATCAGTGCGCGTTATCTCGACGCTGACGGCCGCGCACAGAACTGCGAGGCGCGCTATATCGTCGGCTGCGATGGCGCCCATTCGATGGTGCGCAAAAGCCTGGGGGCGGATTTTTCCGGCGGTACGTATCGCCAGCTGTTCTACGTCGCCGATATCGAAGGCAGCGGGCCTGCGCTCAACGGCGAGGTGCATGTGGATCTCAGCGAGGCAGACTTCGTCGCGGTGTTCGGTATGAATGCGGGCGGCCGTGCGCGCCTGGTCGGCACCATCCGCGAAGATCGGGTGAATGGTTTGAGCGGCAACGGACAAGCCGCAGCACTGAGCTTCGAGGATGTCTCCGAACGCGCCCTGCGCGAGATGAAGATCAAGGTCGACAAGGTCAACTGGTTCTCCAGCTATCACGTGCATCATCGCGTGGCGGACCGTTTCCGCTCCGGTCGCGCCTTCATCGCCGGCGATGCCGGACACGTGCACAGTCCGGTCGGCGGCCAAGGCATGAACACCGGCATCGGCGACGCCATCAACCTGGCGTGGAAACTGGCTGCGGTCTTGCAGGGCCAAGCCGGCGACAGTCTGCTGGACAGTTATGAAGCGGAACGTCTGACTTTCGCGCGACGCCTGGTGCAGACCACCGACCGCGCCTTCACGCTGGTGACTTCGCCGGGGAATCTGGCGAAGGTGGTGCGTACGCGCCTGGCGCCGGCGTTGCTGCCACGCGCAGTGCGTCTGCCGATGGCGCGCGAGTTCCTGTTTCGCACGGTGTCGCAAACCACCATCAGTTATCGCCACGGCCCGCTCGGCGCAGGACAGGCCGGCGCTGTCCGTGGCGGTGATCGCCTGCCTTGGGCGCCGACGCATGGCGGCGACAATTTCGCCAGCCTGGCGACGCCTGCATGGCAAGTTCACGTCTATGGCGAAGCGCGCGCGGAATTATCCGAGTGGGCTGCTGCGCGCGGCATCGCTCTGCATGTCTTCGCCTGGGCCGCGCAGCACGACCATGCAGGCCTGGCCCGCAACGCGGCCTATCTGCTGCGGCCCGACTCTTACATCGCGTGCGCCGATCCGGCGGGCGGCGTGCAGACGTTTGACGACTATTTGCAGCAGCGTGGCTTGCAGGTCGGCGGAGGCGCAAGAGCCGCATAGCCATCGGAAAAGACTTCAAACCACTACAAGCCGTCCGTCCTACTCTGACATCGTGTAGCGGTACTTGCCGACTTTCAATGGCGTCATTCTTCTTTAGCATGGTTCAACACGCCACGCGTCTGCCCGGCGTCCACATCCAAGGAGACCATCATGCATTCCAAACTCATTGCAGTTCTCGTCGCCGCGACCTTCAGCGCGGGCGCGTATGCCCAGGCCAGCACCGGTACCGCCGGCACCAGCACCACCAATGATTCGGCACAAACCGTGAACAACGACATGTCGAAGTCAAAAACCAAATCAACAAAGAAGAGCTCACGCCAACCGAAGGACAGCAACGCCGCACCCAAGCCTCCTGGTGGCGGCAACAGCGGTAGCGGAAATAGCGGCGGCGGTTCCGGCGGTGCAGGCGCCGGAGGCGCTGGTGCTGGTGCCGGAGGCGCAGGCGGTGCTGGCAGCGGCAGCGGCGGCTAATCCATTCGCGCCGTCAAACCGATCCGGCTTGCCCAGCGACTCTCTGTCGTAGCGGCAAGGCGGATCTCCTCAAGCGCTCAGTTCCTGCTTCGCCACCATCCAGATTGCGCCGGCGCATACTCCGGCCGCAGCCACGGCCAAAACGTGCAAGAGCCAGTCGAAACTCATTCCATTTCCTCCCGGCGTTCAATTTCCCCTGCACCCTCACAAGGCATGCGTCGAGTATAGGAAACAGCGCCGGCGAAGTTCGTTCGCGCCCGGTAAAACGCCGCAAAGTTTTGCAAAGACGGATAACCGCTGCCGCCTTGTCGAGGGTAGTTAAAAACAGGAATGATCGCGATGACAATCAAATGTGCAGTTTCATTTACATAACTGCACATTTTCTGCCCCAAGCTTTGACAAAGCGACAAGCACGAGAAAAGATTTCACCTGTTTTACACAAAACGTCCCGCGAAAAGCGAAAGGTTCATGCTAGGATTTTGCCATTCAAGGGAGAAACGAAGAATGCCTGACGGTCACCAATGTATCGAACTGCCGACCATCATCAACAATGTTGAGTATGTTTTGCAAAGCCGCACGATCGCAGCTGCGGATGGAACACAGCAGCCCGAGTACCGGGTGCTGCTGGAAGGTGTGGTGATCAAATCCTGGACTGCCGGCGATATACGCGCTTACTTCGCCATCGGCTGACGGCACGGCAGCCCGAGCAGCCGAACCGGTCGCCTGATGCGGCCCCGGCCCGCATATTTCACAGATCCTTACGTCGCCATGTTGGCGCGACGATGAATGATCTTTTCGATCTTATCTTTCAGCGTTGCCGCATTGAAGGGCTTGACGATATAACCGTCAGCGCCGGCTTGCGCCGCTTCGACGATATTCTCCTTCTTCGCTTCCGCAGTAATCATCAGGACCGGCAGATGCGCCAGGGACGGTGTCGCACGGATTTTTTTCAGCAAGGCCAAGCCATCCATCACCGGCATATTCCAGTCGGTCAGCACGAAGGTGATGGGAGCTGCGCCGCCTTCCAGCACTTTCATCGCCGCGGCGCCGTCTTCGGCCTCTGCCATCTTGGTGAACTCAAGTTCTTTGAGCAAACCGGTTACGATGCGCCTCATGGTAGAAAAGTCGTCTACCACCAGGAAATATTGATCATCTGCCATGTTGGGTAATGTGATTCTTGCGAGTTAGTGAGAGCGAGGGACTATCTAGATTTTTATCTGGATTTTTTACTGTTGCCAGTTTAAAACATTTCTGGAAACTTCAATACTCTACGGTACGAATATTGTAATAATCCATGAAAAATCAAGTTATCTATTTATAAATAAACAATATTTTTACGAGATCGTATTGTAAGGACATTTCCGGCGAGGCCACGTTCAATATCGGTAGAAACCCGATCTAACCGTGCGTCGATCCTTGGATTGGCAAAGCAAACTTGCGGAAAATACGCTACCTCTTTCCAGAGCAGGAAACAGACCAGGGTGGATGCCAGGAGCGATGATCCCGCCTTGCGACCCTATTTCTTGAGCAGTTCAATGGCGTCTTCGGCGACGCTGCGCAAATTGGTGATCGTCGCATTGAGATCGGCAAGTTCCCTTGCCGTCGGCGGCTCATCCATCCCACCCTTGACCAGCGACGCCTTGACGATCGTCGCCGCCATATGCCAGGCAGCGCGATTGTGCGCATTGATCAACTCTCTACGGATCCGCTCCAGTTCCGTTTTCTTTGTTTTATCCATCGCTTGTTTTTAGCTCGTCGGTTATTCGAATCTGACGGTTGACGCAGCCCCCACAACACTTCCGGTTGGAAAGATATTGTGAGACCCCCACCACCATACTATGCATCAATTCTTTCAAGCCCGTGACTCGCATTCACTTCGGTATCTTGATTGCAACTTGGCATTGCGAAATAGACATTACACCGAATTTCTATATCGAAACAATAAATCTTCTGACTTTCTATGCCAATTTTTATTGAGACATGATCCTGATCAACTTATTGCCGGCACACAGCCGCTCTCCAACCTTAAGCCCACCCGGCGGCCAACTCACGGGTCAGGTCAGCTGAAGGAATTTCCTTGCAACCACGGGCATTCTGTCCCGACCACAGCGGAGAAAAATCGCCGCTGCCCTGGGCTTCCGCCTTGGCGCGCAACGGCGCAATCGCGGCGGTGGCGAGCGGAAAAACTTGCGCGGCGCTGCTCAACGGCCCCAGCTCGCGCATGACGCGATTGACGATGCCGCGCGCCGGACCGCCTGTAAACAAGGTCGTCAGCGCAGTGTGTTCGGCGGCGGGCCCCTTGAGCGCAGCGCGATGCGGCGCGCTGGTAAGGGCTTCCGGTGTCAGCATGTACGCGGTGCCGATCTGCACGCCGGCTGCTCCCAGCAGCTTGGCGGCAGCCACGCCGGCCGCGTCGGCAATTCCGCCGGAGGCAATCACCGGGACTTTGACGGCACGGACAATTTGCGGCAGCAAGGCAAAAGTACCGATTTGCGTCGACAGGTCGTGCGTGAGGAAGAAGCCGCGATGACCGCCTGCTTCGAGACCTTGCGCAATAATGGCGTCGACACCCTGCTCTTCCAGCCAGCGCGCTTCCGCCACGGTGGTGGCCGAACACAGTACTTTGGCGCCCCACTTGCGTACGCGGTCGATCAATGCTTGGTCGGGCAAGCCGAAATGGAAACTCACCACCGGCGGCTTGAATTCGCTCAGCAGTTCCGCGGCCTCGGCGGAGAAAGGCGCACGGCCGGCCCCTTGCGGAATGAGCTCGGGATCGATGCCGTACTCGCGATAATAAGGCGCGAGCGCGGTGCGCCAGGCAGCTTCACGTGCGGCATCCGGCGTCGGCGGCGTGTGGGCGAAAAAATTGACGTTGTAGGGCTTGGACGTGCCCGCGCGAATCAATTCAAGTTCCTTGCGCAGGGTCTCGGGCGTCAGCATTGCACAGGGCAAAGAGCCCAGCCCGCCGGCATTCGATACCGCGATGGCCATGGCGTGGCCCTGAATCCCCGCCAGGGGCGCCTGAATCAACGGCAGCTCGATGCCGAGCAGTTTCTGCAGTGTGTCCATGACTGTTCTCTGTCCCGATTCTTTTTCTGCGGTTCATGATGCCGTCAAATTGCTGCGAAGCCGAAGCTGCCTCAAATGAAATTTTTACGTCATGACCGACGAGAAATATTCAACAAGAAATCAACGAAAATTCACATTTAAACCAAAATATTCGTGTTCATCGCCAGTATAACGGGCCGCGTCATTTCGCGTCGGCGGCGACTTCGCTGTTACCACTCCTTACCTTCTGCTTCGACTTGCGGGCTTGCCGATAATTTACAATCGGGGGTATCGAATTACCTTCAGGAGAATCCAGGCATGCGCCGCTCGCTTCCTTTGCCGTTCGCTTATACCGTGCTGCCGCTCGTGGCCGTCGCGCTGCTGGCGGGCTGCTCCACGTCCAAGCCATCGTTTTACCATCAGGAAGATTTCAGCGAAACCGACACCTATTCGCGCAGCTTCGGCGGCAGCGACGCCGCAGTCTGCGAAGCCGCGCGCCGCGCCCTCCTGGGCCAGGGCTACATCATCAGCAAGGCGCAGGCCAATATTGTCGACGGCACCAAGAGCTTCCAGCCGGAAGCCGACCAGCACGTCGAAATCGCCTTCCACATCGTCTGCGCAGGGAACGGCAAGGCCGATCAGAAGGCCTCGGTCTTCGTCAGTGCCACCCAGGATCGCTACGCGCTGAAGAAAACCAACAACTCGGCCAGCCTCGGCGTGGGTGTGCTGGGCTCAGTCTCCATGCCGTTCGGGTCCAGCGACGACTCACTGGTGCGGGTGGCCAGCGAAACCATCCGCTCGGCACATTTTTACGACCGCTTCTTTGGCGCGGTGGAGCGTTACCTGGCGCCGGGCGAGGATGATGCCGCCAAAGCCAGCAAAACCGAGCTTGACGGCCCTTTGCCGCAGCCACAAAAAAAGGAGTCCAAATAGGACTCCCTGCACAGTTTTTCAGCAACTGCCTGATTTTGAGGCGCGTCACAGTATTTCAATAAAATCAATGACTTGCCAAGGTTGTACAGACTTGCTCACATGGTTACCCACAGTTTCTGTGGGTAACTGTGGACAACCTTGCGAGGCGGTTTAACGGCGATGGTCGTGGCGATCATAATGGCCGTGGCCGTAATAACGCGGGCCATGGCGGTAATAACCGGGGCCGCGATGATAGTAGCCGCGCTCCACATAGACCGGCGCCGGAGCGTAATAGACCGGTGCTGGACGGACATAAACAGGTGGCGGCGGTGCATACACCGGCGCAGGGGCGTAATAGACGGGCGGTGGAGGCGGTGCATACACCGGCACGCCGATGTTGATGCCGACGCCGACATGGGTCGCCATCGCCGGCGTCGCGAACAGGCTCGCGGCGAGCACGCCGACAGAAATGACTGTCACGGAGAGAAGAGATTTTTTCACGATGGCTCCTTGGATGTACCTGAAGGTACTTAAATACTTTGCTAAATATAAAACGTTGAATCCTTAGCTGTATTTAAATCCAATTCGAGGCCGAGGACCAGTCAGTTGATGGTAAGCCTTGTAACAAGATGCTACAAATTCCTGACGTAGTTTGACACCTGCAATAAAAAACGGGCCTCGATACCAGCAAGGCCCGTTTTGTTTTCCGCCACGTGCTTCAGGCGGCGTTCAGCACCGCCACATTGCCCTGCCCCGCTTCAATACGCGCAACCTTGGCCACGGTATCGGCGCAAGCGCGCGCCACTTCCTGGCCCTTGACCACGAAGTGCTCATGGAAGAATTGCTGATGCTCGCCGTGCGAGTGGAAATGATGCGGTGTCAGCACGGCCGAGAAGACCGGTACTTCGGTCTCAAGCTGTACGCTCATCAGCGACGTGATCACCGCTTGCGCGACGAAGTCGTGACGATAGATGCCGCCGTCGACCACCAGGCCGGCCGCGACGATGCCGGCGTATTTGCCGGTCTTGGCCAACAGCTTGGCGTGCAGCGGGATTTCAAACGCGCCGGGCAATTCAAAGAAGTCGATGCTGGATTCGGCGAAGCCGAGTTTGGCGATTTCCGCAGTGAAGGAGATACGGCACTGATCGACGATCTCCTTGTGCCAGCTGGCCTGGATGAAGGCGATGCGATTCTTGGTGGACGAGGTATTGCTGGATGGGTGTTGCATTTGTTCAGGACTCCTGTTTGTCGAATAAAAAACAGGGCGCATGAAAACCGGCGAACGCATGCAGGCAGCATGCGCGCGGCAGGTTTTCGTTCTCTTTCATCCGGACTGTGACCGTCGGCCCCGGGATCACACCGGGTCTGCTGACCTCAACGGACAGGCGTCCGCCAAGCGCTCGCGGGCTCGCTGCAATGACGTCGAAAACAACGCCGTTACAGCATTACCGCCGGTGGGGATTTCCACCCCGCCCCGAGAACATCGTGGTCGAAAAATATCGCATCGGATGCAAAGTTTTTCGCCACGCAGGAATTTATCACGATTACAAAAATGCTGCAGAGCACACAACAACTTTTCCCGTTCCTTCCGCCAAGGGTAGCGCGTCGTCAACCCATTAATCGAACTACAGAAATGTCATGCCTCTGGTCTCAACAATACCTTGATAGATGCCATCGAATCGGCCACCTTGATGGCCTTGTCCCACTCCGCCAAGGTAAAACTATGCGTCACAATTCCTTTGGACGTGACTAACCCGCGTGCCAGCAAATCAATGGCAATCGGATAGCAATCGGCACTCAAGTGAGCACCCCGCAAATCCAGTTCTTTTTCCTCGCCTATGATGGACCAATCAACCGTAGTGTCCCGCCCGAATACGCTGAATTCAACAAAACGCCCGAGCTTGCGAATCATGTCCAGGCCTTGCGTGACACCGATTGGCGCGCCAGTGGTTTCAACGTAGACGTCGCAGCCGTAGTTGTCGGTCAGGTTTCGCACGACTTTCTCCGCAGTTTCCCGAGTTGGATTGATCACGATATCGGCACCGAAGATCTTGGCCAGTTCAAGCCGCTCATCGACCATATCGATGACGACGAGCTTCTTCGGTGTTTTCAGGCGCACCACTTGCACCATCAACAGCCCGAGCGTGCCGGCACCAGCAATGACCACCACATCATCGAGTTGGATGTCACCACGATTGACGGCATGAATAGCGCAAGACAAGGGTTCCGTGATAGCAGCATCTTCAAATGCGATATGTGTAGGTATCTTATGAATCACGGCACGTGCCGACAATCGCATATAGTCAGCCATACCGCCTTCCGCGACCTGGCACTGGAAGCCATAGACGTCATGTACCTCGCACATCCATCGATAGCCAGTTTTGCAATAGCGGCATTTCTGGCAAGGGACGATTTGCTCGGCGATCACCCGGTCGCCCAGCGCGACCCCATGATATGTTTCGGCGCCTGGACCAAGCTCCACGACATGCCCCCAGAACTCATGTCCGGGGATCACCGGCGGCTTGACATAGGACGGCTTGCTTTTTTCCTTGTCGCCCCAGAACCGCGCCGCTCCGGCGTAGCATTTACAGTCACCGGCGCAAATACCGCAAGAGGCGATTTTGATGATCACTTCGTTGATGCCGGCAGCCGGCCGCTTGACGCGTTGCAGTCGGTAGTCTTTCGGCGCATGGCATACCACCGCCAACATGTCTTGTTCATGGAAATTCACGTTTTTTCCTTTGACAATTGTGCTTTCACGTCTGCCCGTGAAGAACAGCGACGTCGGACGAAATAATCCGCATGGACAGTCCCTGCCTTATGGGCAAAATCTTTCATCGCTCAGGTTCTTCAGACAGCTTCGTTTGTAATGATCCTGCGATGCTTTGCAGGATCAGAAAGCAAGAACAGGATCCGGCATCGAGGACACCAATGGACCGTTCACCCAGCCTGCTGGCGCGGCCGATACGCGCCTGCATCGCCTTAGTTGATTGCATGCCGGCCTCCGCCGCTTTCGTCATTGTCGTTAAGCACTCTGCAAACGAACTACCTTGCGATAACGCCTGGCGATAGGCATCGCGTGCAGGAATCAAGGTGTCGACCAGAGTTTTGTCGCCGACCTTGGCGTCACCGATGGTTTGCACGGCATCGATTGCCGCCGACAAGGCGTTAAAGAAAAGTTCTTTGTCCAAGTTTTTTTGCGTCCCCAACACTTCACCGAAGGTCATGAAAAAACTCCCGTACAAGGGCCCCATGGAACCGCCGATGCCTTCCATCAAGACCAGATACAACTCGTTGAAAGCGCCCGCCAGCGATCCGCCGCGCTGCAGGGCCAGCCTTTCGCCACATTGCGTAAAACCTTTGCTCATGTTGATACCGTGGTCGCCGTCGCCAATAGCCCCATCGATTTCGCTCAGATATTCGCGGTTGCGGTTAATCGCAGCAACCAGATCTTCGACCACCCAATACGCCTGCGTCATATCGAAATCGTCTTTCATTTCCGCTCTCCGATTGTCAACCCCATGGATTCACAGGGATAGGACATGCATTGATCGAGTTCGTCGTCCAGGCGCATCAATGTCAACGTGACGCCCATCATTTCCAGCGAGGTAAACAGATTTCCGACCAGCGAATGTCGCACCTCAATGCCGGTCTCATGCAAATAATCGACGACATCTGCATAGAGGATGTATTGCTCCATTAATGGCGTTGCTCCCAGACCGGAAATCAACACCGCGACCTTGTCACCGCGAACGAAGGGCAAGTCCTTCAGGAGCTTGTCCAACATGAGCCTGGCCATGTCCTTTGCCGGCACCACACTTTGCACCAGTACGCCGGGCTCGCCGTGGTGCCCGATGCCGACCTCCATCTCGCCCTGCTTGATGACAAAATTGGCTTTGCCGACGGCCGGAATCGTGCAGGCAGACAAACCTACGCCGATGGAGCGAGTGTTGCTTATGGCCTTTTGCGCGGCCGCAACGACCTGTTCGAGACCGGCTGCCTGCGCCGCTGTGGCAGCGCCCACCTTCCACATGAAGATCTCGCCCGCGACGCCGCGCCGTTTGCTCATTTCATCAGCGTGTGCCGAGGCGGCATCGTCATTGGCGACAACGGCCCGAACCTCGATGTCGGCTCGCTCCGCCATCTTCATCGCCATTTTCACGTTCATATTGTCGCCGGCGTAGTTCCCATACAGGCAAGCGATACCGGCGCCGCCATCAGCCGCCTGAAACGCGTCAAAAAACGACTTTGCCGTAGGCGAGGAAAATACTTCCCCCACCGCCACTGCATCCACAAGATTGCGACCGACATAACCGATGAAGGCAGGCTCATGGCCGGAGCCGCCACCCGTAACGATTGCTACGCGTCCCCTGACCGCCGCTGCGGCGTGGCGCACCACACGCGGGTTTTGCGGCCAGACCGATAATTCCGGACGCGCAGCGACGATGCCGCGCAACATATCCTCGACCACCATGTCGGGATGATTGATGACTCGATTCATTGGGATTCCTTATGCTTGCCATCACCCAGTGAGGCGACGACGATCGTGATTGTTATGGCGACAGTACTTGGCAATATTGCGCCGACCAAAAAGTTGGGCTATTGCACCGAATAACCGCCGTCAATGAGGATATTTTCGCCAGTGATCATGGCTGCCTGTTCGCTGGCAAGATAGGCAATCAGGCTGGCGACTTCCTGCGGCTGCGCGAAACGGCCCGCAGGGATTCTTTTGCGCATTTCTTGACCCGCGGCACCTGCCCAGGCTTGTTTTCCGAGCGCCGTTTCGACCACTGTCGGCGAGACGGCGTTGACAGTGACACCATCCTTTGCCCATTCCAGCGCCAGCACCTTGCTCATACCGACCAAGCCGGCCTTGCTGGCGCAATAGGCTGCGTGACGCTCAAGACCAATCACGCTGGCCTGGGAAGCAAGGTTGACGATACGGCCATATGCCTGTCGCCGCATCGCAGGAGCCACCGCTTGTGCCAGCAGAAACGGCGCCTTGAGATTGATTGCCATGGTGGCATCCCAGGCTGCCTCCGACAAACTGTCAGCCGCCTCCAGCAAGGCGACGCCGGCGTTATTGACCAGCACGTCGATACAACCATAGCGCGCCATGACCTGTTTTACTACCTTGACGATGCTTTCGGCGTCCGTCACGTCAAGCACACAACCAAGATGACGGTCAATGCCGCCCGTCAGTCGCGCGGCGACCTGTACCACCTCCGTCTGACGATCCAGCAATACCACTTGCGCGCCGTAAGACGCGAACAACTCGCTTACCGCTAATCCGATGCCGCTGGCAGCGCCGGTCACGATGACGACGCGACCGGAAAAATCGTATGTTTGTTTGGGTGATGCATTCATTGCCGACATCTCCCGGTAATCACTTCTTCACTTTTTTCAGGAACGCGTCGGCGTTCGCTGGCACGATTGCGGTCCAAGGCACGCTGTACGACTTGGCCGCGCCGTCGCCCCAAGGCATGGTGTCGGCATATTCGCGCCAGATCGGCGAACGCGGTTGGTAAGACGCTCCCTTGAGCGTTCGCAACGCGACATCCAGCGCGCCTTGGGCCTGCGCCTGTGCATCCTGAAAATTGGTCGTCATCTCGCCGCGTTTGACGGCCTGAATCGCGGCAGCAATGCCATCCACACCGACGACCGGAATGGTCTTGATATCGAGACCCTTGGATTTGATCGCCTGAACCGCACCGAGCGCTTCATCGTCATTTTGAGCAATGACGCCGTTGATCTTGCCCGGATAGGCCGTCAGCCAATTTTCCATCAAGCTCATGGACTCGGCGCGAGACCAGTTTCCGGTCTTTCGGGCCAATACTTTGACATCTTTGTATTTGGAGAGAATCTCGTCATTGCCCTTGGCCCGCTCGATCTGTGCAGACTGGCCGATAGGTCCTTCGATCACCACGATATTTCCCTTGCCACCGATCGCCTTCATCAGGGCCTCGGCTTCCATGCGACCGGCGACCACGTCGTCATTGCCGACGTAGGACGTCAATACGTCTCCCAGCACCCTGGTATTGGATCCGATCACAGGAATACCGGCCTTGATCGCCTTTTGCACAGCCGCGGCACCGGCCTTGAGGTCGATCGGCACAAAAATGATGGCATCGTACTTCTGCGTGATCATGGTATCGAACTGATTGCTTTGCATGAGCGCATCGTAATTACCGTCGAAGATGGTGATCTGCACCGAACCGTCCTTGACTGCCGGATGCGCCTTGAGCTGATTGCTCCACATTTGCATGAACTCGCCTTTCAGGCCGTACACGGCGGCGCCAATGCGCAATGGTCTTTCCTGCGCATGCACAGACAAGGACATGGTCAGGCCCAGTCCACACAGAACGGCAATTTTTTTCAACGAAATCATGATGGTCTCCGAAAATGTTTGAGCGAGTTACTGCTTTTTGCGAGAAGCATCCAGCAAGACGGCCCCCACAATAATCACGCCCTTGATAACTTGCTGGTAATAGGAAGAAACGCCGAGCAAATTAAGGCCGTTGTTGATCACACCGATGAGCAAAGCACCCACGACCGTGCCACCCAACGACCCCGTACCACCCGACAGGCTGGTGCCGCCAATCACCACCGCAGCGATCGCGTCCAGTTCATAAGAAACCCCTGCCTGGGGCAACGCAGCCGTGGTGCGTGATGCCAGCAGAATTCCTGCGAGAGCTGCCAATAAGCCACTGACGACATACACTGCGAAAAGTACTTTGCGCGTGCTGATCCCGCTGGTCTTGGCGCTCTTGGCGTTGCCACCGACGGCGTAGATATAGCGTCCGTAGATGGTATAGCGCAGGACAAACCAACTGATCGCGATCACTGCGACAAAAATCAGGATGGGTACCGGGACTTGCCATACGTAACCGGCGCCGATTTCCAAAAAGTCGTCGGGCAAATCCGATACCGGCATGCCATCGTTGTAGATGTAGGTCAAACCACGTGCGGCGCTAAGCATGCCCAGTGTGGCGACAAATGGCGGCACGGACAGGCGCGCCACCAACAATCCATTGACCGCACCGAGCAACGCTCCGAAACCTAGCCCCGCCAACAAGCTCGTCGTCACACCGTGAGAATTGTCGCCGGCGACCAGCCAGGCGCTTACCATCCCGGCGAAGGCGAGTATGGCGCCCACCGATAAATCGATGCCGGCGGTGAGGACCACAAAGGTCATGCCGATCGCGAGGATACCGTTGATGGAGGTCTGCCGAAGAATGTCGGCCCAGTTGCCCCAGCTCATGAAGTACTGATTGCTGAACGATAAAAAAATGCATAGCGCAATCAACGCCGCCAAAATGCCGTAGCGCGCATAAAACTGCTGCAAACTGAAGGCAGGTGTCGAGGAAGGCAGAGCGATAGGAGTGATCTTGATATTCATCACGAGGCCAAATGTAAGAGTTCTTCTTGGGTTGAGGTATGTCCGTCCAACATGGCGACCACGCTGCCGGCCTTGAAAACGGCGATCCTGTCGCTGACGTCCAGCACTTCTTGCGCCTCCGAAGAAACCAGAAGTACCGCGCCGCCGTTTTCCGCAAACTCGTTGATGAGCTGATAGACCTCCCGTTTGGCGCCCTCGTCTATGCCGCGCGTCGGTTCATCGCACATCAGGCACACGGGCTCGGTCGACAGGCAACGCGCCAGTACGACTTTCTGCTGATTGCCGCCGCTCATTGACGACACAGGCAGATTCACGGAACTGGTTTTCATGCGAATGCGCTTCACCATATCGCCGACCAGGCGGTTCACACGCTGTCGATCGATCAGAGCCAGACGAGACATGCGTCGGTAGGCCGACAATGCGATGTTGTCGCGGATCGAAGCCGTGAGCACCAGGCCGGTTTCCTTACGATCTTCGGTGACAAGTGAAATGCCCGAGGCAATGCTCTTGCCGGGATTTCCAACCGGCAGCGATACGCCCCGCAAGCGAATATCCCCGTCGTCCGGCCTGGTAAGCCCATAGATGCAATTGAGATATTCGCTGCGCCCGGCCCCCATCAGACCGTAGATGCCCAACACCTCTCCGGCGTGTACACGCAATGAAATTCCGCTGAACTCACCGTTTCGGCTCAGACCTTCGGTCTCCAATACCGCCTTGCCTGCGGCCCGGCGAGATCGTGTTGCGGTTTGCAATTTGCGGCCAACGATCGCTGTAACCAGCGCAGCGCGGTTAATGTCTGCGATGCGTCCGCTTTCAACAAAGCGACCATCGCGAAACACCGTGTAGTCATCGGCGATCTGGAATATCTCGGACAAACGATGGGAAACATAGACTATCCCCGCACCCTGGGCCGTGAGGCTACGGATCGCGTTGAACAACACTTCCGTCTCGCGTTCGCCGATCGCCGACGTCGGCTCATCCATGATCATGACGTCGCAATCGCGGCTGAACGCCTTGGCGATTTCAACCAGTTGGACTTGCGCCAGACTCAATGAGGACATGCGCAGACGCGGGTTGACGGGAAACTGCAAACGGTCGAGCAAAGCCTGCGCTTGCCGCAGCATGGTCTTGAAATCGACGCAGATTCCGGCAGTGCGCGGCTCTCGTCCAAGATAGATATTTTCCGCAACCGTCATGCCTGGGATCGGCGACAGCTCTTGCGTAATCATGGCGACCCTGCTTTCCAGGGCCTCTCCCGGCGTCGCAAAATCCACCTGGCGACCATGAAGGAAAATCTCGCCGCCATCGCGACGGACCATGCCCATCACGATACTCAGGAATGTCGACTTGCCGGCACCGTTGCCGCCACACAGCGCATGCACACTGCCCGGACGCAATGCCAGACGACCGTCCGTCAATGCAGGAATCCCCTGAAATGATTTTTTTACCCCAGCCGCATCAAGAAGCAGTGTTGCCATGATTTGTCTCCAGCAATTAACATTTGATCCTTAAAGATCTTTTTTTCACTGCGCCGATGGTAGCAAGCGAGATTTTTGGCTGTCAATCACACTGAGAAAACTCTGCCAGATTTCGAATTAAAACGAATATAACGACAAATAAAATCAATATAAGAATAATAAGAGGAAGATAGGCACTTATACTTCTTGACTTCGTTATTGTGAAAAATGAGAATTTGATTTGTTGCGATCATTTTTTCACCACACTCACCGACGCGACTAGAAAGGAAAAATATCGTGGAAATCGCCATCGGCTGTGACGAGGCAGCGTTCGAACTGAAGGAAATCATCAAGCAGCATCTGGCCGGCAAAGGCCTGGCGGTCACTGACTTCGGCACATATGACACCCAGCCGGTCATCTATCCGGATATCGCGTTCGCGGTGGCCGAGGCCGTTATGGAGCAGCGTTTTTCCCGCGCCATATTGCTCTGCGGGACCGGCATCGGTATGGCGATCTCGGCCAACAAGGTGCCCGGAATGCGCGCGGCCCAATGTCACGACACTTACTCAGCTGAACGGGCCAGCAAAAGCAACAACGCTCAAATCATTACGCTGGGCGCGCGCGTGGTGGGCCCCGAACTGGCAAAGTCGATTGTGGACACCTGGCTGTCATCTGAATTTTCCGGCGGGCGCTCGGAGTCGAAGCTCAACCGCATCCGCGAATACGAAAGCAGCCTGCAAAAACAAAAATGAACGACAATCCGGACACCAAGATCCGGACTTCAGGGAGAGAAGAAATGAAAGGACCAGCAGATGTCGACCGATGAGCTGACGCGGCTCGCGACGCTCTACTACGTAGACGGACTGACGCAGGACGAATTGTCCAAACGATTTTCGATTTCACGCCCGACTATCGGCCGCATGCTCAAACGTGCACAGAGGGAAGGCATCGTTGAAATTCGCGTCCGCCATCACCCTGGCGACACCCGCCAGCTCGAGCATGAACTGATGACACGCTTCGGAATTGAGCGCGCCATCATCTCGATCAATCACAATGATCAGGAAAGTCAGCGTGGACTCCTGGCTGGCTTGGTCGCCAGCCATCTGGACCGGATTCTCGCCAACGACATGATCGTGGCGGTCGGCATGGGTCGCAACATCAGCGCGGTCTCCGAGCATGCGGTTTCGTCGATGCAGCGCAATTTGACCTTTGTCTGCGCCATTGGAGGCTCCTATCGCGGCGGCGAAACGATGAATTCCGATCATATTTGCCGTCGCCTAGCCGCGCGGTTCGGCGGCGAAAGTGAAACCCTTTATGCACCTGCCTTGGTCAGCGATCCTCAGGTTCGCAGCAGTCTGCTCGCCAATGACACCGTCAAGCAAACCTTGGATAAAGCGCAGCGGGCGCATATTGCACTGATCGGTATCGGCGATATCAACGAAGACAGCAACATGGTGCGCATGGGCTGGTTTTCACCACAGGAGATTCTTGATGTCAAACGCATGGGCGCCGTTGGCGACATGATGGGTTACGATTTCATCAACATGAATGGAGAGCCGGCTCAGACATCCCTGCAAGCGCGCGTTATCGGTCTGACTCTGGACGACTTGCGGCGCATTCCCAATGTCATCGCAGTTGCCAGTGAAAACTCAAAAACCACGGCAGTCCTCGGGGCGCTGCGCACAGGCGTCATCAATACCCTAGCCACGACAGAAACAATGGCGCAGTCCATTTTGACGCTGGAAGAAGCGACACGCCCGCGCGAAAAATAGACATTCCTGGCAAAACGCCCTGTCCGCAACAGCCGACAGGGCGCTATTCATACCTGTACCACAACGCTTATGCGATCGCACGCCCCTGCAACGAAGCGATGCGCGATTCGATCGGAGGATGGCTGGAGAACAAACCCATCCACGAACCGCGGCCGGCGATGCCGGAAGCCTGCAGGTTTTGCGGCAGGCCGTCGGCTTCCATGCCGCCCAGGCGACGCAAGGCGCCGATCATCGGCGTCGGCGTTCCCATCAGTTTGGCGGCGCCGGAATCCGCGCGATATTCGCGCTGGCGCGAGAAGTACATGACGATAATGCTGGCGAGGATGCCGAAGACGATTTCGCACACCACCACCGTGACCATGTAGCCGATGCCGGGACCGGACGACTGCTCGTTGTTGCGGCGCAGGGCCGAATCGACGAAGTAGCCGACGATGCGCGCGAAGAACATCACAAAGGTGTTCACCACGCCCTGGATCAGCGTCAGCGTGACCATGTCGCCGTTGGCGATGTGCGCGACTTCATGCGCCAGCACGGCTTCCACTTCTTCCTTGGTCATGCCTTGCAGCAGTCCGGTCGAGACCGCCACCAGCGAATTGCTCTTGCTGGCGCCGGTGGCGAAGGCGTTGGGCGGACCGTCGTAGACGGCGACTTCGGGCATCGTCAGGCCGGCGCGCGTGGCGAGACGATTGACCGTGTCGACCAGCCACATTTCAGTGGAATTCTGCGGATGCTCAATGACGCGCGCGCCGGTCGACCATTTGGCAATGGTCTTGGACAGCAGCAGCGAAATGAACGAGCCGCCGAAACCCATCAGCGCACAGAACATCAGCAGCATGCCGAAGTTGAGGCCGTTGGCGGTCATGTAGCGGTTGATGCCGAGGATGCTGGCGGTGACGCTCAGCACCAGCATCACTGCCAGATTGGTGACGAGGAAAAGAATGACGCGTTTCATGATGCTTCCTATGCAAAGAGAGCGCGACCGTGCAGTGACGATCGTCGCGAAAAAATCGGATTCGGAAAAAGAATTGTCGCCGCGTTGGACAGAATCGGACGCGGACAGGGATCAGACGACCGGAGGCGGCCGCAGTATATCGATGAACGCGGACTTGCCGCCGCTCACGTGGGGATACAAATGGGGAAAGGATTGCCAGTCCAGCGGCAAGGTGGCCACAGGCACCGGCAGAGTCTGGTCTTCCAGGTCGGCTTGCACCTCCCATGGATCGAGATTGGAGTCGGCTTCATCGCCTGCCGCCTGCACGCTGCTCAATGCGTCCGCATCGACATGATCTGAAGCACGCTGCCGCTCTTCAAAAACAATGAGAATCACGTCCTCCGTCGCCGCCACCGAATTCACCACAGGCTCAAGCGTCCCCGCAAACAATTGCAGGGGAAACAGGAATGCCAGCAACAAAAAGCAGAATCGGCGCATGGGCAAGGCAATAGGGGCCAAGGGAATGACGTTGAAATGGATCGGGACAAAAGGCAATAAGGTCCGCAAGGGCCGCATTATACGCAAAAGCAGCCGGACATTTATCCACAGAAAATGTGGTCAACTCTGTTGATAACTTGTTTATGACCGCGTGTAACCCGCATGCGTTCAAGCTTTCATGCGATTGGACGAAAATTGCTCAGGATGCGCTTTGCACGCAGTTGCGCCCCTGCTTTTTGGCCCGGTACAAGGCGCCGTCGGCGACGTTGAGCAGGGTCTTGCCTTCGCTGGCCTGGTTCGGCGTCATGGTGCAGACGCCGACGCTGATGGTCATGTTCGGCCGCACGGTAGATTTTTCATGCACAATCGCCAGGTCGCTGACGCTGGCGCGCAGCCGCTCGCCGAAACGCTCGGCCTGCTCCGGCGTGAAGCCCGGAATCAGCATGATGAATTCTTCGCCGCCGTAGCGCGCACAGATATCGGTGGGCCTGCGCATCTGCGCGCGCAGGGTGTTGGCCACCAGTTGCAGGGCCTTGTCGCCTTCGACGTGGCCGTAGTGGTCGTTGTACTGCTTAAAGTAGTCGATGTCGATCATGAACAGCGACAGGCTGCTGCGATTACGTTTGGCCGTGCGCAACGCAATCGCATAGCTCTCGTCGAAGAAGCGGCGGTTGTAGATGCCGGTGAGGCCGTCGGTGATGGCTTCGCGTTTCAGGGCATCGGAATGCGAGATCAGCATTTTTTCGCGCTTGATGGACGTGCTCGAATCACTGATCTGGATCAGGCAGCTGGCCGCCTTACCTTCGCTGGCTTGCAGCGGCGTCATGACGATCGACTGGTGCATGCGCAGCGGCTTGTCGCTCTTGTCCTGCTCGAGGAACAAGGGCAGCGGCGAACGGTGCAACGCGCTCGACATCATGGCCGGCAAGCCGTAGCCGATGGCGTTGTTGAGCGTACGCAAAAAACCCGGCGTGAGTTGTTCGCCGAACAGCGCGATGATGTTCTTGCCCAGCGCCTGCTCGCCGGTAATGCGGCTGTGCCTGGCCATCCAGTCGTTCCACAGCAGGATGTTCAGATCGCTGTCCACCACGACCAGTCCCAGGCCGATGCTGTTGACCACTTCTTCCGGAGAAAATCCCAAAGATGCCGCGCTGCTCATGACGTGCCGTTCAGAGAATATTGTTCAAGTATTGCTGGATATGCGAGATCAGCTTGCTCAGCGAGGTCGAGCTGAGCAGGAAGATCAGGTGGCCTTCGGTATGGTGTTTTTCCAGCACCAGGTCGATATGTAGGACCAGGATGTAACTGCTGTCCCCATCTTCTTCGCCCTTGTCCGCCAGCCGCGTGGTGATTTCGTCCGGCGACGACATGGCGTAGGTCGGCAACGAACTGTTCAGGCTGATGCCGAGCATGTCCGCCATGGCCGACAGGCAGGCGTTGAGGATGATGTTGCCGAGCTCGCACATGGCTTCCTGCTCGAATTCGGCGAGGTCCTCGATGCTCATCTGCGAGCCCATCATGTCGCGCACGATTTCGAGCGCGTAGTTCTCGGTAAACAGCAGCACCGCCTCGGCATCGAACGGGCCGGAAAACAGTTGGCTGACGGTGGCGAACTTGTCGTCCTTGAGCGTCAGCACGCGGCTGTTGACATCCTCGGCCTTGAGCACTTCGATGGAGGGTACCGACAGCATGACTTCTTCGCCGACGATTTCGCTCAGGCTGAGCGCCGCCCTGCCGGCGCCGACGTTGAAGACTTCGGTGAGCGCGTCGAGCTGGATCTCGGAGAGAACCTTCGCCTTCATGCATTCCTCGCGAAATGGCCGAGCGCCTGGGCGATAGATTTTTCCGTCACCGGCTTGGCGACGAACAAGGCGCCCAATTGCTGTGCGCGCGATTGGGCGGCTTCCTGGATATTGGCCGAGAAAATCACCACGCGCAGTTGCGGATGTTTGGCGAGGATGATTTCGGCGGCGTCGGTGCCGAGCATGCCCGGCATGTTGATGTCCATCGTGCAGTAATCGGGCAGGTCGCGCTCGACCGCGCCGATTGCCTCGTCGCCGCTGGCTGCCTCCTGCACACTCCATTCAGGATAGGCGGCGAGGATGTGCGCCTTGATGACCATGCGCGAGACTTTACTGTCGTCGACGATCAAGACTTTCTTTGGAGTGGGGATGGCGGACATGTCGGCATTCATGGATAAAGTTGTCTTTTTTTCTACATTCTACTATTTTTAAATCGAATATTTTCAAGTGTTACAGAAACGGAGACAAAATCAACGTCGATTTTTTTCACGAAATCTTGCCTTAAAACAATGACTTGCCGTAAATCATCTGCGCCATTGTCGGCATCCCGTCTGTGACGCGGCTCTTCACGCATTCACATGAGAAAGGAAACCCTCGGCCTTGCTTGAAATGTGGGTGCTCTCCAGCCTCCCATCCGCCCCTTGCCGCCACAATGCGCTTCCTGGCGAAGAACGCCTCGCAGCTCATCGGCCCGGCCTCAGGATTGATCGCCTTCGAGAACCGCCACAAGCGGAGCATGCAGACTGCTACGTATAACTACGTAATTAGGGTTAGGTAGAATGCGCGACATGAACTTACGTCACAAGATCATTTTCCTCGCCATCGTGCCGCTAGCGCTGGCCTTGTCCGCGATTGCGCTGGTGGTGCGCCACCAGGCGGTGACGCTCGGCCAGCAGCAACGCGCATCGGTACAGGCCGCCTATCTGGCGAGCAAGGATGCCGAGCTCAAGCACTACGTCGATCTCGCCACGCGCGCGATTGCGCACCTGTATGAATCAGGCCGCAGCGACGCCGCCGTGCAGGAAGAAGCCAAGCGGATTCTCGAGCGCCTGGATTTCAGCGACGACGGTTATTTTTACGTCTATGACCAGCACGGCAAGAACCTGGTCCATCCGCGCCAGCCCGAGCTGGTCGGCAGCGAGATGTGGGACTGGCGCGACGCCAGCGGCAGCCCGACCATCCAGCTGCTGATCGCGCGCGCCAACGAGGGCGGCGGCTATGTCCGCTACCTGTGGGAGAAGCCGTCCAGCCGTACGGTCGCGCCCAAGCTCGGCTATGTGGTGGCGATACCGAACTGGGGCTGGGTGGTCGGCACCGGCATCTACCTCGACGACGTTGATGCCGCGCTGGAAAAGATCGACACCCAGGTCTCCGGCCATATCCACGAGACCATGCTGCTGATCGCCGGCATTGCGATCCTGAGCGCGCTGGTGGTGGCGCTGTCGGGTCTGCTGCTCAACGTCAGCGAACATCGCGTCGCCGACGCCAAGCTCAAGCAACTGGCGCAGCGCGTGGTGCGCTCGCAGGAAGAGGAACGTGCGCGGCTATCGCGCGACCTGCATGACGGCATCAGCCAGTGGCTGGTGTCGATCAAGCTGCAGATCGAAGCGGCCGTGATCCGATTGTCCGGCACCCCCGACCAAGCTGCAGCCGCCAAACTCAGCGTCGAACGCACCGCCACCCAGATCACTGACGTGCTGGCCGAAGTGCGCCGCATTTCACACGACTTGCGCCCCGCCATCCTCGACGATCTGGGCTTGGCCGCCGCGCTGGAACATCTGTGCCAGGAATGGAGCAGCACCGCATCAACACCGATCGCTTTCCATGCAGGCACCCAGGTCGACACCTTGTCAGGCGGCGCCAATACCGTGCTGTTCCGCATCGCGCAGGAAGCGCTGACCAATATCGCGCGCCACGCCCAGGCCACGCAGATCGACATGCAGCTGCACGCCGACGCCGGCCACGTCACGCTGGAGATCGGCGACAACGGCATCGGCTTCAACCTCGACCAGATCGACGACCATCCCAAGCGCGGCATCGGCCTGCGCAACATGGTCGAGCGCCTGGAAGCCGTGGGAGGCAGCTTCTCACTGCGCTCATCGTCGGAAGGCACGGTCGTGACCGCCCGCATTCCCCACTCAACCGCACCGGTATATCCCTATGTCTGAGTCCGCATCCGCCCCCCGTGTTACCCGCATCATGCTGGTCGACGATCATCCGCTGGTGCGTGACGGTTTGCGCGCGCGACTGGAGACTGCCGCAAACCTGCATGTGGTGGCGGAAGCCGGCGGCGCCGACGAAGCGCTGAAACTGGCGACGCTGCATGAAATCGACCTGGTGCTGATGGACATCAACATGCGCGGCATGAACGGTATCGACCTGACGGCCGAATTCCACGCGCGCTTTCCGGAGATCGCGGTGCTGATCCTGAGCATGCACGACAAGAGCGAATACGTGATGCAGTCGATCCAGGCCGGCGCGCGCGGCTATGTACTCAAGGACGCGCCGGGCCAGGACATTATCCGGGCCATCGAGACGGTGATATCGGGAGGAATCTATTACAGCGCCGCGCTGGCCAGGAAGCTGTCGCAGCCGCTGGCGGCGGGCGACCTGCTGACCTCGCGCGAGCGCCAGGTGCTGCAGCACATCGCCAACGGTGAATCGAACAAGCAGATCGCGCGTGACTTGGACCTGAGTGTGCGCACGGTGGAAACACATCGCCTGAACATCAAACGCAAGCTCGGCATCGATGGCCAGGCGGAGCTGATCAAATTTGCGGTGGAACAGCGCTACGAGTAAAGAGAAATCGGCAGAAAAATCAGAACAATAAAATCAAGCGCACGGATGAAAGCCGTGCGTTTTTTGTTTTTACAGCTTCAGCGTCAGCACTTCGCCGAACGCAATCGCATGTGCATTGACTGCTGCATGCTCGGCCATCTTGGTGACCGCCAGACCGAGTGCGCGCGCCTGCAACAGGCGGATCGTGCCGGCGTGGCAGACCACGATGGCCTGGCTCTGCCCGCGCTGCTGCAGATCGCTGCAAAAAGCGTCGACGCGTTGCGCCACGTTGAGGACATTCTCTCCGCCGCCAGGACGATAGCCGACCACATCACTGGCCCAGGCATCGATTTCCGCTCGCGGCAAATCATCCCAGGCGCGCTGCTCCCAAGTGCCGAAATGCATTTCCATCAGGCGCGGATCGTAGCGCACCGGACCCGCATTGAGCGCCGTGGCCAGCGGTTCGGCCAAGAAGACGCAGCGTTGCAGTGGACTCGAGTACACCGGCACGTGCGGCGGCAGTGCAGGTTTGACCTGCTCAAGCACCTTGACGCATTCTTCTTCGGTCACGGCCAGGTCGCTGCTGCCGTAGCAAAGGCCTTTATCGATAACGGGTTGGGGATGGCGGATGAGATGCAGCAACATGGTCGACCTTTCTGTTTATGTAGGTAAAGCCGGCGACATTGACGCTGCGGCCAGCAGGCCCAGGTAGATCGCGACTTCACTGAATTGTTGAACGGCGCCGAGGCAGTCGCCGGTATAGCCGCCGATGCGGCGCTGAAATTTTCGCGCGAGGAACCAGGCAGCTGCGGCGCCGAGCAACATGGCCGGCAGCAACGCCTGCAGCACCAGCCACCCTGCTGCGACACACACGACCAGCGGCAGCGCGGCGGTAATCGCGGCGACGGCAAATTCGCCATTGCTCATGTTTTGCGCCAGCGGCTTGACCTTGCCCTCTTCGCGCACATACGGCATGCGCCAGATCAGTGCTGCGGCGAAGCAGCGCGACAAGGGATGCGCAATCAGCAAAGCAGGCATCACCTGCAGGACGGGCAGCGACGCCAGGCCGACGATCTTGGTCGCCAGCAGCAGCACGATACCGATCACGCCGTACGCGCCGACTCGCGAGTCACGCATGATCTCAAGCACACGCGACGCTTGCATGCCACCGCCAAAACCATCGCAGACGTCGGCAAAACCGTCTTCATGGAACGCGCCCGTGAGGTAAATTCCGGCTGCGGTCGACAACAACACCGCCACCACTTGCGGCAGCCACAGCGCCGTCAGCCAGTAGACGGCGGCGCATGCCAGCGAAACAAGGATCCCGATCGCCGGAAAGTAACGCGCTGCATGCTGCAACCAGGCAGCGTCGAAACCGACCCAGCGCGGCGCCGGCAGGCGTGTGAAAAATTGCAGCGCCGTGAAGAACAGCTGCAGCTGATAGCGCAAGCCGGTGGCGGGTGTCGGCGTGGGCGCGGCAGCCATATCAGGCGCTCTTCTCACTGACCTGCGCAGAGGAAAACGTCGCCATCTGCGCCAGGAAGTTGACCGCTGCATGCAGCAACGGCAAGGCCAGGGCGCTGCCGGTGCCTTCACCCAGCCGCAGATCGAGTTGCATCAGCGGCCGTGCGTGGAGATGTTGCAACATGCGACGGTGGCCATGTTCGTCGGAACAATGCGAGAACAGGCAATAGTCGAGGATGTCCGGCTGCAGTTTTGCCGCCACCAGCAAGGCCGAGGTCACGATGAAACCGTCGATCAGCAACACCATGCGGCGCTCCGCAGCCTCGAGCATGGCGCCGGCGATCATGGCGATTTCAAAACCGCCGAAGGTACGCAATATGTCCAACGGATCCTCGGCGCCGGCATGCAGCGCGACCGCCTGCTCGATCACCTGCTGCTTGTGGCGGATGCCATCGGCGGCCAGGCCGGTGCCGGCACCGACGCATTCTGCGACGGCGATGCCGGTGATCTTGTGCATGATGGCCGCAGCCGCAGTGGTGTTGCCGATGCCCATTTCGCCGAAACCGAGGACATCCACCGACATCGCCGCTACCAGGTCCATGCCGTGCTGCAGCGCTTGTTCGCACTGTGCCGCACTCATGGCCGGCTCTTTCGCGAAGTTGCGCGTACCGGGCCCCAGCTTGCGCGAGATCAGCCCTTCGCGCTCACCGAACTCATGGTTCACTCCGGCATCGACGATGTGCAGCGCGCAATCGTTCTGGCGCGCAAACACGTTGATTGCGGCACCTTGCTGCAGGAAATTTTCCACCATCTGCCAGGTCACGCTTTGCGGATAGGCCGAAATGTTTTCCGCCACCACGCCATGGTCGGCCGCAAACACCACGACGGCGGTACGGTCGATGCGCGGCGTGTGCGATTGCTGGATGAGGCCGATGCGGTGCGCGACGAACTCCAGCACGCCGAGGCTGCCGTGCGGCTTGGTCTTGTTGTCGATCGCTGCTTGCAAGGCCGAAGCCAGCGCAGCGTCTTGCGTAGGAGCTAACTGTGGAATGCGCATAGCAGGATCACGATGCCGCGACCGGAAAGTGGGAACAGGTTTGAAAGGACGTCAGTATAAGAGATAGCGGCGTTCTGCGAGCAAATGTGCCGCGATGAAGTCCCGATCTTTACATTTCGATGTGCCTGGGCACATTCAATTGCGTTTAATTGCGGTCATCGGATATCACCAGTCGGAAACACGACAGGACGCCCGTCATTCAGGATATTGGCGTCCGTGATCCATTGCTGGTGGTGCGCACGGTCCTCGTAGGAACTGATGCATTGCACGCGCGCGCCCTCGGGCACGTCGATGGCGACCTTGCCAACCATGGCGATGCCGGCCTCGGTCCATTCCAGAGATTCGCCGGGCACCATGCCGCGCCGGATCACTTTGCCCTTGAGCAAGATGCGATAACCCAGCCGCAGGCGATATTTGTCCATCGATTTTGCCGTCCACAGGCCCAGGCTGGCGCTGGTGCCGATGATGGTCGAACCCGCGAACACCTGCACCGGCGTCTGCGCAATCACTTCCAGCCGGCTCTTGCCTTGCGCCATGCCTTCCAGTCCATAGTCATGGCATAACTCCTCGACGGTATCGTAAGGCAGCTCGCCGCCTTTAAGGATCCAGTCGCTTTCCGGCTGCGGCAGAAATTTCTCGCGGCTGCCGCCGTTGATTTCCAGCCCGACCAGTCGATGGGATTGCGCCGTCATTTCCGGCACCAGCAGGAGCGGATCCGATACCAGCACTTCGCCGCCGTCGCCGGGCGCCATGCGCAGGATGCCGTGGCCGTCGAGCTGACAGCCCTGCGGCGACAACAGGCCCCCGATCAGTTGCTCCACGCTCATCGATGAGGACGAGATATCCCACTGCCCGGCCTGGATGGCGCCGGCACGATAGGGTTCGGGAATCAATATACTGGGAGAAACGTCGAGGAAAATCCGCGCCGAGACGACGTTGAAACGACCGTCTTCATATTTCGCCAGGTAATACAGGCAAGCGCTGTGATAGGCCTTGCGCCAACCGGCAATCAACTCGAAAAACGCGTCGATCTTGCGTAAAGAGGATTCTTTCATGGAATCGCCATTGGTGATGGTTCACTTCCCCCGCCCGCACCGGCGCTGTCGATACGTCGACATTCTTGAACACGACAGCTTCCGGTGCAATATCCGGCGCTCCTGGACATTGCCTGTTTTTGCTTGTACTTTGCAGCCTGTTGCATGCGCGAACCGCAGCGGCATGGCCGTCCGGTCGCTTATCCATTGTAGACAGATTACGGAGAATGGCAAAAATGCCGCTCGTCATCTGCATGCAGGACAAACGGCATTTCGTTTCTACTTGCGGCGACCTGGCTCCAGGCGCCGCAGCTGACAATTTATTTGGCCAGCGCCTTGATGAGGGCGGCAGTCAGATCTTCGATGACGAACTTCGCCACATAACCGTCGGCGCCGATGTTCTTGACGTGATCTTCGTTAGCCGAGCCGGACAGCGATGAGTGAATCACCACCGGGATGATTTTGAGACCGTCGTCGCGCTTGATGTTGCGCGTGAGCGTAAAGCCGTCCATCTCCGGCATTTCCAGGTCGGTCAGCACCATCGCCACGCGATCGGTGATGGGCACGCCCTGGGACTTGGTTTCCTTGTAGATGTCCTGCAGCTTTTCCCAGGCTTCCTTGCCGGTCTTGCACATCACAAATGGCAGACCGAGCGCCTTGAGACCGCTCTCAACCAGCGAACGGGCGACCTTGGAATCGTCCGCCGCGAGGATGACTGAACCCGGCTTGAGTTTGATATGTTCCAGACCGGTCATGTCCATGTCGCGCTCGGTCGGCATGATTTCATGCAGGATCTGTTCGACGTCGAGCACCTGTGCAAGACGGCTGCTGCTGACGTCGTCGTCGAGGCGCGCGATGCTGGTGACGAAGTTGCCTCCGGCCTTGGATTCGGCCGACAAGACCTGGCTCCATTCCAGCCGCACGATTTCATCGACCGACTCCACCGCAAACGCTTGTGTGCTGCGCGCGTACTCGGTGACCAGCAGGATGTTGAGGCCGCTCTTGGGCACACAGCCGACTACTGCCGGCAAATCGATCACGGAAATGATCTGGCCGCGGATGTTGACCATGCCGAGCAGCGGCGAACGCGTACCGGCGGCCTTGGTGATCTCCTGCATCGGGACGATTTCGCGAATCTTGAATACATTGATGCCGAACAGCTCGGAACGAACACCGTACGGGTCCGTGCCCAGGCGGAACAGCAGCAGTTCGAACTTGTTGGAACTCGTGAGATTGGTTCTCTCGTCGATTTCTTTTTGAAATGCATCCATTTCCCTATCCCCCGTTTGTTATGAACCACCCTCGTCGACCGGAATACCAATGTAGAGTGTAATTGCTTAAAAAACAATTACATCCAACGAAATGCGACATAAAAGTAACGATGCGCTGATGATACCTGCACTGTGCGGGTGCAGCACGGTGCAGATGCAGCAGGGCGTGGGACCGGAAGATGAAATGGGGTAACTATGGACGGCAGGAAAAAAGCGAGCCAAAAATGAGCCGGAAAAGAAAAAAGGAAGCTCATTGCTGAGCTTCCTTTTTAATTTGGAGCGGGAGAAGAGGCTCGAACTCTCGACCTATACCTTGGCAAGGTATCGCTCTACCAACTGAGCTACTCCCGCATGGAGTGTTTGGAGGCGGGGGTCGGGATCGAACCGGCGTAAACGGCTTTGCAGGCCGCTGCATAACCACTTTGCTACCCCGCCAGGGGACACTGAAACTGCTGTCAATTGCGATGTATTGTCAACCGGCTTCCGAGGAAGTTGTTCCGACTGATGGCCAAACTCTCACAATGAAAAAAGGAAGCGTTTTGCGCTTCCTTTAGTAATTCTGGAGCGGGAGAAGAGGCTCGAACTCTCGACCTATACCTTGGCAAGGTATCGCTCTACCAACTGAGCTACTCCCGCATCAACAACAGAACGCTATTATAGAGCTTCCATAGGAGAAGTCAAGCGCCACTTTTACTTTCCTGCACTTTTTTAATGAGCGGCCAGGCCTTGCGCAGGTAGTAAAGCATCGACCAAACCGTCAGCACCGCAGCGATCAGCAACAGCCAGTGGCCCCACTCACGTGTGTCGATGATGCCGAACAGATCCGAGTAGAACAGCAACATCGGAATGGCGATCATCTGCGCGGTGGTTTTGATTTTCCCGAGCGAACTGACTGCCACCGATTTGGAGGCGCCGAGTTGCGCCATCCATTCGCGCAGCGCGGAAATGGCGATCTCGCGACCGATGATGATGAAGGCCGTGATGGGATGCACACGGTCCAGATGCACCAGCACCAGCAGCGCACCGGTGACCATGAGCTTGTCGGCTACAGGGTCGAGGAAGGCACCAAAGGCGGAGGTCTGGTTCCAGCGCCGGGCAAGGAAGCCGTCGAACCAGTCGGTGGCGGCGGCGACGACAAATATGGCGGTCGACGCCACGCCTTGTTCGAAGCGCGACAGGCCGAGTTCCGGCACGTAAAACACGCCGACCACCAGCGGAATCAGGGCGACACGCAACCAGGTGAGCAAGATGGGGAAATTGAATGGCATACGTTTATTTGTTGTCGTCGACGGGTGCGCGGATTGAAATTTACCGAGATAGTATCAGAGCCGCCTCTTAAAACCTGTTACTGGCGGAAATGACGCGCCCGCATCGCACTTGCAGGCGAAGCAAAAGAAATCAATAGTTCAATGCAATTGGCGATAGATTTCTTCGGCCAACGTGTGAGAGATCCCCTCCACCGAGGCCAATTCGTCAATGCTCGCATCAGCCACGCCGCGCAAGCCGCCGAAGCGCGCCAGCAATTTTTGCCGACGCTTGGCGCCGATGCCTTCGATCTCTTCCAGCCGCGAAGTCTGGCGCGCCTTGGCGCGCTTGGCGCGCATGCCGGTGATGGCGAAGCGGTGCGCTTCGTCGCGGATTTGCGCGATCAGCATCAGCGCTGCGGACTCCTTGCCGAGTTCTTGCGGCGCGCGGCCGTCGACGAAGACCAGTGTCTCGAGGCCGACCTTGCGCCCTTCCCCTTTCGCCACGCCCACGATGAGGCTGATGTCGAGACCGAGTTCGGTAAAGACCTGGCGCGCGATTTCGACCTGGCCCTTGCCGCCGTCGATCAGCACGATGTCGGGCATGGTGCCGTCGCCGTTGGCGACTTTTTCATAACGGCGCGAGAGCACCTGGCGCATCGCCGCGTAATCGTCGCCGGGCGTGATGTCGTTGATGTTGTAACGGCGGTATTCGCCGTTCTGCATGGCGTGGTGATGGAACACTACGCACGAAGCCTGGGTCGCTTCGCCTTGCGTGTGGCTGATGTCGAAACACTCCACACGCAGGGCTTCAATATCTTCCACTTCGGTGCCGAGCGCTTCCACCAGGGCGCGTGTACGCGCCTGCTGCGAGCCCTGCTCGGACAACAAGCGCGCCAGCGCGATCTCGCCGCCCTTGTGCGCCATCTCCAGCCATTGGCGGCGCTGGCCCTGCGGCTGCAGCGTGAGCGTGATGCGGTGGCCGCATTGCTCCATCAGCGCCAGCATCAACGCAGGGTCGTCGAACTCGGTATTGACGATCAGGTTGCCGGGAATGAATTTCTCGATGTAGTGCTGGGCGATGAAGGCCTTCAGCACTTCGGCCTCGATCGACTCTTCACCGTCGGGAATCGCGCCGTCGACATGCGTCGGGAAATACGCGCGGTCGCCCAGGTGGCGGCCGCCGCGCACCATCGCCAGGTTGACGCAGGCGCGGCCGCCCTGCACGATCACGGCGATGATGTCGATGTCGGCGTCGCCGCCGGTTTCCATGGTCTGCTGATGCAGCACGCTGGAGAGCGAGGTGATCTGGTTACGCACCGCCGCGGCCTGTTCGAACTTGAGCTCGCCGGCGTAGGCGTGCATTTTTTTTTCCAGCACGTCGAGCACTTCGCTCTGGCGGCCGCGCAGGAATTTGGAGGCATTCTCGACGTCGAGCGCATAGTCTTCGGTGCTGATCAGCTTCACGCACGGGCCGCTGCAACGATGGATCTGATGCAGCAGGCAAGGACGGGTACGGTTGGCGTAGACCGTGTCTTCGCAGGTGCGCAGCAGGAACACCTTCTGCAGGATCTGGATTGATTCCTTGACTGCCCAGGCATTCGGAAACGGACCGAAATACTGGTTCTTCTTGTCCACTGCGCCGCGGTAGTAGGCCATGCGCGGATAAGCATGGCCGGTGATCTTCAGGTACGGATAGGACTTGTCGTCGCGGAACAGGATGTTGAAGCGCGGCCGCAGCGTCTTGATCAGGTTGTTTTCCAGCAGCAGCGCTTCGGCTTCGCTGCGCGTCACGGTCGTCTCGAGTCGCGCGATCCGTTCAACCATCATGGCGATGCGCGGGCTGCTCAGCGTCTTCTGGAAATAACTCGACACACGTTTCTTGAGGTCGCGCGCCTTGCCGACGTAGAGCACGTTGTCTTCCGCATCGAAATAGCGATACACGCCGGGCAGGTGCGGCAGCTTGGCGACTGTCTCGAGGACGATCTCGCGCGGATCAGGCGGCGAAGGCGGCTGGATATCGGACATTGCTGTGGAGTCAGTCAATCACGCGAGCGTCTGCAGCAGCTTTTTCGCCGCGCGGAAGCGCTCATCCTGTTGCAGCGCATCCCATTCCGGCGCCGCGCCTTGCGGCACCAGTGCAGCGATGCGGGCAGCCGAGGCCGGAGATACCTCGACTCGCAAACCGCTCAGCAACTGATCGGCCTTGTCCGGTGAATTGCACATCAGCACCATGTCGCAGCCCGCCTGCAATGCAGCGTTTGCACCGTCGAGCGCACCGCCGGCAACGCTGGCGCCATGCATGCTGAGGTCGTCGCTGAAGATCACGCCCTGGAAGCCGAGGTCCTTGCGCAGGATGCCCAGCCACTTCTTCGAGAAACCGGCCGGATGCTTGTCCACCTTGGGATAAATCACGTGCGCCGGCATCACCGCAGTCAGGCTCATGCCGAGCCAGTCATAAGGCGAGGCGTCGTCGCCGAGGATGTCCTTGAGCGGGCGCTCGTCCACCGGCAGGTCGACGTGCGAATCGGCGGTGACGTAACCATGGCCGGGGAAATGCTTGCCGCAATTGGCCATGCCGGCCAGCGCAAGGCCATGGTTGAGGCTCTTGGCCAGCAGTGTGACGACGCGCGGATCGCGATGGAAAGAACGCGTGCCGATCACCGACGAGCCGCCGAAATCGAGGTCCAGCACCGGCGTAAACGATAAATCGACGCCGCAGGCGCGCAGCTCGGACGCCAGCACATAGCCGGCGGCAGTGGCCAGCTTGGTCGCCTGCAGCACGTCGCGGTCCCACAATTCGCCGAGCGTGCGCATAGCCGGCAGATGCGTGAAGCCATCAGTGCGGAAGCGCTGCACGCGACCGCCTTCGTGGTCGACGGCGATCAGCACGCCGGGACGTGCGGCATGGATGCCCTGCGTCAGCGTCACCAGCTGCTTGCGATTTTCATAATTGCGCGCGAACAGGATCACGCCGCCGGTCAGCGGATGCTGAATACGGCGGATATCTTCCGCCGTGAGCGTGGTGCCGACCACGTCGAGCATGACGGGACCAAGCGGCTGGCGTGATGGACGTTGTTGAATGGATGCTTGCGCCTGACCTGCTGCCTTCATGTTTTCTCCGCGATGACAAATGCGACCGCATAGTCCACCTCGTCGGTGATCGAGACTTGCGCGGTCAATCCTTTTTCTTCCATCCAGGCCTTGAGTGCCCCGCTGCAGACCACGACCGGCTTGCCGCTCGGCGCGTTGAGCGTCTGCATCGACCGCCACGTCATCGGCATGCGCATGCCCAGGCCGATCGCCTTGGAAAACGCCTCCTTGGCAGCGAAACGCGTGGCCAGGAAACTGATGCCGCGCGCTTCGACCTTGGCCTTGCGGCTCAGGTACTTGACCATTTCTTCCGGACCGAGAATCTTTTCAGCGAAGCGGTCGCCGCGCCGCGCAAGCGTCGCCCTGAGGCGTGAAATCTGCAGGATATCGGTGCCGATGCCGTAGATCATGATCCGATTTTTCCGGCCGCATCGAGACGCGCCTTGAGCATGATCGCCTTCATGTCGCTGACCGCCTTGTGCCAGCCCACAAACACGGCGTGCGCGACGATGGCGTGGCCGATGTTGAGTTCGGCGATATCGGGAATCGCGGCGATGGCTTGCACGTTGGTGTAATGCAGGCCGTGACCGGCGTTGACCTTGAGGCCGCGACGAATGCCTTCGCGCACGCTTGCGCGCACGCGCTCCAATTCCTTCTCCATCTCGGCCTGGTCATGCGCTTCGGCGTAGCGGCCGGTATGCAGTTCGATCACCGGTGCGCCGGTTTCGGCGGCAGCCTTGATTTGCTCGTCGTCAGGATCGATGAACAGGCTGACGCGGATGCCTTCGGCCTGCAGTTGCTTCACGGCGGCCTGCACCTGGGCGAAATGGGTGACGACGTCGAGGCCGCCTTCGGTGGTGATTTCAGTGCGTTTCTCGGGCACCAGGCAGGAATCCTGCGGCTTGATGCGGCAGGAAAAATCGATCATCTCGCTGGTCACCGCCGCTTCCAGATTCATGCGTGTGCGCAGCAGCGGACGGATCGCTTCGACGTCGGCGTCGCGGATGTGGCGACGGTCTTCGCGCAGATGCAGCGTGATCGCATCAGCGCCGGCCTCTTCCGCCTGCAACGCAGCCTGGATCGGATCGGGATACGTGGTGCCGCGCGCGTTGCGCAAGGTGGCGACGTGGTCGATATTGATGCCCAGCTCGATGGCGGGACCGACGGGATTCAGGAAGCTCATGGGATTATCGCGATGTACTTGGAGTAGATGAAGTGAACGGCGCACGTGTTTCCTTGGCGTCGTTCGTGTCGTTGGTGTCGATGGCGGCGCCCTGCTTCCAGCGCCAGTTGAACACCAGCAGCGCCAGGCCGCCGGCGACCAGGCCCCAGAAGGCCGTGCCGATGCCGAACAGCGATACGCCGGAGGCAGTCACGAGGAAGGTGATCAGCGCCGCTTCGCGCTGCTTTTCATTGGCCATGGCTACCGTCAGGCCGTTGGCGATGGTGCCGAACAGGGCCAGGCCGGCGATCGCCATGATCAGCGCCTTGGGGAAGGCCGCAAACAAGGCCACCACGGTGGCGCCGGACACGCCGGCGATCAGGTAGAACACGCCGGCGGCGACGCTGGCCATGTAGCGCCGGGAGGGGTCTTCATGGGCTTCCTTGCCCATGCAGATGGCGGCGGTAATCGCGGCCAGGCAGATCGAGAAACAGCCGAACGGCGCCAATACCAGCGTGGTCAATCCGGTCCAGGTCATCAGCGGCGACACCGGCGTGTTGTAGCCGGAGGCGCGCATGATGGCCACGCCGGGCGCGTTCTGCGACGCCATGGTGACAACGAACAAGGGAATGCCGACGCCCAGCAGGCTGGTCAGCGTGAACTCGGGCATGACGAATTCAGGTGTGGCGAGAGCCAGGTGGAAGCTGTCGAATTTCAGCAGACCTTGCGTGCCGGCGAAGGCGGTGCCGAGCGCCAGCACCAGGATGATGGCGTAGCGCGGCAACCAGCGCTTGCCGAACAGATAGGCTGCAAACATCAGCAGCACCAGAGCGAATTCGAGCTTCATGGCGACGAACACGTCCATGCCGAAACGCGCCAGGATGCCGGCCAGCATGGCGGCGGCAATCGAAATTGGAATGCGATTCATGGCGCGTGCGAACAAGCCGGTCACGCCACAAATTGTCACCAGCGCAGCGGAGAACATGAACACGCCGATGGCCTGCGGCATGCTCAGGCCGGCCAGGCCGGTGATCAGCAAGGCGGCGCCGGGCGTCGACCAGGCAGTGACGACCGGGGTGCGGTAATACAGCGACAGGCCGATGCAGGTCACGCCCATACCGACGCCGAGTGCAAATATCCACGAACTGATCTGCCCTGGCGTGGCGCCGGCGGCAGCGGCGGCCTGGAAGATGATGGCGGCGGAACTGGTGAAACCGATCAGTACGGCGACAAAACCCGCCGCCGCGCCAGACCAGGAAAAGTCTTTGAACACGTGGATTCCCGAACTCAGAGTTGCGACAGATCGATCAGAATCTGACGCGTGTTCAGTTGGGCGCCGCCGAGATGGTGTGACAGCAGCGAGCGCATCAGCAACTTGCTTTGGCTCTGTGTGGTGGCGTCGCTGTAGTCTTCTTTTTCCATGTCGAGCAAGGTCTTGCCGGACACTTTCGGTCCGGTATCGGACAGCCGTGGAAAACGCACGCCCTGCTCCGGATCGACAACGTAGGTATCGTCCGGCGCAACCGGCTTGCCGTTGGTGACGCAGAGGGTCCAGTCGCCGGCCACGCCGGTTTCCTTGAGCAGCGCGCGCTCGAACTTGCGCAGCACGATCGGCGCCGATTCGCCGTGCGCCAGCTGGTTCAACGTCGAGACATAGTGATCGAACAGCGCCGGATGCGCATCCTCGCGCGCCAGCAGTTTGACCAGCAATTCATTGAGATAGAAGCCGCACAGCAAGGCCGATTTTTCCAGCGGCAGCAGCCCGCCGACCCATTCGGCCGCCGTCAGCGTGCGCACTTCAGATTTGCCGCTCCAGCTCACCGACAGCGGCTGGAAGGTCTGCAACACGCCGCGCAGCTTGGAGTGCGGACGTTTGGCGCCCTTCGCGACCAGGGCCACACGGCCGTGATCGCGCGAGAAGACGTCGACGATCAGGCTGGTTTCCTTGTAGGGATAGCTGTGCAGCACGAAACCGGGCTGGGCCTGGACGCGCGTGTCTTTTTCAGGGACTTTGGGACGGCGCGGAGCACTCGTTGCACGCGTGCTCCGCTTGGGTGCAGCGGAATTTTTGGCGTTGGCCAGCGCAGACTCGGCAGCCGCAGCGCTCAGGGCTTCGGCATCCAGTGTTTGAGGTTGACCAACAGCAGAATCAGCGATGATCGCAGCCATAGAGTATGTGTTTGCTATTCGTAGCCGTAGGCGCGCAATCCGGCTTCGTTATCAGCCCAGCCGGATTTGACCTTGACCCAGATTTCCAGATAGACCGGACCGCCGAACAGGCGCTCCATGTCCAGGCGCGCCTGCGTGGAAATTTCTTTCAGGCGCGCGCCCTTGTTGCCGATCACCATGGACTTGTGGCCGTCGCGTTCGACCAGGATGGCGGCGAATACGCGGCGCAGGTTGCCTTCCTGTTCAAACTTCTCGATCAGGACGGTACTGGTGTATGGCAGTTCTTCACCGACGAAACGGAACACCTTTTCACGCACGATTTCCGACGCCAGGAATTTTTCACTGCGATCGGTGATGTCGTCTTCGTCGAACATCGGCGGATTGACCGGCAGCAGCTTGCGAATTTCGTCCTGCAGGGCATCCAGCTGGAAACGCTGCTTGGCCGACACCGGCACCACGGAGGCGAAATTGTGCTGTGATGCGACTTCCTGCGCAAACGGCATCAGCACCGATTTATCCTTGCTGCGGTCGGACTTGTTCATCACCAGGATGCACGGCACGTTGGCCGGCAACAGTGCCATGACCTGCTTGTCGGCCGGTCCGAATGTGCCCGCTTCGATCACGTACAAAATCACGTCGGCGGCAGTCAGCGTGGACGTGACGGTGCGGTTCAGGGTCTTGTTCAGGGCGTTGCTGTGACGCGTCTGGAAACCCGGTGTGTCGACGTAGACAAATTGCGTGTTGTTTATCGTCTGGATGCCGGTGATGCGGTGACGCGTGGTCTGCGCCTTGCGCGACGTAATACTGACTTTGGCGCCGATCAGTGCATTCATCAAGGTCGATTTGCCGACGTTCGGGCGGCCGACAATGGCGATGTAACCGCATCGATAATCGGTCGAGGCGTCAGGCGAAGCGTCGGAAGGGGCGTTAAATTCTGTCATGCAGTTTTGCTTTGTGTTACTGAAGGCGCCGGAGCTGCGGGCACCTCGGTGCGGGAATCGTTCAGATCGGCGGTGGCCGTCTGGGCCTTGCTGTCGCTTTTTCCGTCGGTCGTTTTGGGTTCGGCTTTGTGGTCTGCTTTGGGATCGGCGGTTTTTGCCTCTGCCTTGCTTTCCGCTTTCAGATCAGCCTTGGCGTCGCTTTTGGCGGCCTTGACGACCACCGGTTTCTCCAGCTTTTCCGGCTTGGCGGCAGGCGCCTCGGCAGCCAGCGGCAATTCTTCGTTGGGTGCATCCGGCTGAATCGTGGCTATCCCGGCCAGCTTGAGTTGCGTCGTGCGCGCACGCGGTTTGCGTGTTGCGGCGGGAGTCTTGACCAGGGCGGCCTGTACTGCTTCCAACGCCAATTTGGCGGCCGCCTGCTCGCCCGCGCGACGACTGCCGCCGGTGCCGAAGACCTGGATTTCCAGCTTGGGCACCAGACATTCGATTTCGAACTCCTGGTTGTGCGCCGCGCCGTGCGTGGCCACCACATTGTATTGCGGCAGCGGGATTTTCTTGCCCTGCAGATATTCCTGCAGCAGCGTTTTGGCATCTTTGCCGAGCGTCTTCGGATCGACGGTGTCGAGAATCGGGATGTACAGCGAGCGAATCACATCGCGTGCGGCATCGAAACCGGCGTCGAGGAAAATCGCGCCGAACAGCGCTTCCAGCGTGTCGGCCAGGATCGACGGACGGCGGAAACCACCCGACTTCAGCTCACCTTCGCCGAGCCTGAGGAACTGCGACAGGTCGAGGCGCTGGGCGATTTCGTACAGCGATTGCTGCTTGACGAGGTTGGCGCGCAGACGCGACAAGTCTCCCTCGTCGATTTTGTTGTAACGGTCGAAAAGGAGTGAGGCGACGACGCAGTTGAGGATAGAGTCGCCGAGGAATTCGAGGCGTTCGTTATGCAAGCTGCTATGGCTACGATGCGTCAAGGCCTGCTGCAGTAATGTAGCGTCCTTGAAGTTGTGCCCTAGCCGATTTTGCAATACTAATGGATCCATTTATTCATCCGTCGCTTAGAGATGCGAACCTGGCTGCGCTGTCCTGCCGCCTTTCGCATACCTCCCAGGCCATCCGGCCCGTTACCTGCAACCTGCCGTCGTCACTACGAAATACGCCGGCAGGCTGGCTGTTGGATTTTCCTGGAACAGAGAAAAACACCGGGAAAATACCGTGTTCCGCCTCCGAAGAATTAATGCCTGACAGCAACTTAATGAAAACTGCCGATACGCTTCAAATTACCCAGATTCATCCAGACAAAAAATGCTTTTCCGACAATGTTCTGATCCGGCACAAAGCCCCAATAGCGGCTGTCCAGGCTGTTGTCGCGGTTATCGCCCATCATGAAGTACTGGCCGGCGGGCACGGTGCAGGCAAAGCCTTCCGTGTTGTAGCTGCACAGCTCATGCTGAGGAAAAGCGTCCGGATTCGGTACGAAATTGGGGGCGCGCTCATCCGTCAGTATCTTGTGGCCGACGCCGGTCAGGTCTTCCTGCCACTGCTTATAGTACGTCAGATTCTCATCATCCAGATAATCTGGCAATGGCTTGTAAGAAACTTCTTTACCATTTACGGTTAGGTGCTTGTTTTTATAGACAATTTTATCACCAGGCACGCCTACAACGCGCTTGATGTAGTCAACCGTCGTATCCTTCGGATATTTGAACACCATCACGTCGCCGCGCTGCGGATCGTTGATGCTGATGATCTTTTTATTCACGATCGGCAGGCGGATGCCGTAGGTATATTTGTTCACCAGGATCAGATCGCCGACGAGCAAGGTCGGCACCATCGAGCTTGATGGAATCTTGAATGGCTCATACAGGAACGAGCGCAAGAAAAACACCAGCGCGATGACCGGGAAGAAGCTGCCCGAATATTCGATCCAGGTCGGCTGACGCAACAGGTCGGCCTCGATCTTGGCGCGACTGGAGGTATCGCTCTTGACGCCGTCGCTGGCGTTCTTGGCGATGCGCGCATCGAACTCGGCCAATGCGGCGTCGGCCTTCGCACGTCGCTGCTTGGACCAGAAATAGGTATCCAGGAACCAGATGACGCCTGTCAGCACCATCAACACAAACAGAATCAATGCGAAATTGCCTAAGAGAGCCTGCAGGTTCATTTGTCGTCCACTTGTAAGATTGCCAGGAATGCTTCCTGTGGAATTTCCACCGAGCCGACCTGTTTCATGCGCTTCTTGCCGGCCTTCTGCTTCTCGAGCAGCTTGCGCTTGCGGCTGATGTCGCCGCCGTAGCATTTGGCCAGCACGTTCTTGCGCAACGCCTTGACGTTTTCACGCGAGATGATGGTCGCGCCGATGGCCGCCTGGATCGCCACGTCGAACATCTGGCGCGGGATCAGTTCACGCATCTTGGCCGCCACGGCACGGCCGCGGAACTGGCTGTTGGCACGGTGCACGATGATGGCCAGGGCATCGACCTTTTCGCTGTTGATCAGCATATCGACTTTGACCACGTCGGCCGAACGGTATTCCTTGAACTCGTAGTCCATCGACGCGTAACCGCGCGAGGTCGACTTCAGGCGATCGAAGAAGTCGAGCACGATTTCGGCCATCGGCATTTCGTAGGTCAGTTGCACCTGCTTGCCGTGATAGCTCATGTTGGTCTGCACGCCGCGCTTTTGCGTACACAGCGTGATGACCGAGCCGACGTATTCCTGCGGCATGTACAGATTGACCGTGACGATAGGTTCGCGCACTTCTTCGATCCGGGACGGTTCCGGCATCTTCGACGGATTGTCGACCATCAGGATGGTGCCTTCGCCATCGCGCAGCACGACTTCGTACACCACCGTCGGTGCGGTCGTGATGAGGTCCATGTCGAACTCGCGCTCGAGACGTTCCTGCACGATTTCCATGTGCAGCAAACCGAGGAAGCCGCAGCGGAAGCCGAAGCCCAGCGCTTGCGAAACTTCCGGTTCGTATTGCAGGGCGGCGTCGTTGAGCTTCAGTTTTTCGAGCGAGTCGCGCAGTGCGTCGTATTGATTCGCCTCGACCGGGAACAGGCCGGCAAACACTTGCGGCTGCACTTCCTTGAAGCCCGGCAGCGGCTCGGCGGCCTTGTTCGCAGCCAAGGTGACGGTGTCGCCGACCTTGGCCGCCTTCAATTCCTTGATGCCGGCGATAATGAAGCCGACCTGCCCTGCCGACAGCGTTTCGCGCGATTGCGACTTGGGCGTGAAGACGCCGATGCTTTCAGTCAGGTGAGTCGACTCGGTCGCCATCAGGAAGATTTTTTCCTTCGGACGCAAGGTGCCGTTGACAATGCGCACCAGCATGACCACGCCGACGTAATTGTCGAACCAGGAATCGATGATCAGCGCCTGCAGCGGTGCATCCGGATCACCCTTCGGCGCCGGCACTTTGGCGATCATCGCTTCGATGACGTCTTCCACGCCCAGGCCGGTTTTGGCCGAACACGGCGTGGCGTCGGAGGCATCGATGCCGATGACTTCTTCGATCTCGCTCTTGGCGTTGTCGGGGTCGGCCGATGGCAAGTCGATCTTGTTCAGTACGGGGACCACTTCCACGCCCAGCTCCAGCGCCGTGTAGCAATTGGCCACGGTCTGCGCTTCCACACCTTGCGATGCGTCGACGACCAGCAGCGCACCTTCGCATGCCGACAGCGAGCGGCTGACTTCATAGCTGAAGTCGACGTGGCCCGGCGTATCGATCAGGTTGAGGTTGTAGATCTGGCCGTCCCGCGCCTTGTAATGCAACGCTGCGGTTTGCGCCTTGATCGTGATGCCGCGCTCGCGCTCGATGTCCATCGAGTCGAGCACCTGAGCTTCCATCTCGCGGTTGGAAAGGCCGCCGCACAACTGGATGATGCGATCGGCGAGCGTGGATTTGCCATGGTCAATATGGGCAATGATCGAAAAATTACGGATATTGTTCATTAAATTGCAGAAAACGATGAAAAAAGGCGCTCCAGAATGGGAGCGTCTCCCAATTGAGCGCCTTTACAACAGCTTTTGTTCAACCCGTCATTCTACCGGATTTCAGAGGGTAAAACCCGAATAAGCCATTGACGGCTTGCGGTCCGGAGCGATTCTGTGGCCTTGCGATTGCCAAGCCGGTGAAATATCGAATCAATTACTTTAAAGCAAGAATTTTTCAACGCCCGCGACATCCAGAAAATAATGGCACAGCTGCACTGGAGGCTGTCCTTGCCGTTGTCCCACGAGCACCGGTACAAGCTCGTCGTAGCGCTGCACCAGCGCTTCGTCGGCGTCAACGTCGATGATCTCCACGGTGAATTCATGCACCGGGCGGAATTTTTCCAGCGCGAGCAGCATGTCCTCGCACAAATGGCAGTAGGAACGGGAATACAGGATGAAATGGGCAGAGGACATCGGACGTTCCGGTTCAGTCGCGAAGATCACAAAACAAAGGCTGCAACCCGTGGGTATGCAGCCTTCATGCTGAAAGAATGACGCGGGCGCGGGCTTGCGCCCGGCATTCTCAGTTGCCGCTGGCGCTTGGACGCAGAGGCACGAACTGTGACGAGTCGCCGCGACGCACCAGCACTGCCGCGCGCTTCTTCGGATCCAGCTTGGCCACCAGGCCGTTGAATTGCTTGGCGTCCTTGATATCGACGTCGTTCAGGCGCTGGACCACGTCACCGGCTCGCAACCCGGCTGCTGCCGCCACGCCGACTGCAGATTCCACCAGCACGCCGCTGTCGACCTTGAGTTCTTTTTTCTGCGCATCAGTCAGATCGCTGACCACCAGGCCCAGGGAATTCGGCGTGACTTCCTGCTTCGGCTTCTTCTCTTCCGCCTTGGCCGGCTTGTCGGCTTCGATCTCCACCACGGTCACGGCGATATCACGGGCACTGCCCTTGCGCCAGATGTTGACCGTCGCACGCGAACCCGGCTTGGTGCCGCCGACCATGCGGGGCAGATCGCTCGGCCTCTCAATGGCGGTGCCATTGAATTTCAGGATGATGTCGCCGGCTTCCAGGCCGCCCTTTTCTGCCGGGCCACCTGGCTCAATACGCTGCACCAGGGCACCTTGCGCCTTGGCCAGACCCAGCGATTCGGCCACATCCTTGGTCACTTCACCGATTTGGACACCGATACGACCGCGCGTCACGCGACCGGAAGCCTTCAGCTGATCGGACACGCGCAGCGCTTCATCGATGGGCACTGCAAAAGAGATGCCCATGAAGCCGCCGGAACGACTGTAAATCTGTGAATTGATGCCGATCACTTCGCCCTTCAGGTTGATCAGCGGGCCACCCGAATTACCGGGATTGACCGCGACGTCAGTCTGAATCAGCGGCAGGTAATCGCCGGTGTCGCGCGCCTTGGCGGAAATGATGCCGGCGGTCACGGTGTTTTCCAGGCCGAACGGCGAGCCGATCGCCAGCACCCATTCACCGGCGCGGATCTTGTCCGAGTCGCCGATCACCAGGCGCGGCAGGCTGTTGCCGTCAATCTTGAGCAACGCCACATCGGTGCGTGTGTCGGAACCGATGATCTTGGCCTTGAACTCGCGCTTGTCGGTCAGGGTTACGTAGACGTCGCTGGCGCCTTCAACCACGTGGGCGTTGGTCATGATGTAACCGTCTGCCGAAATGATGAAACCGGAACCGACGCCGCGCGGCACTTCTTCCTGCTGAGCGCTGCCGCCCTTGCGGTTAGGATTGGGACGCGGTGTGTTTGGCGTATTGGGTTGCTGCTGGCGCGGCATCGGCACGCCGAAGAAGCGACGGAAAAATTCCTGCATCTCTTCGTCGTCGGCACCGGCTTGCGGCTGGCCGGTCTTGACGCGTTCGGTAGTCCGGATGTTGACCACGCCCGGACCGGTGCGATCGACGATATCCGCGAAGTCAGGCAGGCCGGCGACGGCAGGCGCTGCGACTGCGGCACTCAAACCAGTCAGCGCCGGCGCCAAGGCGAGAGCGGAAGCGCTTAGCAGCGACGACAACAAGATTTTCTTGGCGGGAATCATCATTGGTATTTTTCGTATTATTTGGATTTGAATTCTATGGAATTCGACACTTGCCGAATCGCCGGACCCGGCACTTCACCGACCACGGTGAGCCAGTAATCGCCTTGACGGCGGCCCACGATATTCATTGCGCCCTGCTGCATGGAGCCTTCGGTACGGCTCTGCGAACCCGGCTCGATAAATACGGAAATCGCCGCCAACCCGTCTGAAAACACGATCTGCGACACTTCGCGCTGTGTCGTCACGCCATGCTGCGTTGCGGACGCGCCGGTATTTTGCGTATCGGAAATGAGGCGTTTGACTTCCTGGATCTTCTTGAACCCCGGCGGCGGCGTGACCGACCAGCCCGACAGGTTGACCTGGCTCATGACCGAATTTTCGATGTGCCAGCCATTGGTGTTGGTGATGCTCGGCTTGACGCGGTTGTGGTCGATATTGCCGATTTCGATCTGGGTAAAGGAAATCTGCTCCACCACATCGTTCTTGGCGTCAAAAGTCTGCGCACGCAACAGCAAGCCGGTCGCCTTGTCGGCCCATAGCTTGTAGCCGTAACGCAATTTATCCTTGGGCTCCAGGATCACTGCCTGGCAATCGTGACCGGCGACGCGGCCGGTCTCACCCATTTTGACGCTGTAGTAATCCACCAGGTCGGTGGGATTGGCTGCAAGGATGGCGGGGAAGACGTCGCGCGTGACCCGCTTTTCGATCAGGACGGTTTTCGCCTCGGGAACGTAACAGGCCACATCGTCATTGTTGCGGATATATTCACGCGGCTTGCCATCGAGGACTTCCAATTTCTCGATTTCGTTTTTGCCGGACAAAATGTGGGTGATGCGCGAAGTGCGCATCTGATTGGACTGCTGGTAGACGAACGTACCTGAATAGTTGAGCCGCTGCGCTGCGGATTGTATTTTTTTTAGTAAGACCTGCGCATCCTGATTGTTGTTTACTTTTGTCGGCAATGCATTCTCCGCCTGGGCGGAGAATGCTACAAATGCCGAAATAAAAAGAACGACCCGGAGCAAACCTTGTGTCTGCCGCATATTATTTATCTGAGTCAATTGCGAAAGCCGCCGAACGGGCGTATTGGGCCGAACTGTACATCGAAGGCGAGAAGCGCTGATGCGCCAGCAGATAGTCGTCGATACGCGCATCGCGTGCGACTTCACCCTGTTGCGCCAGACTGTTAATCGACGCCACACCTTGCGGTACGGACGACGTTGCAGCCACAGTCGTGATCGCCGACGGCACAGTGGCCGTCGCTGCCGTCGACACAACCGGCGCCGGAGCGCTGGCCAATGTCGTCGACTGCTGCTGTCCCGTCACCAGGACAACCGCGACAATCGCTGCCGCTGCAGCAGCGCCCGGCATCACGAAACGGCGCACGAAACGCTTGCGCGCCGGCACCAGCGACACGACATTCGAAGCCGTCGCGTCATTCACCGCCACCGGAACGATGATCTGTTCGGCAGTGGTGGTCATCAACTGTGGGGCGATGATCGTCGGTTCGGCGTCAAGGCGCGCACTCATTTTGGCGGCAAAGCCGTCGCTGAGCGAAAACGCCATTTCCTCCGAACGCATGACATCGCCGATCTGATGGTACAGATCCCACGTCACCTGCTCTTCCGGCTGGCGTAAAACGGCGAGAGCCATGCTGACATGTGCGTCAACCAGCTCGCCGTCGGCCAATGCCGAAATTTTTTCTCTGCTAATTTCTTTGGTATCCATAAGTAGTCACCCGGCCACAAAATTTCAGTTCCATCACCCGCTCTTATTTTTATGTCTTTTACTGACGTCTACGACGTCATATAACGCATAACTCCCGTGCTTCAAGTACAGCTTACAAATACAGCTTACAAATGCAGCTTAAAAACAGCCTACCAGCGCTTGTCCAGCGCCGTTCCAAGCAGCGGCCGCAGCTTTTCCGCGATCGCCTCGCGCGCCCGGAAAATCCGGCTGCGCACCGTACCGATGGGGCAACCCATGGCGTCGGCGATCTCGTCGTAGCTCAAACCCTCTATTTCGCGCAGGGTAATCGCGGTCCGCAATTCTTCGGGCAAGGCTTCCATCGCAACGTTGACCGTTTGGGCAATCTGCTTGGTCGCCAGCATCGACTCGGGAGTATTGATGTCTCTTAGGTGCTCTCCGTCGTCAAAAGTTTCAGCCTCTTCTGCATCTGCTTCAGTTGACGTCGGCGCCCTTCTGCCCATGGTCACAAGGTAGTTCTTGGCCGTGTTGATACCGATCCGGTACAACCAGGTATAGAACGCCGAATCGCCACGGAATTGCGGCAGCGCGCGGTAAGCCTTGATGAAAGCTTCCTGCACGACATCTTCCGCTTCCGCCTGATCGCGCACCAGGCGCGATACGAGCCGCATCAGTTTCCGTTGATATTTGGCAACTAATAGCTCGAACGCCTTCTTATCGCCACGCTGTACACGCTCGACAAGCAGTTGATCAATTTCGCGTTCCGTCGTCAAATCCAGTTTCCTTGTTTTTTTATCATTTCTGCGCAAACCGAACCATTGATCCATTTCGAAGCAATAAATTCAGTAAGCGTACTATCTTTTCGATTTTTTTGTAGAGGGCATGCCATCAGGCGTCGTTATTATGACTTGCAACCCATCGACAAGCCACTTGCAGCGCCCGAAAAGTTTCTTGGGGAACAGAGTCGGGCAATACCGGAATAGTCCGGACCCGGCCATTTTCCAGCCTTAACCGCAACAACAGCAGGTTCGGCCAGACGGTTGATCCGGCCAGCAACTGCGCCAGTCCCCCGCTCATGACTTGCGAACCTGGTTTGACGCGCACCACCGCGTGATGCTCGACCAGCCGGATCTGCCCGGTGCCGGAAATATGCAACCAAACCGTCTTGCGGTTCTTCAGCACCAGCCAGAACACAAGGATTGCCGCGACGATACATGCCCCGGCAAGCGACATCCTGAACACGAAAGACAATTGCCCGACCAGGGCGAAAGCAAAAATAACGCCGATGAGGGCAACAGCGACAGCCGCAGCCGCCATCATGATCAAAAGCAGACGGGAAGGTTTGATATCCGCAGAGACTGCTATCGACATAGGAATGGAGGGGGAGTGGAAAAGCAAAACCCGGCTTTCTTTCGAAAGCCGGGCCAGGTTCTTATACCTTGCCGAACACCAAAGTGCCGTTGGTGCCGCCGAATCCGAACGAATTCTTGACGGCGATATCGATCTTCATGTCGCGCGCCTGGTTGGCGCAGTAGTCAAGATCGCACTCCGGATCCTGATTGAAGATGTTGATCGTCGGAGGAGAGATCTGATTGTGCAATGCCAGCACGGTGAACACCGATTCCAGCCCGCCCGCACCGCCCAAAAGATGGCCGGTCATGGACTTGGTGGAATTGACGACCATCTTGTAAGCATGCTCGCCGAAGGCAGCCTTGATTGCATCGGTTTCATTCTTGTCGCCCAGAGGCGTGGATGTACCGTGTGCGTTCAGATACTGGACTTCGTCAGCATTTACGCCGGCATCGCGCAAGGCCGACACCACGCAACGGCGCGGGCCGTCCAGGCTCGGAGCAGTCATGTGGTAAGCGTCGCCGCTCATGCCAAAACCCAGCACTTCTGCATAGATCTTGGCGCCGCGCGCCTTGGCATGCTCGTACTCTTCCAGCACCATGACGCCTGCGCCTTCACCCAGCACGAAACCGTCGCGATCCTTGTCCCATGGACGGGACGCAGTCGCCGGATCGTCGTTGCGGGTAGACAGCGCGCGCGCCGAAGCGAAGCCGCCGATACCCAGCGGCGAAACGCTGGACTCGGCGCCGCCGGCAATCATCACGTCGGCATCGCCGTACTGAATCATGCGGCTGGCGGAGCCGATGCAATGCAAACCTGTCGTGCAAGCTGTCACGATGGCCAGATTAGGGCCCTTCAGACCGTACTTGATGGACAAGTTGCCGGAAATCATATTGATGATCGAAGCCGGGATGAAGAACGGGCTGATGCGGCGCGGGCCGCGATTGGTCAGCTCTTCATGGGTCTGCTCGATCAGCGGCAAGCCACCGATACCGGAACCGATGATGACGCCGATACGCTCGGCGTTTTCATCGGTGACTACCAGGCCGCTGTCCTGAAAGGCCTGCATGCCCGCCGCCATGCCGAAATGGATAAACGTATCCATGTGGCGCGCTTCTTTGGCGGGGATGTAATCTTCGATGTTGAAGCCCTTCACTTCTCCCGCAAAATGCGTAGAAAAAGGAGTGGCGTCAAACTTGGTGATGGTGGCAATGCCCGACTTACCTTCCTTGACTGCGCCCCACGCGTCGGCAATCGAATTGCCAACGGGTGAAATGCAACCGAGACCGGTAATGACTACACGACGTTCACGTGAGCGGCTCAAGCAATTCTCCTAGAGTCGTTCAAAACCAGCTTAGGCCTTGACGTGTGCCTTGGCGTAATCGATCGCCTGTTGCACGGTTGTAATCTTTTCAGCTTGTTCGTCAGGGATTTCCATTTCGAACTCATCTTCCAGCGCCATGACCAGTTCGACTGTGTCGAGCGAGTCAGCGCCCAGATCGTCCACGAACGACGATTCTGTCTTGATGTCTGCTTCTGCGACGCCCAGTTGTTCAGCGACGATCTTTTTAACGCGTTGTTCGATATCGGACATAAATGCCTCCAGTGGATAGGTTACAAAAGTGCGCGCATTTTATCAGGTTTGCACGCTAAAAATTTACTTTTAAGTATTCTCGACAAGAATAAGTAAGTTGCTGCGATCTGCGTCCAAAGACGCTTAATTCATGTACATGCCGCCATTGACATGCAAGGTCGTGCCGGTAATGTAGGCCGCTTGCGGCGATGCCAGGAATGCCACCGCCGCTGCGATGTCCTCCGGGGCACCCAGGCGACCCAGTGGAATCTGCTGCAGCAAGGCGGCGGTCTGCTGCTCGCCCAGCACCTTGGTCATGTCGGTATCGATGAAACCCGGCGCGATGCAGTTGACGGTAATGTTGCGGCTGCCGATTTCACGCGCCAGCGCACGGCTCATGCCTGCCACCCCGGCCTTCGCCGCAGCGTAGTTCATTTGTCCCGAGTTGCCCGCCGAACCGACCACCGACGTGATGTTGATGATACGGCCGTTGCGCGCCTTCATCATGCCGCGCAAGACTGCACGCGACAGACGTCCGACCGCGGTCAGGTTGGTCGCAATGACATTATCCCACTCTTCGTCTTTCATGCGCATGGCCAGTTGGTCTTGCGTGATGCCGGCATTGTTGACCAGGATCGAGAGACCGCCGAATTCTTTTTGCACGTCGTCAATGACGGCGATGCAGGCAGCGGCGTCATTGACGTTGAGGACCACGCCCTTGCCGCAACCAGGCTGCGCCTGCTCGAGGTATTCGCTGATGGCCGCAGCGCCGGCGGCCGAGGTTGCCGTGCCGACGACTTTCGCGCCCTGGCGCACCAGCTCCAGCGCAATGGCGCGTCCGATGCCGCGGGAAGCGCCGGTCACCAGCGCGATTTGATTTTGCAAATTTTGGGAATTTTGTTCACTCACTTGAGCAGCTCCAGTACTTTGTCCAGGGACACCTGATCAACGATTGCCTCGCCGACCAGATCTCCGTTGATACGCTTGGTCAAACCGGCCAATACCTTGCCGGGACCGCATTCGACCACGTGGGTGATGCCTTCCGTCGACATCTTTTGCACGGTCTCGACCCAACGCACGGCGCTGGCCGCCTGACGCACCAGCGCATCCTTGATGCCGGCAGGATCGTTGACGATGGCGACGTCGACATTGTTGATCAGCGGAATCTGCGGCGCCGAGAACGGCACACCGGCGAGGTATTCCTGCAGACGATCCGAGGCCGGCTTGAGCAGCGACGAATGGAACGGCGCCGAAACCGGCAACACCAGCGCGCGCTTGGCGCCCTTGGTCTTGGCGATTTCGCAGGCGCGCTCAACTGCGGCCTTGCTGCCGGCGATCACTACTTGCGCCGGTGAATTGTAATTGACGGCTTCGACCACGTCGCCCTGCGCAGCTTCGGCGCAGGCGGCGCGCACGTCATCGTCCGACAGGCCGAGGATCGCCGCCATGCCGCCCTGCCCGACCGGCACGGCTTCCTGCATGGCTTGCGCACGGAAACGCACCAGCGGCACGGCGTCCTTGAACGCGATCACACCGGCCGCCACGAGAGCGGAATATTCGCCCAGGCTGTGGCCGGCGACCAGCGCCGGGGCCTTGCCGCCGGCAGCGAGCCAGGCGCGGTAGAACGCCACCGCCGCAGTCAGCATGACTGGCTGGGTATTGGTGGTCAGGTCGAGATCCTCTTTCGGACCTTCGGCGATCAGCTTGCCGAGATCGAATTGCAGCGCGTCGGAAGCTTCCGCAACGGTCGCTTTGACCACTTCATTGTCGGCAAATCCATTCAGCATTCCGATGGCCTGGGAACCTTGGCCCGGAAAAACAAAAGCAAATGTTGTCATGCTCTATTTTGTCGTTGAAAAATCAGTTCAAAGCCGGCTGCAGCCGGCTTACATGCGCGCCAGCACGGCGCCCCAGGTGAAACCGCCGCCGACGCCTTCCATCATGACGTTCTGGCCCGGCTTGACGCGACCGTCGCGCACCGCCTGGTCCAACGCAAGCGGAATCGAGGCGGCCGATGTGTTGCCGTGCTCGTCGACGGTCACCACCATTTTTTCCAGCGGCAGGCCGAGTTTCTTGGCCGTGCCCTGCATGATGCGAATATTGGCCTGATGCGGAATCAGCCAGTCGATTTCTTTCGCATCCACCTTGGCGATCTCCAGCACTTCACGCGCCACCTTATCCAGCACCGAGACCGCCAGCTTGAACACTGCAGGGCCGTCCATGTACAGATAGGCATTGCCGGCGACTGCGCCGTCATTGACGTTGCCCGGCACGCACAGGATGTGGCCGTGGCTGCCATCGGCATGCAATTTCGCCGCGAGAATACCAGGCTCTTTTGACGCCGTCATGACGATCGCGCCGGCGCCGTCGCCGAACAGCACGCAGGTGGTGCGGTCTTCAAAATTCAGGATGCGCGAAAACACTTCCGCGCCGATCACCAGCACGTTCTTGTGCATGCCGGTCTTGATGAAGCTGTCCGCCACCGACATCGCGTATACGAAGCCGCTGCATACCGCCTGCACGTCCATCGCAGCGCCGCCGTTATTGATGCCCAGCTTGCGCTGCACGACACAAGCCGTGCTTGGAAAACCGCCTAGATGGTCCGGCGTCGATGTCGCCAGGATAATCAGGTCGATGTCATTGGCTTGCAAACCGGCTGCTTCCAGCGCGCGCTGCGAGGCCGCCACGGCGAGGTCGCTCGAGAGCACGTCGGCTTCGGCGTAGTGGCGCGCGGAAATGCCGCTACGCGAAAAAATCCATTCGTCGGAAGTCTCGATGCCCTTCTTTGCAAGCTCCTGCGCCAACTCGTCGTTGGTCACGCGCTTGGGTGGCAGGTAACTGCCGGTGCCGACAATTTTGCTATAAAGAGTCATACCGTTTTCTGTTCTGTTAGATCGGTTGATGGTGTGATTGCATTAACGCGCTCGACTGCACCTTCCGCCTGTGGAATCAGCTCGGCGATAGTGGTCGTGATGCGCGACAGCACGTCATATTTGGCTGCATCGTAGGCACGTTGAATTGCCCATTCAAAAGCATACGCATCGGCGCCGCCATGGCTCTTGAACACCAGGCCGCGCAAGCCGAGCAGGCTGGCGCCATTGTAGCGGGATGGATTGAGACGACGCGACAGCGCCTTGATGGCGCCGTAAGCAATCAGGGCGCCGAGCTTATTGAAGAAGCCTTTTTTGAATTCCGTAGTGAGCACGATCTTGACGAAACGCCCCAGGCCTTCGGAGGCCTTCAGCGTGACGTTGCCGACAAAGCCGTCGCACACCACGATGTCGGTGGTGCCTTCGAAAATGTCATTGCCTTCGACGTTGCCGTAGAAATTGATCAGACCTTTTTCGTGATCCGCATGGAGCAACTCGGCAGTCTGCTTGACCACTTCATTGCCCTTGATTTCTTCTTCGCCGACGTTGAGCAGACCGACCGTAGGGCGCGGCTTGCCTTCCATGGCCGACACCAGCGCAGAACCCATCAGCGCGAACTGATGCAAATGCTGCGGCTCGCAATCGACGTTGGCGCCGAGGTCGAGCATGTAGGTCGGACCGTCCTTCTGATTGGGAAGAATCGTGCAGATCGCCGGACGATCAACGCCCGGGATAGTTTTCAGTACGTAACGCGAGACCGCCATCAGCGCACCGGTATTGCCGGCGGAAACAGCCGCGCTGGCCTGCCCTTCCTTGACCAGGTTGACCGCGACGCGCATGGACGAATCCTTCTTGCGGCGCAGGGCGACCTCGATCGAGTCGTCCATGGTGACGACTTCGGCGGCGTGCTGAACGTGTATGCGTGAAATATCGCCTTGCTTGTGCTTGCGCAAAGCGGCGCGCAGCGCTTCTTCCTGGCCGACCAATATCAACTCGGCGTCAGGCTCGCGCTGCAAAAACGAAATGGCGGCTGGGATAGTGACTGAAGGGCCGTGATCGCCGCCCATGCAGTCAATGGAAATTTTGATGGTCATTGTTTTGATTCAGAGCCTTGCCAACCCGCATTATGGGGCAGATTTGGCGCGATTCAAAATGACGCGCTAAGCTGAAGCAGCATATAAAAAGCGGCGCCAATTGAAAAATTCATTGCGCCGCATTTTGCCTTAACAGCAATTTCCGATTACTCGTCGTTCTTGGTCTTCAGGACCTTGCGACCACGGTAGAAACCGTTCGGGCTGATGTGGTGACGCAGGTGCGTTTCACCAGTTGTCGGCTCGACTGCCAGCGGTGGCGCTGTCAGGAAATCGTGTGCACGATGCATACCGCGCTTCGATGGGGTCTTTTTGTTTTGCTGAACAGCCATGATAACTCCTGAATCTTAAGTTCTAAAATTTTAACATATCCGGCCAGCAAACTCACTGCCCAACCGAGAATCCTTACATCCGGCAGAAACATCCCGCCACCTTCTTTTACTGCTTCAAATTCTTCAATACCGAAAACGGCGATACCTTCTCAGTCGCTGCCGCCCCCGACTCCGCCATCGCTTGCGCAGGACAGACATCGTGCTTGGGCGCTACCGGCAAGGCAAGCAAAGCCTCATCCTCAACCAGATAACTGACGTTGAACTCGGCCTCGCCGACAATCACGTCAATTGATTCGTCGTCGAGCACTTCTTCGATGGCGTCGGCTGATTCTTCATCCTTGGCCAATACCAGCACCGACTCGGACGACAGCTCGAAAGACATCGCAGTCAGGCATCGCTGGCACACCAGGTTGACCTGGCCGGAGACGGAAAGCTTCAATTGCGGGTGACCGAGCTTGTCGGCACCGCCGCTCAGCGCCCATTCAATGACGCCGGCACGATCGACCGTTTCGCTCGCCAGGCGCGCCATATCGGCCACCGCGAGTTCGCCTTCGGCCTGCTCTTTGAGCCGACTAAATTGAAATGCGTCGATCACAAAAGCACTCATGGCGAAAGCTGAATCCGGAAAACCTGCGATAATAACAGCGTTTTCCCTTATTCGTCAAAGTGTTAGCGTATTTTTCGCCAACGCCGCCACCTTGCTGTCGCATAATGCCCAAAACCCTCCCCCTGCCCCGCCTCATCCTGGCCTCCAGCTCGATCTACCGGCGCGAGCTGTTGTCTCGTTTGCAATTGCCTTTTGAGGTCATTGCGCCCGACATCGACGAAACCCCCGCAGCAGGCGAAAGCCCGGAGAGCACCGCCCTGCGCCTGGCCCGTCAGAAAGGCGACGCGATTGCGCAACACCATCCTGACGCGCTGATCATCAGCTCGGACCAGGTCGCTACGCTGGACGGCGAACAGATCGGCAAACCCGGCAACCACGCCAATGCCTTGCAGCAACTCATCAAGATGCGCGGCCGCCGCGTGATTTTCCATACGGCGCTGTGCCTGTCGGATCACCGTCGCCCCGAAGCCCCAGTCATTCAGATCGAGAATATCCAGACCTTCGTCACTTTCCGCGATCTGCCGGATGCCGAGCTGGACGCCTACCTGAGCATCGAACAGCCTTACGATTGCGCCGGCAGCGCCAAGAACGAGGGACTTGGGATCGCCATCCTGGAAAGGATCGACAGCACCGATCCTACCGCCCTGACCGGATTGCCGATGATCGCGCTGACCGGCATGCTGCGCAAGGCAGGCATGCCGTTTTTTGGCGCTACCGCCGCCGACTCCGGCGTTATTTGAACGTAATCAGGTCGCCGCGGCTCAGCGTGACCTTCTTGTCGGCCAACGGCGTGTTGGCCGCATTGATGAAGCCCGGCTGGTTCAGCAACTGGTAGCGCGCCAGCACGGTATTGATCGGGGTCGGGCTCGAGATGCCGTCTTCCGCCACCACCACCGTGAAACCGCGCGTGTTGGCATGGAACGAGGTGTACATCACGGCGCCGTTGGCGGCACTACCGACGATCACCAGCGTCTCCGCTTTCTTTTGCTTCAACAATTCTTCCAGATTGGTGCCCGTGAATTTATTGGCGCGCGTCGACACCACCGGCTCACCGGCCTGTGGCGCCACTTGAGCCAGGGTCAGCGGGGGTCCGGAAGGGCTGACGGTCGTCGAGTACAGCACCGGCACATTCGCCGCACGCGCCTTGGCGATCAACGCGGCAACAGCCGGCACCGTGCTCATGCAGGCCGGGTTCGGCTGGCAGACGGCGGTGTTGATGTCGAGCACCAGCAAGGCGGTGCTCGCAGCCGGCAAGCTCACTTGTGCCGGCGCGGGAATGTCCGGAATGCTATTGGCGGTGGTCGCGGCCGGCATCGAGCCGCAGGCGGTCAAGGCGGCCAGCAGCAAGACTGAAGCAGCGGTACAGGCGATTCGTTTCTGGATCATGGTGTCTACTCCGTTGGTTGTGATGCATGGCGCATGCAGATGCAGAGTTCGCCTAGGACTTGCGACGCGGATATCCCTCGGCGGTAATGCGTATCCAGACCGCGTCCTTTTCCTGCTCGGTCATGAACACCCAATGCGCCACTTCCGACACGGTGCGACCGCAACCGCGGCAAACATCGTCAAAAGTGGTGGAACAAACGGCAACACAAGGGGTATCGGGGCGTTCAGGGGGAGTCTGGGACATGGATATCTTTACAAGGACTGCATGGGGCTTGCCGACATCTTACCAAGAAGCGCGAAACCATTCCCGGCACAAAATCTCAGGACAAAAAAAAGCCCGCGAACCAGAGGTTGCGGGCTGAATCCAATCTTCTTAAGGAGGAGAATTGGAGGAGACAGGTGTAACTATAGCGATCCGGCCTCCCCTCGTCTGCTTTATTGTTCCAATAGCAGATATTCACAAAACCAATAACTCATCCTTCAGGTCTGCACCGACACCGCGGGCGCCACGGGCGCCATTGACACCGTGGGCTTGGGCGGCTTGTCCTTGCGCTCACACGCCGTACTCAGCACGGCAAAGGCAACGACGGCAATCAGAACGGCATGGCGCATGGCGATCTCCTGTTTCGGTCTTGCGTGGACTCCCGATATTTAGACGCCGTCCGCCCGAATGGTTCGTCGGCCTACGAAGCCACTGCACGCAAGCCACCGCGCGCACGCGACAAATTGTTCACGTACAACGCCGCCACCATGTCCGATTGCGTCACCATGCCCACCAATCGGCGCTCGTCGTCAATCACCGGAATCTGATGCACGCCCTCGTCCGCCATCAGCGGCACCAGTTGCACAATCGGAAGGTGCATCGAGGCCGTCTTCACCTGCTTGCCCATGATCTGCCCTACCACTTCCGGCTTGATGGAGTGCGTATGCGGCGTGCGGCGCAGCAAGAAACGCAACTTGTCGCCGAGCTTTTCATACTCATCGGTGCCGGCATGCAGCAGGAAATCCGTCTTGGTCACGATGCCGATCACGCGGCGCGCACGATCCACCACCGGCAACGCCTGCAGACGATGCGCCCGCATCTGCCGCCAGGCCTCGGCCAGCTCGGTGGAGAACTCCACCGCCACCACATCGCCGGACATGATGTCGGCGCACACGGTCTCACCAAAACGGCGCCGGTAGGCCTCCATCTCGGTTTGCTGGAGGATTTCCTCAAGGTCGTCGCGGCTGATGTCGAGCACCTGGTTGTAACGGCGCAGCACCGCATCCAGATCGTCATGCGTAAAACCCAGCCGCGCACTCGGCGCGACGTCGTGGGTCTGGTGCACATTGTTGCGATGCTCGCTCTGCTGCGCGTGCGGATAACGGCGGCGCGTGGCATTGTTGAAAAACAGCGCCATCGCCAACAGTAAAAAAGAATTGAGCAGCACCGGCGACAATACGAAACCGTAGCCCATCGCATGCACCGCCGGCCCGCCCAGCACTGCTGTCAGCGCCACCGCACCGCTGGGTGGATGGATGCAGCGCAGTGCGAACATGCAGGCGATCGCCAGCGCAATCGCCAGCGCCGCCGCCAGCGCCGGCTCGCCGATCAGCTTGCCGCAAGTGACTCCCACCAGCGCCGCCACGAGATTGCCGCCGATGATCGACCACGGCTGCGCCAGCGGGCTGGACGGCACCGCAAACAGCAACACGGCCGAGGCTCCCATCGGCGCGATCAGCCAGATGGTCGCGGCGTTGTGCGGCAGGATCAGGTAGCTCAGCAAACCCGTCAGCAGGATCCCGAACAGTGCCCCGACGCTGGCGCGCATGCGCTCGAAGCGATCCACTGCCGTTTTTTGCGGAATGAAACTTCTCAGCCATTGCAGGATAGAATCGCGCATGCCCCAACCCATTTCGGAATAACGTCAAACCGCAATTACATCACAAGATGATATATCTTGCTGTTTGCCGGTTTACCTTTCTCCGCTTACCGGCTTATTTATCCGCTTATTTGCAGCATCCGACCTTCACCAATGAAAACACCCTCACGCCTGCAAAAAGACGACTTCGAAGCGCTTTCGGAATTTCGCTATCAGTTGCGCCGCTTCATCCGCTTCAGCGAAGACGCCGCGCAAAGCGAGGGGCTGACGCCGCTGCAATACCTGCTGATGCTGCATATCAAGGGATTTCCGGGGCGCGACTGGGCCAGCATCAGCGAACTCGCCGAACGCCTGCAGTCGCAGCACCATGGGGTGGTGGCGCTGGTGACGCGCTGTGAAAAAGCGGGATTGGTGACGCGCACCCAGGACGACAAAGACAAGCGCCTGGTCCAGGTGCGCCTGACGGAGACCGGCGAACAATACCTGCATCGCCTGGCGCAACTGCATCGCAACGAATTGCATTCGCTGTCGAGCGTGTTTCAGGTCTCGCACATCTCGGCGTTCAACGACCGCGACTGAAGATCTCCCAAAGAATCAGCCGGCCCGCTCGACGCAGTTGCGGCCTTTGTGCTTGGCGGCGTAGAGCGCCTCGTCTGCCTGCCGGATCAACTGATCGAGACTTTCTCCTGCGCCCAGCGCGCTGACGCCGAAGCTGGCGGTAATGCCGAGCTCGCGACCATCGTCGAGCGTAAATGCCTGGCCCGCCAGCATCACGCGCAATTTTTCAGCCACTGCCACGCCCTGCTCCAGATCCGCCTCAGGTAACAAGATAATGAATTCCTCTCCGCCATAGCGGGCAAACACATCCATCTTGCGCAATAGTTGCGATATCTTCTGCACGGCATTGCGCAGGATGTTGTCGCCGGCGAGGTGACCGTAATTATCGTTGAAGCGCTTGAAGTGATCGATGTCGAGCAGGATCAGCGCCAGATTGCGCCCGTAGCGCTGCGCAATCGCCAGCTGCTGCTCGCTGTGCGCGAAGAAGGCGCGGCGATTCAGCACGCCGGTCAGGAAATCGGTATTGGACGACAGTTGCAACTGCTCGATCAGTGTTTCGCGCTCACCGGCCAGGCTGATACGCTCCAGGCTGCGCGCCTTGAGCACGTGCAGCGCACGCAGCATGTCGCCAATCTCGTCCTTATGGTGCGCCTGCGGGATCGGCGCATCGTGGTTTCCCTCAGCCAGGCCGACCACCAGTTGCGTCGCCTTCAGCACCGGCTGCAACACGCGCTGGCGCACGAGGTAGAGCAACACGAAAAAGAACAGGAAAGCAAACAGCGTCATCGTGATCGCACCTACCAGCAGATTGAACGCCTGGCGATGACGGATTTCGGCCTCGCGGATCAGATCCGCCAGAATCACGTCGCGCAGCCGCAGGATCGATCCCATCGGCGGCACGTAACGCGCCGCCAATTCGGCCGTGTTGACCTCGTACGAACCGGACAACAGGCCGGTCTGCAGCAAACCGTCGAGGAACGGAAAACCCTGCCCGAAATATTGCGTGTCGAGGTCCGACAGCGCCGCACGGAACGCCGCGTTGTCCTTGTAGGCACGCATCTGGATATCGAGCAAGGTGCGCAACTGCTCGATGCGGCCGTAGAGCTTGCCGATTTCGATCACTTCGCTTTTGGTCAGCGGACGCTGCATGATGACCGGCGCGGTGAATTTGGAACCGACCTGGCCGGCGTATTCGCGCAGGCTGGCAGCCACGCGCATGCCGGTCAGGCCGTCCAGCACCTCGGGATCGGCCTGGATGGCGATGCTCGACAAATCCGCCACCGAAGACACCATCATGGGAATCAGAGCGACCATGCCGTCGACCGCTTCGCTGATATCGCGCGACGAACGCTGCCACTTGACCAGCCCGACCTGCTGGTCGACCCGGTCACGCGCCGGGCCGAGCGCCTGGCGTACCGTTTCTATCTTGCGGATTGCCGGTGCATAGCGGACATCAGCCTCCTGGCGCAAGCTCTCGAGCACGCGAAACAGCGCTTCATCGCTATCGCGCCGCGCTGCATCCAACCGCTTGCGCAATGCGGGCAAGGCATTGCTGTCGCCGCCCATGAGAGCATTCGACGGCCCGCGCTCGATCGAGACTTTTTCCATCGCCAGCAAGGTCAACTGCACCACGCGCACGGCCTCGACACTGCGCGCGCCGCGGCGGTAGGCATCCCACTCGATCAGCACGATGCGCGCGGCCAGCACGGAAAACAGCAGCATCAGCGCGACGGAGACAAGCCAGAACAGGCGGTTCAGCGACATCGATACACCCCGGATGCCCGTCGCAATTCAGCCGGGCACATTAATTATTATCAAAAATACAATGAAACCGGCCATTATAGTTCAGCGGACCAGAATTGCTTGATTTTTAGGCAGGCGCTCCCAACGCAAAGCGGAGAGGAAAGCTGGATGCAAACAGGAAACAATAATGCAAGCGGATAGCAAAACGCCCGCATGACGCGGGCGTTTTTACTTTGATGCTTGATTCTGGCGGAGAGGGTGGGATTCGAACCCACGGTACGGGAAACCGTACGCCTGATTTCGAGTCAGGTACATTCGACCACTCTGCCACCTCTCCGGTTAACTTAGTCGAATTGCTTACCCTGGGGCAGCAAAGCAAAAGATTATAGCAGAACCAATTTGAAGATGGAAAGATCCTTGCGGATAAATCTTCAAATATTTTCCCGGCCCGGCTGTCGAAAATAATTTACACATCATCATCTTGTCATAAATCTTCTCTACGATCAGATGTTGCCCGGCGCTTGTGCGCTCACTACACGCGATCTCTTCATTTCTATGGTTGGACCTACTGGACCTGACATGGCCCCATTTGCCTCACACGATTTCGACCACCATGTTCCGCCCTTGCCTGCCGGCCCGGGCGAGCCAGGCCCTGTCCAGTTGGCGGCCGAACAACAGGAGTCACAACAGAACTCGCAATTGCTGTCGCATCTGCACGAAATCATCGCCCAGCGCAGCCTGACGGCGCTGTTCCAGCCCATCATCCGCATGCGCAGCGGCGAGATCGTCGGCTATGAAGGCCTGATCCGCGGCCCCTCCAACAGCCCGCTGCATTCGCCGCTGAATCTGTTCAAGGTGGCGCGCGCCAACAAACTGTCGGTGCAGGTCGAACACCTGTGCCGCCATATCGTCATGGCGCAATTCGCGCAGTCCGGCCTGCCGGGAAACCTGTTCCTCAACGTCAGCCCGGGCGCGCTGGTGCAACCCGAGGCGATCCAAGGTGAAACCCTGCGCCATCTGGAAAAACTCGGCATCAATCCGCAGCGCATCATCATCGAACTGACCGAAAACGAGCCGACCTACGATTACGAGCTGCTGCGCAATGCAGCGATGCACTACCGCGACATGGGCTTCCAGATCGCCATCGACGACCTTGGCGAGGGTTTCTCCAGCCTGCGCCTGTGGTCCGAGCTGCAGCCGGAATACGTCAAGGTCGACATGCACTTCATCCAGGGCATCAACAACGACCCGATGAAGTTGCAGTTCGTGCGCTCGATCCAGGAGATCGCCGAGAAGTCCGGCTCCATCGTCATCGCCGAAGGCATCGAAACCCAGGCCGAACTGCTGACCATTCGCGACCTCGGCATCGCCTGCGGCCAGGGTTATCACATCGCCCGCCCGCACGCCAATCCGAAGACCGTGGTCGGCGACGATATCAGCAAGATCCTGCGTCGCGACAAAGTACCGCTGGTCACACAAAAATACGGCCCGACGAAAAAGAGCGCCACCGTCTTCAAACTGCTGCGCGAAAGCCAGTACGTCGCGCCCGATGTGTCCAACGACGAGGTCTACCACCTGTTCGTCAACGATCCGCAATTGCAGGCGCTGCCGGTGGTCAGCAACGGCATCCCGGTCGGCCTGATCAATCGCTACAGCATGGTGGAGCGCTTCGCCCGCCTGTATGGCCGCGAGCTCTACGGCAAGAAGTCCTGCACCTTCTTCATGGACCCCAACCCGCTGCTGACCGAGCAGGACACCAGCTTGCAAGACCTCAGCCACATCCTGGTACAGGCCGAATCCCATCACTTGTCAAACGGCTTCATCATTGTCGACCAGGGCCAGTACGTCGGCATGGGCACCGGCCATGACCTGCTGCGTGAAATCACACAAATGCAGATCGAAGCGGCGCGCTACGCCAACCCGCTGACGCAGTTGCCGGGAAACGTGCCGATCAACGAGCACATCGAGTTCCTGCTGCAAAGCGGCGTCGAGTTTTGCATCTGCTACTGCGACCTCGACAATTTCAAACCCTTCAACGATGTCTACGGCTATCGCAAGGGCGACGACATGATCCAGCTGACCGGCCGCACGCTGAGCCAGTTCTGCGACACGCAACTGGACTTCATCGGCCACATCGGCGGCGACGACTTCCTGATCATGTTCCAGAGCGAAGACTGGGAGCATCGCTGCAAAGCCATGCTGGAAGCGTTTGCGGTCGCTTCGCAGACCTTTTACTACGTCGAGGACAAGGAGCGTGGCGGCTACTACAGCGAAGACCGCCAGGGTGACCGGGTGCTGCATCCGTTAGTGAGCCTTTCGCTGGGCGCGGTCAAGATCGAACCCTCGCAATACTCCTCTCCGCACCAGATCGCCTCGGCCGCGACCAAGGCCAAGAAGCAGGCCAAGAAGACGCCGGGCAACAGCCTGTTCATCGAGCGGCGCGTGCCGGCGACTTTCTCATGGGCAATGTAAACGATCCCACGCCGTAAAGGAGTGCGCATGAAAAATGGCTGATGCCCCTGCGGACATCAGCCATTTTTCATTGTGCAGCGTGGAATGCCTGGATTGCGTGGATTACGGCGCCAGTTTTTCCAGCCCACCCATGTATGGACGCAATACCTCTGGAATCGTCACGCTGCCGTCAGCCTGCTGGCCGTTCTCAAGCACCGCCACCAGTGTGCGGCCGACCGCCAGGCCCGAGCCGTTGAGCGTATGCACCAGCTCCGGCTTGCCTTGAGGATTGCGGAAACGCGCCTGCATGCGACGCGCCTGGAAGGCTTCGCAATTCGACACCGATGAGATTTCACGATAGGTGTTCTGCGCCGGCAGCCAGACTTCGATGTCGAAGGTCTTGGCCGCGCCAAAGCCCATGTCGCCGGTGCACAGTGTAATGACGCGATAAGGCAGGCCCAGCTTCTTGAGAATGTTTTCGGCGTGACCGAGCATCTCGTCCAGCGCTTCGTAGGACTTTTCGGGATGCACGATCTGGACCATCTCGACCTTGTCGAACTGATGCTGGCGGATCATGCCGCGCGTGTCGCGGCCATAGCTGCCGGCTTCCGAACGGAAGCACGGGGAATGCGCAGTCATCTTCAGCGGCAGCGTGTCGCCGGCCACAATCTCGTCGCGCACCAGGTTGGTCAGCGGCACTTCGGCGGTAGGGATCAGGTACAGCGCAGCGTTGTCACTGGAGTCACCTTCCTGGCCGCCCTTCTTGGCCGCGAACAGGTCGGCTTCGAACTTCGGCAACTGGCCGGTGCCGCGCAGCGAATCGGCGTTGACGATGTAAGGGGTGTAGCACTCGGTGTAGCCGTGCTCGAGTGTGTGCGTGTCGAGCATGAATTGCGCGAGCGCACGATGCAGGCGGGCGATGCCGCCCTTCATGACGGCGAAGCGCGAGCCGGTAAGCTTGGTGGCGACATCGAAGTCGAGGCCGAGCGCGGCGCCGACGTCGACGTGATCCTTGACTTCAAAATCGAAGGTGCGCGGCGTGCCGACCTTGCGCAGTTCGACATTGCCGCTTTCATCGGCGCCGGCCGGCACGGATTCGTGCGGCAGGTTCGGCAGCGTCAGCAGGAAATCGCTCAATTGCACCTGCACTTCTTCCAGGCGTGTGGCGGATGCCTTGAGTTCATCGCCGATGCCGGACACTTCCGCCATCACCGCCGAGGCGTCTTCGCCCTTGCCCTTGAGCATGCCGACCTGCTTGGACAGGCTGTTGCGCTTGCCCTGCAATTCCTCGGTACGGGTCTGGATCTGCTTGCGCTCGCCTTCGAGCGCATTGAAAGCGGCGACATCAAGCTGGAATTTGCGCGCTGCCAGACGGGCAGCGACATTGTCGATGTCTTTACGAAGAAGTTGGATGTCGATCATGGAGTACCAGATAAGTAAATACGAAGTAAATGCGATGAATGCGATGAATGCGATGAATGCGATAAACCGAGATTGTACCAAGGACATTGACCATCCTCGCGGGCTGCCGGCTGAATGCGCGAAAAATAGCCTCGCTTGCGTTACCATTGCCGCCAACATTCAGGACCATTACAGGAACCCGCCATGTCCGACAAACCCTCCCAGCCGCCTTTGATCGCCTACCTGATCGGCTTCGCCCTGTCCGCCTGCTGCGCCATCTGGGCCGGCTCACAATTCGCCCTGACCGGCTCGAGCATCGGCTACGGCGTGCTGACCGGGCTGGCCTTCGGCGCCATGTTCGCCTTCGGGCAACGCGTCAAGAACCGTCTGTTCCCGACGCCGGAATCGACCAAATGGAAGATCAATGCCGGCCCCAGCGCCGCCGACCTGCGTCCGGCCAAGCGCGCGGCGGCGCGCGCCAAACCGGTGACGGTGACGTTCGACGATGAATTCATCAAGACCACCCGCGCCGGCGCCGAACTGGAAAGCATCGCCTGGCAAGACGTCGAGCGCATCGTCATCACCATCGGCGACGATTTCCTGCCGATGCCCTATTGGATGATCGCCACCGCCAAGGGCGGCATCCGCCTGCCCAACGACACGCCGGGGCTGGAAGGCCTGATGGAGGAGTTCAAGGCGAAGCTGCCGGGCTACGACAACGACGCCACCTATGCCGCGGTGATCGCGGCCATGGGAGCGATGGAAGGTGTGTTCGAAGTGTGGAAGAAGACTGCGTGAACAAGCCGGCGCATTGCCGCCCGGCCCGGCATTACTCTTTGTTGTTCTTCTTGTACTCGCGATCAAGCTCGCGCAGATGCGCCATCTTGTCGCCGATCTTGGCCTCGAGTCCGCGCGGCACCGGCTGGTACCAATGCGGATCGGGAATGCCGTCAGGCAGGTAAGTCTCGCCGGCGGCATAGCCTTCCGGTTCATCATGGGCATAGCGATACAGCTTGCCGTAACCCAGTTGCTTCATGAGCTTGGTCGGCGCATTGCGCAGGTGCTCCGGCACGCCGCGCGACTTGTCTTTCGCGACGAAGGCGCGGGCCTGGTTGTAGGCCATGTAGCCGGCATTGCTCTTGGCCGCAATCGCCAGATAAATCACCGCCTGCGCCAAGGCCAGTTCGCCCTCCGGCGAACCGAGGCGCTCATACGTGGCGGCGGCGTCGTTGGCGATCGTCATGGCGCGCGGATCGGCCAGGCCGATGTCTTCCCACGCCATGCGCACAATGCGGCGCGCCAGGTAACGCGGATCGGTGCCGCCGTCGAGCATGCGCGTGAGCCAGTACAAGGCGCCGTCGGGACTGGAGCCGCGCACTGATTTATGCAGCGCTGAAATCTGGTCGTAGAAAGCGTCGCCGCCCTTGTCGAAGCGACGCAGCGCATCACCCAGGCATTCGGCCAGCAGTTCCGTGCCAACCATGGCAACATTCTTCGCCTGTGCTGCACGCGCCACGATTTCCAGGTTGTTGAGCAGCTTGCGCCCGTCGCCGTCGGCGCTGGCGATCAGCATTTCCTTGGCTTCCGGTTCGAATTGCAGGCCGTCAAGTTCATCGCGGCAAGCGCGGTCGATCAGCGCGCCGAGGTCTTCTTCCGTCAGCGATTTGAGCACGTACACGGCCGCGCGCGAGAGCAGCGCGCCGTTGACTTCGAACGAGGGATTTTCCGTCGTCGCGCCGATGAAGGTAAACAGGCCGCTTTCCACATGCGGCAAGAAAGCGTCCTGCTGGCTCTTGTTGAAGCGATGCACTTCATCGACGAACAGGATGGTGCGGCGACCGGAATTGGCGCGGATCACTTCGGCGCGCTCGACTGCTTCGCGGATGTCCTTGACGCCCGACAGCACCGCCGACAGCGCGATGAATTCGGCATTGAAACTGTCCGCCATGATGCGCGCCAGCGTGGTCTTGCCTACGCCCGGCGGCCCCCACAGGATCATCGAATGCGGCTCACCCGATTCGAACGCCACGCGCAGCGGCTTGCCCGCGCCGAGCAGGTGCTGCTGGCCGATGACATCGTCAAAGGAGTGCGGGCGAAGACGTTCGGCTAACGGCGCGGAATTCATGGAGCGGTCAAATTGGGGAATTAAAATGGATGCCAGTCTAACCGATCCGGCAGCGGGTTATCGGGCCGGATGCTAGAATCCTGCCGGCTTGCGGGTGCGGAACAGTGTTGGTCCGGTTTGCCCGCTTGTCATTTTGCCTACTTCTTCGGCGCGCCACGGCGCGTTTCAGCCCATGCCTTTTGTCGTCACCGATTCCTGCATCGCCTGCAAATACACCGACTGCGTCAGCGTCTGTCCCATGGATTGTTTTGTCGAAGGCCCGAACTTCCTGGCCATCGATCCGGACGGCTGCATCGATTGCTCGATGTGCGTGCCGGAATGCCCGGTCGGCGCCATCTACAATGAAATCGACCTGCCCGAAGGCCTGCGCCACTTCACCGAACTGAACGCCAAGCTGGCCAAGCATCCCGGCTGGAAACCAATCACCCAGGCCCAGGCGCCAATGCCCGACCACGCTAAATGGCGCGAGGTCGAAGGCAAGATCGACATGCTCAAGACGTCGATCTGACCTTGCCGTTACATCCGGTTATTGATTGAAGACGTCGGCGCCCTTGGGCACGACGAAGGTGAAGCTGGTCGCTTTCAACGGCGGATTCTTCTCGAAGTTGGTGAACGACAGCAGCGAGGTCTGACCGAACGAATCACGCAATTCCATCGCGTGCGGCACGCCGTCCTTCAAGGCGATGCCGATACGGTCAAAGGTCGTGTCCTTGGTCTTGGGCGTGGCTTCCAGCCACTCCATGCCGTCCTTGGTGCCGCCTTCTTTCAGCGTGAAATTCTTTTCCAGATCGTTGCTGCCGAACAGGATTGCAGCCGGCGATGAGCCGAGCGCGTTGCCCAGCTTCTTGGTGGTGACCTGGTTCAGGTCCTTGTCGTAGATGAACAGCTTGTCGCCATCGGCCTGCAAGACTTGCTCATACGGCTTCTGGTAAGTCCAGATGAATTTGCCCGGACGCGAAAACACAAACGTGCCGCTCGAGGTGTTCGATACCTTGGCGGTGCCGCTGTCTATCTTGACCAGGCGCTGCACGAACTCGCCCTTGGCCGATTGCGTCGACGCCACGAACTGCTTGAACTGCTCCAGTGCGCTGGCCGCAGCCTGTGCGGAAAACAAGGCCGCGCTCAGACCGATCGCAGCAACGGCGACATGCCATTTGTTCAGAAGAGGTGATGCCTGTATTTTTATTTGCATGGTATGCGTCTTTACTCCGTGGTATTTCCTGCCGGCACGAGGATTTCCCGGTTGCCGTTCGATTGCATCGTCGACACCAGACCGCTTTGCTCCATCTGCTCCAGCAGACGCGCGGCGCGATTGTAGCCGATGCGCAAGTGACGCTGCACCAGTGAAATCGAGGCCCGGCGGTTTTTCAGCACGACCGCGACGGCCTGATCATACAGTTCGTCGCCTTCGGTGCCGCCCGCAGCGCCGCCGCCGATTGCACCGTCGGCATCGTCGGCAACGCCTCCTTCTAGGATGCCCTCGATGTAATTCGGTTCCCCCTGCTCTTTCAGGTGATCCACCACGCGATGGACTTCTTCATCGGAAACGAAGGCGCCGTGCACGCGGATCGGCAAGCCGGTGCCCGGCGGCATGTAGAGCATGTCGCCCATGCCGAGCAGCGCTTCCGCGCCCATCTGGTCGAGAATCGTGCGCGAGTCGATCTTGCTGCTGACCTGGAAGGCGATGCGGGTCGGCACGTTGGCCTTGATCAGGCCGGTGATGACGTCGACCGAAGGCCGTTGAGTCGCCAGGATCAGATGGATGCCGGCGGCGCGCGCCTTCTGTGCGATACGCGCGATCAGTTCTTCCACCTTCTTGCCGACCACCATCATCAGGTCGGCCAGCTCGTCGATGATGATGACGATGGTTTCGAGCTGTTCCAACGGCTCCGGCGCGTCCGGGGTCAGGCTGAACGGATTCGGTATCTTTTCGCCGCGCTTGTCGGCGTCGATGATCTTCTGGTTGTAGCCGGCCAGGTTGCGCACGCCCAGTTTGGACATGCGCTTGTAGCGGCGCTCCATCTCGGCCACGGCCCAGTTCAGCGCATGGCCGGCCTGACGCATGTCGGTCACGACCGGCGCCAGCAAGTGCGGGATGCCTTCATAAATGGAGAGCTCCAGCATCTTCGGATCGATCAGGATCAGGCGCACCTGCTTCGGCGTCGACTTGTACAGCAGCGACAGGATGGTGGCGTTGATGCCGACCGATTTGCCCGAGCCCGTCGTACCCGCGACCAGCAAGTGCGGCATCTTGGCGAGGTCGGCCACCACCGGATTGCCGGCGATGTCTTTGCCGAGCGCGATGGTCAGGCTGGAATGGCTGTCGTTGTAGACCTTGGAGCTGAGAATCTCGGTCAGGCGCACGATCTGGCGCTTGGGATTGGGTAGCTCCAGGCCCATGTAATTCTTGCCCTGGATGACTTCCACCACACGGATCGAGGTCAGCGACAGCGAGCGTGCGAGGTCGCGCGCCAGGCCGACGATCTGGCTACCCTTGACGCCGGTGGCCGGTTCGATTTCGTAGCGCGTAATGACCGGGCCGGGATAAGCGGCAACCACTTTGACTTCGACGCCGAAGTCGGACAGCTTCTTCTCGATCAGGCGGCTGGTGAACTCCAGCGTTTCGACGGAAACCGTCTGCTGCGCCGGCGGCGCTTCGTCCAGCAGCGACAACGGCGGCAGGCTGGAATCGATGTCCTGAAACAGGCTGGTCTGGCGCTCCTTCTCGATGCGCTCCGACTTCGGCACCGCCACCACTTGTGGCTCAATGCGGATCGGCGGCGCTTCGTCGATCTTGGCGCGTTCCTGCACCACCACTTCTTCGCGCTTGACGGCGGCGACGTGGCCGACCTTGCGATCTTCGCGCGCCGAATAGAAATTGCGGATCCAGAAAATACCGTCTTCAATCGCGCCGCCAATGCGTTCAACCGCAGCCAGCCACGAGACGTGGAAGAACAGGCTGAAGCCCAGTCCGAACAGCAGCAGCAGCAACAGCGTGGCGCCGGTGAAACCGAGCGAGGTCTGTGCCGCGCTGCCGATCATTTCGCCCAGCACGCCGCCTGGCGCGCGCGGCATCGGCGCCTTCATGGTGTACATGCGCATGTATTCGATGCCGAGGCTGCCGGCCAGCAGGAACACGAAACCGATGGCACGGATCAGGCCTTCCTGATGGTGCTCGGGTTCGGTCTCTTTCTGCATCAGGAAGCGATTGGCCAGGTGCCGATAGCTGCGCCAGATGGAATGGCCCAGCAGCACGCACCACCACCAGGTCGACATGCCGAAGATGTACAGCATCAGGTCAGCCACCCAGGCGCCGACGCGGCCGCCCCAGTTATGCAGGTGCGGCACGGAATTGGCCACCGACCAACCCGGGTCACTGCGCGAGTAGGTCAGCAGGATCAAGGACAAATACACCAGCAAGGTCGCCATGGCCAACCAGCGGGCTTCGTACAGGAGGCGCACCAGCCGGCTCGGCAGCTGCGGAGTTTCGGCGGCTTTGGTGTTGCGGGTATAGGCTTGGCTGGTCTTGGTCATAAATCTTTATCTGGCGCGCCTTGGGGGCGCATTTAACTCAGGCGACATTGTAACGGCGATTGCCGGGCAGAAAACCGGGGTATGGAAATCGGCAGAGAATCAGGGCAAATCGCAGGGCGGACGGCCCTATTGATGGAATAGCGTAATTCCATCGGGCCGGTCTGGCGCTTCGTCTATAATCTTAACCGTTTTGCAGCGCAATATAGGATAAACGGCAACATAAGCCGCAGTCTTCCGGCATCGCAGCCGGTCATCCTCGCGCCCGCATTGAAATCCGGCAGTCCGGCATCATTTTAATGACATGCCGCTGCGCCCCACTTCTGTTCAGTTCATTAAGAGTATTTTATGACCATGCCCAAACACGCCAAGGTTTTGATTCTCGGTTCCGGCCCCGCCGGCTACAGCGCTGCCGTCTACGCAGCACGCGCCAACCTCAATCCGGTGCTGATCACCGGCGTCGAGCAAGGCGGCCAGCTGATGACCACCACCGACGTCGAAAACTGGCCCGGCGATCCGATGGGCGTGCAAGGACCGGAACTGATGCAACGCCTGTTGAAACACGCCGAGCGTTTCAATACGGAAATCATTTTTGATCACATCCACACGACCAAGTTGTCGGAACGGCCATTCCGCCTGATCGGCGACTCCGGCGAATACACTTGCGACGCGTTGATCATCGCCACCGGCGCGTCGGCGCAATATCTCGGTCTGCCTTCCGAAGAAGCCTTCATGGGCAAAGGCGTGTCCGCCTGCGCCACCTGCGACGGCTTTTTCTATCGCGGCAAGGAAGTCGCCGTGGTCGGCGGCGGCAACACCGCGGTCGAAGAAGCGCTGTATCTGTCCAACATCGCCAGCAAGGTCACCATCATCCATCGCCGCGACAAGTTCCGCGCCGAACCTATCCTGATCGACCGCCTGCTGCATAAGGTTACCGAAGGCAAGATCGAGATCAAGTGGCATCACACGCTGGAAGAAGTCGTCGGCGATGAAAGCGGCGTCACCGGCATCAAGATCAAGTCGACCCAGGACGGCAGCGTCACGCCGATCACACTGCACGGCCTGTTCATCGCCATCGGCCACAAGCCGAACACCGGCATCTTCGAAGGCCAGCTTGACATGCAGAACGGCTACATCAAGACCCGCACCGGCCTGGAAGGCTTCGCCACCGCCACCAGCATCAACGGCGTGTTCGCCGCCGGCGACGTGCAGGACCATATTTACCGCCAGGCCATCACCAGCGCCGGCACCGGCTGCATGGCCGCGCTGGACTCCCAGCGCTATCTGGAAGGCTTGGAGTAACTAGCTCAGCTCGTCATCCTCAGCCCTCCCTCTTCATCGCGGGAGGGCTTTTTCAATTCTTACCGGTACGCGAATCATGGCGACTATCAAGGATTTTTCGGCGCTCAAGTCATTGCGCAAGGATCTCAAGGCGCAGGAAGAAGCGCGCCTCGCCGCCGAACGCCAGCGCGTGGAAGATGAAAAGCGCCTGCGCGCCGAAGCCGACATTTTCCGCAGCAGCATCGGCAAGATAGCGCCGCTGCGCAGCAACGAAAAAGCCGCCCTGTTCCCGCCGCAACCCTTGCCGATCGCGCGCCACCACATCGCCGACGAACAGGCGGCGCTGATGGAATCGCTGTCCGACGAATTCACCTTCGACACCCTGCTCGACACCGACGAAAACCTCAGCTTCGCGCGGCCCGGCGTGGGCAGCGACGTGCTCAGCAAATTGCGGCGCGGCCATTGGGCAATCCAGAACCAGCTCGACCTGCACGGCCTGCGCCGCGACGAAGCGCGCGAAGCGCTCGGCGAATTCCTGCGTCAGGCGCGCCGGCGCGGCCAGCGCTGCGTGCGCATCATCCACGGCAAGGGACTGGGTTCGGTCAACAAGGAGCCCGTGCTGAAACAGAAGGTGCGCAACTGGCTGGCGCAGAAGGACGAAGTCATCGCCTTTTGCCAGGCGCAGCCGGCCGACGGCGGGTCAGGTGCACTGATCGTACTGCTGCAATCGAGCGCGCCGGCCAACCGCTAGAACCTCTAGCGAATTTTCAGTATCTCGGCCAGCCAGTCGACAAACACGCGCACACGCGGCGACAGATGCCGGTTGTGCGAATACACGATCGCCACCGGCAACGGCGGCGGTTTGAATTCCGGCAGCACTTCTTCGATCACGCCCTGCGCCAGCAAGTCCTCGGCGCCCAGCAAAGGCGCCTGCACCAATCCCAGTCCCGCCAGGCAGCACGCCATGTAGGCCTCGGAACTCGCCACCGATACCTGGCCGCGCAACTTCAGGGTTTTCAGCTCGCCGTTCTGCATGTATTCCCACGGCAGTTCGCGGCCGGTGCGGCTGGAAAAATAATTGATCATCACGTGCTGCTCCAGCTCCGCCAGCGTGCGCGGGCGGCCGTGGCGATCGAGGTAGGCCCTGGAGGCGCAAGTGATCTGCTCCATCGCGCCGATGCTGCGCGCAATCAGCGTCGAATCGCTGAGGATGCCGACGCGCACCACGCAGTCGACGCCTTCGCCGATCAGGTCGACGAAGCGGTCGCTGGCATTGAGCTTGACCCGGATGTCGGGATAGCGCGCGAAGAACTCCGGCAGGCGCGGAATCACGCTCTTGTGCGCCAGCCGCTCGGGCAGGTCGACACGCACCACGCCTTGCGGCTGCTCGTGGTCGAACAGGTTTTCGACATCCTGGAATTCCGCCAGCAAGCGCTGGCAACGTTCAAGGTAAGCCGCGCCGTCATCGGTCAGCGTGACCTTGCGCGTGGTCCGCTGCAGCAGGCGCACGCCGACGCGCTTCTCCACCGCCTGGATGGCGTTGGTCACGGTCGCCGCCGGCAAGCCCATCTGCTCCGCAGTCTTGCTGAAGCTGCCCAGTTCGGCGACGCGCACGAATACTTCCATTGCCTGAAGACGGTCCATGATAATTATTGATATTCGAATAAAGAAATCATTTTAACGCCATTTATTCGAAATTCAATAAGTTCGACAATACCCTCCATGCGCCGAAGAACGACCGCTGTCGCCTCCGTTCCGGCTGGCATCCCTACTTTTCACCTGGAAGGAATCATCATGGAACATCGCACACTCGGCCGCAGCGGCCTCTCCTCCTCCGCCCTCGGGCTCGGCTGCATGGGCATGTCGGATCTGTACGGCCCGGCCGATGAACAAACCGGCATAGCTACCATCCACGCCGCTCTGGACGCCGGTGTAACGCTGCTCGACACCGGCGACTTCTACGGCATGGGTCACAATGAAATGCTGATCCGGGACGCCTTGCGCACGATCGGCAGCGGCAGTCGCGACAAGGTCCAGCTGAGCGTGAAATTCGGCGCCATGCGCGACGCCGGCGGCAACTGGGTCGGCATGGACAACCGCCCGGCGGCGGTGAAGAATTTCCTGGCCTATACGCTGCGTCGTCTCGGCGCCGACCATATCGACATCTATCGCCCGGCGCGCCTCGATCCATCCGTGCCGATCGAAGACACCGTCGGCGCCATCGCCGAAGAAATCAAAGCCGGCCGCGTGCGTCACATCGGCTTGTCGGAAGTCGGCGCGGACACCTTGCGCCGTGCTCACGCCGTGCATCCGATCACAGATTTGCAGATCGAATATTCGCTGATCTCGCGCGGCATCGAAAAGGACATCCTGCCGACCTGCCGCGAACTGGGCATCGGCATCACGGCCTACGGCGTGCTGTCGCGCGGCCTGATCAGCGGTCACTGGGATGCGTCGCGCCAGCTGGCGGCGAACGACTTCCGCAGCCATAGCCCGCGCTTTTCGGGCGACAACCTGGCGCATAACCTGGCGCTGATCGACGTGCTGCGCAGCGTCGCCGCCGACAAAGAGGCTACACCGGCTCAGGTCGCGATCGCCTGGGTGCTGGCGCAAGGCAGCGACATCGTGCCATTGGTCGGCGCACGTCGCCCGGAACGCCTTGCGGAGTCGCTGGGCGCACTCAAGCTGGTGCTGACGCGCCAGGATCTGGCGCGCATCGAAGAAGCCATTCCAGCCAATGCTGCGGCGGGCGAACGTTATGCCGCGCATTCGATGGCGCACTTGGACAGCGAGAAATAGACGGAAGCAGCGATGCCCGCGCCGGTCAGAACAAGTTGAACTGGCCGGACGGCGAGGCGCGCGCCGGTCGCGCGGGCGCCACGAATTGCGACGCATCAAGCATGTCGAACCAGCCGCGCTCATGCATGCCGCTGCGCTGCACGGCTTTTTCAAAACGCTGGCGTATCAGCTCGGCCCACACGCCTTCGCCGCGCATGCGCGTGGCGAAATCGGAATCGTTGTCCTTGCCGCCGCGCATCTCGCGGATGCGGTTCATGACGCGGTTTGCCCGTTCGGGAAAGTAGGTCTGCAGCCATTGCTGGAACAGCGGATTGACTTCCCACGGCAAGCGCAGCACGGTGTAGCCGGCACGCCTCGCGCCGGCCTCTGCAGCCGCCGCGATGATGTCTTCCAGTTCGGGCTCGTTGATGAAGGGAATCACCGGCGCAACGCTGACACTGACCGGAATGCCTGCTTCGGCCAACGTGCGGATCACCCGCAGACGGCGCGTCGGCGTGGCCGCGCGCGGCTCCAGCTTGCGCGCCAGCGCCGGGTCTAGCGTGGCGATGGTGACGGCGGCGATCACCTGCCGCCGTTCAGCCATCGGCGCGAGGATGTCGATGTCGCGTTCGACCAGCGAGGACTTGGTGATCAGCGCAGCCGGATGCCGGCAATCGCTGAGTATCTGCAATACGCGCCGCGTGATCTGCAGCTCGCGCTCGCAGGGCTGGTAGGCATCGGTGTTGATGCCCACGGTGATCGTCTCGGGCACATAGGACGGCTTGGCCAATTCGCGCAGGAGCAATTCCGGGGCATTGGTCTTGGCGAAAATCCTGCTCTCGAAGTCCAGTCCCGGCGACAAGCCCAGGTAAGCGTGTGTGGGACGTGCAAAGCAGTACACGCAGCCATGTTCGCAACCGCGATACGGATTGAGCGACACATTGAACGGCAGGTCGGGCGACTTGTTGCGGCTGATGATAGTTTTGGCGGTTTCTTCGGTGATGATGGTGCGCACGGTTGCCGGTTCGTCTTCTGCGCCATTTTCTGATTCAGGCGCCCCCCAGCCGTCGTCGAAGCCGACGCGCTGCTCCACCTCATAGCGCCCCTGTATGTTGCTGACCGCGCCACGGCCCTTGCGCGCATCGAACACCCGCGTGAAAGTCTCGCCTTCGCTCTCGCGTACTTGCGTGATTTGCAACGGGACTTTGCGGTAGCCGGACTTGCTCATGGGGTCATCGCCTTGCATTGGAATACTGTATATATAAACAGTATTTTAAACCAAATACAGCGATGTTCGTAAAGACCGGACAAGCCAGTGAATCGACGGCTTCAGTTCATGAAGCGCGCATCCTTGGTCATGGTCGCAATGTCCACGTACATCGATCCCTGGTGATTGGTGGCGGAGAAATTGACGACATAGCCGCCACCGTCGTAGTTGCGCGCATTGATGCTTTCGAGCGCACGGATCAGGCGCTCGCGCGTCAGATTACGCCCTGCCCGCTTCAAGCCTTCAACCAGCACGCGTGCCGCAATGTAGCCTTCCAGGCTGGTGACGGTGAATTCCTCGTAGCCTGACTCAGCCATGCGCTTGCGGTATTCGGCAACGAGCGGCATCGAAATGCGCCAGGGCAGCGGCACCACTTGCGTGACCAGAATGCCGTGCGCCAGCTCGCCCAGTTCGCTGGCCAGTTGCTTGTTGCCGACGAAGGACACGGCAAAGAACTGCCCGAGGAAGCCGCGGTTGCGCAAGCTGCGCACGATGCGGGCGTTGATCTGGGAGTCGGCATGGACCAGCATGACGACATCGGCCTGCACGCTCAGTGTCTTGTCGATCAGGGGCTCGAGGTTGACGCCGCCATGGTTGATGCCGATGCTGGTCAGCTCGATGGCTTCGCGGCGGGCGCGACTATCGACGTCCTGCTTGATCATCACGCCATATTGGTCTTGCTGATACAGCAGCGCCAGCTTGCGTATGCCGAGCCAGTTCATGTTGCGCAGGAAGTAAGCGTATTCGTCCGCATAACTCGCACGGATCGAAAACAGATGTCGATCGAACGATGCATGAAGCGCACCGCCGGTGAACGGCGCAAAGAAAGGCACGCCCGCACGCGAGGCGATCTGCAGGCCGGCCTGGCTGGTCGGCCATCCGACGAATCCGAACAGCGCAAACACGCCGTCACGCTCAATCAATTGACGCGTGTTATAGGCGGCGAGGGATGCAGAATATTGGTCGTCGCGGGTACGCAGCTCAATGCGTCTGCCATGCACACCGCCTTGCTGGTTGATCTTGTCGAAGTAGACTTTGGCGCCGATCAACACCTGGCGCGCGTATTGCGCAGTGGGCCCCGACATGCCGGCCGATTGTCCGAGCAGGATGCGGGTATCGGAGACGCCGGGGTCGGCGTCGGCATGTGCGGGGGAGAACAAGCACGTTAACAAAAAGATCGGAAAAATTCGAAACAACCATCGAAGCTGCTCCGACATGCGATCTCCCCTTCACGGTGTTATACCGCTTCCGCTCCTGTCTCGCCGGTGCGGATGCGAATGACCTGTTCGACTTCCTGCACAAAAATCTTGCCGTCGCCGATCTTGCCGGTGCGCGCCGCCTTGATGATGGCGTCGACCACCGGTTCCACCACGCTGTTGTCGACCACGACTTCGATCTTCACCTTGGGCAGGAAATCGACAACGTATTCAGCGCCGCGATACAGCTCGGTATGGCCCTTCTGACGGCCGAAACCCTTGACTTCGGTAACGGTCAGTCCGGTGACGCCGACTTCGGCCAGCGACTCGCGCACTTCGTCCAACTTGAACGGTTTGATGATAGCAGTGACTTGCTTCATGGCTATTCCCTCCTTATAAAATGTCGCAGAAAATCGAATTAAATCAATGAAAGTTTTTACGAAACACTCTTAATTATGCGCAGCGAACAACGTAATGTTATTCGCGGAATCTTGACGTAATCGGATATCGCCAGTCGCGACCGAAAGCCCTGTGGGTGACCCGGATACCCACCGGCGCCTGGCGCCGCTTGTATTCGTTGATCTTGATCAGGCGCGTGATGCGCTCGATATCTTCCTTCTGGTAACCGGCCCGCTCGATCTCGACGATGCCGAGATTTTCTTCCATGTACATCTGCATGATGGCGTCGAGGACTTCATACGGCGGCAGCGAATCCTGGTCCTTCTGGTCGGGCCGCAGTTCGGCCGACGGTGCGCGTGTCAGGATGCGTTCGGGAATGACTTCGGAAATGCTGTTGCGGTAAGCGCACAAACGATAGACCAGCGTCTTGGCGATGTCCTTGATCACGGCGAAGCCGCCGGCCATGTCGCCGTACAGCGTGCAGTAGCCCACCGCCATTTCGCTCTTGTTGCCGGTAGTCAGGACGATGGAACCGTACTTGTTGGACAGCGCCATGAGCAGCGTGCCGCGAATGCGGGCCTGGATGTTTTCTTCGGTGGTGTCTTCCTTGAGTCCCTTGAACTCTTCGGACAAGGTGCTGCGGAAGGCCGAGAAACAATCGTTGATCGAAATCTCGTCGTAGCGCACCTTGATGCGCTCGACCATGTCACGCGAGTCGATCCAGGAAATGTCTGCCGTATAAGGCGACGGCATCATGATCGCGCGCACCTTGTCGGCGCCCAGCGCATCGACCGCGACGGCCAGCGTCAGCGCCGAATCGACGCCGCCTGACAAGCCGATCAGCACGCTCGGGAAACCGTTCTTGCCGACGTAATCGCGCACGCCCAGCACCAGCGCCTGGTACACCTGCGCTTCAATCGACAGCGCCGGCGCCATCTGTGGATTGCGGATCTGCACACCGTCGAATTCGATGACCTGCAAATCTTCCTGCGCATGCGCCAGGCTGGCGACCAGTTCGCCGGCGATATCCATGGCGAAGGAATTGCCGTCGAAAATCAGTTCATCCTGGCCGCCCACCAGATTGGCGAACACCAGCGGCATGCCTTGTTTGGTCACATTGTCGCGCATCACGTCGAGGCGCAGCGACTGCTTGTTCATATGGTACGGCGAACCGTTCAGGATCAGCAGTACCTGTGCGCCGGCCTCTTTGGCGCGGGCAGGCGCGCGCGGGAACCAGGTGTCCTCGCAAATGTTGATGCCGAATTTCGTGCCTTTGACGTCGAACACCAGCGGCGTGCCGTCGGGCGTGAAGTAGCGCTTCTCGTCAAACACGCTGTCGTTGGGCAGCTCCAGCTTGTGATAGCTGCCGGAGATTTTGCCGTTGAGCAGAACCGATGCCGCGTTGAAGCGCGCACCATCCTTGAGCACCGGATGGCCGACGACGACGTGCACGTCTTTCAACCCGGCCAGCTCGGCCGTGAGCGCTTGCAACGCTTCGTCGGTTTTTGCGTAGAATGCCTGACGCAGCAACAGGTCTTCAGGAGGATAGCCTACCAGCGACAATTCCGGCGTGAGGACGATGTCCGCACCCTGTGCTGCGGCACGACGAGCGAATTCGACGATTTTGTTGCGATTGCCCGAGATATCTCCAACGGTGCTGTTGATCTGGGCGATGGCGACTTTGACTGACATGATGGCGACAAGTAAGAAATGACGGTAAGAAAATGACGAAGAGTACGGACGCAACACCTGTGCCGGGGAGCTGCACGCAGTGAACGCAGAGTCTCATTATCGCACGCGAATCATTTCTTCTCTGGCAGAAGTTGGCCAGCCGGCATGGGATGCGCTGCTTGCCGCCCAGGCCGACGCCACGCCGTTTTTGTCCTACGCTTTCCTGCATGCGCTGCATGAAAGCGGCTCCGCCGCCAAGGACACCGGCTGGGAGCCGCAATACCTGACACTGTGGCAAGGTGATGACCTGAAGGCGGCATTGCCGCTCTACCTGAAATATCACTCCTACGGCGAGTACGTGTTCGACTGGGCCTGGGCCGAGGCTTATGAACGTCACGGCCTGCCCTATTACCCCAAGCTGCTGGCGGCGATTCCGTTCACGCCGGTCAGCGGCGCTCGCCTCCTCGCGGTGGACGAGGCCGCACGCCAGGCGCTGGTGCGGGCCTTGCAGGAACTCCAGGAAGCCGCACAGACCTCCTCCACCCATGTGCTCTACCCTCCCGCAGCAGAGGCGCAGACGCTGGCAGAGGCCGGCTTCATGCTGCGCAGCGGCGTACAGTTCCATTGGCACAACGAAGGCTATCGCGACTTCGCCGAGTTCCTCACCACGCTGGAACGCAAGAAACGCAAGAACATCCTGGCCGAGCGGCGCAAGGTGGGCGACGCCGGCGTGACGTTCCGCCATCTGCGCGGTCACGAAGCCGGCGAAGCCGACTGGCGTTTTTTCCACCGCTGTTACCGCCACACTTATGCGGCACACCATTCGACGCCTTATCTGAACCTCGACTTTTTCCTGCGCATCGCCGCCGGGATGCCGCAGCATCTGCTGCTGACAGTGGCCCATCGCGACGGCAAACCGGTCGCCTCGTCGTTAGTGGTCTATGACGAAGACGCACTATACGGACGCTACTGGGGTGCGCTGGAAGACATCCCCTGCCTGCATTTCGAAACGGCTTACTACCAGCCGCTGGAATTCTGCATCGACAACAAGATCGCGTGGTTTGAAGGCGGCGCCCAGGGCGAGCACAAGATGGCGCGCGGCTTCCTGCCGCAGAAAACCTGGTCGGCGCACTGGCTGGCGCATCCCTCGTTTGCCGATGCGGTGGAACGCTTCCTCGAACGCGAAGGCGGCGGCATCGACGATTACCTGAGCGAACTCAACGAACGCAACCCGTTTCGAGATCCGACTCGCGATCCGACATGACTGCGACCGGCACAAAAAAAGCGCACCCGCGGGTGCGCTTTTTTATCGGCAATGCCTGGACTGCAGATTACTTGGCTTGCTGCTTCTTGAAGGCTTCGACGCCGGCGAGGATTTCCGCCTTGGCCGATTCCGGACCTTCCCAGCCGTCGATCTTGACCCATTTGCCCTTTTCCAGGTCCTTGTAGTGCTCGAAGAAATGCTGGATCTGCTTCAGGCGCAGTTCGTTCATGTCTTCCGGCTTTTGCCAATGCGTGTAGATCGACAGGACCTTGTCGACCGGCACCGCCAGCAGCTTGGCGTCAACGCCCGACTCGTCGGTCATCTTCAGCACGCCGATGGGACGGCAACGCACCACCACGCCGGGGAACAGCGGGAACGGGGTAATCACCAGCACGTCGACCGGGTCGCCGTCTTCGGACAGCGTTTGCGGGATGTAACCGTAGTTGCACGGATAGTGCATCGCGGTGCCCATGAAACGGTCGACGAAAATAGCGCCGCTATCCTTGTCCACTTCATACTTGATCGGATCGGCGTTCATCGGGATCTCGATGATCACATTGAAGTCGTTGGGCAGGTCGCGGCCGGACGGGACGTTATTCAGGCTCATGGTGCTTTCTCGTAAAGAAATGAAGGGATGGGAAACCCGAGATTATAACGGCATTCAGGCCGCCAATCTGCATCTGCGCCGAATCAGCGCGCACTTGAAATCAGGCAATAAAAAAGCCGCCGGGTCGTTACAGCGACACGGCGGCTCTTTCTTGTTCGTCAGAAAACTAGCGGATGGCCGTCGCCAGCGCGCATTGCTTGTAGTGCGCGGCAGCCTGTTCGTGCTGGTCGAGCGCGTCATGCAACTGCGCGAGGCTGAGGTGCGATTCGCGCACGGTGCGCGGCTCAAGCGCATCGGACAGGGCTTGCTCCAGATGGCGCTGGGCCTTGCCCCACAGCTTCTGGCGCAGGCAGAACATGCCCAACGTCAGCGCCAGTTCGGCATCAGTCGGACGTTTCGCCAGCCATGCCTCGCAGCGTTCGATCTGCGCCAGCAGCGCCGGCGAGCCGGCTTCGGCCGTCGAATCACGGTAAGCGCGGATCAGGCGGTCATCCCAATCGGCTGCCAGTGCGCGCTCCAGCAGCGTGCGCGCTTCGTCGTGCAGGCTGCGGCTGCTGAAGGCCTGAGCGGCGCGCGCGGCAATATAGGGTTTCAGGCGATCGGCGTTAGGCACTTCGGCCCACAAGCGACGGATCGATTCGGCATCGTGCGAGCGATCCGACAGCAGTGCGTCGTAGGCCATTTCACGCAGGCGATTGGACAAGGCCGGATGCAGCGCATTGCGCTTGTCCAGCGTTTGCACCAGGCGCAGCACTTCTGGCCAGTTCTTGGCTTGCTGATTGGCCTTGAGCGCCCATTGCAGCGCCTGGATGTGACGCGTGCCGTTGGCGTTGAGCTCTTCGACAGTATCGAGGGCGGCCTTGAACTGATGATCGTCGACCAGCAATTCCAGCGTCGTCATAAGGCGCGCGGCCTTGAGTCCATTGTCGCCGTCGGTGCTGGCCAGCCAGATGTCGCGCCGATCGGTCTGGCGCATGCGGTGCGCGGCACGCGCGCCGACCAGCGCGGCGATGCCGGCGTTGTCGGGCAGTTCGGCAGCGCGCGTGGCGGCTTTTTCAGCGTGACCGAAACGGCCTTCGAAGAAAGCCTTGATCGAATCACGCAAAGCCTTGTTGCCGTCGTTTTCACGCTTCTGGCGGCGATAGGCGATCACCCGGCCGGGCAGCTTTTGGGTCAGGCGCACGGCGCGGATCAGCACGTACAGCGCGATGAACAGCACCACCACCGCGGCCAGGAAGAAGTTGAGCGACAAATCGACGCGGTACGGCGGATAGAACAGCACGACGTTGCCGGGATTGAAGCGCGCCAGTACCGCCAGGCCGATGGCGGAAGCAAACAGGGTCAGGAGCCAGAGAAGAATTCGCATATTTCTGTCGTCTTAATTAACGGCGGCCTTTGTAGTTGCGCACCGCGTTGATGCTTTCGCTGAGCGTCGGCATCTGGATCGACAGGTTGCTGCCCTGGACTTGCTTCAACATGGCCTGCGTAGTCTGCACTTGCTTGGCGCGGGTGTCGAAGTACTTGGCGATGGTGTCTTGTGCTGCGGCCAGGTCGTTGCGGAACGCGAACTCGTTGCGCGACAGCAGCGCCAGGCGAGCATTGAGCAGGCGCAGCTTGAGGTTTTCACGGGCATAGTAAGCCTGGGTCGGCGACAGCAGCAAGGCGTCCGGCGTGTCGACGCTGCGGATGCGCACCAGCTGCTTCAGCTCGGTCCACATTTCGGCGCTGAAGCTTTGCCACTTTTCCTGGGCGTCAGCCAGCCAGTCGGACGCCGGAACTGCAGATGCGGCAGCCGGCTGCTCCTTGCCGTTCGACTTGGCGGCAGCTTTGGGGGCGGCGCGCGCGGGTTGTTTCTTCGGTTCCGTCACCGACACCACCGGTTTTTCGTCCGACAGCAACGGCATGCTGTCGATCTGGCCGATGACGCTGTCGAGGCGCACGGCGATACCGGGCACGTCAACAGTCGGTAAGGCTTTCAGGCGGTCCTGGTCGCGCGCAATGGCGCGGCGGATGGCGATGAATTGCGGCTTGTCGGAGCGCGACAGGCTCTTGTCGGCGTTCTGCAAGGCGATCAGCGCACCCTGCACGTTGCCGGCCAGTTCCAGCTGCTGGCTGGCGGTCGACAGCACTTCTTCGATTTCCGACAGTGCCCAGTCATCGCGATTCTTGGAGAGATCCTGGTAGAGCTGTTCGAGCGCCAGTTGCTGGCTTTGCGACTCGGCCTGCTTGCTGTCGAGCACGCTGACCTTGGCTTGCAATTCCTTGGTGCTTTCCTGGACGGTCTTGAGTACGCCCTTGACCTCGGTGTTGGCGACGTCGCCGGTTTGCAGGCGACGCGCGACTTCTTCGCGCAGGCCGCGGATTTCGCTATGCGACACCCACCACTGCGCCACCAGCACGATGGCGAGAATCACCACCAGCAAGGTCAGCAGCCGCAGGCGCTTTTTCAGCACGCCGTTGTCCGAAGGTGTAAAGGAAGGGAGCACCATGCTCGCCTGCAGTCCGGGATCCGCTTTCGGGTCCGGCTGGTTCTGGTCGGGGGAGGATTGCAGTTCGTTCATGCAGGGGATTGTAACGCGGCAATCAGGCGTTCGTCCCCTGATCCGGTCATGGTCACATGGGAGAAACCCAGCGAGTGCGCTGTTTCAGCGATCCGCTGGTGCGAAACGATGATTTCATTGCGTTGTAGTTTTACCACACAGTCCTGTCCCAGCGCCTCGGCGGTGACTTGCAGCAGGTTGCGCAAGGCCTCGGAACTGGTGACCACCCATTCGCTGCCGGCGTCGATCAGGCTGCGCAGATGCACTGCCTTTTCAGCGTCGATTTTCGGCAGCAGGCGTTGATACGCGGTCACGTGCTCGACTTCCACTTGGCTGGCGCGCAGCATGTCCGTCAGAAAATCGCGTCCGGCCTGGCCGCGCACAATCAACACGCGTTTGCCGCGCAGCGCGTCGAGATTGAATGATTTGAACAATTCCTCGGAATCCATGCGCTCGCTGTTGCGCGGCGCGTGGATGGTGGCGTGGGATTCGTCGACCCCGTGGCGCTGCAATGCCAGCCGGCTGCCTTCGCCGACGATGCCGATGGCGACATTCCCCGGCCACGACGGAATGAACTGGAAGGCGGCATCGATGGCGTTGGGACTGACGAACACCACCAGCGCAAACCGCTCCAGCGCGGACAGCACGCGTTGCAGTTCGGCGCTGTCGGCCACCGGTGCGATTTCCAGCAAGGGAAAAATCACCGGCATGCGGCCGATCGCCGTGACTTGCGTGGCGAACGCGCCGGCCTGCGCCAAGGGACGCGTGATGACTACGGGCCTGGCAGCGAACTCCTTCACGGCGTCCCCTTCAGTTCAGAGAGTAACGAGGGATGAACGGACGGGCAAATTCGGCGCTGAATCATTCCGCTGCATCGGCCTCGGCCTTGCATGCCGCCAGGATCGCTTCGGCGCCCTGCACCTGCAGCAAGTCGGCAACCTGTCTGCCGAGCGCGGCCGGCGCATCAGCCGGACCTTCGGCTTCGGCGGCCGCGACCTGCTTGCCGTCCGGTGTCGCCACCAGGGCGCGCATGCGCATGCGATCGCCGTCTATCGTGGCGAAAGCCGCCAGCGGAATCTGGCAGCTGCCGCCGAAGGTGCGCGACAGCGTACGCTCGGCCGTCACTGCACGATCGGTAGCGAGATGGTTGATCGGCGCCAGCACGCGTTGCAAATCGGTGCGGTCGGCCAGGATCTCAATCGCCATCGCGCCCTGCCCGGGCGCCGGCAGGCTCTGTTCCGGCGCGATGGCGGAACGGATGCGCGACTCCAGGCCGAGGCGTTTCAGGCCGGCCACGGCGAGAATGATGGCCGCATAGTCGCCGCGGTCCAGTTTGCCCAGGCGGGTATCGAGATTGCCACGCAAAGGCTTGATGACCAGATGCGGATAGCGCGCGGCGATCAGCGCCTGGCGGCGCAGGCTGCTGGTGCCGACCACGGCGCCGTGCGGCAAGTCGTCCAGTCCGGCATAGTCATTGGAGACGAATGCATCGCGCGGATCTTCGCGTTCCAGAATGGCGCCCAGCACAAAACCTTCCGGCAACTCCATCGGCACGTCCTTGAGCGAATGCACCGCAAAATCGGCGCGTCCCTCGGCCATGGCGACTTCCAGTTCCTTCACGAACAGTCCCTTGCCGCCGACCTTGGACAGGGTGCGATCGAGGATCTGGTCGCCGCGCGTGGTCATTCCGAGAATAGTTATGCTGCACTGCGGATATAATGCAGCCAACCGGTCGCGCACGTGTTCGGCTTGCCACATGGCGAGACGGCTTTCACGTGAAGCGATGACCAGACTGGAGGGAGGAAATTCTTTCAAGACGGTTCTTCCGGTAGTCGCCGAGTCATCTGTGAAGATGCCCGGCGCATAAAAATATAAAAAAAGTGAGGCAATCAAGTGAGCAGATTCTAGCACGCAGCATCACTGACAGTTCGACCAGCACGCCCGACTTTCTCCTCTGAAAACCGTAGCAATTGTTGATCATGGCAACTAAACCAAAAACCCAAACCCCTGCTCGTTCTGCCCCTGTCCGTTCCGATAAACCTGCTGAAAAGCCTGCCGAAAAACGCGCTGGCAAAACCGCTACCGACAAAGACGCTCCGCTGAAAGAAGACATCCGTCTGCTCGGTCGTCTGCTGGGCGAGGTGCTGCGCCACCAGGAAGGCGACGCCGTCTTCGAAGTGGTCGAGACCATACGCCAGACCGCCGTGCGCTTCCGCCGCGAATCCGACGCCAAGGCCGGCGCCGAACTCGACAAGCTGCTCAAGAAGCTGACGCGCGACCAGACTAATTCGGTGGTGCGCGCGTTCTCTTACTTCTCGCACCTGGCCAACATCGCTGAAGACCAGCACCACAACCGCCGCCGCCGCGCCCACTTGCTGGCCGGCTCGGCGCCGCAACCGAGCAGCGTGGCCTATGCGCTGTCGCGTCTGGACAATGCCGGCGTGTCGGGCAACACCGTGCGCAATTTCCTCTCCGAATCGCTGATCTCGCCGGTGCTGACCGCCCACCCGACTGAAGTGCAGCGCAAGAGCATCCTCGACGCCGAGCGCGAAATCGCCCGCCTGCTGGCGCTGCGCGACCAGCCGCTGACGCCCAAGGAATTGCGCGACAACACCGAACTGCTGCGTGCGCGCATCGCCACGCTGTGGCAGACCCGCATGCTGCGCTATACCAAGCTGACAGTCGCCGACGAAATCGAAAATGCGCTGTCCTATTACCGCATCACCTTCCTGCGTGAACTGCCGGCGCTGTACGACGACATCGAAGAAGAAATCAACGCGCAGTTTCCGTCGCGCTTACGTGCCAAAACCAGTGCCCGCACCACGCCGGCGGAACTGCCGCCCTTCGTGCAGATGGGCAGCTGGATCGGCGGCGACCGCGACGGCAATCCCAACGTCAACGCCGGCACCATGCAGCGCGCGCTGCAACGCCAGTCGAGCACGATCTTCGACTTCTACCTCGACGAAGTCCACGCGCTCGGCGCCGAACTGTCGATCTCGACCTTGATGGTCGACGCCAGCGCCGCACTGCTGGCGTTGGCCGACGCTTCGCCGGACAACTCAAATCATCGCGCCGACGAGCCTTACCGCCGCGCACTGATCGGCGTGTACGCGCGCCTGGCGGCAACCGCCCGTCATCTCGGCGTGGTCAACATCCTGCGCCAGGAAGTCGGCGCCGCCGCGCATTACGCCGGACCGGAAGAATGCATCGCCGAACTGCAGGTGCTGGTCGACTCGCTCAATGCCAACCACGGCAGCGCGCTGGTCAAGCCGCGCCTGGCGGTGCTGAAGCGTTCGATTGAAATCTTCGGCTTCCATCTCGCCACACTGGACATGCGCCAAAGCTCCGACGTGCACGAGCGCGTACTGGGCGAACTGTTCGCCAGCGCGCAAGTAGAGCCTTCGTATGCCGGCCTCTCCGAAGAAAAGAAAATCGCCCTGCTGCTGGCCGAACTGGCCAAGCCGCGCCTGCTGTATTCGCCCTACCTGACGTATTCGGACGAAACCAATTCCGAGCTGACCATCCTGCGCACGGCCCGTGAAATCCGCCAGCGCTACGGCGCGCGCGCGATCCGCAACTACATCATCTCGCACACCGAAACTGCGTCCGATTTGCTGGAAGTCCTGTTGCTGCAAAAGGAAACCGGCCTTCTGCACGCCGACGCCAAGGATCCGTCGAAGCTGTCCGAACTTGAGCTGATGGTGATCCCGCTGTTCGAGACCATTCCCGACCTGCGCTGTGCTGCCGACATCATGGAGCAATGGCTGTCATTCCCATTGGTGGCGCCGCTGATCGCCAAGCAAGGCAAGCTGCAGGAAGTGATGCTGGGCTACTCCGACTCCAACAAGGACGGCGGTTTCCTGACCTCAAACTGGGAACTGTACAAGTCGGAAAACCGCCTGGTGGAATTGTTCAACCGCGCCGGCGTCAAGCTGCGCCTGTTCCACGGCCGCGGCGGCACTGTCGGTCGCGGCGGCGGACCGAGCTACCAGGCCATCCTGGCGCAACCGCCGGGCACGGTCAACGGCCAGATCCGCCTGACCGAGCAAGGTGAAATCATCGCCTCCAAGTTCTCCAATCCGGAGATCGGCCGCCGTAACCTCGAACTGCTGGTCGCGGCGACGCTGGAAGCCAGCCTGATGCCGGAAACCACCGACGCCAAGGAAACCCGCAAGCTGGCCGAGTTCGAACGCGTCATGGGCGACCTGTCCGATCGCGCCTACCAGGCCTATCGCAACCTGGTCTACGAGACCCCGGGCTTCACCGACTACTTCTTCGCCGCCACGCCGATCGCCGAAATCGCCGAACTCAACATCGGTTCGCGTCCGGCTTCACGCAAGTCGACACGCCGCATCGAAGACCTGCGCGCGATTCCATGGGGCTTCTCGTGGGGCCAGTGCCGCCTGCTGTTCCCGGGCTGGTACGGCTTCGGCAGCGCAGTGTCGGAATGGCTGCAGGAAGGCGGCAGCAAGGAGCAATCCAAGCGTCTTGCCACGCTGCGCGCGATGTACAAGGAGTGGCCGTTCTTCGCCGCGCTGCTGTCGAACATGGACATGGTGCTGTCCAAGACCGACCTCGCCGTGGCGTCGCGCTACGCCGGACTGGTCGCCGACCGCAAGCTGCGCAACGCGATCTTCGGCCGCATCGTGGGCGAGCATGAGCGCACCAGCCAACTGCTCGGCTCGATCACCGGCAACAAGGACCGCCTGGCCGGCAATCCTTTGCTGGCGCGTTCGATCAAGAACCGCTTCGCCTATCTCGATCCGCTGAATCACTTGCAGGTCGAGCTCATCAAGCGCCATCGCTCCACGGCAGCGTCGGGCAAGAAGGTCGAGGAACGCGTACAGCGCGGCATCCACCTGACCATCAACGGCATCGCCGCCGGCCTGCGCAATACGGGCTGATGTCCCGCCTCGCTCCCTGACGCCGCATCCGGCTTCAGGGAGCGATTTGTCCCTCAGGAAAATCACGATAGCAAGTTTCGGAGTGCGGCGGCATCATTCGTTGGACAAGATGAGCGCCCCTCATTGTTGCCGGAAGTGTCATGAAACCAGTCGATCTGCTCCGCCTGCTAGCGCTGTCCGCCATCTGGGGCGCCAGCTTCCTGTTCATGCGCATCGCCGTGCCGGAAATGGGTGCGCTCAATACCGCATTCTTCCGGGTGCTGTTCGGCGCGGCCGGTTTGCTGCTGTTGCTGGCGGTCTTGCGCGTAAAATGGCGTTTTGAGGGCAAGCTACGCGCCACGATGTTGCTGGGCGCCATCAATTCAGGCTTGCCGTTCGTGCTGTTCAGCTTCGCCGCCACAGTATTGCCGGCCGGGTACTCCGCCATCCTCAACGGGACTGCTCCCTTGATGGGCGTGGTCATCGGGGCGTTATTTTTTGGCGATAAGCTGACGTCGCGAAAAGTGGGCGGCGTCATCCTCGGCCTGGCCGGCGTTGCAGTCCTGACAAGGACCGGGCCGGTAGAGTTCGACACGGCGACCGTTTTAGGTGCGCTGGCCTGCCTGCTGGCGACCAGTTGCTATGGTTTGGCAAGTTTCCTGACCAAGCGCTGGATCAGTGATCGCGGCGGTCTGGACAGCAAGCTGGTGGCATGCGGCAGCCAGTTGGGCGCCGTCGCGCTGCTGTTGCCGTTCTTTGCCGTCATGGCAGCCATGGAGGACGGCCCCGCCGCCCCGCTGCATGCCGGTATTGGTACGTGGATTGCTTTATTGGCTTTGGGTTTTGTGTGTTCGGCGCTGGCTTACATTTTATTTTTCCGATTAATTGCCGATATAGGTCCTGTTAAGTCGTTAACCGTTACCTTCCTGATTCCGTTGTTCGGCGTCTTGTGGGGGTGGCTGTTCTTGCAGGAACAATTATCGTGGGCGTATGCCGCCGGCGGCGCACTGATCGGAATGGCGCTGCTGCTGGTGTTGATGCCCGCGCGCGCTGGCTCAAAACAAAAGATTGACGGCAAAACCTCGGCAAGCTGACCTCATGCAGGCCGGCGCCGGGGTTGCCAATACAACAAGGGGAAGTTCATGGGTACCTGGGGTAAAACCATCGCGTCGCTCTGCCTCGCAGGGCTGTGCGGACACGTTGCCGCCGCCGCGCCGAAAGAGACCGTCAAGTCATTGCCGCCGTTGCGCACCGAACGCGTCGCGCTGACCAGCGTCGACACGCCGGGCGGCAAGGCGACCGCCTTGTTCGGCTTTTGGTTCAAAGGCAAAAGCAAATCCGACAAGCGGCCGACCATCATCGCCCTGCACGGTTGCGGCGGCCTCTACAGCAGCGTCAACAAGGAAAAAATCGAATTCACGCCGCGCCACATCGCCATGGCGCGCGCGCTGACCGATGCCGGCTACAACGTGCTGTTCCCCGACAGCTTCACGCCGCGCGGCCGCCGCTCGATCTGCCAGGAAAGCCTGCAGCAGCGCGAAGCCAGCAGCGCCAACCGCCGCCTCGATGTGCAAGTCGCCTTGCGCTGGCTGGCCACGCAGGACGACGTCGACTATTCCCGTATCGGCATGGTCGGCTGGTCGCACGGCGCCACCACCATTCTGTCGGCGCTGAACCTGGCGCAGACCGACGTCGCCGTACGCAAGGTGCAGCCCAAAGCAGCGGTGGCGTTCTATCCGACCTGCACGGCCTTTTCCAGGAACCGCACGCCTTACAAGCCGGCTGCCCCGATGCTGATCCTGATGGGTGAAAACGACGACTGGACGCCGCCGGAAGCCTGCGAATCGCTCGAAAAGAAAATGCAGGACAGCGACACGCCGATCACGCTGCGCCTCTATCCCGACACCTATCATGACTTCGACGCGCCGGGCATGCCGATACATGTGCGCATGGACATTCCGGGCGTAGGCAAGCCCGGCGTAGGCGTCACCAGCGGCGGCAACGCCGATGCGCGCACCGAGGCCTATCGCGAGATGCTGAAATTCCTGAAAGAAAAGCTGGACTGACGACGGCAGGCTGATCATGAAGCGGACGAGGCGCTGGCCCGTCCGCTTTTTTATTGGGCGCGTCCGAAGTGCATCCCGGCAGGGAACTTCGCCGCTGCGGTGCTGTTAAACAAGCAACAAGCATCGCTGACAAGGAAAACACATGCTGAAAATGACGCCCATGAGCACCGCCGACTTCGAACGCTTCCGCGCAAGCTCGGCCGCCGATTATGTGGAGCAGTGCCGCCTGACCGGCCTGCCCTCCCTGGCCGCCAGCCAGGCCGGGACGCTCGCCGGCCTCGACGCGCTGCTGCCGCAGGGTCCGGCGACGCCGGGGCATTACCTGATGCTGTTGCAGGAGCAGGAAAACGGCGCCACCGTGGGAATGATGTGGTTCGGCGAGGTCAGCAACGACGATGCCACGTCGGCCTTTCTGTACGATCTCTGGATAGCGCCGGCCTGGCGACGACGCGGTTTTGCGGCGGCGGCGCTGGCGCTGCTGGCGGAAGAAGCGCGGCTGCGCGGTCTCGACAGCCTGAACCTGAACGTATTCGCCCACAACACCGCGGCGCAGGCGCTCTACCGCAAGGCGGGGTTCGTCGCCAGTGAAATCACGATGGTCAGGGAATTGTAGGACCGGCGCTACACAAATTGCCGGATTGCAGGACCACGCACAAAAAATTACGGCCGACAATGTCGGCCGTAATTCCTTGAACTCATTTCGTCAGGAAATTTTCAGGAAATCAGTTCTTCCATCCCTGCACCCAACTCGGCCAGCGGCGGCAGATCGTCGAGCAGCACGCCCGGCTTCACGCCCAGCTTGGCGGCAACGTCGTCCGGGAAGGTCGATTCCATTTCCTCACGGGAATAGCCATTCTCTTCCGCACGCGCACGCCAGGCGGCGATATGGATCACGGCGGCGATTTTATTGAACGGCTCGGCTTCCAGCGGGCTCGGGAACGCAGCAATGGCTTCCGAGAACTCCTCCGGGAAGCGCCAGCGCTTGGCCAGCTCCGCACCGACGTCGGAGAAGTCATAGCCGAACGACGTATGCTCGACGTCCAGGCGGCGCGCGTCGATCGTGCTGGCGATCTTGTCGATCTGACGGGTCTGTTCAGGCATGGCCGCATGCATGACGAGCTGGCCGATGGCGTGCATCAGGCCGACGGTAAACGCCAGGTCGGAATTGAGGCCCTGCTTCTTCGCCAGCCATTTGGCGACGATCGCGGTATGCAAACTGTAGCGCCAGAACAACTTGAGGTCCACGCCGGACATGGACTTGAAGCTGCCGGTGAGGCCGGTGCTGACCACCAGTGTGCGCACGGTCATGAAGCCCAGCATCAGCACGGCGTCGTCGACGGTGCCGATGCTGCGCGAGACGTGGTAGTAGGACGAATTCGCCAGGCGCAGCAGCTTGGCGCTCAAGACCTGGTCGGCGCTCAGCTTCTTGGCGATGTCCTCAATCGAGACATTGTCGTTATTGAAGCTCTCGATGACTTCCTGCACTACTTTGGGAATGCTGGGCAATGCGGCTTGCTGCTGAAACAGTGCTTCAAAATTCATGAGACCTCTCCCCGGACGAGTCCAAATACAGCAAATTCGAATAGTTTGGATTTACAAAACAGCCTTTTGAGTATCTTAAAGATTTGCCAAGAGTGCAATGGTTTTTGTGCCATGAATCGTCGCAATCGGCATCCATACCACGCAGAAAATTCCCTATTGACTCCGCCTGCAAACAGGTGCGGCGTGGCTCAAATGTCATCGACTTGCTATAATCGCGCATTCTCTGGGATCCCCACTATGACTGCACAATTATCGAAAAAAGGCGAAGCCTGGTCGGCTCGCTTTTCCGAACCCGTTTCCGATCTGGTGAAACGTTACACCGCTTCTGTCTTTTTCGACAATCGCCTGGCGCAATTCGACATCCAGGGCTCGCTTGCCCACGCTGAAATGCTGGCGCACCAGCAGATTATCAGCGCGCAAGACTACGCCGACATCCAGCGCGGCATGGCGCAGATCAAGGGTGAAATCGACGGCGGCCAGTTCGAATGGCTGCTCGACCTCGAAGACGTCCACCTGAATATCGAAAAGCGCCTGACCGAGCTGGTCGGCGACGCCGGCAAGCGCCTGCATACCGGCCGCTCGCGCAACGACCAGGTCGCCACCGACATCCGTCTGTACATGCGCGCCGCCATCGACGACATCAGCGGCCTGCTGCGCGACCTGCGCTCGGCCCTGGTGGATCTGGCCGAACAGCATGCCGACACCATCCTGCCGGGCTTCACCCACATGCAAGTGGCGCAACCGATCACCTTCGGCCACCACGTGCTGGCTTACGTTGAAATGTTCGGCCGCGACGCCGAGCGCATGGCTGATGCCCGCAAGCGCGTCAACCGCCTGCCGCTGGGCGCCGCTGCGCTGGCCGGCACCACTTTCCCGATCGACCGCCTGCGCGTAGCCAAGACGCTGGGCTTCGACGATGTCTGCCGCAACTCGCTGGACGCCGTTTCCGACCGCGACTTCGCGATTGAATTCTGTGCCGCCGCTGCGCTGGTCATGACCCACATCTCGCGCATGTCGGAAGAACTGGTGATCTGGATGAGCCCGCGCGTCGGCTTCATCGACATCGCCGACCGCTTCTGCACCGGTTCGTCGATCATGCCGCAAAAGAAAAATCCCGATGTGCCTGAACTGGCGCGCGGCAAGACCGGTCGCGTCAACGGCCACCTGATCGCGCTGCTGACCCTGATGAAAGGCCAGCCGCTGGCCTACAACAAGGACAACCAGGAAGACAAGGAGCCCCTGTTCGATACCGTCGACACGCTGACCGACACGCTGCGCATTTTCGCCGACATGGCGAGCGGCATCACCGTCAAGCCTGACGCCATGCGCGCCGCTGCCTTGCAGGGTTACGCCACCGCCACCGACCTGGCCGACTATCTGGTCAAGAAGGGCCTGCCGTTCCGCGACGCCCACGAAGCCGTCGCTCACGCGGTGCGTACCTGCGTCGACCGCAACTGCGATCTGTCGGACCTGACGCTGGACGAGTTGCGCGTGTATTCGCCATTGATCGACAACGACATCTTCGGCGTTCTGACGCTCGAAGGCTCGGTGGCCGCACGCGACCACATCGGCGGCACGGCGCCTAACCAGGTGCGCCTGGCGATTGCAGAATTGCGCAAGTCGCTGTAACGAATAAAGAAATACCAGCGGCATCCGAACCGCCAACGCGACCCGGATCCCGTTGTACTGAGTCTGTACCAAAAGTAGCAGTGCGAGGTAATCAGCAGGACCGGCCCGTCTCCGGACAGGCCAGCATCACATCTGTCATCAGCAGCACCTCCGCTTAGGCGGAGCCAACAGACGGTTGCGCGACAACTTACCAGGTTGCAGTGCAGCAGTGTGTTTAAACCGGTTTACGGTATTCTTGACCGGTTGTATCCCAAAGGCTGCACGACGGCCTAAAGAGGATGGAGCAAAATAGGGAGTCCCACCAAAGATTCCTGCGTCGGTTACCCCCGGCTAATATTTCGCGTCATCCTCTATAAGAATATCTAACTAAGGAGAGAACTCGATGCGATTCAACATGCTTAAAACTGCTTTAAAGACCTTGCCTGCGCTGATGATCGGCGTGACCATGGCAAATGCCGCGCTGGCCGCCGACGTCAAGCTCGGCCTCGCCGCTGCGCTGACCGGCCCTGCCGCCAAATACGGCGTCGCCATCAAGAACGGCTTCACGCTGGCCGCTGACGAAGTCAACGCCAAGGGCGGTGTCAACGGCAATAAACTGGTTCTGATTGCAGAAGACGAACAAGGCAAGAAAGAAGAAGCCATCAACGTCTTCAAGAAACTGATTTTCCAGGACAAGGTCCTGATGGTCTTCGGCCCGACCCTGTCCAACTCGGCATTCGCTGCTGACCCGATCGCCAACGCCGCCAAGGTCGTCGCTTTCGGCACCAGCAATACCGCCGACGGCATCACTGCCATGGGCCCGTTCACCTTCCGCAACTCCGTCATGGAAGCCGACGTGCTGCCAGTGACAGTCAAGGCTGCCGTCAAGCATTTCGGCATCAAGAAGGTCGCCGTGATCTACGGTAACGACGATGCGTTCACCAAATCCGGTTACGACGTCTTCAAGGCCACGCTGGAACAGCAAAAGATCCCAGTCACCACGACTGAAGCGTATGCCAAGGGCGACGTCGACTTCAAGGCGCAACTGACCAAGATCAAGGCCGGCAATCCCGACGCCATCGTCTGCTCCTGCCTGGCTGAAGAAGCTGCCAACATCATTCTGCAAACCCGCACCCTGGGCATGAAACAGCCGTTCATCGGCGGCAACGGCCTGAACTCGCCGAAGCTGTTTGAAATCGCCAAGGACGCCGGCGACAACACGCTGATGGGCAGCCCATGGTCGTCGGAAAACCTGACCCCGGCCAACAAGGCGTTCATCGCCGCGTACAAGGCCAAGTTCGGTTCCGATCCTGACCAGTTCTCCGCACAAGCCTACGACGCGCTGTATGTTGTGGTCGAAGCGCTCAAGAACGTCAAGCTGTCGGGCGCCCTGGACAAGGACCGCGACGCTCTGCGTGTTGCCCTGCCCGCCGTCAAGATCGACGGCGCGACCGGCAAGTTCGCCTTCCGCGCTGCGCCTGCCGTCGCCGGCAAGCAAGTCGGTTTCGATGCTCAGCAAGAAGCCGTCGTCAGCATCGCCAAGGGCGGCAAGTTCACACTGCTGAAGTAATCTTCGGTCGAACTGCGACGCGCACAAAGACTCCGGTATTTTTTACCGGAGTCTTTTTGTTACATCGCTTGCCCTGCTTCACAAGCTTCACCAAGCTTCACCAATCGCGAAAAAGAACAGGCTAGCCAAAAGCCGCTTTTCTGATGTAACGAGGGATACATCGCCAGCCTGCCAGTTTGCCCGGATGTGCAACTGACGGATGAGACAGGCGTACCTCATCAATCTATTCGCAGGCTCTATGTTAGAACAACAACTTATCAACGCCCTTTCACTGGGCAGCGTCTACGCGCTCTTTGCGCTGGGCTTCACGCTGGTGTTCGGCGTGCTCGGCGTCATCAATCTGTCGCATGGCGCGATCTTCATGTTGGGCAGCTATGCCGCCCTGCTGCTGGTCGAAAAAATGGCGCTGCCGCTGTGGCTGGCCATGCTCGCTGCGATGGTCGCCACCGGACTGATCGGCCTGATCGTCGACATCCTGGTGCTCAAGCCGCTGCGCAAGCGCAATGCTCCCCACCTGATTCCCATGATCGCCACCATCGGCGTGGCGATCATGCTGACCAATCTCGCGCAAGGCCTGTTCGGCGCCGAGAACAAGCGCTTCCCGATCGGCACCATTCCGGAAGACAGCGTCACCATCGGCAACCTGCACGTCACCGCCGTGCAGGTCGGCATCGTCGTCATCGCCTTCGTGCTGATGATCGTGCTGCTGGCCGTGATGCGCCGCACGCAACTGGGCCGCGCACTGCGCGCCATTGCCGAGTCGCCGAAAGCGGCTTACCTGCTGGGCATCAACGTCGAAGGCCTGTTCTACCTGACCTCGTTCGCAGCGGCAGCCCTCGGCGGCGCAGCAGGCGTGCTGGTCGGCCTGTCGTTCAACGCCATCTCGCCGTTCATGGGTCAGCCGATGCTGCACAAGGGCATCGCCGTCATCATCCTGGGCGGCATGGGCGACATTCGCGGCGCCATGATCGGCGGCCTGTTCCTCGGCTTTGCCGAGGTGCTCACGGTGGCATACATCTCGAGCGACTTCCGCGATGCGGTGGCGTTCGGTCTGCTGTTTTTGATTTTGTTGGTCAAGCCTTCAGGCATGTTCGGCAAAGTGCTGGAAAGAAAGGCTTAATCCCATGACTATGATGGAATGGTGGGATGGATTCTGGGCGACGTACAACACCGTCATCTTCAGCGTCGGCGTCAACGCCATGCTGGCCCTGTCAATCTACGTCACGCTGTCGTGCGGCCTGCTGTCGCTGGCCAACGCAGCGTTCATGGGGATCGGCGCTTACGTCGCGTCCCTGATTACCATGCAGGCGGGTCTGCCCTTCCCGGTCGCGCTTGCGGCCGGCGGCATCCTGCCGGCGCTGGTGGCGCTGGTGATCGGTATTCCGACGCTGCGCCTGTCCGGCGTCTACCTCGCGATGGCCACCCTGGGCTTCGGCGAAGTGGTGCGCGTGGTGGTGCTGAACATGGAAATCACCGGCGGCCCGATGGGCCTGAACGGCGTTCCGCCGGTCACCGAGTGGTGGCACATCGTGCTGCTGCTGGGCATTACCGTGTACTTCCTCGCCCGCGTACGCCGCTCCAAGATCGGTCGTGCGTTTGAAGCGATCAAGGAAGACGAAGTCGCCGCCCGCCTGATGGGCGTCAACGTAGCCGGCTACAAGCTGCTGGCCTTCGTCATCGGCGCAGCGATTGCCGGTGTTGCCGGCGCGCTCAATGCGCACTACACCTTCACGATCGGCCCCAACAACTACGGTTTCGAAAACGCCGTGGATATCCTGACCATGGCCGTGTTCGGCGGCACCAGCAACCTGATCGGCCCGATGATCGGCTCGACCATTCTCTCGCTGCTGCCGGAAGTGCTACGCCATTTCAAGGACTTCCGCCTGGCCGCCAACGGCCTGATCCTGATCCTGGTCGTGCTGTATCTGCCGAAGGGCATCTGGGATCCGCGTCGCATTCGCGCGTTCATGCAACGCCGTAACAGCAACAACTCTGCAAGCAAGAAGGTGAACTGATGCTTTTACAATTCAACCAGATCAGTAAAAACTTCGGCGGTTTGCAGGTCCTGCAAGGCGTCCAGTTCCACGTGCCCGAAGGCGGCATTTTCGGTCTGATCGGCCCCAACGGCGCCGGCAAGACCACCGTATTCAACCTGATCACCGGCCTGCTGCGTGCCTCTTCCGGCAACATCGTGTTCAACGGCCAGGACATCGGCAACGTCGCTCCGCACAAGATCACCGAACGCGGCATCGCGCGCACCTTCCAGAACATTCGCGTGTTCAAGGAAATGACGCTGCTTGAGAACGTCGTGGTCGGCATGCATGACCACCTCGACTACGGTTTCGGCGGCCTGCTGCTGAACCTCGGCTCGTTCCGCAAGATCGAGAAGGAAGCCCGCGAACGCGCGCTCGAGCTGCTGTCCTGGGTACGCCTGGATCACAAGGCCGAGATGCTGGCCGACAGCCTCTCCTATGGCGAACAGCGCAAGCTGGAATTCGCCCGTGCGCTGGCGACCAAGCCCAAACTGCTGCTGCTGGACGAACCGGTGGCCGGCATGAACCCGGCCGAAAAGACCGAGCTCATGGCTGAAATCATCAACATCAAGCAACGCGGTTTCTCGATCTTCATGATCGAGCACGACATGCGTTTCGTGATGGGCCTGTGCGACCGCGTCGCCGTGCTCAACTTCGGCAAGATCATCGCCGAAGGCACACCGGATGAGATCAAGAACAATCAGGAAGTGATCGAGGCCTACCTCGGCAAGGAAGAAAAATGAGCCAGACCCAGACTGCCCCCAACGTTATTCTGCAAGTCCAGGACCTGGCGGTTTCCTACGGCCACATCGAAGCCGTCAAAGGCATCAGCCTGACCCTGAACGAAGGCGAGATCACCGCGCTGGTCGGCGCCAACGGCGCCGGCAAGAGCACCTCCCTGCTGGCCATCTCCGGCCTCGTCAAGGCGGCGCGCGGCAAGGTGATCTTCAACGGCGAAGACATCACGCAACAATCGCCCCACCGCATCGTCGGCAGCGGCGTGGTGCAAGTCGCTGAAGGCCGCGCCACCCTGACCACCCTGACCATCGAAGAAAACCTCTCGCTGGGCGCCTACACGCGCAAGGACAAGGCTGCAGTGGCCGGCGACCTGGAGTGGGTCTATTCGCTGTTCCCGGTCCTGAAGCAACGCGCCAAGGGCCTGGCCGGCAACCTCTCCGGCGGCGAACAGCAGATGCTTGCCATCGGCCGTGCGCTGATGGCCAAACCCAAGGTGCTGCTGCTGGACGAACCGTCGATGGGCCTGGCGCCGCTGATCATCCAGGAAATCTTCCGCATCGTGAAAGAGATCAACAAGACCGGCATGACGGTCCTGCTGGTCGAACAGAACGTGCGCCAGGCGCTGCGCATCGCGCAACGCGGCTACGTGCTCGAAACCGGCAAGATCGTGCTGGAAGACACCGGCGCCAACCTGCTGCACAACCCGAAAGTGGTCGAAGCCTATCTGGGCGGCTGATCGCTTCGCGTTTGTCCTCCTCAAGAACAGCGGCCTGACGGTCGCTGTTTTTGTTTGTGCCGGCAGGATGCTTTACCATCGTGCGTTATTGCCTCCATTCATTGCCTTCACAAATCAACTTAGTCCCTCCATGCCGACTTTCGACTCTTCCCTCGTCTGGTTCCGCCGCGACCTGCGCATCAGCGATCACGCAGCGCTGTACTACGCGCTCAAGCAAAGCAAACAAGTGCATTGCGTGTTCGTCTACGACCGCGACATCCTCGACGCGCTGCTGGCCGACGGCCTGCAAGCCGACCGTCGTATCGACTTCATCATGGCATCCATCGCCGAGCTGGATTCCGCCCTGCGCGAGGCCGGCGGCGCACTGATCGTACGCCACGCCTCGGCGCAGCAGGACATCCCGGCGCTGGCGGCGGAGCTTGGCGTCGACGCCGTCTTCACCAATCACGACTACGAACCGCAGGCGATCAAACGCGATGCCGCCGTCAGGAAGCAGCTCGAGAAAGACGGCCGCCAGCTGCTGACTTACAAGGACCAGGTCATCTTTGAAAAAGACGAAGTGCTGTCGCTGGCCGGCCGCCCCTTCTCCGTCTTCACGCCCTACAAAAATGCCTGGATGAACAAGCTGTCCAGCCCCGGCGGCGACTTCTATCTCAAGCCTTACCCGGTAGACGCCTACTTCGCGCAACTGGCGCCGCCGTCGAAGAAGCATCACAAGGCGCTGCCAACGCTGGAGCAACTCGGCTTTGCACCCAGCAACCTGAAGGACTTGCGCATCCCGACCGGCATGTCCGGCGCCGAGCAATTGCTGGAAGACTTCCTGCCGCGCCTGGGCAAGTACGGCGACACGCGCGACTTCCCTGCCGTCAAGGGACCGTCCTACCTGTCGGTGCACCTGCGCTTCGGCACCATATCTATTCGCACGCTGGCGCGCGCCGCAGTCGACGCCATGCGCATCGGCGAGGGGCGTCGCGGTGCGCCGGTGTGGCTGTCGGAGCTGGTCTGGCGCGACTTCTATTTCATGATCCTGTTCCACCATCCGCGCGTCGTGGAACGTTCCTTCAAGGCCGACTACGACGCCATCCAGTGGGAAGGCGGCAAGCATGCGCGCGACATGTTTGCAAAGTGGTGCGAGGGCCACACCGGCTATCCGCTGGTCGACGCCGCCATGCTGCAGCTGAACCAGACCGGCTACATGCACAATCGCCTGCGCATGGTGACGGCGAGTTTCCTGACCAAGGACCTGGGGATCGACTGGCGCTGGGGGGAGAAGTATTTCGCCGATCTGCTCAATGATTTCGATCTGTCGGCCAACAATGGAGGGTGGCAGTGGGCGTCGTCTTCGGGCTGTGATGCGCAACCTTATTTCCGTATTTTCAATCCGATTACGCAGTCGGAGAAGTTTGATGCTGAGGGCAAGTTCATCCGGCGCTATTTGCCGCAGCTGGCCGGTTTACCGGACAAGCATATTCATGCGCCGTGGCTGTGTCCGGCGGATTTGTTGAAGTCTGCGGGGGTGACGTTGGGGAAGGATTTTCCTGAGCCCATGGTGGATCACGCTGAGGCGAGGAAGAGGACGTTATTGCGGTATGCGGTGGTGAAGAAGGATTTGGGGGAAGAGGACTGATTTTTTTCTCGTGTTTTGCTCCAACTTCGTTTTCATCCGTAATTAATTCGGTTATTTCTTTGATAAACCCTTTGCCGGGGTTGCCTCGCTTGGTTGTGCGATGAAAGAAAAATCGAAACAGCAACCGGTACGGCCATCTGTCGAAACAACCACAAAGAAAAGAGCAGTCGAAGCTGCAATGCCGATCAGTTGAGCTCAATCACCTTCGATTTTTGAAGCGAAAAGAGTCGTAAAAATAAGGGGCGCCGCCGCGAATAACTTCGCAGCGGCGCTTTTTTGTTTTAAGCGATCGGCATTAGGGTTTGCCGGGAATTTTTATGTGATTAACATATCAATTCGACAACTGGAAGCTGAGGGGCGCGCATGCTGCACGACGGAATCGAAGTAACTGATCTGAACGCGATTTGGTGGATTGAAGAAAATCAGCGAATAAAAGCGTTACCCATCATTCGTAAGCATGATTTCATCACTTTAGGTTCAAAAACCAAGAATGGCGGCGTAGTTCATACAGCTACCTCAGGCCGAACCATTAATGGCATTTCGGTGGCATTGGTTGGCGATGAAGTGCGCTATCCGAATGGGGAAATTGCCACCATCACCTCAGGTGCGGGCGCTGCATCGATATATGACGGAAAGTGCCTTGCCGTTGAGGGTAGCCATGTCAGCAATGGCGACGTAATCGAAACCAGTGACCAGAAAGGTTACGGCATCGTTATTCGCGCAGGCATGCCACCCATCCCTGGTTTCCTCGAAGAGGGATACGTACCGCCTCCCTTGAAAGCCTCCCTGACATGAAGCGCTTCTACATTTTCGAAGGTGACAAGACCTCATCCGGTGGGACGCCGATAGCGTCGCAAGACCACTCTACCTGGCATGGTCGCAAGTACATCATGCTTAACGATAAGGTCTACTGCCCAGCGTGCAAGAAGATCGGCACGGTCGTTGGACAAGGCGCGCGTCTGAATGACAACTGGATGGGAAAACGTCCAGCCCTCAATGACGATATATGTGTCTGTGGTTGTAGGCCAGCGCCAAAACTGATTGCCTATCAGGACAATGATTGGCAGATGATGACGGCAGAAGAAATGGCTGTCCAAGGCTTCGGCACAATTCAAAACGCTGCAACGCCAGCAAATATTGGAGAGAGATTTGACCTACATTTCCAGATTCGCGGGGATAAGACGGATAAACCGATTGCGAATATTCCCTACAAAATCAGCCTGGAAGACGGTCAAGAAATCGTCGGCACAACCGATGCCAGCGGCTTTACCCAGCTGGTCAGCAATGATGTTGAACTTATCGCAAAAATAGAGGCTCCTTATTATGGCAACAGCAGCACAACACAGATTGACCCCTGTCTCGGACACGACGCCTGTCATTGTTAGAATTCCTGAAAGGGAATTGAGCGGTGCGCAGTGGGTGAGTCGTTTTCCTGGAAGCCGTAGTACAAACGATCTAGTAGATTCGTTTAAAAATAATGTGATTGCCTTCAAGTCAGCAATTGAAGCTGCTGGCGGACTTGTAAGTATCAATGCGACTTTTCGGCCAAAAGAGCGCGCATATCTAATGCACTGGTGTTGGTTGATTGCCAATAAAAAACATGCTCCTCAAAGAATCCCTGAAATGGCCGGAGTTTCTATTGAATGGGATCATGGCGATGATGAGGCGTCAATTGCTGCGGCAGAGCAAATGATGGGTGCTTATGGAATAAAAACGTTAAGAATCGCGCCAGCATTAGAGGGAATGCATACTAGGAAAGAGGCCATTGACATGAACATCTCATGGAACAAGGATTTAGAGATAAAGAAAGAAGATGGCACTACAAAAAAAATTACAACTCTACCTAGGGATGGAATGAACGCAGATTTGCATGAAATTGGGAAAGAGTATGGTGTAATAAAATTTTACATGGGGGCTGTTGACAAGCCACATTGGTCTACGAATGGACAATGAAAAATGAAAAGTATTGCTGCGTTTTTTATTTTAATTCAGATTTTGTCCAATGCTTTCGCTGTCGATATATTTTCTTCAGACATTAGAAAATTTATAGACAATGCTGAAGCATGTATGCATTTTTCTGGTGAAGATGGATATAACAAAGAGAGGCAGGAAGAAATAGATCGAGCAGTTGAAAAATATTGTTCATTGGCTAAAAAGGAGAGAATTTTTTTGAAAAAAAAATATAAAGACCAAGAGGAAATTCAAAAAAAGCTGGATGAATATCAAGATGTTGATGATTTCATTTTTTGACGATGATTACCATTAAGATTGCGACCTGTGCCGAAAATTTTTAGTTTTGTATTTTTAATACTTGCATTTTCTTCTGTAAGGGCTGAATCAATAGTGCGTATTGGGCACTACGAACTGCGAGGGGCATTTGTATTTGATACGCAAACAAAACTGACATGGGCGTTGCAGTGTCGGCCAAAAATGGGCGTCGACAGGTAAATGCAAAGGAAGTCCAAAAGGGTACACATTCAACGCTGCGCAAAGACTCTCTAATACTAAATGGCGAGTACCAACAAAGAGCGAACTGGACTCTCTCTTTTTCCCGTCCGGTTCACTCGTAAAAATTGATACAAGGGTGTTTCCAATGAGTAGCAATAGGAACCAGCTTTATTGGTCGAATGAACAAATTGACGATTCAAGCGCTTGGTACGCTGATTTCAATACGGGCTCTACTGATAGATATTATGGAGATTATGATTTTTTGAACGAGAAGTTCTTTGTACGACTTGTAAAAAATTGAACTCAGAAAGTCGTATAAGGTGTGTTGATGTCGTAAGCAGATCGTAGCCTATGACCCGAGATGGCCAGTCTGAGGACATCGTGGTCGGCCTATCACGCTCCAAATCAAGCGCTCACAAGGCAAGCTGCCAGCCAGCACAGCATTTTCAACGACTACGACTGGTTTCGCTGCTCAATGAAGAACGGCCCGGGCGAAAATTTGACCGGGCCGTGAAATACCTCAACGCTATTCCGTGCGGATACTCAAAAAAGACTTTAACTGAACGGCATTACAGCCGAAGCTGCCCTTTTCATCACACAACAAAACCAATCAAACAAACTTACCGATACGCCCAACAACTGCCTCCCGCACCGACCCGCTGGTAATGAACGAATGCGCCACCTGGATATCGTTATGGAACCAGCGGTCGCCGTCGAGGCATGCCGGGATCTGCTTGCGGATCTCTTCATACGCCGCCTGCGTGCCTTCACCCAGCACGAAGTCCTTGAGCAACTCTTCCGTCATGGTCAGCCCCTGCGCCGCCAGCAGCATTTCCACGCCGACGATGTACTGCGTGTTGGCCACTACCGTGGCCGCCTTGCGCGCGCACCAGGTCGAGTTGGAGACGTGGTCTTCGCTGTTGCCCTTGGACGGAATGCTGTCGACGCTGCCCGGCATGGACAAAGTACGATTTTCCATCACCAGTGAGCTCATCGAGCACTGCACCACCGGATAGCCGGTGTTGACGCCACGCACGCCGCTCATCAGGTTGCGCGGCAAGCCCCACGACAAGGTCGGATCGATCAGGCGGGCGATGCGGCGTTCGCAGATGCTGCCCAGATCGGTGATCGTCATCGCCAGCAAGTCCATCGCCTGCGCCAGGTACTGGCCGTGGAAATTGCCGCCGGAGATGATCTCGAAGCCGCCGCCTTCCTTGTCAAAGATCAGCGGATTGTCGGTGGCGGAGTTGATTTCCTTGTCGACGATGGTGTCGATGTAGTCGAGCGCATCGAACACCGGGCCGTAAACCTGCGGCGCGCAGCGCAGCGAGTAGACGTCCTGGATGCGCGACGAATACGGAATATCGGTGCGGCGCGACTCATCCGGCAGTTGCACCGAGCGTGCTTCGTGGGTGGTGCGGGTCGAGCCTTTGAGCAGAGTGCGGATGACGGCGGCGGTCTTGATCTGGCCGGCGTGCGGACGCGCTTGCTGGATGCGGGCGTCGAAGGCGGACATTTCGGCGCGCATGGCTTCCAGCGTGAGACCGAGCGACAGGCAGGCGTCGGTCAGCAGGTTGCGCGAATCGTGTGCCGCCAGCACGGCGACCGCCAGCGAGGCGGTGCAACCGTTGATCAGGGCCGAGGCGTCCTTGGCTTTCAAGTCGAACTTGACCGGGCCGATGCCGGCCTTGGCGATGGCTTCCGGTGCGCTCATGCGCTTGCCCTGGTACATCACTTCGGCTTCGTCGAAACCGACGATGGCGGCAGCCAGGTAGGCCAGCGGGGCCAGGTCGCCGGAGGCGCCGACCGAACCCTTTTGCGGCATGATCGGATGGATGCCGGCATTGATGAAGTCCAGCAGGCGATCGACCACTTCCACGCGCGGCGCCGAGTAATTGCTGGCGAAGGCGTTGGCGCGCAGCAGCATGGTGGCGCGGCTGACTTCTTCGGAGAACGGTTCGCCGATGCCGGCGCTGTGAGCCTTGATCAGCTGGGTCTGGAACAGCTCGATATGTTCGACCTTGATGCGGGTGTCCTTGAGCAGGCCGACGCCGGTGTTGAAGCTGTACATCATGGGCGCTTCGTCGTGCATCCAGGTCGACTCGATGAAGTCGCGGCTTTGCTTGAGGGCGGCGCGCGAGGACTCGGCGAGCGCGACCTTGGGGTACACGCCGTTGGTACCGCGCGAGACGCTCACGACTTGCGCCGCGTTGAGGTTGAAACCGTCGATGGTGATGGTGGTCATGAATATTCCTTGAATTTCTCTGTCGATTTCTCTGTCGGTCGGATTACTTCGCGCCCGCTTCGAACCAGGCGCCGATCAGCGCGCGCTCTTCGTCGGTCATGTGCGTCATGTTGGCCAGCGGCATGTCCTTGGTCTGGACCGCGCGCTGGTACACCTTGGCCGCGTGCTGGCGGATCAGTTCCGGCGTTTGCAGCATCATGCCGGCCGGCGCCGTCGCGAAACCCGCCTGCGTCGGCTGTGCGGAGTGGCAGCTGGCGCAACGCTGGGTGATGACTTCCTGCACGCGGGCAAAGTCTACGCCGCTTGCCGCAGCAGCGACAGGTACAGTTGCGCTGCTATCTGCGGCCCCGCCTGTTGCAGCGGCCGGTGAAACTACCGGTACAGCGGCGACCTTCGGCAGCGGCTTAGGCGCAATCGCGATCGCCACGCCCAGCAACAACACGCAACCGGCAATCGGGAAACCGATCGAGACCTTGCCGGCATGGCGCAGGTTGAAGAAGTGGCGGATCAGCACGCCCGCGGCCATGATCGCGGCCAGCACCAGCCAGCTGTACGCGTGGGTATAGGTCATCGCGTAATGATTGCTGATCATGATGAACAGGATCGGCAGCGTGAAGTAGTTGTTGTGCACGCTGCGCTGCTTGCCCTTCTTGCCGTAGATCGGATCGGGCGACTTGCCTTCCTTCATGGCTTCCACCAGCTTGCGTTGACCCGGGATGATCACCATCAGCACGTTGCCGACCATGATCGTGCCGATCATCGCGCCGACGTGGATATAGGCGGCGCGGCCGCTCAGCAGATGCGTCAGTACATACGCCACGGCGACGATGAAGACGAACATGACGAGGCCGAGCAGGCCTTCGCGTTTGCCCAGCGGCGACTTGCACAGCAGGTCGTAGACGATCCAGCCGAGCACCAGCGTGCCGAGGCCGACGCCGACCGATTGCAGGCCGGTGAGATCGGCAACCGATTTGTCGACCATCATGGCCGAGGCATTGAAGTAATAGACGATGAACAGCATCGCGAAGCCGCTGATCCAGGTGGCATAGGCTTCCCACTTGAACCAGTGCAATTCTTCCGGCAATTCGGAAGGGGCGACCAGGTATTTCTGCGGGTTGTAGAAGCCGCCGCCGTGCACGGCCCACAACTCGCCGGACACGCCCTTCTTGGCCAGGTCGCTGCCCGGTTTCGGCGGACGGATGGAGTTGTCCAGCCAGACGAAATAGAACGACGCGCCGATCCACGCAATCCCGGTGATCAGATGCAACCAGCGCACCAGCAGATTGAGCCACTCGACGCCATACGATACGAACAATGCTTCCATGTCTTCCCCACGTTTGTTCCTCACCTGCCACTGCGGGCGCTTCAGGTGAGCGAGGCCGGGCCTCAGATCACAAAACGGTCGATCCGGAAGGATGCGCGAACATCTTCCCGGATAAATAAGAGGACTTGCGCAGAACGTCTCCTGCTCCTGCGTAAATCTTCGTTACCTGCTGCCGCGACGACCTCGGTGGCGATTGCCACCCATTATTTTTTAACAATATTTTTTCTCAGCCGCCGCCTGCGCACACGGAAGGAGCGACTGGGATGCTGGAACGATAAACGTGTTGGCTCTTTAAAACATTGCCAACATCTTATATTTGACATACGCATATTCATATACAACAATGATCAGGTTATGTGGGAAGCTCTATACGCAAAAAAATATAACCAGAGACTTTTCATAACATCAACAACGTGCGGCCACCCTCCACGGGTAAGAAGGCAGTCCAGCGCGCCCTGCGCAGACGCCCGCCTCGCTTTACCAGTTACCCGGAGACAATCATGTCCAGGCTGCCAGACCATCTCGATATCCACCTGATCCGCATTCTCTATCTGTTGCTGTGCGAAAAAAACGTCTCGCGCGTCGCCCTCAAGCTCAACCAGCCGCAGCCGTCGATCTCCGCCTCGCTGCGCAAGTTGCGCGAGCTCACCGGCGATCCGCTGCTGGTGCGCGGCGCGCGCGGCATGGTGCCGACCCAGCACGGCGAAAGCCTGCTCAAGCCGGCCAAGCGCATCCTCGACGAAACCGAGCGCCTGTTCGTGCCCAAGACGGCTTTCGTGCCGCAGGAAGAAGCGCGCACCTTCCACATCGCTGCGCCGGATTACATGAACACGCCCTTCTTCACCGAGGTCATCGCACGCCTGCGCCGCGAATCGCCCAAGAGCCACATCGTGATCCACGCGCTCGGCCCGGAAACCGATTACGTGCGCCTGCTGTCGGACGGCGAACTCGACCTCGTCATCGCCAACTGGGACGAGCCGCCGCCGCATCTCCATCTGTCCAAGCTGTTCGACGATCCCATCGTCTGCCTGATGCGTTCCGACTGCGCCTATGCCAAGCGCACCGCCAAGGACGCCATGACCATCGAGGATTACCTGACCCTGCCGCACGCGGCGCCGTCGCAGATCCTGCCCGGCTATCACGGCACCATCGACACCTTCCTCGAGAAGCAGAACCTGCATCGCAACGTCGTGGTGGAGTCGGCGCACTTCCGCATGCTGCCTTACATGGTGGCGCAAACCGACCTGGTGCTCAGCGCCGGCCAGCAGTTCGCCAGCTTCTATGAAAAGACCTTGTCGCTGAAGAGTTACAGCGTGCCGATCAAGTTTCCACCGCTGCGTTTTTACCAGCTGTGGCATGAGCGCGTGCATCAGGCGACCGAGCACAAATGGCTGCGCGCGCAGGTCAGCGCTGCGGCCAAGATGCTTGTTAATTAAGGCTTCCAGGCAACATTGGCATCACGCTGCTTATATCCACATTCAGAAAACGAGTATTGGCTGACCTATATATTGGACTGAGTGATTTACTTTAGTATCGGCCCACAAGCCTGTACGGAGGATCCTGCTCAGAATCTGCACCCTTCTGCAAGGACTTGACGAGAGGCCGCAGCAAACCGCATCCAGCATCCGGCTTGCAACGGCCTCCATATAAAAACTTGGAGACAGCCATGACAACCCAGACCCATCCGGTGGACGAAAGACTGCCGATACTCAAACTCGCCGCGCTGGGCATGCAACACGTACTCGTGATGTATGCCGGCGCCATCGCAGTACCGCTCATCGTCGGCGGTGCCCTAAACCTGCCAAAATCCGAAATCGCTTACCTGATCAGCGCCGACCTGTTCTGCTGCGGCCTGGTCACCATCATTCAAAGCCTCGGCATCTGGAAGTTCGGCATCCGCATGCCGGTCATGATGGGCGTCACCTTCGCCGCCGTCGGACCGATGGTCGCCATGGCCAACAATCCTTCGCTGGGCATCCTGCACATCTACGGGGCCGTCATCGCGTCAGGGATATTCTGCATCCTGGCGTCGCCCTACATGAGTAAGCTCATGCGCTACTTCCCGCCGGTGGTCACCGGCACCGTCATCACGGTGATCGGCGTCTCGCTGATGGGGGTCGGCATCAACTGGGCGGCCGGCGGCCAGCCCATCATCGGCAAACTGGTCGATGGCGTCTTCGTCAAGATTCCCAACCCCGATTACGGCTCGCCGCTGAGCCTGGCGATTGCCGCCGTGGTCCTCGTCTCCATCCTGCTCATCACCAAATATGTGAAAGGCTTCATCGCCAACATCTCGGTGCTGATGGGCATGATCGTCGGTTTCGTCATCGCCTTGTCGCTCGGCAAGATCAACTTTGACGGTCTCGGGGCGACCGACTGGTTCGCGATGATCAAGCCATTCCACTACGGCTGGCCGCAATTCGACGTCGGCTCCATCATCAGCATGTGTCTGGTCATGATCGTCACCATGATCGAATCGACCGGCATGTTCATGGCGCTGGGCGACATCGTCGAGAAGAAGGTCGACGACAAGACGCTGGCGCGCGGCCTGCGCGTGGACGGCCTGGGCACGGTCATCGGCGGTGTCTTCAATACCTTCCCGTACACCTCGTTCTCGCAGAACGTCGGCCTGGTTGGCGTCACCGGCATCCGCAGCCGCTATGTCTGCGTCGCGGCGGGCGTGATCCTGGCGGCGTTCGGCCTGTTCCCCAAAATGGCGCACGTGGCCGCCTCGATCCCGCAATTCGTGCTGGGCGGCGCCGGCATCGTCATGTTCGGCATGGTGGCCGCGACCGGGATCAAGATCCTGGCCAAGGTCGACTTCAACACCAACCGCAACAACTTGTTCATCGTCGCCATCAGCATCGGCGTGGGCATGATCCCGATCGTGGCGCCGACCTTCTTTGACAAGATGCCGGGCTTCTTGTCCACTATCTTCCATAGTGGCATATTGCTTGCATCCACCATGGCGGTCGTGCTGAACGTGTTCTTCAACGGCCGCGGCAGTGATGAAGAAGTCGCCAACTATGCGTTGGCGGCGGCACAGAGTTCCGATCATTAGCACTTGAAGTACGACAGGACGGGGGCGCCGTCCTGTCGAAGCAACCAGCAACTATTCGAATTTATTGGCACTTACCGGCAACAGCTATCACGATGACCACACTAGAACAATTGAACGGCAGCGCCGCCCGCGACGTACCGGCTTTCGTCAACGCCTTGCACGGGATCTACGAGCATTCGCCGTGGATTCCCGAACGCGCAGCGAAACTCGGCCCCTTCGCCAACATCACGGCCCTCAAGCAGGCGCTGCAAGGCGTGGTCACCGGCGCCGAGCGCGCAGAACAACTCGGCCTGATCCGCGCCCACCCGGAACTCGCAGGCAAGGCCGCCATCGCCGGCGAACTGACCGCCGAGTCCACCGGCGAACAGGCCAAGGCAGGCCTCAACCTGTGCACGCCGGAAGAATTCGCCACGCTGCAAAAGCTCAACGGCGACTACAACGCCAAGTTCGGCTTCCCCTTCATCCTCGCGGTCAAGGGCGCCACCGGCAAGGGCCTGACGCGCCAGCAGATCATCACCACCTTCACGCGCCGCCTGCGCAACCAGCCCGAAGACGAACTGCGCGAAGCGCTGCGCCAGATCGGCCGCATTGCGGAAATGCGCATCAACGACCTGCTCGGCTACACCCCGGCCATCGGCGCCACCATCATGGAATGGGCCGAAGAAATCGGCGCCTGGAGCGAAGACGACGGCGCGCTGACCTGCACCTACATGACCGACGCGCACCGCCGCACCGCCGACCAGATCGCCCACTGGATGCGTGAAGCCGGCATGCACGCGCACATCGACGCGGTCGGCAACGTAGTCGGCCGCTACCTCTCGACCGACCCGCAGGCCAAGACCCTGATGACCGGCTCGCACTACGACACGGTGCGCAACGGCGGCAAATACGACGGCCGCGAAGGCATCCTGCTGCCGATCGCCATCGTCAAGCACCTGCATGAAAAAGGCGAGACGCTGCCCTTCCATTTCGAGATCATCGGTTTCTCGGAAGAAGAAGGCGTGCGCTTCAAGAGCACCTTCCTGGGCAGCAACGCCATCATCGGCCAGTTCGACCTCAACCTGCTCAATCTCACCGACCGCGACGGCGTCAGCATGCGCGACGTGCTCATGCAAGCCGGCCACGACGTCACCGCGATTCCGAAGATCGCACGCGACCCTTCCGACCTGCTCGGCTACGTCGAAGTCCACATCGAGCAAGGCCCGGTCCTGCTCAACCGCGACCTCCCGGTCGGGATCGTCACCTCGATCGCCGGCAGCTCGCGCTACCTGGTCAACCTCAAAGGCGTCGCCAGCCACGCCGGCACCACGCCGATGAACATGCGCAAGGACGCTGCTGCTGCAGCAGCAGAAATCATCCTCTACGTCGAGCAGCGTTGCGGCGACGACCAGCACGCCTCGCTGGTCGGCACAGTGGGCCAGCTGCAAGTCCCGAACGGCTCCACCAACGTCATCCCCGGCGCGTGCGTGTTGTCGCTCGACATCCGCGCCGCCCGCGACGACGTACGCGATGCCGCAGTGGCAGACGTGCTCAAGAAAATCGAAGAAATCAGCCAACGCCGCAGCGTCGACGTCACCATCGAAAAGACTGTCTCCGCCCCGGCCGCGCCCTGCGCGCACTGGCTCATGAACCAACTCGCCGCCGCCACTGAACGCGCCGGCGTCAAACCGTTTGAACTGGCATCCGGCGCAGGCCACGACGCCATGACCATCGCAAAAATGACCGACGTCGCCATGCTGTTCACACGCTGCGGCAACGGCGGCATCAGCCACAATCCGCTGGAGACGATGACGGCGGATGACGCGGAAGTGTCAGCGCAGATTTTGTTGGATTTCTTGCGGAATTTTAAGGCGAAGGTTTAAAACGAAGATGCCGGAAGCTCGCAATTGCAATCACGATGCCGAAGGCGAGCCCCCCAAGGCAATGCGAAGCGAGCCGAAAAAGGAATTCCGCTTATGAGCTGCCGTTGGCGACGTGCCTAAATCGGAAAAAGAAGGGAAACTTGTCTGAGCGAAGCGAGTTTGTTTCCCTTCCCGATTTAGGTGCGGCGACAACGGGAACCCCGAAGGGGCGGCGAATCGTTGCGTTGGAGCAGTGCTCCAACCCTTTCTTTGCTTACTTTCTTTGGCGAAGCAAAGAAAGTAAGCGGCTGCCGGGCCGCCCCCGGCAACCACGGTCGTCCGAAGAGCGAACAGCATCAGCAACCAACACACGCAACAAGAAAAGAAACAATCAACAAAGCCAGGCAAAGCGTTAATAGGGTTTAAAAGGGACTCCACTATCACCGGCGCCGAATCAACACCAACACCAAACACAACCCAGTGAGTCCCCAAATGACCAAAACCCTATTAATCAAAAACGCCACCGTCGTAGTAACAATGAACGACACCAGAGAAGAAATCAAAAACGGCGCGATCTTCATCCGCAACAACATCATCGAACAAGTAGGCCAAACCGCCGACCTCCCCCAAACCGCCGACGAGGTAATCGACGCAACCAACCACGTGGTGCTGCCCGGCCTGATCAACACCCACCACCACATGTACCAAAGCCTCACGCGCGTGATCCCCGCCGCGCAAGACGGCGAACTGTTCAACTGGCTCACCAACCTCTACCCCATCTGGGCCGGCCTGACACCGGAAATGATCAAGGTCTCCACGCTCACCGCGATGGCCGAACTGATCCTCTCCGGCTGTACCACCAGCAGCGACCACCTCTACATCTACCCGAACAAGACCCGCCTCGACGACAGCATCGAAGCCGCGCAGGAGATCGGCATGCGCTTCCACGGCGCGCGCGGCGCGATGAGCGTCGGCCAGTCCAAAGGCGGCCTGCCGCCGGACCGCGTGGTCGAGGACGAGAACGACATCCTGCGCGATACGCAACGCCTGATCGAGACCTACCACGACCACAGCCGCCACGCCATGCAACGCATCGTGGTCGCACCCTGTTCGCCATTCTCGGTCTCGCGCGACCTCATGCGCGAAGCTGCCAACATGGCGCGCAGCTACAAGGTCTCGCTGCACACCCACCTCGCCGAAAACGTCAACGACATCGCCTACAGCCGCGAAAAATTCAACATGACGCCGGCCGAATACGCCGAAGACTGCGGCTGGGTCGGCCACGACGTTTGGCACGCGCACTGCGTCCAGCTCGACGACCACGGCATAGCCCTGTTCGCACGCACCGGCACCGGCGTGGCGCACTGCCCCTGTTCCAACATGCGCCTGGCCTCCGGCATCGCCCCGATCCGCAAGATGATCGATGCCGGCGTGCCGGTCGGCCTCGGCGTCGACGGCAGCGCCTCCAACGACGGCGCCCACATGCTCGGTGAAGTGCGCCAGGCCATGCTGCTGCAACGCGTCGGTTTCGGCCCGGACGCCATGACCGCACGGCAGGCGCTGGAAATCGCCACCCTCGGCGGCGCCAAGGTATTGAACCGCGACGACATCGGCGCACTGAAGCCGGGCATGTCGGCCGACGTGGTGATGTTCAAGCTGGATCAGATCGGTTTCGCCGGCGCGCTGCACGATCCGGTCGCAGCTCTCGTGTTCTGCACGCCGGCCAACGTGTCCTGCAGCGTCATCAACGGTCGCGTGATCGTGCGTGAAGGCCAGTGCACAACAATCGATCTCGGAGCCGTCATCGAGCGCCATAACACGCTGGCATATGAACTGGCCGAGGCGGCAAACTGACATGCAGTAAGCAGCAAGCACCACTAATCAAAAACAAAAAAAACGACATTCCGGCCCGCTCCCACCCGAGCAGCCCGGAATGTTTTGCCATACGCCGTCGACATAATTGCACGGTGGAAATGCTCCAAATTTCTGGCATGAAAACTGCCTTGCAGGTGAGGCCACGAATGTCGCCATGTTTTGCAGTCCACTGAACAGCAAAGGTATCCCCATGAAAATCGCCAACATGAAAATCGGCCAACGCCTGGCCATCGGCTTCGGCATCGTGATCGTCCTGCTGGTCGCCATCACGGCGCTCAGCAATATTCAGCTGGGCCGCCTCAACGACGGCATCAACCTGATCACCAAGGACCGCTACCCCAAGACCGTGCTGGCCAACACCATCCAAATCCAGGTCAACAAGATCGCCCTCGATATCCGCGACATCATGCTGACCAGCGATGCCGACAAGATCAAATTCCTGGTCGGCGACGCCACCGCCGCCGACAAGAAGATGAATGAAAGTCTCGCGCAAATGCAAACGATTGCAAAGACCGATGAAGACAAGCGTTACGTCAAGGATGCAATGACCGCGCGCGACGCGTATCTGCCCGTGCGCGACGGCCTCATGAAGCTGGCGCTGGCTGGTCAGGTCGATGAAGCCAAGGCTTACCTGCCGCAACAGTTCATGCCGCTGCAGATCAAATACTTCATCGCGCTCGACGCCATGTTCGACTACCAGGGCGGCCTGATGGACGCTGCCGGCGACAAGGCCAGCAGCGAATCCGGCAGCGCCCGCATGATCATCAACACGCTCGCAGCCATCACCCTGCTGCTCTCCGCAATGGTCGCCTGGCTGGTCTCACGCAGCATCACACGCCCGCTGACCGAAGCAGTCGACGTCGCCCGCCGCGTCGCCGACGGCGATCTCACGACGAAAGTCGAAGTCAAATCCACCGACGAAACCGGCCAGCTCATGTCCGCACTGCAGACCATGAACGGCAACCTCTACAACATCGTCAGCCAGGTACGGCAAGGCACCGACACCATCGCCACCGCGTCGAGTGAAATCGCCACCGGCAACATGGACCTGTCGGCACGCACCGAGCAGCAAGCCGGCTCGCTGGAAGAAACCGCCTCGGCCATGGAAGAACTCACCTCCACCGTCCGCCAAAACGCCGACAACGCGCGCCAGGCCAACCAGCTCGCCGTATCCGCATCAAGCGTCGCCGTCGATGGCGGCACCGTAGTCGGCAAGGTGGTCGACACCATGAGCTCGATCAACGATTCGTCGCGCAAGATCGTCGACATCATCGGCGTGATCGACGGCATCGCGTTCCAGACCAATATCCTTGCCTTGAACGCCGCAGTCGAAGCAGCCCGCGCGGGCGAACAAGGTCGCGGCTTTGCGGTAGTCGCCAGCGAAGTGCGCAGCCTGGCCCAGCGCAGCGCCGCCGCCGCGAAGGAAATCAAAATTCTCATCGACGACTCCGTCGCCAAGGTCGACACCGGCAGCAAGCTGGTGGAACAAGCCGGCACCACCATGACCGAAGTCGTCGCCAGCGTAAAACGAGTAACGGATATCGTCGGCGAAATCAGCGCCGCCAGCCAGGAGCAAAGCCAGGGCATCGACGAAGTCGGCCGCGCCATCACCAACATCGACGAGACCACGCAGCAAAACGCCGCGCTGGTGGAACAGTCGGCCGCCGCCGCGCAATCGCTGCAGGACCAGGCTGCCAAGCTGATGCAGCTGGTCAGCGTGTTCAAGCTGGACCAGCAGATGACGAAAACTGCGGCAACAGCGGGCACATCGACAGCTGTCCTGAAGAAAGCGACCGTCAACATCACGCCGAAACCGGCGCAGTTGAAACAAGCGCCGAAGCCTGCATCGACACCAGCGCTTGCATCGTCTTCCAAACCCGCTCCAATTGGGGCTGGCAAGGACGACGACTGGGAACAGTTCTGAAAGACGATTGAAGGTAGCAAGCTTGTGCATCGAATTTCACCATTGCCCCTGACGAATCGCTGACAAACAATAATGCAGTGACAATGATTTGCAGGGATACGAAAAAACGGCGCTTCCAGGCGCCGTTTTTTTATTTTTTATATGCCACTTTTCTTTACTTTGATTTACTATTCCTCCACTAAAAATGAGCGAATTGGTTACGCGCCAAATTCGCTGCCAAGCTACCAAAAAAATATCTACATGCTTGTAACGGGGAAATATCAAGGTCGAAAAAACTCTCCTCGTTTTTCTCTCGCCCTCACCCCATCCTTCCCGGTATCTCTGAAACTTTACCGCCGCGGCCATGCCTTGCGAGCGATTTTCTACCTGTGCGTTTTCTCGCGTCTGAATGCGACGACCGCTTGTGCCATGGTCCATCTCGGAAACCATTAGTCATGTCAAAGAAAATCAAAGTCGGCGAGGTATATCTCAGCATCTCCGCAACGACAAATACAGCGATAAACCTCACGCCCGACACGCGCGAACTCACGGCAGAAAAGCCCGAGACGCCTGAACCGCTTGAAACGCCACCATACATCTATCGTCCCAATGACCCGTTTCAGGCCGGGATTGACGAGGCGCGTGCGATCAGCAGCATCAGCCACTCACACAAAGGATGGGTCAAGAAAACCTGGTTTTTACTTTTTGTTGTCGGGCCGCTGCTGTTGATCGAATTGCGCGCGCTTTCTCTCGCGATATCTCCCGGCGAAGACACTGTGAAGACATTCTTGCTCGTCAATCTGATGCTGTTTCCACCATGGCTTTGCTACTACCAGATCTGGCGCAAGAGAGTGAGAAAAAGTTAGCGCAGATTGCTCACCTCCTCACGATTCACATATTTACCGTTCCATTTTCAGCACCACGTTTCACCAACTAAAAAGGAAGATTCATGAAGAAATTGTTTGCCTGCGCCGTCGTCGTAAGCAGCCTTGTTGGCTGTGCATCGGTACCAATGGGGGATCCACAGAAAGACGCCGCATTGAAAACATTCAAAGCGCCGGAAGACAAGTCCGGCGTCTACATCTATCGTAACGAAGCCTTGGGTACTGCAATACGCATGGATGTAGCTATTGATGGCGAAGCAATCGGCCAGACAGCGCCAAAAACTTATTTTTACAAAGAACTTCCACCTGGCAAACATGTGATTACGTCCAAGACGGAGAATGTAGATACGCTTGAAATTGAAACCAAGCCAGGCGTGCTGAGCTACGTATGGCAGGAAGTCAAACTGGGTATCCTCTCTGCACGCAGCAAGCTGCATCTGGTCAGTGAAGAAGAAGGCAAGAAGGGTGTTCTGGAAACCAAGCTGGCCGAAAGCAAATAAGCAAGTCGCCGTGTATGGCTACAACTCCCCTGTTGGCAAACGGGGGAGCCATGCAATAGAACTACCCCAACTTTCATCGGCGCCCATGAACACATCTCAACTAAGAAAATTCTGCGATGCCCTACCCGCAGCAACATCCCGCCTCGCGCTGCCGCCATCCAATATCCTGGTGTACTCGGTCGGTGAAAAAAACTTCGCCTGGTTCAAAACCAGCGATCCGGAAAAATGGCGCTTCAGCTTCCGCGTCAGCCCCGATCGCTTCATCGAACTGACCGACATGCCGGGCATCAAGCCGGCCCGCTATATGGCGCGCTTTCATTGGGTGACGATTGTGGATGTGCGTAGCATGCCGGCGGATTATCTGAAAGAGCTGGTGCGGTGGTCGTATGAGAAGGCCTTGGGAAGCTTGAGTGGAAAGCAGCGAAAAGCCTTGCTCGCTCTCCCGTAACGTCCTGTAAAAAGCCAATTGATCATTGAATACCAGTCCTTCATTCGGAATTAACAAGCATCAAAAAGAACCAAAAGATCTGCTTTTGCTCTTCCTCACAACTGCCTCATCAGAAAAAGAAAGGTATTGCCGTGTTCTCCAGATTATTTTCCTTTGCCATTCTCATGGTTGTCGCTCTGTTATCCGGCTGTGCCACTCCGGTTGACATGGCGTTTTCCAAAGATCAGACAACGCCCGTAGCAGCCGACAAGACTGTCTTCCTGATGACCGCAACGATCAAGAACACCTACTTCACGTCGCACCAGCCGAAAATGCTTGCAACCATGATCGAGAAATCCGGCGCCACCAGCGCAGCCGACCGTCTCAATTTCAGACCAGACAAGCTGAGCAAAATTGAGTCCGACACAGTAGATGGCAGTACCTATCTGATCCGCATGGAACTTGATAAAGGTGAATACGTTGTGCGGGGATTCAGTTGCATGAGCAGCAGATTTCCGATTCACGGATTCTATTTCGCACCGATTCACGCCAAGCTGATTTCCAGCGCTCCCGGCGTCTATTACCTCGGCCATGTCGACGCTAGTGTGCGTGCACGCAAGGACAACGAATTCCGCGCAGGTCCTGTGATTCCGCTGATCGATCAGGCGGTGGCAGGCGCCTCGGGTGGCACGTTTGAGGTCGCGATTTCAGATCAATGGGCGAAAGACGAAAGTCAGTTCAAAAGCAAATTTCCAGCCCTTCAATCTGCTGATATTCAAATGGCGATCTTGCCCGAGTTTGACAGAAAGGGCGCGCAGCAATGGTGGGAAGATCACTGATCCTGCCAGCATCTGATTAAAAATGTCTGCGCCGACGCCCACTTGATTCGACAACGCAGCGTCCGGCCAGAATCTATAGATGAAATTAAGAAGGGGGATACATGTCTTTCATCAAACGACGCCTGCTCGCCATCATCACTCCATTGATTCTGCTCTCCGGCTGCGCCGGAACAAATTTTGTCAGGCAAGACCTGTCTACCCTAAATCTGGGCACTACAACAGAAGCCGAGATTCAGAAGAAAATGGGAGTGCCTAATCGCAAGGGAGAGATATTAAAAAACAATGAAATGGTGCAATCGTCGACATATGCCTATGCAACCGTTGGCGGACAACCACAAAATTTCGGCGTTGTTCCGGCCCGATCCCAAGCGTTTTTCTTCCATAAGGGAATTTTGATCGGCAGTAATTTCAGTAGTTCTTTCAAAGTAGACGGTACTGATTTTTCTTCCAATAAAGTCACCGCCATCGAAAAAGGAAAAACCACCAAGGCAGAAGTAAAATCCTTGCTTGGAGAACCCGGCGGCACTTACATTGCACCTCTCACGGTAAGCCCTGCGGAACAGGCTTTCGTCTATCAATATACGCAGGTAAAGTCTGGCTTCCTGAAGCCGACCATCTACACGCAATTGCTTGTCGTCTCGTTTGATCCGCAAGACGTCGTATGCAATGTAGAGTATTCAACCTCGGGAAGCAGAGAATAGTTCTCCCTACAGCATCACCTCGCCGCAGGCCTGAATGGCCTGTCGGCTTGTCTATTCCTCGTTCTGCTGACAAATTTCGGCACGATTATTCTCTACGAAAAATATGACAATTCAACGCCTGTTGCAATTCTCAACGCTGGCTCTCCTTTACTTTGGTATGAAAGCTGCAGTTTCACAGCAACTTCCGCTCACGCCCGTTGAGTTCGCCCAAATGGCAGCAGAGCGAATGCACAAAGAATTGCCTAATGTCGACTTTAAAGTCGTGGGGCATCTGGAACTTGATGGCAAAGATGCCAGCGGAAAAAGCATCGGGAACATGTATCTTGACCGCGTGTTCTCCTTCTGCCTACGCAATGCATCCAATTGCGATGCCGGCCTGAGCCAGTACGCAAAAGGCATTGCCGAGACCGTCAAGGAGCGGAATCGTCCTGTAACCCAAGCCATGCTCCGCATTGCCATTCGTCCCGAAGAATATTTGGAACAATTACGTAAGCAGCCAGGCTTCGGCAATCAAAAAATCTATACACGTCCTGTTGCACCAGGCTTAGTCGCCATACCGGTGGTCGATTTCACTAGGACAACTCGATTTGTCATTGACAAAGATCTTGAAGAATTGGGAGTCGACGAAGAAAATCTATTCAAAATAGCAGCGCAAAATCTTCGCGACACGACTAAGCCTCTGACAGCTGTTTCCTTGACTCCGAGCGCCAACTCACTGGGACAAATCCGCGATGAAGAATACGCGTCAAGCCGACTCTTTTTTCATTCGGACTGGAAAAATCTGGCTGCAAGCATGCACAATCAATTGATTGTCATCGCGCCAACCCCAAATGCACTGCTTTATGGCGATGGATCTCTTCCGGGCACTGCTGACGCATTACGAACCTTGGGAGGACGCGTTGCGAGTAGCTCCACCAAGCCTCTTTCCATGCAACTTCTACGCTGGACTGACGACGGATGGGAAATTTACAAACGATAAATGACCATCGTCATTTATATTGACGTCCTGACTATCCCCACACCTCCGCCAACCTCAACAAATTAGTACTCCCCGGCTGCCCAAACGGCATGCCGGCGGTGATGGCGATCTGATCGCCCTTCTTCGCAAATCCTTCCTTCAATGCCGTCTGGCATGCTGCGCTGACCATTTCGCTTTCGTTGTGGATCTGGTCGCTGATCGTTGAATGCACGCCCCACACCAAGGCCAGCTTGCGCGCGGTCGAAATCTTCGGCGTGATGCTCAGGATCGGCGCCATCGGGCGTTCGCGGGCGGCGCGCAGGCTGGTGTGGCCGGAGCTGGTGTAGGTCACGGTGGCGGTGGCGCCGACGATGCGGGTGACGTCGCGCAAGGCGGAGCAGATCGCGTCGGAGCTGTTGGACTCCGGCGTCTCTTGCTGGGCGTCGAGCATGTTGCGGTAGAGCGGGTCGCGTTCGACTTCGCTGATGACGCGGTCCATCATGGCGACGGCTTGCAGCGGGTAGCTGCCGTTAGCTGATTCGGCCGACAGCATGACGGCGTCGGAACCGTCGTAGATGGCGCTGGCGACGTCGGAGACTTCGGCGCGGGTCGGCACGGGACTCGTGATCATCGACTCTAGCATCTGGGTGGCGATGACGATGGGCCGGCCGTGCTGGCGGCAGACGCGCAGGATGCGCTTTTGCGTGCCGGGCACGCGCTCGGGCGGCAGCTCGACGCCAAGGTCGCCGCGCGCCACCATGATGGCGTCGGAGGCCTGGACGATTTCATCGAGGCGGTCGAGTGCCGCGGGCTTTTCCAGTTTGGACAGGACGGCGGCGCGGCCGTTGATCAGGGCGCGCGCTTCGTGCACGTCTTCGGGACGCTGGACGAAGGACAGCGCGATCCAGTCGACGCCGAGTTCCAGTGCGAAGGCCAGGTCGCGTTTGTCTTTTTCAGTCAATGCGGGAATCGGCAACACGGCGTCGGGCACGTTGACGCCCTTGCGGTCGGACAAGGCGCCGCCGTTGATGACTCTGGTGCGGATGCGTTGGCCGTCGCTGTCGAGCACCTGCAGGCGCAGCTTGCCGTCGTCGAGCAACAGCGACTGACCTGCGGCGATGACTTCGAACAGTTCTGCATGCGGCAGGCAGACGCGGGTGTTGTCGCCGGGCCGGGTATCGCGGTCGAGGACGAACTCCTGCCCTGCTTCCAGCTGGACCTTGCCGTCGGCGAACTGGCCGACGCGCAGCTTGGGGCCTTGCAGGTCGGCGAGGATGGCGATCGGGCGGCCGACTTCACGCTCGACGGCGCGCACGATCTCGAAACGCGCGTGATGGTCGGCGTGGGTGCCGTGGCTAAAGTTGAAGCGGAACACATCGGCGCCGGCTTCGAACAGCGCCTTGATCATCTCTTTGGTGGCGCTGGCGGGGCCGAGTGTGGCTACGATTTTTGCCTGGCGTTGACGTCGCATGGACGGTCTCCTTGGTGTTGTTGGTATGGGTGGCGTGCGCCGGGACGACGAAATTTTTACAGGATCAGGATGGCGCGAAAGTCGTTGACGTTGGTGCGCGTCGGGCCGCTGACGACGAGGTCGCCGAGCGCGCTGAAGAAACCGTAGCCGTCGTTGTTCTCGAGCAGCGCCTTCGGATCGAGCCCGAGTTCTTTTGCGCGTTTCATTGAATCGGGTTGATAGATGGCCCCCGCGTTGTCTTCGGAGCCGTCGATGCCGTCGGTGTCGCAGGCGATCGCATGCATGCCGGGTGCGCCGTTCAGTGCATTGGCAAGGCTGAGCAGGAATTCTGCATTACGTCCGCCGCGACCAGTGCCGCGTACGGTGACGGTAGTTTCGCCGCCGGAGATCAGCACGCAAGGTTTTTTGAACGGCTGGTCGTAGTGGGCGATCTGTTTTGCAATCGCCGCATGTGCCAGGCCGATGTCGCGCGCTTCGCCTTCCATGTCGTCGGACAGGATGTAGGGCGTGACGCCGGCGGCGCGTGCGGCGGTTGCCGCTGCCTGCAGGGCTTGCTGGGCAGTGGCGATGACGTGGTGTTCATTTGCTTTGAGACGTTCATCGCCAGGCTTGGGGGTTTCGCCGATGCCGGATTCGAGGTGCGCTTGCACCGATGGTGGGATGTCGATCTTGTATTTGCGCAGCACCGCGAGTGCCTCGGCGCAGGTGGTGGCGTCGGGCAGTGTCGGACCGCTGGCGATGATGCCGGGATCGTCGCCGGGAATGTCGGAGATCATCAGCGTCACCACGCGCGCCGGCGCACAGGCTAGGGCGAGGCGGCCGCCTTTGATGGCGGAGAGGTGTTTGCGGACGCAGTTCATTTCGAAAATGTTGGCGCCGCTTTTGAGCAGGGCTTTGTTGATGGCCTGCTTTTGTTCGAGGGTGATGCCTTCTGCAGGCAAGGCAAGCAATGCGGAGCCGCCGCCGGAGATCAGGCAGAGGACGAGGTCGTCTTTGGTGAGGCCGTTGACCATGGCGAGCATGCGGGCGGCGGCTTGGCGGCCAGCTTCGTCGGGGACGGGGTGGGAGGCTTCGACGACTTCGATGTGTTGGCAGTCGGCGCCGTGGCCGTATCTGGTCACCACCAGTCCTGAGAGCTTGCCGGGCCAGTGCTGCTCTACTGTCTTGGCCATGGCTGCGGCGCCTTTGCCTGCGCCTATGACGATGGTGCGACCAGTTTTTGGCGGTTCGGGCAGGAAGGATGGGAGGGATTTTTCTGCGCTTACTGCGGAGACGGCGGCGGTGTAGAGGTCGAGGAGAAATTGGCGGGGATTGAGCGACATGATTAGGATTCCTGTTGTTCCGACTTACTGTATGTTGTTACTGATGCGGTTCTATCTTCGACCAACCCTTCGCCGGGGGTAGCCCGGCAGCTACTCACTTTCTTTGCTTCGCCAAAGAAAGTAAGCAAAGAAAGGCGACCGCGGTTCGCAGCCCCCTTCGGGGGTTCCCGGCGTCGGCAGGCACAAATCGGGAGGGGAAATAAACTCGCTGCGCTCAGACAAATTTCCCCTCTTTATCCGATTTGTACCTGCCGCCACCGGCTACTCTCAAGCGGGAATTCCAGACTGGCTCGCTGCGCATCGCCAGGGGACGGAGGTGATGTGATGGTCACCGTTCTTCGCGAGCACAGCTGACGCGACAATCACGATGCCGGAGGCGAGCCACCCAAGGCAATGCGAAGCGAGCCGAAAAAAGAATTCCGCTTATGAGTCGCCGTTGGTGACGCGCACAAATCGGATAGAGAAGGGAAACTTGTCTGAGCGCAGCGAGTTTGTTTCCCTTCCCGATTTGTGCGTGGCATCAACGGGCACCCCGCGCAGCGGGGCGGCGAATCGCGGTCGCCTTTCTTTGCTTACTTTCTTTGGCGAAGCAAAGAAAGTGAGTAGCCGCCGGGCTACCCCCGGCAAGGTCGTCCGAAGCAAGAAAAGATTCAGCAACGGCCAGCGGGCAAGTCCGAACAACCGACTCAAGTCAGCATTCAGCCCTTCGCAATCTCATGATTCGACATCAACTCAATCGCCCGGCACAACGCCGAGTGATCCAACCCGCTCATCCCATTAGCCGCACAAGCATTCATCAACTCCTGAGTAGCAGCGGTATTAGGCAAGCTGACGCCCAAAGCCTTGGCCCCCTGCAAAGCCAGATTCAAATCCTTCTGATGCAACTCAATCCGGAAACCAGGATTGAAAGTACGCTTGACCATACGCTCGCCATGCACTTCCAGAATGCGCGACGAAGCAAACCCGCCCATCAGCGCCTGCCGCACACGCGCAGGATCTGCACCCGCCTTCGAGGCAAACAACAGCGCCTCAGCCACTGCCTGAATATTCAATGCAACAATGATCTGGTTCGCCACCTTGGTGGTCTGACCGTCGCCGTTACCGCCGACCAGCGTGATGTTCTTGCCCATCAGTTCGAACAAGGACTTGACGTCGTTGAAAGCCGACTCGTTGCCGCCAACCATGATGGTCAGCGACGCCGCCTTGGCGCCGACTTCGCCGCCGGAGACCGGCGCGTCCAGGTATTCGCAACCGAGTGCATTGATCTTTTGCGCGAAGCCCTTGGTGGCGATCGGCGAGATCGAGCTCATGTCGACCACGATCTTGCCGGCGGAAAGGCCTTCGGCGACGCCGCCCTTGCTGAACAGCACCGCTTCCACGTGCGGCGTGTCCGGCACCATCACGATGATGATGTCCGCGCGCTTGGCGACTTCTGCGCCCGATGTGCAAACAGTGGCGCCGCCTTCGATCAGCGCTGCGGGTGGATTTTTCTGGTCATGCAGGTAGAGCTTGTGACCGCCCTTTTGCAGGTTTTCCGCCATGGGCGAACCCATGATGCCCAATCCGATGAATCCGACTTTTGCCATGATGTGTCTCCTCTGAGATGAATAAATGAATGCGTTTCAAACGACGATCAAAGACCGTGCGCAGCGCGCCAGCCAAGGCCCTCAACCGTGCCGGCCTTGGGCTTGTACTCGCAACCGATCCAGCCCTGATAGCCGATCTCGTCCAGGTAGCTGAACAGGAAGCGGTAGTTGATCTCGCCCGTACCGGGCTCGAAGCGGCCGGGGTTGTCTGCCAGTTGCACGTGGCGGATCAGCGAGAGATTGGCCTTGATGGTGTTGGCCAGTTCGCCTTCCATGCGCTGCATGTGATAGATGTCGTACTGGATGAACAGGTTGTTGGAACCGGTAGCGGCGATCAGTTCAGCCGCCTGCTTCGTGGTGTTGAGGAAAAAGCCGGGGATGTCGAAATAGTTGATCGGTTCGATCAGCAAGGCGATGCCTTCGGCTTGCAGCTTGTCGGCAGCGAACTTCAGATTGGCGACCAGCGTCTCGCGCGCGGCGGCGGCGCTGACGCCTTGCGGCTGGATGCCGACCAGGCAGTTCAGTTGCCTGACGCCGAGGATTTTCGCGTAGCGGATCGCTTCGTCGACACCCTGGCGGAATTCACTGACGCGATCAGGATGACAGGCGATGCCGCGCTCGCCGGCTTCCCAGTTGCCTGCGGGCAGATTGTGCAGGACCAGTTCCAGTTCGTTCTTGCGCAATTGTTCGGCGATCTGCGCCGGTTCGAAAGCGTAGGGGAACAAAAATTCCACAGCCTTGAAGTTGGCTTGCGCAGCAGCGCGGAAACGCTCGATGAACGGCAGCTCGGTGAAGAGCATGGTCAGGTTGGCGGCGAGTTTGGTCATGTCTGGGTGTCCTTGGTAGTCGTGGCGCTTGCCGGTTCAGGCCGGGGTTAAAACCGACACCGCGGTCCCGGCAAATGCCAGGACGCGGTGGCGTACAACAATGTGCGATGGCGGTCGCCCGCTCGGCACATGGGGGCATGTGCCGGCAAGCTGATGTAGTTGTCCGCCGTCGCTGTCTCCTCTGATCTTCCTAATCTTTCTGATCAGTCCAGCAGGCTGATTGCCGTCGGCGCATGTTCGCGCTTGGTGGCCAGCTCTTCGAACTCGTTGATGGCGTTGATCTCGGTGCCCATCGCGATATTGGTGACACGCTCGAGGATGATTTCCACCACCACTGGCACGCGGTACTCGGCCATCCAGCGCTGCGCGACGGCGAAGGCGTCCTGGATCTCGTTCGGGTTGGTGACGCGTATCGCCTTACAACCGAGGCCTTCCACCACGGCGACGTGGTCGACGCCGTAGCCGTTGAGTTCTGGCGCGTTGATGTTCTCGAACGCCAGCTGTACGCAGTAGTCCATCTCGAAGCCGCGTTGCGCCTGGCGGATCAGGCCAAGGTAAGAGTTGTTCACCACCACGTGCAGGTACGGCAGGTTGAACTGCGCGCCGACGGCGAGTTCTTCGATCATGAACTGGAAGTCGTAGTCGCCCGAGATCGCCACCACCTTGCGTTGCGGATCGGCGGCGCACACGCCCAGCGCGGCGGAAATCGTCCAGCCCAGCGGACCGGCCTGGCCGCAGTTGATCCAGTGGCGGTCCTTGTAGACGTGCAGGAATTGCGCGGCGGCGATCTGCGACAGGCCGATGGTGCTGACGTAGCAGGTGTCGCGACCGAAGGCGCGGTTCATCTCTTCATAGACGCGTTGCGGCTTGATCGGCACTTCGTCGAAGTGGGTGCGGCGATGCAGGGTGCGCTTGCGCTCCTGGCAGTCAGCCAGCCATGCCGAACGGTCGGGCAGCTTGCCGGCGGCTTTCAGTTCTTTGGCGACTTCGATGAACAGCGTCAACGCGGCCTTGGCGTCGGAGACGATGCCGTAGTCCGGACCGAACACGCGGCCGATCTGGGTCGGTTCGATGTCGACGTGGACGAAGGTACGGTCCTTGGTGAAGACTTCGATGGAGCCGGTGTGGCGATTGGCCCAGCGGTTGCCGATACCGAGCACGAAGTCGGACGCCAGCATGGTGGCGTTGCCGTAGCGGTGGCTGGTCTGCAGACCGACCATGCCGGCCATTTGCGGGTGATCGTCGGGGATCGCGCCCCAGGCCATCAGGGTCGGGATGACCGGCACGCCGGTGAGTTCGGCAAATTCAACCGCCAGCGCAGCCGCGTCGGCGTTGACCACGCCGCCGCCGATGGTCAGCAATGGACGCTCGGACTGGTTCAGCATGGTCAGCGCTTTTTCGATCTGGGCGCGGGTGGCAGACGGACGGTAAACCGGCAGCGGCTCGTAGGTGTCAGGGTCGAATTCGATCTCGGCCATTTGTACGTCGAACGGCAAGTCGATCAGCACCGGGCCGGGACGGCCCGAGCGCATCAGGTGGAAGGCCTGCTGGAACACGCGCGGCACCAGCGCCGGTTCGCGCACGGTGACGGCCCACTTGGTGACCGGCTTGGCGATCGATTCGATATCGACGGCCTGGAAGTCTTCTTTGTACAAACGTGCACGCGGCGCCTGGCCGGTGATGCACAGGATGGGAATCGAATCGGCTTGGGCGGAATACAGGCCGGTGATCATGTCGGTGCCGGCCGGACCGGAGGTGCCGATGCAGATACCGATATTGCCGGCCTTGGCGCGGGTGTAGCCCTCGGCCATGTGCGATGCGCCTTCGACGTGGCGCGCCAGAACGTGCTTGATGCCGCCATGGCGTTTCAGCGCCGAGTAGAATGGATTGATCGCTGCGCCGGGCACGCCGAAGGCTTGCAGGCAGCCCTCTTTTTCCAGCACATATACCGCTGCGTCTACTGCCTTCATCTTTGCCATGTTGCCTCCTGGGTTGTTAGGTCCTGATGCGCCGGAAGCAAAACAACGATGCCCCTCAGCTAGTGAGATGCATCCTATAACCAACAATATTGTTTGATAAGGCCAGTAAAAATCTGTTTATTCCGTACTAAAAATATGGAAACATAGTAAAAGTATTGAATATAAGCCGCTAACAAAACGTCGCTGGCAAGGCGCGCCGACGCAGACAGTACGAACGTACGGCAAGGAGAAGCAACGCCGCCAGCGGCGTTTTGTTAGCGGCGTAAGGAGGATTTATGGACAAACTCAAACAGATCGAAGCGTTCGTGTCCGTGGTCGAAAAAGGCAGCCTGGCCGCCGCCGCGCTGGAAGAAAACATCACCCCGGTGATGCTGGGCCGACGCATCGACGCTCTTGAAAAACGCCTCGGCACCAAGCTCATGCATCGCACCACGCGGCATCTGACGCTGACGGAACAAGGCAGCGTCTTCCTCGACCATTGCCGCAAACTGCTGGGCGATATCGAGGTGGCGGAAAAGAGCATCGCCGAAGGCCGCCACAAGGCCACCGGCCATCTGGTCGTCTCCACGCCGGCGGCGTATGGACGGCTGCATGTGGCGCCGCATGCGCCGACTTTCCTGGCCAATCATCCGGAGGTGCAGATCTCGTTCAACCTGACCGACCGCGTGGTGGACCTGGTGCGGGAAGGCTACGATCTGGGCATCCGCATCGGCGGCGCGATCGAGCCCAGCTTTGTGGCGGTCAAGCTGGCCAGCAACCGCCGCGTGGTGTGCGCCGCGCCGGAATACCTGCACCGGAACGGCATTCCCAAGACGCTCGACGACCTGGCGCAACACAATTGCCTGGCCTTCAACCTGCAGGGCGGGCAACAGCGCGGCTGGTATTTCCAGCAGAACGGCAAGCCGGTGATCATCCGCGCGCAGGGCAACCTGGATTGCAACGACGGCGAGCTGCTGCACCGCTGGGCCAGCGAAGGACTCGGGCTGGCGTGGCGCTCGACCTGGGAAATCCAGTCGCAACTGGCCTCGGGCGAGCTGATCACGGTGCTGGACGAATACGCCCTGCCCCATTACGACATCATGGCCGTCTACCCGCAACAACGGCATCTGCCGGCGAAGACGCGCTTTTTCATCGATTACCTGAAGGAGGTGTATTCGCAGCCGGATTACTGGACCCGATCCTGAATCGCCTTAATTCCATACTTTCGGAAGTGGAATGGTCACCGTCGGCATGATGCCAGACAGACAATATTCGATTTCCGCATAGCCATATACCCATAGCCTTATAGTTGATATTCCCCATGCGTTACTTTTTCACCAAATATTTCAACGACATTACATACGCTGCAATCAATCTGCTTGAAGCCGGTTTACGTGCTTGGAGCGTGGAAATGGAAGCGGCGCAACACAAGATACAAATCAGAACGCCCATTTTTTGCGGACCTGAGAAATCTGCAAGTTTTCTGGCGTATAAAAAAGAATCGCGCACTGTAATCACTGCGTAAACGGAGACAATTCTCATGACTTTTCTGGACAAGTTTTTCAAACTCAGCGACAACGGCACGACCGTCCGTACCGAGCTGCTGGCCGGTCTCACGACCTTCCTGACGATGGCCTACATCATTTTCGTCAACCCATCCATACTCGGGGATGCGGGCATGCCGAAGGATTCCGTCTTCGTCGCCACCTGCGTGGCGGCGGCCATCGGCACCCTGATCATGGGCCTGTATGCCAATTACCCGATCGGCCTGGCGCCGGGCATGGGTCTCAACGCGTACTTCGCCTACGCCGTGGTCAAGGGCATGGGCTTCCCGTGGCAGGCTGCGCTGGGCGCTGTGTTCATCTCGGGCTGCCTGTTCCTGCTGGTGAGCCTGTTCCGCATCCGCGAGCTGATCATCAACGCGATTCCGCATTCACTGCGCACGGCGATACCGGCGGGGATAGGACTGTTCCTCGCGCTGATCTCGCTCAAAAACGCCGGCATCGTCGCTGCCAGCCCTGCCACCTTCGTCACCATGGGTGACTTGCATCAGGTCGCGCCGGTACTAGCCATCATCGGCTTCCTGGTGATCGTCGCGCTGGACCAGCTGAAGATCCGCGGCGCGCTGCTGATCGGCATCCTGAGCGTGACAGTGCTGAGCTTCATCTTCGGCGGCAATCATTTCAACGGCGTGTTCTCCATGCCGCCATCGATCTCGCCGACGCTGTTCCAGCTCGATCTCAAGGGCGCGATTTCGATGGGCCTGCTGAACGTGGTGCTGGTGTTCTTCCTGGTGGAATTGTTCGACGCCACCGGCACGCTGATGGGCGTGGCGCAACGCGCCGGACTGGTCAAGAACGGCAAGATCGAGCGTATCAACAAGGCCTTGCTGGCTGACAGCGGTGCGATCGTCGCCGGTTCGCTGCTTGGCACTTCGAGCACCACTGCCTATATTGAAAGTGCGGCCGGCGTACAAGCGGGCGGACGCACCGGTCTGACGGCGGTGGCGGTTGCCGCGCTGTTCCTGCTGGCGCTGTTCATTGCGCCGCTGGCGGGCGTAGTGCCGGCCTATGCAACGGCGCCGGCGCTGTTCTTCGTGGCGTGCCTGATGCTGCGCGAACTGGCCGACATCGACTGGAACGACACCACCGAGTGCGTGCCGGCCGTGATCACCGCACTGGTCATGCCGTTCACCTATTCGATCGCCAACGGCCTGGCGCTGGGCTTTATCAGCTACGCCGCGCTGAAGCTGCTGACCGGTCGCGTCAAGGACGTGTCGGCGGTGATCTGGGTGATCGCGGCGATCTTCCTGTTCAAGATGATTTACCTGGGCGGTTGATCGCCTGCAGCATGAACTGACGGAATGCCGGCGTCGCTCTTCGGGGGACGCCGGCAGCAAGACAGAAGGATTTTCCAGAGAGCGAACCACCCCAACAATCTGCCGCAACAATCGGCTGCGGCAAATAGGTTTTCTCTCTAAAAGGTCCCGGCACAAATCTTGATTCACTGTTTCTTCGATAGCCATTTTTATATAGCAAAGCACACCATGTCCGAACCGATTCGCTTCTATTTCCGCGGCGAGACCCATCAAATCGATGGACTGCCCAATACACGCACCGTTTTGCAGCATTTGCGCGAAGACCTGCATTGCACCGGCACCAAAGAGGGTTGCGCGGAAGGCGATTGCGGCGCCTGCACGGTGGTCGTGGGCGAGCTGCGCGGCAACGAGCTGGAACTGAAAACGGTCAACTCCTGCATCCAGTTCGTGCCGACGCTGGACGGCAAGGCGCTGTTCACCGTGGAAGACCTGAAGCAGCGCGACGGCTGCCTGCACCCTGCCCAGCAGGCGATGGTGGAATGCCACGGCTCCCAATGCGGCTTCTGCACACCGGGCTTCGTGATGTCGCTGTGGGGCCTGTATCTCAAGCATGAACAGGACAGCGTCACACCGACCACGCGGGAAATCGACGACGCCCTGTCCGGCAACCTGTGCCGCTGCACCGGCTATCGTCCGATCATCGACGCCGCGCGCCGCATGGGCGAATTGCCGAAGGTGAGCTTCGACCGCGCACCGGTGATCGACGCCCTGCGTGCGATCCGGCGCGAGGAACCGTTGAGCGTCACGCATGCCGGCCAGACCTTCCACGCGCCGCGCACACTGGCGCAACTGGCGACATTGCGCAACGACTTGCCGAAGGCGCGCATCCTGGCCGGCTCGACCGACGTCGGCCTGTGGGTGACCAAGCACATGCGCGATCTGGGCGACATCATCTACATCGGCCAGGTGGAAGAACTCCGCCACATCGTCCAGCAGGACGAGGACGGCTGGCTGGAAATCGGCGCCGGCGTCACGCTGGAAAAAGCCTACGCTGCCTTGACCGAACAATATCCGGATGAGCTGTCCGAAATGTGGCAACGCTTCGCCTCGCTGCCGGTGCGCAACGCCGGCACGCTCGGGGGCAACGTCGCCAACGGCTCGCCGATCGGCGACTCGATGCCCTGGCTGATCGCGCTCGGCACCGAGATCGTGCTGTACGGCGTCGACGGTCAACGTGTCATGCCGCTGGAAGATTTTTATATCGCGTACCAGAAGTCGGCGATCCTGCCCAATGAGTTCGTCCAGGCCGTGCGCGTGCCGTTGCCGCGCAAGGACATCGCCTTCCGCGTGTACAAGCTGACCAAGCGTTTCGACCAGGACATCTCGGCGGTGTGCGCCGCGTTTTCCTTCCGCCTTGAAGGCGGCAAGGTGGTCGATGCCCGTATGGCTTACGGCGGCATGGCGGCCACGCCCAAGCGCGCTGCCCAGGCCGAGGCTGCGCTCAACGGCAAGGAGTGGAACGAGGCCAATGTCAAAGCAGCAATGCTTGCGCTGGCGCAAGATTACGCACCGCTTTCTGACATGCGCGCGTCTTCGGCGTATCGTATGAGAACCGCACAAAACCTCTTGTACCGCTACTGGCTGGAGACGCGCGCCGACGCGCCGTTGCCGGCTGCCTCCGTGAGCGCATTTGTGCACGGTAAAAAAGCAATTCCGATTGTTCCAGTTACCCGGATTGCTTAGGAAGGAAACGCAATGAACAAGCAAACTGAAGAATTCATGTCTATCAAATCCTCCAAGGCACCTTGGACCGAGGTCGGCAAACCGCATCCGCACGAGTCCGCCATCCTGCACGTGACCGGCGAAGCCACTTACACCGACGACATCGTCGAGCTGCAAGGCACGCTGCATGCCGCGCTCGGCCTGTCGAGCAAGGCGCATGCAAAATTGCGTGCTATCGATCTGAGCAAGGTGAAAGCCTCGGTGGGCGTGGTCGCGGTCTACACTGCCGCCGACATCCCCGGCGAAAACCAATGCGGCGCCATCATCAAGGATGATCCCGTGCTGGCGGAAGACCTGGTGCAGTACGTCGGCCAACCGATCTTCGTGGTCATTGCCGATAGCCACGACAACGCCCGCCGCGCTGCGCGCCAGGCCGTGATCGACTACGAAGAACTGCCGGCCGTGCTGACGCCGCGCGCCGCGCATGCAGCCGAATCCTATGTGCTGCCGCCGATGCACCTGACCCGCGGCAATCCGTCGGAAGCCTTCAACACGGCGCCGCACAAGCTCAAGGGCAAGTTCGACGTCGGCGGCCAGGAACAGTTTTACCTGGAAGGCCAGATCTCGTACGCCATCCCCAAAGAAGGCCGCGGCATGCACGTGTATTGCTCGACCCAGCATCCGAGCGAAATGCAGCATCACATTGCCGAAGTGCTGCACATCGCTTCGCATGACGTGCTGGTCGAGTGCCGGCGCATGGGCGGCGGCTTCGGCGGCAAGGAATCGCAATCGGCGCTGTGGGCTTGCGCCGCAGCGGTGGCCGCAGCGCGCCTGCGTCGTCCGATCAAGCTGCGCGCCGACCGCGACGACGACATGATCGTCACCGGCAAGCGCCACTGCTTCGCCTACGATTACGAAATCGGCTACGACGACAACGGCCGCATCGTCGCCGCCAAGATCGACATGGTCTCGCGCGCCGGCTTCTCGGCCGACTTGTCGGGTCCGGTCGCCACGCGCGCGGTATGCCACTTCGACAATGCCTACTATCTGTCGGACGTGGAAATCCATGCCATGTGCGGCAAGACCAACACCCAATCGAATACCGCTTTCCGCGGCTTCGGCGGTCCGCAAGGCGCCATCGCGATCGAATACATCGTCGACGAAATCGCCCGCAATCTCGGCAAGGACGCGCTGGAGGTGCGCCGCGCCAACTTCTACGGCAGCAGCGACGCCGACGGCCCGGATGCGCGCAACACCACGCACTACGGCCAGAAGGTGGAAGACAACGTGATTCAGGCGCTGGTCGACGAACTGGAGCGCACCAGCGAATACCAGGAACGCCGACTGGCCATCAAGGCCTTCAATGCCGAGAACACCGTCCTCAAACGCGGCCTGGCGCTGACGCCGGTCAAGTTCGGCATCTCGTTCAACGTGCCGCACCTGAACCAGGCCGGCTCGCTGGTGCACGTCTATACCGACGGCTCGGTACTGGTCAATCACGGCGGCACGGAAATGGGCCAGGGGCTCAACACCAAGGTCGCGCAAGTCGTCGCCAACGCGCTCGGCCTGCCGCTGAAACAGGTTCGCTGCACAGCGACCGACACCAGCAAGATCGCCAACACTTCGGCCACCGCCGCCTCGACCGGCAGCGACCTGAACGGCAAGGCGGCGCAGGATGCGGCCTTGCAGATCCGCGCGCGACTGGCGCAGGTCGCAGCGGAACGCTTCAACGCCGACGTCAGCGAAGTGCGCTTCGCCGACGGCATGGTCTCGACCGGCGCGCAATCGGTGGCCTTTGAAGAACTGGTGATGCAGGCTTACCTGAAGCGCGTGCAATTGTGGTCGGACGGTTTCTACTCGACGCCGAAGGTGCACTGGAATTCCAAGACCATGAACGGCCATCCGTTCTTTTACTTCGCCTATGGCGCGGCGGTAGCCGAGGTCGTGATCGACACGCTGACCGGTGAATGGCGCCTGATCCGTGCGGACTCTCTCTATGACGCCGGCGAAAGCCTGAACCCGGCCATCGACATCGGCCAGGTCGAAGGTGGTTTCATCCAGGGCATGGGCTGGCTGACCACGGAAGAGCTGTGGTGGAACAAGGACGGCAAGCTGATGACGCATGCGCCGTCGACGTACAAGATTCCGGCGGTGTCGGATTGCCCCACAGACTTCCGCACGCAGTTGTTCAAGAACAGCAATGTCTCGGATACCATCCACCGCTCCAAGGCCACCGGCGAGCCGCCGCTGCTGCTGCCGTTCTCGGTGTTCCTGGCGATCCGCGATGCGGTGTCGGCGGTGGGTGAACATCGCGTCAATCCGCCGCTGCGCGCGCCAGCGACCAGCGAGGCGATTCTGGATGCGATTGATGCGGTGAAGGCTGCACAGATCACTCAGTAGTACGCATTGTCAACTTCACAGGGGAATTCATGACCAACTGGCTTGCCGCACTCAAGGACTTGCACAGCACCGCCATCCCGGCAGTGCTGGTCACGGTGGCGACCATCCAGGGGTCGACGCCGCGCGAGGCGGGTGCGCGCATGGTGTTTACGGCCGACGGCCAGTACGACACCATCGGCGGCGGTCATCTGGAATGGCGCGCAGCGCAGATCGCGCGCGACATGTTGGCGGCGGATGCGACGGTGTTTGCCGGCATCCGCAAATTCGAACGCATCGCACTGGGACCCAGCCTCGGCCAATGCTGCGGCGGGGTGGTGTTCCTGGCGTTTGAACGCATCGAACCGCACGTCGATACCCGTGCAGGGTCGATGCTGACCGAACTCGAACATCACTGGCGCAACGGCGTCGACGTCTGGCGCGCGGTCGCGCTGGAATCGGACGACCCGACGCTGCTCTATGAACTGGAAGGCGAAGCCTGTGATCTCAGCGCGCCCGACAATGGCCTCGACGCCGAGCAATTCCGCCATGCCGGCAACACCCATGTCACGCAAGACCGCTACGGTCGCCGCTGGCTGCTGGACCGCTGCCGCGCGCATCAGCCGCAGGTCGTGCTGTTCGGCGCCGGCCATGTCGGCGCCGCCATCGTGCGCGTGCTGGCGACGCTGCCCTGCCGCGTGCTGTGGGTCGATGAACGCGAAGACATGTTCCCCGCTGACCTGCCGATGCAGGTGACGGTGGAAGCCACCGACGTGCCCAACGCTGTGGTGGACATGGCCGAGCCGGGCGCCTACTTCCTCGTGATGACGCACAGCCACGCGCTGGACCAGCAGCTGAGCGAACGTATCCTCAAGCGCGCCGACATCGGCTGGTACGGCCTGATCGGCTCGCAGACCAAGCGCAAGCAATTCGAGCATCGTCTGCTCGATCGCGGCATCACGCAGGAACAACTGAACAAGATGACCTGCCCGATCGGCATTCCGGGCATCTACGGCAAGGAACCCGCCAGCATCGCGCTGGCGGTGGTGGCGCAGTTGCTGCAATTATGGGAGCTGCAGGCGCTGAGGGTGGTGAAAGCGCAGCAGCCGTCGCAGTCTGACCGGACCGACACATTCAAGGCGAGACCGCCCACACACATGCTGGACGGCCGGAGCTAAGGACAACCGGACCGTCGCCTCCGCAGCATCTGTTCCAGCACACCATCTCATACCAGTATCATTCGGTTGTTCGCAGTTGCGCCTTCACGTCACGCGCAGCACGCAGCCGAATAGCCAGATTAAGGATTACCCATGACTTCCCACGTGCAAGCCTATCGCGCCAGCCTGCTCCATTTCCGCAACGATCCCGCCTTCGACGAACGCGCCACGCAATGGCACAGCGACGGCCTGCTGATCGTCGCCGACGGCAAGATCGTCGCCGCCGGCGATTACGGCAAGCTGTCCGCCACCCTGCCCGCCGACTGCGTACCGCTCGACTATCGCGGCAAGATCATCACGCCCGGCTTCATCGACACCCACGTTCACTATCCGCAGACCGACATCATCGGCTCGCCCGCACCGGGCCTGTTGCCATGGCTGAATACCTATACCTTCCCGGCCGAACGCCGTTTCGAGAGCGGCGAACACGCCAGTGAAGTGGCCGACTTCTTCCTGGCCGAACTGCTGCGCAACGGCACCACCACGGCCGCCGTGTATTGCACCGTGCATCCGCAATCGGTCGATGCCTTCTTCAGCCGCAGCAGCGAACTGAACCTGCGCATGGTGGCCGGCAAGTGCCTGATGGATCGCAACGCGCCGGACTTCCTGCGCGACACCGCCGAAAGCGGCGCGCGCGAGAGCGAAGAGCTGATCCAGCGCTGGCACAACAAGGGCCGCCAGCACTACGCCATCACGGTGCGCTTTGCGCCGACCTCGACACCGCAACAGCTGAAGCTGGCCGGCGAACTCGCGACGCAATATCCGGACACCTACATCCAGACCCACGTCGCCGAAAACACCGATGAAGTGAAATGGGTGAAGGAGCTGTTCCCCGACGCCCGCAGCTATCTCGACGTCTACGACCAGTACGGCCTGATGCGCGAGCGCGCGCTGTATGCTCACTGCATCTGGCTGGACGACGCGGACCGCGCGCGCATGGCGGCGACGCAATCGGTGGCCACCGTCTGCCCGACCTCCAACCTGTTCCTCGGCAGTGGTTTGTTCGACTTCGCCAACGCCGACAAGCTGCGCATGCCTGTGTCTTTAGCCACCGACGTCGGCGGCGGCACCAGCTTCTCGATGCTGCAAACGATGAACGAGCTGTACAAGGTCGGTCGCATGGCCGGCACCCACCTGTCCGCGCAACGCATGTTCTACCTGGCGACGCTGGGCGGTGCGCGCGCCTTGCAGCTGGAAGGCAAGATCGGCAACTTTGCCGCCGGCTGCGACGCCGACTTCGTCGTGCTCGATCCGAAATGCACGCCGCTGCTGGCACGGCGCAGCGCCACCACGGAGAGTCTGGAAGAACAACTGTTTGCCCTGGCGATCCTGGCCGATGACCGCGCGATTGCCGCGACGTATTCGGCGGGGGCTTGCGTGCATACGCGCTAAGACGGCTATCTGATTTTTTGAGGAGTTTGGGGCGGGCCGTGCAAACGGTTCGCCCTTTTTTCATCTCGCTGCGTCCACCGGACGTGGAACCGGCGCATTGATTGTTTGTCAACTGGCAGTCGCGACAGAACCGTCCTGGCACCGCCTTGTAGTTCGGCTATGTAGTTCAGCCTCGTGGGCGGCCCCCGCACGCGGTAAAATGGCAGATCGCCAGAATTCCCGAAAACCTTCGCAAGACGACGCCATTCTCGTGTAATCCTTGAAGCGGCGGCGGCAATTGACTGAATGACCAAACACTTGAAATCCACCGTTGAATCCGATCCCGGCAGCGCCGGCGGCGAGAAGCACACTCCCATGATGGTCCAGTACCTGCGCATCAAGGCGGAGTATCCGACCACGCTGGTGTTCTATCGCATGGGCGACTTCTACGAACTGTTCTTCGACGACGCCGAAAAAGCGTCGCGCCTGATGGGCATCACGCTGACCCAGCGCGGCTCGTCCAACGGCTCGCCGATCAAGATGGCGGGGATTCCTTTCCACTCCGTCGACCAGTATCTGGTCAAGCTGATCAAGCTGGGCGAATCGGTGGCGATCTGCGAACAGATCGGCGACCCGGCCACCAGCAAGGGTCCGGTCGAACGCAAGGTGGTGCGCGTGATCACGCCCGGCACGCTGACCGACTCCGACCTGCTGCCCGAAAAATCCGAACGTCCGCTGCTGGCCGTCAACGTCGCCGCCAGCAAGCAACGCAAGACCATCACCGTCGGCCTGGCCTGGCTGTCGATGGCCAGCGGCGCCTTGAAACTGATGGAATTCAGCGCCGAGCCGGCCGTGCTGGAAGCGCGCCTGAAGCAGGAGCTGGAGCGCATCTCGCCGGCCGAAACGCTGATCGGCGACAGTGAGGAAGCCGCCTATTCGCACATCCTCAGCGGCAAGCCGACCACGGTGCCGGACTGGCATTTCGACCAGCCGAGCGGCCAGAAGGCTTTGCTCGATCAATTGTCGGTAGCTACGTTGAACGGCTTCGGTGCGGAAGGCATGAGCGCCGCGATCGGCGCCGGTGGCGCGCTGCTGCGCTATGCGCAGTCGACCCAGGGCAAGGGCTTGCAGCATGTGCGCGCGCTGACCGTGGAATCGGAAAACGAATTCATCGGCCTCGACGCCTCCACCCGCCGCAACCTGGAACTGACCGAAACCATCCGTGCGCAGGACGCCAGCGCGCTGGCGCCGACGCTGTTCTCGCTGCTTGACCATTGCCGCACGGCGATGGGTTCGCGCCTGCTGCGCCACTGGCTGCATCATGCGCGCCGTGATCAGAAAGTGGCCCGTGCGCGCCACGCCGCGATCAACGCGCTGATGCGTACCGACGCTTGCTCCGGTTTATCGGCAACCCTGGCGGCGGTGCCGGACATCGAACGCATCACCACCCGCATCGCGCTGCTGTCGGCGCGTCCGCGCGACCTGGCAGGCCTGCGCGGCGGCTTGCAGCAACTCGGTTCGCTGCGCAATTACGTAGCGATGTGCAGCCGCGACGCCGATGCGCCCTTGCTGCTGGATCTGCACGATGCGCTGGCGACACCGACCGAATGCCTCGACCTGCTGGAACGCTCGATCATGCTGGAACCGGCCGCCATGGTGCGCGACGGCGGCGTGATTGCACGCGGCTTCGACGCCGACTTGGATGAGTTGCGCGGCCTGTCGGAAAACGCCGGCCAGTTCCTGATCGATCTCGAAACACGCGAACGCGCCCGCACCGGCATCGCCAACCTGCGCGTCGAATACAACAAGGTGCACGGCTTCTACATCGAAGTCACGCACGGCCAGACCGACAAGGTGCCGGACGACTATCGCCGCCGCCAGACGCTCAAGAACGCCGAACGCTACATCACGCCGGAACTGAAGGCCTTCGAAGACAAGGCCCTCTCGGCGCAGGAGCGTGCCTTGTCGCGCGAAAAATTCCTGTACGAACAATTACTGCAAGACCTGTCGCCGCACATCGTGACGCTGCAGGCCATCGCCCACGCGCTGGCCCAGCTCGACACATTGGTAGCGCTGGCCGACCACGCCGCGCGCAACAACTGGTGCGCGCCGCAGCTGGTGACCGAGCCGACCATCGTGATCGAGCAAGGCCGCCACCCGGTGGTGGAAAACCAGATCGAACGCTTCATCGCCAACGACTGCGCCTTCACCGCCGAACGCAAGCTGTTGCTGATCACCGGCCCCAACATGGGCGGCAAATCGACCTTCATGCGCCAGGTGGCGCTGATCACGCTGCTGGCGTATGTCGGCAGCTTCGTGCCGGCCACCAGCGCGACGATCGGCCCGATCGACCGCATCTTCACGCGTATCGGCGCGGCCGACGATCTGGCCGGCGGCCGTTCCACCTTCATGGTGGAGATGACGGAGTCGGCCTCCATCCTCAACAACGCCACCGAGAATTCGCTGGTGCTGATGGATGAAGTGGGCCGCGGCACTTCGACCTTCGACGGTCTGGCGCTGGCCTGGGCGATCGCCAAGCACCTGATTGACGCCACGCGCAGCTTCACGCTGTTCGCTACCCACTATTTCGAACTGACGCAATTGCCGGAAGTGCATCCGACCGCTTCCAACGTGCACTTGTCGGCGGTCGAGCACAAGGACAGCATTGTGTTCCTGCATGCGGTGCAGGCCGGTCCGGCATCGCAAAGCTACGGCTTGCAGGTGGCGCAGCTGGCGGGCGTGCCGACGCCGGTGATCCGCGCTGCGCGCAAGCATCTGGCGGCGCTGGAAACGCAATCAGTCCAGACCACGCCGCAATTCGACCTGTTCAGCGCACCGGCGCGCGCCGACGAAGACGAGGTCCGCGTCACGTCTGCGGCGCAAGTCGATCCGGCGGCGCAAGCCGTGGCCGATGCCCTGGCCGATATCGACCCCGACGCCATGACGCCGCGCCAGGCGCTGGACGCCCTGTATCGCCTGAAGCAGTTGGGCGACGGCGCATGAAGCAACTGCTGTCTATCGTTCTGCTCGGCGCCGCCTTGTGCGCAGCGCCGGCATCGCGGGCGCAGGACAGCTTTCATTTCGGCGTGATCGGCCATTCCTTTTCCGGCAGTCCGGACGAAGGCGTGCTGCGCCGCGCACTGGACGAAAGCGACGCCGACAATCTTGCCTTCGTCGTCGTCAACGGCATCAAATCGGCAGCGGAAGCGTGCAGCGATGCGCTTTACAGCGCGCGCCGCGACTTGCTCAAGGAAGCCGAGAACGGCGTCATCGTGTCGCTCGCGGCGAGCGACTGGGTCGGCTGCCGCAACAAGAACGGTTCGGTGGCGATCGAGCGGCTGAACCGGGTGCGCGATTTGTTTTTCCCGGATGAATTTTCATTCGGCGCCAGCAAGGTGCCGCTGTTCCGCCAGTCGGTCACGCCAAAATTCCGCAGTTATACCGAAAACGCGCGCTGGGAGTTCGGCAACGTGCTGTTCGCCACCCTCAACCTGCCGGCCGCCAATAATCACTTTCTGCAGGACGGCGGTCGCAACAGTGAATTTGAAGACCGCCTGATCGCCAACAAGGACTGGCTGCAACGGGTGTTCACCTTCGCCACGCAAAAGAAGCTGGCCGGCATAGTACTGTTCACCGATGGCAATCCATTGGCGCAGCCCAGCCAGCGCCCTTTCCTGCTGCGCGGCCAACGCGATGGCTTTGCCGAAACGCGCCAGCGCATCACCACGCTGGCGGCGACGTTCAAGGGCAAAGTCTTGCTGGTGCATGGTGAAACGCTGAAGGATGAATCCAACGCCGGCATCATCTGGCGTCGCAACCTGGGCAGCATCGGCGTGGCGTCGGGCTGGTCGAAATTCACGGTCGACAGCGGCAATGCGGCACTCTTCACGCTGAGCGATTCTTCCAGGGCGACGAGAGCGCCGCCGCCAACACAGTAAGCTTGCGCAGATCGCAAGCACGGATATGTTTCAGACATGAAAAAACGCAGCCGAGGCTGCGTTTTTCATTGAGGCTGATGCAAGTCGAATCAATGCACGGGATGGCTGCGGAAGTGATCGCCTTCGTCGCCTTCATCATCGCCATGATCGTGACCGTGATCGTGACCATGGTGATGGCCGTGCGGACCGTGCACGTGCTGGTGCTGTACTTCTTCTTCGGTGGCGGCGCGTACTTCGGAGACACTCAGGTCGAAGCGCAGTGCGATGCCGGCCAGCGGATGGTTACCGTCGAGGACAACCTTGTCGTCGGCGATTTCGGTCACGGTGAAGATCACCGCTGCTTCATTTTCGTCATCCGGCGAACCTTCGAACTGCATGCCGACTTCGATTGGCGACGGCAGGCGATTCTTCGGCTCGATCTTGACCAGTTCTGCATCGTATTCGCCGAAGGCGTCGACCGGTTCGACCTGGATCGTGACGGTGTAGCCGGCTTCCTTGCCGTCCAGTGCTTCCTCGATCTTCGGCAGCGTGTTTTCGTAGCCGCCGTGGAGGTAGACCATCGGGTCGCGGCTTTCTTCGATCAGTACGCCCTGGGCGTCGGAGAGCTTGTAGTTGACGGAAACTACGGTATTTTTGGCAATCTTCATGTATGCCCCTTTCGTATGGCGGTATGGCTGGTAAGGCTGTTCATCGGTTACTGCAGGTGGGAAGAACTGCCTGCGCTTGCGGTTGGTGCGGAACCTTGCTGCGACGGTCCCGAGAAGGCATGACATAAGCTTGAATGCGCTGCAATCTGCACCCTGAATTATACCCGTTTGGATGTTTTGTCAGGCAAAAGGCCACGGCCGCCGACGCTCGCCCAGCGTCTATAATGGCGCCATGAAAAATACCCTCGCTTTGCTCGGCGGCATCAGCCCCGCCACCTTCCTGCGCGATTACTGGCACAAGAAACCCTTGCTGATCCGCGAGGCGATTCCCGCTTTCCAGGCGCCGCTGACGCGCCAGCAATTGTTCGATCTGGCCGGCCGCGAAGACGTCGAATCGCGCCTGATCACGCAGAACGGCAAAGACTGGAAGATGGACCATGGCCCGCTGGCCAAGCTGCCGCCGCTCAAGCAGAAGCAATGGACCATGCTAGTCCAGGGCGTCAACCTGCATGACGACGCCGCCGACGCGCTGCTGCGGGAATTCCGCTTCATTCCCGATGCACGCCTGGACGACCTGATGATCAGCTACGCCAGCGACGGCGGCGGAGTCGGTCCGCATTTCGATTCCTATGACGTGTTCCTGCTGCAGGCACACGGCCAGCGCCGCTGGCGCATTAGCGCGCAAAAGGATTTGTCGCTGGTGGACGGCATGCCGCTGAAGATCCTCAAGAACTTCAAGAGCGAGGAAGAGTTCGTGCTCGAACCGGGCGACATGCTGTACTTGCCGCCGCATTACGCCCATGACGGCGTGGCGGTCGGCGAATGCATGACCTATTCGATCGGCTTCCGCGCGCCGGCATTCCAGGAGCTGGGGGAGGCTTTCCTGCAATTCATGGCCGATTCGATCGATCTGCCCGGCCGCTATGCCGATCCCGAGCTGGAGCCGGCCAAACATCCCGCCGAATTGCCGGAGCAACTGCTCACGCGCGTGGCCGATGAAATCAACAAGATGCGTTTCACCGACGACGACATCACGATTTTCCTCGGCGAATACCTGTCGGAACCGAAAGCCACTACCTACTTCGATCCGGTCGACAAACCGCTCACGCCGGCGCGCTTCGTGCAGGCCGCAAACAAGCGCGGAATCAGGCTTTCACGCAAAACGCAGATGCTGTATCGCGGCAAGCATCTGTTCATCAACGGCGAGTCATTTGCCGTCGGACGCGCCGACAAGGCCTTGCTGGCAGTGCTTGCGGACGAACGGCAACTCGACAAAACGGCGCTTGCACGGGCCTCGAAAGATGTGCTGGAGGCCTTCCACAACTGGTATCAGGACGGCTGGCTTGAGCTTGCTTAACAGGCTTAAAAATTCGACAATTTTTTGTTTTTCGCGTGTTTGCGATGGGCCGGAAACCTGCATGAATAAAGGGCTGACGACAAGCTGACGGGATTTGCGACAATCTTACAAATTCTTACAGAAAAGAATAATTCGCATGTGATTTTCCCAAAATGTAGCTATAATATCGGGCTGGAAAGCTTTCATTGTTGAGCTAACAAGCAAGATGAGGAAAGCATCCTATAGAGCGATAATTACCGGTAATTATTCATCGCAAAATTTTATTATTATTGAAGGAATATTCATGACAAAGACTCTGTTGATCGCATCGTTGTTGGCTGTTGCTCTGGCTGCTTGCGGTAAAAAAGAAGAAGCTCCAGCACCTGCACCAGCACCAGCAGTTGAAGCTCCTGCAGCAGCACCAGCTGCACCAGCAGCTGATGCTAAGCCAGCTGACGCTGCTCCTGCAGCTCCAGCAGCTGATGCCAAGCCAGCTGACGCTGCTCCTGCAGCACCAGCAGCTGACGCTAAGCCAGCTGACGCAGCACCAGCAAAATAATCTTTTGATTATTGGAAAAAGCCGACCGATGGTCGGCTTTTTTTATGCCCGCGCAACTTGCCGCTTACGGCGCTCGCCTCGGTAGCTTCCAGCAGTTCTGCATTCCCCGCCTCCTGCTGCATATCTTGTCGCCCGCGCACGTCCCTGCCGAATACCAGCCAACCGCTCCCGCCGCTCGTCTCCTCAGGCGATGCCAATCCAGTCGAAACCCTCTTCCTGGCAAGCGATCATGACTTCACTCGGATGCGCTCCCAATGCGCCGCACAGCGCGGTGCGCGCGAGTTCGGGCGTGTTGTTCTTCAGGCTCAGATGCGCGCCGATCACGGTTTTCAGTTTTTGCTTGTCCAATGCCGCCAGGATTTCAGCACTGGTGTCGTTGGCCAGATGGCCGTAGGCGCCGCCGATACGGCGTTTCAGCGATGGAGGATAGGCGGAATCGGCCAGCATCTGGCGGTCATGATTACACTCCAGCACCAGTGCATCGCAACCACCGAGCGCTTGCACCAGGTGGGCAGTCGATTGGCCGGCGTCAGTCAGCACGCCGAGCTTGCGCGCGCCGTCGCCGGCGACGTATTGCACCGGCTCGCGGGCATCATGCGGAACCGTGTATGGCATCAATGACAAGTCGCCGATGATCACCGCTTCGCTGTCGCGGCAGAAATGCAGTTGCACGTCCTTGCAGGCCTCTTCACCCACGGCCTGGAAGGTGCCGTAGGTCAGCCACACCGGAATGCGATGGCGACGGGCGAACTTGAACACGCCGCCCACATGATCCTGGTGTTCATGCGTGACGACGATGCCGTTGATGTCTTGTGGGAGTTTGCCGATGCGAGTCAGGCGACGCTCGGTTTCCTTGATGCCGAAACCGCAATCCAGCATGACCGTGGTGGTGGTCGTGCCGGATGTGCCGGAGATGATGAGGGCGTTGCCTTCGCTGCCGCTGCCGAGACTTGCGAATTTCAACGGTGGACTCGCGAAGGCATGTACTGCTTTACTTCAAATGAGATGAGCTACAAGCACTTACTTCAGCTGGTCGTTCAGCAAGCCGAGGATCTTGTCGGCGATTTGCGAAACTTCCTGCTTGCCGTCGTTGTTCTGGACGGTGATATCGCTGACGTCACCGGTGCCCTTGACGAAGATACGGTAACGCGCAGCCTTCTTGTCCTTGTCTTTGCTGGAGAACAGCTTGGAGAAGAAGCCTTCGCTTTCCTTGTCCTTGGCGTCCTGGTTCTGATCGACGTAGCGCACGAAATACAGGCCTTGCGTACGATCGCGGTCTTCCACGGTGAAGCCGACGCGGTCAAGCGCCAGACCCACGCGGCGCCACGCACGGTCGAAACTTTCGTCAACCTGGACGCTGGAACCGTTGGCGGTCTTGAGCAGCTTGGAACGAGCCTGCAGTGTCGGCGCATTGGCGACGGCAGCCTTGGCCTTGGTTTCTTCGGCGCCCAGACGCACCATCAGGCGCGCCAGGAATTCGGCTTCAAGGCCTGGATCGGAAGGACGCGCAGTCCAGACCGAGGTTTCCTTGGCCGAACCGGTCAGCACTTCTTCGGCGCCGCGGTGGCTCACGAAGATTTCTGTGGTGCCGTTCGGGCCGCGCTCCAGGCGGGTGCGGAATTTGTCACGCTCGCCGGTCGAGTACAGCGAATCGAATACTTTGCCCAGCGTGCTGCGGATGAAGTCCTGCGGGATCTTGGCGCGGTTTTCAGCCCAATCGGTTTCCATCACGCCGGTATCCTGCGATTCGACGTTGATCAGGAAGCCGGAATCCTGCCAGAAGTCCTTGATCGGTCCCCACAGTTGCTCCGGCGTCTGCGACACAACCAGCCAACGCTGGGTGCCGTCACGCTCGATGCGCAGGTCGCCCTTGGCCGCGGGTGCTACCGCAGCAGCATCGGTTGCCGGACGGGTTTTTTGTTCCAGGTTGTAGCCTGAGGCAGTGGCGACACCCTTGTTCGATTCAGGAATCGCATAGCGATTGTCGCGCTGGAGCTGGGTCAGGTCAGGCGGCACTTCAAGTCGTGGCCCCTTGGCTTTTTCCGCGCTCTTGTAATCGATACGATCCCCTTCCAGCATGTTGCTGACGGCGCTGCATCCGGCCAGGCTGGTAAAAGCCAGGGCAATGATGAGAGCACGTTGTGGAAGGAGACGTGAAGCAGAGTGAACGTTCTTGCGAATTGTCATATCGTTGCAATGAAAAGCGGGTTCGGGTTCAAGGGAAAACGACACTGCCGTTTAGTTAATTAATTATTTTAATACACCGGACTCGCGCAACGCAGCACGCACGGTATCGTGATATGCAGCGCCCAGCGGAGCCAGCGGCAAACGCATGCCGGATTCTATCAGGCCCATTTCGGTCATCGCCCATTTCAGCGGAACCGGATTTGGTTCGACGAACAGCTTGTTATGCAACGGCAGCATCTTGTTGTTCAGCTCGATCGCCCGGGCGAGGTTGCCACCCATGGCTGCCGCGCACAACTCGTGCATGTCGCGCGGCGCAATGTTGGCCGTCACCGAAATATTGCCCTGGCCACCGTACAGCATCAGCGCGAACGCAGTCGGATCGTCGCCGGAATAGACCGCGAACGACTTCGGCGCCAGACGGATCAGATCTGTGCCGCGACCGATGTTGCCGGTAGCGTCCTTGACGCCGACGATGCCCTTGACTTGCGCCAAGCGCAGGATGGTCTCGTTGCTCATGTCGGCAACGGTGCGACCGGGGACGTTGTACAGGATCACCGGAAGATCGACTGCTTCGGCGATCTTCTTGAAGTGCAGGTACATGCCCTCTTGCGTCGGACGGTTGTAGTAAGGAACGACCTGCAGCGAGGCGTCGGCGCCGACTTTCTTGGCAAACTCGGTCAGCTCGATGGCTTCCGAAGTCGAATTACCGCCGGTGCCGGCGATGATGGGAATGCGTTTGGCGGTGTGCTCAACCGCCACCTTGATCAGTTCGGAGTGTTCCTCGACCGAAACGGTCGGCGATTCGCCGGTCGTACCGACGATCACGATGCCGTCGGTGCCCTCTGCGATATGCCAATCAATCAATTTGCGCAGGCCCGGGAAATCGAGACTGCCATCCGGATGCATCGGCGTGACGATGGCGACTATGCTGCCCTTGATCATGATGTTAGTACGTAATGAGAATACGGTTGAAAATAAAAGACCGATTGTAGCGGATAGCCACTGCTATCGGTCAATTTGTTCAGATTTGCTTACATAGTTCCTGCAAGCTGCAGGTTCCGTTACCGGCGTTGCCACGGCGATCAATAACCCAACCCCATGGCTTCGCGCACGTCGCGCATGGTGTCCTGCGCCAGCTTGCGTGCAGTATCGCAGCCGTCGGCGATGATCGCGCGCACCAGCGACGGATCGTCGATGTATTGCTGTGCGCGCTCGAGCATCGGCTGCTGTTCCACGAGAATGGCGTCGATCACGGGCTGCTTGCATTCCAGGCAACCGATGCCGGCCGAGCGGCAGCCCTTGTCGACCCATTGCCGCACGGCATCGTCGGAGTACACCAGGTGGAATTGCCACACCGGGCATTTGCCCGGATCGCCCGGATCGGTGCGGCGCACGCGTTGCGGGTCGGTCGGCATGGTGCGGACCTTCTTGGTGACCGATTCCTTGTCTTCGCGCAGCGCAATGGCGTTGCCGTAGCTTTTCGACATCTTGGCGCCGTCCAGGCCGGGCAGGCGCGAGGCTTCGGTCAGCAAGGCCTGCGGCTCGGTCAGGATCAGCTTGCGGCTGCCTTCAAGATAGCCGAACAGGCGCTCGCGGTCGATCATGGACAAATTCTGCGCGTCGTCGAGCATGGCCTTGGCCTGCTCCAGCGCCTCTTCGTTGCCCTGCTCCTGGAACTGCGTGCGCAGCTCCTGATACAGCTTGGAGCGCTTGCCGCCGAGTTTCTTGACGGCTTCGCGGGCTTTTTCCTCGAAGCCTTTTTCCTTGCCGTACAGATGGTTAAAGCGGCGCGAAATCTCGCGCATCATTTCGATATGCGGGATCTGATCTTCGCCCACCGGCACTTGGCTGGCGCGGTAGATCAGCACGTCGGCCGCCTGCAGCAAGGGATAGCCGAGGAAGCCGTAGGTCGCGAGGTCGCGGTCGGCGAGCTTTTCCTGCTGGTCCTTGTAGGTCGGCACGCGCTCCAGCCAACCCAGCGGCGTGGCCATCGAGAGCAGCAGGTGCAGCTCGGCATGCTCGGGCACACGCGACTGGATGAACAAGGTCGATTGCGAGGGATCAACACCGGCGGCGAGCCAGTCGATCACCATTTCCCAGGTGCTGGTTTCGATGACGCTGGGGTCGTCGTAATGCGTCGTCAGCGCATGCCAGTCGGCCACGAAGAACAGGCAAGGCAGTTCGGATTGCAGCTTGACCCAGTTCTTCAGGGCGCCGTGGTAATGGCCCAGATGCAGCGCGCCCGTGGGGCGCATACCGGATACAACGCGATCAGGATACATGATTGTAAGTCTTCAGAAAAAGAAGGATATCGGCGACACGATCAGTTGCAGCAGGCTGCCTGCCAGGTACATCACCGGCGCCATCCACCAGGTGTAAATCACCTTGAGCAGCACCAGCGCCATCACGATGAAAAAACCGTACGGCTCGATCTGTGCAAATTTATACGCATATCGGTTCGGCAGCAAACTGGTCAGTATGCGGCCGCCGTCGAGCGGTGGAATCGGGAACAGGTTGAACGCGAACATGACAAGATTGGTCAGTACACCGGCCTTGGCCATGAGCATGAAGAATTCTTCTTCGACGCCGCCGATGGCCAGCGCGTAAATCATCAGCGTCCAGATCAGCGCCATCAGGAAATTGGCGGCCGGGCCGGCCAGCGCCACCCAGGCCATGTCGCGCTTTGGCTTGCGCAGCTTGCCGAAGTCCAGCGGCACCGGTTTGGCGTAGCCGAACAGGAAAGCGCCGCTGGTGGCGAAATACAGCAGCACCGGGATGACGATGGTGCCGAAGGGATCAATGTGCTTGAGGGGATTGAGGCTCATGCGCCCCATCATGTACGCGGTATTGTCGCCGAAGTACTTGGCTGCGAAGGCATGTGCTGCCTCGTGCAGAGTAATCGCGAACAGTACCGGGAGCGCATACACTGCGACAGTCTGGATAAGATCATTCATGGGTGCGAATTTTAGCAGAGGGACACGGACGGTCCGGGAGAATATCGACCGTCTTCCAACGGAAAGCGCGCCGATCGCGAGATGATATTATCAAAAAGACAATTCATTCCATGCAAAACGATATAAACCGCCTAAAACGAAAACGGACCGCAACATGGCGGCCCGCTCCTGAGGGAATTAATTTCCAGGGAGGAATTACAAACCGAACGGCGTGGCGTCGCCCCGTCCCTGCCTGACCAACACCGGTTCGTTGTCGTCGCTGAGGTCGATCACGGTGGTCGGCTCCAGGCTGCAGGCGCCGCTGTCGATGACCAGTTCGATCTGTTTTTCGAGGCGTTCACGGATTTCCTCGGCGTCGGTCAACGCATCTTCCTGATCGGGAAGGATCAGCGTGGTGCCGATCAGCGGCTCGCCCAGTTCGGCCAGCAAGGCGTGGGCGATCTGGTTTTCCGGCACGCGCAGGCCGATGGTCTTGCGCGAGGGATGGCTCAACCGGCGCGGCACCTCCTTGGTGGCTTCCAGAATGAAGGTGTACGGCCCCGGCGTGGCAGCCTTGAGCAAACGGTATTGGCGATTGTCTACCTTGGCGTATTGCGCGATTTCGCTGAGGTCGCGGCACAGCAGGGTCAGATGGTGCTTCTCGTCGACGCCGCGGATGCGGCGCAGGCGTTCCACCGCGTCCTTGTTGTCGAGCTGGCATACCAGCGCGTAACAGGAATCGGTCGGCAAAGCCACGATGCCGCCGCCATGGATGATCTGTGCGGCCTGCTTGACCAGGCGCAGCTGCGGGTTGTCGGGATGGATCTGGAAAAACTGACTCATGGGTCCTTCAAATTAGACGAATCAACTGTATGTCAAAAGGCAAAAACGGCGGTTGTGACGCCGCCGTTTTGTGCCGTCACCTACTTAGCGCTGGCCGCGCAGCGCAGCGATGCGTTGCTCCATCGGCGGGTGCGTCGAAAACAATTCCATGAAACCCGGCTTGTCGCTGATGCCCATCGCCGCCATCGATTGCGGCAAGCCGGCGGAGGAAATGCCGCCCAACCGCGCCAGCGCGTTGATCATCGGTTGCGGACCGCCAAGCAATTTGGCGGAACCGGCGTCGGCGCGGAATTCGCGGTGGCGCGAGAACCAGGCCACGATCATCGAGGCGCCGATGCCGAACACGATCTGGCACACCATGACGGTGACCATATAGCCGATGCCGGGACCGGAGTCGTCATTGCTGCGGCGCAGCGCCGAGTCGACGAAGTACCCGACCACGCGCGACAGGAACACCACGAAGGTATTCACCACACCTTGGATCAGCGTCATCGTCACCATGTCGCCGTTGGCGATGTGGGCGACTTCGTGGCCGAGCACTGCTTCGACTTCTTCCTTGGTCATGCCTTGCAGTAAACCGGTCGAGACCGCCACCAAGGCAGAATCCTTGAACGCGCCGGTGGCGAAGGCGTTCGGTTCACCTTCATAGACGGCCACTTCAGGCATGCCGATGCCGGCGCGCTGGGCCAGCTTGCTGACGGTGTTGACCAGCCAGACTTCAGTCGAATTGACCGGCGTGTCGATCACGCGCGCACCGGTGCTCCACTTCGCCATGGTCTTGCTCATCAGCAGCGAAATGATCGAACCGGTAAAACCGACCACGATTGAAAACACCAGCAGCATCGGCAAGTTCAGGCCGGAACGCGTCAGGAATTTGTCCACGCCGAGCAGCGACAAGATCACGCTCATCACCACCAGCACGGCAATATTGGTCGCGAGGAAGAGGAATATGCGTTTCATCCGGAAAACTCCTATCAGGAAAGTGGTTATTAGATAGGAACAATTGGGGAGAAATCAAGAGACTTGTACGCGCCCGGCATACGGTGCGGGCGCAGGGCTTACAAGTCCCAGTCGTGCCAGACCGGCGTCAGGCCCGAAGGTAGCGGCGGCAAGGCGCCCAGATCGACGCGCGATTCTCCCGGACCATGAAAATCCGAGCCGATCGAGGCCAGGAAGCCGAAACGCTTGGCCACGCGGGCATATTCCTCGTACTGATCGGGTGTGTGGCTGCCGGTGGTGACTTCGATGGCGGCGCCGCCGTGTTGCTTGAACTCATCGAACAAGGCGCCGAATTCGAGCTCGCTGTACTGGTAACGGCCCGGATGGGCGATCACCGCTACACCGCCGGCGCCGCGGATCCAGTCGACCGATTCCTTGAGCGACGCCCAGCGATGCGGCACGTAACCCGGTTTGCCTTCGCACAGGTAGTTGCGGAACACTTCCTTGGTATCGGCGCAGCGGCCGGTTTCGACGATGTAACGGGCGAAATGGGTACGCGACATCAGGTCGGGATTGCCGACGTGTTTTAACGCGCCGTCGAAAGCGTCGGGGATGCCGGCGACTTCGAGTTCGGCGGCAATGTCGCGCGCACGCCGCTCGCGACCGTTGCGTGTGGCAGCCAGCCCCTCCACCAGCGCGGTGTTGGTTTCATCGATGCGCAGCCCGACGATATGCACGGTCTGGCCGGCCCAGGTCACCGAAATCTCGACGCCCGGGATGTAACGCAGGTCGAGCTCTTGCGCCGCCTTGCGTGCGAGGGCGATGCCGCTGATTTCGTCATGGTCGGTCAGCGCCCAGACGTCGACGCCGTTGGCCTTGGCGCGCGCAGCCACATCCGCCGGCGGCAGCAAGCCGTCGGAGACGTTGGAGTGGCAGTGCAGATCGACGTTGAGCATGACGGGCGAGACCTCGGAAAGGGAGAAAAAGATGTCCCCATTGTACGCCGCCTGCGCCGTCTCTGCTGCACGTGCACACGCGGCGGCCTTGCTGCGCCGGGCTTATTCCGCAAGGAAACGCTCGATTGCCGCAGCCAGCAATTCGGGCTGGTCGTGATGCAGCATGTGACCGGCGTCTGGAATGATTTCCGTGCGCACGTTCGGGATGAAGGCGATGCGGCGGTCGATCTCGGCGCGCATCAGCGTGTTGTCGCCGAACCATCGCCAGATGTCGGTTTCCGCCGCTTCCACCCACAACACCGGAGCGCTGATCCGGGCCCAGCAGGCGGTCACTTCGTCGACGCGATACAGCAGCGGATTGGTGTTCTTGTGCGCGGGGTCGCCGAGGATTTCCCAGTTGCCCTCATCGTTCTGCCCGGCCCAATGCGCAGCCAGGAACACCGCGCGTTCGCGGCTCAGGCGCGGATTGGTTTTTTGCAGGCGGGCGATGACGCCGTCGAGCGAGGGATAGGAACGCATCTCCGGCTTTTCCAGCAACTCGTCGAGCCACTTGGCGAAACGTCCGGGCGCATCTTCCGGCTTGGTGCCGGGCAGGCCGAAACCCTCCAGGTTGACCAGTTTGGCGATGCGCTGCGGACGTACGCCAGCGTACAGGCCGACGACATTTCCTCCGAGGCTGTGACCGAGCAGGTTGACCGCCTCGTTGGGGGAGTAATGCAGCAGCAACGCGTCGAGATCAGCGAGGTAATCGGGGTACCAGTAGGTGTCGGCCTGCGGCCGTTCGGTCAGGCCGAAGCCACGCCAGTCGGGCGCGATGACGTGCCATTCCTTTTGCAGGCAATCGACCATGAACTGGAAGGACGCCGAGATATCCATCCAGCCATGCACCATGAACAGCTTGGGCGCTTGCGGGTCGCCCCAGTGGCGAACGTGGTACCGCAGGCCGCGGATGTCGAGGTATTCGGAACGGGATGGCTTCATGGATGGAGATCGAGGGCTATCGGAAAGCCTCACAGTATAAGCCTCCCCGCCTTCGCCTGCCCTGCCGCACCTTGTGTTCTTGTGCCTCCCGGCGCACCTATTGCAGGTAGCGCCCCAGGTCGAACGAGGATTTCAGGCCGAGCATGTGGAAGTTCTTTTCCAGCCAGCGCCCCGCTGCCTGCCGCCCTTCGTCGTGAAGTCCATGGATGAACGAGGTCTTGGTGTTGAGTTTGCTCATGACGTCGAGCTGGCTCATGAGGTCGTTGGCCTCCACCAGGTGCATGTTGAGCTTGCGCAGGCGGCGCTCCAGCGTGCCGAAGGCGAACATGGCGTTCTCCGCTTCGCGCTTGGCCAGCGCCAGACCGCCGAGTTCGGTGAAGAAGGCCGAGCTGAAACTGATTTCGCTCAGGCGCTGGCCGATTTCCTGCGTCGAAGTCGGCGTGCCGGGCCGGCTGCACGGATGCAGCAAGACCACCAGCAAATCGCGCGCGGAACACAGGTGCAGCAAGGGAAAGATCGGCGGATTGGCGGTCAGGCCGCCATCCCAATAGGTTTCGCCATCGATTTCCACCGGCCGGTGCATCGACGGCAGGCAGGCCGAGGCAAGCAAGGCGTCCACGGTCAGATCACGATTGCGGAAAATTTTCAACGTGCCGGTGCTGACCCGGGTCGCTGCGATGAACAGCTTGATGTCGCCGGTGCTGCGCAGGCGCTCGAAATCGACCTGTTCTTCAAGGATGTCGCGCAGCGGATTGATGTCGAGCGGATTGAGCTGGGTCGGCGAAAAGAAACGCGTCATCGCCAGTAAGGCATGCATCGCCGCCGGCGTGCTCTGGTTCAGCAGGCTGGAGCCGCCGGGCAGCATTTCCGGTGGCAGGAAACTGAACGGCTCCTTGGTGGCAATACGCCCCCAGAATGCCGCCAGGGCTGCGCGCGCGCCTTCACGTCCGCCCAGGTTGTAGCCGTGCGCCAGCACCGTGGCGTTCATGGCGCCGGCGCTGGCGCCGCTGATGCCTTCGAAGGCGATGCGTTCGTCTTCCAGCAAGCGGTCCAGCACACCCCAGGTAAATGCGCCGTGCGAGCCGCCGCCTTGTAACGCCAGTGTCACGATCTTGTTTTGCATGCTGTTCCTTGATAAACCTTCATGCTGCCTGTCACGATCAGGTCTTGTCCTCATGTTATAACATGGCGGTATTGATTAATCCGAGCGAAAGAAAAATGAAATCCATCTGTGTATATTGCGGCTCCTCCGTCGGCGCCTCTGAAGTCTACGCACAAGGCGCGCGCGCGCTGGCGCAGCAAATGGTCAAGGACAACATTGCCCTGGTTTACGGCGGCGGCAACGTCGGGCTGATGGGCGTGATTGCAACGGAAGTGATGCGTCTCGGCGGCGAAGCCACCGGCGTCATTCCAAAAGCGTTGCTGGACAAGGAACTGGGCCACAACGGCCTGACCCGCCTGCACATCGTCAAGGACATGCACGAACGCAAGGCCATGATGGCGGAATTGTCGGACGGTTTTGTTGCCATGCCGGGCGGCATGGGTACTCTGGAAGAATTGTTTGAAGTGCTGACCTGGGCGCAGCTGGGCTTCCACTACAAGCCGATCGGGCTGCTCAACGTCGATGGCTTTTACGACAACCTGATCGCCTTCATCGAACATCTGGTGTCGCAGCGGTTCCTGACGGCCGAGCAATCCTTGCTGATGATGCATGATGCCGATCCGGCCAGCCTAGTCCAGCGCTTCAAGACGTACAAGCCGAGCTACACCAACAAGTGGGCCGACCACAAAGCTGCGGACAAACTGCTGCCGTAAACGTCACGCCATGCCGGTAGCAACCGGCATGGCTTCCTCACATCAAGAATTCAGCGCCTGCCTGAAGTCGTCGACCAGATCGGCGGTATCTTCCAGGCCGATGGACACGCGAATCAGCGATTCGGCGATGCCCATCGCTGCACGACGCTCCTGTCCCATTTCAAAGAAGATCGTGTGTGCCACCGGGATCACCAGCGTGCGCGTGTCGCCCAGGTTGCTCGACGCCACCGCCAGTTGCAGGCGGTTCAGGTAGTCGAAGCAGTCGATGCCATCCTTCAGTTCAAAGCTCAGCAAGCTGCCGTAGGAACGGAACAGTTCGGTGGCCAATGCGTATTGCGGATGGGATGGCAGGCCCGGGTAGTACACCGCCGCCACGCGCGGATCGGCGTCGAGCATCTGCGCCACAGCCAGCGCGTTGGCGCACTCACGATCCTGGCGCAGCGCAATGGTTTCAGCGCCGACGGCAATGTGATGCGCCGCTTCGGGTCCGAGCGAAGCGCCGAAATCGCGCAAGGCCTTGGCGCGGATCTGCGCCATGCCCCACTGAGGCTGTGGATTCTTTTTGTAGTTGTCGGCGATGTGCGGATAACGCGACCAGTCGTATAAACCCGTGTCGGTCAGCGCGCCGCCCAGCGCGTTGCCGTGGCCGCCGATCGACTTGGTCAGTGAATTGACCACCAGTCCGGCGTTGACCGCCTTGGGTTGGAACAGATAGGGAGACGTCATCGTGTTGTCGACGATGTACAGGATGCCGCGTTCGCGGCACAGCTCGCCGATACGCTTGAGGTCGGCGATCTGGGTGCGCGGATTGGCGATGGTTTCGACGAAGACGATGCGCGTCTGCGGCGTCAGTGCGGCCTCCACCAGCTTGACGTCGGTGGCGTCCACCATCGACACGCGCGCACCTTGTGCATGCACCGTCATCCACATGCTGTTGGTATTGCCGAACAAGAAAGCCGACGACACCACGTGGTCGCCTTCGCGCAGCAGCCCCTGGATCACGGCGCCGATGGCGGCCATGCCTGTGGCGAAGCAGATCGTCGAGAGACCGCCTTCCATCCTGGTAACCTTGTCTTCCAGCGCCGACACGGTCGGATTGCCCTGGCGACCGTAGCGATAGCCCGATTGCTTGCCCTGGAATACTTCGGCCAACTGGCGCGCATCCTTGTAGCCGAAGGCGACCGAGGTGTGGATGGGCTTGTGCAGGGAACCATGCTCGATGTCCTTTTGACGATCGCTGTGCAAAATGGTGGTGGTGAAACCGTAGCTCTTCTTGTCGTTCATAGATGTGGAGGTATGAGGCGGTAAATCGTCGGAGAACAGTGATGATAAGCCAGTTCCGCGACGGCCGCAGCATTGCGGTTGCGCCAATGATAAACGCCGGACGCCATAGCGGCGGTCCGGCGTTGATCTTGTCCGACGACGGGGGAAATCAGTCCACGCGCGCCAGATTCAGGTTCAGTTGCGAACGGACAGCATCTTCCAAAGCCGGTTTCGGATTCTTGCGGGCGAACTCGATACGATCGAGGTAGTCGCGCGAGATGTCGCCGGTGATGTAGTTGCCGTCGAAGCACGATGCTTCGAAATTGCGCAATGCCGGATTGATGTCGGAGATCGAACGCTTCAGGTCTTCCACGTCCTGGTACACCAGCGCGTCGGCAGTGATTTCGCGGCAGACTTCTTCGTCGGTGCGGCCGTAGGCGATCAGTTCGTCGCGCGTCGGCATGTCGATGCCGTAGACGTTCGGGAACTTGACCGGCGGCGCCGCCGAAGCGAAGATCACCCGCTTGGCGCCGGCTTCACGCGCCATTTGCACGATCTCGCGGCTGGTCGTGCCACGCACGATCGAATCATCGACCAGCAGCACGCTCTTGCCCTTGAATTCGGAACCGATGGCGTTGAGCTTCTGGCGTACCGACTTCTTGCGCAGGCCCTGGCCCGGCATGATGAAGGTGCGGCCGATGTAGCGGTTCTTGATGAAGCCTTCGCGATAGTCGAGGTTCAGCTTGAGCGCCAGTTCCATCGCAGCAGGACGCGACGAATCGGGGATCGGCATGACGACGTCGATTTCGCCGCTGGCGATTTCACGACGGACCTTCTCGGCCAGGTATTCACCCATCTTCAGGCGGCTGGCGTAGACCGAAGCGCCGTCGATGACGGAGTCAGGACGGGCCAGGTAGACGAATTCGAATGCGCACGGATTCAGCGTCGGATTGTCAGCGCATTGCTGGTTGTACAGCTTGCCGTCGTTGTCGATGAAGATTGCTTCACCGGGCATCACATCGCGCAGGAAGCGGAAACCGAGGCCTTCCAGCGCCACGGATTCGCTCGCCAGCATGTATTCGGAACCCTTGTCGGTTTCGTTGAAACCCAGGCACATCGGACGGATGCCGTACGGATCGCGGAAGCCCAGCAGGCCGTAACCGGCGATCTGCGCCACCACGGCGTAGGAGCCGCGCACGCGCTTGTGGACCATCGCAACAGCCTTGAACACGGCAGCCGGATCGAGCGAGTAGCCGGTCGTGGCCTGCTGCAATTCATGCGCAAACACGTTGACCAGCACTTCGGTGTCGGAATCGGTGTTGAGGTGGCGGCGGTCGTTCTTGAACATCTCGACCTTGAGCTGCTCGGTGTTGGTCAGGTTGCCGTTATGCACCAGGATGATGCCGAACGGCGCATTGACGTAGAACGGCTGCGCTTCCTCTTCGCTGGAGCTGCCGGCGGTCGGATAGCGCACCTGGCCGAGGCCGGTGTTGCCCGGCAGCGAACGCATATTGCGGGTACGGAACACATCGCGCACCAGACCGTTGGCCTTGTGCATCGAAAAACCGTTTGCGTGGTTGGTTGCGATACCCGCTGCATCCTGACCGCGATGCTGCAGAAGCAGCAGGGCATCATAGAGCAACTGGTTGACTGGACTATGGGAAACGACGCCGACAATGCCACACATGGTGGACTCCTAAGCAAAAACAAACGAAGAAACGAAACCAACAAACAAAACAAAATCAAAAATGGACGTGCTGTGCGAACTGCCCCGGCAAATACGGTTTGGCGGTCTCGGCGGCGGTTTCCGCCAGCGAACTGAAACGCGCCTCTTTCCAGAATGGCTGCTGCGGAATCGACGTCGTACCGCATAACAACACCACCGCCAGCACGATCACCGCGCCGCGCGCCAAGCCGAATACCGCGCCCAGACTGCGATCGATCAGCGACAGGCCGCTCGCCTTGACCACTTCCGACATCGCCCTGGTCACCAGCCCCATCAACAGGCGTGTACCGATGAACAACACGATGAATCCCACAATCAATCTCGTCGACTCGCCCGGAATCACGTCAGGCAACATCTGCGCCAATGCTTCACCATAGGCGTTGGCGACGACTAATGCAATTATCCAGCTGGCCAGCGACAACACTTCGCGCACCAGACCGCGCAACATGCTGATGACCACCGAACAGGCCAGCACCAGCAAGACCAGGTAATCGAAGATCGTCACGACGACAAACCCGGCGAAGAATTAAACGATGAAGCGGGCAACAACACAGGCAACATGAGCAATATGCGACCGGATGCCATCAAATTCAAGCCGGCACGACCGTGGCGTTCAGGCCAAGCTTGTTGATCTTGGCGCGCATCTTGTCGGCTTCGTCGCGGCTGGCAAACGGGCCGACGCGGATGCGCGTGCGGTCGCCCGATTGCGTCGCCACTTTTTGCGTGTACGACTTGATGCCTGCACCGTTGAGCTTGCCGCGCAGTTCATCAATTTTTTCCTGCGTCGCCAACGCAGCTACCTGGATCACGAACTTGCCGCCTGCAGCGGGCGTCGGCGCGGGTTTCTTGTCGGCGGCGGCAGGCTTGCCCTCCAGGATCGCCAGCGCGCGCGCAGCGTCATCAGGCTTGTCCGCAGCCTTCGGCTTGCCGGCTTCCTTCACGTCCTTCTTGTGATCGTCTTTGTGTTCGGCTGGTTTGGCGGCGGCCTTGCTGTCTTTAACGTCGGCTTTAGAATCAGCTTTAACTTCAGCTTTAACTTCAGGCTTGGCAGCCGGCTTTTCAATGGGCTTCTCCACCACGACCGGCGGCGTCGGGGTTGCCGGTTTGGCGACTTGCGCCAGCGGAGCATTGGCCGGACCGGACGGCATTGCCGACGCGCCTGGCGCAATCGCCGGCTTTTCGACGCCGGCGTTCATGGTGGCGGGGTCGACGAATTCTTCTTTCGGCTCAGCAGCGGCCTTGGACTTGTCGGCCGCAGCCGACGAAGCAACGGTATCCTTGGCGGCATCTTTGCCGTCCTTGGAAGGTATCTGAATGGCAATATCGTCAGCCAGCGGGCGCGGCTCGGAATCGAGGATCATCGGCAACACGATCACCACCGCCAGCACCAGCGCCACTGCGCCGATCAGTCGACGGCGTGCGCGTTTCTTTTCGGGCAGAACCGGATCGACAGACTCGTCTTTGCCGGCCTTACCGGACTTGCGTGCGTTTCCGGCACTACGGCCGCCGCGACTATTTTGCGCCGCCGGGTCGCCTCCTGCGGAACGCGAGAGGAATTCGCCCTGGCCGGAAGCAGATTCCTGCTTGTTTTTACGAAAAAACGAGAACAAGCCCATGCTGATTTAAGTTAGGTAGTCTGAAAAATGCGTAGGTGCAACAAATACCGAAGATCGCTGAACATGCAGCGCAAACGGCGCGAACTCAGTGCTGGAAATCAATGCAATTCCGGCTTGCGTGCTTTCATGACACCGCCTACGGTCAGGAAGGATCCGAAAACCACAATTCTATCATTCTCGGTAGCCCGGCTTTGCGCATTTGCGAATGCAGCAGCAGGCGATTCGAAGGTTTCTATGGTGCAGGCCGCGTCGGGCTTGAATTCCGGCTCGACGCCCGCTTCCAGCAATTTGTCCTTCAATTGCTGCGCCGTAGCAGCGCGCGGCAGGGGCAGGTCCGTGACGCACCAGTGATCGATCTTGCCCTTGAGTTGGCTGATCACGCCTTCGATGTCCTTGTCGAGCATCGAACCGAACACGGCATAGGTGTACGGATGGAAGCCCATGTTGTCGAGGTTTTGCGCCAGCGTGGCGGCGGCATGCGGATTGTGGGCGACGTCGAGGACCACCAGCGGCTGTCCCGGCAAGACCTGGAAACGCCCAGGCAACTCAACCGTGGCCAGCCCGGTGCGCACTTCCTGGGCGCCGATGGGCAAGACGTCGCGCAAGGCTTCCAGCGCGGCCAGTGCAGCGGAAGCATTCAACAACTGGTTGGCGCCGCGCAGGCTCGGATAGGCCAGCGAATTGCGGCGTTGCGCACGGCCGCCGTAGGCCCACTGCTGCTTGTCGCCCTGGTAGTTGAAGTCGCGCCCCATCAGCCAGAGGTCGGCGCCGATCGCTTCGGCGTGCTTGATCAGCGACTGCGGCGGCATCGGATCGCCGCAGATGGCGGTCTTGCCGGCGCGGAAAATGCCGGCTTTCTCGAAGCCGATCTCCTCCCGCGTGGTACCGAGGTATTCGGTGTGGTCAATGTCGATGCTGGTGACGATGCCGACGTCAGCGTCGATCACGTTGACCGCGTCCAGACGCCCGCCCAGGCCCACTTCAAGGATGACGACGTCCATCTTTGCATCGGCCAGCAGCTTCATGATCGCCAGCGTGGTGAACTCGAAATAGGTCAGCGAAATGTCGCCGCGTTTTTCTTCCACCGCCTCGAATGCCGCAATCAGCGCAGCGTCGGATGCAGGGATGCCCTCGACCCGGGCCCGCTCGTTGAAATGCAGGAAATGCGGCTTGATGTACAAACCCACGCGATAGCCCGCGCGCATCAGGATCGATTCCAGCATGGCGCAGGTGGAACCCTTGCCGTTGGTGCCGGCCACGGTGATCACGGGACAATCAAAACGGATGTCGAGCTGCTCCTTGACCTTGCCGACGCGCTCCAGGCCCATATCGATGGACTTGGTGTGACGGGTTTCAAGAAGGGTCAGCCATTCGGCCAGGGTGGAAGGTTTTGCTTGCGCTTGCATGGATGAGCCTGCGGTGTATCTGATATGAAGCTGAAATGAGCCTGAGATGGAGCTGAACCGACTCTGCGCCGCCGAGGACGCAATGATCGACTTAAAAGCAAAAACCCGAACTTGCGTTGAATGACGACAAGTTCGGGTCTGTCTGCAGCGTCGCGATCAGGAAACGGTTTCGGCCGCCTGATTTTGCAGCAGCGCCAGCAGGCGTGCGATTTCTTCGCGCATCTTGCGGCGGTCGACGATCATGTCGATGGCGCCCTTGGTCACCAGGAACTCCGAACGCTGGAAGCCTTCCGGCAGCTTTTCACGCACAGTGTTCTCGATCACGCGCGGACCGGCAAAGCCGATCAATGCCTTCGGTTCGGCCATCACGACGTCGCCCATGAAGGCGAACGATGCCGACACGCCACCCATGGTTGGGTCGGTCAGCACGCTGATGAACGGCAATTTCTTTTCGGATAGCTTGGTCAGCATGGAAGTGGTCTTGGCCATTTGCATCAATGACAACAAGCCTTCCTGCATGCGCGCGCCGCCGGTGGCGGTAATGCAGATGAACGGTACCTTTTGCTCCAGCGCCATTTGCGCGCCGCGGGTGAAACGCTCTCCGACCACGGAGCCCATGGAACCGCCCATGAATTCGAACTCGAAGCAGGCAACCACGACCGGCAAAGTCATGATGGCGCCGCCCATGACGATCATGGCATCGGTTTCGCCGGTGGATTCCAGCGCGTCTTTCAGACGGTCAGGATATTTCTTGCTGTCTTTGAATTTCAGCGTGTCGACCGGCAGGGTCTCCTGGCCGATTTCATAACGGCCGCCTTCGTCGAGCAGCGAATCCAGGCGCGCACGGGCGCGGATGCGCATGTGGTGGCTGCACTTGGGGCAAACGTGGAGATTGGATTCCAGATCGGTACGATAGAGTACCGCTTCGCAGGACGGGCACTTGACCCATAAACCTTCGGGTATCGACTTCCGGCTTGCGGAATCGCTACGTTGAATTTGAGGCGGGAGTAATTTCTCTAGCCAGCTCATAGAAACCTCATTTAATTTCCGGTGGCGCATTGTACCAGAGGCCAACGCGCACAGCCGTGGATCGTGTTTTGTTTGCTTTTCTGCAAGTTTCCACTCACAGAAAGCCCTGCAGCAGCCCGTGCCGGATCAGGCGTCGAGCGCCTTGCGGATGTCCGCCACGAAGGCTTGCACCGCTTCGGTTGCGCGCTCGCGCGGCGTATTTTCCAGTTCCTGGATGATGCGGCTGCCGATGACAACGGCGTCAGCCACCTCGCTCACCGCTTTGGCCGTGGCGCCGTCGCGGATGCCGAAACCGACGCCGATCGGTAGTTTGACGTACTTGCGGATAGCTGCAATGCGCGCCGCTACTTCCACGGTGTCGATGTTGCCGGCGCCGGTCACGCCCTTGAGCGAGACGTAATAGCAGAAGCCGCTGCTGACCTTGGCGACCTGCATGATGCGTTCCTCGGTCGAGGTCGGCGCCAGCAGGAAGATCGGATCGAGGCCCTGCGCCTGCATCTTTTGCGAAAACTCTTCGCACTCTTCGGGCGGATAGTCCACCACGATGGTGCCGTCCACGCCCGCTTCTTTCGCCGCGGCAATGAAGGCATCCACGCCGAAATGCTCGATCGGGTTGGCATAGCCCATCAGCACCACCGGCGTGGTGGTGTTGGTCCGGCGAAACTCGCGCACGTAACCCAGCACGTCGCGCGTGCTGACGTTGAATTTCAGGGCGCGCTCGCAGGCGCGCTGGATGACCGGACCCTCTGCCATAGGATCGGAAAACGGCACCCCGAGTTCAAGAATATCGACGCCGCCGGCGACCAGCGCGTGCAGCAGCGGCACGGTCAGGTCCGGGGCCGGATCGCCGGCGGTGATGAAGGTGACCAGCGCCTTCTTGTTGGCGGCCGCCAGCGCGGAGAAAGTGGATTGGATACGGGACATGGTATTGGAATGTGTTGTTTCGTCGATTCGGCCAGCACGGTTTTATTTTTGCGCCGTGCGAGCAACGGATTGAGGCTTCGTTGCTCGCATGCGGCTGGCGCCTTTTAATGCTGAGAAATTTTGAGACTGCTTAACCCTGGCGCTGCTGGACCGTATGCATGTCCTTGTCGCCGCGGCCGGACAGGTTCGCCAGCACGATCTTGTCTTTCGGCAAGGTCGCCGCCAGCTTGGCTGCATAGGCCAGCGCATGGCTCGATTCCAGCGCAGGAATGATGCCTTCGATGCGGCAGCAGGTGTTGAAAGCCGCCAGCGCCTCGTCGTCGGTGATGCATTCATAGCTGGCGCGGCCGCTGTCTTTCAACCAGGAATGTTCCGGGCCGACGCCGGGATAATCAAGGCCGGCCGAAACCGAATGGGTCTCGATGATCTGGCCGTTCTCATCCTGCAGCAGATAGGTGCGGTTGCCATGCAGCACGCCGGGCGAACCCCGCGTCAGCGAAGCCGAATGGCGGCCGCTGTCGAGGCCGTCGCCGGCGGCTTCTACGCCGACCAGCTTGACGTCCTGGTAATCGATGTAGGGATAGAAAATCCCCATCGCATTGGAGCCGCCGCCCACGGCAGCCACCACATAGTCCGGCTGACGGCTGGCGATCTCCGGCATTTGCACGATACATTCGTTGCCGATCACCGACTGGAAGTCGCGCACCATCATCGGATACGGATGCGGGCCCGCCACGGTGCCGATGATGTAGAACGTGCTTTCGACGTTGGTGACCCAGTCGCGCATCGCTTCGTTGAGTGCGTCCTTGAGCGTCTTGGAACCGGATTCGACCGGCACCACTGTCGCGCCCAGCAAATTCATGCGGTAGACGTTCTGCAACTGACGTTTGACGTCTTCGCTGCCCATGTAGACGATGCATTCCATGCCGAAACGCGCGCAGATCGTCGCGGTCGCCACGCCGTGCTGGCCGGCGCCGGTTTCGGCGATGATGCGCTTCTTGCCCATGCGCTTGGCCAGCAAGGCCTGACCGATGACGTTGTTGATCTTGTGGGCGCCGGTGTGGTTGAGATCTTCGCGTTTGAAATAGATCTGCGCGCCGCCGGCCAGTTCGGACCAGCGCTTGGCGTGGTAGACCGGGCTCGGACGGCCGACGAAGTGCTTCAGTTCGGTATGGAATTCGGCCAGAAACTGTTCGTCGTGCTGGTAATGCGCATAGGCGTCGCGCAATTCGTTCAGGGCGTGCGTCAGGGTTTCCGAGACGAAACTGCCGCCGTACTGGCCGAAATGGCCGCGCGCGTCGGGCAGGTTGTAGGGTGCAGTCTGGTGCAAGGCTGCGGCGGCAGTGGTACCAACGGGCTGGCGCTCGGAAAAACTCCCGAGCGGGTTCAATTCTTTCATTTCAATTCCTCTGCTGTTCGATGCGGGATGAGACGGCAATCGCTCAGATGTTGTCCGCTTGGCGCACCGCTTCGATGAAAGCGGCGATCTTGGCGGCATCCTTGATGCCTTTGGCTTGTTCGACACCACTGCTGATGTCGACGGCGTGCGGGCGCACGCGCTGCACCGCGTCAGTCGCGTTTTGTACGCTCAAGCCACCACTTAAAACGACCCGAGGCGCGAGTTCTTCTGGAATGAGAGACCAATCGAAAACCTTTCCGCTGCCGCCGTATTGTTCGACCAGGGTGTCGAGCAAGAGTCCCGTGAAATAGGGACTGGCGGAACGATAATCCTGTTCGTATTTTATCAAATCCGCGAGCGTGGTCGAGCTTCCGATGCGCGCTGCACGAATGAATGGCCGTTTTACCGCAGCGGCAATGGCGGCGCACTGCTCCGGCGTTTCATCCCCATGGAATTGCAACAGCGACAACGGCGCCTGCTGCAGGACGGCGGCGACCTCCTCCACCGAGGCGTTGACGAACAGGCCCACGGTCGAGACGAACGGCGGCGCCGTGAAGATCAGTTGCGCAGCGGCATCGGCCGTGACGTAGCGCGGGCTCTTGGCGTAAAACACGAAGCCGATCGCATCGGCGCCGGCCGCAACGGCGGCGGCAACGTCTTCAACGCGGGTCAAGCCGCAAATCTTGATTCTGGTCCTGGACATGATGGCTAAATGAGAGCGGCGGTGAAGGATAACAAGACGTCTAGTCTAACCGATCGGGCCCGCCGGCTACAGCCAGGGCCAGACGGCGGCTTCCTGTGGCAGTTGCCAGCGTGAGGGATAGTCCACTTTGGCGAGATACAGGCCGTCCGGCATAAAAGTCGGCGCCGCGCAGCCACGATCTTTTTGCGCCAGCACCTCGGCGATCCATTGCGGTTGCTGCCTGCCGTTGCCGACATAAATCAGCGAACCGACGATGTTGCGCACCATGTGATGCAAAAAGGCATTGGCCTTGAGCGTGAAGACGATCATGTCGCCGTGGCGGCGCACCTGCAGCGACTCCATCGTGCGCACCGGCGACTTGGCCTGGCACTCCACCGCACGAAAACTCGAAAAATCATGCATGCCCACCAGGTAATCCGCACCTTGCTGCATCAGGCCGACGTCGAGCGGACGGAAGGTCCAGCCAGCCTTGCCCGCCAGCAGCGGCGAACGTACCGGATGGTTGTACAGGACATAGTGATAAGTACGTGCGGTAGCGCTGAAACGGGCATGAAAGCCGTCTTCGCGTTCCCCCGGGTTGCCTGCGGAGCCTTCTTCCAACGGCACTTCGCAGGCCCAGCGCACGGCAATCGACGGCGGCAGGAAGGCATTCACGCCACGCACCCACGAAGCTGTTTCGCGGGCAATGGCGGTGTCGAAATGCACCACTTGTTCCAGCGCGTGCACGCCGGAATCGGTGCGCCCCGCGCAGGTGGTGTCGATGTCGGTCAGCGTGAATTTCCTGAGTGCGGTTTCCAGCTTGTCCTGTACGGTGAGCCCGTGCGGCTGGGTCTGCCAGCCCTGCCAGGAGTTGCCGTCGTACTGGATGCCGAGCACTTTGCGATGCAAAGTGGACGATGTGGACGATGGACGCGATTGCGCCGTGGCGGCAGGGTCTTCGGCGGAAAAAAGTGTTTCGGTCACAGCAGTCGGCAAGTTGGGGCAGTCGCTTTGCAGCGTTCTGCCTGGGTCGATCGATTTATAACGGATTCAACAGCTTAACAAATGCAAACGGGCGTCGCTGCCGACGCCCGTCTCGTCCGTTTCCGGACATCCGGCTTGTCAGGTTCAGGACAGCTTGGACAACATGTCGCGGGCGCGCGCGATCTGGGCGTCATTGCCGCCGCGGATGACTTCCTCGAGCAATTCGCGGGCGCCTTCCTTGTCGCCGATTTCCTGGTAGGCCGCAGCCAGGTCCAGCTTGGTCGACATTTCGGCGGTGAATGCGGATTCGTCGTCTTCCAGCACATCGACCGGCTTCGGGGTTTCTGGCGGAGGCAAATCCAGGTCGATATCATTGAGTACAGGAGCGGCCGGTGCAGGCTTCTCCTCTTCCTCCGACTTGACGCCGCTGTCAAGCTCGAGGTCGAAATCGATCTTGCTGCCAATGTCGGCCGGCGGCGTTGTGCCCGGCTGGATTTCGGCGCCCTTGAAGTCGTCCAGGTCGAATTCCAGGCCCTGGTCGGGCTCCGGCTCGGCTGGCGCCGGTTCTTCCGCAGGCGCGATCTCTTCTTCGATAACGGCTCCGTACAACGGATTGGTCGGGTCCAGCACGATGCCCAGGGCTGCGGCTTTCTCCCACTCCTCGCCGCTGCCGCCGGTGCCGGCGTGCATTTCCTTGGCAACGTCATTGAAGGCGTCGACGTCCTGGCGCTTCGCATAGATTTCCAGCAGCTTGTTGCGGATCGCCTGGCGATTCGGATCGGATTTCAGCGCCAGTTGCAGGATGTCTTCAGCCTGCTCTTCGCGGCCGAAGGAAATGTACATGTCGGCTTCTTCGATCCGATCGACGGCGTCGATTTCCGGCTCTTCGACGACTGGCGCCGCCACCGGCTCTTCAACAATCGCAACAGGTTCGGGAACGGGCTCTTCCGCTTCCGGAATGGCGGCAGCTGCCGCTACTGCTGCGGCTTCAACTGCAGGTGGCGTTTCCTTGGGCGCCGGTGCCGGCTCATCCTCCTGTTCGGGATCACTTGCTGCGGCTGCGGCAGCCTTTTTCTTGTTGTTGCGCACGCGTACTACACCCCACGCCGCCAGCAAGGCGACCAGTGCGCCGGCGCCCGGCAACACGAAAGGATTGTCTTGAATGCGGTCAAAGAAACTGGCGGTGGCAACCGGGCCCGGGACCACGGCGATTTTGGGCTTTGCTGCGGCCGGAGCGGCTGCAGGAGCGGGAGCCGCTTCCGGCTTGGCAGGTTCTGGCGTTGGCGTTGGTGCCGGTGTTGCTTCAGCCGGCTTGGCTTCGGCCGGCTTTTCTTCCGGTTTGGCCTCCGGCTTCACTTCCGCAGCTGCAGGTGCTGCAGCCGGAGTTTCCGGCTTGGCGGCGGCGGCCTTCTGCTGCTCGCTCATTTCGGCCAGCGTCTTGTTCTTGATTTCCAGCAGCTTCTGCAGATCGCTGACGTTTTTCTCCAGCGCCTTGACGCGGTCGTTGGCTTCGGCGATCGCCTTGTCTGCGGCGATCTTGTCTTCGGCTGCAGCTTTTTCAGCGGCGGCGCGGTCTTTCGCTCCCGCGCCGGCCTTGGATAATTGCAAGCGGTCGCGGGCTTCGTTGCTGGAAGATTTTTCTTCCACACGTGCGGTCACTTTGCCGCCGCCGCTTTGCTTGGCGTCGTTGGCTTTGCGGGCCGGACCGCTGGCGACCTGGCCTGCCAACTTGTTGCGGTAAGCGTTGAAATCCTGTGCCTGCGCCACCACGGTGGTGCGCGCTTCGCCCTTGTCGACCGCACCGGCAGCTGCGGCATCAGGCACCGACAGCACGCGGCCTGCGCGCAGGCGGTTGATGTTGTCACCGATGAAGGCGTCGGGATTGGCACGGTACAGCGCGATCAGCATCTGATCCAGCGACACGGTGTTGTCCCTGGTGCGATTGGCGATGTCCGCCAGCGTGTCGCCTTCCTTGACGCGATAAGTCTTATCGCCGGCCTTACCTTCAGGCTTGGCTGCTGCAGTCGCTGCAGCGCCCTTGCCGCGCTTGCCGCCAGCAGCAGGAACGCCTTCTTCGGACTTGGCGTCGGTATTGGGGGCAGCAGGCTGTGGTGCGGTTTTGGCAGCCACTGCCGCAGGCACCGGCGCGTTGGTCAGGCCGGCCTGCTCGCTGCTCCGGCCGTTGCGGATGAGTTCTTCAGCCAGCGGCGACGGTGCGGATTTGGTGACGATGCTCGACACCGGCTCGTCGTCGCTGTTATTCGCGGCGGCGGACGATGTCGAAGCGGCGGGTGCGGCGGCAGGAGCCGCCGGTGCGGCCGCCGCAGGTTTTGCGGCTGGCGTGGCAGTAGTGGCAGCGGCGGCGGCAGGCTTGGCGACAGCCGGCGCTGCTGCGGACGGCGTTGCCGGCGCGGATTGCGCAGCCTGAGGCTTGCGCATGTCAGGCGGATCGAGCAAGAAGGTGTACTCGCGTACCAGGCGCGTACCACCGCCGCTCAACTCCAGCAACAGATCGACGAAGGGCTCGTTGAGCGCCTGCGCAGAACTGATGCGAATCAGTTGCCGGCCCTGGCGCTGTTCGACGGAAAAACGCAGCGACGACAAGACCGGATTGAAATCGATGTTGGCCTTGCGGAAAGCGTCGGCCGATGCCAATCGGGCCACCAGCGAGCCTTCTTCCTCTTTCGATACTGAAGTCAACTCGATTTCCGCGCGCAGCGGCTGGCCCAGCGCCGACAATACGGTCAGCTTGCCGAGCCCGGCGGCGTGCGCTCCCATCGGCAGGATGACTGCCAAGGTGACGGCAGCGCTCAGTTTTTTCAGGCGGGACAGCGGAAACTTGTTATCAGTATGTAGAGGCATGTTTGTATGGTGAGGTAGACGTTCCGTTAAAGAAGGCCTGAAGACCAAAGTTCATTTCATCAATGACAAGTAAAAATTCGATAAGCCAACAAAAGCCGTCCAACTTGCCATTAAGCAATGGATTTGACCAGCCCTGTCGTTACTACCGGTTTATTGACGTGGATGAGATAAATTCTGATTTTCAACATATCATCAAGAACTTAGGCCTGCAAGTGTAACCAAGTTCTCAAGATGGTCAAAACCCGTCAGCATTCCGGGGAAGGAATGTTTGACGGGTTAGCGTTGCAAATTGACAACGGAACGAAAGAAAATCCCTTCGCCCCGTCCTCAATCATTTGCCGAGGATGATGCGCAGCATGCGGCGCAGCGGCTCGGCCGCGCCCCACAGCAATTGATCGCCGATCACGAACGCGGAAATGTATTCCGGTCCCTGGTTCAGCTTGCGCACGCGGCCGACGCCGATTTCCAGGCTGCCGGTGATCGATGCCGGGGTCAGTTCCTTGACCGTGATGGCGCGATCGTTCGGCACCCATTTCACCCATTGGTTACCCGCACGGATGATGGATTCGATGTCCGCCAGCGGCAGGTCGCGCTTGAGCTTGATGGTCAATGCCAGGCTATGGCAACGCATCGCACCGATGCGCACGCACAGGCCGTCGACCGGAATCGGCGTTTCGTTGCCGAGGATCTTGTTGACTTCGGCCTGGCCCTTCCACTCTTCCTTGGACTGGCCGTTTTCCAGCTGCGCGTCGATCCACGGGATCAGGCCGCCGGCCAACGGCGCGCCGAAGTATTCGGTCGGCACGTCTTCGCGGATGGTCTTGGCAACTTTGCGGTCGATGTCCAGAATCGCCGACGACGGCGTCGCCAGTTCATCGGCCACGGCCGCATTGATCACGCCCATGCCCTTCAACAGCTCGCGCATGTGGTTGGCGCCGCCGCCGGAAGCCGCCTGGTAGGTCATCGAGCTGACCCACTCGACCAGGCCTTCCTTGAACAGGCCGCCCACGCCCATCAGCAGGATGGAGTTGGTGCAATTGCCGCCGATGTAATTCTTGACGCCCTTGGCCAGCGCGTCGCGAATGACATTGTCATTGACCGGATCGAGCACGATCACGGCGTCGTCCTTCATGCGCAGGGTCGACGCCGCATCAATCCAGAAACCGTTCCAGCCGGCTGCACGCAGCTTGGGAAAGATCTCGGTGGTGTAGTCGCCGCCCTGCGCGGTAATAATGATGTCGCATTTTTTCAGCTCGTCAATGCTGTTGGCGTCTTTCAGCGTCGTTGCCGTTTTGGCGAACGACGGAGCTTTACCGCCTGCATTCGAGGTCGAAAAAAATACCGGCTCGATGTGATCGAAATCACCCTCGTCCTGCATGCGTTGCATCAGGACCGAACCCACCATTCCACGCCAGCCTACTAAACCAACCAGTTTCATCATCTTTCCCTATTTATGAACTTCCATAATCAATGAACTACAACGTTAAAAAAACCACTACCCCAATCAACCCAATGCTTTGACGACTGCGTCGCCCATTTCCTTGGTGCCGACCTTGGTAGTGCCCTCTTCATAAATATCGCCGGTGCGATAGCCTTGTGCAAGGACTTTCTTCACCGCCGCTTCAATGCGATCAGCCTGCTCCGCCTTGTTCAGCGAGAAACGCAGCATCATGGCAGCAGACAAGATGGTCGCCAGCGGATTGGCGATGCCCTTGCCGGCGATATCCGGAGCCGAACCGTGCGACGGTTCGTACAAACCCTTGTTGTTGGCGTCCAGGGAGGCCGACGGCAACATGCCGATCGAACCGGTCAGCATGGCTGCTGCATCCGACAGGATGTCGCCGAACATGTTCCCGGTCACGATGACGTCGAAATTCTTCGGCGCCTTCACCAGTTGCATCGCGGCATTGTCCACGTACATGTGGGTCAGTTCGACTTGCGGATATTCCTTGTGCACGTCGGTGACGATGTCTTTCCAGAACTGGAATGTTTCCAGCACGTTGGCCTTGTCGACGCTGCACAGGCGGTTGCCGCGCTTGGCCGCAGCCTGGAACGCAACATGGGCGATGCGGCGGATTTCCGGCTCGCTGTAACGCATGGTGTCGAAACCTTCGCGCGCGCCCTTGAACGGGCCGTCCGGCGCTTCACGCATGCCGCGCGGCTGGCCGAAATAGATGTCGCCGTTCAGTTCGCGCACGATCAGGATGTCCAGGCCGGCCACCAGTTCAGGCTTCAGCGAGGAGGCGCCGGTCAGTTCCGGATAGCAGATTGCAGGACGGAAATTGGCAAACAGCTGCAGATGCTTGCGCAGGCCCAGGATGGCTTGCTCAGGGCGCAGCGGACGATCCAGCGTGTCGTACTTCCAGTCACCGACGGCGCCGAACAGAATCGCATCGGCTTCCTTGGCCAGCTTCAGCGTGCCGTCCGGCAGCGGATGGCCGTGTGCTTCGTAACCTGCGCCGCCGACCGGCGCAGTTTCCATTTCAAACTTTTCGCCCAGTGTATCGAGCACGCGCACCGCTTGTTCAATAATCTCGGGACCGATGCCGTCGCCTGGCAAAATTGCAATCTTCATGTCGTCGTCTTCTAGTCTTGGAAAATGGTAAAGCCAGCTGTCGCGCCCGCACCAATCGTGACGACCGTGCGGCGGGACATCCGGCTAATCGGAAACTTCAGAAACCTGCGCGAATGTACTTAACCTCGTGCTCAGATGGTGTTGGCCAGCCAAGGTTGATCGAACAGGTGACGCTCTTCAAAAGCGCGGATTTTGTCCGCTTGGCGCAATGTCAGACCGATGTCATCCAGGCCGTTGAGCAAGCAATACTTGCGGAATTCGCCGACTTCAAACGGATAAGTCTGACTGCCATTGGCGGTAGTAATGACCTGTTTTTCCAGGTCAATGATCAGGCGGAAGCCCGGGAATGCCTTCACTTCATCAAACAGGCGGTCGATCTGCTGCTCCGGCAGCACGATCGGCAGCAAGCCGTTCTTGAAGCAATTGTTGAAGAAAATATCGGCAAAGCTCGGCGCAATCACTGCGCGGAAACCGAATTGATCCAGCGCCCACGGCGCATGTTCGCGCGAGGAGCCGCAACCGAAATTCTTGCGCGCCAGCAGGATCGATGCACCTTGGTAGCGCGCCTGATTCAGCACGAAATCCGGATTCAGCGGGCGCTTGGAATTGTCCATGCCCGGTTCGCCGTGATCCAGGTAACGCCATTCGTCGAACAGGTTCGGACCGAAGCCGCTGCGTTGGATCGATTTCAGGAATTGCTTGGGAATGATCGCGTCGGTATCGACGTTGGCGCGATCAAGCGGAGCAACCAGACCATCATGGACAATAAATTTATTCATGGCACTTTTATCGATGATGGATCGCCGCACCATGCGGCAATCCGGATCAGCCGATTTCTTTTATCTCAACAAAACGAATCAGCGACAGTGATGCAACGCACCGGCTGCCGCCACCTGCGTTATTACTTCTTGCTCGCGTCCTGCATCTTGTCGCCGACGTGCGAGACATCTTCACCGAATCCGCGCACGGTGTTGCATGCGGTCAGTGTCAGGATGGAAACAGCCAGTGCGGCCAAAGCGATTATTTTTTTCATGAGTTCACCAAGGTAGTTTTATTTACAAAGAACGTACATCAACGAAATGCCCTGCGATACCTGCTGCAGCCGCCATTGCCGGGCTCACCAGGTGAGTACGGCCGCCGGCGCCCTGACGTCCTTCGAAGTTGCGGTTGGACGTCGATGCGCAACGCTCACCCGGCTCCAGACGGTCGGCGTTCATCGCCAGACACATCGAACAGCCAGGCTCGCGCCATTCAAAACCGGCATCGCGGAAAATCTTGTCCAGGCCTTCGCGCTCGGCCTGTTCCTTGACCAGGCCGGAGCCCGGCACCACCATCGCCAGCTTGACGTTGGACGCGCGGAACTTGCCGCGCACCACCGCTGCCGCTTCACGCAGATCTTCAATGCGCGAGTTGGTGCAGGAGCCGATGAACACTTTGTCGATGCGAATGTCTTCGATCGGGGTATTGGGCTTCAACGCCATGTAGGCCAAGGCCTTTTCCATGCCGTCGCGCTTGGTGGCGTCTTTTTCCTTGTCCGGATCCGGCACGCGGCTGTCGATGGCCGTCACCATTTCCGGCGATGTGCCCCAGGTCACTTGCGGCTTGATCTCGGTGGCGTTCAATGTCACGACCATGTCGAACTTGGCGCCCGGATCGGAATGCAGCGTGCGCCAGTACGTCACGGCGCGCTCCCAGTGCGGACCCGCAGGCGAGAACGGACGGCCCTTGAGATAATTGATGGTAGTGTCGTCAACCGCGATCATGCCGGCGCGCGCGCCGGCCTCGATGGCCATGTTGCAGACCGTCATGCGGCCTTCCATGGTCAGCGCGCGCATGGTCGAACCGGCGAATTCGATCGCGTAGCCGGTGCCGCCTGCGGTGCCGATCTTGCCGATTACGGCCAGGACGATGTCTTTAGCGGTCACGCCGTTCGGCAAGGCGCCGTCGACCTGGACCAGCATGGACTTGGACTTCTTGGCCAGCAGCGTTTGCGTCGCCAGCACGTGTTCGACTTCGGAGGTGCCGATGCCGTGCGCCAGACAGGCGAAAGCGCCGTGCGTGGACGTATGCGAGTCGCCGCAGACCACGGTCATGCCGGGCAGCGTCGCGCCTTGCTCAGGTCCGATGACGTGCACGATGCCCTGGCGCTTGTCGTTCATGCCGAAATAGGTCAGGCCGTATTCCTTGGCGTTGGCGTCCAGCGTCTCGACCTGCAGGCGCGAGATCGGATCGGAGATGCCGTTGGCGCGGTTGGTGGTCGGTACATTGTGGTCGGCCACCACCAGATTGGCGGCGTTGCGCCATGGTTGGCGGCCGGCCAGCTTGAGGCCTTCAAATGCTTGCGGGCTGGTCACTTCATGCAATAGGTGACGGTCAATGTACAAAATGGCCGTTCCGTCTTGTTCAGCATGAACAACGTGAGATTCCCAAAGTTTGTCGTATAGCGTCTTGAGCATGATGATGCGGGCGTGTAAAGGCTACGCAAGTCGTTGAAATGAGCCTTTGATTATGCCATAAACACGCCTTTTCCGAGGCCGCAATGTGGTTTTGGCGGCGCTCGGACAACGCTTTGCTTCGAAACCTGTTCACGATCTGTAGCGAGAGGCCATCAGCCGGTGGCGGCCGGAGCGCAGCTCATGGAAGTAATCCTGGGAGTGTGCTTGAGCACATGAGGATTCCGAGCACCGCCCGACGCCGGATCATGGCCTCGCAGTAAGATCGTGGACAGGTTTTCAGCGTGTTTTTTTAGTTTGCTCGTAGAGCGGCATCACGCGTTGCGAATACACGGTCAGATCGCTGATGCGGTCGTCGCGCGACGGATGCGTGGACATGAATTTCATCGGTTCGCTGCCGCCGATCTGCCCCATTTTTTGCCACAGGGAAATTGCGGCGCGCGGGTCGTAACCGGCGCGGGCGGCGAGTTCCACGCCCATGCGGTCGGCTTCGGTTTCGTGGGTGCGTGAATTGGGCAGGCCGACCAGGCCCATGTAGGCGTACTGCGCGCCCTGCTGGCCGAGTTCGCCAACGCCGAGAATGGACGAACCGATGGAAATCAGCGAGCCGGTCACGGCCTGCTCGGAGGCGCGTTCGCGCGCATGCTCGCGCAAGGCGTGGGAGATTTCATGGCCCATCACAGCCGCCAGCTCGTCGTCGGTGATCTTGAGTTTTTCGATCAGGCCGGTGTAGACCGCGATCTTGCCGCCGGGCATGCACCAGGCATTGGCTTCCGGCGAGGTGATGACGTTGACTTCCCATTTCCACTTGGCGGCGTCGGGGCGGAACGCCACCGTTTGCGGGATCAGCCGATCGGCGATGGCGCGCACGCGGCGCACCTGGGCGGCATTCTGGTTCAGCGCGCCCTTCTTCCTTTGCTCGTCGAGCACCTGGGCGTATTCCTTGACGGCGGCGTTGTCGATTTCCTGCGCGGACAAGGCCATGCTTTGCGAACGGGTCACGCCAACGGCGCCGCCTTGGGTGGTCTGTACGCTTTCGCAGGCGGTCAGCGCCAGTGCGGTCGCCGCAATCAGCAGTCGCGGCAGGAATTGTTGTCGATGCAATGCTTGCAGAATTTGGCGGCCCATGTCATCCCCTCGTGAAAGATAAGAATACGGGGAAACTATTGTCCGGCCAGGCCGATGCTGCAGCGTTGCCGCGCATCGTTGTCGTGGACGCAATGTCTCCCCATGCTTGCGGATCGTTCGACCCGCGCACGACAACTCGGTTCTGCCTGCCGCGGAAAAAGTGCGGCAAATTTATTGGAATTCGATTTATTTCTGGGCGGCGATCTGCGGCGTCGTCACATGCACGTCGCCGCATTGCGCACGATGGCGCAGGGCGTGATCCATCAACACCAAGGCCAGCATGGCTTCGGCGATGGGCGTTGCGCGAATGCCGACGCAGGGATCGTGGCGACCGTGGGTTTCGACGTCGGTGGCGTGGCCGGCCTTGTCGATCGACGGACGCGGCGAACGGATGCTCGAGGTCGGCTTGATGGCGATCGATGCGGTAATGTCCTGGCCGGTCGAAATGCCGCCCAGGATGCCGCCGGCGTTGTTGCCGACGAAACCATCAGGGGTGAGCGCGTCGCCGTGCTCGGTCCCTTTTTGCGACACCGACCTGAAGCCGGCGCCGATTTCCACGCCCTTGACGGCGTTGATGCCCATCAGGGCAAAAGCAATCTCGGCGTCGAGCTTGTCGTAAATCGGCTCGCCCAGTCCGACCGGGACATTCTGCGCCACCACGTCGATACGCGCGCCGCAAGAGTCGCCGGCCTTGCGCAAGGCGTCCATGTACTCTTCCAGTTGCGCAATGACGGTCGCATTGGCGGCGAAGAAAGGATTCTCGCGCACGTGCTCCCAGGATTCGAACGGAATGGCGATGTCGCCGAGCTGGCTCATGCAGCCCTTGAAGGTGGTGCCGTATTTCTCGAACAGCCATTTCTTGGCCACCGCCGCCGCGCCGACCACGGGGGCGGTCAGGCGCGCCGAGGAACGGCCGCCGCCGCGCGGATCGCGGATGCCGTACTTGTGCCAGTAGGTGTAGTCGGCATGGCCGGGACGGAAAGTATCAAGGATATTGCCGTAATCCTTGCTGCGCTGGTCCTGGTTGCGGATCAGCAGTGCGATCGGCGTGCCGGTAGTTTTGCCTTCGAACACGCCGGACAGGATTTCGACCGTATCCGGCTCTTGGCGCTGGGTGACGTGGCGCGAGGTGCCGGGCTTGCGGCGGTCCAGTTCAGGCTGGATGTCGGCTTCGGAGAGCTCCATTCCCGGCGGGCAGCCGTCGATCACGCAACCAATGGCCGGGCCATGGGATTCGCCGAAGGTGGTAACGGTAAACAGCGTGCCAAGGGTATTGCCGGACATAACGAAGCTCTGCTTTTAAATGATCTGAAATCGAATTTTACCAGTGTGGTGACTACTTCCACTCCCCGCGCAGTTCGCTCACGCGCTGCTGCAGGTATTCCGGCGTCGCCTGCTGCGCCGGAATCGGCTCGCCGACCGCCAGTTCCAGGCGTGAAAACAGACCGCGCTTGAACGAGCGATGGAAAGGATTGCCGGCGCCGCGCGTCAGCAGGCTGCCCCACAAACCGCGCAGGGCCAGCGGGAAAACCTGCACCGGCGTACGGTCGATGATTTTCTTGATGCCGCCCTTGAATTCGTTGATCTCGCCGGTGCTGGTCAGCTTGCCTTCCGGGAAGATGCAGACCAGGTCGCCTTCATGCAGCGCCTGGGCGATGTCGACGTAGGCCTTTTCCATCAACCAAGGATCCTCCTTCGCGGGCGCAATCGGAATCGCCTTGGCGGTGCGGAAGATCCAGGACAAGATCGGCGTCTTGAAAATCCGGTGATCCATGACGAAGCGGATCGGACGTGGGCTGGCCGCCATGATCACGATGGCGTCGACATAGCTGACGTGGTTGCACACCAGCACCGCCGCGCCGTGCTTGGGAATCAGGTCGGCGTTGACGGTGCGTACGCGATGGATGGTGTGGATCAGCATCCACGCCAGGAAGCGCATCAGGAATTCCGGCACCAGCGAGAAGATGTAGGTCGCCACCAGCGCGTTGAGGATCGCCGTGATCAGGAAAATCTGCGGGATCGTGAAGCCAGAGCGCAGCAGCACCATGGCCAGTAAAGCCGCCACCACCATGAACAGCGAGTTCATGATGTTCATGCCGGCGATGGTGCGCGAAACGTGTTCGGGATCGCAGCGCGTCTGGATCAGCGCAAACAGCGGCACGATGTACAAACCGCCGAACACGCCGATCATCGCGCAGTCGAACAGGATGCGCAGGCTGCCGTGCTGCGCCAGGAAACCGGTCATGTCGACTGCAGCCGTGGCAGTGTAGCTGACGCTGGCGAAGTAAAGTTCAAGACCGAACACCGACAAGCCGATTGCACCGAACGGCACCAGGCCGATCTCCACCTTGTGGCCGGAGAGGCGCTCGCATAGCAGCGAACCGATGCCGATGCCGACCGAAAACACCATCAGCAACAGCACAAACACGCTGTGATCGCCATGCAGGTAATTTTTCGCATACAGCGGGAATTGCGCCAGCACGATGGCGCCGTAAAACCAGAACCACGAATTGCCGAGGATCGACAGGAACACCGGACGGTTGCGGCGAGAAAAACCGAGGTTGCGCACCATCTCCGTGAACGGGTTCCAGTTGATCTTGAGATCAGGCGCCGGCGCCGGCGAATTGGGAATGCCCAGGCTGGCCAGCCAGCCGAGCACGGCGAAACCGATCGTGATCACCGCCACCATTTCCAGCCCGAACGGCTTGTGCACCACCAGCACGGCGCCGATCACTTCGCCCAGCAGGATGCCGACGAAGGTGCCCATTTCGATCACGCCGTTGCCGCCGATCAGTTCCTGCGGTTTGAGCTGCTGCGGTAAATAGGCGTACTTGACCGGCCCGAAGATGGTCGAATGCACGCCCATGCCGGCCACTGCCACCACCAGCAACCACAGGTGATGCGTCATCCAGCCGTAGGCGGCGATGCCCATGATGGCGATTTCCAGCAGCTTGACGTAGCGCGCCAGCCGGCCTTTTTCCATCTTGTCGGCCAGCTGCCCGGCGGTCGCCGAAAACAGGAAGAACGGCAGGATGAACAAACCCGGGATCAGGTTGTTAAGCAGGCCCGTATCGATGGTAGTCCAGCTCAGCGCGTCATAGGTCAGGATGGTCAGCAGCGCCGTCTTGAACACGTTGTCGTTGAGCGCGCCGAGGAACTGGGTCCAGAAGAATGGTGCGAAACGGCGTTGACCGAGCAGGGAAAACTGATTGGATTGACTCATGGAGTAAAGATGAACGAAATCTGGAGGGGGATCGAATGCGCGCACAGGGAAGCAAGTACGCGGACAACAAAAAACCGTTCATGACTACATGAACGGTTTATCTGGCGTTCAGCGGCTTGCGGCTCATGCATGGGCAGCACCGCCTGCGCGCAACTCAGCTATTCTCTTCTTCCGCCGGCCAGTCGCGGATATAGGCTTTGAGCATCTTGTTCTCGAAGCCCTGCGCATCCAGCACGGCCTTGGCGACGTCGTAGAACGACATCACGCCCAGCAGCGTCTTGGCATCCATGACCGGCACGTAACGCGCATGCTTTTCAAGCATGATGCGACGCACTTCGTTGAGGTCGGTGTCGGGCGTGACGGTGATCGGATGGTCATCCATGTGCTTGCGCACGCTGCTCGTTCCGACCGAGCCTTTATTGTCCTGCAGCGTCTTGAGGACTTCGCGGAAGGTCAGCATGCCGACCAGCTCGCCGAATTCCATGACAACCAGGGAGCCAATGTCTTTCTCGGCCATCGCGTCTACGGCATCCGCAATCGGCGTGTCAGGGGTCACGGTGAAGAGAATGTTGCCTTTGACTTTAAGAATTTCAGAGACTTTCATGGTGTCATCCTTAAGTTATTGTAGCCATGGAGCGTCGGGCTCCTGTCCGGAATGTAGCCCATGCGAGGGCAAAAATCCACAAACAATGGCGGTATATGCATGGTACGAGGTTTGGCGACGGCCGACAATCGCAATGCGATGACGAAAATGAAATTTTTTCATTGATTCCGCCGTCGTCAAGGCCTACCCTGAAATGACAAGAACACAGGGAGATCTGTATGCCGACCGTTCTGCATCATGACAAATACACCAGCTTTGACGAGTTCTACCCGAGCTATCTCAGCGAACATGCCAACCGTACCTGCCGCGAGTTGCATTTCGCCGGTTCGACGCTGGCGCTGCTGTGCCTGGGCATGTTGCTGCTGACGCACAATTTCTGGTGGCTGGCGGCGGCCGTGCTGTGCGGCTACGGCTTTGCCTGGGTAGGCCATTTTCGCTTCGAGAAGAACCGCCCTGCCAGCTTTCGTCAACCGCTGTATTCCTTCATGGGCGACTGGGTGATGTATTGGCAACTATTGACCGGGCAAATATCGTTCTGAACGCCACCCGGCGGGAAGTCACTCAACGGCCGTCAAGGTCACCGGGCTGACTTCCCGCAAATCCGGCGCCTGCGCGCCTTCGGAGAAGTAAGACGCCAGCGTCTGATCCAGCACCAGCGACACTGCGCCTTCAACACGATTGACCAGTTGCTGGTCTTCGCCGGCATGGGTGGCGCTGTCGAACACGAACAGCCGATACACATCCACCAGCTTCAGCGATTCCGGGTTGATCAACAGCGTCCAGCGGTCCAAGCCATCGGCCAGGCGCTTGTTCCAGGCGGAACGGCGTGGGGCATCGCCCTTGAGCGAACCGACCCAGCCGGCTTCCAGCATCTTCTGCAGCAAGGTCTGCAATTCTTCCAGCCCCAGTTGCGTACGAGTGCGCAGCAAGCCGGCGTCGACCTTGGCCGACTCGCCGTTGGCGCGCGCTTCATGCAGGATCTTGAGCACTTTCATGGCGTCGATGAACTCGCTGCCTGGCGACGCCACATGCCACCAGCGCTCATAGCGCACGATCGGTAGCGCAGCGGTCACCAAAGCGCCCACCAGCGTGATCATCCACAGCATGTAAATCCACAACAGGAAAATCGGCAAGGCCGCCACGGTGCCGTACACCATCGTGTAGGTCGGGAATTTCATGACATAGCTGGCGAACAGGCGCTTGGCGATTTCCACCCCCACGCCCGCCAGCAAGCCGCCCCAGACGGCGTCGCGCCAGTCGACCCACTGGTTGGGCACGGCGATGTACAGCAGCGTGAATGCGCTGGTGGTCAGCAGCACCGAAATCAGCGTGTAAAAACTGGCGCCGATGAACGGCACGCTGGTGACCACGCCGTTGGTGGCGGAATACAGATACGAGGTCACGCTGATGGAAATCCCGATCAGCAAAGGGCCCAGCGTGATGATGGCCCAGTACACCAGGATGCGCTGCAACAAAGGACGCGACTTCTTGACACGCCAGATCTGGTTGAACACCCGGTCGATGGTCGCCATCGTCAGCACCGACGTCAGGATCAGCGCCACGCCGCCGACCGCCGACAGGCGCGCCGACTTGGACGAAAACTGGTTCAAGTAGCCGAGGATGGTGCTGGCCACGCCCTTGGGCATCAGGCTCTGGACGAAATACGCCTCCAGCGCCGAGCGGAACGTGCTGAACAGCGGGAACGCAGTAAAGATCGCCAGCGCAATGGTCAGCAGCGGCACCAGCGACAGGATGGTGGTAAACGTCAGGCTGCCCGCCACCTGCGGCAGGCGATCGTCGCTCAGCCGCTTGGCGGCGAACCGGAACAAATCACGCAACTGGGTACGGGACAAGCCCTGCATGGGTTTTAGAAAAGTAAGCAAGAGAAAACAATCAAAATCACGAAGAAGCTGGAACAGCGCCTCGTCATGCGCCAGGTTTCATTCTCGAAATGCGAGCAGTAAAACGCGTGCGATGGGTAAATAAAGGCTCCTATAATACCAACATGCCGAACATAACTAATACAACGATACTGGTCCTTTACTACTCGAGACACGGCTCCACTCGCAAACTGGCCGAGCTGATCGCCCAGGGCGTGGAAAGCGTGCCGGGCTGCGACGCCCGCTTGCGCACCGTGCCGGCAGTCTCTACCGTGACCGAAGCCACCGAACCGGACGTGCCCGCCAACGGCGCACCCTACGTCGAACTGAGCGATCTTGAACAATGCGCCGGGCTGGCGCTGGGTTCGCCGACGCGGTTCGGCAACATGGCCGCGGCGATGAAGTATTTCTGGGACGGCACCGCACCGCAATGGCTGTCGGGCGCGCTGGCCGGCAAACCCGCCAGCGTGTTCACCGCGACCGGCAGCATGCACGGCGGCCAGGAGTCGACCTTGCTGTCGATGATGATTCCTTTGCTGCACCACGGCATGCTCATCGTCGGCCTGCCCTACACCCAGCCCGAGCTGATGGGCACCAGCACCGGCGGCTCGCCTTACGGCGCCAGCCACTGGGCCGGCGTCAACGGCAACCAGCCGATTTCCGACGATACCCGCGCGCTGGCGGTTGCCCTCGGCCGCCGCCTCGCACAGAACGCCATCAAACTGCAGGAGACTTGAATGAGCACACTGAGCACGCATCGTTTTCGCATCTTCCATTTCGGCGCCGCCCTCAGCCTGGTCGCGCTGATCATCCTCTGCGTCGCCTGGGAACTGGTGCTGGCGCCGTTGCGACCGGGCGGTTCGTGGATGGTGCTCAAGGTGATTCCGCTGCTGTTCCCGTTGCGCGGCGTCCTCAAACGCGACGTCTACACCATGCAATGGTCGTCGATGCTGATCCTGCTCTACTTCACCGAGGGCATCGTGCGCGCCACCAGCGACCGTGTCGCCACGTCAATCACGCTTGGCTGGATCGAAGTCGCTCTCAGTTGCGTGTATTTCCTGTGCGCGGTTATGTACCTGGCCCCTTACAAGAAGGCCGCCAAGGAAATCGCCCGCCAGGCCATCCAGAAGGCTTCGCAATAACTGTTCGGACATGACCATGACCGCGGCACCACAAGACTTCCTGCAAGCCTGTCGCGACGCCATCGGCGCCGCTTACGTCGTCACCGCCGAAGCCGACACTGCGGCTTACCTGACCGACCAGCGCGGACGCTATACCGGGCGAGCACTGGCCGTGCTGCGGCCGGGCAGCACCGAAGAAGTCGCCACGGTGGTCCGCCTTTGCGCCCTGCATCTGGTGCCGATCGTTCCGCAAGGCGGTAATACCGGCCTGGTGCTGGGCAGCGTGCCCGACACCAGCGGCGAGGCGGTGCTGCTGTCGTTGACGCGCCTGAACCGTATCCGTGCAGTCGATCCGGTCAACAACACGATGACGGTCGAAGCCGGCTGCATTCTGCAAAACATCCAGCAAGCCGCCGCGGCAGAGCAGCGCCTATTCCCGCTGTCGCTGGCCGCGGAAGGCAGCTGCACCATCGGCGGCAACCTGTCGACCAACGCCGGCGGCACTGCGGTTCTGCGCTACGGTAATACGCGCGAATTGTGCCTGGGCCTGGAAGTCGTCACCGCCCAGGGCGAGATAATGAGCAGTCTGCGCGGCCTGCGCAAGGACAACACCGGCTACGATTTGCGCGACCTGTTCATCGGCGCCGAAGGCACGCTGGGCATCATCACTGCTGCGGTCGTCAAACTATTCCCCCAGCCCAAAGCCCAGGTCACGGCGCTGGCCGCGCTGCGCACGCCCGACCACGCGCTGCGCCTGCTGAGCCTGGCGCAAGCGCATTGCGGCGCGGCGCTGACCGGATTCGAGCTGATGTCGGATTTCTGCATGCAGCTGGTCGCCAAACACTTCCCGCCGCATCGCGCGCCGTTCGAGCGTCTCCATGCGCAATACGTGCTGCTGGAACTGTCGGATAGCGAATCCGAAGTGCACGCCTCGGAAATGTTCGAAGCTGTAATCGGTCTCGCGCTGGAGCAGGAACTGATCGACGACGCCGTCATCGCCACCTCGATCGCGCAATCGAAAGCGCTGTGGCAATTGCGCGAGCACATCTCCATGGCGCAGGCGCACGAAGGCAAGAACATCAAGCACGACATCTCGGTGCCGATCTCGCGCATCGGCGAATTCATCCGCGTCACCGACGTGCTGGTGCAGCAGGCGTCACCCGGCTGCCGCATGGTCACCTTCGGCCATCTCGGCGACGGCAACCTGCACTACAACGTCTCGCCGCCGCCCGGTGTCAAGGACACCGACTTCATCCTCGAACAGCCTGCCATCAATCGGACCGTGCATGACAGCGTCGACAAATTCGGCGGCTCGATCTCGGCTGAACACGGACTCGGCGCGCTCAAACGTGAAGAAATCCTGCGTTATAAATCGCCGGTAGAACTCCGGCTCATGCGCGCCATCAAACAGGCGCTGGATCCTCACGGGCTGATGAATCCCGGCAAAGTGCTCTGACCGTAGCCGATGGCGGCGGTCGGATCCCCCGACAACACATTTCTCCGCCGCCAGGAGTTTCACCCATGCTTTCTGTCCGCCCGCCACTGCTCGCGCTGCCCTTGCTGCTGTCCCTGCTGCTATGCTCCCTGCCCGCCTGGGCCGTCTACAAATGCGACAGTGACGGCAAAGTCACGTATAGCGACGCCGCCTGCGCCAACGGCAAGAGCATCGCCATCGACGACACGCGCGGCGTGAAAAGTCCCGCGCCGGTTGCCGCCGCCAAAGACAAGGCGGTCCAGCAGCGCCTCGACAAAAGCCGTGCGGCGGAAGAGAAACGTGTGAGCCGGCAACGCGAAAAACAGGAGCGCGAAGACGCGCGCGCCAAACTGGTCGCCGAAAAGCAGAAGAGGAAGTGTGCCCAACTTGCACAGCGCAAGGCCTGGGCCGAAGAGGACCTGCGCAATGCGCCGGTCAAGACGATGGAAAAAGCACGGCGCAAGAGCCAGCGCGCGACTGAAAATTACCGTGCAGAATGCTCGACCTGAACTGATTTTCAGGGATTTCAGCGCAAAAAAAGCCGTCGCCGATGAAGGCGACGGCTGCTCCCCTCCCCCGATTACCCCAGACGCGGCGCCGGATTGATATCAACCGTGCGTCGCGAAGTCTTTGCTGCAGGCGCTGGCAAGCCTGCGGTATTACCAATGTTGAATACGCTGACCAGTTCCGCCAGCTTGCCGGCCTGTTCCTGCAGTGATTGTGCTGCTGCGGCGGCTTCCTCTACCAGCGCGGCATTCTGTTGTGTGCTCTCGTCCATTTGTGCAATCGCCCGATTGACCTCTTCGATGCCCGTGCTTTGCTCCTGGCTGGCCGAACTGATTTCGCCGACGATGTCGGTGACGCGCTTGACGCTGGAGACCACTTCTTCCATGGTCGATCCGGCCTGCCCCACCAGCTTGCTGCCGACGTCCACCTTGGAGACGGAGTCGTCGATCAGCGTCTTGATTTCTTTCGCCGCAGCGGACGAACGTTGTGCAAGGCTGCGCACTTCCGACGCCACCACCGCAAAACCGCGCCCTTGCTCACCGGCGCGCGCCGCTTCCACCGCCGCATTCAAGGCGAGGATATTGGTTTGAAAAGCGATACCGTCGATCACGCTGATGATGTCGACGATCTTCTTGGACGAATCATTGATCGCGCTCATCGTGTTGATCACCTGCCCCACCACGCTGCCGCCCTGGATCGCCACTTCGGACGCCGACACGGCCAACTGGTTGGCCTGACGCGCGTTGTCGGCATTCTGCTTGACGGTCGAGGTCAGTTGTTCCATCGCCGACGCGGTCTCTTCCAGGGAACCGGCCTGCTGTTCGGTACGATTCGACAAATCGAGATTACCGCTGGCGATCTGGCTGGACGCCGTGGCAATGGTGTCGGTGCCGATGCGCACGTTGCCGACGATATTGCGCAGGCTGATGTTCATGTCCTTGAGCGCCTGCAGCAACTGGCCGGCTTCATCCTTGGTTGTCACGGTGATCTCCACCGACAGGTCGCCTTCGGCAACGCGGCGTGAAATGTCGACGGCGGTGTTCAGGGGTCGCGTGATGCCGGTCGTCAGATACCAGGCGCAGGTGACGCCCAATGCCAGCGCCAGCACTTCCAGCACGATCAGCAGGTTGGCGCTTTGCGCGGCGATTTCCGCCACATGCTGATTGAGTTGATCGATGGTCTTGCGTTGCAATGCAAGCAGGTTTTCCACTTCCGTCGAATAGTTCTTCGCCGCCGGCAGGAAGTCCTTGTCCAGCGCTGCGGCGATCGCGGCGGGGTCGGCGCCTGGCTCGTTCTTGGCTTTATAAATGGTGTCGCGGGTCGACAGATAGACTTTGCGCAGCGCCATGATTTTTTCGTACAGCTGCTTTTCTTCATCGCTGGCGATCAGCTCGGCAATCTTCTTTTGCAGGTCGCCGGAAATACGCGTGGCTTCGTCGCTTTCAGGCTTGAAGAACGCCGACAGGCTGGGATCGGAACTCTTGGCCACGGCAATCGTGCGACGGATGCCGGCAAACGTATGGCGATACCAGTCGCCGATCATGCGCTCCTTGGCCAGCGGCACGTCCATCATGTCTTGCGTCGCCTTCGCCACGCTTTGCAGGCGCCAGACGCCAATCACCGCGATCAGGACGGAGAGTGCCAGGATAACGGCGAAGCCCAGTCCGAGACGCTTGCCGATCTTCATATTTCCAATCACGTTCATGTTTCCCCCCTGCCATTCAAGTCAGGTAAATGTTGATTTTTCTGCATGGCTCAGGCGGCCACATACTCTCCATAATGCTCCGAGAGGGAAAACTTGAATGCGCGGAACAGCGTGTGACTGTCACGTCTGTTCATGGCTTGCGGGGCTTGTGTTGGCGAGGGGCAATACGAGAATCGGCACCGCTTGGCGCGCCATCTATTGCAGTCAGGGAAGACCCCGCCGAGTGGAAGAACGCATCGGCGGTGTCGAGGAAAATCAGGACGCCTGCGCGGCGTTTTTCTGTAGGTTGGAAGTCGCCTCAATGAATTTGTCGGGCGGCATCGGGCGGCCCATGAGGTAACCCTGCAACGCGTCGCAACCGACCGAGGTCAGGAAATTCTGCTGCTTGGTGGTTTCCACGCCTTCGGCGACGATGCGCAGATTGAGCGTACGGCCCAGCGCCACAATGGCCGAAATGATGGCCGCGTCGTCGTTGCCGTCGCTGAGATCGCGCACGAAGCCGCGATCGATCTTCAGTTCATTGGCGGGCAGGCGCTTCAGATACAGCAGACTCGAATAGCCGGTGCCGAAATCGTCGATCGAAATATCCACGCCGAGGTCGGCGATCTGCTGCAGCGTCTTGAGGCTGCTTTCAGCATCGTGCATGGCGGTGGACTCCGTAACTTCCAGCGTCAGGCAGCGCGCCGGCAGGCTGTGGCGCGCCAGCGTGTCCTTGACCAGCTCGATCAGGTCGGTCTGAGCGAACTGCAGAGCCGACAGGTTGACGGCGATCTTCCAGTCTTCGTGACCGATGTCGAACCAGACCTTCATCTGGCGGCAGGCCTCGTCGAGCACCCATGCGCCGATCGGCACGATCAGCCCGGAACGTTCGGCCAGGCCGATGAACTCATCCGGCCCCACCAGTCCGTGTACCGGATGCTGCCAGCGCAACAAGGCTTCAGCGCCCAGCACCGGGCCGTTCGGCGAGTTGTACTTGGGCTGGTAATGCAGGATGAATTCCTTGCGCTCCAGCGCCAGGCGCAAGTCTTGCAGCCATTGCAACTGATTGTGCGCGTTGACGTTCATCGACGCTTCAAAGAAATGGTAACCGTTACGGCCGCTGCGCTTCGTGTGATACATCGCGGCGTCGGCGTTGATCACCAGATCGTGGCGGCTGCTGCCGTCTTCCGGATAGATCGCAATGCCGATGCTGGCCGAGACCCGCAGCTCGTGCTTTTCGATAAGGAAGGGCTGGTTGATGATCTTCACCAGCTTGTCGGCGACGGTCACGGCATCGTCCGGTTCCTTCAGGTCGACCAGCATCACGAACTCGTCGCCGCCCAGCCGCGCCACCGTATCCTGCGCGCGCATGACGGAACCGACACGCTGCGCCACCTCCACCAGCATCATGTCGCCGACGTGATGACCGAGCGAATCGTTGATCGCCTTGAAACCGTCGAGGTCGCAGAACATCAGCGCGAAATGTCCCTGCTCGCGCGCCGCCTTGTTGATGGCCTGGTTGAGGCGGTCGTCCAGCAGCGTGCGGTTGGGCAGTTTGGTCAGGTTGTCGTGCAAGACCAGTTGCGTGAGTTCTTCATTGGCTTCGGCCAGCGAACGCGCCAGCTTGGCGGTGCGCGACTCCAGCCGCGCGTCCAGCAGCGAGGTCAGCAAGGCGATCGTCAGCACCGCCAGCGTCACCACAATGATCAGGATCGCCAGCCAGCCCGGGCTGACGCCGTCACGGACTGCCAAACAGATGCTGCCGTCCGGGAAATTCGCAGCGGCCATGCCGGTGTAATGCATGCCGACGATGGCCACGCCCATCACTACGGCGGCGCCGGCGCGCGCGAACTTGACATGCGGCGTGTTGCGGCGCAGGCGGAAGGCTATCCACAAGGCGGCGCCCGACGCGCCAATGGCGACGGCCACGGAAGCCGCAAACAACAAGGGATCGTAGCGGATGCCGGGCGTCATCAGCATGGCGGCCATGCCGGTGTAATGCATGGCGGCGATGCCGACACCCATGACCAGCGCGCTGTTGATCAGGCGGCGCACTGGCAGCTCCGGGCGGCTGACGATCCACAGCGCGAAGCCCGAGACGCCGACCGCGATCAGCAGCGAGAGGAAGGTAATCCAGGGGTCATAGCCGAGATCGATGGGCAAACGGAATGCGAGCATGCCAACGAAGTGCATCGACCAGATACCAATGCCCATTGCGACGGCGCCGCCAAACAGCCAGGAACGACCGGCATATTCTTGGGTCGCGTTGATCCGCTCCGTCATGTCCAATGCAGTATAGGAGGCGAGCACCGCCACCAGCAGGGATATGACAACAAGCAAACTATCGTAGGAAGCGGATAACATGATGAGGAAATATGAAACTAATAATCAACATTTTTTAGGCATTTAGCCCATTATCCCGCAAAAAGACATATCGAAGTCTGACGAAGTCTGAAATCAGGCCGCTTTACATTCTTAAGCGTATGAAACGTCGGATCGAAGCAACTTTACGCCCGGAAACCAATCCATAGGGCTGATGCACCATTCCCGACAATTGATAAATCGATAAAAAACACGACAATGCGCCCTTCGCCTACAACAGCAAAAAATCCAGGCCTCATGCTCTTCACTCCTCACCCGCAAACTCAACGTCCCTTAGCACCCAAGCGCCTGATCCAGGCGCTTGCCGCCATCGGCGCGCTGTCATTCATGCATGGCGCCAGCGCCGGCATTTCGTTGCTGCAGCCGCCCAAGCTGGTCGACGGCAACAAGCCGTTCACCCTGACCTTGCTGGTCACCGAAGACGATCACGACAGCCAGGCTTACACCATCCCGGACAATCTGGTGGTGGCCGCCTCGGCCGACATGACGCCCCCGGTGCAGCTGCGCATGGAGCGCGAAGCCGGCGGGCCCGGAGAAATCACGCTCAAGCGAGGCGAATTCCGCAAGATCTCCTACAGCGCCACCCTGCCCGACTACCTGCGCGGCGTGGTGCGCATCGAGACCGTGGGTGTGGATGCCTCGCCGGTGCTGGTGGCTGTGATTCGCCCGAAGGACGGCAAGATGCCGGTGCCGTCGGCGGAAGGCATCGCGTTGGCCGGCGCGGCCACACCATCCGCCTCGGTGATCACACCGGGTTCCAGCGCCAGTCCGATCGGCATTGCGCCGGCCGCGCTCGACCTGATCAATATCCCGCGCCTGTCGTTCCATGAGCCGATGTATTTCGCGGCCGGCAACAGCGGCGGCAACCGCAACGCCAAGTTCCAGCTCAGCTTCAAGTTCCGCATCTTCCAGCCGGAAGACATGCGCTCGCGCGGCCTGATCGACAACCTGTATTTCGGCTACACCCAATATTCGCTGTGGGACCTGGAAAGCCCGTCGGCGCCGTTCCGCGACACCAGCTACCGACCGAGCCTGTTCTATTACCTGCCGGATCTCGGCATCCACAACAGCATCCTGAGCCGCATGGCAGTTTCAACCGGCCTCGAGCATGAGTCGAACGGCCGCGACGGCGCGCAATCGCGCGGCATCAACACCTTCTTCGTCGAACCGACCTTCACGTTCGGCAACCTCAACGACTACCAGTTGCGCATCTCACCCAAGGTCTACACCTACCTCGGCCCGAGCTCCGACAACCCCGATATCGGCCAGTATCGCGGCCATGCGGATCTGAAGCTGGCGGTGGGCAAGCCGGACGGCGTGGAGTTTTCGACCACCTTGCGCAAGGGCACGCGCAGCAGTTCGGGCAGCGCCGACTCGACGCTGTCCTACCCGCTGGCGAAGCTGGTGCCGGGCATGGCCGGCTATCTGATGGCGAGCTACTTCTATGGTTACGGCGAGAGCCTGCTGACGTACAACCAGAAATCGACGCCGCAGTTCCGCATCGGCTACGCGCTCTGGCGCTAGGTCAGGACTATCGCCGGGGCATTCTCCGGCGGTAGTTCTGCGACACGCCTATGTCGCCGGCGTACGCATCGTGACGAACTCTTCCGCTGAGGTCGGATGAATGCCGATGGTGGCGTCGAACTGGGCCTTGGTGGCGCCGCATTGCAAAGCCACCGCAAAGCCCTGGACGATCTCGCCGGCATCGGCGCCGACCATGTGTACGCCCAGCACGCGATCACTCTTCGCATCCACCACCAACTTCATGAAGGTGCGCTCGGTGTTGCCGCTCAGCGTGTGCTTGAGGGCCTTGAATTCCGATTTGAAAATAAGCACTTCGCCCACCCTCTTGCGCGCGTCTTCCTCGCTCAGGCCGACCGTGCCGACGTTCGGATGGCTGAACACCGCCGTCGGAATATTCTCGTAAGACATTTCCCGGCCGCCTTTGTTGAACAGGCGCGCGGCTACCACCATGCCTTCGGCCAGCGCCACCGGCGTCAGTGCAACCCGATCGATGACGTCGCCGATGGCATGGATCGACGGCACTCCCGAGACGAAATGTTCGTCGACCTTGACTGCCCCTTTGTCGGTCAGCGTAACCCCGGCCTTCTCCAGTCCGAGTCCCGCCGTGTTGGCGTGGCGGCCGGTGGCGAACAGCACGCAATCGGCGTCGATGGTCTTGCCGTCGCTGAGCTGGACGCGCTTGCCGGCGCCGGCCGACTTGATCGCTTCGATATTGTTCTCGAACAGGATGGTCATGCCTTTCTTGCGCATTTCTTCCGCCAGGAACACGCCGAGTTCGCTGTCCATGCCGCGCAGCAGATGCTTGCCGCGATACACCAGCGTCACTTCGCTGCCGAGACCATTGAGGATCGATGCCAACTCCACCGCGATATAGCCGCCGCCCAGCACCACGCTGCGTTTTGGCAAGGCGGTCAGATGGAAGAAGTCATCGGACACGATGCCCAGCTCCTTGCCGGGAATCTCCGGCACCGTCGGATGCCCGCCGGTCGCCACCAGGATGTGTGCCGCGGTGTAGCGCTTGCCGTTGACGCTGACGGTGTGGGCGTCTTCCATCGTCGCATAGCCTTCGACGATGTCGACCTTGGCGCCGTCGAGAATCTTCCGGTAGATGCCGTTGAGACGCGCGATCTCCTTGTCCTTGGCGGCGATCAGTGCGGCCCAGTCGAAGCGGGTCTCGCCTACGGTCCAGCCGAAGCCGGCGGCGTCGGCGAAATCTTCATGAAAATGCGCGCTGTAGGACATCAGTTTTTTCGGAATGCAGCCGACGTTGACGCAGGTGCCGCCCAGATCCTTGCTCTCGGCAATCGCCACGCGCGCGCCGTATTGCGAAGCAAACCGGCTGGCGCGCACGCCGCCGGAGCCGCCGCCGATGGTGAACAGGTCGTAATCGTATTGGCTCATTTTTTTCCTCTATCGTTTGTTCAGTATCTGCGCAGGGCCCGCGTGACCAGCAATACCGGGATCAGGCCGACCAGCACGATGCTCAGCGCCGGCAATGCGGCCTCGCCGAGACGTTCGTCGCGCGCCAGGTTATGGGCGATCACGGCCAGCGTATCGGTGTTGAAGGGACGCAGCAACAGCGTCGCCGGCAATTCTTTCACGACGTCGACGAATACCATCAACGCCCCCGTCGCCAGCGAGCGCCACAGCAAGGGCATGTGAAGCTTGTACACGATGCGGCTGCGTGAGGCGCCCATGGTGCGCGCGGCCTCGTCCAGGCTTGCCGGGATGCGGGTGTAACCGGCTTCCACCGACTGCACCGCCACGGCCGTAAAGCGTACCAGATACGCATAGATCACGCCGAGCGCGGTCGCCGTCAGCCAGACGCCCGCGCCGCTGCCCGGAAACACCGCCTGCAACCAGGCGACCGGCAGCAGAATGCCGATCGCAATCACCGATCCGGGAATTGCATATCCCATGGACGCCAGACGCGCGACAAAGCGCAAGAACAAGGAGTTGAAGCGCGGCAAGCCGCCGGCGCGCTGGGCGAAACCCAAGGCCAGCGCCAGCACCACCGCAATCGCCGCGGCCAGCCCGCCGAAGCGGAAGCTGTTCCAAGACCAGCCGGCATAGCGAGCGAGATTGGTTGCCAGCGACAACTCGCTCTCGCGCCACATCAATTGCAGCAGGATCAGCACCGGCAGCACGAAACCCAACACAATCGGCGTTCCGCACACCAGCCACGCCAGTGCCGCGCGCATGCCGCGCAACACCGGCAAGCGTGCTTCAGCCCCATCGCCACGATTGCCCCGTACCGTGGCAAAGCGCATGCGTCCCTGCTCGCGGCGCTCCAGCCACAACAACACGGCGACGAACAGCAGCAGCAAGGACGCATACTGGGCCGCCGCGATGCGATCATCCATCACCATCCAGGCCTTGTAGATGCCGGTGGTGAACGTGGTCAAACCGAAATAGGCGCTGACGCCGTAATCGGCCAACGTCTCCATCAGGGCCAGCGCCGCGCCCGCCATCAGCGCCGGACGCGCCAACGGCAAGGCCACACGGCGAATGCGTGCGCTCAAGGGCGTGCCGAGCAGGCGCGCCGCCTCCATCAGATGCACGCCGCGTTCTCCGAGCGCATTGCGCGCCAGCAGATAGGCGTAGGGGTACAAGGTAAAAATGAACAGGAAGATCGCCCCCGCCAGGCTGCGCACGTCGAAACGGAATCCCGGCCACAGCGCACGCAGGCTGGTCTGCACTGCGCCGCCGTATTGCAGGAAGTCAGTGTACGCATACGCGCACACATAGGCCGGCATCGCCATCGGCAACAGCAATGCCCAGGAAAAGAAACGCTTGCCGCGAAACTCGAACAAGCCGATCGTCACCGCCGTGGCCGCGCCGACGACGATCACGCCCAGCGTGACGAACAGGGCCAGCCAAGCGGAGGTCGCCAGATAGCCCGGCAACACTGTCTGCATCTGCCGATGCAAGGCGTCGACGGCGGCTGCATCGAGCTGCAGCCACGCACCGGCGATGCCGAGGATGGGCACGGAAATCAGGAAGGCAATCAGGCCGATGAGATACATGATTCGTGATGGAAAACTGGTCCGGATTGCGCTGCGCAACAGTATTGATGCGCTACACTTCGCATATTGAAAACGGGTAAAAAATCATTCGCTGCATGGTGCATTCCAGCGACAGGCATTGTAGCGGCAGGCGGCATCCTTCGTCGATTTTCCCCGGCATGAAAAATCACCAAAAAGTGTCATAAAAAGGACTGCCATGTTTCTGCAAGTCGATCAGGTCAGCATCAGTTATCCGCGCGCCGTGGCGCCTGCGGTGCAAGCAGTGTCGTTCGCGCTGCGGTCCGGTGAACTGGGCGCACTGATCGGTCCTTCCGGCAGCGGCAAGACCACCCTGTTGCGCGCCATCGCCGGACTCGAACAGCCGCAATCCGGCAGCATCCTGCTCGACGGGCAATTACTGGACGGCCCCGGCGTGCGCATCGCCGCCGAGCAACGCCGCATCGGCATGGTGTTCCAGGACTTCGCGCTGTTTCCTCACCTGGACATCGAAGCCAACATCGGCTTCGGGTTGCACAGCAGTCATGGCGACAAGCAACAACGTCGGCGACGCATGCAGGACATGCTGGAACTGGTCGGCCTGGGCGGCATGCAAAGCAAATTCCCGCACCAGTTGTCCGGCGGCCAACAGCAGCGCGTTGCCTTGGCGCGCGCGCTCGCTCCGCAGCCGCGGCTGTTGCTGCTGGACGAGCCCTTCTCCAGCCTCGACGTCGAACTGCGCGAACGCCTCGCCGAAGAAGTCCGTCGCATCCTCAAGCAGGCCGGCATCACCGCATTAATGGTGACGCACGACCAGATGGAGGCGTTCGCCGTCGGCGACGTGGTCGGCGTCATGCAGCAGAGCCGCCTCGAACAATGGGACCAGCCCTATGCGCTGTATCACCGTCCCGCTACGCGCTTCGTCGCTGACTTCATCGGTCACGGCATGTTCGTGCCGGGTGCACTGGTGGGCGCGGCCGGCGACATGGCGATGGAAACGCCGCTGGGCCGGCTGCACGATGTTTCGCGCATCATGGAAACACTGCAATCCAGCGCAACCCACGGGGCGCCGTTCGACGTGTTGCTGCGTTCCGATGACATCGTGCACGACGACCTGTCGCCGTTCAAGGCGCGCGTCGTACGCAAATCTTTCCGCGGCGCCGACTTCCTCTATACGCTGCGACTCGACGACGGCCTCGAATTACTGTCGCTGGTGCCTTCGCATCACGACCATGCCATCGGTGAATCGATCGGCATCCGGCTTGATGTGAATCATGTGGTGGCGTTCCCGCGCGCTGCCGGCTGAAGCAGGCGCCCGCCCGCAAGCCGGCTTCTTCACACTGCCATCGTTAAAAAAGCACCGGCAGCGATGGCTGTCCGGTGCTTTTTTCATGCCTGCCGAGGCAGGCAACTACGCGCGCATCATTTATAGCCGACGCGATCAAGGATCTGCAACACCTTCTGCTGGTTGCGACCTGTGGCGGCAACGTCGATCACTTCCGCCTTGAACGGTCCCAGCGTATCCAGTGCGGCATTGCCGGTCTTCACGTTTTTGACTGCCGGCCATTCGTTGTTGCCTTCGGCGAAGTAACGCTGTGCATCATCGCTGGCCAGGTACTCCAGGAACTTGACGGCGTCAGCCTTGTGCGGGGCATTCTTCGCCACGCCGGCGCCGGCGATGTTGACGTGCGCGCCAAAGGTTTTCTGGTTCGGCCAGACCACGCCGAATTTGCTGACCACGGCGATGTCTTCCGGCTTGGTCGACTTCATCAGGCGCGCGACATAGTAGGAGTTGGAAATCGCCACGCCGCACTCACCCGAAGCGACCGCCTTGATCTGGTCGGTGTCGCCGCCCACCGGCGAGCGCGCCATATTGGCGACCATGCCCTTCAGGATGGTTTCGGTCCTGGCTTCGCCGACGTGTTCATACAGTGCGCCGAACAACGAGACGTTATAAGGATGCGCGCCCGAACGGGTGCACAGCTTGCCTTTGTTCTTGGGATCGGCCAGCGACTCATAGGTGTCGACGTCTTCCGGCTTCACATTTTGCTTGTTGTAGACGATCACGCGGGCGCGTGTCGAGAAACCGAACCATTGCGAACCCTGGCCCTCATCCTTGCCGCGCAGATTGGCGGGAATGCGCGACTCCAGTACTCCTGATTTCACGGGTTGGAACAGACCGTCGTTCTCGCCGCGCCACAGGCGGGCGGCGTCAACCAGCAGGATCACGTCGGCCGGGCTGGCAGTTCCCTCGCTTTTGAGACGGGCCAGAATACCGGCGTCATCGGCGTCGACACGATTGATCTTGATGCCGGTGGCCTTGGTGAAATTGCCGTACAAGGCTTCATCGGTCTGATAATGGCGCGCGGAGTAAAGGTTGATCGCCTTTTCCTGGGCGGACACGCCGACCGCCGTTGTCGCCAGCACCACACCTGCAACAAAAGTACGTAAAAACATGAACTTATCCCTTTATGCTGATTGATCAGTCTGCTTTCCGGCAGGATGCACGAAGTCCAAAAACACAAGACAACGCGCCTTCACGTAACCGAAAAGACGACCGACTATAGCATAAATGAGAATAATTCCCGTTTTAAATTCAGCTTTTTGTCAGGATTTGAAGCTTGAAAAATCGATGCCCGAAGATACCGGTCAGCCTCGCCACAAGACTGCGCCGTGTAACCGGCTCGCATTCACGGCGTGGTTCAAAACCCGGCGCGCACGCGGCCAACGCCGCCAGACGCAGCTGCATGGGCATCAACATCAGCATGCTCAGGCGCGCGCCTTGGACAGCACGACCAGCCAGCGGCGGAACAGCAGGATTTCAAGGTGGCCGGCTTGCAGGCCGGCGCTGCATTCGATCACGGGATTGACGCGATAGCGGCGCACGTACGAGTCGCGGCACACGAACATTTCGCGGCGGCCGAAACGCAGGCTGAAAGACGAAGGGGAAGAAGATTCCAGACCAAAGCGAGCGCCTGAAGTGAGATCCAAGTGTGTCATGGCAGTGGTTCCTATCTCTGTTGAAGAGATTCCACTGTATCACAAACACTGTATAAATAAACAGTAGTTTTTGATCTCGTTGTTTTTTGAACGATTTCGGAAGTTTTTCGATTTCGGTCCGAATGCAACCCATTCTACCTTGTTCAGGCTGGAATGGGCCAAACCCGCGTATTCACTCTGCGGTGCCTACGCGCCGCTTTCAAGCCGGCTGCGCACAAACCCGATGTGTTCACGCAGCACGTAGAACTGATCGGCAAACGCCAGCGGCATCTTCATCCGATTCACTGAGGTCTCGATCTCATCCAGTTGCTTGAGCATCAGCTCCTGCTCTTCCTTGGTGTGCGTGGTGACGCCGCGCTCCAGCGTGATCAGCACGCCGTACCATTTATAGATGCGCGAACGGATGCGCCAGCCGTACAGGAGCGGCACCAGCTTGATTCCGGGAATCAGCAGCAGGATGATCGGCAGCAGAATCACCATCGTGCGATCCACCAGGCTCGCCAGCCAGAACGGCAGCGTGCGGTAAAAGAAGCTCTTGCCCGACTTGTAATAGCGCGCGGCGTCGTCGCTGATCGGATACTCATGCGCCAGCGGCGCCGGGAATTCGCCGGCCTTCTGCAGCACGCTGGCCTTGCCGTGCACTTCACGCGCCGCTTCGATCAGCAGGTCGGACAAGGCCGGATGCAGGTCGTCGCGCGCAATCAGCTCGGCGGTCGGCGCGATCAGGCGGATCGTGTGGTCCGGCAGGTTGCGGCGGAAGTCGAATACACCCGGCGGCAAGGTCAATTCATTGAGATAGCTGAAGCGGCGCGTATAAGCCGAGGCCTGCGAGAAGTCCAGCAAACGGATGCCGTTGGTGCGCAGCAGCTTGCCCATGGTGGCCGGCGCGGCCGACTCGCCCATCAGGAAGGCGACGTCGATCTTGCCCTTGCTGAGCGCGTCCGCGGCCTCGTCGCCGCCCATGTCGATCAGTTTGGTCGCCCCGCCCGGCTCGATCCCGCTGGCCTTCAGCAAGGTCAGCGCCAGCACGCGCGAGCCGCTGCCCTGCAGGCCGATGGCGATGCTTTTCCCGGTCAGCTCGGACAGCCGCGAGACCACTTTGTCATTGCGATAAAACACCGATACCGGCGAATACGCCACGCTGCCCAGCGACACCAGGCTATCAATATTGACGCTGTCGGCAATGCCGCCCTGCACGAAAGCGACATCAACGTCGCCGTCCGGATCGGTCAGTTTGCGCAGGTTGTCGAGCGAACCTTCCGACGCCACGATCTTCACTGTCACGCCGTCGCGCGCGAGGATCTTCTTGTATTTCTCGGCGACGTTCCAGAAATTGCTGTTTTCCGGCCCGGTCGCGATGGTGATGGATTTCGGCGGCGCCGGATGGATCAGCCAGATCGCCAGCCAGACGCCGACGATGATCAGCAGCACCATGGGCCCGAAACTGACGGCCAGGTCGCGCCACGAAATGGCGACGAAACGCGCCTTCATGGCGCTGACGGAATGCTTGCGTGGGGCGGTAGTTTTTTCCATGCAGGCTATTCTACCGCCCTCCTCCCCGGCGTCGACGAAAACCGATCAATACGTCTTGTAAGGCAGGAACTTCCCGCTCAAGACGACATTGACGCGGTCACCGGCAGGATCAGCCTGACGCTGAATGTCCATCTTGAAGTCGATCGCGCTCATGATGCCGTCGCCGAATTCTTCGTGGATCAGTTCCTTGATGGTCGAGCCGTAGACGCTGACGATTTCGTACCAGCGATAGATCAGCGGATCGGTCGGCACCGGTGTCGGCAGCGAACCCTTGTACGGCACGATCTGCAGCCACAGGGTTTCTTCGTCGGTGAGGCCGAACAGTTCCTGCGTGACGGCCGCCTGCTTGGCGGTCAGCGTCATCTGGCCGAGCATGGCGGCGGTCGTCCACTCCTTGCTCTGGCCGATGCTTTCGGCGATCTTGGACCAGGTCATCTTGTTCCTGACCTTGGCTTGAATGATTTTTTGGGTAACGAGGTTGCGGTCCATGAAGTTCTCCTTGCGATGAATGATAAAAATGATCGTGAAAAATCAAGCTGCTGCTTGCGGAAAATTGTCCAGCGCCTCCGGTGCATCCGGTGCGCCCTGCTCCAGCCCGGGCGTCACCACCCGCGTGCCGACGTCTTCCGCAGCCGCTTCCTGGATACGGCGCGAACGATGCACCAAAAAATCGACCAGATGGTTGCGGATGCGGTAGAACTGCGGATCGTGGTGCATGGTTTCGCGGGTGCGCGTCTTGGGCATGGTGTTGACCACCACTTCGGCGATGCGCGCCCGCGGGCCGTTGGACATCAGAAATATCTTGTCGGCCAGCAGGATCGCCTCGTCGACGTCGTGCGTGATCATGAACACGGTCTGGTGCGTGGCGCTGCAAATTTTCAACAACTCGTCCTGCACCACGCCGCGCGTCAGCGCATCGAGCGCACCGAAGGGTTCATCCATCAGCAACATCTTCGGCTCAATGGAAAACGCCCGCGCAATGCCGACGCGCTGCTTCATGCCGCCCGACAGCTCGGACGGCTTCTTGTGCTCCGCACCCTTCAAGCCGACCATCTCGATGAAGCGGCGCGCATGCTGCTCGGCCTTGTCGCGCGACCAGTCCGGCCAGCGCGAACGCACCGCGAACACGACGTTGCCCAGCACGCTGAACCACGGCATCAGCGCATGGCTCTGGAACACCACGCCGCGATCCAGGCTAGGGCCTTTGACCTCGCGCTGATCCATGATCACCACGCCGCCCGACGGTGCTTCGAGGCCGGCCAGCACATTCAGGATGGTGGTCTTGCCGCAGCCGGAGTGGCCGATGATGCAGACGAACTCGCCCTTGTCGATGCCGAACGAGACCTGGTCGAACACCGGCAGGCCATCATCGGTGTAACGCTTGTTGAGATTCTCAACGGTGAGAAATGCTTTTTCCATATCGCTCCTGTTACGCCTATTCCGTGTACGTCACGAGTTTTTGCAGCCGCGCAAAGAACAGGTCCAGCACCATGCCCGTCACGCCGATCACCAGGATCGCGAAGATCACACTGGTCAGCGACAGGTTGTTCCATTCATTCCAGACGAAGTAGCCGATGCCGGTGCCGCCGACCAGCATCTCGGCTGCGACGATCACCAGCCAGGCAATCCCCATCGAGATGCGCATGCCGGTCAGGATGGTCGGCGCCGCCGCCGGCAGGATCACCAGGAAAGCCTTGCGCAGCGGCGTGACCTCCAGTGTCTTGGCGACGTTGAGCCAGTCGCGCCGCACCGACGCCACGCCGAACGCGGTATTCATCAGCATCGGCCACACCGAGCAGATGAAGATCACGAAGATCCCCGAGATCGACGAATCCTTGATCGTGTACAAGGCCAGCGGCATCCATGCCAGCGGCGAGATCGGCTTGAGGATCTGGATGAAAGGGTTCAACGCCCGCTGCATCAGCGGCGACATGCCCAGCAAAAATCCCAGCGGAATCGCCACCACCGCCGCAATCGCAAACCCGAGTCCGACCCGCGCCAGCGAATAACCGAGCTGGATGCCGATCCCCTTGTCGTTGGGCCCGTTGTCGTAGAACGGATTGGCCAGCTCCTTGCGCATGGTCTCGCCCATCTGCGCCAGCCCGGGGAAGCCGGTGGTCTTGACCGGCGAGCTGCTGCTCTTGCCCATCAGCTTGGCGTATTCATCGTCGGCTGCAGATGCTGAAGAAGTTGCAGCCGCCCGTGCGTTTTCAACGCTCAGCTTGGGTGCCGTCGCCAGATGCCACACCAGCAACAGGCAGCCGAACAGCGCCAGCGAAATCAGTCCGGCGCGCCAGCCCAGTTGTGCCGCCGGTTTCATCAGGAGGTCCTCTTGATGGCGAAGCTGTTGACGTAGGCGTCCGCCTTGGCCGGGTCGAACTCCTTGCCCATGATCTTGTACTTGCGATAGGCGCCGTCCGGCACCGGCTGGCCGAGTTCCTTCATGTATTTCTTGGCGTCGGTCAGCAGCAGCACACGCTCGGCGATGCCCTTGTAGTCGACTTCACCCTTCACGTAGCCCCAGCGCTTCATCTGGCTCAGGATCCACACTGCCATCGAATCCCACGGCACCGGATCGAAGTCGGCGCGACCCGGCACGTTCTTGACGTTGCCAAGGCCATCGGCAAAGCGGCCGGTCAGCACCTGCTCGACCACGGTCTCCGGCTGATTCAGATACGCCGCCGGTGAAATCACCTTGGCCACCAGCGAACGGTTGGCCGGATCGCGTGCCATCGCGGCGGCGGTCAGCACGGCGCGGAACAGGGCCGCGAAGGTGTTGGGATTCTGCTTGACGAACTCTTCCGACATGCCGAAAGCGCAGCATGGGTGACCGTCCCAGATTTCCTTCGACAGGATGTGAATGAAGCCGACTTCGTCATACACCGCGCGCTGGTTGAACGGATCGGGGCCGAGGAAGCCGTCGATGTTGCCGGCGCGCAGGTTGGCCACCATTTCCGGCGGCGGCGTGACGCGGATCTGGACGTCGCGGTCCGGATCAAGACCGTTCTCGGCGAGGTAATAACGCAGCAGGAAGTTGTGCATCGAATACTCGAACGGCACCGCGAACTTGAAACCCTTCCATTGCTTGGGATCGCGCTTGTCCTTGTGCTTCACATGCAGCGTGATGGCCTGGCCGTTGATGTTCTGGATCGTGGCGACGCGCATCTGCACCGGATTGCTGCCCACGCCCATCGACATCGCCAGCGGCATCGGCGACAGGAAGTGCGAGGCGTCGTGTTCCTTGTTGATCATCTTGTCGCGGATCAGCGCCCAGCCGGCAGTCTTGTTGAGGGAGACGTTGAGACCCTGCTTCTTGTAGAAGCCGAGCGGGTCGGCCATGATCAGCGGCGCCGCGCAAGTGATGGCGATGAAGCCGATCTTGAGGTCCTTCTTTTCAATCGCGCCGTTCTTTTCCTGCGCCATGGCCTGCAAGGCGCCCAGCGGGAACATGCTGGCGATCGCGGCACGTGCGCTGTTGATGCCGACCGCGCGCAGGAAGTCGCGGCGTTGCTCCGCCTGCGGGAACAGCGCGCGCATCACCGATTCCTCCACCACGTCGTTGCTCAGTTGTTCGGCATCTTGAGAGCGCACCTGCGCCTGTACATCTGCCTGGTGCTGCGCGTCGTCATGCGCCGTCTGGCTGGCGTGCTTGCCGCAGGAACAGGTATTGCCTGCGCGCTCGGCGTCGTAAGTGTGGAAGATGGTGCTGTCGATTTCTTTTGGCATGGATTCCCCCGATGGATGAGTGAAGTAACGGCTGCTTTGTTACTCCATCACGTGCAAGGGGCTTGCCAGCGCGCTCTGCGATGTCATCGACAGACGACGCCTTGTAGTGGAACGACTACAAGGCGCTATCAAAGCGACAACAAATTCGCCAACTTAAGCGGGTAGCAATTGATGCCGCACGGCGTACATGGCGATGCCGACATCGTTGCTGGCGCCGGTCTTCTCCAGAATGCGGCTGCGGTAGGTGCTGACCGTGTTGGGGCTCAGGGTGAGCTGGTCGGCGATTTCCTTGACGCTGCGCCCTGCAGCGATCAGCTGGAACACCTGATATTCACGATGCGACAGCGTCTCGTGCGCGGCGCGCTGCGTGCTGGCCGCATGCGCGTTGAGCTCGGCCGCCAGCGTTTCGGCCATGTGCGGACTGACGTAGACGCCGCCCTCGGCCGCCTTACGGATCGCCGCCACCAGTTGCTCGGTGTCGGCACTCTTGTTCAGATAGCCGGCGGCGCCCAAGCGATAGCAGCGCGCGGCGTATTGCTTCTCGGGATAGGTCGACAGCATCAGCACCGGCAGGCGCGGCATCTCCTGCTTGAGCTGGCGCAGCACATCAAGGCCGTCCTGGTGGGGGATGGCGATGTCCAGCAAGACCAGGTCTATCGCTTCCACGCGCGCCTTGCGCAGCACCTCCGGACCATCGGCGCACTCGGCCGCCACCTCGATGTCGGGCGTGTCGGCGAGGATCTGCTTGAGGCCTTCGCGCACGATGCGGTGATCGTCGCAAAGCAGGATGCGGATCATGGGTTTCCTTGTGGCTGCGATTGCGTTGATTGTCTATGAATGGTCATGCGTCGTTCCTCAGCGGCAAGACCAGGCGCACGCGCGTGCCGGGGTTGCGGATCGACTTGCCGCTTTCCGGTGCACCTCCCACATCTTTTGCACCATCAACGGCATTTTCGATGTTCAGTGCGCCGGCAAAGTGCAGCGCTCGCTCCCGCATGCCCATGACGCCGTAGGACTTGGGATTTGCCAGCGCCGCCGCCGGCACGCCGACGCCGTTGTCCTCCACTTCCATCAGCAAGGCATCCGGCGTCAGCCGCACGGCGATCTTCACCTGCGTTGCTTGCGAATGCTGTGCCACGTTGCTTAGCATTTCCTGGAAGATACGAAACGCCGCTGTCGCCAGCGTGCCGCGCGGCGCAAACGCCTGTGGAGAAATGTCGAACTCGACGTCGCACGGCAACTCGGTCGCTTCGGAGAATTCCTGAACCTGCCACTCCAGCGCCGCGATCAATCCCTGATGATCGAGAATACTCGGCCGCAGATCGGTGATGATGCGCCCGACGTTGTCCACCGCCACCTCGATCAACCGGTTCATGCTGGCGCACTTGCGCGCCACCGGCTCGCGGTCGGCCACCCGGCTGGCCATCCAGTTCACGTCCAGCTTCAGCGCCACCAGCAGGCTGCCGAGTTCGTCATGGATCTCGCGCGCAATGCGCGTGCGTTCATCCTCGCGCACCGAATGCGCATGCGCCGACAGTTCGCGCACCTGCATCAGCGCCGCCGACAGCTCGCGCGTACGCTCGGCCACGCGCTGCTCCAGCTCGGCCTTGGCACGCTGCAACTGCTCCTCGGCCAGACGCCGTTTGGAAATATCGCTGAACGTGATCACCGCCCCGCGCACCTGGCCGCCGTCGATGATCTGATAAGAAGAGTATTCGGTCGCGAAATGGGTACCATCAGCACGCCAGAACACTTCCTGATCTACCCGGCACGATTCGCCCTTGCGGAAGGCCTTCAGGATCGGACACTCTTCTTCCGGGTAGTGTTCGCCGTGCTCATGGCTATGGTGCACCAGCTCGTGCATGTTCTTGCCCAGCATCTGTTCGATCCGGTACCCGAGCATCTCCGCGCCGGCCCGATTGATGAAGGTGCAGCGGCCTTCGAGGTCGATGCCGTAGATGCCTTCGCCGGTGGAGTCGAGCAGCAGGGTCAGCTTGTCGCGAAGCAAATCCGCATTGTTCACGCTTGCAGCGTCAGCGGTTTCAGAGAGAGTAATAGAGTTCGCGAGGAGCATTGCGGTGATATCCGGTTATTTCAGGAATGTCTCGTAGACTGCAAAGCTTGTGCCAGAATGCGTTTTTCAGCGTTATCCCATCACAACACCGCTATTCAGCGAAAAAATGAACGCCAATCTACGTCAAGCCGCCAATGGTCATCTCATCCTCAGTCTGGAAGATTTACCGCATTCTGAATGGGCGAATATCTGTGAGTATTTGGTGGGAACGTTTCATTTTGAAAGAACCGGAAAAGAGATCATGCATGTGGCTGAAGGCATCTATCAAAGCTTCTCATTGCCGCAGTACAGCTTACAGGCAGGTTGGGACGATTGGAACGGAAACTACCTGCTTTCAGAATCAGATTCGGGAGATGAATGCCTGAAAGATGTATTCGGGCATTTTTTCAAATAAAAAAGCCGGCAACTAGCCGGCTTTTTCTATTCTGCATCATCACATCACGGCATGTACTGCCCGCCATTCACATCAATGATCTGCCCCGTCACATAGCCCGACAATTCATCCGAAGCCAGGTACAGGAAGGCGCCGTCGCATTCCGCCGGATCGCCGATGCGGCCCATCGGGATGGTCTTGCGGAAGGATTCCAGCTGCTCCGGTGTGGTGAAGCGTTCCTGGAACGGCGTCATGATCACGCCCGGTGCCACCGCGTTGACACGGATATTATCCGGCTGCAGTTCTTTCGCCATGCCGCGCGTGATGGTGCTGACGAAGCCTTTCGACGCTGCGTAGATCAGCGCGCCGGGGCCGCCGCCATGGCGCGCCGCCACCGAGGTAACGTTGATGATGTTGCCGCCGCCCTGCTTGCGCATGACCGGGATCACGGCGCGCGTGAACGCCACCACCGAACGTGCGTTGATCTGCACGACTTCGTCGAACAGGTCGTCGCTGATCTTTTCCAGTGCTTCGCGCTTGACCAGACTGCCGGCGTTGTTGATCAGGACGTCGATGCGGCCGAGCTGTTCGACCGCACTGGCGATTGCCTTGTCGATGGCCTTGCTGTCGCGCACGTCGGCGCCGATGGTGATCGCCTTGGTACCGCCCTTGCGGATCTCGGCGGCGACGGCTTCGGCTTCGGTTGCCGACTTGTTGTAGTGGACCACGACGTGGGCGCCCTTGGCGCCGAAGGCGCGGGCAGCGGAAGCGCCGATACCGGTGCTGGCGCCACTGATGAAGACGACTTTACCTGCCAGATCTTGCATTGTTGTTCTCCTGAGAAAGTAAGCATGGCGTGAACCATAGGGGAAATCACGGTCCGGCTCGTTTCAATGTTGGTGTTCTTTGAAGGCCGGGGTGTTTTTTTATTTTTCTGAGCAAATCGAAATCAACATCAATGGCGGTGCAAATGACAGTACAGATCAGTCGTGCACCGATTCATCCTTGTTCTGCGCCGCACCGCGATAAGCGTCGCGCACCCGGATCAGGTGGGTGCGCATGGCGTCGGAGGCCTGTTTCGGATCGCGCGCCTTCAGGGCCGTGAGAATGTCGCGGTGGTCCTGCAGGCTGCGTTCCAGCGTGGCCGGAATGCGCGAGGTGATGGTGCGGCTTTTCTTGCCGAGCATGTAGAGGCTGCCAGCGATGCTTTGCAGGAAAGGATTGTCGCAGGCCTCGATGATGGCTTCGTGGAATTCCACGTCGGCGGCGGCGAAGGCGGCCGGGTCGCTCAGCAGGCGCGCTTCGTCGTCGACGTTGCGCGTCAGGCGCTCGAGTTCTTCTTCCGCCATGTGGGTGGCGGCCAGCGCGGCCACGCCGGTTTCGATGATCAGGCGCGCGTCGAACAGCGCTTCCAGCGTGCCGGCGTTGAGGTCGATGATCATTTCCAGCGGCTCGAGCAGCTCACGTGTTTCAAGCTTGCCGACGAAGGTGCCTTCACCCTGGCGGATGCGCAGCAAGCCGAGCAGCGCCAGGCCGCGGATCGCTTCGCGCACGGCCGGACGGCCGACGCCAAGCATGGCCGCCAGTTCGCGCTCCGGCGGCAATTGCTGGCCGGGCTTGAGCAGGCCGCTGCGGATCATGGTGAGCAGGCGTTGCGCAACTTGCTCGGAAATGGATTTCTGGACGATGGGATCGAAGGACATGGAGTCTGCTTGAGTGCCTGTTATATGTTCTGGGCGCCGAAGGATGCGCAGGGCGGTGCGGGTATATGGTAAGACCTTTGGGTATGCAGAGAATAGGTGCGGGTCCGGGGCCTGTCAAGCGAGGACTTTCCGCAATGGTCAAACCTTTTTCATGTGTGCTTGCCGGCGATTGTTGACGAGAAGACAAGCCAGCATGCCGGCCCGCTTTTTCTCCTTTCCCTCCACTTACATGCCGATACAAATGCGAAGCGCGAACTGCGCTAGCATGAGGCCTTTGTTTCACAGCCACCCGCCGCCTCCATGTCCGCCCAACCTGCTCCGCGCTCACCTGCAAAATCCTCCCGCCCCGACCTGGTCAACGGCCCCATCGCCACCACGCTGCTGATGTTCGCCTTGCCGGTACTCGGCAGCAACGTCCTGCAATCGCTGAACGCCTCGGTCAATGCGATCTGGGTCGGCCACTATCTCGGCGAGGCGGCGCTGACGGCGACCTCGAACGCCAACATCGTCCTGTTCTTCCTGCTCGGCGTGGTGTTCGGCATCAGCATGGCGACCACCATCCTGGTCGGGCAGTCCATCGGTGCGAGCGACATCGACCGCGCCAAGCGCGTGGTCGGCACCGGCGCGAGCTTCTTTGCGACGCTGTCGATCCTGGTAGCGATCGCCGGCTACATCTTCACGCCGCACATCCTTACGCTGATGCAGACGCCGGCCGACGCCGCCCCCTATGCGATTGCCTACCTGCGCATCATCTTCGTTGCGCTGCCGATGATGTATTTCTATAACTTCATGATGATGACGCTGCGCGGCGCGGGCGATTCGCGCACGCCGTTCTATTTCATGCTGCTGTCGGTGGGACTGGATATCGCGCTCAATCCGCTGCTGATCTTCGGCCTCGGCCCGATTCCGGCGATGGGGATTGCCGGCTCGGCGTTGGCGACGCTGATCGCGCAATCGGGCAGCCTGCTGCTGATGATCGCCTTCCTCTATCGCCGCAGGCATTTCCTGGCGCTGCACAGCAATGAACTGAATTACCTGAAACCAGACCTGGCGATCCTGCGCGCGCTGGTGACCAAGGGCCTGCCGATGGGCTTGCAGATGCTGGTGATTTCATCGTCGGCGCTGGTGATGATCAGCCTGGTCAACGGCTACGGCTCGCAGGTGACGGCCGGTTACGGCGTGACCTCGCAGTTGTGGACCTATGTGCAAATGCCGGCGCTGGCGCTGGGCGCGAGCGTGTCGTCAATGGCCGCGCAGAATATCGGCGCCGGTCGCTGGGATCGCGTCACGCGCATCGCCACCATCGGGGTCGGCTACAACTTCCTGCTGACCGGCGCGCTGGTGGCCTTGCTGTATCTGTTCGATCACGCGGCGCTGGGCCTGTTCCTGCCGCATGAGGGCGAAGCCATGGGTGTGGCGCGCCATATCAACAATATCGTGGCGTGGTCCTTCGTGCTGTTCGGCGTGACGATGGTGCTGTTCGGCGTGGTGAGGTCAACCGGCGCGGTGATGGCGCCGCTGGTGATGCTGTTCATCGCGATCTGGCTGGTGCGCCTGCCGTTTGCGAAGTGGCTGATCCCGACTTATGGCGCGGAAGCGATCTGGTGGAGCTTTCCGCTCGGCAGCGTGGTGCTGATCGTGCTGGCGGTCGCGTATTACCGCTACGGCGGCTGGCGCAAGGCGCACATGCTGTCGGTGCAGCCGCGCGGCCTGGCGCCCGACACTGGCATGGCGACGCCCGCCATGACCGCTGTCGACCACAAGGTTTAGCTTAGGGCGCGCTGGCCTGGTCCAGCTGGCTGATGGCGGCAGCGTCCAGCGACAGGCGCGTTGCGGCGATCAGCGCATCCATCTGTTCCAGCGTGGTGGCGCTGGCGATCGGCGCCGAGATGCTCGGACGCGCAATCAGCCACGCCAACGCCACGGCGGCCGGCGTGCTGTCGTAGCGTGCGGCGACGGCATCGAGTGCGTCGAGGATGCGCAGGCCACGCGGATTCAGGTAGCTTTGCGTCTTGCCCCCGCGGGTGCTCTTGCCGAGATCTTTTTCGGAGCGGTATTTGCCGCTGAGGAAACCGCTGGCCAGCGAGTAATAGTTGATGACGCCGATTTTTTCCTTGAGGCAGTACTGCTCAAGATTGTTTTCAAAGTCGGCGCGTGAATACAGGTTGTATTCCGGCTGCAGCGTCTGGTACAGCGGGTAGCCATGTTCACGGCTGAGCTTGCGCGCTTCTTCCAGACGGTCGGCGCCGAAGTTGGATGCACCGATCAGACGCACTTTGCCTTGCTGAACCAGTTCGCCATAGGTGTGCAGGGTTTCTTCCTGCGGCGTGTTCTTGTCGTCGGTGTGCGACTGGTAGAGATCGATGTAGTCGGTTTGCAAACGCGTCAGCGAGTCTTCCACCGCACGCCTGATGTAGGCCGGCGACAGGCCGATCTTGCCGTCGCCCATGTCCATGCCGACCTTGGTGGCGATGACCAGCTTGTCGCGCTTGCCGCTTTGCTTGATCCATTTGCCGATGATGGTTTCGGATTCGCCGCCCTTGTTGCCGTTGGCCCAGCGCGAATAGACATCGGCGGTGTCGACCAGGTTGAGGCCGGCATCGACGAATTTGTCGAGCAGGGAAAACGAAGTCGCCTCATCGGCGGTCCAGCCGAACACATTGCCGCCGAACGCCAGCGGCGCAACTTCAACGGCCGAATTGCCGAGTTTGCGATGTTGCAGTTGATTGCCATTTTTGTCAGTTGTACCAGTCGTACCAGTCGTACCCATTGCATGCACTCCATGTCACCGAGGAACAATGATTCTATGCCTGATCCGTTTTTGCTGCCGGAGCCCGCCCAGGCTCTATACTTACAACTTGTCAGGTCCTGATTTTCAGTCGCGATCTCCGCTTCAATACCGTACGACTCCTCTGCTTTATCTCCGATGGAAATTGTCTTTACCGTTCTGATCCTGCTGCTGGCCGTCGCCGTTTCCGGCGTGGCGGCGCGCCTTGTTCCTTTCAAGATCCCGCTGCCGCTGTTCCAGATCGGCCTCGGCGCTGTGCTGGCGCTGCCGCTGTTCGGCCTGCGCATCAGCTTTGACCCTGAGCTGTTCTTGCTGCTGTTCATCCCGCCGCTGCTGTTTACCGACGGCTGGCGCATGCCCAAGCGCGAGTTCTTCCGGCTGGCGCAACCGATCCTGGCGCTGGCGCTCGGCCTGGTGCTGTTCACCGTGGTCGGGGTCGGCTACTTCATCCACTGGATGATTCCGGCCATCGCGCTGCCGTCTGCATTCGCGCTGGCGGCGGTGCTGTCGCCGACCGACGCCGTCGCGGTGTCGTCCATCATCGGCAAGCGCCGGCTGCCGTCCACCATGCAGCACGTGCTGGAAGGCGAAGCGCTGATGAACGACGCCTCCGGTCTGGTGGCGTTCAAGTTCGCCATCATCGCGGTGCTGTCGGGCACCTTCTCGCTCATCGACGCCGGCATCAGCTTCACGCTGATCGCCATCGGCGGCATCGCGGTCGGTCTGATCGTGGCCTGGGGCTTCGGCCTGGTCCGCCGCAAGATCATCGAATGGAGCGGCGACGAACCCGGCATCCAGGTCGTGCTGCTGTTGCTGATTCCGTTTTCGGCTTACATCTTCGCCGAACACTTCGGCCTGTCCGGCATCCTGTCCGCGGTCGCCGCCGGCATGCTGATGCCCTACATCGACACTGCCGGCGCCGAATCTGCCGCCACGCGCATGCAGAGCCAGAGCATGCTGACTATGCTGGAGTTCGTCTTCAACGGCATGTCCTTCATCCTGCTGGGCCTGCAATTGCCGGCCATCGTCAGCCTCGCGCATCTCGACGCCCAGGTCGCCGGCAACGTGCCGGTGTGGCATCTGTTCGCCTACATCGTCGCGATCACGGTGGCGCTGATCACGCTGCGCTTCTTCTGGGTCTGGTTCAACCTGCGCCTGCGCCGCTTCTCCAACGCCGTGCGCGGCCAGCGCGCCAGACAGCGCTATTTCGACGTGCGCCTGATCAGCATCACTTCGCTGGCGGGCGTACGCGGCGCGATCACGCTGGCCGGCGTGATGTCGATTCCGCTGCTGATGCCGAACGGCCATGCCTTCCCGGCGCGCGACCTGCTGATCTTCCTGGCCACCGGGGTGATCGTGTGCTCACTGCTGGCCGGCAGTTTTTTACTGCCATGGTTGCTGACCGGTCTCAAGCTCGATGCCGACAAAGAACGCCGCCGTACGGAAGAAACCATGGCGCGCCTGCGCGTCTCGGAAGCGGCGGTGCGCTGCATCGAAGAAGCGCAGGAGCGCCTGGGCGTCGACATGGACCAGGAAGAACTTGCCCTGCTGACAGAAGTCAGCGGTCGCCTGCTGGCGACTTATCGCATGCGCATGGACGCCGAAAGCGGCACCGAGGAAACCCACCGCACCGCCAATCGCGTCAAGCACTTCGAACGTGAACTGCGGCTTGAAGCGATCCGCGCCGAACGCCGCGAAGTCCATCACCTGCGGGCCGAGCAGCAGATCAACGACGAGACCTTCATCGCGTTGATCAACCAGATCGATCTGGCGGAAACCTGGCTGATGGGGTCGCTCAACGCGGCGCATTAAGCAATGAAATGAAAAAACGGCGTCACGCTGATTGCGATGACGCCGTTTTCTTTTATAGCGGAAGAATCAGTTCGCTTGTGACGCCAATGCGTTGCTCAGATCGCCGATAGGCGTGCCGCCGTTGGCCTGGATCGCCTTGTCGCGCAGTGCGATGCCGTCGAGCACCGGCAAGGACCAGCGGCGTGTGATGAAGCGCAGCACCGAGCTGGTGTCGTACAGGCTGTTGTCGACATAGCCCTTCTTCGCATAAGGCGACACGATGATCGCCGGGATGCGCGTACCCGGGCCCCATTTGTCGGCCTTCGGCGGCGCGGCGTGATCCCAGAAGCCACCGTTTTCGTCATACGTCACGACGATCAGCATGTGCTTCCATTGCGGGCTCTGGCGCAGCTTGTTGACCACGGCGGCAATATGCGCATCGCCCGATGCGACGTCGGCGTAACCGGCGTGCTGGTTCAGGTTGCCTTGCGGCTTGTAGAACGACACGGCCGGCAGCTTGCCGGCGGCGGCATCCTGCAGGAAGCTGGCGTCGAAGTCCTTCAGATGCTCGGCGCGGTAAGCGGCGTTCTTCACCGGATCCATGTTGGCGAAATAATTGAACGGTTGGTGATGGAACTGGAAGTTCGGCGTCGGCGACGGGAACTTGCGGTCGCCCTGCGCCACCTTCAGCGTCGAATTCCAGGCGCCGGCGTACCAGGCCCAGCTCACGCCCTTGCCGCTCAGCAGGTCGCCGATGTTCTTCTGCGTTTGCGGCGGCAGCGTCGATGCGCTGTTCGGATCGGCGTAGAGCTTGGCGGCGTCGCTTGCGGGTGCAGCGACATTGCTCGGCTGATAGGCCGGCTGCATGGTGTTGACGGCGTAATACATGCCCTTGTCGTCCGCCGGCGTCAGCGTGCCGTCGTTGGCGTATTTGGGCGCGCCGCCGAGCACCGATTTCGGCGTGCTCGGCGCCGGCGTCAGACGTACGAAATTGCCCTGCGCATCGAACTCGACTTTGGAGATGCCGCCCTTGGCCGGCGACTTGTCGGCGTTGGGATATTGCGGCGTGCAGGCGCAGATCAGGTATTGATGGTTCTGGAACGAGCCGCCGAAGGAGCCCATGAAGAAGTTGTCGGCCAGCGTGTACTCTTTCGCCAGCTGCCACATCGCCATATTGCTGCCGTCGTAGTAGCCCATGGACAAGCCGCCGGCATCGGAATAAGTGGCGAACCTGTCGTTGCGGCCGCCGTTGATCTGCATCTGGTTGTTGTAGTAACGATGCACCAGGTCGCGCGTGACGACGGAAGCTTCCAGCGCCACGCCGTCCTTGCCGTCGATCTGGAACGGCTTGTTCGGCATGCCGGCCGACTGCGCCTGCGTGATCACCTTGCTCTGGCCCGCCGCGGTCATGCCGCCCCAGGTCGGCGGCAGCACCGGCAGCACGGCGCCGTCGACATCGACTTGCGGCAAGTATGCGCCCTTCGACGACGGGTTCACGCCGGGAATGCCGTTGGCGCCGGGGAACAGGCCGTACAGGGTATCGAAGCCGCGGTTCTCGGCGTAGATCACGACCACGGTGTCGATGCTGCGCACGGCGGCGTCATCGCCAGCGATGTTGGCGTTGCCGCCGCATGCCGAGAGTCCTGCTGCAATGGCAACGGCTAAAAGCGACAAACGCATTGGCTGGCTGAAAGACTGGCTAATTTTGGCTCGCATGGATATTCTCTTTTTTTATTGACTCGGAAAGGATGAGGCAGGATACAACCGACAGGAACACGATGCTAGCCGAAAAATATAACTACAGAATGACATTGCAGTGCAGCGTCCGTTTCTTCATCGACAAGTCACAGAGTTTTGCTATCCTGCGCGCATGAAAGCCATCCCCATCCTCGCCGCGCTGGCGGCAGTTGCCTTTGTTGCGCTGCGATTCGACAGCCAGTCCCCCGCCGTTGCGGCTTCCGGCGATACGGTTCCTGCCTACGCCGGCGCAGCCTACGCGCCGCAACCGGGCCGCCGTCCCAGCGTTGAGGAAATGACCGCGCTTGGTCGGGCCATGTTTTTCGATCCGTCGCTGTCAGGTTCCGGTCAGCAATCGTGCGCAACCTGCCACAGTCCCGACCATGCATTCGGTCCGCCCAACAACCTGTCGGTGCAGCTTGGCGGCAAGGACATGAAGACTGCCGGCACGCGCGCGGTGCCTTCGCTGCGCTATCTGCAAAACGTGCCGCCGTTCAGCGAGCACTTCCACGATGACGACGGCGACGACAGCATCGATGCTGGCCCGACCGGCGGCCGCACCTGGGACGGCCGCGCCGATTCGGCGCACGACCAGGCGCGCATCCCCTTGTTGTCGCCGCACGAAATGGCCAACGCTTCGCCTGCTGAAGTGGTCGCCAAGCTCAGGCGTGCGCCCTATGCCGCGCAGTTCCGCGCGACCTTCGGCGAGACCATTTTCGATGACGGTGCACGCGCCTTCGAGGCGGCGCTGATGGCGTTGGAAGTGTTCCAGGAAAGCCCGGCCGACTTCTATCCCTACACCAGCAAATACGACGCCTACCTGCGCAAGCAGACGTCCCTGAACGCGCAGGAATTGCGCGGACTCGCACTGTTCAACGAGCCGACCAAGGGCAATTGCGCGTCCTGCCACATCAGCGAAATTCTGCCCAATGGCGCATTCCCGCAGTTCACCGATTACGGCCTGATCGCCGTGGGCGTGCCGCGCAACAAGAAGATTCCGGCCAACAAGGATCCGCGCTATTACGACTTCGGCCTGTGCGGACCGGAACGCACCGACTTCAAGGACAACCCGGAGTATTGCGGCCTGTTCAAGACGCCGACCTTGCGCAACGTCGCGCTGCGCGGCAGCTTCTTCCACAACGGCGTGTTCCACACGCTGCAAGAAGTCATGGAGTTCTACGTCCAGCGGGATACCAATCCGGAGAAGTGGTACCCACGCAATCGCGATGGCAGCATCCGCAAGTTCGACGACCTGCTGCCCGCGCATTTTCCGAACGTGAACGTGGAAGCGCCGTTCGACCGCCAGCCCGGCGACAAGCCGGCGCTCAGCGATGCGGAGATCAAGGATGTGATTGCGTTTTTGAAGACGCTGACGGACGGCTACAAGCCGTAGTGAGCAACTGACTGGATGTTAACGACAAAAACCCGCCGCGGCGGGTTCTTTACTACAGTCGAAAACAATCAGGCGGTCGTGCTGATGGTGGTGCCGATGACTTCGCCGTTGGAATTGCGCGAGGCCTGGCGCGCTTGCGCCTGGCGGGTTTCTTCCGCACGCTGTTCGTCAATGCGGCGCTGGGCATTTTCAGCGTCCTGACGCGCCTGCGCGCGACGTGCTTCGTCCAGGTTGCTGACCGATGGACCTGTGTCGGGAGAGCTGGAAACGGCACCAGGCGAACTGGCGGTAATTGCGACGTCCATATTGATCACCTTTCTAACCAGATTTCAAAGCTGCCCGGCGTCTTGGAAAGCACGGACAGGACTTCATCTTACACCTTTGAAGCGAGACGCCAAGTCGCCCAAGAGAATTGGTTACAAACCCGGATTGCCCGATTGGCAACGGATTGCGGCCGCCCCGCGGCCTCTTTCAAGATTCAATTCGACGCCCGCGAGAAGACAGTTCCAGGCGTCTCGCCTCAAAGCCTGACGACATAAGGACATTCCCGCACGGAAATTGATATTTAGCCATCTCACCGTCCGCGGTGAAGCTGAATACCCGCCACGAAAAGCCTTCTTTCCATTGCGGCAACATCAGGAAAAATCTGAGGGCTGCGCAACAACATGCTTGCCTCAGTGCGTCGCCTTGACCTCCGATTCTTGTCTGTGTGCGCCGACGATCAAAGCGCCGGAACGCGCTTCTGAAGTCGCTTCTTTACACAGGTTTCAAGCACAGAAATTGCTTGTATGATGAGACCGCCATCCGCCCAAGCACCAAGGAGATTCCTCCATGCCCACGTCCCTGATTTCCGGCCTGCCGTACATGCCGTCGCTGCATCCGGTCAATGCCTATTCCATGCATCACCTGAAATATGCGCTGGATGATCTGGTCTCTCCCGGCGACATCCGCACTGATTGCACAGATTCAGCCTTGCCCGGCACGCTGTCGGCCTGTCGCCTGGTCGGCGGCGGTGTGATGGTGATCGCCGCCTTGCCGGCCGGCTGCACCGTGCGCCATGAGTGGGAGCATGTCGCCGGACTGGAATCGAATGACGTGCTTGCCAGCATCGTGCTCGAAGGCAGCGGCCGTGTATCGCAGAACGGCATCGATCTCGACTTCAATACGGGCGACGTGTTCTATCGCAAGGCGCGCATGCCGTCGACGGTGCAGAACACGACCGATTGCCGCTTTGTGTTGCTGCGATTTTCCTTCAGCCGCTTCAACGGCGCCCACACCAGCCGCTTCGAACGCTTCATGCCGACGCTGGCGCGACGCGATTCACCCTTGCGCAGCACGCTCTGGCACTACGCGCACGAAGTGCTGCCGGCGCTGGCCGGCGATCATTCGACCAGCACCATTTATCACGCCGAACAGGCCTTCGTGTCGCTGCTGTCGGCGGCCTATGCCGAGTCGCAACACGCCGCGCCCGATGCCCTGCCCGCTCCCGCCCGACAAGAGATGCGCTGGGAAACCCTGATCAGCACGCTCGACGCCATGCTCTGCGAGCCCGACCTGAGCGTCACGCAATTGTCCCAGGCGCTCGGCATTTCTCCGCGGCTGGTACATCGATTGTTCGCCAGCCACGGTCATCGCTACAGCAATTACCTGCTGGAGCGGCGGCTGGAGCGCGCCCACGCCGACCTGTGCAACCAGGCCTGCAGCAAGCTGTCGGTGTCGGATATCGGCTTCCGGGTCGGCTTCAACAATGCCAGCCATTTCAGTCGCAGCTTCCGCCATCGCTACGGTGTGCCGCCGTCGGCCTTGCGCAGTGCAGCACCGGCCCAGGCCTGATCCGCAACACTTCAGCGGCGCGTGCAGACATGCCGTTGTGCGCGCAGGTGTCAGTCGTAAAGGGTCGACGCGTCTAATCTTGTCTCACTTTATTTAAAGGGATAAGACAATGATTGACTCAGCCAAGGAAGATGTTTCCAGCCAGGCGTTGCGCCGCATGTCGGGCGCGCTCGATTACGGTAACTGGACGCCGCGCGAAAAGATTGCACTGTCCTGCAACATCCTCGCCGCCGAGGGTCACTCGGAAACCCTGGCCGGCCAGATCACGCTGCGCCAGCCCGACGGCACCTTCCTCACCACACCACTGGCGCAAGGCTTCGACGAACTTGACGCCGATGCGGTGATCCGCATCAACGACAAGCTGGAGGTACTGGAAGGCAAAGGCGTGCCCAACCCGGCGATCCGCTTCCATCTGTGGGTGTATGCGCGCCGCAGCGACGTCAACTGCATCATCCACACGCATCCGCAATATGTCTCCACGCTGAGCATGACCGGCCAGCCGCTGGTGGTGGCGCACATGGATGCCACCCCGTTCCACGACGACTGTGCGTTCCTCGCCGAATGGCCCGGCCTGCCGATTGCCGACCAGGAAGGCGAAATCATTTCCGCCGCGCTGGGCGACAAGCGCACCATCTTGCTGGTCAATCACGGCTTCCTGGCGGCGACCTCCAGCGTGGAGGAAAGCCTGTACCTGTCCGTGCTGATCGAGCGCGCAGCGCGCAACCAGCTGCAGGCGATGGCCGCCTACGGCACGCTCAAGGAACTCGATCCGGCGCTGGCGAAGGAGTCGCACGACTTCCTGCTGTCGCCCAGCATCGTCAAGGCCAGCTTCGCGATGTTCGCGCGCCGCGTGCTGCGGCAACGCGGCTGACCGAGCCTGATCGCGTCAGCCACATCCTCCAGAATTCCGCTCAGATTTAGCTCAGTTTCAGATAACCGGGAGCCGTCCATGTCCAGTTCCATTCCAAAAAAAAAGCCGCGCCGCGCGATCGTGTTCCTGTCGAGTTTCATCGGCACCGCGCTTGAGCAATATGACTTCCTGCTGTACGGCACCGCCGCCGCGCTGGTGTTCAACAAACTGTTCTTCCCCACGCTCGATCCGCTCACCGGCGCCCTCGCCGCCATCGCGACCTACGCCACCGGCTATGTCGGCCGTCCGCTCGGCAGCATCCTGTGCGGCTATCTGGGCGACCGCTACGGCCGCAAATCCATCCTGTTGGCGACCCTGATCGCCATGGGCGTGGCCTCGACGCTGATCGGCCTGTTGCCGACCTACGCCAGCGCGGGCATCTGGGCGCCGACGTTGCTGTGCCTGTTGCGCCTGATCCAAGGCATTGCGCTGGGCGGCGAACAAGGCGGCGCCATTCTTATCGCCGTCGAGAACGCACCGAAGGCAAAACGCGGTCTGTTCGGCAGTTGGAGTTCGAGCGGCGGCATGGCGGGGCTGGTGCTCTCGACACTGGCTCTGTCGCTGACCGCCAAGCTGCCGGAAGCCGATTTCCTGAGCTGGGGCTGGCGCCTGCCTTTCCTGTTCAGCATGGTGCTGGTGGTGATTGGCGTGATTGCACGCACGCGCCTGCCGGAGTCGCATGAGTTCGAAGCGGCAAAGCAGGCCGGCACAGTCAGCAAGACGCCGTTGCGTACATTGGTGCGAGACCACAAGAAACAGATCCTGCTGGCCTCGATCGCGCGTGCCGGCGAGATCGCCTGGCCGATCAACGTATTGGTGTTCACGACCGCCTATGCGGTGAGCCAGCTGAAGATCGGCAAGCCGATGATCCTCAACGCGATCCTGATCGGCGCCTGCATTTCGATGTTCGGCAACACCTTCTTCGCCGCAGTGTCGGATCGCATCGGCTATCGCCGCATGTACATCATCGGCACGCTGTGCGCCGCAGCCTGTGTGTGGCCCTACTTCGCACTGATCAATACGGCGCAGCCGCTGCTGGTCGGCCTGGCGGTGGCGATCGCGCTGGGCGTCATCCATCCGATGATGTACGGCCCGCAAGGCGCGCTGTTCGCAGGGCTGTTCGGCACGCGCGTGCGCTACAGCGGCGTCGGCATTGCCCATCAGATCGGCGCGCTGGTCGGTGGCGGCATCACGCCGGTGTTGTCGTCGCTGCTGCTGGCCAGGAGCGGCGGCAGTCCGTGGATGGTGGCCTTGCTGATCACCGTGTTCTCGCTGATCGCCGCGCTCGCGGTGAAGGCCATGGGCAAGGAAATCGCCGAACATGCGGGCGACGAAAATCGCGACGCCGTACCCGGTTTTTCCAGCGCGGCGCCGCTGGGTCAAGGCAGCGCCGGACGTTGAAGCAGAGAATGTTCGTCCATGAAAAAAGCCCGCAAGTCGCGGGCTTTTTTTGTTCAATGGCAATCCGGCACGTTCTGATCCAGGTACACCTCGAAGGCCACGGCATTGCTCCATTTCTTCTTGAGCGCCGCCCAGAAGTCGCCACGTGACCATTCAGCGGCGGTCTGCCTGAAGTAGGCAACCGCTGTGCTGTCAGCGGCGGCGATCTTGATCATCAGCGCTGAACGGCTTTGCGCCGGCAACTGCGCGGAGAACTTCTTCCACTCGGGCAGCTTGAGCAATTCTTTGAGCATGGTGTCGTCGTGCACGGCGGCGTCGCACTGGCCGATGCGCACCGCCAGCAACGAGTCGGCCGGCGCGCGCATGACCTTCTCGATGGCGCCGTAACGCGCGGCCATCTGGCCGACATACGATCCGCCTTCGGACAGGCAGACGGTGCGGCCCTTGAGTTGTTCCCACTTCCGGATATCGGTATCGGTGCGCATGATGGCCATCGCGCCGGCGCTGTAACCGGTCGGGATCAAGACGCTGCCGTCGGCGGCGACGCCGCTGCGCGCGGCGCTCTCCTCCACCGTCACCAGGGCGATATCGGAACGCGCGCCTTTCAGGGCTTGCGCCGCCTTGCCGTCGCCGCTGTTGCCGGCATTGCGCACGCTGTCGAGCTTGAGGTTCAGACGCTTGGCGAGGTCTTCGGCGAGGATGCCGTCGACGCCCTCAGGCGTGCGGAACTTGGCGCCCGCGGTATAGGCCGGCGGCACGTAATCCTGCCCGATGCGCAAGACCCCGCGCGCTTTCGCGTCGTCCAGCAAGCCGGCTTGCGCGCCCGTGGATGCGCTCACTGCCAACATGAAGGCGGACAGGCGCAGCAAGAAGACGGACGGCGTATTCATCGGAATCAGACGTATTGATAGCGCAGCAAGCGATGCTTGAGGTTTTCAAGAATCACCTGATCGATCAACGCAGCAAGGATAGCGATGGTCAGGATGTTGGTCATCACCCCGACCATGTCGGCGGTCTCACCCGAGTACGCCAGTGTGCGGCCCAAACCCTTGCCGAAACCGATCAGCATCTCGGCCGAAATCAGCGCGCGCCAGGCATTGCCGAACGCCAGTTGCGCGCCCGTGATCAACTCAGGCATGACGGCCGGCAGGTACACGCGGCGCAGCATGCCGAGGCGCGAGGCTCCCATGACGCGTGCAGCCGAGACATGCACTTGCTGCACGCTTTCGGTAGCGTTCATCACCGACAAGGCCGCCGGGAAAAACGCCGCGATCGCGACCACCACGATGATCGGCAGATTGCCGAAGCCCATCAGGATCAGGAACAGCGGCACCCACGCAATCGAAGGAATCGACTGCAGGATGATGATGGCCGACTTGAGCACTTCGCGGAAGAAGAACAGCACCGCGCCGATCAGGCCGAAGCCGATGCCGAACAGCAGCGCCGCGCCGTAACCGCCGCCAAGGCGCGTCAGGCTGCCCCACAGCGCGACCCGGAAAGCGGGCGTCTGCACCTCATCCCACAGCCGCGCCAGCACGGTCGGCACGCCCGGCATCAGGAAGTCCGGCAAGGACCATGCGGCGATCTGCCACATCAACAAAATGAAGGCGATCGCCAACACCATGGCGAGTTTTTTACGGTAACCGGTAACGCGACGCTGAGAGCTCATAAATTGGAACGGAGTGAAACTGACTAAAACTCAGTAGAAATGCAATGGCCGACGAAGTCGTCGGCCGAAAAAATAGTGCTCCACAAACGCATCGTAATGCGGTGGAAAGCGTAGCGAGCGCGTCGAGTTCTGATCGAGAGGCGCAACCGTGCAGGCGCACGGTGAGCATCGCAGATCGGAAATCGGCGCGCGCAGCAGCTTTACACGGATTACAACTTCCTGTCTTTTTGCCAGGTCAGGTCTACGATGCTGCGCACCTCAAACGGCTTGCCGTCCTTGGTCTTCAGCGAACCCTGGGCTTGCAGGATATCGGCGATTTCCTGCATGCGGTTCTGTTCTTTTTCGTTCAGCTTGGCGTTGAAGGTCTGGCTCTTGATGGCGTCGCGGATCACGTCTTCGCGCAGCATTTCGCCATGTTTCAAAGTCTTCAGCGTCGGCTCGGCGATGAAGTAGCCGGCGATCAGCTTGGCCGCTTCGGCCGGCTTCTTCTTCAGCAGTTCGATCGCATCGCGTTGCGCATCGAGCGACTTCCACACGGCGGCGCGGCGGTTCTTCAGGGTTTCACCGGATGTGATCACGACCATGCAAGGGAAAGGCCAGACTTCGCCGATTTCATAGACTTGCTTGACCGGTGCAATCAGTTGCGCGATGCGCGCTTGCGGCTCGAACAGGAAGGCCGCGTCGACGCGCTTGCCGACCAGCGACTGCACCGCCACTTGCGGGCTCACGCCGAGCACGTTGACGTCATCTGCCTTGAGGCCGGCATCGCGGAACACCACGCCCTTCAACACCACGTCGGCGGTGCTGCCTTCGGCTTGCGACGCCAGGGTCTTGCCCTTGAGGTCCGCTACTTTGTTGATGTGCGCATCTTCACGCGCGACGATGGCGTGGTAGCCGAGCTGGGCACCGCTGACCACCTTGAGGTCGGCGCCCTTGGACGCCCAGGCGACCGCATTGGTGAAGCCGAACACACCGCTGTCGAGCTGGCCGCCGACGATGGCCTTGATCAGGTCGGTGCCGGATTTGAATTCGATCAGTTCGACGTCAAGGCCGTACTTCTTGTACAGGCCGGCTTCATAGGCCGCCATCGCCTGCGCATCGTCCATGACGCGCAGGTAGCCGATCTTGAATTTTTCGAGCGCCATGGCCGGTGTGGAAAACACCAGCGCAGCGGATGCCAGCAGCAGCAAACTTTTCAGTTTCGATTTCATATCCCAACCCCTTCTATTGTTTTAGCAAACTCGTCCTGTTCGGCGTGGATGCCGAGCAGGCAGAGAATTTCCCGACGGATCGCCGAGAACTCCGACAGATCATGCGTCTTTTCGTGATGCACCAGATTGAATTCCTTGAGCACGGTGGCCGGACGCGCGCTGAACACCAGGATGCGGTCGGCCAGGAACAAGGCCTCGTCGACGTCGTGCGTGACCAGCAACACGGTCGGCGCCTTGCCCTGCACTTCCGAACGGATCAGGGTGCGCAATGCGTCCTGCAAGGTCATGCGTGTGAGCGCATCGAGCGCGCCGAACGGTTCGTCCAGCAGCAGCGCCTTCGGTTGCGAGATGAAGGCGCGCGCCAGCGCCGCACGTTGGCGCATGCCGCCGGAGACCTGATGCGGATAGTAGGTTTCGAAGCCCGACAGGTTGACCTTGGCCAGCCATGCGCGCGCCTGGGCGGCGGCGGACTTCTTGTCGACGTTCTGGAACTCGAGCGCCAGGGCCACGTTCTGCTCCAGCGTCAGCCACGGATAGAGCGCGTTTTCCTGGAACATCAGCGTGCGTTCCGGATGCGGACCGGTGACCGGCTGGCCGTCGGCCAGGATGGAACCGGAGCTCGGTGTTTCCAGGCCGGCGGCGATGTGCAGCAGCGTCGACTTGCCGCAGCCGGACGGCCCGACCAACGCGACCAGTTCGCCCTGCTCGATGTCGCGGCTGAAATCGTCGATGACGTGCAGGCCGGAAAAACTCTTCTGAATGTTTTTAAAAGATAGCTTCATGAATGCAATGCGGAGTAAGCGAGTCGCCGATGCGTTGCACTGAAGGCAACTTTGCACGGACTTTCAGACGGTAGGTTGCGACTCTACTGGCATCGTGCTTGCCGGACAACAATTTAAAAGACGTATGCTTATATGAAAAACAAATAAGCATAAATCTTTTGTGGAAACATTTCCTTCATGACAATGTTTTCAGCAACGACTCCACGTTCGGATAGCGCAGGCGCATGCCGAGTTCGTTGCGCAAGCGGTCGTTACGCAACCGGCGCGACTCCGACATGAAAGACAGCATCATCGGCGTCACCTGCTGCTGCAGTTCGGCGCGCGGCAGTCGCGGCGGCGGCGGCAACTGAAAAGTACGCGCCACGGCGTCGAAGTAGTCGCCCATCTTCATGTCCGAATCGTCGACCGCGTGATACACGCGCAGCGGTCGCGCCTGGTCGATGGCGCGCACTGCAATCGCAGCGAGGTCGTCGGCGTGGATGTGGTTGGTGTACACGTCGTCTGCGGCGCTCAACGCCGGGGTGCCTTTCTGCAGGCGCTCCAGTGGCAACCGGTCGCGCGCGTAGATGCCGGGGACGCGCAGGATTGCCAGGCGGCTGCCGGAACGGCGCGCCCAGGCGCGCAATACCTGTTCGGCGTCGACGCGTCGCCGCGCACGCGGATTGCTGGGCCGGGTCGGCCGCGTCTCGTCGAAACTGGCGCCGCCGCAATCGCCGTAGACGCCGGTGGTGCTGATATAAACCAGATTGGCGCGGTCGGGTAAAATGGCGGCCAAATTGCGGGTGCGGCGGTCCTTCTCATCAGAAGATTGCGGCGGAGCAAGATGCACGATCACCTGCGCCAGGCGTGCCAGACGAACCAGCGTATCAGGCCGGTCGAGGTCGGCCACCAGCGGGATGGCGCCGGCGGCGCGCAGTTCGGCGCAGCGCTCCGGCTTGCTGGTGACGACGATTACGCGGAAACGCGCGCGCACCAGCGGCAGCATGCGCATGCCGACGTCGCCGCAGCCGAGCATCAACAGACGCGGTTTGCCGATTTTTTTTACATTGTTCATTGTCAGGATTGTATGAGTTTTCAAGTTACCGTTCAGCCCAGCGGCCATCAGTTTACCTGTGACGAAGGCGAAACCATCCTTACCGCCGCAATTCGCGCCGGCGTCGGCCTGCCTTACGGCTGCAAAAACGGCGCATGCAGCTCCTGCAAGGGCAAGCTGGTCGACGGCAGCGTGACGCACGGCCCGCATCAGGAACGCGCGCTGTCGGCGCAGGACGAGAGCCTGGGCTTTTCGCTGTTCTGCTGCGCCCGTCCGAACTCGGACGTGGTCATCGAAGCGCGCGAAGTGGCCGGCATCGGCGACTTCCCGGTCAAGAAAATGCCGGTGCGCGTGGCCAAACTGGACAAGGTCGCCGACGACGTCATCATCCTGTCGCTGCAATTGCCGGCCAACGACCGCCTGCAATACAAGGCCGGCCAGTACGTCGAGTTCATGCTGCGCGACGGCAAGCGCCGCAGCTACAGCATGGCCAATGCGCCGCACAAGGATGAACACCTGACGCTGCACATCCGCCACATGCCGGGCGGCCTGTTCACCGACCAGGTGTTCTCGACGTTGAAAGAGCGCGATATCCTGCGCTTCGAAGGTCCGCTGGGAACCTTCTTCCTGCGTGAAGATTCCAACAAGCCGATCGTGCTGCTGGCGTCCGGTACCGGCTTCGCGCCGATCAAGGCAATCGTCGAGCAACTCGAGCACGCCAAGTCGACCCGCCCGGTCACGCTGTATTGGGGCGGCCGTCGTCCGCAGGACTTGTACATGGATGAGCTGTGCAAGACCTGGGCGCAGAGCCTGCCGAACTTCAAGTATGTGCCGGTGATCTCGAACGCCCAGCCGGAAGACAACTGGAACGGCCGCGCCGGCTTCGTCCACCAGGCCGTCATCGACGACCAGCCGGACCTGTCGGGCCATCAGGTGTATGCCTGCGGCGCGCCGATCGTGGTGGAGTCCGCCCAGCGCGATTTCGTCGCCAAGTGCGGCTTGCCGGAAGAAGAGTTCTACGCCGACTCGTTCACGTCGGCGGCGGATCTGGCGACGGTGCAGTAATTCAATGTGCCGCCGCATACGGCTGCATGTTGCAAAGTGGTGAGCGTTCTAAAAATCAGCGGCAATTTGCACCAAATTAGTTTTGACGCATCGCGCAAAACGTCCTAATATTGACCGCATGAACGCTACCACCATCTCCTTGCGACGTCGCAGCCAACCTCAACGAGGTTTGCCGTGCGCGTGAGTTGACCCTGGTCACGAAGCCACAGGCAATCCCTGTGGCTTTTTTTTATCGTTTTTTTCGTGTCCGCGTTTACTGTCATTTTTATTACAGTCCGGTTACGCCGCCTTTCACATTTTTCACACATCCTTAGCAGGAGTCATTCAATGGAATTCAACGAGTTCGCCATCAACAAGCTGATGTATGTCACTAACCGCCCTGAAATCGTGTTCACCGAAGGCAGCGGCATGTGGATGACCGATCACACCGGCAAGCGATACCTCGACTATCTGCAAGGCTGGGCCGTGAATGCGCTGGGTCACGCGCCGCAATGCATCTCCGATGCGCTGGTCGCACAGGGCAAGAAGCTGATCAATCCATCGCCGGCTTTCTACAATGCGCCGTCGATCGAGCTGGCCAACCTGCTGACCGAGAACTCCGTCTTCGACCGCGTGTTCTTCACCAACAGCGGCGCCGAAGCCAATGAAGGCGCGTTCAAGCTGGCCCGCAAATGGGGCAAGCTCAACAAGAACAGCGCCGGTGAAGACCGCTTTGAAATCATCACCTTCAACCACAGCTTCCACGGCCGCACCATCGCGACCATGTCGGCCAGCGGCAAGCCGGGCTGGGACACCATGTTCGCACCGCAAGTGCCGGGTTTCCTGAAAGCCGATCTGAATGATCTCGCCAGCGTTGAGCGCCTGATCAGCAAGAAGACCGTCGCCGTCATGCTGGAACCGGTGCAAGGCGAAGGCGGTGTGATTCCGGCCACGCGCGAGTTCATGCAAGGCCTGCGCCGCCTGACCAAGAACGCCAACCTGCTGCTCATCGTCGATGAAGTACAGACCGGCGTCGGCCGCACCGGCGAACTGTTCGGTTATCAGCTGTCGGGCATCGAGCCGGACATTATGACGCTCGGTAAAGGCATCGGCGGCGGCGTACCGCTGGCGGCCCTGCTGGCGCGGGAAGAAATCGCCTGCTTCGAAGCCGGCGAACAAGGCGGCACCTACAACGGCAATCCGCTGATGACTGCCGTCGGCGCCGCCGTGATCAAGGAATTGCTCAAGCCCGATTTCCTGCCGACGGTCAAGGCCACCGGCGCTTACCTCAGCGCGGAACTGATCAAGCTGTCGGACAAGCACGGCTTCGAAGGCGAACGCGGCGAAGGCTTGCTGCGCGCGCTGAAGCTGGGCAAGGACATCGGTCCGCAAATCGTTGAAGCCGCGCGCGACCTGAACCCGGTCGGGCTGTTGCTCAATTCGCCGCGTCCGAACCTGATCCGCTTCATGCCGTCGCTGAACGTGACCAAGGATGAAATCGATCAGATGCTGACCATGCTGGAAGGCGTGTTGGTGAAACTGGGTCACTGATCGGAGTCCGGCAGCAATGCGCAGCCTCGACCTGCTCTCGCCGAAGCAACTGCATGCGCTCGCCGCCTGCTGCATCGCCGTCCTGCTGACGGCCTGCGGCAGCGCGCCGATGCGTGCGCCGGAAGCCTCCACCCCGACACCGGCGCCGACCGATGTCCGCTCCGAAGCCGCCACCGAACATGGCAGCGAAGTCGCGATTTTTGCGCTGGACATGATCGGCACCGGCTATCGTTTCGGCGGCAAGAATCCGGAAGCCGGCTTCGATTGCAGCGGCATGGTGTCGTACATCTTCAACCGCGCCGCCGGCCTCAGACTGTCCGGCAGCGCTGCCGACATGGCACGCCAGGGACGCCAGATCGACAAGTCCAATCTGCGTCCGGGCGACCTGGTGTTCTTCAATACCCTCAACCGGCCGTTCTCGCATGTGGGCATCTACATCGGCGACGGGCGTTTCGTGCATGCGCCGTCGGGCAACGGCAAGGTGCATATTTCGCGGATGGACAATCCGTATTTTGCGCCACGCTTTGAAATGGCCAGGGCTTACTTCAACTAGCGGAGACGCAGCGCATGGATCATCACAAAGGCAGTTGCCATTGCGGCGAGGTCCGGTTCGAAGCCGACGTGACGATAGAGCGCATCACCGTCTGCAATTGTTCGATCTGTACCAAGAAGGGATTTCTGCACCATCGCGTGCAGCCTGAGAATTTTCGCCTGGTGGCGGGTGTCGATGTGCTGGCGACTTACCAGTTCGGCACCATGGCGGCCAAACATCATTTCTGTCCGCACTGCGGCGTGCACGTCTTCACTCGCCCACGCGCCGCGCCGGAGCTCTACACCATCAATGTGCGTTGCCTGGATGACTTCGACCTGTCGGACGACAAGCTGAGCTTCGTCGATTTCGACGGTCGCAACTGGGATCGCAACGTCGGCAAGCTGGGATAACGCTGCTGCCGCCTCATGCGCGGGCGCTGCGGCGTTTGGCCGGAGCTGCGACCGGGGCGCGTTTGACGGCGACCTTCGGCGCCGGCGTCTTCTTTACGGCAGCCGGTTTGGCTACGCGTTTGACGACGGGATCCTTGACTACTGTTTTCTTCACACCAGGCTTGACTGCTTTGACTGCCTTCACGGGCGCGGTTTTCTTTTTCTTGAGCTCCGCCGCATTCCCACCCTGCACGGCCTGCCCTACCAGACTGGCGCTGTAGCGCTTGAACGCGATATCCATGTGACGCCGCATCGCCTGCCGCGCCATTTCCGGATCGCGGGCGCGCAACGCTTTCATCACGCGCGAATGTTCTTCGATCGCATCGTTCCATACCTCGATCGTATCGAAGTGGCTGTGAAGGCGATCGAACAGCGGTCCGAGCCGGGCATCGAATAATTGCGTCACCAGTCCGACCAGCACGCTGTTGCCGGTTGCTTCAGCCACGCGGATGTGAAACAGCCGATCCGCTTCGAGCGGATTGGCGCCAGCGTTGGTGTTCTCGATCATCTGCTGAAAGGCTTCTTCGATTGCGTCGATCTGCGCCTTCTTGCCGTTCTTGGCGGCGGCATAAGCCACCTCACCTTCCAGCATGGCGCGTGCGCGGATCAGCTCCAGCGGCCCCTCTTGCGTGGACAGGTCGATCTCGCCTTCGGGCGCGGGCGACGGCGGCGAGACATAGATGCCGGAGCCCATGTGGACTTCGATATAGCCTTCGACTTCCAGCGCGATCAAGGCTTCGCGCAACGATGGTCGGCTCACGCCCAGTTGCACCGACAGATCGCGCTCCGACGGCAAGCGCGAACCGACCGGGAATTCGCCGTCGACAATCAGCTTGCGCAGCTGGTCGCTGATCTGGCGGTACAGTCGTTGCGGTTCGATCGCTTCAATTGGCATAAAAGAGGTCCGATGAAAAATTCTTAATCTTGGCGCCGGATTGTATCTCACCACAAGCGAATGCTACGCTTGCCGCCCGCTGCCGCCAACGCAGCAACGGGCGATGAAGAGCAATCAGCCCAGCGCTGCCGGGAAACTCAGACCATATTGCTGTGCAGCCTCGCGCAAGCCTGGCGCAATCGTCGGATGCAGCGCCACGCCCTGCTCCAGCTGCTGCGCACGGCGCGCCATGCCGCGGTCGCCGGGCATGCGCACTTTTTCCACACCGGGACGCGGCGGATTGTTGCGGCAGGCTTCGGCGATGTGATCCATCTGGCGCTTGAACGCCGCTTCACCACCAAACGCCGCCGGGTCGTACAAGCTCATGAACACCGTGGCACCCCAGCCAGCCGGCGGATCGGCGCGGCCGAAACCGGACAGCCCCCCGGTCAGCGCCTCGATCAGGACTGCCAGGCCGAAGCCCTTGTGGCCGGCCGACAGACCGCCCAGCGGCAGGATGGTGCCCGGCGGATCGGCGGCGAACACGGCCGGATCGCGGCTGGCGTTGCCCTGTGCGTCGAGCAGCCATTCTTCTTCAAACTGCTGGCCGGCCTTGTGCAGGCGATTGCTCATGCCGTTGGTGGTGATCGAAGCGGAAATGTCCACCAGGAACGGCGTGCCGGAAGTTGGAATGCCGGCGGCGATCGGGTTAGGAGTGAACACCGCGCGCGTGCCGCCGAACGGCGCCACGCTGTGCACCGCCGGATCGGAACTCGACAACACCATCAGGAAACCTTCTTCAGTCGCGCGCAGCAGGTAGGCCGCGAGGCAGGCGATGTGATGGCTGTGATGGATCGCCAGCGACGCCGTGCCGAGTTCGCGCGCACGCGGAATCAGCGCATCGATGCCCTTGTGCACCAGCCACGGTCCGGGCAGGCGACGGCCGTCCCACACCAGCGCGGCGGGCCGGTCCGAGACCACCTCGGGCTCGCCGGAAGTCGTCATCGCGCCCTTCTCGATTTCTTTCACGTACGGCGCCAGCAGGGCCAGGCCATGGGTATCGTGGCCCAGCAGATCGCCGTCGACCAGCGTACTCGCTACCGAAGCGGCAGGCTCCAGCGGCAGGCCGGCCTTCTGCAACAGTTGCGTGGAGAACTGCTTGAGTTCTACGGCGGAAAAACGTTCGGGTGAAGCCATGTTGCAAACCATCCTTTCGTTATAAAAATCTCATGCGATTGCCGGCTTCTTGCGCAAACCGCGCATGACCAACGGCAACAGCCACAGCACTATCGTCAATACGCCCAGGGTCCCGGCGATGGGCCGGTTGAAGAAGGCGAGGAATTCACCATCCGCCTTGATCATCGACGTGACGAAATGTTCTTCCAGCATTCCGCCCAGCACGACGCCGAGAACTGCCGGTGCGACCGGGAAACCGTTTTCTTCCATCAGGTAGGCCAACAGTCCGAACACCAGCATGATGCCGACGTCGGAGACGCTGTTGTTGGTGGCGTACGAACCGACGATGCAGAACAACAGGATCAGCGGCATCAACAGATTACGCGGAACGCCGAGTATGCGCTTCGACACCTTGATGCACCAGTAGCCCAGCGGCAGCATCAACAGGTTGGCGAGGATGAAGACGATGAAGATCGCATACATCGAGACCGGATTCTCGACGAAGATCATCGGACCTGGATTCAGATTCTTCATGTACAGCACGCCGATCACGATGGCGGTGATGGAGTCGCCAGGGATGCCGAACACCAGCGCCGGAATCCACGCGCCGGCCAGCGCCGAGTTGTTGGCGGCGCCCGACTCGACGATGCCTTCAGCATGGCCGGTGCCGAACTTCTCCGGCTCCTTGGACATCTTCTTGCTCATCGCGTACGACATCCAGGCCGCGATGTCGGCGCCCGCACCAGGCAAGATGCCGACCAGCGTGCCGAGCACGCTGCCGCGCAGGATCGACTTCGGGTACTTCACGGTCAAGGCCCACATGCCCTTGAAGACGTTGCCGACCTTGCCGTCGGGGATGGTCATCGCCTGGTCTTTTGAAACCGCATAGCGCAACACCTCGGACATCGCAAACATGCCCACCATCAGCGGCACCAGCGACACGCCGCTCAGCAGATCGGGGTTGTCGAACGTGAAGCGCGGCACGCCGGCCGGGTTGCCCATGCCGATGGAGGCGATGAACATGCCGATGAACAGTGAGACGAAGCCCTTGAGTGGATTATCCGAGGCAATGAAGATTGCGCAGGTCAGGCCCATGAGCACCAGCCAGAAGTATTCGAACGAAGAAAACTTCAGCGCCAGTTCCGCCAGCACCGGCGCCGCCAGGATCAGCACGAAGGTGCCGAACAGGCCTCCCACCGCGGAAAACACCAGGCTGGCGCCGAGCGCGATTTCACCCTGCCCTTTCTTCGTCATCGCATAGGCTTCATCGGTATAGGCTGCCGATGACGGCGTGCCCGGGATACGCAGCAGGCAGCCCGGGATGTCACCGGAAAAAATCGCCATTGCCGTGGCCGACACCATCGCCGCCACCGCAGGCACCGCGGGCATGAAGAACGTCACCGGGACCAGCAACGCTACCGCCATGGTGGCGCTGAGACCGGGAATCGCGCCCATGAACAAGCCGAACATGGACGAACCGAGAATGACCGCCAGGACATAGGGGTCGAACACCAGCCCGAAGGCGGCATAGATATTGGCAAGCATGGTCGATCCTTTACCAGGCCACAGACTCGAAAAGACCCCACGGCAGCGGGACCTTCAGCAGTTTGTAGAAAATGTAGTGAATGCCCAGCGCACTGGCGACGGCGACCGGCAGCGCAACCGCCAGGCGCGCGCCGAAGGTTGCGAACAGGGACAGCAGCAGGATGGTCGCCGTCGGCAGGAAGCCAAGGGGCTCGGACGCATAGATGTAAAACACCAGCGACAACAGCACCAGCGCATAGGCGAACACGGCGCGCCGCTCGCCGGCCCATTCGGGCAGGCTGATCCAGCTTTCGCCGGAAGCGCGCCTTTCGCGCACGCCCTTGATCATGAGCAGGATCGCGCAGATCAGGAAGGCCACGGCCAGCGATTGAGGAAACAGGCCCGGCCCGATCTGCTGGGCCATCGCGGGCAGGTTTGCCGAGTAGACGTAAATCACGACGGCGAATATCGCCAGCAGGATTCCGGAGACGGTATCGTTGATTTTCATGGCAGCAGGGTTCAAAGGTCCGACGGGTTCAACCATGGCTTCTCATCGTCGTCACGATGCAATATGACGTGATGTGAAACCGCGCGAAAAAGTTGATGCTCGCGGACGGCCGACCACGACCGTCCGCTGCCTGGCTACTTCGCCATGCCCAGGGTTTTCAGGATCTGCCCCATGTCGTTGTCGCTCTTCTCCATGAACTTGCCGAACTCGGCCGAGTCGGCATACATCGTGCCGAAGCCGCGTCCACCCATGAAATCCTTGTACTCCTTGCTGTTGTAGATTTTTTGCAGGTGGCCGGCCAGCTTGGTCTGGATATCGGCGGGCAGGCTCTTGGGCGCGACGATGCCGCGCCAGGCGCCGATAGTCCAGTTGCTGCCGGTCAGGCTCTTGAGCGTCGGCACCTTGGGATACAGCGCGGCCGACGCATCGGCCATGATCACCAGCGGACGCGCCTTGCCGGCATCGATCAGGGAGCGTGCTTCCGGCAGCGATGCAGCGACAATGTCGACACCGCCCGCGGCCAGATCGACCATTGCCGGTGCGGCGCCGTTGGATGGTACGAAACGCACCGCGGTCGGTGCCAGCTTGAGGTCGCTCAGCATGCCGGCCAGGCCGAGGTGCCAGATGCCGCCCTGACCGGTGCCGGAGGCCTTGAGCTTGCCGGGATTGGCCTTGACCGCCTTGAGCAGATCGTCGAAGGTTTTATACGGCGATTCGGCGCTGACAGTGAGCGCGGCCGGATCGAAATTCATCAGTGCGATCGGCGTGTAGTTCTTGTAGCTCAACTGGGTCAGGCCCTGGTGATGCATCATGGCGATTTCCACCGTAGCCAGTCCGATGGTGTAGCCGTCCGGAGCCGCGCCCGAAATGGCCTGGTGACCGACCACGCCGTTGCCGCCGGTGCGATTGACGACGTTGACGGGCTGGCCCAGTTCTTTCTCAAGCAGCGCACCGATGATGCGCGCCGTGGCGTCGGTGCCGCCGCCCGCACCCCACGGCACGACCAGCGTCACCGGCCGGTCCGGCCATGCTGCATGTGCAACACCAAAGGATAAAACCGCGGCTGCGGCAACCACCGTCTTCAATAGATTTCTACGCATTCTGATCATTGTCTCTCCTCCGTTTGATGGTAAAAGCAGGCAATTTCGCCTGTAGCGTACGGATTCATTGCAAATCCGTCGATGAACCATGCAGCACGATCTGTGTCGGCTTATCTCTCTCCGGTGCTGGGTTTTTCCCGGTTTTTCTTTGTTTTTGTTTCCTGACAAAACCTTGTCAAGCGGTCATGTGGTCTTACCAGAACGAGAAAAGAATTTCATATCACCCCGGCAGTGTCAAGAAAGAAAACGATGCACGAAAATAATTCACCTACGCCGCAACGCACCATTGGGCATCATACGGAATAAGGGAAACAGGGATGGGATATCAACCAAAAAGATGTATGACAAATCTGGTATTACCACTTGACCAAAGTCCGAATGCTGAAATAGACTCGCTGGCATCCTGACGAAGCAGGTCGTTGCTGAACATGATTTCAACACCGGCTTGCGCGCATAAAAAATACAAGAGCAAAAACTGCCCGCGGACCATACCGCAGCACTGGAGACAGGCATTGAAGAACTTAGCTAGCCGGGGGTGTAGTTCCATCGTTCCGCAGCCGCACCTGCGCGGTCTGGCTGCGCCGTCCCTTTCTGTTTCTGCGCGTGCGCAATCCGGCGCTTGTGCTGCATCGACCTCCCGTTATCTCTGCCACCTCGGCCACGCCGGTAATGGCGACGCCATGCTGGCGTATCACCTGATGGATTTCTCCCGCTACTTTTTCGACCAGAGCAATATTCGCCACTGATCCTTCCGACAGCCATCCGATACAGACAGCATTCATGGCTCCGTCACGACCTGGAGCCACAAGGAAAAAGGAAAGAACATGAGCGACACCAAGACATTCACGCGCCGCAGCCAGGCCTGGTTCGGCCGCCAAGACCGCGACGGTTTCATCTACCGTTCCTGGGTGAAGAACCGCGGCATTCCACACGATCAATTTGATGGCCGTCCGGTCATCGGCATCTGCAATACCTATTCCGAACTGACACCCTGCAATTCGCACTTCCGCGCGCTGGCCGAACAGGTCAAGATCGGCATCTGGGAAGCCGGCGGTTTCCCGTTGGAGTTCCCGGTGATGTCGCTCGGAGAGACGCTGATGCGTCCGACCGCGATGCTGTTCCGCAATCTCGCCAGCATGGACGTCGAAGAATCCATCCGTGCCAATCCGCTCGACGGCGTGGTACTGCTGATGGGTTGCGACAAGACCACTCCCGCGCTGCTGATGGGCGCGTCGTCTGTCGACCTGCCGACCATCGGCGTCTCCGGCGGTCCAATGCTGTCCGGCAAGTACCGCGGCGGCGAACTGGGCTCCGGCACCGGCGTGTGGCAGATGTCGGAAGAAGTGCGCGCCGGCCAGATGTCGCAGGAAGAATTCTTTGAAGCCGAAAGCTGCATGCACCGCTCGCACGGCCACTGCATGACCATGGGCACGGCCTCGACCATGGCCAGCATGGTGGAAGCGCTCGGCATGAGCTTGCCGGGCAACGCCGCCATTCCCGCAGTGGATGCACGTCGCAACGTGCTGGCGCGCAACTCCGGTCGCCGCATCGTCGAGATGGTCAAGGAAGACCTGATCATGTCGAAAATCCTGACCAAGGCTGCATTTGAGAACGCCATCCGCGTCAATGCCGGCATCGGCGGCTCGACCAACGCCGTGATTCACTTGCTGGCGATTGCCGGCCGCATCGGCGTCGACCTGAAGCTGGAAGAGTGGGACAAGATCGGTCAGAAGCTGCCGTGCCTGGTGAACCTGCAGCCATCGGGCAAATACCTGATGGAAGATTTCTACTACGCCGGCGGCCTGCCGTCGGTGATCCGCGAACTGGAAAGCGTCATCGACAAGAGCGCCCTGTCGGCCAACGGCCAGACCTTGTGGGACAACTGCAAGGATGCGCCGAACTGGAACCGCGACGTCATCCACGCCTTCGATATGCCGTTCAAGGCAGCCGCCGGCATCGCCATCCTGCACGGCAACCTTTGCCCGGACGGCGCGGTGATCAAGCCGTCGGCCGCCACGCCGGCATTGCTGAAGCACACCGGCCGCGCCGTGGTGTTCGAGAACAGCGACGACCTGCACAAACGCATTGACGACGAGGACCTGGACGTCGACGAGAACTGCGTGCTGGTGCTGAAGAATTGCGGTCCCAAGGGTTATCCCGGCATGGGCGAAGCGGGCAACATGCCGCTGCCGCCGAAGGTGCTGCGCAAGGGCATCACCGACATGGTGCGCGTGTCCGATGCGCGCATGAGCGGCACCGCTTACGGCACCGTAGTGTTGCACGTGACGCCGGAAGCCGCTGCAGGCGGTCCTCTGGCGCTGGTGCAGAACGGCGACATGGTGGAGCTGGATGTGGAAGCACGCAAGCTGCACCTGCATGTCAGCGACGAAGAACTGGAGCGCCGCCGCGCCGCATGGCAAGCGCCGAAAGCACCGGCCGATCGCGGCTGGGTCAAGCTCTATGTCGATCATGTCCAGCAGGCCAATCTCGGCGCCGACCTCGATTTCCTGGTCGGCAAGAGCGGCTCCGGCATTCCCAAGGACAACCACTGACGGCTCTGGCAAGAATCTGAATTGATTTTTCAACAAGCAAGCCGGCGGAAGATTCAGGCGCGCGCCCTCCAAGGGAGTGACGACCGAAAAAAATGAACTTCCGTCTGTTTTGACTGCGACATATGGAGACATGAAGCAATGAAAGTATTGATTACCGATTACGATTTTCCCGACGTTGATCTTGAGCTGGCGCTGTATCGCGACGCCGGCGTGGAAGTGGTGACGGCGCAGTGCCGCACCGAAGACGAGGTCATCAAGGCCGCCGAAGGCTGCGAAGGTTTGCTGGTGCAATATGCGCCGGTCAACGCCAAGGTGTTTGCCGCACGTCCTGAAATCCGCATCGCCAGCCGCTACGGCGCCGGCTTCGACACCATCAACACCGACGACGCCGCCAAACACGGCGTCTGGGTCGGCAACTCGCCCGACTATGGCGTCGGCGAAGTCTCCACGCATGCACTGGCGATGGCGCTCGATCTGATCCGCAACATTACCGGCTACGACCGTGACGTCAAATCCGGCCAATGGCATTACACCACCGCCGGCAAGATCCAGCGCTGCTCCGAAATGACCATCGGCATCGTCGGTCTGGGTCGCATCGGCAAGCGCATGGCGCACATCAGCCGCAACCTGTTCAAGCGTGTAATCGCCTACGATCCACACATCATCGACGGCGACTTCCCGGCGTATGTGGAACGCGTCAGCAAGGAAGAATTGTTCAAGCAGGCGCACGTGGTGTCGCTGCATACGCCGCTCAACGACGAGACGCGCGGCATGATTGATGCGTCGGTGTTGAAACTGATGCAACAGGACAGCTTCCTGGTCAATTCGGCACGCGGCGGACTGGTCAATATCGATGACTTGCTGAAGGCGCTCGACACCAATCTGAAGGGTGCCGGACTGGACGTCCTGCCGGTCGAACCACCGGAGACAAGTTCCGCTATTGTCCAGCACAAACGTGTGCTATTGTCGCCGCACGCCGCCTTCTATTCCGAAGTCGCCGCCAAGGAACTGCGTCGCAAAGCGGCACAGAATCTGATCGACTGGGACCGCAATGGACGCCCGTCGTATGTGGTGGTGGAAGGCCGGAAGAAATAGAAAAACAGAGACAAGAATCGCAAGAGCACCGGCTGCGTCCGCAGCAATGGCAATAGCAGCAGCAACACAAGCAGACGCAGCACGGTACTCACAGCAATCCGTAGCAGAGCAGCAGCCCCGAGCAAAACAGAGAGGTACGAACACCGACGATGTAACTATGTCCACTGTCATGGCGTTACCGACGTAGCGATAGTGGCTGTCATTTTGTATCTCTCAGTACCGCCGAAAACCATAAAAACCAAAACGGCGCAGGTATCAGAATTAAATGTGCGAAGCCCTCCAAGAAAGGGTTTATCGCAGACACAAAAACGAGGATATAGACGAGGAGCAAGGCATGGCATCAGTACAGATTCGCGGCATCAAGAAACAATTCGGCAGCACCCAGGTTATCCGCGGTGTCGACATCGACATCGCCGACGGCGAATTCGCAGTGCTCGTGGGCCCTTCCGGCTGCGGCAAGTCGACGCTGTTGCGCATGCTGGCAGGCCTCGAAGAAATCACCGAAGGTGAAATCTCCATCGGTGGCACCGTCGTCAACAACGTCCAGCCCAAGGACCGCGACATTGCCATGGTGTTCCAGAATTACGCCTTGTATCCGCACATGACGGTCAACGACAACATGGCGTTCTCGCTGATGCTGGCCAAGAAGGACAAGTCCTTCATCCAGCAGCAGGTCAAGAAGGCCGCCGAGATCCTCGGCCTGACTACGCTGCTGGAACGCTATCCGCGCCAGCTCTCCGGCGGCCAACGCCAACGTGTGGCGATGGGTCGCGCGATCGTCCGTGATCCGCAAGTATTCTTGTTCGATGAACCGCTGTCCAACCTCGACGCCAAGCTGCGCGTACAAATGCGTACCGAGATCAAGGAACTGCACCAGCGCCTGAAGACGACGTCGGTCTACGTCACCCATGATCAGATCGAGGCGATGACCATGGCCGACCAGATCGTCGTCATGCGCGACGGCCTGGTGGAACAGCGTGGCCGTCCGCTCGAACTGTACGACCGCCCTGCCAATATTTTCGTCGCAGGTTTCATCGGCTCGCCGGCGATGAACTTCATCCCTGCCACTTTGCGCCGCAATGCCGACAAGGCTGAAGTCGAATTTTCCGACGGCACTCGCCTGCCGGCACCCTATGCACATCGCGGCCTGGACGGCGTCGACGGCCAGCGCGTGGTCTACGGCGTGCGTCCTGAACATCTGACCATCGGCCCTGCCGGCAGCGGCATGAGCACCAAGGTCGTCGTGGTTGAACCGACCGGTGCCGACACCGAAGTGTATGCCCGCTTCAGCGACACCAGCCTGACATCGATCTTCCGCGAACGTCACGACTTCTCGGCCGGCGACACCATCACGCTGGTACCGGAACACGGCAGCACGCATTTGTTCGACGCCGACAGCGGCAAGACATTGGCGCGCGGCTGAGAATTTGATCATCGTTATTCGGCAACACCCTTAGCAAAGCAGTCCCTGTAGTACAGCAAGTAAAAATAAAAAGCCTTAAAACCTGGGCCCATTCACTTTCATCAGAAGAGAAGGAGTAGGAGACATGACTAAGCTGACCAGACGTAATTTCCTGGCCGCCAGCGCATCCGTCGCTGCGGCATCGACAGTAGCCACCACCAATGCATTCGCCGCACCGGCGGCACCGGCCTCCACCGGCGCCGGCCTGAAGTTCGAGATCGAAAAAGGCGCGACGCTGCGCGTGCTGCGCTGGAAGCGTTTCGTCCAGGGCGATGAAGACCTGTGGAATGCGAACGTGAAGAAATTCACTGAAAAATTCGGCGTCGCCGTACGTACCGACAGCGAAGGCTGGGAAGACCTGCGCCCGAAGGCGGCGGTTGCCGCCAACGTGGGCTCCGGTCCGGACATCGTCATGAGCTGGTTCGATGACCCGCAACAATATCCGACCAAGCTGATTGACCTGACCGACCTGGCAACATCGCTGGGCAGCCGTCTGGGCGGCTGGTACGACGTCTGTCGCAAATATGGCACCAAGGACGGCAAGTGGATTGCGCTGCCGGTCGGCGTGGTCGGCAATGCGCTGGTCTATCGCGAAAGCCAATTGAAGGCAGCCGGCTTCGACGCCGTGCCAAAGGACACCGCCGGCTTCCTGAAAATGTGCCAAGCCCTCAAGGCCAAGAACACACCAGTCGGCTTCGCACTCGGCAAAGCCGTCGGCGACGCCAACAACTGGGCGCACTGGCTGCTGTGGTCGCACGGCGGCAAGCTGGTCGATAAGAAAGGCGCAGTCGCCATCAACTCGCCGGAAACCCGCGCTGCGCTGGAATACGCCAAGCAACTGTATGCGACCTTCGTTCCGGGCACACTGTCCTGGCAAGATCCGTCGAACAACAAGGCTTACCTGGACGGCCAGATCAGCATGACGGCCAACGGCATTTCGGTGTACTACGCGGCCAAGAATTCGACCGATCCGAAGATGCAGGAACTGGCCAAAGACACGCAGCACGCCCACTTCCCGGTCGGCCCTGCCGGCAAGCCGACCGAGCTGATGCAAATCACACAAATGATGGTGTTCAAGCACACCAAGTTCCCGAATGCGGCCAAGGCGTTCGTGCAGTTCATGTTCGAGCCTGAGCAGTACAACCCATGGATGGAAGCATCCATCGGCTACGTCAGCCAATCGCTCAAGGCCTACGAAAAGAACGCCATCTGGACTTCGGATCCGAAGGCCACCGTGTATCGCGATTCGGCTGCGCTGATGATCGACCACGGTCACGAAGGTCCGCTGGGTCAGGCATCTGCCGCCTGCATGGCCGACTACGTGGTGGTGGACATGGTGGCGGAAGCAGCCAGCGGCTCCAAGACTGTGCAGCAAGCAATTGACCGCGCTGCCGATCGGGCCAAACGCTTCTACAAAGCGTAAAAACCTGTTCACGATCTTACTGCGAGGCCGTGATCCGGCGGCGGGCGGTGCTCGGAATCCTCATGTGCTCAGGCACACTCAAAGGGTTTCAACCAAGCTCCGCTCCGTCCGCCACCGGCTGACGACCTCTCGTTACAGATCGTGAACAGGTTTACGTAATGAATTCTTGCTCTTGAAATCGTAGTGCAAGGAGCAAAACATGCGTTCGCACCGGCAACCGCCGTGCGAACGCAGTCATCACGCTTACCGAGGTCTGCTTATGTTATCCCGACTGCTGAACAACCGTAATGTGCTGGGCATGCTGTTCATGGCGCCTGCCGTATTACTGCTTGTCGTGTTTCTTACTTACCCGCTCGGACTGGGAATCTGGCTTGGCTTCACCGACACCAAAATCGGTGGCGAAGGCAGCTTCATCGGGCTGGACAATTATTCCTACCTGCTGGGCGATTCGCTGGCGCAGCTGTCGCTGTTCAACACGCTGTTCTACACCATCACCGCCAGCATTCTGAAGTTCGTGCTCGGCTTGTGGCTGGCGATTCTGCTCAACAAGAACCTGCCGCTCAAAACCTTCTTCCGCGCCATCGTGCTGCTGCCATGGATCGTCCCCACCGCCTTGTCGGCGCTGGCGTTCTGGTGGATGTACGACTCGCAGTTCTCGGTAATCAGCTGGGCACTCGTAAAGATGGGCCTGATCGATCACTACATCGATTTCCTCGGCGAACCATGGCTGGCGCGGATTTCCACCGTGGTCGCCAACGTCTGGCGCGGCATCCCGTTCGTGGCGATCTCACTGCTGGCCGGCCTGCAGACCATCTCGCCTTCGCTGTATGAAGCGGCGGCGATTGACGGCGCCAAACCGTGGCAGCAGTTCCGCTACGTCACGCTGCCGTTGCTGACGCCGATCATTGCGGTGGTGATGACGTTCTCGGTGCTGTTCACCTTCACCGACTTCCAGCTGATCTATGTGCTCACACGCGGCGGTCCGTTGAATGCCACCCACCTGATGGCAACACTGTCGTTCCAACGCGCAATCCCCGGCGGCTCCCTCGGTGAAGGCGCCGCTCTGGCAACCTACATGATTCCTTTCCTGCTCGCAGCCATCATGTTTTCATACTTCGGCCTGCAACGTCGCGGCTGGCAACAAGGAGGTGACAAATGAGCAAGAAGTCAAAAGACCTGCAGCAGGAAACGCAAGGGATGGATTTCCTGCAGTCGGTGCCGCGCCGCTGGATCACAACGTATATTCCGTTGGGCATCTTCGTGTTCGTGCTGCTGTTCCCGTTTTACTGGATGGTGATTACGGCCTTCAAACCCGACAACGAATTGCTGCGCCAGACCGGAAATCCGTTCTGGGTGGTGGCGCCGACGCTGGCCCACTTCAAGAAGCTGCTGTTTGAAACCCAGTATCCGGCGTGGCTGCTCAACACGGTGATCGTGTCAGTGGTGTCGACGTTTGCCTCGCTGGCGGCCAGCGTGTTCGCGGCTTACGCCATCGAACGCCTGCGCTTCCAGGGTTCCAAGCAAGTCGGTCTGGGCATCTTCCTGGCATACCTGATTCCGCCATCGATCCTGTTCATTCCGCTGGCGGCGATCGTGTTCAAGCTGGGTCTGTTCGATACGCGCTGGGCGCTGATACTGACGTATCCGACCTTCCTGATTCCGTTCTGCACCTGGCTGTTGATGGGCTACTTCCGCTCGATTCCGTATGAGCTGGAAGAATGTGCGTTGATCGACGGCGCCACACGTTGGGAGATCCTGATCAAGATCATCCTGCCGCTGGCGGTGCCCGGTCTGATTTCGGCCGGCATCTTTGCCTTCACCTTGTCGTGGAACGAGTTCATCTACGCGCTGACCTTCATCTCCTCCTCGGAAGTGAAGACGGTGCCGGTGGGGATCGTGACCGAACTGGTCGACGGCGACGTCTACCACTGGGGCGCCCTGATGGCCGGTGCACTGCTGGGGTCGTTGCCGGTGGCGGTGGTGTATTCCTTCTTCGTGGAATACTACGTGTCGGGCATGACCGGAGCGGTCAAGGAGTAATTCCCTCTCGCTCTAAATGAAAGGCTGGCATCGCAAGATGTCAGCTTTTTTCTTTTTAAAACCAATAGATGCGACTAAGTATAAGCATGAATTCGATTTGAAAATTCACTAAAAAGATCTATTTAATCGAATTTTTACTATAGAAACGTGCCGCCCAGCCGACTATTCTGAATCCAGCCAACCCGGCACACGTCATTCGCCCTTCCCTGAATGACCTGATACAGGAGGATCTGAATGTCGAATTCTTACGTCCCGCTTAACCTCGACCACCTCCGATCCGCATTTGTCGATTTCCCTGCGGCCTCGCCATTTCCTCACGCGGTGATTGATCAATTCGTCAAGCCTGAAGTCTTGCAACAGCTGGCGCAAGAATTTCTCGACTACGACTCGCCAAAATGGTTTTGCTACAAGAACGCGATCGAGAACAAAAAAGCACTGAACGACTGGAATGCTTTTCCTCCTGAAACATATCGATTCTTTTGCTACCTCAATTCACCTGAATTTCTTGACGAATTGTCCTCCCTGGTCGGCGAAACGCTGTATTCGGACAGCGGCCTGCATGGCGGCGGGTGGCATTGCCATGGCGTCGGCGGGAATCTGAATCCTCACCTTGACTACTCCCTTCACCCAAAAATCAATCTGCAACGCAAGATCAACCTGATCATCTATGTTTCCCAAGAGATGCTAAGCGTCTACGGCGGCCATCTTGGGCTATGGGAGCATGACAGCAACACCAACAGACCGGGAAAGTTGATCAAAGAAGTCGCTCCCTTATTTAATCGGGCGGTCATCTTCGATACAACGAAGAACTCGTGGCATGGATTGAGCAAACCGCTGACACAACCAGACCATATATTCCGCAAGTCCCTTGCCGTCTACTATCTGAGTGAACCAGACGATGGGGTAAGTCAGCGCGGACGCGCCTTGTTTGCCCCTCGCGAAGATCAGGCCAGCGATGCCGAAGTTGAGGAGTTGATCCGCATGCGCATGGATATGAAAGCCTCCTTGTCGGTGTACAAGAAGGACTGAACTGCATCGCAAAGATTCGGAAAACGATTTCAGGAGAAAGACGGCCGTAAAGACTGAAGCCGTTGACTCTGTCATCTCCTGAAAAGACGTTCAGTCATCAGGATGTACCTTGCAGGGACATTGAACCTGGAGTGCTTTCGAATGAAAGTAAATATTTTCCAACTGTTCTATGACAAGAAGAGCAGGAAGATGCTGGATCCCGGCTTCACCCCCCTGGAGGTGGTCGGCAATCCGCGGCCGGATTGGCGCGAATACTGGGCGATCCGAAAGTACTTCCTCAAGAACACGTTACGGGAAAGCGATTATTACGGTTTTCTTTCTCCGCTCTTCAAGGAAAAGACCGGTCTTGAGTCGCGACAAATATTCTCCTTCATCGCAGATAATCCCGGCGGAGATGTCTACACCTTTTCGCCATCGTTCCCGGAGGCCGCATGCTATTTGAACGTATTCGAGCATGGCAACAGATGTCATCCTGGCATGATCCCCATCATGGAAGAATTTCTAGACATACTCGAGATACGCATCGATTTCAGCAAATTCACCAATGATTTTCGCAGCGCAGTTTTTTGCAATTACATCATCGCCAGACCGATATTCTGGAACAAATGGTTCACCATCACCGAACGCCTGTTTCATATCGCCGAACGAAATGACAGTCAGCTGGCGCGGCTGCTGAACAAAAAGACCGAGTACCACAAAGCATCCCTGTCGATGAAGGTCTTCATCATCGAGCGCATCGCTTCTCTGCTCCTGGCGCTACTACCGGACCTGAAGGTATTCGATTTCGACATCCAATCAATGCCGTGGCAAGTCAATTCCAATTACTTTGCCTATCGCAAAGAGATGGTGCAGCTGAATGCACTCAAGATCGCCTATGCAGATTCGTTCGACACCGAATATCTGCGCATCTATTTCGCCTTGCGCGCCCGCGTGCTGCAACATTGCGAAGCGATGGAATGCAACGAAACCTACATCAACTTTTTCCAGGTCGAGGAAAGCGTTCCGCCTGCGGAATCAGATGAAGAAGATCCTGACCTTCCCTGGGCGCCGCCACGTTACGAAAATCCCGCAACGACATGAGCATCAACATCTTTCAGCTCTACAACGACGAGGCCAGCAAAGAACTGCTGGATCCTGGCTTCCTTGCGTTTGAGATCAGGGGAAATCCCCGGCCAGATTGGCGCGAATATTGGGGAATACGCGGCTACTTTCTGGAGCACGTGCTCGAGGAAGACAGTCACTACGGCTTTTTCTTGCCGCTTTTTAAAACACAAACCCATCTGACGGCGGAAAAAGCGTTTTCATTCATCGAAAAAAATCCCGGCGCCGACGTCTACACTTTCTCGCCATTCGTGGTGGATTCAGCATGCTATCTGAACGTATTCCAGCAAGGCGAGCAATCCTATTGCGGGATGCTTGCGATCATGGAGGAGTTCTTCAACCGCATCGATATTCCGATCGACTTCAAGGTATTGGTCAACGATTTCCGGACGACCGTTTTCTGCAACTACATTGTCGCCAAGCCGGCCTTCTGGAGAACGTGGTTTGCGATTACAGAGCGAATTTTTGACATTGCCGAACATGAGAAGAGCAGCTTGAATGAACGACTCAATGCTGTTACCAAGCACGGCAACAGTCTCATGCAGATCAAGGTGTTCGTGATTGAGCGCATCGCCTCTGCAGTACTTGCATTGACGCCAGACCTGAAGGTGGCCAACTATCTGATGCCGCTCCTGCCCCGACTGTATTACCCGTGCCGGGATGAACTGCGAATGCTCAATGCATTGAAAATCGCGTATATGACATCGCAGAGAGAGCGCTACCTTCGCGATTACTTTTCCCTGCGTGAGGACGTGCTGAGTCGCTGCGACCCTGATTTTAGAAACAAACACCGCATAGATTCCATATAATTTCAGCAAGTCTCTGTTTATCGCGCCTCATCCCTTATCGCCATCCCGTCGCCTCACGCTTGCCGAGCGTCCTCTTTCTACCTTCGTTAAATCTCGCGCCGTTTTTTGAATTTCTGAACATCCCGGCGCAATACTGGCGTACCAGGCTCCGCCTTGCCCCTTATCGAAAAATTCGACAACGGATTGCCGCTTTTCCTCAAAGATATGCGACAGAAGCCTGCAGGAGCTGATTCAGCTTGTCGAATGAGCGAAATTTTACGATGTGATGATCGCAATTTTCGACCTAAAACATGTATCAACAAGTAAGATTGCGGTGACACCGAAGTTAGTCAAAATGTTTTTATAAAACACTCCAAATTGATTACGTAGATAAAGGTAAGGTGAACAATGAATTTTACTGCTCATAACATTCGCTTGGACAATGGGTCTTTTACAAAACCAGATGAGATCCTTATTAGCGATCACCCATGTACCATTTCCACACGTAAAATATTAAATCTAGTCTTCCCTTCAAACAAAAAAAATTATCGCGTTATTGATTTGGGATGCCTCGAGGGTGGATATACAGTGGAAATCGCCAGAATGGGATTTGATACGATAGGACTTGAGGTCAGAGAAGAGAGCATTGCTTGCTGCAATCATGTAAAAGCAAATCTTGATTTACCGAATTTGAATTTCGTTAAAGATACGGCCTGGAATCTCGACAAATATGGCCCGTTTGATGCCGCTTTTTGTTGTGGTCTTTTTTACCACTTCGATAATCCGAAGGCATTTTTGGAAAAATTAGCTCGGAACACAAAGAAGTTATTGATTTTGCAAACTCACTTTGCAACTCCGCTGGACAGCGGAGTAAAGCAATACAATCTTGCCCCTATGGACGTGCATGAGGGTCTGCCTGGAAGATGGTATTACGAGTTCGATCAAGCCTTGTCTTTCGAAGAAAGAGAAAAAATGCGATGGGCTTCCTATGAAAACGACAAGTCGTTTTGGATACAGAAAGAATATCTCCTGGGTTTGATTTACGATTTGGGGTTCACTACGGTATTCGAACAATTTGATAGCTGGGCGCCAAACATGGGTGAAAGTTTGAATAAATTTTATCCCGATGGTTTGCGTGGAACATTTATTGGGATCAGAGACATGTAAAGGCTTGACGCGTGCTGATGCAATCGCACGCCCTTTGATTTTTTTAAGAAATCGCCCCAGATTCGACCAGATTGCCTGCCCCAAAAAAAGCCCAGCGGTGAGTACCGCTGGGCTTCTTCTTTTATGAATCCATTTTCATACCGGATTTAAAGCCAGACTGCAGTCTCGCTGCATGCGCGTTTCCGTCGCAGCGACTCCTTTACATCAATCAGGCGAGCTTTTCGGCGAAGAAGTTCTTCAACGCCACCGATGCGCGCTCGGCCGTTTTCTGGTGATAGAAGAAGCCCGGATTCTTTGCTTCCGGATCGGTGAACGAGTGGCCGGCCTGGCCGTAGTTGACCAGTTGCCAGTCCAGGTTGGCGGCGCTGACTTCATCGATGAAGGCGTTGACCTGGTCGCGCGGCACCGACGGATCCTGCACGCCGTGCAGCACCAGGATGGCGCCCTTGATGTTTTCCGCATCCTTGGGATTCGGGGTGTCGAGCGCGCCGTGCAGCGATGCGAAGGCATCCAGCACAGTGCCCGAGCGCGCCAGTTCCAGCGTCGCCGTACCGCCGAAGCAAAAACCGACGGCGCCGAGCTTGCCGCTCAGCTTGACCTTGTCCTGGCCCTTGAGCGCCGCCAGTGCTGCATTCATGCGCTTGCGCAGTTCGGCGCGATCCTTCTTCAGTGGAACGATGGCCGCGACGGCTTCATCAGGATTGGCTGGACGCACGCTCTTGCCGAAGACGTCGCCAACCAGGATCGCCTGGTTCAGTCCGACGGTGGTGGCGGTGACTTCCAGCGCCTTCTGGCTGATGCCGAAGTAATTGGGTATCGACAACACCCCGGCCACCGGCGCCGTGTTCTTCTTGTTGAACAGCAGCACGCTTTCGTACTCGACGCCGTCGGCCGTGTGGCTGATCAGTTCGATACCGAGGTCGGCTGCAGCGATGCCGAATTTTGCGGCGATGGGGGCGGGGTCAAAATGGTGACTCATTGCTTCTCCTGTGACGAATGGGAAAAGCCGCAGGCGGCTGCTCGATGAAGATGAAAATCCGGCTGATCGAGATCCAGTCGCATACGGCTTCGCGAAAGCCGCTATCTTTGCACAGTCGCGAAAAATTTGCTGACGCCAGGCCCGGAAAAACCTGTATTGGCTGATGAATCAGCATGTCGGCGAGACACGCATCGTGCTATTTTTTAAGCCATTTCAAATAACAACAAGTGCTATCCACACATAAATTTGAGTTGTATGATTCATCACATCCGGTCGGCCGGGAACGCATGGAATATTCAATCTTTAAGGGGACAAAGATGTCAGAAACGAAAAAATACCGTCTGGTGACACGGAGCGATTTTGATGGTTTGGTATGCGCCGTCCTGCTCAAGCATCTGGACATGATCGACGAGATCCTGTTCGTTCATCCGAAAGACATGCAGGATGGCAAGATCGCCATCAGCGACAACGACATCACCACTAACCTCCCCTTCGTGCCCGGTGTGCATATTGCGTTCGATCACCATTTGTCCGAGACCATCCGCCACACCGGCGAACGCAAGAACCACGTGATCCACCCCGAAGCGCCATCGGCTGCACGCGTGGTGTATGACTATTACGGCGGCGAAAAGGCCTTCCCGGCGTCGTGGGGCGACATGATGGCTGCGGTCGACAAGGGCGATGCCGCGCGCTTCAACGAGCAGGAAGTGCTCAATCCGGAAGGCTGGGACCTGCTCAATTTCCTGATGGATGCACGCACCGGCCTGGGCCGTTTCCGCGATTTCCGCATCTCCAATTACAACCTGATGATGGACCTGATCGAACTGTGCAAAACGCACACGATCGAAGAAATCATGGCGACGCCGGACGTCAAGGAACGCCGCGAACTGTATTTCGAACACGCCGACAAGTGCAAGGAGCAGATCCGCCGCTGCGCCACCGTGCATAAAAACCTGGTGGTGCTCGACTTGCGCAACGAAGAGGTGATTTTCGCCGGCAATCGCTTCATTATCTACGCACTATTTCCACAGACAAACATTTCCATCCACGTGCTGTGGGGCCTGAAGAACCAGAACACCGTCTTCGCCACCGGCAAGTCGATCCTCAATCGCACCTCTAAGACCAACATCGGCGCGCTGATGCTGGAATACGGCGGCGGCGGACATGAGAATGCCGGTACTTGCCAGATTGAAAACGATCGCGCCGAAGAAGTCCTCAAGACGCTGATCTCCCGCATCAACGCAGACGGCTAAGCCTTCCTGCAAGAAGACAGGGCGTTTGCAGCATCGTTATCAGCCACGCAAGCGCCCTGCCAGCAAAATCCCCCTGATGGTCTTGAAATAAGTCAAAATCCCCCCTTGACTTAGAGTGCGCTCCAACTTCTAGACTGCCTCACATGACCACTTCCCTGACCATACAACAAGCTGCTGCAAAGACCGGTCTGTCGGTGCATACCCTGCGTTATTACGAAAAGATCGGCCTGCTCGATCCGATCGCGCGCCAGGACAATACGCACCGCCTGTTCCGTGAAGAAGATCTGCTCTGGATCGGCTTCCTGCTCAAGCTGCGTTCGACCGGTCTGCCGATCCGCGACATGCTGCGCTATGCAGAACTGCGTCGCGCCGGCAATACGGCGGAAAGTGTGTCTGCACGGAAGGCATTGCTGCAACAGCATGCCCGCACCGTGGAAGAGACGATCGCCGAGCTGCAGAGCAACCTGTCCATCTTGCATATGAAGGTCAAAATGTATGAGGACGTGGAAGCCGCACTGCCTCCGGTCGTCGTCGCTCACCCGCAATCTATCGAGGACGCTTCCAATGACCACAGCAACGACAGCAACGACAGCAACAAACGCAACAACTCCACACGCAAAACCGGCGACCCAAGTCGGCACCCGCAAGCTCGGCGCTGACGGCCCGACCGTCTCCTCCATCGGCCTCGGCTGCATGGGCATGAGCGATTTCTATTCGAACCGCGACGACGCCGAATCCATCGCCACCATCCATCGCGCACTGGAACTCGGTATCTGCTTCCTCGATACGGCCGATATGTACGGTCCGCACATCAATGAAGAGCTGATCGCCAAGGCCATCAAGGGCAAGCGCGACCAGGTGTTCATCGCGACCAAATTCGGCATCGTGCGCGATCCGGCCAACCCGGCGGCGCGCGGCGTCAACGGCAAACCCGATTACATCCGCATGTCGGTCGAAGGCAGCCTGAAACGCCTGGGCGTCGACACCATCGACCTGTATTACCAGCACCGCATCGATCAAAGCACGCCCATCGAAGAAACCGTGGGCGCGCTGGCTGATCTGGTCAAGGCCGGCAAGATCCGTCATATCGGCTTGTCGGAAGCCTCGTCACAGACGCTGGAGCGCGCCAGCAAGGTCCACAAGATCACCGCGCTGCAAAGCGAATACTCGCTGTGGACGCGTGATCCGGAACAGGACGTGCTGGCGACGTGCAACAAACTCGGCATCGGCTTCGTGCCGTACAGCCCCCTGGGACGCGGCTTTTTGACCGGTGCGATTACACATCCGGACCAGTTCGACGCAGATGATTATCGCCGCCACAATCCGCGCTTCCAGGGCGAAAACTTTGCGAAGAATCTGCTTTTGGTGGAGAAGGTGAAAGAGCTTGCAACGCGTTACGAATGCTCACCGTCGCAACTGGCGCTGGCCTGGGTGCTGGCGCAAGGCGAGCATATCGTGCCGATCCCCGGCACCAAGCGTCGCAGCTATCTGGAAGAAAACAGCGGCGCCCTGGCGGTGACGCTGACGGCATCGCATCTGGAAGAACTGAACCGGCTGTTCCCCGCCGACGCAGCTGCCGGTCCGCGTTACACCGAAGAAGGAATGCGTATCGTCAACGGTTGATTCTGAAACCGTAGCAGCAATCGACGAGGCAATAAAAAACGGCTGGCATCTTGCGATGTCAGCCGTTTTTCTTTCCGCTTGCCCGCAGTGTCCGGCGTGCGAATTACTCGAATTACTTCTTGCGCATCGGCGGCAAGTCGGTGCAGACGCCCTTGTAGACTTCTGCCGCCATGCCGATCGATTCGCCCAGCGTCGGGTGAGGATGGATGGTCTTGCCGATGTCGACGGCGTCCGCACCCATCTCGATGGCCAGCACGATTTCACCGATCATGTCGCCGGCGTGCGTGCCGACAATGCCGCCGCCGACGATGCGATGTGTCTCAGCATCGAACAGCAACTTGGTGAAACCTTCCGAACGGCCGTTGGCAACGGCGCGACCGGATGCGGCCCACGGAAAGTGGCCCTTCTCCAGCTTGATGCCCTTGGCCTTGGCTTCGTCTTCGGTGATGCCGACCCATGCCACTTCCGGATCGGTATAAGCCACCGAAGGAATGACGCTGGCGTCGAAGTGGCTCTTCTCGCCTGCAGCAGCTTCCGCGGCAACATGCGCTTCGTGCACGGCCTTGTGCGCCAGCATCGGCTGGCCGACCAGGTCGCCGATGGCGAAGATGTGCGGTACGTTGGTGCGCATCTGGCTGTCGACCGGAATGAAGCCGCGATCGGTCACGGTCACGCCCGCCTTGTCGGCAGAAATCTTCTTGCCGTTCGGGCTGCGGCCGACGGCGACCAGAACCAGATCGTACAGTTGCGGCTCAGGAGCTTTGGCGCCGGCTTCTGCTGCCTCAAAGGTAACCTTGATGCCTTCCTTCAATGCTTCGACGCCGACCGTCTTGGTCTTCAGCATGATGTTGTCGAAACGCTTTTCGTTGAACTTCTGCCACACTTTAACCATGTCGCGGTCCGCGCCTTGCATCAGGCCGTCCATCATTTCAACGACGTCGATGCGCGCACCCAGCGTCGAGTACACAGTGGCCATTTCCAGGCCGATGATGCCGCCGCCGATGACCAGCATGCGCTTGGGCACCTGGCGCAGTTCCAGCGCGCCGGTCGAATCGACGATGCGCGGATCTTGCGGCACAAACGGCAGGTTCACCACCGACGAACCGGCGGCGATGATGGCTTGCTTGAACTTGACGGTCTTCTTGCTGCCGTCGGCTGCGGTCACTTCGATGTGGTTGGCGCCGACGAACTGGCCCACGCCTTGCACGACGTTGACCTTGCGCGCCTTGGCCATGCCGGCCAGGCCACCGGTCATGGTGCCGATGACTTTTTCCTTGTAGGCGCGCAGCTTGTCGATGTCGATTTCCGGCTTGGCGAAAGTGACGCCGTGCGAGGCCATCGCGGCGGTTTCATCGATGACGGCTGCGACGTGCAGCAGTGCCTTCGACGGAATGCAACCGACGTTCAGGCAGACGCCGCCGAGGGTCGAATAACGCTCGACCAGCACGGTGTTCATGCCGAGGTCGGCGGCGCGGAACGCTGCGGAATAACCGCCGGGACCTGCACCGAGGACCATCATGTCGCATTCGATGTCGGCCGAACCGCCGAAGCTGGCGGCGACCGGAGCCGGTGCTGCCGGCGCAGGCGCTGCCGCAGCAGGGGCGGCAGCGGGCGCAGCTGCCGGAGCAGCAGCCGCGTCACCGCTGGCTTCCACCAGCAGCAGCACGGAACCTTCGGCAACCTTGTCGCCTACCTTGACCTTCAATTCTTTGACCACGCCAGCCGTGCTGGACGGGATTTCCATGCTGGCCTTGTCGGACTCGACGGTGATCAGCGATTGCTCGACCTTGATCGAGTCGCCGACCTTGACCAGCAATTCGATTACTTCCACTTCCTTGAAATCGCCGATATCGGGGACTTTGACTTCGCTCAGACTCATGTCTTAACTCCGTAAATTCTGTTGTTCGCTGGTGTGCGCTGCGCTGTCTCATTTCACGAATGGATGCGCGACGCTGCTTTGTGCGTGCCTGAAACTGAAGCGCCGCACCGATTTTCGTCGGTACGGCGTAACGGCAAAATTACAGCAGCGACTTACGCAAATCGCCCAGCACTTCAGCCAGATAGGCCGAGAAGCGCGCGCCCATCGCGCCGTCCACCACGCGGTGGTCGTAGGACAGCGAGGTCGGCAGCATCAGGCGCGGCACGAATTGCTTGCCGTCCCAGACTGGTTTGATGATCGACTTGGACAAGCCCAGGATCGCCACTTCAGGTGCATTGATGATCGGCGTGAAGGCCGTGCCGCCAATGCCGCCCAGGGACGAAATGGTGAAGGTCGCGCCTTGCATGTCCGCAGGCTTCAACTTGCCGTCGCGCGCTTGCGCCGACAGGTCGCCCATTTCGGTGGCGATCTGGCCGATGGTCTTCTGATCGGCATTCTTGATCACGGGCACCACCAGGCCGTTCGGCGTGTCGGCGGCGAAGCCGATGTTGTAGTACTGCTTCAGGATCAGGTTTTCGCCCTTGGCATCCAGCGAGGAATTGAACGCCGGGAATTTCTTCAGCGCCGAGACGCTGGCCTTGATCACAAACGCCAGCATGGTCAGCTTGACCGGCGACTTGGCCTTGGCGTAGGCGTCGTTGGAGGTCTTGCGGAATTCTTCCAGCTCGGTCACGTCGGCTTCGTCGAATTGCGTGACGTGCGGGATCATGACCCAGTTGCGATGCAGGTTCGGACCACTGATCTTCTTGATGCGCGAGAGCGGCAGCAGTTCGGTCGCGCCGAACTTGCTGAAGTCCAGCGACGGCCATGGCAACAGATCCAGGCCAACGCCGCTGCCGTTCTTGGCTGGCGCGGAAGATGCCGTACCGGCGCCGCCGGCCAGTGCCGCCTTGACGAATTTCTGGATGTCTTCCTGCAGGATGCGGTTCTTCGGGCCGGTGCCAACCACGCGGGTCAGATCAACGCCGAGTTCGCGGCCGTACTTGCGTACCGACGGCGATGCATGCGACTTGTTGGCGGAGCCCGGTGTGACGGCGGCGACCGCCATCTCGGGAACAGCTGCCGGAGCCGATGCTGGCGCCGCGGCGGTTGGAGCCGAAGCTGCCGGCGCGGGTGCCGCAGCGGCAGGCGCTGCCGGAGCAGCTACGCCGCCGGTGGCTTCCACCACGGCAACCAGCGAACCCTTGGCAACCTTGTCGCCGATCTTGACTTTCAGTTCCTTGATCACGCCGGCGTGGCTGGACGGGATTTCCATGCTGGCCTTGTCGGACTCGACGGTCAGCAGCGATTGCTCGACCTTGACGGTGTCGCCGACCTTGACCAGCAGTTCGATCACTTCGACTTCGGCGAAATCGCCGATATCGGGGACGAGGATATCTTGTACGCCGCCCGAAGCTGCCGGGGCAGCCGCAGGCGCAGGAGCGGCCGGTGCCGGTGCAGATGCTGTCGCGGCGGCAGGAGCAGCAGCGGCTGCAGCCGGAGCTGCTGCTGGTGCAGTAGGGGCAGCAGCGGCGCCTTCGGCGTCCACGATCACGACCACGGAGCCTTCAGCGACCTTGTCGCCGATCTTCACGCGGATCTCTTTGACCACGCCTGCATGGCTGGATGGGATTTCCATGCTGGCCTTGTCGGATTCGACCGTCAGCAGGGATTGTTCGATTTTGATGGTATCGCCTACCTTGACCAGGACTTCAATGACTTCGACTTCCTTGAAGTCGCCAATATCCGGTACTTTTACTTCGATTTGACTCATCTCTTGCGCTCCGTTTGTTCTGGATCCGGTACGTTGCAACTATGCAGCGTCGAATGTATGTCCACTCATGTTGAAGGCGGCTTGCCGATATTACCTGACAAGCCGCCTTGCGGATGGTTTCAAGTTCGCCTATTGGCGAATTACACCGTCACCGGATTTGGTTTTTCCGGATTGATGCCGTACTTGGCGATCGCTTCGGCAACCACGGAAGGCTTGATCTTGCCTTCGTCAGCCAGCGACTTCAGCGCAGCCACGGTCACATAGTGACGGTCGACTTCGAAGAACTCGCGCAGCTTGGCGCGGGTGTCGGAACGGCCGTAACCGTCGGTACCCAGCACCTTGTAAGTACGGCCCTTCGGTACGAAGGCGCGGACTTGCTCGGCGTAGGTGCGCATGTAGTCGGTCGACACCACGATCGGACCTTCGGTGCCTTCCATCGATTGCTCGAAGTGGCTCTTCTTTGCAGCGTCGGCGGGATGCAGCATGTTCCAGCGTTCCACGTCCTGACCGTCGCGCGCCAGCAGCGTGAACGATGGTGCGGACCAGACGTCGGCGTCAACCTTCCAGTCGTCGCGCAGCAGATCGGCAGCAGCGATGACTTCGCGCAGGATCGTGCCCGAACCCAGCAGTTGCACGCGCAGCTTGTTCTTCTTGCTGCTTTCGTTCAACAGGTACAGGCCCTTGAGGATGCCCTCTTCCTGACCGGCCTTGATGCCCGGGTGTGCGTAGTTCTCGTTCATCACGGTGATGTAATAGAACACGTCTTCCTGGTTGCCGACCATGCGGCGCAGGCCGTCATGGATGATCACGGCGACTTCGTGGGCGAAGGTCGGATCGTAAGGCACGCAGTTCGGAATCGCCGAAGCAAACACGTGGCTGTGGCCGTCTTCGTGCTGCAGGCCTTCGCCGTTCAGCGTAGTGCGGCCGGCAGTGCCGCCGATCAGGAAGCCGCGGGCGCGCATGTCGCCGGCAGCCCAGGCCAGATCGCCGATACGTTGCAGACCGAACATCGAGTAATACGTATAGAACGGAATCATGATGCGGTTGTTGGTCGAGTACGAGGTCGCCGCAGCGATCCACGAGCTCATGCCGCCCGCTTCATTGATGCCTTCCTGCAGGATCTGGCCGGCCTTGTCTTCGCGGTAGTACATGACCTGGTCCTTGTCGACCGGTTCGTACAGCTGGCCGACCTGGCTGAAGATACCGATCTGGCGGAACAGGCCTTCCATACCAAAGGTACGCGATTCGTCGACCATGATCGGCACCACGCGTTGACCCAGGCTGCTGTCGCGCAGCAGCGCAGTCAGCACGCGCGAGTACGCGGCGGTGGTCGAGATTTCACGGCCTTCGGCAGTCGGCTCCAGCATGACCTGGAATGCAGACAGTTCAGGGACGACCAATTTTTCGTCAGCTTGCGGACGGCGCTGCGGCAGGTAACCGCCCAGCGCTTTGCGGCGCTCGTGCAGGTATTGCATTTCCGGGGTGTCGTTGGACGGCTTGAAGAACGGGATGTTCGGCAAGTCGGCGTCGGAGATCGGCAGTTGGAAACGGTCGCGCATGGCCTTGATGGCTTCGTCGTCCAGTTTCTTGGTGTTGTGTGCGGTGTTGCGTGCTTCGCCGGATTTGCCGAAACCATAGCCCTTGATCGACTTGGCCAGGATGACGGTCGGTTGATCCTTGCTGTCCTGCGCAACCTTGAATGCTGCGTAGATCTTGTGCGGATCGTGGCCGCCGCGGGTCAGGCGCCAGATGTCGTCGTCGGACATCTTGCTGACCATCTCGAGCAGCTTTGGATGCTTGCCGAAGAAATGCTTGCGCACGAACGCGCCATCCTTGGCCTTGTAGTTCTGATATTCGCCGTCGACGGTTTCCATCATCACTTTTTGCAGGATGCCTTCCTTGTCCTTGGCCAGCAGCTCATCCCAGCCGCTGCCCCAGATGACCTTGACGACGTTCCAGCCGGCGCCGCGGAAATCGGATTCCAGTTCCTGGATGATCTTGCCGTTGCCGCGCACCGGACCGTCCAGGCGTTGCAGGTTGCAGTTGACCACGATGACCAGGTTGTTCAGCTTTTCGCGACCGGCCATGCCGATGGCGCCCATCGATTCCGGCTCGTCCATTTCACCGTCGCCGCAGAAGGCCCAGACCTTGCGGTTGTCGGTCTTGGCGATGCCGCGTGCGTGCAGGTACTTCAGGAAACGCGCCTGATAGATCGCCATCAACGGGCCCAGGCCCATCGACACGGTCGGGAACTGCCAGAATTCAGGCATCAGCTTCGGATGCGGATACGAGGACAGACCGTGGCCATCGGCTTCGCGGCGGAAGTGGATCAGCTGGTCTTCGGTCAGGCGGCCTTCCAGGAAAGCGCGTGCGTAGATACCCGGCGAGGAGTGGCCCTGGATGTACAGCAGGTCGCCGCCGTGGTCTTCGGTCGGGGCGTGCCAGAAGTGGTTGAAACCGATGCCCAGCATGTTCGCCAGCGAAGCGAACGAGGACAAGTGGCCGCCCAGGTCGCCGTCGACGCGGTTGGCCTTGACGACCATCGCCATGGCGTTCCAGCGCATCCACGAGCGCAGGCGCTCTTCGATTTCCAGGTTGCCCGGGCAGTGTTCGCCCTGGTCGGCGGGAATGGTGTTGACGTATGCGGTGTTGCTGGAGAACGGGATGTGGGCGCCGCGGCGGCGAGCCAGATCGACCATGCGCTCCATCAGGTAATGTGCGCGTTCCGGGCCTTCGGCGTCGATCACGGCTTCGAGGGCGTCGAGCCACTCTTGCGTTTCAATCACATCGGGATCGTTGGCGGCTTGCGCCAGGACTTGGTCGATTTGGGCTGACATGGTACGTCTCCTGAGTTGAAGGGGATCGGCGGGTAGGCCGGATCGCTAAGCTGCGATCGTTAAGCTGCACTACGGCGCTTGTTCAAGCTGCAAATACGCCGTAACACGATTTCTTGGATTCTTTGTGCCAATACTTTACGGTCTTTGCGCCGCGTGGACGAGGCATTTTAACAGGGCTTTTTTAATTTTCAAATAGCGATATTTGATTTCATATTATGGGAAATTGCTGCAAAGCGGCATAAACACTCACTCTCCCGCCCGGTGTTTTTTTAGCATCTCTCTTGAAATCTGAAAATTCGGGCTTGGTTGCAGTGCATCGAAAACCTTGTCATCGCCCCGATCAGGGCCTCGCCGGTGGAGCAATCCCTTGCAATTCCTTGTCCGGCCTGCGAAATGCGAGTGCGGCGATCTGATTAAAATGCGGGTTGGTAAGCTTTTTTGAAGCGTGCTTCGACCCGGCGATGAATACCGTACTCATATAAGAGACACAGGCCCCAATAAATGAAAGCCGCAATCAGATAGAAGGTGAAGGGCCGGAACGTGACCGAAATGATGTCGCCGGTGTATTTCATCAATTCGGCGACGGTAATCACCGACAGCACCGAGGTGTCCTTGAACAGGCTGATGAGGGTATTGCTGATGCCGGGGATCGCCAGCCGCAGCGCCTGCGGCGCGATGATATTGCAAATCGTCTGGAACCGCGTCAGGCCCAGGCTGTACCCGGCGCTCCACTGACCTGTGCTGACGCCTTCCATGGCGCCGCGCATGGTTTCCGACAGGTAGGCGCTGGCGTTGGCGGTCAACACCAACGTCCCGATGACGATCAGCGGCAGGTCGATGCCGGCCGCGCCCAGCCCGAAATACACCAGGAAAGCCTGTATCAGTTGCGGCGTGCTGCGCATGAAACTGACATAGATATGCGCCAGTCCCGCCAGCACCGGCACGTGTTCGTGTCGGATGAACGTCACCAGCATGCCGAGCGGCAGGCCGAACAGCATGCCGAGAACGGCGTACAGCAAGGTATAAAACGTCCCCAGCAGAACAAGATTGCCGGAATCGGCGACGATGGAAAGAAACTCTGCCATGAGTATAAGTAGGGAAGGCGATGCCGTCAGCGCGCTGGCGCAGGCGCACGGGAGGCGTCCAGCCCGAACCATTTGCGCGACATGCGCACGTAACTGCCGTCTCGGATCATGTCGGCGATGGCGGCATCAACGGCAGCCTTGAATTTCGGATTGTTCTTCTTGAACGGAATGCCCTGCTTCTGCGCCTCGCCGATGGCCGCGGCTGCACGCAGAGGCAGCTTCGCCTCCTGCATCATGTAAGGCACCAGCAAGCGGTCGTTCAAGGCGGCGTCGATGCGGCCGTTGGCCAGGTCCTGCAGGTTGAGCGGCGCCGACACATAAGTCTTGACGTTGATGCCGCCGACGGCGTTGAGTGTTTCGGCATAGCTGCTGCCCTGCCCCACGCCGACCGTCTTGCCCTTGAGGCTGGCGAAATCGCGATATTCGGATTTGTCGTCCTTGCGCAGGATCAGCTGCGCCGTCGAATAGGTATAGGGATGCGAGAAGTCGAACTCGGCTTCTCTCTTGGGCGTCATGGTGACTTCGGAAACGATGGCGTCGTACTTGCCGACCTGCAGCCCGGCCAGGATGCCGACCCACTCGGTGGCGACGAACTCCACCTTGACGCCCAGCCGGTCGGCCAGCGCGCGTGCGAACTCGACATCGAATCCGGCCAGCTCGCCGGTCTTCTTATCCTTGAAATTGAATGGCGGATAGGTCCCTTCGAGCGCCACGCGCAAGGTGCCGCGCGCCTTGACGCTGTCGAGCAGGTCCGGCGTCGCGGCAGTTGCAGCAACGGCCGCTCCCGTCGCCGCGAACCAACCCAGCAGATATATAGCAATGATCTTTTTCACACGCATCGTCGCACCTCGCCGTTAGCTGAACCGGGCGCAATATACGCGAAAAGAATCGGCTTTCACGCGGCATTCCTTGTGGGGAAAGCAAAGACGGCGAACTATCCCAAAATGATTACGCGCTACTAGAATTTATTCAAAACAAAGGAGGAACGAGCGTCTGATCATTTGTCGGCTGAGACGGAAGCCGTCAAAAAGTCTGGCAGGCATTTCAGCGTTTGCATGAGAAAAATGCATTCGAACATCAGTATTAATCGTTTTGTCACGCGCCCGGAGCGTCTTAAGATGCCTCCATCCAATAAGGAAGCAAACAAGGCCAGCATGACCACTCCAGCCCGCGACAGCAATCTGCATCTCCTGTTAACTTCGGCATGTCAGAACGACAACGCCGTCCAGCGCCTGTTCGACCTGCTCGACGTCCCGGCATCCACCCTGCGGCCGGCCTCGATCAGCGTCACGCGGTTGGAGCTGGCGCAGGCGCTGAACATGCTGCTGTTCGACAAACTGCTGCAGGCAGTCCCGGCCGGACGCGACTACGTCGCCGATGCGGCGGCGGCAGGCACCAAAATCTGTTTCGACCATGGTGCGGTGCGTACCGTGCTGCGCGGCAAGGCCGGCTCCTTCCCCGACGGCGAGACGCTGTTCACGCGCATGTTCCTGCCGCTGGGCTACCAATTGGCCGGCCTGTATCCGCTGCCCCGCATCAACATGACCGGCCACGTCTACAGCCACATCGACGATCCGGAAAACATTGCCCAGTTCTTTGTGAGCGAACTGCACCCGGAAAAATTCTCTCCCGAATTCCAGCGCACCGTCGACGCGCTGCTGGCTACCTCGCGCGATCCGCTGCAAGCCGACATGCTGACCCTGCTCGACAAGCTGGCTGCCGACGGCACGCTGCCGATCACCTCGGCACAGCGCCTGCTGCCCGCGATGCTGGGCTGCTTCGCCCGTCACCACGATCTGCCGACGCTGCCGCAATACGAAGCGCTGCGCACCGAATCCGCCGAGATGGCCTGGATCTCCACCGAAGGCAATGTCTTCAACCATGCCACCGACCGCGTCGCCGACGTCAACGCCACTGCGGAGCACCAACGTCAGCTGGGACGCCCGATCAAGGACGAGGTCGAAGTCTCGCGCAACGGCCGCGTACGCCAGACCGCCTTCCGCGCCGGCAAGGTCGGCTATCAGCTCAAGGATGCCGACGGCGCCCTGGTCGACGTCACCGTGCCGGGTTCATTCTATGAATTCATTTCGCGCGATACCTATATAGATGACGCCGGCGTGCGCAAGCTCGACCTGACGTTCGACAGCGGCAACGCGCAAGGAATTTTCAAGATGACCGCCGGTGCGACCGCAGAGGCGGCGACAAAAAGCAGCGACAATGTCCGCTGAGTCCGCACTGGAAAAAATCGCCGCACTGCTGGGACCGGGCGGCTGCATCGTCGAAGCCGCCGCCCGTGCGCCGTATGAGCACGGCCCGCGTTACGGCGCCGGCACCGCGCTGTGCATCGCCCGCCCGGCCGACGTCGCCGAAGCCGCCGAACTGATGCGGCTGTGCGCGGCGGACAAAATCAGCATCATCGCGCAAGGCGCCAATACCGGCCTGGTCGGCGCAGCCTCTCCCGACGCGTCCGGCCATCAGCTGGTGCTGAGCATGGAACGCATCAAGGGCGTCATCGACATCGATCCGGTCGACGGCGTGATCCAGGCCTGGGCCGGCACGCGATTGTCGGACCTGAACCAGGCGCTGGAACCTCATGGCCTGTGCTTCCCCATCGACCTCGGCGCCGATCCATCGGTCGGCGGCATGCTCGCCGCCAATACCGGCGGCGCGCGCCTGATCCGCTACGGCGACGTGCGCCACAACACGCTGGGATTGCAGGCGTTGCTGATGCAGCCGCCCGGCGAACTTCTGGAGCTGGGCAACCGCCTGCGCAAGAACAATACCGGCCCGGACTGGAAGCAACTCTTCATCGGCACCGCCGGCAGCTACGGCATCGTCACGCAAGCCGTGCTGCGCGCCCACCCTTTGCCGCGTCAGCGCGCCACCGCGCTGGTCGTGCCATCGTCGCCGGAAGCGTCCTTGCGCCTGCTGCAGGACGCCGAACGCGAATTCGCCGATTTCCTCAGCGCCTTCGAAGGCATCTCGCAAAACGCGCTGGAATCGGTGCAGCGCCATCTGCCGCAAGCGGTCGCGCCGTTCAGCCCGGTGCCGCCGTATGCACTGCTGATCGAACTGAGTTCATCGGCCGCAGCGAACGAACAGTTCAACCTGGAGCTGTTGTTCATGAGCTGGCTGGAGCGCCACTTCGACGACGCCATCGTCGACGCCGTGGTGGACAAACCCGACACGCTCTGGCGCCTGCGCCACGCCATCAGCGACAGCGTCAGGCAGGAAGGCAAAGTGGTTGCCTTCGACATCTCGGTGCCGCGCTCGCGCATGCCGGCTTTCCGTGAAGAAGCGCTGGCGCTGATCGCGCGTGACTTTGCCGGCGCCGACGTTTACGACTTCGGCCATTGGGGCGACGGCGGCGTGCATTTCAACATCGCCATCGCGCCGGCGCAGCAGGAACATTTCCCGCCGCCGCGCATCGACGCCTTGCGCACCGCCATCTATGACCTGGTGGTGCACAACTATCGCGGCAGCTTCAGCGCCGAACATGGCATCGGCCCGTTCAACCAGCATTATTACGATCGCTATCAGGGCCAGGCGCAGCAAATGCTGGCGGCACGCATGCAACCGGTTTTCGATCCGCATTACCTGCTTGGCAATACGCGCTTTGGCTGAATACGCCCGGAACAAGCCCCAACCAATCGCATGGAACAGGGAAGCTCTGCCATGACAAATACTCATGGCAACGGCAACAACGCTGGCACCGCTTTTGCTATAGTGCGGGGTCATCCTTCCAGCGGATTCCGCTCCATGCGCCGATTCATCCCGTCTACGTCCTGCCTGATCGCCTTCGACACGTCGGCGCGCCACCTGTCGTTTACCAAGGCCGCGCACGAACTCCACATGACGCAGGGTGCGGTCAGCCGCCAGGTCGCGATCCTGGAAGACTACCTGAACGTCAAGCTGTTCGAGCGCATCAACCGCCGCCTGATCCTGACCGAACCGGGCCGCGACTACGCGTCGCAGGTGTCGAGCATCCTCAAGCAGATCGAGATGGCGACCTTCCAGGTGATGACCTACAACAGCCTGGCCAGCGTGCTCAACCTGGCGATCTTGCCGACCTTCGGCGTGAAATGGCTGATTCCGCGCCTGACCAAATTCGCCGCCGCCTATCCCGACGTGCTGCTCAACCTGAGCACCGAGGTTTTGCCCTTCGATTTCAACACCCGCCAGGTCGATGCGGCGATCCACTTCGGCGAGCCGGACTGGCCAGATACCGTGATGGTCCGCCTGATGGGCGAAGAAGTGCTGCCGGTCTGCAGCAAAGCCATGAACGATCGCATCTCGTCGGTCAGCGACCTGGCCGACATCACCCTGCTGCAGCACACCACGCGGCCGCAGGCATGGCAGGACTGGTTCCGCCATGTCGGCGTGGATTGCCCCAACGCGCTCGCCGGACCGCGTTTCGAACAACTGGCGATGGTGATTCAGGCGGCCGTAGCCGGCATGGGCGTGGCGCTGATGCCCAAGTTCATGGTCGAAACCGAGATCAGCCTGGGCCAGTTGCACGTGCCTTTCCCGTTCGCGGTGAAGAGCCCGCAATCGTATTACCTGGCCTATCCCGAGAAGAACGCCAGCAAGCCCGCCGTCATCAAATTCCGAGACTGGATACTGAGCGAACTGCAAGCAGGCTGACAGCTTCGGCAGCCCGTTTTGGAAATACGCTCAAACACACTAAAAGTCATGTTGAAACAAGTCGACATGCCATTTCCCCAACGCATCAAAGTGGTGCAACACGACGAACAAGCGCGCTGCGCCGTCTTCCCCAAAACCCTCCCAACCCTATGTAGCTAGGCGATTGGCGCGACATTGCAATTGATGCATCGCACCATCGCGGCGCACCACGGCGCCTCCCTCCAGAACATTTTCGTGCATTAGCAAATGTAATGATGTCGTGACATTTTTTGATTTTAAAAAACGCCGCCTTATTCCTTATACTCGGGCGTCGAACGCTGCTGCAATGCTATTGCACCGCTCTTGCATCCTACTCAGCCACAAAGGAATTTCATGCCCTCTTCCCGTTTCTTCGCCACCCTGAATTTTGATCTGGCCGCCTACACCGGCAGCGATCTGACCATCCGTTCGCCGCGCGACGGGCAACTGCTTGCCACACTCAAGGCGCACACCACGGCGCAAGCGGAAACCGCGTTGGCCGATGCGCAGACCGCCTTCCTGGCCTGGCGCGAAGTGCCGGCGCCGGTGCGCGGCGAACTGGTGCGCGTGCTCGGTGAAGTGCTGCGCGAACATCGCCAGGCGCTGGGCGAACTGGTCACGCAGGAAGCCGGCAAGATCCTCTCCGAAGGCCTCGGCGAAGTGCAGGAAATGATCGACATCTGCGACTTTGCCGTCGGCCTGTCGCGCCAGCTGCACGGCCTGACCATCGCTTCCGAACGTCCCGGTCACCGCATGATGGAAACCTGGCATCCGCTGGGCGTGTGCGGCGTCATCACCGCCTTCAACTTCCCGGTCGCGGTCTGGGCATGGAACGCTGCCCTGGCGCTGATCTGCGGTAACGCGGTGGTGTGGAAGCCGTCAGAAAAGACCCCGGTCGTCGCACTCGCCGTGCAAGCGCTGTTCGCCAAGGCGGTCGAGCGTTTCTCGGCGCAGCGCCCGAACGTGGTGCCGGCCAATCTGTGCCAGATCCTGATCGGCCGCGCCGAGATCGGCGAAGTGATGTCGCGTTCGCCGCTGGTGCCATTGGTCAGCGCCACCGGCAGCGTGCGCATGGGCCGCAAGGTCGCCACCGTGGTTGCCGAACGCCTCGGCCGCAGCCTGCTCGAACTGGGCGGCAACAACGCCATGATCGTCGCGCCGTCGGCCGACCTGAGCCTGGCGCTGCGCGCCATCACCTTCTCCGCCGTCGGCACTGCCGGCCAGCGCTGCACCAGCCTGCGCCGCCTGTTCGTCCACAGCAGCATCCATGACCAGGTGGTCGCGCAGATCAAACGCATCTATGCCAGCGTCAAGGTCGGCGATCCGTTGCTGGCCGATACGCTGGTCGGCCCGCTGATCGACAAGGCCGCTTACGACGCCATGCAAAGCGCCCTGCAGCAAGCGCGCGGACAAGGCGGTGAAGTCACCGGCGGCGAGCGCGTCGACGTGCTCGGCGATGGTGTCTATGTCCGTCCCGCACTGGTCTGCATGCCCGGCCAGACTGCCATCATGCATCACGAAACCTTCGCGCCGATCCTGTATGTCGTCAAGTACGACGACCTGGCCGACGCCATCGCACTCAACAACGCCGTGCCGCAAGGCTTGTCGTCGGCGATCTTCACCAATGACGTGCGCGAAGCGGAAACCTTCGTCTCCGCCGTCGGCAGCGACTGCGGCCTGGCCAACGTCAACATCGGCACCAGCGGCGCTGAAATCGGCGGCGCCTTCGGTGGTGAAAAGGAAACCGGCGGCGGCCGCGAATCCGGCTCCGACGCCTGGAAGAACTACATGCGCCGCGCCACCAATACGATCAACTACAGCAAGACCTTGCCGCTGGCGCAGGGAGTGAAGTTCGACATCGACTGATCACTGCCTGAACGTCACCGCGCCAAAGAATAAGCAAAATAAGCAGTCAGCCACATAGCCACCGGAGATGCATCGATGTCGTTCCTCAAGTTGGAAAACCTGTCCAAGCGCTACGGCGATTTCACCGCCGTGGAAAACCTTGACCTGACAGTGGAAAAAGGCGAGTTCGTCTCGCTGCTCGGCCCTTCCGGCTGCGGCAAGACCACCACGCTGCAGATGATCGCCGGCTTCGTCGAAGCCAGCGCCGGGCGCATCCTCCTCAACGGTCGCGACATCACCAACGAGAAGCCCAACCGGCGCGGCCTGGGCATCGTGTTCCAAAGCTATGCGCTGTTCCCGCACATGACGGTGGCGGACAACGTCAAGTTCGGCCTGGAGATGCGCAAGGTCGGCGCGGCGGAAAGCGCCGAGCGCGTCAAGCAGGCGCTGGCGCTGGTGCACCTGGACAAATTCGGCCATCGCTATCCGCGCGAATTGTCCGGCGGCCAGCGTCAGCGCGTGGCGCTGGCGCGCGCTTTGGTGATCCAGCCGCCGATCCTGCTGCTGGACGAACCGATGTCCAACCTCGACGCCAAGCTGCGCGAAGAAATGCAGATCGAACTGCGTGAAATCCAGCGCAAGGTCGGCACCACCACCATCATGGTCACGCACGATCAATCCGAAGCGCTGTCCATGAGCGACCGCGTGGTGGTGATGGAAGCCGGCCGCGCCGTGCAGGTCGGCAAGCCGTTGGAAACGTACGAGAACCCGGTCAACGCCTTCGTCTCACAATTCGTCGGCAAGGCCAACCTCTTGCCCGGCACGGTCGAATGGGTCAGGGACGACAGCGCCGGCGTACGCGTCGGCAACCATGTGCTGGAAGTGCAAGGCACGGCCCTCACGGTCGGCGAGCAAACCACGCTGTGCATCCGTCCGGAAAAAATCGAATGCTGTACCGAAGCCGAAGAACAATTGGGCGGCGTGGTCGCTTCCAGCTTCTTCCTCGGCAATCAATGGCTGTATCGTTTCGAAACCGATTGCGGCGATATTTTGGTGATCCTGAAGAACAACGGCCAGACCTCCTGCCAGCCGGGCCAGCGCGTGTCGCTGCGCTGGCCGACGTCGGCCATGCGCGCGGTCGAGCCGGCGCCTGAATCTGCGAGCTTGCGGAGCGCGCATGTCTGACCGCGCTGCGTCCTCACTCAAGCCGAAGCGGTCGCTGCCCTATATCCTGACGGCGCCGGCCACGCTGCTGTTCGCCACGATGGTGCTGGTGCCGCTGCTGCTGACCGCGCTGCTGGCGCTCAACAGCTACGACGACAGTGTCGGCATCAAGTCGACCTACGACCTGCACAATTACCTGGCGATCTTCGGCGACGATTATTACCTGCGCATTTTCTGGCGCACCTTCTGGATCGCCGGACTGACCACGCTGATCTGCGTCATCGTGGGCGCGCCGGAAGCCTACGTGCTCAGCCGCATGAGCCGCAAGTGGCGTGCCTTCTTCCTGATCGTGATCCTGGCGCCGCTGCTGGTGTCGGTGGTGGTGCGTGCGTTCGGCTGGAGCATGCTGCTCAGCGCCGACGGTCTCATCAACCATGCCCTGCAAGCCTTGGGCATGGCGCCGGTGAAGATGCTCTACACCTCCGGTGCGATCGTGGTGGCGCTGGTGCACGTGATGCTGCCGTTCATGGTGATCCCGGTGTGGACTGCGCTGCAACGGCTGGACCCGACCGTGGAACACGCGGCCTTGTCGCTCAATGCTTCGCAAGCGACCGTGCTGCGCCGGATCCTGTTGCCGCAAGTCGCTCCCGGCGTGCTCTCGGGCAGTCTGATCGTGTTCGGCCTGAGCGCCAGCGCCTTCGCGATCCCCGGCCTGCTGGGCGGACGCCGCCTGAAGATGGTCGCCACCACCGTGTACGACGAATTCCTCGGTTCGCTCAACTGGCCGCTGGGCGCCTCGATCGCCATCGTGCTGCTGGTTGCCAATCTGATCATCATGATGACTTACAACCGGATCCTGGAACGCCGCTATTCCAAGACCCTGGGCTGACGGAGACACAAGAATATGCGACGCAACGGTCCGATTGCCCTGCTCTTCCACGCGCTGGTGGTGACCTTCGTGCTGGCGCCGCTGGTGCTGGTATGCCTGGTCGCCTTCACGGCGCAAGACACTTTGTCACTGCCGTTTGCCGGCGCGTCCCTGCGCTGGTTCAAGGCGGTGTTCGATCACCCCGACTTTTTGCAATCCTTCTACAACAGCCTGCAATTGGCGCTGCTCTCGGCCACGCTGTCGGTCTGCATCGCTTTGCCGGCCGGCCTGGCGCTGGGACGCTATCGTTTCCCCGGACGCGACGCGCTCAACGGCCTGTTCCTGTCGCCGCTGATCATTCCGTCGCTGGTGCTCGGCGTGGCCTTCATGCGGATGTTTTCGGTGATGGGCATCACCGGTTCGTTCTTCTGGCTCGCCATTGCGCATACCGTCGTCATCACGCCCTATGTGCTGCGGATGGTATTGGCGGCGGTGATGGGCATCGACCGCAGCAGCGAACAGGCGGCGCAATCGCTCGGCGCAGGTCCGTGGACGGTGTTTCGCCGCATCACGCTGCCGGCGATCCTGCCTGGCCTGAGCGGCGGCTGGATGCTGGCCTTCATCAACAGCTTCGACGAGCTGACGATGTCGATCTTCGTCACCACGCCGGCCACCGTGACGCTGCCGGTGCGCATGTACATGTACGCCACCGAATCGATTGATCCGATGATGGCGTCGGTGTCGGCGCTGATGATCCTGATCACGGGTGGCGCCATGCTGATTCTTGACCGCCTGTATGGGCTTGACCGTATCCTCATCGGGGAACGCGTATGAGCCTGCTCAGGCGCGTGGCGGAACAGGAGCGCCAAAGCGTTTCATTCTGGCTCGACGGCAAGCCGCTCAGCGCGCGCGCCGGCGACAGCGTGCTGACGGCGATATTGACGCAGACCGATCAGTTGCGCCGCAGCGAATTCAGCGGTGCGCCGCGCGCCGGCTTTTGCCTGATCGGCTGCTGCCAGGATTGCTGGATGCGCAGCGAAAACGGCGTCGCCGTGCGCGCCTGCACCACCGAGATTGCGGAAGGCATGCGCCTGCTCAGCGGCACGGCTCCGTTAGCGGGAGAGACCAAGTGAGTTCCTCCCCGGCATCCCCGAACATTGTCATCATCGGCGCCGGACCGGCCGGTGTACGCGCAGCGCAGACGCTGGTGGAAGCCGGTCTGCGCCCGATCGTCATCGACGAAAACCGCCGCGCCGGCGGCCAGATCTACCGCCAGCCGCCGCCGGGTTTCGTACGCTCCAGGAAAGAACTCTACGGCTTCGAAGCCGCCAAGGCCGAAGCGCTGCACAGCAGCTTCGAACAACTGCGCGCGAAGATCGATTACCGTCCAGACACGCTGGTATGGAACTGTATGCCTGGCGATCCCGGACAACTCGACCTGCTGCACGCGCAACGCCATGCCGAACAAGCTTACTCGCACCTGATCCTGTGCACCGGCGCGCTCGACCGCGTGATGCCCTTCCCCGGCTGGACGCTGCCCGGCGTCTACACGCTGGGCGCGGCGCAGGTTGCACTGAAGGCGCAGGGCTGCGTGCTGGACGGCCGCGTCGTCATCGCCGGCTCCGGCCCGCTGCTGTATTTGCTGGCCTATCAATACACCAAGGCCGGCGCAAATGTGGTCGCCGTACTCGACACCGCGCGCTTCGGCGGCAAGCTGCGCGCGCTGCCGGCGCTGCTGCGCCAGCCGGTGACGTTCGCCAAGGGCCTGTATTTCATGGGCTGGCTGCGCGCCAAAGGAATCCCGCTCCTGGACGGCGTTGAACAGATCGCCGCCGACGGCAAGCAAGCCATCCAAAGCCTGCGCTGGACGCGCGCCGGCAAGACCACCGAGATCGCCTGCGATGCGCTGGCGACCGGCTTCGGCTTGCGCTCGGAAACCCAGCTGGCCGAACTGGCCGGTTGCCGTTTCGTCTTCGATGAACTCAACCAGCAATGGCTGCCGCAACGCGATGACGCCGGACGCAGCAGCGTGCCAGGCGTGTATCTGGCCGGCGACGGCAGCGGCATCGCCGGCGCCGACGCCGCCGAACTAAGCGGACGCGCCGCGGCGTTGGCCTTGCTGCAAGACCTCTGTCTGCCCGCGAGCGCCGCCGCCAAGGCCGCCGCGAAACAAGAAAGCCGGCGGCTGGCGCAGACGCTGCGCAGCAACTTGCAATTCCGCCAGGGACTGGAAACTGCTTTCCCGACCGCCGTGCACTGGGCGCGCGATTGCGCCGACGATCTGATGATTTGCCGCTGCGAAGAAATCACCGCCGGACAATTGCGCCGCAGCGTGCAGCAGGAAGGCACCGTTGAAATCAATCGCCTCAAGGCAATGACACGCGTCGGCATGGGCCGCTGCCAGGGCCGCATGTGCGGCGCGGCTGCAGCAGAAATTCTGGCCCACGCCACCGGCGTCAGCGTCGCCGAAGCAGGCCGCCTGCGCGTGCAGGCCCCGGTCAAGCCGATACCGGTCAGCGCCGCGCTGGCTGCGGAAGAACAAACATGAGTGCGCCCATGGACAAGGTCATCGACACCGACGTCGCCATCATCGGCGGCGGCCTCATGGGCACCTCGGCGGCGCTGGAATTGCGCCGCCAGCAACGCTCGGTGGTCGTGCTCGAACAAGGCTGGTGCGGGGCGCAAGCCAGCGGCGTGAACTACGGCGGCGTACGACGCCAGGGCCGCGCCGCCTGCCAGTTGCCGCTGTCGCAGCGCGCGCACGCGATCTGGCGCCGACTCGCACAAACCATCGGCAGCGACGGCGAATACATCGCCTCCGGCCATCTGAAACTGGCGCGCAGCGACGCCGACATGCAGGAGCTGATCGCCTATCGCGAGATGGCGGCCGCTTACGGACTGGAACTCGAATTGCTCGAAGCCGAGGCCCTGCGCCGCCGCTATCCATGGATAGGTAAGCAAGCTTATGGCGCATCGTTGTGCGCCGAAGACGGTCACGCCAATCCGCGCCTGATCGCTGCTGCGTTTGCGCGCACCGCCGAACAGGCCGGCGCACGACTGCTGCAACAGAGCGCCGTCCGGGAATGCAGTTTCGACGGCAATTATTTCGTACTGATCAACAGCCGCGGCGAGCGCGTGCGCAGCCGCTTCCTGCTCAATTGCAGCGGCGCCTGGGGCAAGGAAATCGCCGAACGTTTCGGCGAAACCGTCTTGGAACAGGCGATCTATCCCAACATGTGCGTGACCGAACCGCTGCCGCCGCTGATGAACCTGAGCCTGGGCGTGGTCGGCGGCGCGTTTTACGCACGCCAGGTCGAGCGCGGCAACGTCGTGCTCGGCGGCGGTCGCGGCATCGGCAACCTGGCGCTGGATGCCACGCGGCCGCGTGCAAGCTCCAGCTTCAAGGCGCTGGCTGCGCTGACGGAGATGGTGCCGGCGCTGCGCAACGCGCTGGTGATCCGCACCTGGAGCGGCGTCGAAGGCGAGACGCCCGATCACCAGCCGGTCATCGGCCCGAGCGCCACTACGCCGGGCCTGTTGCATGCATTCGGTTTTTCGGGGGCGGGTTTCCAGCTCGCCCCGGCCGTCGGCGAAGTATTGGCCGAACTGGTCACCAAAGGAGAAAGCAGCACCCCGATTGACGCATTTTCAATCAAGCGATTTGCCGTTTCACAGCCATCAAAAGAAGAATCAAGGGTTTAACCGTTTCAAGTTGAAAAGTTTGAATTCCCCGGCTCACAAGGTTCCGGGGGTCGTTTTTACCGCCAAGGAGATCCACAAATGAACATGAAATATCTGACGCTGACCTGTATCCTGACCGCCGTCCTCGGCGTGTGGTCGTCTGCCCAGGCCCAGACCAAAACCCTGTACGTCGGCATGAACGGCGGCACCATGGAAAAGAATTACACCTCGGGAATCTTCCCCGATTTCGAGAAAGCCAATAACGTCAAGGTCGTGGTCGTGCCCGGCACCTCGTCCGACATCATCGCCAAGATGCAGGCGCAAAAAGACAAGCCGCAAATGCACGTGGTCTTCCTCGACGACGGCGTGATGTACCGCGCGGTCAACATGGGCCTGTGCGAAAAAGTGCGCGACACCCCGGTACTCAAGGACCTCTATCCGTTCGCACGCCTGGCCAACGACCAGGCCGTGGCGGTCGACATGGGCGTGGTCGGTATCGGCTACAACAAGAAGATGTTCGCTGAAAAGAACTGGCCTGCGCCGACCTCGTGGCTGGATTTCGCCGATCCGAAGTACAAGCAGAAGGTCGTGTTCCAGTCCATCTCAAGCAGCACCTTCGGTCTGTATGGTTTCATGATGTACAACCGCCTGGTCGGCGGCACCGACAAGAACATCGAGCCGGGCTTCAAGAAATGGCCTACCTCGGTCGGTCCCAACGTGCTCGAATATCTGTCGAGCTCGGCCAAGATTTCGGAAATGATCCAAACCAACGAAGCCGCGATCTTCCCGCTGACCGTGACTGCCATCGCCAACCTCAAGGCCAAGGGCATCCCGGCCGAGTTCGTCACGCCGAAAGAAGGCGGCGTGCTGCTGATGGTCGGCGCCTGTGCGCTCAAGAACAACAGCGAGCCTGACCTATCGCAAAAGCTGATCGAATATCTGCTCAGCGTGCCGGCGCAAACCAAGGGCATGGAGATGGCCGCGTCGATCCCGGTCAACCGCAACGTCAAGCTGACCGAAGCGGCGCAGGCCAAGCTCGGCGGCAAGACCGAAGTCCTGACCAAGAACATGAACACCATCGATTGGGATTCGGTCAACGAAAAACGCACCGAGTGGAACAACCGCTGGAACCGCATGGTTGAGCAGTAATTGGGTTAGGTGCGTCGGATCTCGGTCCGGTGCACACAACTTAAGTCTTTTTCAGGATTTATCAGGAACCGGCGGCATGGCTCCATGCCCGCCGGCTTCCTCTCCTTCCGCATTCTGCACATCTGCACACGCCATGAAACCAGCCTATCGTTTTAACCCCGCGTTTCAGACGCCGCAGGGTTCCCCTATTCGCGAGCTGTTCAAGTACACCCAACAGCAGGGCATGATCTCGTTTGCCGGCGGCTATCCCTCGCCGGCGCTGTTCGACGCCGAAGCGCTGGCGCATAGCGGTGCCGCCGTGTTGCGGGAGTCGCCGACGGCCTGCCTGCAATACGGCGCGACCGAAGGCGTGCCGGCGCTGGCTGATGCATTGCGCACTCTCACGCGCGAGCGCACCGGCGGCAAGGCTGCGGCGGAAAACCTGCTGATCACCACAGGCTCGCAGCAAGCTTTCGAACTGCTGCTGCGCGTGCTGGTCGGTCCCGGCGATTGCGTGGCGATTGAGCGGCCGGCTTACCCCGCCGCGATTCAGGCCCTGCGGCTGGCCAATGCCGACATGCTGGAAATCCCCAGCGACGACGACGGCATGGATACGCAAGCGCTGGAAAAAATGCTGCTGGCCGGCGCCCGTCCCAAGCTGCTGTATGTGGTGCCGACCTTTGCCAATCCTACCGGCGCAACCCTGCCGCTGGCGCGCCGCCGCCATCTTCTGGAACTGGCGGTGCGCTATCAGATGCTGGTGATTGAAGACGATCCTTACGGGGAATTGCGCTTTGCCGGTGCGCCGCAAGCGCTGTTGCTGGAAGTCGCCGCCGAGGTCCCGGGCGGTCCCGACTGGCTGGTCTATCTGTCGAGCCTGTCGAAGATCGTCGCGCCCGGCCTGCGCATCGGCTGGATGAGCGGCCCCGCCGAAATCCTGCGGCGCGCGGTCATCGCCAAGCAGACCGGCGACCTGTGCACGGCGCCGTGGATGCAGCTCGCCGCCGCACGCTATCTGCACGACGGCTGCCTGGCGCGACACCTGCCGACCATCATTGCGACCTACAAGGAGCGTTGCGAGACCATGCTGACAGCCTTGCAGGAATGTTTCGGCGACACGCTGGAAGTCACGGTCCCGCAAGGCGGCATGTTCGTGTGGGCACGCTGGCGCGATGGCACGGAAGCCAACGCACTATTGCAAAAGGCGGTTCTTGAGAATGTGATGTATGTGCCGGGCAGCGCCTTCTATGCCGGCACCGCCGATCCGGCGCGGCTGCGACTGTCGTTCGCCACGGCTTCGCCGAAAGAAATCAGGACCGGGGTGGCGCGCCTGAAAACGGCGCATGACAAATTGAGGGGCTGACCTCAGCGCGAGCAATCTTGCTCAGACGCTGATATTGCCCAGCGTGCTGGCGCGATAGGCGGCCACGAAGGTATCGAAATCACCGACCTGGGTGCGCTCGATCGATTGCTGATCTTCGATCGACGTGTTGGCGGTGGCGACGAATTCTGCGGTTTGCTCTGCGCTCAGCGGGCGCGCCAGGAATTGCGCGGCCTGCTCCTTGCTCTGGTTCAGTGCAAAGGCGGCGAAGGAGTTGCCGGCCGCACGCACTTCACGCAGCACGCGCGCCGACGGCGTCAGCTCGGCATCGCGCAATTTCTCACGCTGCGCCTGCAGCGCCTCTGCATGCTCGGAACCGCCGGCCTGGGCATCCAGCAAATCGGCGATCGGCTGCATGCGTTCCAGCAGCGAGAGGCCCCAGTCCTGCAAGCCAACCTCTTTGCCTTCCTGTTCCAGCTGCAAACCGGGACGACGACCTTCCTTGACCACGCGCGAGAAATTGCAGCGGCTTTCGGCGCCGCTCTCGTCGGAGGTCAGCGAGCTCTCTTCAAACGCGATGAAATGCAGGAACACGTCGAGGAAGCGCGACGCCTTCAGGCTCACGCCGAGCGGCTCGAACGGGTCGATGTCCATGCAACGCACTTCGACGTATTGCACGCCGCGCGCCGCCAGCGCCTGCACCGGCCGTTCGCCGCTGTAGATCACGCGCTTGGGACGGATCGCCGAGTAGAACTCGTTTTCGATCTGCAAGATATTGGTGTTGATCTGGATCCATTCGCCGTCACGCTTGGTGCCGAGTTCTTCGTACGCGGGGTACGGTTGGCTGACCGCCTGCGACAGGCTTCTTATGTAGCTATGCAGGTTGTTGTAATGCGGCGTGATGTTGGCCTGGGCGTTGCTCTGGTAGCCGAGGTCGCTCATGCGCAGGCTGGTGGCGTACGGCAGGTAGAGCGTGTCGTCGCTGAGCGTCTCCAGCTTGTGCGGACGGCCGCGCAGGAAATTCGTCGCCAGCGCCGGCGAGGCGCCGAACAGATACATCAGCAGCCAGCTGTAGCGGCGGAAATTGCGGATCAGCGCGATATAGCTTTCCGACTGGTAATCGCGCGCCGAGAACGACGGCTCGACGCTTTGCTCGCGATCGTCCAGCTCGCGCAACAAGGTCCAGACGTCTTCGCTGAGCGAGAAGTTGTAGTGGATGCCGGCGATGCATTGCATGGTCTTGCCGTAGCGCAGCGCCAGGCCGCGCCGGTAGACGTGCTTCAGCGTGCCGATGTGCGAGGTGCCGTACCAGGCGATGGGAATGTCTTCTTCGGGCGGCAGCACACAGGGCATGGACTCGTTCCACAGCAGTTCGCCGTTCAGATTGGCGTGCACGAAGCGGTGGATTTCATCGAGGCGTTGGAGCGCCTCGGCGATGTCGTGTTTGGCCGGGGTGATGAATTCCAGCAAGGATTCCGAATAGTCGGTGGTGATCTGCTCATTGGTCAGCGCCGAGCCGAGCACGGCCGGATGCGGCGTGGTCGCCAGCTGTCCGTTCGTGGTCACCCGCAAGGTTTCCCGTTCCACGCCGCGCAGACCACGACCGAGCAGCGCACGGTTTTCCGGGCTGGCAAAAAGGGCTAGGCGGCGGGTCAGCAGATCGGTCATGCAAGGTCCTCAGATGTCACTCAATTCGATTGGTTGGCGGAGCATAACCGAAAATTAAAATCAGCGTTGTCCGACGCCCCGGTGTCGAAATCGGGACGACGACTCGCATCCCGTCCGTCCACGGCTCCGCGACCGCCGAAGGCAAGGCCCCTTATAATGACGCTTTATTTTCCCTCTTTTTCAGCCCCAGCCACCATGCCAGCACAACTCATCGACGGTAACCTGCTCTCCCAACAACTGCGCGCCGACGTCGCCAAACGCGCCGCCGCCCTCACCGCCAAGGGCAAACAGGCCGGCCTGGCCGTGATCCTGGTGGGCGACAGCCCGGCCTCGCAGGTCTACGTACGCAACAAGGTCAAGGCCTGTGAAGACAACGGCCTGCACTCGGTGCTGGAAAAATACGACGCCGCCCTGACCGAGGCCGAGTTGCTGGCGCGCATCGACGCCCTGAACAAGGACCCGAAGATCAACGGCATCCTGGTGCAATTGCCGCTGCCGGCACATATCGACGCCCATAAGGTAATCGAAGCGATTGCCGCCGAAAAGGACGTCGACGGTTTCCACGTCAGCAATGCCGGCCTGCTGATGACCGGCCAGCCGCTGTTCCGCCCGTGCACGCCTTACGGCGTCATGAAGATGCTGGAATCCATCGATTATCCGGTGCGCGGCGCCAATGCCGTGGTGGTCGGCGCTTCCAACATCGTCGGCAAGCCGCAGGCCATGTTGCTCTTGCAAGCCGGGGCTACCGTCACTATCTGTAATTCAAAGACCCGCGATCTGGGCCACCATACCCGCCAGGCAGACATTCTGGTGGTGGCCACCGGCAAGCGCAACATCGTCACCGCCGACATGGTCAAACCCGGCGCAGTCGTTATTGATGTCGGCATGAACCGCGACGATAACGGAAAGTTGTGCGGCGATGTGGATTTCGCCAATGCCAAGGAAGTCGCAGGTTACATCACCCCCGTGCCCGGCGGCGTGGGCCCGATGACCATCACCATGTTGCTGGTCAACACCATTGAAGCTGCTGAAAGAACCTGAGTTCCTATGACGACCACTACAGATACTGCGATTACTCCTGACAACAACCCGCTGCTGGACTTTTCGGGTCTGGCGCGTTTCGACGCCATCAAGCCTGAACACGTCACACCGGCCGTCGACACGCTGCTGGCCAAGGCCGCCGCACTGGTCACCGAGTTGGAAGCGCCGATGGCGCAGGTGACATGGGCCAATTTCGTCGAGCCGCTGGAAAACGCCACCGAGCAGCTGGGCCGCGCCTGGAGCATCGTCGGGCATCTGAATTCGGTGGTCGATACGCCGGAACTGCGCGCCACTTACAATGAAAACCAGCCTCGTCTGGTCGAGTTCTGGACTGCGCTGGGCCAGAACCTGGCGCTGTTCGAAAAATACAAGGCGGTGCAAAACGGCCCGGAATACGCCAGCCTGTCAGGCGCCCGCAAGAAGGTCATCGACAACGCCGTGCGCGACTTCCGCCTGTCCGGCGCCGAGCTGTCCGACGACCAAAAGGAACGCTTCGCCGAGATCCAGGAAAAGTCGGCCGCGCTGACCACCCGCTTCTCGGAAAACATCCTCGACGCCACCAACGACTTCGGCCTGTTCGTTGAAAACGAAACCGACCTGGCCGGCCTGCCGGACGACGTCAAGGAAGCTGCACGCGCGGCTGCCGAAAAAGACGGGACGCCGGGTTTCAAATTCACGCTGCATTTCCCGTCCTACTTCCCGATCCTGCAATACGCGCACAGCCGCAGCCTGCGCGAGCAGATCTATCGCGCCAACGCCACCAAGGCCTCGGAGCTGGGCGCCAAGCCGGAATGGGACAACACCGCCAACATGCAGGAAATCCTGCAATTGCGCCATGAAGAAGCCGTGATGCTGGGCTTCAAGAATTTTGCAGAGCTGTCGCTGGTGCCGAAGATGGCGCAGTCGCCGCAAGAAGTCATCGGCTTCCTCGAAGACCTGGGCCGCCGCGCGCGTTCCTATGGTGAAAAGGACTGGGAAGAACTGCGCGCCTTCGCGAAGGACGAGCTCGGCATCGACACGATCGAAGCCTGGGACATGACCTACGCCGCTGAAAAGCTGCGTGAACAGCGCTATGCCTTCTCGGAGCAGGAAGTGAAGCAATATTTCCCTGAGCCGAAGGTAACCGAAGGCCTGTTCCAGGTCATCCAGCGCCTGTTTAACGTCAGCATCAAACCCGACAGCGCCCCGGTCTGGCATCCGGATGTGAAATTCTTCCGCATCGAACGCGACGGCAAACTGGTCGGCCAGTTCTATCTCGATCTGTACGCCCGCAGCGGCAAGCGCGGCGGCGCCTGGATGGACGACGCCCGCAGCCGCCGCATGACGGCCAACGGCGTGCAGACGCCGATCGCCTACCTGGTCTGCAACTTCACCGAACCGATGACCGTTGACGGTGTGAAGAAGCCGGCGCTGTTCACCCACGATGAAGTCATCACGCTGTTCCACGAATCCGGCCACGGCCTGCACCACATGTTGACGCAAGTCGACGAAGTCGGCGTGTCGGGCATCTCCGGCGTGGAATGGGACGCGGTCGAACTGCCGTCGCAGTTCATGGAAAACTTCTGCTGGGAATGGGACGTGCTGCAGCACATGACCGCCCACGCCGACACGGGTGCGCCGCTGCCGCGTGAACTGTTCGACAAGATGACCGCCGCCAAGAACTTCCAGTCCGGCCTGCAGATGCTGCGCCAGGTCGAGTTCTCGCTGTTCGACATGCATATCCATTACGACTACGACGCTTCCGGCAAGGACAGCGTGCAGTCGGTGCTGAACGCCGTGCGCGACAAGTTCGCCGTGATCCGCCCGCCGGAATTCAACCGCTTCCAGCATTCGTTCAGCCACATCTTCGCGGGCGGCTATGCGGCCGGCTATTACAGCTACAAGTGGGCGGAAGTCTTGTCGGCCGACGCTTACAGCGCGTTTGAAGAAGCCGCCGCCAAGGGCGACAATGTGGTCTCGATCGAAACCGGCCTGCGCTTCCAGAAAGAAATCCTGGCCGTCGGCGGTTCGCGTCCGGCGATCGAGTCGTTCAAGGCCTTCCGCGGCCGCGAACCGAGTATTGATGCTCTGCTACGTCATAGCGGCATGGCTGCCTAGCATTTCAACGTAGATCAATTAGTTTCGTACCGCCCGAAAACCCGCGAAGTTCGCTTCGCGGGTTTTCGTTATTCTGGGATATGTCTATACTTCGTCCATGACCCGCATCGATTTCCACAGCAATGTCCCCAATAAACTCGCCTACGCCTGCCGCCTGGTGCGCAAGGCGCGCGCCGCGCAGTGCAAGATCGTGCTGCTCGGCAAGGATCGCGGCGAACTGACCCAGCTCGATCAGCTGCTGTGGTCGTTCTCGGAACAGGACTTCATTCCCCATGTGCATGCCAACGATCCACTGGCGGCGCAGACGCCGGTGATCCTGACTGACAGCGAAGCCGTCGAGCTGCCGCACCATCACGTGCTGATCAACCTGTCGGGCAATACGCCGGAACATTTCGCCCGCTTCGAGCGCATGTTCGAGATCATCTCTTCGGACGAAGCCGACAAGGCCGCTGGCCGCGACCGTTACCGCTTCTATAAAGAACGCGGTTATCCTCTGAGCCACTTCGTCGCCGACTGAGATCATGAGCCAATCGTCCGCCGACAACAGCATCCCGCTCCTGACCGAGGTCATTGCTCCACCCGCCGCGCCGGAGAGCCAGGCGTCGCAGGCCTTGCAATGGGACGACCATCAGCCGCAACACAATCAGCATCATCAGCCGAATCACCAACCAGACTATCAGCAGCATTTCCAGCCGGAGCCGATCCAGGCCTTCCAGCCGCAATACCAGCCCACGTACGATGCGGCGCCGTTGCCGGTGGCTATCAGCACGCCGCTGCCGGCCGTTGCGCCGGAACCCAGCGCCGAACAACTGCGCCAGATTCGCCAGGACATCCAGGAAAACGTCATGCAGACGCTGCTGGGCCAGGTCGACAGCGTGCTGCACCAGCATCTGCAGGATCACCTCGCGGTCATCCTCGACAACATGGCCGACATCCTCAAGACCCGCGTGCGCGCCAGCCTGGAACAGGCGCTGGCCGAAACCGTGACGCAAGCGCTGGCGGAGGAAATGGCAAAATTTGAAAATGCAAAATATTAAGTTTTAAACAAAAATATTTTGTTTTTCAAACACATTTACTGCCTATTCATTAAAAAATAGAAATACAGACACGCTGATTGCTTACCTAAAAAACCGATTACTTCTTACAATTTCACCATTAAAGACCTGTGCCAGTCGGGGCGACTTGGGCAGGTTCTATCATCGAACAAGGAGAATGTGATGAAAGTCATCGTATTGGGAGCAGGCATCATCGGCACCGCGTCCGCGTGGTTCTTGAAGCGTGAAGGTCACGACGTCACCGTCATCGACCGCCAACCCGGCGCCGCCCAGGAAACCAGTTTCGCCAACGGTTGCCAGATTTCGGTCTCGCACGCCGAGCCCTGGGCCAATCCCTCCGCTCCGCTCAAGGTCCTGAAATGGCTGGGCAAGGAAGACGCCCCGCTGCTGTATCGCTTCCGTCCCGAATGGCTCCAATGGAAATGGGCCGTCAGCTTCCTGCGCGAATGTACGCCTGCGCGCACCGACGCCAACATCCGCCAGATCGTCGCCCTGTGTGAATACAGCCGCCAGACGCTGGTGGCCTTGCGGGCGGAAACCGGCATCCAGTACGATCACCTGAACAAGGGCATCCTGCACTTCTACACCGAAGAAAAGGAATTCGAGCTGTCGCTGCCGGCCGCCAAGCTGATGCGCGACCTCGGTTGCCAGCGCGACTCGATCAGCGCCGATGAAGTGATCAAGATCGAACCGGCCCTGGCCAGCATCCGCGACAAGATCGTCGGCGGCGACTTCACCGCCTCCGATGAGTCGGGCGACGTCTACAAGCTCACCACCGGCCTGGCGCAAAAGGCGGAAGACGCCGGCGTCGACTTCCAGTTCAACACCACCATCACGCGCCTGTTGACCGAAGGCACCGGCGCCGCCGCCAAAATCACCGGCGTTGAAGTCATCGACGGCGCAGGCCGCCACAAGGTGCTGCGCGCTGACGCCTTCGTGGTCGCCATGGGCAGCTTTTCGGAGCCGCTGCTGCGCCCATTGGGCATCAACCTGCTGCTGTATCCGGGCAAGGGCTATTCGGCGACCTACAAGGTCACCAATCCGGACGCGGCACCGACCGTCTCGCTGACCGACGACGGTTACAAGCTGGTGGTGTCGCGCCTGGGCGACCGCCTGCGCGTGGCCGGCACCTGCGAACTGAACGGCTACACCCGCGAGCTGAACACCACCCGCTGCGACGCCATCACGCGCCGCACCCGTGAACTGTTCCCGGACGGTTGCGATTACGACAACCCGGTCTACTGGACCGGCCTGCGCCCGCTGACGCCGTCGAACATTCCTTACGTCGGCAAGACCAAGTTCAACAATCTCTACCTCAACACCGGTCACGGCACGCTGGGCTGGACCATGGGTTGCGGCTCGGGCCGTGCGATTGCCGAAATCATTGCCGGCCGTCAACCCGAGATCGACTTCGGCTTCACCGGCCTGCCACGCAAGGCGCCCGGCAAGCTTTCTGCACAGCCTGCGTAATCTGGAGTAGTCCGGAACACCTCGGCGGCAGGCACGCCCTGCCGGTCACCGAATACCGTTTTGCCCCTCCTTGTCGACCCGGCCTGTTCTCCTTTTCAGGCCCGGTCGGCATTTTTTACGTTTCTTCACTGATCTCCCGCAAAGCTGCCCCAAACCGCTTGGTGTAGAATCAGCCCCATCCATCGTGGCGCATCCGCCCGATTTCCAGATCAAACTCTTACAGCATTGATATCGCGCATTGAGCGCTTATCTGGTGCGTATCTATACGAGATGGCCGCCGCTGCAGCCATCGTCATGAGGACATTGCAATGAAGTGGGTCGTTGTCGGCATTTATCTGTTTTCCATCCTGTTCATCCATTTCCGCGGAAAGGTGAGACTGCCGTTTTTCCGGCAATTCTTCGACCATTCCTCGATCATGGCGCCGATCAATCTGTTCATGTACGCCTTCTCGCGCGTGCCGGCCGTGCCTTATCCGGCGGTCAATGATTTCCAGAATCTGCACCTGCTCGACGACAACTGGGAAACCATCCGCGCCGAAGCCGTCAACCTGCAGAACATCTCCAAGATCAAGGCCGCCGAAAAGAATGACGACGCCGGCTTCAATTCCTTCTTCAAGGCCGGCTGGAAACGCTTTTACCTGAAGTGGTACGACGCCAGCCATCCGTCGGCCGAACAGTTCTGCCCCAAGACCGTTGAAATCCTGCGTCAGATCCCTTGCGTCAAGGCAGCGATGTTTGCCGAACTGGCGCCGGGCGGCACGCTCAATCCACATCGCGATCCCTACGCCGGTTCACTGCGCTATCACCTCGGCCTGGTCACACCCAACGACGACCGCTGCTTCATCGAAGTCGACGGTCAGCGTTACAGCTGGCGCGACGGCAAGAGCGTGGTGTTCGACGAAACTTTCATTCACTGGGCGCAGAACGGCGCCGAGACGAACCGCATCATCCTGTTCTGCGACGTCGAACGTCCGTTGCGTTATCGCTGGGCCCAGACCATCAACAAGTGGCTCGGCAAGACCATGATGACCGCCGCCAGCTCGCCCAACGAGACTGGCGACCAGACCGGTCGCATCAACAAGCTGTTCCGCTTTGTCTGGATCGCCGGCCAATACCGCCGCAAGTTCAAGAACTGGAATCGCAACGCCTATCGCGCCACCAAGTTCGGCCTGATCATCGCCGTCGCGCTGGCTATCATCTATCTGTAATTCCTCCGCTTTGCAGCGGCGCAATGCGAACAGCTTGCGCCGCATCGCTTCCCTTTCTTCCCTGCTCTTCCGCTTTCTGTTTTCCCCTGCTGCAACATTTCCGGTGAGCGGGAACGAAGCGTCCGGCGTGCATCCCGTAAATAGTTTGCACCGCGACGGCGCGCAGCTGAGCAATGGGTGTCGGATTGAGAAAAAAATCATCGCCGTACGCATCAAACTACACCCCCACACGACACGCTCCGCATCGCGCCATGCCAATATAGTGCGGACATTGCGCATAAAATCACGCGAAAATTTCCACTCGGAAATGAAAGCAAATTTTTCCTTTTGATTTTGCGTTAACTCAATAGCTGTTCCACTGAGCAGCGTGTAAAATCCCCTGCTTCATGGCTTGATTCATGGCGTGATTCTTGCGTAAGTTCTTATGCATTCTATGAATGGTAAAGCCTATCAAAACCTGCCGGCGGCGTTCGCACGCAACGTCAGCAGGTTCTTAGAGTACCCACTAAACATAGAATAATGTGCTCAAGCAGGAGTCGACATCCGGATGATGAAACAGCTTCTAAAGAACCTGGTAGATATCACAGCCCAGCGTGAAAACTCGCGCCTCGCCGGCGCAGTAATCACTGGCCTGTATGAACTGACCAAGGTCAAACAAATTCGCGTGCTCGACATCTTTTCGCTACGCGAAGAGATGTTCGTGCAAGAAAAGATGTACCTCAACGAGGGCCATCTGAGCACCATCGCCGAACACACGGAAGACGATCCCAAGGAACCGCTGAGCCACTATCCGGCCATCGTCGAATGCATCCGCGAGCACAAGAACGAACACTACGAAATCGCCGCCGACGGCTGGCACGTGCTGTGGCTGCCGGTATGGCTGCACGGCAAGGTCAACACCTGTCTCGAGATCCGCAATCCGCATGCCTACGACACCGCCACGCTGGAACTGATCGACGGCATCTTCGGCATCTACTGCAATTACCAAAGCCTGCTTGATTACAGCGAGCGCGACGCGCTGACCGGCCTGTTCAATCGCAAGACCTTCGACGAACAATTCTCGCGCCACGCCTTCGCACTGGCGCCGCATGAAGCGCATTCGCTCGACAACAACGAGCGCCGCAACGGCGGCGAGACCAAGGCGCACTGGCTGGCCGTGGTAGACATCGATCACTTCAAGCAGGTCAACGATCAGTTCGGCCATCTGTACGGCGACGAAGTGCTGATCCTGGTCGCCAATATCCTGCGCACCTCCTTCCGCTCGCACGACCGCATCTTCCGCTTCGGCGGCGAAGAGTTCGTGATCCTGCTGCGCTCGACCACGCTGGCCGACGCCAGCAAGATCTTCGGCCGCTTCCGCCAGCACGTGCAGGATTACGATTTCCCGCAGGTCGGCAAGGTCACCGTGAGCCTCGGCTTCGTCGGCATTTCGCAGGAAACGCCGGTGGTGATCCTGGGTCATGCCGATCAGGCTCTGTACCACGCCAAGAAGAACGGTCGCAACCGCATCTGCTACTACGATGAACTGGTCACTTCGGGCGTCCTCAGCAACGAAATTTCGACCAACGATATCGTCGAATTCTTCTAAATAATTAGCGTATTTTTTTCTTTTTAAAAGCCTATGCGCCTGCCGCATAATCTTTCAAAACTCATGCTTTAAAAGCATAAGACTTCGCAATCGCTATTCCGTACTATCCTTGCGTGCCGTTTCACAACGTAAAACTAACCGGTACGAATGTCGCCGTTGCGCGCATGTTCAGGGGCGCAATGGCGGGACCCATCTATTGCTCAGGAGATCCTTATGCAACATCTGAAGTTGAAACAACTCGGTGGCGTATTGCTGCTGTCGGCCGCCATGTCGCTGTCGGCACAGGCGCAAGAGAAGAAAGCCAACGTCGTCGTCATCGGCACCGGCGGCACCATCGCCGGTGCGGGCGCCTCCAGCGTCAACACCGCCGCCTATCAATCCGCAGTGGTCCCGGTCGACAAGATCATTGCCGCCGTGCCTGAAATCTCGAAGATCGCCAACGTGCGCGGCGAACAGATTTTCCAGATCGGCAGCGAAAGCTTCAACGACGAGCGCCTGCTGAAACTGGGCAAACGCGTTTCCGAACTGCTCAAGCAAAGCGACGTCGACGGCATCGTGATCACCCACGGCACCGACACCATCGAAGAAACCGCCTACTTCCTGAATCTGACTCTCAAGAGCGACAAGCCTGTCGTCGTGGTCGGCTCCATGCGTCCGGGCACCGCCCTGGGTGCAGACGGCGCGCTGAACCTGTATGACGCTGTGCTGGTGGCTTCCAGCAAGGACGCTGCCGGCAAAGGCACGCTGGTGGTCATGAACGACGAAATCCATTCCGGCCGCGACGTCACCAAGACCAACTCCTTCAAGGTCGAAACCTTCCGCTCGCCCTACGGCCCGTTGGGTTATGTGGTCGAAGGCAAACTGATGTTCTACCGCTTGCCGGCACGTCCGCACACCACGCAGACCGAGTTCGACATCGACAAGATCAACAGCCTGCCGCGCGTCGACATCGCCTACAACTACGGCAACGTCAGCCGCGCTGCGTATGACGCCTTCGTCACCGCAGGCGCCAAGGCGATCATCCATGACGGCACCGGCAACGGCAGCGTCGCCGAGCAGATCGTCCCGGTCCTGCAGGAAGTGCGCAGCAAGGGCCTGCAAGTGGTCCGCGCGACACGCACCGGCAGCGGCGTTGTGATCCGCAACGGCGAACAGAACGACGACAAGTTCGACTGGGTTGTCACCGACGACCAGAATCCACAAAAAGCACGCATCCTGACCGCGCTGGCGCTGACCAAGACCAACGACAGCAAGGAACTGCAAAAGATCTTGTGGAAGTACTGATGCCGGTTTAGCGGCGCGGGTTGCAGTTACGGCTGCAGCCGCTGCAGCACCGCATGTCTGCACCACGCCCGATGGCCTCCATCGGGCGTTTTTTATTGCGCTGCCGCCCTGCAGCGGCGCCAATCATCCGAATTCTCCGGGTTTTCCCGCTCTGTTCCGATTATCAAATAGACAATTCCGGCCGCACCATGGGCAGGTTCGTCGCCGACATACATCAACGGCAGGCCTGCATGCAATGGCCATCGCGCCCCTCCGGGCCGACACAGACCGTCCCCTGCTTCTTTCTTCGTTCAACAACAAGGAGACGCCCATGCTGCACCTGCAACCGAGACATCTCGCCGGACCCCTGCTTCTTTTCCTCGCCTCGTTCTGTCTCAGCCTGCAGGCACAGGAAAAGCCCAACATCCTGATCGTCGCCACCGGCGGCACCATCGCCGGCGCCAGCATCTCCAGCGTACGTTCGCCCGCCTACCAGTCGGCCGTGGTCCCGGTCGACCGCATCATCGCCGCCGTGCCCGACATCGCCAAAGTCGCCAACGTCACAGGCGAACAAATCTTCCAGGTCCCCAGCGAAAGCTTCAACGACGAGCGCCTGCTCAAGCTCGGCAAGCGTCTTGCGGAATTGCTCAGGCAACGCGACGTCGACGGCATCGTCGTCACGCACGGCGTCGACACGATCGAGGAAACCGCTTACTTCCTCAACCTCACGCTCAAGAGTCGCAAGCCGGTCGTGCTGGTCGGCGCCATGCGTCCGGGCACGGCACTCAGCTCGGACGGCGCGCTGAATCTTTATGAAGCGGTGCTGGTCGCCGCCAGCAAGGAAGCCGCCGGCAAGGGCACGCTGGTGGTCATGAACAACGAAATCCACTCCGGCCGCGACGTGACCATGAACGATGCGGTCAAGACCAATACGCTGCGTTCCCCCTACGGCCCGCTCGGCCTCGTCGTCGAAGGCAAGGTCATGTTCTACCGCCAGCCGACGCGTCCGCATACGGTCGCCAGTGAGTTCGACATCGACAAGCTGAGCACGCTGCCGCGCGTGGACATCGTCTACAACTACGGCAATGTCAGCCCGGTGGCATATGAAGCGCTGGCCAACGCCGGCGCCAAAGCCATCATCCACAACGGCACCGGCAACGGCAGCGTCGCCGAGCAGATCATCCCGGTATTGCAGGACATCCGCAGCAAGGGCATCCACGTGGTGCGCGCGTCGCGCACCGGCAACGGCGTGGTGATCCGCGACGGCGAGCAGCCGGACGATCGCTTCGACTGGCTGGTCACGGGCGACCAGAACCCGCAGAAGGCGCGCATCCTGATGGCGCTGGCACTGACCAGGACCAACGACCGCCAGACCTTGCAGGACATCCTGTGGAAATATTGATGGCAACGTACTGAACGTCGCCGGATAAAAAAAGCCGTTCATCACTGAACGGCTTTTCACTTTATCGGCTACGGAAACTCAGCGTGACGATTTCATGCGCTGGCGCAGGTAGCCGATCACGCCCGGCAGGATCGACAGCACCACGATCGCCACGATCAGCAGGCTGAGGTTCTGCTTCACCACCGGCAGGTTGCCGAAGAAGTAGCCGGCATAGCCGAAGCTGGCCACCCACAAAATGCCGCCGATCACGTTGTACGCGAAGAAGCGTGTGTAGGTCATCGCACCGACGCCGGCCACGAACGGCGCGAAGGTGCGCACGATCGGGGCGAAGCGCGCGATGATCACGGTCTTGCCGCCGTGGCGCTCATAGAAGGCGTGGGTCTTGTCGAGATACTCGCGCTTGAAGATGCGCGAGTTGGGCCGGTCGAATACTTTCAGTCCTATGGCCTTGCCGATCTGGTAATTGACACTGTCGCCGAGGATCGCCGCAATGATCAGCGTCAACACCATCAGGTGGATATCGAACGCGCCGGTGGCGGCAATCGCACCGGTCACGAACAGCAGCGAGTCGCCCGGCAGGATGGGTGTCACCACCAGGCCGGTTTCGGCGAAGATGATCAGGAACAGGATCAGAAACAGCCACGGGCCGTAAGACGCGGCCAGCTCGGCCAGATGACGATCAATATGGACGATGAAGTCGACCAGGAACAGAAGAAAATCCATGAGCACCCGCGGCAAGGTTGAAGAATGAACTGAAAAGTTAAGCATTAAAGCGAACGCGCATTGTATCAATACGCGCGCTCACTCCCGATAACGCATCCTGTCGTTACGGGGCGAACTGGCGATACAGTTTTTCCGCCACCGCGAACAAGGCGTCGTTTGCGCCCTGGCTGGCGATGTTGGTCACCACCACGATGGCAAAATCCTTTTCCGGGCTGAGCCAGACATGCGCCAGGTTCTTCTGGTTGGAGCCGCCGTGGAACACCAGTGGCTGCGGCGCCCAGTCCATCTTCGCCGTCACCCAGCCGAGGCCGTACTTGCCGTCGGTCGGCGTGCCCGGTTCCGGATTCTGCACATGCGGCATGTCGATCACCGGCGCATGCATCAACTTCAGCGTTTCAGGCTTGAGCAACGCCGGACCGCGCTTGCCTTCACCGGCGTTCCAGCCGGCCCAGCGCGCAAAATCCAGCACCGACATATTGGCGCCGCCGGCTGGTGCGATCAATTGCGGATTGTCGTCGCCGGGGCCGGCCATGAAGGGCTTGGCGATATCTTCACCGACCAGCACGTGACCCAGCGCGGCATCGACCCGGCCCAAAGTCGCCTGCGAACCGAGGCCGGCGCTCTTGAGTTCCATCGGATCGAAGATCCATTCATTGATCAGCTCTTCCCAGCTCTTGCGCGCCACCCTTTCAATCATCGCGCCGGCGATCGTGTAACCCAGGTTGGAATAGGCGAAACGTTGTCCAGGTTGCGCCTGCAGCGGCTTGCTCATCCATTGCTGCAAAGTCCAATAGCGCAGGTCGTCGAGATTGCCCTCTTCAAACATCGACTTGGCCAGCAGTTCGAGGAACTCGGCGTTGTCGGCCGGGATGCCGGACGTATGCGACAGCAGCTGGCTGATGGTGATGCGGCGAAAATCCGGATCCATCTTCGGCGCCAGTTCCGGGAAGGCTTCGCCCAGCGTGGTGGTCCACGCCATCGAACCGCGATCGACCAGAATGCCGGCCAGCGTGGCGGTAAATGCCTTGGTGTCGGAACCGATGTGGAAACGGTCATTGACCGTCACCGCGATGCCCGAGCCGACCTTGCGCGTGCCGACCGCGCCGGCGGCGATAATGCGGCCGTCCTGCACCACGGCGGCGGCCAGCGCCGGCAATTTGTACTGGACCAGGTAAGACGTCAGGGTCGGTTCAAGCGGCGCGAAGGTCAAGGGCGCGACCGGCGCAGGAGCGAGGATCTGGGCCCCGGCGAACTGGCAGGCGCACCACAGCAGCGCGGAGACCAGCGCCTTGCGGGAATTGAAATGCGAAACGTACGAAACGGACATGAGATCCCTTTGATTGAAAGGTATTCGTAGATGATCGGGTGCCCGCATTTTATCCGCATTCGCGCCCACGCAAACTTACCTTTCTTTACGCAGAAATCGCGCAAGTCTTGCACGCCGCAGTCGATATCCATGACAGGACTCCGCGCCGCGGAATCCATCCACCATTTTCACCATTCATCCTTCACGCATCCAAGGAGAACAGCATGCGACTTCGATTGATGGCGGGATTGTCCGCCGTGTTTTTGTTACTGCTGATGGCGTTCGCAACGCACTACAAAGTGCGGTTGGAAATGATAGAACAGAGCGCCGGCATCCTGGAGATGCTGGCCGCAGCGATACCGCTGCTCAGTCTGGTGGTGGCGAGCCTGTTTGCAGGCCCTAATCCGGCAAACCGTCGCCGGCCAGGATCATCTGCGCGGCGCTGAGCAGGTCGCCCGACAAGCCGGCGCGCGCCTGCTCCGGGGATTTGTCCTGCAAGCCCTTGAGCAGCGCGGCGTGATGCACCAGCGCCGGCGCTTCCGACAGGCGGCGTGAACCGGCGCGCAGGTCGAGGTTGATCACCGGACCGACTTGCAGCCACAGGCTTTCGATCAGGCCCACCAGCGTCGCCATGCCGGAACCCTCATAAGCAGCAAAGTGCAGTTGCTTGTTGAGGCGGATGATCAGGTCGACGTCGGGTTTCTTGCGGTGCATTTCGATGCACAGGGTGTCGTGCAGGTCGGCCACGGCCTGCAGGCCTTCGGCCGAAATGTTCTGCGCCGCGTGCTCGACCGCCAGCCCTTCCAGCGCCAGCCGGATCTTGAGCAGCTCGCGGAACTTGTCCTTGGTCATCAGCGGCACGCGCACGGCGCGGTTGGGCAAAATTTCCAGCGCCCCTTCCGCGGACAGCTGGCGGATCGCTTCCCGCACCGGCATCTGGCTGGTGCCGAGCGCCTCGGAGAGGCTTTTCAGCGTCAGCTTCTGACCGGGGCGGACTTGTCCTGCCAGCAGCAGCTCGCGCACATCTTCATACACGCGCTGCGACAGCGTGGCGTGGGTGATTTTGCGTATCTGCGAAAGGTCCGCAAGTATCGTGTGTTCCATGGTCCCCGGCTTCTCACTTGAAACCATTTCATCCGTGCCGATGAAATGCGTCTGTTATTCAAAATTGCCGCGGATTATAGCAGTCGCCTTCTTCCGCTCTTCTCTTCCAATGCAGCACCGCAGCGCGGTTACGATGGTTTGACACCCTCCCGGGACGCACCTTCTCCCGATGGCATCCGGCACCGCAAACTTGTCCAACCGTGCTGCATCGCCGATTGACACATCCCAATTCTATCGAATACATTTGATCACATGTCACATAACTGACATAAAAAAGAGGCTGTTGCAAAAATCACGAGACGGAAGCCGATCGGGCCGACAACAGCGATGACTGTGTCTTTCCAATCATTTCCCGCCTTGTCCTGCTTGCAAACAGCACTCCATAAGAAAACAAGCCGTTCCGGCAGCCCGCTGCCGTTACCGGCTTTTCATCGAGACACCCGGCTCGCGCCGGACCCTTAGGAGGTATGCACCATGGAACAAGACAACAGCAAGATCCTGTCGCCCGGCCGTCGCACCGTACTCAAAGCCGGCGCCGCCGTCGCCGCCACGTCGGCAATGGGCTTCCCCGCCATCGTCAAGGCGCAGTCGGACAAAATCATCATCGGCCACCTGACTCCGCGGACCGGTTTCCTCGGCCCGCTGGGCGAATACGCCGTCATGAGCATCACGCTGGCGGTGGAGGAACAGAACAAGGCCGGCGGCCTGCTGGGGCGCCAACTCACCCTGATTTCGGAAGACTCGGTCAATCCGCCGACCGCCTCCTCCAAGGCGCAGCGCCTGCTGGAACGCGATGGCGCGGCCGTGCTGATCGGTGAAATCTCGTCCGCCTCGGCGCTGGGCATCGCGCAAGTCGCGCAGCGCAACAAGAAGCTGTTCATGAACACCGGCTGCAACTCCGACGAGCTGCGCGGCAAGAGCTGCAACAAATACATGTTCCACATCGAGGCCGCCAACTCGACCTACGTCAAGGCCTGCGGCCGTTCGCTGCTGCGCGACAACCTGATCAAGGGCAAGAAGCTGTACGCGCTGTCGGCCGATTACGCCTTCGGCCACGACCTGCTGCGCGCCGCCAAATCCTTCGTCTCTGCCAACGGCGGCACGATCGCCAATGACGAGCTGGTGCCGACCGACGCCACCGACTTCAGCCCTTACCTGCTGAAGATCCGCCAGGCCAAACCGGACCTGGTCATCTCCAACCTGGCCGGCAACCAGATTACCAACTTCATCAAGCAATACTCGGAGTTCGGCCTGCCGTTCCCGATTGCCGGCTTCGGCTTCGACACGGCGGTGGCATGGGGCGCGGGTGCGGACAGCTTCGCCGGCACCTGGCCGACCACTTGGCACCACGACGTCAATGCGCCGTCGGCCAAGGCCTTCGTCGCCGCCTTCACCAAGAAATTCGGCAAACCGCCGGAGAACCAGGCATGGGGCGAATACGTCGCCTTCCGTTCGATCGTGCAGGCGATCACCGAAACCAAGACGCTCGACACCGCCAAGCTGATCGACTACTTCGAAAAGGGCGCGCAGGTCGACGTGCTGAAAGCGCGCAAGGGCGTCTATCGCGCCTGGGATCACCAGTTGCTGCAGGAGATGTACACCGTCACGCCGAAGCCGAAGGCGCAGGTCAAGGACAAATGGGACTTCATGCTGCTCGGCTCGTCGGTGCCGGGACCCAATGAGTCGCTGGAAATCCTCGCGCCGACCATGCAAGAGAACGCCTGCACGTTCACCTGAGTCCAGGTGAACCGTCGCCGTCGCTCCGGTGCATGCCGGAGCGACGGCGGAAGGTTTCGTGCGTCACTCGTTTTTTCCCGTACTCCCCCTCCGGAGCAGCAATGCAAATCGTTTTCCTGTTGGAACAAATCCTCAACGGCCTGCTGGTCGGCGGGTACTACCTGCTGATCGCGCTCGGGCTGTCGCTGATTTTCAGTCTCGGCGGCGTGGTCAATCTGGCGCACGGCGCCTTCTATGCCATCGGCGCCTATCTCGCGGTGGAGATCACCAAATACCTCGGCTTCACCGGCGCCCTGATCATCTCGCCCTTGCTGGTGGCGCTGATCGGCATCCTGTTCGAACGCTTCCTGCTGCGCCGCTTCTATTCGGCCGATCCGATCCTCGGCCTGCTGCTGACCTTCGGGCTGGCGATGGTGGCGGAACAGGTGATCCGCATTTTCTGGGGCGCGTCGCCGCTGCCGGCATCGATTCCGCCCGCGCTCAAGGGCCAGATCATGGTCGGCGATTTCATGTATTCCAAATACCGCCTGCTGATGCTGGCGGCGGTCATCGTCGCGCTGACGCTGATCTGGATACTGCTCAACAAGACTTCGTTCGGCCGCGTGGTGCGCGCCGGCGTGCAAAAGCCCGACATGGTGGCGGTGCTCGGGATCAAGCTGCAGCCCTACATGACGGCCATCGTGATGCTCGGCGTCGGTCTGGCTGCGCTGGCCGGCGTGCTGTTCGCGCCGATCTCCGGCGTGCATCCGGCCATGGGCGCGGAAATCATGACCGCCGCCTTCGTCGTGGTGGTGATCGGCGGACTCGGCAGCTTCTGGGGCGTGGTGCTGGCGGCGTTGCTGGTGGGCGTGGTGCGCGGCATCACGATCCAGTTCTATGCGCCGGCCGGCGAAGCGTCGATGTATCTGCTGATGCTGCTGGTCCTGATCTTCCGTCCGCGCGGCTTGCTCGGCGAGCGCATCGAACGTTTTGAATGAGAGCGGACATGTACAACAAATATCAATCCCTGTGGATCGGCGCGCTGGCGCTGGTCATCGTTCCCATCCTGCTGCAACTGCTGGGCCTGACCCTGTCGTCCTCCACCGACGTCGTCATCTACGCCATCGCGGCGATGGGCCTGAACCTGCTGGTAGGCTACACAGGCCTGACCTCGTTCGGCCATGGCGCCTGGTTCGGCGTCGGTGCTTATGCGGCGGCGCTGTCGCAGAAATATTGGTTCCCCGGCCAGATCGTGGCACCGATGCTGTTCACTATCGCCTTCATTGCGGTGTCGGCGGCGATCGTCGGCTTCCTGATCCTGCGCCGGCGCGGTGTGTACTTTTCGCTGCTGACGCTGGCCTTGTCGGCGCTGACGTTTGCGATCGCCTTCCGCTGGACTGACTTCACCGGCGGCGAATCGGGACTCGGCAATGTCGTGCGCCCGGTCGTGGCCGGCATCGATCTGGATCAGTCGATTCCCTTCCTCGTCTTCGTCAGCGTGATTGCGCTGATCGTGCTGTACGTGCTGCAACGCGTGATCCGCTCGCCGTTCGGCCACACCATCGTGGCGATCCGCGAGAACGAGCAGCGTGCGCGCTTCCAGGGTTACAGCACCATCGTCTACAAGCTGATCATGTTCATCGTGTCGGCCAGCGTGACCGGCCTGGCGGGAGCGTTGCTGGCCTTCCATCACCGCTTCGCCTCGGCCGAACCGACCTCGGTCGCCTTCTCCGGCGAGTTGCTGGCGATGGTGGTGATCGGCGGCATGCGCAGCTTCCTCGGCCCGGCGCTGGGCGCGCTGTTCTACATCCTGTTCCGCGAATGCCTGTCGATCTGGACCGAGAACTGGCTGCTGTGGTTCGGCCTCGCTTTCGTCGGCTTCATCCTGTTCTCGCCGACCGGGCTGGTGGGAATCTGGCAGCAGGTCAAGCGTCGCTTGCGTCCGCCCGCTGAAGTCGGCGCGGCGATGAGCCAGCGCCAGATCGTCGACGGCCTGCCTTTGCCTGCGTTCCTGCAACCACCTCGCCAAGACGGGCTGGTGCTGGAGGTCAAGGATGTCGACATCCGCTTCGGCGGCATCCAGGCGGTCAAGAGCGCACAGATCAATCTGCATGCCGGCGAGATCCATGCACTGATCGGTCCCAACGGCGCAGGCAAGACCACGACCTTCAACCTGATCTCCGGCATGTTCGTGCCCAACCACGGCACAGTGAAACTGAACGGTGAAGAAATCCAGGGCCTGACGCCGGGCCAGATCTGCCAACGCGGCCTCGCGCGCTCGTTCCAGATCACCAACCTGTTCAAGGGCCTGAGCATCTACGAAAACCTGCGGCTGTCCCTGCAGGCGCGCCATGCTTCGCGCTTCAACATGTGGAAGGACATCGACAGCTATCCCGAGATCCACGCCGAGACCGATGAGTTGATGCGCTTCCTCGGACTCAAGGGCATCGACCAGATCGAAGGTGGCGCGCTGTCCTACGGCGGCCAGCGCCTGGTCGATCTGGGCATCGCGCTGGGATCGAAGCCGCACGTGCTGCTGATGGATGAACCGCTGGCCGGCCTCGCCGCCGCCGAACGCGAACGCGTGTCGCGCCTCGTGAAGATCATCGCCGAGAACATCCCGGTGCTGATCGTCGAACATGACATCGACCGCGTGCTCGGCTTCTCGCAACAGGTAACGGTGATGAACCAAGGCAGCGTGCTGATGTCGGGCACGCCGGACGAAGCACGCGCCGACCAGCGCGTACAAGAGATCTACACCGGCACCGGTACGCCGCCGGTCACCGGACGGGTGGCAGGCGATGCACAGGAACGTCCGCAGCTGCTGGCCTTCGACAAGGTCAACGCCTTCTACGGCAAGAGCCACATCCTCAACGACGCCACGCTGGAAGTGCGCGAAGGCGAAATCGTCGCCCTGCTCGGCCGCAACGGCGCCGGCAAGTCGACGCTGCTCAAAGCGCTGACCGGTTTGCTCAAGCCTGCTTCGGGCGCCATCCGCTACAACGGCAAGGACATTGCCGGTCTCAGTGCGCCCGACATCGCGCGCCTGGGCATCGGCTACGTGCCGCAAGGACGCGGCCTGTTTGCCGGCATGACGGTGGCGGAAAATCTTTCGCTGGGACGCCTCGCACGCAAGACCGATTCCAGCAACGGCATCGCCTGGAGCGAAGAAAAAATCCTGCACTACTTCCCGCGCCTGAAAGAGCGCCTGCATACACCGGCCGACTTCCTCTCCGGCGGCGAGCAGCAAATGGTGGCGGTGGCGCGCGCCCTGTCGGGCAACGTCAGGCTGTTGCTGCTGGACGAGCCCTTCGAAGGTCTCGCGCCGGCTGTGGTGCAGGAGCTGTTCACCGTCTTCGATCAACTGCGCAAGGAAGTCTCCATCGTCATCGTCGAGCACAACCTCGACCTCGTGCTGGCGCTGGCCGACCGTGTGTTTGCGCTGGAACGCGGTGCGGTGTTCCACACCGGCCCTGCCGAACCGCTGCTGACCGATCTCACGTACCGCAAACAGATTCTCTGGCTGTAATTTCTCATTTTCTCAAGTAACAAGGACCAACATGAACACCAGTTTGAAAGATCAACGCGTCGTCGTCACCGCAGGCGCCCAGGGCATCGGCCTGGCCATCACCGCTTCCTTCCTCGAAGCCGGCGCGCACGTTCACATCTGCGACGTCAGCGACGACTTCCTCAACAGCGCGCGCAAGCAATTCGCCGACGCGCCGGTCAGCTACAGCAAGACCGACGTCGCCAATGAGGCGCAGGTCGACGCCATGTTCGCCGAGCTGACGCAACGCTGGGGCACGCTAGACGTGCTGGTCAACAATGCCGGCATCGCCGGCCCGACCGCCAAAGTCGAGGAGACAGAATTGTCGGCGTGGGACCAGACCATCGCCGTTAACCTGACCGGTCCTTTCCTGTGTACGCGCCGCGCGGTGCCGCTGCTGAAAAAAGCCGGCGGCGGCTCCGTCGTCAACATCTCATCGGCGGCCGGCCGTCTCGGCTTCCCGCTGCGTACACCCTACTCCGCCTCCAAGTTCGGCGTCATCGGCCTGACCGAAAGCTGGGCGATGGAGCTCGGCCCGTCCAACATCCGCGTCAACGCCATCCTGCCCGGCATCGTCGCCGGCGAACGCCAGGAACGCGTGATCGCCGCCAAGGCAGCGTCCTACAACATCGGCCACGAAGAAATGCGCGAGCGCCTGCTGTCCAAGGTCTCGATGCGCAAGATGGTCACCGCGCAAGACATCGCCAACCAGATCATCTACATCTGCTCACCGGCCGGTTCCGCCATCAGCGGGCAGAGTTTGTCGGTCTGCGGTAATGTCGAGCATCTTGGCTAATCACGTTGATTTGGCACCCATTCGAGGAGACACCATGAATGAAAAAATCGCCGTCATCGGCGCCGGCCTGATCGGCCGCGCCTGGGCCATCGTCTTCGCCCGCGCCGGCTGCAGCGTCGCCATCTACGATGCAGTTCCCGAAGCGCTCAGCGCCTGCACCAAGCTCCTGCACGACAACATCAGCGACCTGGCCAAACATGGCCTGATCACTGAAACGCCCGAAGTGGTGCTGGCGCGCATCAAGCCGGTGGACACCCTGGCCGAAGCACTCAAGGGCGCGGCGCTGGTGCAAGAGAACGTCAAGGAAACCGTCGAAGTCAAACGCCAGATCTTCGCCGAGATGGACAAGCTGGCCGCACCCGACACCATCCTCACCAGCTCGACCTCGTGGATCCCGACGTCGGAGTTCTCAGAGCACCTGCCCGGTCGCCACCGCATCCTGGTCGCCCATCCGGTCAATCCACCGTACCTGGTGCCGCTGGTCGAACTGGCGCCTGCGCCGTGGACGTCAGATGAAACAGTCAAGCGTGCCCACGACATCTACACCCGCGCCGGCCAGTCGCCGGTATTGTTGAAAAAGGAAATCACCGGCTTCCTGCTCAACCGCATCCAGGGCGCGGTGCTCAACGAAGCGCTGAACCTGTACGAAAACGGCTACGCCTCCTCCGAAGACCTCGACAAGGTATTGAAAGACGGCCTCGGCCTGCGCTGGTCCTTCATGGGCCCGTTCGAAACCATCGATCTCAACGCACCGGAAGGCGTGATCGACTACGCCAACCGCTACGGCCACACGTACCGCGACGTAGCGAAGACGCAATTGCCGAACGAATGGAATGCAGCGACACTGAAACAGATCGAGGATGAACGCCGCACCGTACTCAAAGCCGATCAACTGGAAGAACGCTCACGCTGGCGCGACAACCGCTTGATGGGGCTGGTGGCGCATAAGCGGAAGCAAGCAACCTAGTTAGCGCGACTAAAGAAGAGCAATCACGATGCCGCAGGCGAGCCCCCCAAGGCAATGCGAAGCGAGCCGAAAAAGGAATTCCGCTTATGAGTCGCCGTTGGTGACGTGCTCAAATCGGATAAAGAAGGGAAACTTGTCTGAGCGTAGCGAGTTTGTTTCCCTTCCCGATTTGAGCGCGGCACCAACGGGAACCCCGCGCAGCGGGGCGGCGAATCGCGGTCGCCTTTCTTTGCTTACTTTCTTTGGCGAAGCAAAGAAAGTGAGTAGCTGCCGGGCTACCCCCGGCGAAAGGTTGATCGAAGCAAGAACACCATCGACTGCAGACACAGGCAAGTCGGAACAACAACAGAAATAAATACGCAAGACTAGCGGCACAAACCAACAATCACCAGGAGAACCAAATGAGCAAACCCAAAAAAGTCATCATCACCTGCGCCGTCACCGGCGCGATCCACACGCCCTCCATGTCCCCCCACCTGCCCATCACGCCGGATGAAATCCGCGACGCAGCCCTGGGCGCGGCAGAAGCCGGCGCCGCCATCGTCCACTTGCACGCCCGCGACCCGCAAAACGGCAAGCCCACGCAAGACCCGGCAGAATTCCGCAAATTCCTCCCGCAGATCAAGGCCAAATCCAACGTCGTCATCAACCTCACCACCGGTGGCGCCCCGACGATGGGCGTGGAAGAACGCCTCCAACCGGCACTGCAACTCAAACCCGAAGTCGCCTCCCTCAACATGGGCTCGATGAACTTCGGCCTGTATGAAATGCTGCAGCGTTTCAAGGACTTCAAGTACGACTGGGAAAAGCCCTACCTCGCCGAATCCGACGATCGCATCTTCCGCAACACCTTCAAGGACATCGCCTACATCCTTGAATCGTGCAGCGCCAACCAGACCCGCTTCGAGATCGAGTGCTACGACATCGGCCACCTCTACACCGCCGCCCACTTCATCGACCGCGGCCTGATCAAGCCGCCGTTCCTGATCCAGTCGGTATTCGGCCTGCGCGGCGGCATCGGCAACGATGTCGAAGACGTGATGCACATGAAGCGCACCGCCGACCGCCTGTTCGGCGACGACTACTACTGGTCGGTGCTGGGCGCCGGCCGCGGCCAGATCCCGATCGCCACGATGTCGGCGGCGATGGGCGGACATACCCGCGTCGGCCTGGAAGATTCGCTGTGGGACGGTCCGGGCAAGCTGGCGCAAAGCAACGCCGCGCAAGTCAAACGCATCCGCACCGTGATCGAGGCGCTGTCGCTGGAAGTGGCGACCCCTGACGACGCACGTCAGATGCTCAAGCTCAAAGGCGGCGACAACGTCGGCTTCTGAGCGAGCCGTCCCGACCACTGCCTACCACCTCACCTACACGCCTCTTCAGTCCGCTCCTACAGGCCATGTAGGAGCAGCTTTACTTTTTATCTCCCGCGGCGCTTCACGATTTTGTGAGCGCCGTTTTTTTTATTTTTCTTTTGTCGTCAGCTTTCTTTTTGGATCGAAGAAGATGGTTTCAGATGACGTCATTTCTCCGTCAGTTCACCGGTTCTATGTCTGTCCCGCTGTCAGCTTGTGAAAGCGAGTCTGACGGCGGCATGCTTGCCTGCGGAACATCATTGCGACCGCCCCGGTCGAACTTTCAGCAAAAACAAAAAGGCCGAAGCTCCTTGCTTCAGCCGACCCCAGGTAAACGGCGCAGCAGGTCCGCAACCGCTCGAACAGGCAGTCGCAGTTCGTGTCGCGCCGCGTGCTAACCAGCCCAGGTGAACAATGAAAAAAGATAACCCGCCTCCCAGCGAACCCGGCGTAGCTTCACGCCGCGGATTCCTCTTCAAGACCATCGCCATCGTTCCGGCAGCATCTGCTCTGACTACCGCCGCGCTGCTGCCATCGGCAGCGCAAACCGCCGATATCGGCGCCGCAAGTGCGGACTACCAGCCGCGCTACTTCAATGCCGATGAATGGACCTTCCTCAAGGCTGCCGTCGACCGCCTGATTCCGGCCGATCCGGAAGGACCGGGCGCGCTAGAACTGAACGTGGCCGCCTTCATCGACGGCCAGATGGAGTCAGGCTTCGGCCACGCCTCCAACTGGTACATGCAGGGACCGTTCAAGGGCGACGCGCCGGCGCTGTTCGGCTACCAGGCCAGCATGCCGCCGCGTGAGCTATATCGCGCCGGCATCGCCGCACTCAATGAACACTGCCGCAAGAATTTCAACGGCAAGACTTTCGCGCAACTGGCTCCGGCCGAACAGGAACAACTGTTCAAGGACATGGACGGCGGCACGCTGAAATTCGAGCAGGTGTCGGCGCAGTGGTTCTTCACCTTCCTGCTGCAGAACACCAAGGAAGGCTACCTGTCGGACCCGATCCACGGCGGCAACAAGGGCATGGCCAGCTGGAAGATGATCGGCTTCCCCGGCGCGCGCGCGGACTTCCTCGACTTCGTCGGCCCGGCCGACAAGGTCTATCCGTATGGTCCGGTGAGCATCGGCAAGCGTAGCTAATGTAGCTAAGAAGGTAGCTAAGACGTCAAGGAACTGAGTGAGGCAACGCCTCACCCACAACAAGAACAAGGAAGAACAGCATGGCAGACATCACCAAACCGAAAGTAGACGTGGTCCTGGTCGGCATGGGCTGGAGCGGTTCCATCATGGGCATGGAAATGACCGAAGCCGGCCTCACCGTGGTGGGCCTGGAGCGCGGCGAAAACCGCGACACCAATCCCGACTTCGCCTATCCCAAGATCGCCGACGAACTCACTTATGCGCAGCGCTACAAGCTGATGCAAAACCTCAGCAAGGAAACCGTCACGGTGCGCCACTCGCCCGATGAAGACGCGCTGCCGTATCGCCAGCTCGGCTCCTTCCTGCTCGGCAACGGCGTCGGCGGCGCCGGCGTGCACTGGAATGGCGTCACCTGGCGCGCCTACGATGCCGAGCTGCAGATCCGCAGCCATTACGAGCAACGGTACGGCAAGCATTTCATCCCGGTCGACATGACGATCCAGGACTGGCCGATGACCTATGCCGAACTGGAGCCGTTCTACGATCGCTTCGAATACGTCGCCGGCGTGTCGGGCAAGGCCGGTAATATCGACGGCAAGATCATCGAGGGCGGCAATGTGTTCGAAGCGCCGCGCAAGCGCGACTATCCGCTGCCGCCGCTGAAGAACAACGCGCCCGCCACGCTGTTTGAAAAAGCCGCGCGCGAAGTGGGTTACCACCCCTTCCCGATTCCCGCAGCCAACGCTTCACAGGCCTACCAGAATCCTTACGGCATGCAACTTGGCCCGTGCAACTATTGCGGCTATTGCGAACGCTTCGGCTGCTACATGTATGCGAAGGCGTCGCCGCAAACCTGTATCCTGCCGGCGCTGCTGAAGAAGCCCAATTTCGAGTTGCGCGACAAGTCCTACGTCACCAAGATCAATCTTGCGAGCGATGGCAAGACCACCACCGGCGTCACCTACATCGATGCACAGGGACGCTCGGTCGAACAGCCCGCCGATCTGGTGATCCTGTGCGCCTACCAGATGCACAACGTGCGCTTGCTGCTGTTGTCGGGCATCGGCAAACCCTACAATCCCAAGACCGGCGAAGGCGTGGTCGGCAAGAATTACGCCTATCAGAAGAACAGCTCGGTATCGCTGTTCTTCGACAAGGACGTGGCGATCAATCCGTTCGCCGGTGCGGGCGCCGGCGGCCAGGTGCTTGACGATTTCAACGGCGACAATTTCGACCATGGTCCGCACGGCTTCGTCGGCGGCGCCTACATCAGCGCGATGGTCACGGGCGGCCGTCCGATCGGACAATCCATCGTCCCGCCCGACACGCCAAAATGGGGCAGCGGCTGGAAGAAGGCGCTCAAGGACAATTACCTGCACTCGTTCAATATCGGTTCGGAAGGATCGGTCATGGCCAATCGCGACAACTACCTCGACCTCGATCCGACGTATCGCGATGCGTGGGGCCTGCCGCTGCTGCGCATGACGTTCGACTGGAAGGAAAACGAAATCCGCATGACCCAGTACGTCACCGATCGCGTGGTCGACGTCGCCAAGGCGATGAAGCCGAAACTCATGCACGCCAGCGCCGGCAAGTCCGGCGAACACTACGATGTGCGCCCCTACCAGACCACCCACACCACCGGCGGCGCCATCTGCGGTGACCGCCCCGACAACAGCGTGATCAACAAATACCTGCAATCGTGGGACGTGCACAACCTGTTCATCATGGGCGCCAGCGCCTTCCCGCAGAACTGGGCCTACAACCCGACCGGCATGGTCGGCGCGCTGGCATACTGGTCGGCGACCGCGATCCGCGAGCGCTATCTGAAAAACCCCGGCCCGCTGGTGCAAGCATGAGCGCGCTCCTCTTCACGCAGGCGACACGGGCCCTGTTGGCGACCGCAACGCTGAGCCTGTCGACAATCGCCGCCGCGCAGACCGTCAACCCGACGCCGTCGACACCGCAACCGCAGCAGATCCAGCGCGGCGAATATCTCGCGCGCGCCGGCGACTGCATGGCCTGCCACACGGTCAAGGGCAAGGCGCCGTTCAGCGGCGGCCTGGCGATGAACACGCCGTTCGGCACCATCTATTCGACCAACATCACGCCGGACAAGCAGACCGGCATCGGCGACTACAGCTACGACGATTTCGCCTCGGCGCTGCGCAAGGGTAAGGGTCGCAACGGCGTGCGCTTGTATCCGGCGATGCCTTACACCTCATTCGCCAAGCTCAGCGACGAGGACGTCTCGGCGCTGTACGCCTACTTCATGCAGGGCGTGAAGCCGGTGCAGCAGGACAATCCGAAGACGGCGTTGCCGTTCCCGTTCAACATGCGCATCCTGATGGCGGGATGGAACATGCTGTTCTTCGAAAGCAAGCCGTTCAAGGCCGACTCGACTCAAAGCATCAGCTGGAATCGCGGCGCCTATCTGGTGCAAAGCCTCGGCCATTGCGGCGCCTGCCATACGCCGCACGGTCGTTTCGGCCAGGAGAAATCATTGGACGGCAGCGATGACGGCTTCCTGTCCGGCTATACGCTGGACAACTGGCACGCGCCCAGCCTGCGCAACGACAAGGACGGCCTGGGCCGCTGGAACAAGGAACAGATCGCGTCCTACCTGCGCACCGGCCGCACCGCTGACGGCGCGGCGTTCGGCGCAATGAGCCAGGTCATCAACGACAGCACGCAGCATCTCAGCGACGCCGACCTGCTGGCCATCGGCGAATACCTGAGCAGCCTATCGGGCAAGAAGCCGGCTGACGGCGCCGCCAAGGCGCCGGTAGCGACGGCGGCGTCCAACGCCGCCGGCGCGGATCAGCCGGCCACGCTGGAGCTGCGTTCAGGCAAGCTGCAGACCGCCGGTGCGCTGGTGTATCTCAACAACTGCAACGCCTGCCATCGCTCGGACGGCACCGGGGCGATGAAGGCTTTCCCGGCGCTGGGCAAGAATGCGGTGGTCAATGTGGCGGATCCGACGTCGCTGATTCATGTGGTGCTGGCGGGTAGCGCGATGCCTTCCACCAAGTCGGATCCTTCGCCGATGGGGATGCCGGGGTTTGGGTGGCGGTTGAGTGATCAGGAGGTGGCGGAGGTGGTCAGCTTTATTCGCGGGAATTGGGGTAACCATGCTGCGGCGGTTAGTGCTGAGCAGGTGGCGGCTGTGAGGAAGGGTGTGGAGAAGTGAGTTTGATGCGTGCGCCTTTGCGACTGCTGTTCCGACTTCACGTTTGTTGGTAGCTTCGATTGTTCTTTCTTCGATCAACCCTTCGCCGGGGGTAGCCCGGCAGCTACTCACTTTCTTTGCTTCGCCAAAGAAAGTAAGCAAAGAAAGGCGACCGCGATTCGCCGCCCCGCTACGCGGGGTACCCGTTGATGCCACGCACAAATCGGGAAGGGAAACAAACTCGCTGCGCTCAGACAAGTTTCCCTTCTTTTTCCGATTTGAGCATGTCACCAACGGCGACTCATAAGCGGACCGGCCAAACTGGCTCGCTGCGCATCGCCTGGGGTCGCTCGCCTTCGGCATCGCAATTGTTACCTCTAATCATAGCCAATTGCATCGTTGTTGCGACGATAGCGAAGAACACAGACCTTCACTCCATCTCGGTCCCCTGGCGATGCGCAGCGAGCCAGTCTGGAATTCCCGCTTGCGAGCAGCCGGTGGCGGCAGGTGCAAATCGGATAAAGAGGGGAAACTTGTCTGAGCGCAGCGAGTTTGTTTCCCCTCCCGATTTGTACCTGCCGACGCCGGGGACCCCGAAGGGGCTGCGAACTTGCGGTCGCCTTCTTTTGCTTACTTTTCTTGGCGAAGCAAGAAAAGTGAGTAGCTGCCGGGCTACCCCCGGCTTGGTCGTCCGAAGAACAAACAATCGAAACTACCGACAAACAGAAGTCGGAACAACCGCCAAGACCTGCCCCCGCCCCAAACCCTGCCCCCTCCCCCAAATAAGTTACAATCCCCCTCATTCCATCAGCACCAAATCCCATGCGCCAATACCTCGATTTCATGCGCCACGTCTACGAACATGGCACCGAAAAAACCGACCGCACCGGCACCGGCACGCGCTCCGTGTTCGGCCACCAGATGCGCTTCAACCTGCAGGAAGGCTTCCCCCTGCTGACCACCAAGAAGCTGCACATCAAGTCCATCGTGCATGAACTGATCTGGTTCCTGGCTGGCTCGACCAACATTGCTTATCTGAAAGAAAATGGCGTCAAGATCTGGGACGAATGGGCCGATCCGGAAGGCAACCTCGGACCGATCTACGGCTACCAATGGCGCTCCTGGCCCGCACCCAACGGCGAGCATATCGACCAGATCGCGCAGGTCGTCAGCCAGATCAAGAACAATCCGGACTCACGCCGCCTGATCGTGTCGGCATGGAACGTGGCCGACATCCCGCAGATGAAGTTGCCGCCCTGCCATGCCTTCTTCCAGTTCTACGTGGCCGACGGCAAGCTGTCCTGCCAGTTGTACCAGCGCAGCGCCGATATCTTCCTCGGCGTGCCGTTCAACATCGCGTCCTACGCGCTGCTGACCCACATGGTGGCGCAACAGACCGGCCTCGAGGTCGGCGACTTCGTCTGGACCGGCGGTGACTGCCATCTGTATTCCAATCACATGGAACAGGTGCAAGAACAACTGGCGCGTACGCCCGGCCCGTTGCCGAAACTGGTCATCAAGCGCAAACCCGATACCATCTTCGATTATCAGTTCGATGATTTCGAGATCACCGGCTACGAAGCCCAGGCTCATATCAAGGCGCCCGTAGCAGTCTGACGCCCGCTTTCTCCGAACGTCAAAACGCCTGCAATCGCAGGCGTTTTTGTTTTTGTACATCGTGCATCTATTCCTCCGCCTGCCCCTTCCAATAAATTCAAGCAAGTCGCCGACGCATTTTTGAATTTCCCCCCTTTCTGCCCGCTGCACCTTGGATTCACGTCGAGCAGCCATAAGCTCTTGCTCCATTGCCGCTCACCCCGGCAATGCCACATCCAACCAATCGAAAAAGGGCAAACAATGCATCTCTCAAAAAAACTGGCGGCTGAACTCATCGGCACGTTCTGGCTGGTCTTCGGCGGCACCGGCAGCGCCGTGCTGGCGGCCGGCTTTCCCGGTCTCGGCATCGGCTTTGCGGGCGTCTCACTGGCGTTCGGCTTGACCGTGCTCACCGGCGCTTACGCGCTCGGGCATATCTCCGGGGGACACTTCAATCCGGCCGTCACCATCGGCCTTGCCACCGCGCGTCGCTTCCCCGTGCGCGACATCGCGCCCTACATCGCGGCACAACTGACGGGCGCGGTAATCGCCAGCGCCGTGCTGGCCTGCATCGCCAGCGGCAAGCCGGGATTCGACCTGGTGGCAAGCGGCTTTGCGGCCAACGGCTATGGTGCCCATTCGCCGGGACTGTATTCGCTGGGGGCGGCCTTGATCATTGAGGCGGTACTGACCTTCTTCTTCCTGCTGGTGATTCTCGGCGCCACCGACAAGCGTGCGGCGGCGGGATTTGCTCCGATTGCCATCGGTCTTGCGCTGACGCTGATCCATCTGATCTCCATCCCGGTGACCAACACCTCGGTGAATCCGGCCCGCTCTACCGGCCCGGCCTTGTTCCTCGGCGGCTGGGCCCTGGAGCAGCTGTGGCTGTTCTGGCTGGCGCCGGTCGTCGGCGCGATTGCGGCGGGCGTCGTCTATCCGTTCATCGCTGAGAAGGAATAAGCGCTCGTGTGCATCTAAGCTTCATCTAACGGCATCTAAGCTAAGTTGCATTTGTTATTTCCCTTCGGCGGCGCGACGTCCTATATTGAATCACTCACCGCCCCGAAGGGAAATCCCATGCGCTCAGGAAGAAACATTGCTCTGTTGACATTCATCTGCACTTTGCTGGTGCTTGCACTGCCAAGTTTGCCGGCATGGGACGCTCTGTGCGCAGCGGTCACGATCATGATCGTTGGTATCGGCGTGCTCTATCCTCTGCTTGTTTCCGGGCAGGCGAATGGTCCCCAGCACATGCAGGACGTAGAAGTCGGACCGGCGACGAGCGCGATCCTGTTCTGAAGAAATTCTGAAATGAAGTACTGAAATGAATCGAACGGCGCTCAGGAAGCGCCGTTGATTTTTTGTGGGGTCCCGCCCGAGTCGGTGCCGGGATTGCCGTAGCGTACGTCGTCGCGCCAGCCGCCGCCCAGCGCCTTGTACAGCGACACCGTGGCCTGCAGGCGTTGCAGCTTGATCTGGCCCAGCTGATTCTGCGCTTCCGACAGGATGCGCTGCGTATCGAGCACCACCATCAGATCTTCGGCGCCGCTGCGATAGCGGATTTCCGACAACTCAAACGCAAAGCGAGCCTGATCGACTTCCTGGTTCTTGAGGCGATAGCGTTCTTCCAGGCTGCGGATCGCGCCCAATGATTTTTCGACTTCCGACAAGGCGCTTACCACCGCCGAGCGATAGACCTGCACCAGCTCCTGCTTCTGCGCGATGGCGAGATCGCGGCGGCTGCTCAGGCGGCCCGCATCGAAGATCGGCGCCGTCAGCGAGGCGCCCAGATTGGCGAGCAGGTTGGGACCGTCGAACAGTGACAGCAAGGCATTGCTTTGCGCGCCGGTGGAACCGGTCAGGCGGATGCTCGGGAACAGCGCCGCGCGCGCCACGGCGACGTTGGCGTTGGCTTCGGCCAGGCGCGCTTCAGCGCGGCGAATGTCTGGACGGCGCGTCAGCAATTCGGACGGCAGACCGGCGGCGATCTTCGGCATCTGTATGGTCGCCAGGCCTTTTTCACCGACGCTGAAATTCTGCGGCGGACGTCCCAGCAGGATCGCCAGCGCGGTCTGCGCGTCGCGCTCCTGCTGCATCAGGTCGGGCAAGGCCGCCTGCTGGTTGGCGAGCGCTGAACGCTGGCGTGCAAGGTCCAGCGGCGAGGCGGCGCCGGCGCGGCTTTGCGCTTCCACGAGCTTCAACACGCGCTGGGCGTTGGCGACGTTTTGCTGCGCAATCTGCAGACGGTCGCGCAGCGACAGTACTTGCAGAAAGGTCGAGACGATGCCGCTGGTAACCGTCAGCGCGACCGTTTCACGGTCATACATGTTGGCGCGCAGCGAGGCTTCCGCCGCTGCCAGGCCAGCCCTGTTCTTGCCCCAGAAATCAACTTCGTAATTGATCTCCAGCATGCCGCTGGCGGAGGTGGTCGGACTGCCGCCGCTCAAAGGCAAGGCGCGGTTGGCGCTGCTGGCGATGTCGGCATCGGGCAACAACGGCGCGCCGGCGATGCGCGCATTGGCCTCTGCCTGGCGCACGCGCGACATGGCGGCGGCGATTTCAAAATTGTTCTGCTGACCTTCGTTGACGAGGCTGCTCAGCTCGGCACTGCCGAACTGCTTCCACCAGTCGGTGTCGAGCACCAGCTGCACGGCGCCGTCCTTGCCGTTGGCGCCTGAACCATCACCCCACTGTTTTGGCACATCGACCTTCTGCACCGGTTCGACCTCGACCTGGGTCGCGGCGCAGCCGACTAACAGCAACGCCAGCGCAGCCAGCGCGGCGGGTTTCATCGAAGGAAACGAAAGAGGCAAGATCATGAACGGATACCTGTCATCAGCCGGCGTTGCCGCGCTGTTGCTGTGCTGGCGGTGGCTCCACTGCTGTTGCCGACGACGCCGGCAACAACACCTGCTCGCCCTCAGCCAGGCCGGTCAGGACCTGTGCCTTGTCGGCGTTGCGCAAGCCGATCCGCACGTCGCGCGTTTCCAGCTTGCCGTCAGCGTGCAGGACCTTGAGTTTTTGCATGCCCTTGTTGTTCGGCTTGACCACCAGCGAGGCCGGAATGGTGACGGCGTGTTCCGCCTTTTCCAGCACGAAGAAGACGTCGGCGGTCATGCCGGCCATCAGCTCGCGGCTCGGATTGGCGACGTCGAACAACACCGTGTAGAAGGCCTTCTTGCCCTGGCGACCGCTGTCATCCGCAGGCAACAGCATGATCTGGCGCAGCTTGCCGGCCCAGCGTTTGCCGGGATAACCGGGCGTGGTGAAGTAGGCGGTCATGCCCTTGGTGAGGCGCGTCACATCTTCTTCCGCGACGCGCGCCTGCACGCTCATCTTGCTCAGGTCGGCGATGCGCATGAGCACATCCTGGTTGGCCGACAGGGTCTGGCCGACGCGTGCCGACAAGGCCACCACGGTGCCGCCGATGGGAGCCACGATGCGGGTCTGCTTCTGGATCGCTTCGTCTTCCTTCATGGCGGCGTCGAGCTGCTGGATCTGCGCGTTGATGGCGTCCACCTTGGCCGCCGCCGAGTACATGCCCATGCGGCTCGATTCGTAGGTTTCTTCGCGCGTGGCGTTCTCGGCTTTCAACTGCGTCTGACGCTGGAATTGCAACTGGGCGAAATCGAGTTGGGCGTTCTGTCCGGCCAGCTCAGCTTTCAGTCGCGCCATCTGGGCGCGGTTGTTTTCGACACGGCCGGCCTGCACCACCGGCGAGACCGTCACCAGCAACTTGCCTTCCTTGACGGTTTCGCCGATGCCGACATACACATCGGAAATCTGTCCGGAGACCTTGGTGCCGACGTCGACGTAACTCTGCACGGCGACGTTGCCGGTGGCGTTGACCACCTGTTCGATATCGGCGCGTTCAGCGATCACTGTTTCCAGTCGCACCGGCACCGCTTGCGGATGGCGCTGGCGGAAGCTGTACCAGCCGGCGACGCCGGCGGCGATCACCAGCACCAGGGCCAGCCCACTCCAACCGCGTCGCGCCAACGTGCGGCGGCGCTCGGCGGCAGCCGAGTCGATCGGGTCGCCCAGATGGCGATCTTCGGCAGTCATGTCGTCGAGGTTGTCCACGGGCTCCCTCCTCATGCGGACGCCAGCCAGGAAGAGTGCCGCGTCGGCTGGCTCCACACGGCATAGTGCAACGCCGACAGCAGGCGCGGATCGTCGAGCAAGGTATGTTTTTGCTTCTCTGTCAGCACCGCAGGGCCGCGGCGCAGCGCCTGCAGCACCAGCGAATCGCCGGCGGCGCGGCTGAGATCGGGCATGCGCGGATGGCCGTGCGCGCCGGCGCAGACCAGTGCGTTGACAGCCGGATCAACCACGGCGTCGACGAAACCGGGCAGCGGTGCGGTGGCATTGAGGTGGGCCACGGTGTCGCGCAGTTCGCGCGGCGCGTCGACTTCTTCCGGGATCACGAACAATTGAAAACGGCGGAACAGGCGACCGAACGAAACGCGGCTCGACAGCACCGACAGCGGCACCGAGAACATCAGCGAACCGGCGATCGGCATCAGCCACCAGATGAAGGACGGATTGAGCCAGTACACCAGCGCGCCCCAGGCCACACCCAGCACCGAGTGCACGCCGTGGCGGCGCACCGCCTGGCCCCAGCCGGTTTCATTGTCGGCGCGCGGCGGCGACTTCCAGCTCAGCGCCCAGCCGAGGAAAGCGCCCAGTACGAAGCGCGTGTGGAACAGCATGCGCACCGGCGCCAGCATCATCGAGAACAGCAATTCGATCAGCATGCTCAGCGTCACGCGCAGCGCGCCGCCATAACCTTTCGCGCCCTTGACGATGATCAGCAACACGCTGAGCACCTTCGGCAGGAACAGAATGGTGGCGGTGGCGGATACCAGCGCCAAGGCTTTTTCGGGATGCCATTCGGGCCAGATCGGGAACAGCTGGCGCGGCTCGACGAAGTATTGCGGATCGATCAGCGTATGCGTGGCCAGCAGCACCGTCGACAAGGCCAGGAACAATGCCCACAACGGCGCCGACAGGTAAGCCATGACGCCAGTGACGAACACCGCGCGATGCACCACGTGCATGCCGCGCGCCAGGAACAGGCGGAAATTCATCAGGTTGCCCTGGCACCAGCGGCGGTCGCGGCCGAGTTCGTCGAGCAGCGCCGGCGGCATTTCTTCGTAGCTGCCGTCGAGGTCGTAGGCGATCCACACCGACCAGCCGGCGCGACGCATCAGCGAGGCTTCGACGAAGTCGTGCGACAGAATCGGGCCGGACAGGTTGCCCTCGCCCGGCAGCGGCGCCAGCGCGCAATGCTTCATGAACGGCGCCAGCCGGATGATGGCGTTATGCCCCCAGTAATGCGACTCGCCGAGTTGCCAGTAATGCAGGCCGGCGGTGAACAGCGGGCCGTAGACGCGCGTCGAGAATTGCTGGATGCGGGCGTACAGCGTGTCGCGTCCGGCGGCGCGCGGCGCGGTCTGGATGATGCCGGCGCCGGGATGCGCCTCCATCAGGCGCACCAGCGTCGACAGGCATTGTCCGCTCATGACGCTGTCGGCGTCGAGCACCAGCATGTAGCGGTAGTCGGCGCCCCAGCGGCGGCAAAAATCGTCGATGTTGCCGCTCTTGCGTTTGACGCGACGGCGGCGATGGCGATAGAAGATGCGGCCGAAGCCGTCGACTTCCTTGCACAGCGCGGCCCAGGCCTGCACTTCGGCGGCGCAGATATCGGACTCGCCGCTGTCGCTGAGGACGAAGAAATCGAAACGGTCGAGGTCGCCGCTGCGCTGCACCGATTCGTAGGTCGCACGCAAGCCGGCGAACACGCGCGCCACGTCTTCGTTGCAGATCGGCATGACGATGGCGGTGCGCGCATCAGGCGCGATCCATTTCGGTCCGGCCTGCTCGTGCGAAATCAGATACGGATCGTCGCCGCGCATGAGCACCAGGAAGCCGGTCATGGCGGTCCAGAACCCGGCCGAGACCCAGCAGAACAGCAAGCCGAACAAACCGAGGATGACCATTTCGAGCGGCTTCTCGCCGTGATACGGCAGCACGTCGCTCATGAAATAAGTAGCCAGCGCGCTTTGCATCAGCATCAGGATCAGCAGCACCACCCGGCGCACGTTGCCGCTGTGCGTCCAGTAGCCGCGCGGATCCGGCGAATCGGGCAGGTCGAGGGTATCTTCGACGAAGGCCGGTTCTTTCGGCGGCAGGCCCTTGCGGCGTGCGGCGCGCTGCTCGAAGGCGCGTGTGGCTTCTTCGACCCAGCGCGACAATGGATTGAGCGTGCCCCAGGGGCGCGGCACCATCGAGCGGCGATTGAGCGGCGGCGCCACCTTGATGTTGTCGCCGGGACTGGGGACCGGCCTTGGCGATTCAGCCGGCCGCATGCGCTCAGCCGGTGCCATGGCGTCAATTGCGGCACTCGGATAAATCAGTTCGAGACGGGCGGCGACGGAGTCCTGCGCGGGATTGTCATGCAGATTGTGCTGCTCTCCTGCCAGCAGGCCGTGCAGGTTGCCCATGGCGTCGCCGGCATCCTGCTCGCCCACGCGGGCGAGCAACGCCTGGCGCTGTTCAGGCGTCAGCGGCAGGCGATCGAGGTAACGCTCCAGCTGTTGCGACGCGTGAGATTCGTGTGCTGCGTCGGAGGCGTGCCTCAGTTGGGGGGTAATATGTAGCTCCACGTTTCGGACAGGGTTGCGCCGGCGCCGCTCTGGGCGGCATTCCTCAGGAATCCGCGCAGTTCGACCGGCTTGTTATCTTCATTGCGGCGCAGTTTCAACTCCATGCGCCAGCCGCCAGTGACGTCGTTGCGTCGTGTTGTCACACTCACGATCTTGCCGTTGCCGTCACTTTCCACTGTCCCCTCCACCCTCGCATTGGCAGGCAGCTTCTTGAGCGCGCCGCCGTCGAAGTCGATCGACATGCCGATGCTGTCATCGGACTTGGCGCGGTAGCCGTGTCCTAGACGCGTCTGCGCCACCCAGGCCAGCGGCGGTTTTTTCTCGCTTTCCTTTTGCCAGTACATCTTGTACTCGACGTTGAACGGCTGGCCCGGCTTGGGCATGGCGTTCGGCATCCAGTACGCGACGATATTGTCGTTGGTCTCGTCGGGCGTCGGGATCTGCACCAGTTCTACGCGGCCCGCGCCCCACTTGCCCTTGGGTTCGATCCAGGTGCTCGGCCGCGCTTCGTAATGGTAATCCAGGTCTTCATAGCTGGAGAACTGGCGGTCGCGCTGCATCAGGCCGAAGCCGAGCGGATTGTCGAGGCTGAACGCGGTCACCAGCAGGCGTTTCGGATTGACCAGCGGACGCCAGATCCATTCGCCGGTGCCGGACTGGATCGACAGGCCGTCGGAGTCGTGCACCTCGGGACGGAAGTCGTCGTTCGGTCCGTTCTGGTTTTCGCCGAAGAAGAACATGCTGGTCAGCGGCGCGATGCCGAGCTTGGTGACGTTGGCGCGCAGGTACAGCTGCGCCTTGACGTCAATGGTCGTGTCCACGCCGGGACGCAGCACGAAACGATAGGCGCCGGTGGCGCGCGGCGAATCCAGCAACGCGTAGATGGTCAGTTCCTTGTCGCCCGGATTCGGTCGCGCCAGCCAGAACTCGGTGAAACGCGGGAATTCTTCGCCCGAATACAGCGCTGTGTCGAGCGCCAGGCCGCGCGCCGAAATGCCGTAGCCCTGGCCCTTGCCCATGGCGCGGAAATAGCTGGCGCCGAGGAAGGTCAGGACGTCGTCTTTTTCCTTCGCGGAATTGACGGGATAGCGGATGCGGAAACCGGCGAAGCCGATGTTGCGCACGCGGCGCGGATCGATGCGCGTGTGGCTGTAATCGAACAAGGCCGAATTGAAGGCGATCTCGCGCACGCCGCCGCCGACGATTTCATTGATGCGCACCGGCTCGACGTAACCGCCGCCCTGATGCACGAATGACAACTCGAAGGGCAGTTTTTCCGGACGCCAGTAGGCGCGATCTTGCTTAAAATGCAACTGATTGGCTTGCTCGTAGCTGAGATCCTTGATCTCCTTGGGCAATTTGTCGGCCGGCTTCTTGTACGACTTGCCAGCCAGCGCCTTGGCGCGCACCGCGACGTCGTTGAAGTCGAACGCCGCCGCATTGTTTCCATATAAGGCCAGCAGCGCGGTCAGCGCAGCCGGCACGAGCACCTGGCCCAGAAGACGGGAAGATGTGACGGCAGCTTTCAAGGCGCCCCGCCGATACAAAGATAAGACCATTGGATTTCCGTCTGACATGCAGTTTTTCTTGTCCGATAACGCGCTTCCACGTTTCGAAAGTTGGCGTAGTTTACCCAATGTTGCCCAAGTTGACCGAACACTTCGTCGGGAAACAGGCAAGACCGTGAAAGATCGCTGCGTTGGCCGGGCTACCGCGCCCATGGGCCTCCCGCAACAGTGCTGCAGGCTACGCCGGCATCGAAGTTGCCGCAAAGAACCATCGCTGACTCACTGGATACGGGCTGGCCAGGTTCTTGCGGACGCTACCGGGGATACCTCTATAAGGACAGCTGCGCCCCATAAAGTTCCATCCGGGTCGGACTGTCCTGTAATATGACGCGCTCACCGGCGACGCAAGACCATCAGGCGCGCCGGACTTCGGCAATCCTACACAAGTATCGGCATGTCACCTACACCTTCCGCCTCCGGCGCACTGTGCGTCATCGTCGCCACCGACAGCCAGAACGGCATCGGCATCAACAATACCCTGCCCTGGCATCTGCCGGAAGACCTCGCCCACTTCAAGCGCACCACCTCGGGCCATCCCATCATCATGGGCCGCAAGACCTTCGACTCCATCGGACGCCCTTTGCCGAATCGCCGTAATATCGTCATCACGCGCAACCGCGACTGGTCGCACGCCGGCGTCGAAACAGTGTCATCCTTGCAAGAAGCCGCAGCGCTGGTGGCCGGCGCCGACGCCTTCATCATCGGCGGCGCCCAGATCTACGCCGAGTCGCTGCCGCTGGCGACGCGCCTGATCGTGACCGAAATCGACAAGGCCTTCGACTGCGACGCCTTCTTTCCGGCCATCGACGCCGGGGTGTGGCGCGAGACGGCGCGTGAAACCCACCGTGCTGAAACACAGGAGTCTGCGCAAGGATTTGCTCAGGGATTTAATTACGCATTTGTGACATACGAAAGACGCTGAAAGGCCTGCAGGCCTTTTTGTTGTTTTTCCCTGATTTTCAACAAGAACGCGCGGATTTTTCGCCCCATCGTTTGGCGATATCTGCGAAAATTCGGCTTCTTTTTAAAACCTGCCTCCGCTGCACCGTCGCCGCGATCCGGAACGCCAGCACGAGCAACAGGTCCACGAAGGTTCTGCCAGGCTGGAAGCGCACCGGATCCGGAACATTCCGATCCTGCCTTTCAACTTGCAGCGACATTGTTTTGACCGGTTTGCCCTATCAAAAAGCAACCGTCCGAGCGCGTAAGCTTTTCGCCCAGGCGCAGTCCAAGTGTTAACTGAACTGAACGCATACCTCTGATCTCACATGCGTTCTCCTGGAGAACCTATGAAATTCCGTTTCCCCATCGTCATCATCGACGAAGATTTCCGCTCTGAAAACACTTCCGGCCTGGGCATCCGCGCCCTCGCCGACGCCATCAAGGAAGAAGGCATGGAAGTGCTGGGCGTGACCAGCTACGGCGATCTGTCGCAGTTTGCCCAGCAGCAATCGCGCGCCTCCGCCTTCATCCTGTCGATCGACGATGAAGAATTCGGCGCCGGCTCGTCCGAGGAAACCGACTTCGCGCTGAAATCGCTGCGCGCCTTCGTCGGCGAAATTCGCCACAAGAACGCCGACATCCCGATTTATCTGTACGGCGAAACCCGCACCTCGCGCGATATCCCCAACGACATCCTGCGCGAACTGCACGGCTTCATCCATATGTTCGAAGACACGCCCGAGTTCGTGGCGCGCCACATCATCCGCGAAGCCAAGTCCTACCTCGACGGCCTGGCGCCGCCGTTCTTCCGCGCGCTGGTGCATTACGCGCAGGACGGTTCGTATTCCTGGCACTGCCCCGGCCACTCGGGCGGCGTCGCCTTCCTGAAGTCGCCGATCGGCCAGATGTTCCACCAATTCTTCGGTGAAAACATGCTGCGCGCCGACGTCTGCAACGCCGTCGAAGAACTCGGCCAGCTGCTCGACCACACCGGTCCTGTCGCCGATTCGGAACGCAATGCCGCGCGCATCTTCAACGCCGACCACTGCTACTTCGTCACCAACGGCACCTCGACTTCCAACAAGATGGTCTGGCACTCGACGGTCGCTCCGGGCGACATCGTCGTGGTGGACCGCAACTGCCACAAGTCGATCCTGCACTCCATCATCATGACCGGCGCGATCCCTGTCTTCCTGATGCCGACGCGTAATCACCTCGGCATCATCGGACCGATCCCGCTGGAAGAGTTCACGATGGAAAGCATCCGTCGCAAGATCGAAGCCAATCCGTTCGCCCGTGAAGCCGTCAACAAGAAGCCGCGCATCCTGACCATCACGCAATCGACTTACGACGGCGTGGTCTACAACGTCGAGACGCTGAAGGAAATGCTGGACGGCGAAATCGACACGCTGCACTTCGACGAAGCCTGGCTGCCGCACGCGACCTTCCATGATTTCTACAAGGACATGCACGCCATCGGCAAGGACCGTCCGCGCGCCAAGAAGTCGATGATCTTCTCGACCCAGTCGACCCACAAACTGTTGGCCGGCCTGTCGCAGGCGTCGCAAATCCTGGTGCGTGAATCGGAAACCGTGCAACTCGACCAGGACGCCTTCAACGAAGCATTCCTGATGCACACCTCGACGTCGCCGCAATATTCGATCATCGCGTCGTGCGATGTCGCTGCGGCGATGATGGAAGCGCCGGGCGGCACCGCGCTGGTGGAAGAAAGCATCCTCGAAGCGCTGGACTTCCGCCGCGCCATGAAAAAGATCGACCAGGAATTCGGCCAGGACTGGTGGTTCCAGGTGTGGGGCCCGAACAGCTTCTCCGCCAACGGCATCGGCGAGCGCGAAGACTGGGTCATCAAGGCGGAAGACGACTGGCACGGTTTCGGCAATCTGGCTCCGGGCTTCAATATGCTCGACCCGATCAAGGCGACCATCGTCACTCCGGGCCTGTCGCTGGACGGCAAGTTCGGCGAGAACGGCATCCCGGCCTCGATCGTCACCAAGTATCTGGCGGAACACGGCGTTATCGTCGAGAAGTGCGGCCTGTATTCCTTCTTCATCATGTTCACCATCGGCATTACCAAGGGCCGCTGGAATACATTGGTGACTGCGCTGCAGCAGTTCAAGGACGACTACGACAAGAACCAGCCGATCTGGCGCATCCTGCCCGAGTTCGCCGCTGCGAACCAGGGCCGCAACGCGCGCTACGAGCGTCTGGGCCTGCGTGACCTGTGCCAGCAGATCCACGAAACCTATCGCGCCTACGACGTCGCGCGCCTGACAACCGAGATGTACCTGTCCGACATGCAGCCGGCGATGAAGCCGTCCGATGCGTTCTCGAAAATGGCCCACCGCGAAATCGACCGCGTGCCGCTGGACGAGCTCGAAGGCCGCGTTACCTCGATCCTGCTGACGCCTTACCCACCGGGCATCCCGCTGCTGATTCCGGGCGAGATCTTCAACAAGACCATCGTCGACTATCTCAAGTTCGCGCGTGATTTCAACGAGAAATTCCCGGGCTTCGAAACCGACGTGCATGGTCTGGTCAAACGTGAAGTGAACGGCCGCCGCGATTACTTCGTGGATTGCGTACGCCAGTAAGCGACAGCGTCATGGGCAAGTGAAAAAGCCGATCCGGGGAAACCACGGATCGGCTTTTTTATTGCCGGGATACCTCTGAAACAATCTCAGGTTATCGCAGGAAAATCATTCCCGCCATGGCGCCGCCGAACAGCAGCCACAGGGGATGCAGCTTGGTCTTGAGCGCGATGATCACCGTCGCCGCCGTGATCGCCGCGAGGATGCCGTTGCTGATGGAGGCATGCGCGATCAGCGCGGCGCTGGCGGCCACCAGTCCCGCCGTCACCGGCAGCAGGCCGGATTGCACATGGCGCCGCCACGGCCGGTCCTTGAACCGCTCCCATACGTGCAGCATCAGGATGGTCACCAGCGACGACGGACCAAACTTGGCGATCGTCGTGACCAGCATGCCGTAGAAGCCGGCCACGTGCCAGCCGACCAGGGTCACGATCATCAGATTGGGACCGGGCGCGGCCTGGCCGAGCGCGAACAGTGCGCTGAAATCTTCCGCAGTCATCCAGTGGTGCACTTCCACCACCTGGCGCTGCATCTCGGGCAGGATGGTGTTGCCGCCGCCGAAGGCCAGCACCGACAGTTCCGAAAAAATCAGTCCCAGCGCGATCAGGGTTTCGCTCACGATGCGGCTCCCTTCTTTGCGTCACTTTTTGCGTCGTTCCTGCCTGCGAACTTCGCCGTGACCAACACGCTCACCGGCGTCATCACCAGCATGGTCCATAGCAGCGGAACGCGCAGCCAGGCGATGGCGATGAAGCAGATCGTCGCCAGTCCGGCCAGCACGAGGTTCTTGCGCAGCGGCAGCGCGATCTTCACCGCCATCTGGATCAGCAAGCCGGACGCGGCCGCAGCCAGCCCGGCGAACAGGTGCTTGATCAAGGGATCGTGCTGGTAGTGCTGATACAGGATCCCGAGCATCACCACCACCATCGAGGGCACCGCGATCAGACCGAAGATCGCCGCCAACGCGCCTTTGACGCCGCGAAAACGCATGCCCAGGGCGACCGACAGGTTGATGATGTTGCCGCCCGGCAGGAACTGGCACAGCCCCAGCAGCTCGACGAATTCGGCTTCGGTCAGCCAGCGGTGGCGCTCGACCACCATGCGGTGCGCCAGCGGCAGCGCGCCGCCGAAGGCGGTCATGCCAAGTCCGAGGAATCCCAGGAACAACTCGCGCGAGGTGGGTACAACGCGGACTTCCTGCGTGACCGGCGGAGTGGGTGAAAGTGGATTGTTGTCGTTGAGCATGCTGTTGGCCTTCTGTTCTGCCTTCTGTTCTGTGGGTCGTTGCGACCACAAACCGAAGGCTACTCTTGCGTCGTTATTTTGTCTAATATATGGCAAGCACACCAACCATACATAATTCATATGTCAGCCATCGACCTGCGCCTGTTGCGCTACTTCATTGCCGTGGCCGAAGAAGGCCATCTCACCAAGGCCGCGCAGCGCATCGGCATCCAGCAGCCGCCGCTGAGCCAGCAGATCCGCGCGCTCGAGACCGAGCTTGGTGTCACGCTGTTCAACCGCCTGCCGCGCGGCATGGAGCTGACCGAAAGCGGCCACGCGCTGCTGACCGATGCGCGCTCCATCCTGGCCCAGGTCGACTCCACCGTGGCCGGCGTGCGACGCATCGCACGCGGCGAGCTGGGCCGGATTGCGGTGGGCTTCACCGAATCCGCCTCGTTGCATCCGTTCGTGCCGACCGTGATCCGGGCATTCCGCGACGCCGCACCGGATGTTGCGCTGACGGTGGAGGAAAGCAGCACCACCGACCTGGTGGCGCTGATGAGCCGGAATCGCATCGACGTCGCCTTCATCCGCTCGCCGGTGGGCGACGTCAGCGACATCACGATCGAAACCATGATGGTGGAGGAAATGATCGTCGCCCTGCCGGCGGCCCATCCGCTGGTGCGCAACAAGCGGCGCAAGAGCGTGGCGCTGGCGGCACTGGCCGAAGAAGTGTTCGTGCTCAACCGGCGCCCCAGCGGCCCCGGGCTGTACGACACCATCATCGCCGCCTGCCGCGCCGCCGGCTTCAGCCCTCACGTCGAACAGGAAGCGCGCAAGAACCTGTCCACGCTGAGCCTGGTGGCGGCCGGCCTGGGCATCTCCATCATCCCGGCCTCGATGCGCCACGTCGAACTGGAGTCGGTCAGCTATCTCGGCATCGACGACGCGCCCGACCTGAAAGCGCCGCTGCATCTGGCGTATCGCGACAGCGGCCAGTCGGGGGCGGTCAAGCGGTTTATTACGGAGGCGAGGAAGTGCGCGAAGGCGAGCAGCAAGCGTTGACGACGCGCCAATAAAAAAACAGCCGCATGTTCCGAAACATGCGGCTGTTTTTTATCGTGCAATACGACTCAGGTCTTCGGCAAAGTCACGCCGTGCTGGCCCTGGTACTTGCCGCCACGATCCTTGTACGAGGTCTCGCAGATCTCGTCGCTTTCGAAGAACAGCACCTGCGCGCAGCCTTCGCCGGCGTAGATCTTGGCCGGCAGCGGCGTGGTGTTGGAGAACTCCAGCGTGACGTAGCCTTCCCATTCCGGTTCGAACGGCGTGACGTTGACGATGATGCCGCAACGCGCGTAGGTCGACTTGCCGAGGCAGATCGTCAGCACGCTGCGCGGGATGCGGAAGTACTCAACCGTGCGCGCCAGCGCGAACGAGTTCGGCGGGATGATGCAGACGTCGCCGTGGAAATCGACGAAGGATTTTTCATCGAAGTTCTTGGGATCGACGATGGTCGAATTGATGTTGGTGAAGATCTTGAATTCGTTGGCGCAGCGGATATCGTAGCCGTACGACGAGGTGCCGTAGGAGACGATCTTCTGGCCGTTGGCCTCACGGACCTGACCGGGCTCGAAAGGCTCGATCATGCCTTCGCTTTCCGCCATGCGACGGATCCATTTGTCGGATTTGATTGCCATTGTCTTTTTGGAAATAGATTGCGGTAAAAGTGCTGCAATTCTACGCTAAACGCAGCATCGTTCTTCAAATACTACACGCCGGACCATCAACGCTGCATGGTCTCCCACACCTTCTGCAGCCGCTTGACCGACACCGGCATGGGGGTCTTCAACTCCTGCGCGTAGAGCGACACCCGCAGCTCTTCCAGCAGCCAGCGGAATTCCTGCATCTTGGGGTCGCTTGCGCCGCGGTCCTTTTGCGCGCGCTGCCACGGTGCGGCGACCTGGGTCCATTCCGACAGCAGGCGCGTGTCGCGGGTCGGATCGGCGCGCAGCTTTTCCAGGCGCACATTGATTGCTTTCAGATAGCGCGGAAAATGCATCAGGTTGTTGTAGTCGCTGTCGGCGATGAAGCGCTTGCCGACCAGGTTCTGCAACTGCGACTGGATGTCGGCCGAGGCCTGCGCGTGCGCCTTGATGGTCTGCAGCTTCTTCGGCAACGTGTAGTACTCGGCCAGCACCAGTCCGGCCAGGCGCGCGATTTCATTGACCAGCAGGCCGAAGCGCGCCTTGCCCTCTTCCTTGCGGCGGTTGAACTCGTCGACGTTCTTGGGCAGCGGGTCCTGCATGAAGGCGCGCTCCAGACCTGCGTACAGGATCTGGTCGCGCAGCTCTTCCTGCGAACCCAGCGCCATGAACTGCATGCCCATCTGCTGCAGGCCGGGGATGTTCTTTTCCTGATACTTGAGCTGCTCTTTCAGTTGCAGCGCGAACAGGCGGCGCAGGCCGGCAAAATGCTGGCGCGCAGCGTCGGCGGGGTCGTCGAAGACTTCGAGATCGCAATGGGTCTTCTTGTCGACCAGGGCGGGGAAACCGATCAGCGTTTGGGACTTGCCTGAATTTGGTCCGACTGCGCCACGCTGGATTTCCAGCAGTTCCGGCAGCTCACCGAAGGTCCAGTTGGTCAGATTGCCGTATTCGGAAACCGAAGCGGCGCTTGCTCCCGAAGGCGCAGCCGGCACAGCTTTTCCTGCAACCGGTTTGCCTGAGGGTGCAGCGGCGGGCATAGCCACCGGCGTGGCAATCCCGGTAATCGCCGTCTGTTCAGCCAGCTTCTGGAACTGCTCGCGCGCCTGTCCGCCGAATTCCGCTTGCAGGCTGCCGAGGTTGCGCCCCATCTCCAGCTGGCGACCGTGTTCGTCGACGATCTTGAAATTCATCGCGTGATGCGCGGGCAAGGTCTCCTGCTTGAAGTCCGTGCTCTTGACCATGATGGTGATCTGTTCGCGGATGTCGGCGATCAGTGCATCGATCAGGTCGCCCCGACCGAACAGATGACGCTCTTCCATGCGCGCGCAGAAACCGGCGGCGTAGTCGGGCAGCGGCACGCAATGGCGGCGCAGCTTTTGCGGCAGCGACTTGAGCAGCAGGTGCACCTTTTCCTTGAGCATGCCGGGCACCAGCCATTCGCAGCGCGCAGCGGAGACCTGGTTCAGCGCATACAGCGGCACCGTCAGCGTGACGCCGTCGCGCGGCGTGCCGGGTTCGAAGTGATACGACAACGCCATCGACAGTCCCGCCACGGTCATGGTCTTGGGGAACAGCTCGGTGGTCACGCCGGCCGCTTCGTGACGCATGAGGTCGTCGCGATTGAGGAACAGCAGCTTGGGATCGGCGTTGGCGGCGGTGGCGTCCTTGTGCCACTTCTCGAAAGTGATGCCGTTGCAGATGTCGGCGGGAATCAGCTTGTCGTAGAAGGCGGCGATCAGTTCGTCGTCGACCAGCACGTCGAGGCGGCGCGATTTGTGTTCGAGGTTTTCGATCTCGCGCACCAGCTTCTGGTTGTGTGCGAAGAACGACGCACGCGTATCGAAGTCGCCGCCGACCAGCGCGTCGCGGATGAAGATTTCGCGCGCTTCCTGCGGATTGATCAGGCCGAAGTTGATGCGGCGCTGGCTGTACACCACCAGTCCGTACAGGGTGGCGCGCTCGGAAGCGGTGACTTGCGCGCTGCGCTTTTCCCAGCGTGGCTCGCCCCAGGATTTCTTGAGCAGATGGCCGCCGACGCGCTCCAGCCATTCGGGCTGGATCTGCGCCACGCAGCGGGCATACAGGCGCGAGGTGTCGACCAGCTCGGCGGCGACGATCCATTTTCCTGCTTTTTTCTGCAAGCTGGAACCGGGCCAGATGTGGAACTTGATGCCGCGCGCGCCCAGGTAATGGGGATCCTCGTCCGACTTGAAGCCGACGTTGCCAAGCAAACCGGTCAGCAAGGCGGTGTGCAGTTGCTCGTAAGTCGCCGGCGCTTCGTTCATGCGCCAACCCTGCTCGCGCACGATGGTCAGCAATTGTGAATGGACGTCGCGCCACTCGCGCAGACGCAGCTGCGAGAGGAAATTGGCGCGGCAATGGTCTTGCAGCTGGCGATTGGACTTCTTGTGCTCGACGGCTTCTTCGAACCACTTCCAGATTCGCAGATAACTCTGGAATTCTGATTTCTCGTCGGCGAATTTCTTGTGCGCCTGGTCGGCGGCGGCCTGCGCTTCCATCGGACGGTCGCGCGGATCCTGCACCGACAGCGCCGAAGCGATGATCAGCAGTTCGGAGAGGCAGGCGTTCTCGCGGCCGGCCAGAATCATGCGCCCCACGCGCGGGTCCAATGGCAGCTTGGCAAGTTGATTGCCGAGCGGCGTCAGCTGGTTGAACTCATCGACTGCGCCCAGCTCTTGCAACAGCTGATAGCCGTCGGCGATGGCGCGGCCCAGCGGCGGCTCGATGAACGGGAAGGTTTCGACATCGGCCAAATGCAGCGACTTCATCCGCAGGATGACCGAGGCCAGCGACGAGCGCAGGATTTCCGGCTCGGTGAATTTCGGTCGCTGCAGGTAGTCCTGCTCTTCGTACAGGCGGATGCACACGCCCGCAGCGACGCGGCCGCAACGGCCGGCGCGCTGGTTGGCGGCCGATTGCGCGACCGGCTCGATCTGCAGTTGCTCGACCTTGTTGCGGTAGCTGTAACGCTTCACGCGCGCCAGGCCCGCATCAACCACGTAGCGGATGCCGGGCACGGTCAGCGAGGTTTCGGCGACGTTGGTGGCCAGCACGATGCGGCGCGCGTTGCTCGACTTGAAGACGCGTTCCTGCTCTTGCGCCGACAGGCGCGCGAACAACGGCAGGATTTCGACGTGCGGCGGATGGTGCTTGCGCAGCGCTTCGGCGGCGTCGCGGATTTCTCGTTCACCGGGCAAGAACACCAGGATGTCGCCGGAACCGATGCGCGCCAGTTCATCGACGGCATCGACCACGGCGTCCATCAGGTCGCGCTGGTCGCGGTCCTTCTGCGCCTGCGTGGCGCGGCCTTCGGCGCGCGCGCGCGCGTTGGCCACTTCCGGTGCGAGGTTGCTGCGGTCGGCATTGTCGACCGGGCGATAACGGATCTCGACCGGATACAGCCGGCCGGATACTTCGATCACCGGCGCCGGCTTGAGCTCGCCGTTGACTTCGGTGCCGAAGTGGCGCGAGAAGCGGTCGGCGTCGATGGTCGCCGAGGTGATGATGACCTTGAGGTCGGGCCGTTTGGGCAGCAACTGTTTCAGGTAGCCGAGCAGGAAGTCGATGTTGAGGCTGCGTTCGTGCGCCTCGTCGATGATGATGGTGTCGTACTGCCTGAGCAGCGGATCGGTCTGCGTTTCCGCCAGCAGGATGCCGTCGGTCATCAGCTTGACCCAGGCGCCTTTGGTGAGCGTGTCGTTGAAGCGCACCTTGAAGCCGACATGCTCGCCCGGCGGCGTGCCGAGTTCCTGCGCGATGCGCTTGGCGGTCGACGACGCGGCGATGCGGCGCGGCTGGGTGTGACCGATCAGGCCTTTTTCACCGCGACCGAGCTGCAGGCAGATCTTGGGCAACTGGGTGGTCTTGCCGGAACCGGTCTCGCCACTGACGATGATGACCTGGTTGGCTTGCAGCGCCTCGGCGATTTCCTGGCGGCGGCCGGAGACCGGCAGCTCTTCGGGGAAGGTGATCTCGGGCAGCGGGTTGCGCACCTGCACACGCGGCGGCGCGGCAACGCGCGGTGACTGCTGGGCGGACTTGTTTTTGGGCTGGGGAGCTTGAGGGGAATTGGGAGCGGACATAACGGCTGGCATTATACCTACTCCCCGCGCCCTGGCCTTGCTTGGCCTGCATCGGCGGTGCGAAAACGGTTTTGTCGCGCGTGCGGAACAGCACTGCAACATTGCGGTGCAAAAAACGGCCCGTCGCCAAACATCCGCGGTGTGACTGGTTATAATGCGCAACATGGAAAATGACACCGATTTCGCCAGCTTCGTGGCCTGGCTGCGCTCCGTAGCGCCTTACGTTCACGCCTTCCGCGGCAAGACCTTCGTGATCGCCTTCCCGGGCGAGCTGGTCACGGCCGGCGGGCTGGCCGTGCTGGCCCAGGATCTGTCGCTGTTGCATGCGCTCGGCATCCGTATTGTCGTGGTGCACGGCTCGCGCCCGCAGGTCGAAGAGCAACTGGCGCTGCGTAACGTCGAGGCGCGTTTCCACAACGGCCTGCGCATCACCGACCCAGCCGCGCTGGAATGCGCCAAGGAAGCCGCCGGCGAGTTGCGCCTGGACATCGAAGCGGCGTTCAGCCAGGGCTTGCCCAACACACCGATGGCGCATGCCGCGATCCGCGTCATCTCCGGCAATTTCGTCACCGCGCGCCCGATGGGCGTGATCGACGGCGCCGACCTGCAGCTGACCGGCATCGTGCGTAAAGTCGCGGCCGACACCATCCATCCCATCCTCAATGCCGGCGGCATCGTGCTGCTGTCGCCGCTGGGCTTCTCACCAACCGGCGAAGCCTTCAACCTGGCGATGGAAGACGTGGCGGTGACTGCCGCCATCGCGCTGCGCGCCGAGAAGCTGATTTTCCTGAGCGAAACACCGCTCATGCACGACGCCGGCGGCACCGATATCCGCGAGCTGTCGTCACACCAGGCCGAAGCCGTGCTGCAGGCCAATTTCCTGCCGCCCGACGCCGCCTTCTATCTGAAGAGCGCGGTCAAGGCCTGTAACGCGGGCGTCTCGCGCGCCCACATCGTGCCGTTCGCCACCGACGGCTCGGTGCTGCTGGAGCTGTTCACGCATGACGGCATCGGCACCATGATCACGTACGAGAACCTGGAAAGCCTGCGCGAAGCCACCATTGAAGACGTCGGCGGCATCATCAAGCTGATCGAGCCGCTGGAAGCCGACGGCACGCTGGTCAAGCGCGGCCGCGAACTGATCGAGCGCGAGATCCATTACTTCTCGGTGATCGAGCATGACAACGTGATCTTCGGCTGCGCTGCGCTGTATCCTTTCCCCAAGGAAAGAATGGGTGAAATGGCCTGCCTGACCGTCAATCCGGAAGTCCAGGCGCAGGGCGACGGCGAGCGTATCCTCAAGCACATCGAAACGCGCGCGCGCGAGTCGGGCCTGACCAAGCTGTTCGTGCTGACCACGCGCACTTCGCACTGGTTCCTGCGGCGCGGCTTCGTGCCGGCCACCGTGGACGACCTGCCGAAAGACCGCCAGCACATGTACAACTGGCAACGCAAGTCACTGGTGCTGATCAAAAACTTATAATGCAAGAATCAGGACGTGAGATCGCATTGCCAATGCGCTCAACCGCTGACCTCCCAAAGCCGGTCTCATGTCTTCCCTGAATACGTCATCAATGTTTTAACCAAGGAATCAACATGGCACGCACCATCCACTGCATCAAACTGAACAAGGAAGCCGAAGGCCTCGACTTCCCGCCGTACCCGGGCGAGCTGGGCAAGCGCATTTACGAAAGCGTTTCGAAGGAAGCCTGGGCCGGCTGGCTCAAGCACCAGACCATGCTGGTCAATGAAAACCGCCTGATGTTGGCCGATGCGCGCGCGCGCAAATACCTGGCCGTGCAAATGGAAAAGCATTTCTTCGGCGAAGGCGCCGACGCCGCGCAAGGTTACGTCCCGCCACCGGGCGACTGAGCTGCACGCTGAATCGTACTGCCGCGGTTCAGGTGCATCACGCCACCTGAACCGTCTCTCTCCTTCCTGCCTGGCCCCCCTGCTTTATTTTCCGCTGCGGATATTTCCCGCGCCAGCCCGGTCTTATTCCGGTCTCAACGGCTTTGTCCTGCATTCCGTAGAATAGCCGTCACGCCGTCCCTTCGATTACCCATCAGGAAACCATGCCCCTGCTCCGCCCCTCTTCACTGGCCCGCTGTCTGCTCCCCTTGTTCCTGACCGTCGGCGGCGCCAATGCGCTGGGCCAGACGCTGCCTGCGCTGTCCTTACCCTCCGGCGTCAGCCAGGGCCCTTCCGCCGAAGGCATCACCGAATACCGCTTCAGCAACGGCTTCAAGCTACTGCTGATGCCGGACGCCAGCAAGCCGACCGTGACCGTCAACATGACCTACCTGGTCGGCTCGCGCCAGGAGAACTACGGCGAAACCGGCATGGCGCATCTGCTGGAGCATTTGATGTTCAAGGGCACGCCGCAGCACGGCGCGATTCCGCAAGAGTTCAGCAAGCGCGGCATGAGCTTCAACGGCACCACCTCGCTGGACCGCACCAACTATTACGAATTCTTCCCGGCCGGCGATGAGAACCTGCAATGGGCCATCGCCATGGAAGCCGACCGCATGCTCAACTCCTTCATCGCCCAGAAGGATCTCGACAGCGAAATGACGGTGGTGCGCAACGAGTTCGAAAGTGGTGAAAACTCACCAAGCTCGGTCATGGTCAAGCGCATGCAAAGCGTCGCCTTCGACTGGCACAACTACGGCAACTCGACCATCGGCAACCGCAGCGACATCGAGCACGTGAAGATCGAGAACCTGCAGGCCTTCTATCGCACCTACTACCAGCCCGACAATGCGGTGCTGCTGGTGGCCGGCAAGTTCGATCCGGCCAAGGTGCTGGCATGGGTCGACCGCAGCTTCGGCAAGATGCCGAAACCGGCGCGCGCGCTGCCGACGTTCTGGACGGTGGAACCGACCCAGGACGGCGAGCGCCAGTTCACCATCCGCCGCAGCGGCGACGTGCAGCTGGTCTATGTCGGCTACAAGATACCATCCGGCATCCATATCGACTCCGACGCCGCCGGCGTAGCCGCCGACATCCTGGCCGACACGCCCAACGGCCGTCTGCACAAGCTGCTGGTGGAAACCGGCAAGGCCAGCGCGATCGTGCAATTCCAGTTGAGCGGTTATGCACCCGGACTGCAGATCATCGGCGCGGTCGTCAAGAAGGGCGAGCCGCTGGAGCCGGTGCGCAAAGCGCTGACCGACGCTATCGAATCTTTCGCCACCACACCGCCGACCGACGCCGAAATGGCGCGCGTGCGCGTGTCCAACGCCAACGGCTATGAACGCCTGCTGAGCGACCATCAGCGCATCGGCATTTCGCTGTCGAACGTGCTGGCGCTGGGCGACTGGCGTCTGCTGTTCGCCGGACGCGACCAGGTCGACGCGATGAGCGCACAGCAAGTCGCCGACGCCGCCGCACAATACTTCCGCCGCGACAACCGCACGGTGGGGCTGTTCATTCCTGAAGACCAGCCGCAGCGCAGTGAAATCCCGGTCGCACCGAGCGTGGAAAGCGCACTGCAATCGTATCGCCCGCGCGCCGCGATCGCGACCGGCGAAGCCTTCGATACCTCACCCGCCAACCTGGACCTGCGTACTACGCAATTGCACGTGGGCGGACTCAAGCTGGCGTTGCTGCCCAAAAAGACGCGCGGCCAGACCGTGTCGGTGCGCATCAAACTGGACTGGGGCGATGAAAAAACCTTGTTCGGCAAGAAGACCATCGCCGCCATGACCGGCGAGATGCTGTCGCGCGGCAGCATGTCCATGACGCGCGAACAACTGGCGGATGAATTTGCGCGCCTGAAGATCGCCGGCGGTGTGAACAATTTCCAGACCACGCGCGACAATCTCGATGCCGCGTTGAAGCTGATGGCCGACATCCTGCAACATCCGCGTTTCGATCCGGCCGAGTTCGAGCAATTGCGCAAGCAGATTCTCGTCAGCCTGGAGTCCTCGCGCAATGATCCGACCGAGCGCGCCTCAGAAGCCTTGTCGCTGCACTTCGACCACTACCCCGCCGGCGACTGGCGCGCGGCGCGCACGCTGGACCAGCGTATCGCGGCGGTACAAGCCTTGACGCTGGATGACGTGAAGGCCTTCCATCGCGATTTCTACGGCGCCTCCTCCGGACAGATCGCCATCGTCGGCGACTTCGACCCCGATGCAGCCGCACGCGTGATCCAGCAAAGCCTGGCCGGCTGGAAGAGCGCCACGCCTTATCAACGCGTGCTGCAAGATTATTCCGAGGTCGCCCCGACGCGCCAGTTCATCAACACGCCGGACAAGGAAAACGGCACTTACCTGGCCAAGCTCGGTCTGGATATCCGCGACGAGGACGCCGACTATCCGGCGCTAGTGGTAGCGAATTACCTGATCGGCGGCGCCAGCATGAAGTCGCGCCTGGCCGACCGCGTGCGCCAGCGTGAAGGCCTGTCGTACAGTATCGGCACCTCGCTGTCGGTCGGCGCGCTCAGCAACGCCGGCCAGTTCGGCATCGGCGCCATCGCCGCTCCCCAAAACCTCGGCAAGGTCGACGCCGCCATCCGCGAGGAATTACAGCGCCTGATCACCGAAGGCTTCACAGCGGAAGAACTGGAACGCGCCAAATCCGGCATCCGCCAGCAACGCGAACAGTCGCGCGCGCAGGACGACACCATCAGCAACGGCTGGGTCAACCTGCTCGACCTCGATCGCACCTATGCCTGGGCGGCGCAACTGGATGAGCGCATCGCGGCACTGACGCTGGACCAGCTCAACAGCACGCTGCGCAAGAGGATAGTGCCGGCGAACATGAGCGTGGCGATTGCGCGGGATGAGGGGAAGGCGAAATAGCCCTAGCCTTGAGCACGTAACGACGCCCAAAGAAAAAGCCGCCCGATGAGGGCGGCTTTTTCTTTGGGCGTTCCAATCAAAGGCTGATCAGAACTCCAGTTTCTTCACCCCATCCGGCGTACCCAGCAGGCAAACATCGGCGCCTTGACGCGCGAACAAGCCCACCGTCACGACGCCGACAATGTTGTTGATCGCGGCTTCAATCTCAGCCGGCTCGGTGATGCTCAGTCCCACCGCGTCGAGGATGTAGCAGCCGTTGTCGGTCACCAGCGGCTTGCCGTCCTTCAGGCGCAGCTTCGCCTCGCAACCGAGCGCGGACAATTTGCGCGCGGCCACGCTGCTCGCCATCGGGATCACTTCCACCGGCAGCGGGAACTTGCCCAGCACGTCGACCAGCTTGGAGCCGTCGGCGATGCAGACGAACTTCTGCGCAACGGAGGCTACGATCTTCTCGCGCGTCAATGCCGCACCGCCGCCCTTGATCATCGCGCCCTTGGCATCGATCTCGTCGGCGCCATCGATGTAGACCGGCATGGTTTCGACGTCGTTGAGGTCGAATACCTTGATGCCGTGGCCGCGCAGGCGCTCGGCGGTAGCTTCCGAGGACGCCACGGCGCCCTTGATGCGGTCCTTGATCCTGGCCAGCTCATCGATGAAGAAGTTGGCGGTCGAGCCGGTGCCGACGCCGATGATTTCGCCGTCGACCACGTAGTCGATGGCGGCGCGGGCTACCGCTTGTTTGAGTTCGTCTTGAGTCATGACAATGGGCAATGAATGGTTAAAACAATTAGTGGGAATCTTCAGGCTTCTCGTCCAGCGTTTCGAACAGCGCGATCTGCAGGCGCGAATGCAGCTTGACCAGCTTGCTCCACAACAACCACAGCAGCCCGGCCACGCCCAACAGCACGAAGGCCAGCAGGTTGAGCGGCGGCAAGATGCTGGCGCTCAGGACAAAGATCAGCAACATGATACCGAGAATCGACATCACCGGTATCACTTCGGAAATCACGCGGCGCACACCGGTTGTGTAGGCTCCGGCAAATTCCGGCTTGACCCCGACCTCGGCCAGCAGCATGGCCAACGCCTGCAGCTTGCGATAAGTCGCAATCAGGAACGGCAGCGATAATACCAGAGCGCCGCCCCAGATCACGGCCTTGCGTACTTGTTCATCGCCGATCCAGGTCGACAGCCAGCCGCCGATGCCGTCCACGAAGAAGGCGCCGCACAGGAAGATCGCCACCACCAGCGCGATGTTGACCAGCACCTGCACAAGGATGCGCCGGATGATCTTGCTGATCTCGGCCTTCTCGCCTTGCGGCTGCAGGCTTTCCAGCCAGCTGGCGTACATGCCGAAGATGCCGGAAATCTTTTTCGGCACCAGCTCCACCGCCTTGGCCGACAGCGGATCGGCGGCCTTGATCAGGTAAGGCGTGAGCAGCGCGGTCACGGCCGACACCGCCACCACGATCGGGTACAGGAAATCGCTGGTGACCTTGAGGCTGACGCCGAGCGCGGCGATGATGAAGGAGAACTCGCCGATCTGCGCCAGGCCCATGCCCACGCGCATCGGCGTGCGGCCGCCATGGCCGGCCAGGAACGTGCCGATGCCGCAGCTGAACAGTTTGCCGAACACCACCGCGAAGGTGATGACCGTGATCGGCAGCCAGTATTTGGCCAGTACGTTGGGATCGAACAGCAGACCAATGGCGACGAAGAAGATGGCGCTGAACATGTCGCGGATCGATTCGATGATGCGTTCGATGCGATGGATCTGGCGCGATTCGGCCATTACCGCGCCGACCAGGAAGGCGCCGAGCGCGACGCTGTATTCCAGCTTCATGACCAGCAGGCAGAAGCCGAACAGGATGCCCAGCACCGTCACCAGCAGCATCTCGTTGCTCTTGAAGCGGGCGACGTAGTTGAGCAGGCGCGGCACGATCAGGATGCCGACCACCAGCGACACCACCATGAACAGCAGCAGCTTGCCCACCGTGTTGACGACTTCGCCGGAATCGACCGAGCCGCTGGTGGCGATGCCCGACAGCAACGCGATCATGCCGATGGCGAGGATGTCTTCGACGATCAGGATGCCGAAGATGATCTGGGCGAACTTCTCATTCTTCATGCCCAGCTCATTGAGCGCCTTGACGATGATGGTGGTTGACGACACCGCCAGCATGGCGCCGAGGAAGACGGCGTCCATGGTCTTCCAGCCGAAATAGATGCCGATCTCGTAGCCGATCCAGATCATCAGCATGATCTCGGCGACGGCGGCCACGACCGCAGTGGCGCCGACCTTGGCCAGCTTCTTGAGGCTGAATTCCAGGCCCAGCGAAAACAACAGGAAGATCACGCCGAGCTCGGACAGGATGTGGACGGTCTTGTCGTCCTGGATCAGGTTGAACGGCGGCGTGTGGGGGCCGATGATGACGCCGGCCACGATATAGCCCAGCACCACCGGCTGCTTGAAACGGTTGAACACGACGGTGACGACGCCGGCGATCAGCATGATCACAGCAAGGTCCTGGATAAACAGTTCAACAGCATGCATGCGTACGATTCCCCTTCAGGTCTGCCGCCAGGCGGCATGGTGGATGATGTGCGGCTGGCTTTTAGCAGATGCCTGGCCAGTTTTCGGATTGGACGCACCCTGCTTGCCGTCTGTGCGGCAATGCGTCGAAGCGTCGATGACTCAATTGGATTTGCGCCTTGACCGGGCCAGCGCAAGGCTGAATCCCGACCGGGTTCGCGGATATGGTTCGCCGGTGACAACGGAGCTGCAGTTTGTTTCGGCTTGTTCGACTTAGTCAGACTAGCTGCAGTCGATAGTGAATGCGACGATTGGATTTGGTGCACCGAACAAAGTTGCTGCACCGTATCGTCGCTGGCAGGCGCAAAGTTAGCACAGACGAGGAGCGCTCTGCAAATTTTATCGAGATGCGGGCAGTCAATATCGGCGCGGGTCGGCGCATTTCCTGCCGAGGGAGCGCCGCATAAAAACGGCGCAGGCACAGAAAGTGCTAAGAAGTTGGCTTTGCTGCTGCGCCCTACTCCGGCACACGCACCTGAATTTCGGCAGCTTTTTCGTCAAACGCGATCCGTGTGGCGAACTTGGCTCGCTTCATCGGGAAACGCGACTGGAAGTGGCGTACATTTCCGGAACCGGAAATGACGCGGCGCACGAACTGATAGTACGCGTCCATATCGATCACATGCACCGCCAGAAAATAGTCATATTCGCCCGACACGAAGTAGCACTGCATCACTTCGGCCTCCTTGGCCATGCGCTGCTCGAACTCCTGCATATGCTCGTCGGACTGGTTATTGAGCGAAATCTCAAGGAAAGCCAGCATGCCGTAGCCCAGCGCAAACGGATCCACCATCGCCACTTCGGCGTTGATGATGCCGGCTTCGCGCAGCTCGCGGATGCGCCGCAGGCAGGTCGGTTGCGATATATGCAATTTCTCCGCCAAGATACGAGTCGGAATCTGATTGTCCTTTTGCAGCAGGTTCAGGAGCTTGCGATCAACCTTGTCAAGCGTATGGTATTTAGGCATAAAAACGAAAGTTCAATTTTTTTCAATTCGGCACTCAAAAAACCTTTGCAAGCCGTTTCTTATGTTGTACCGTCTGCATTATTCGGAAACCGACGTTGAATAGTACAGGGTGTTTTGTATCTGCGAAACGTCTCTGAATAAGCAAAAAAGAGGCTGTTGCAAAATCAGGAACATCGGCCGCTTCGGAGGAAGACATCGAAGGATGCGAGCCGGAAGAGATTTTCAGCAGTCCTGAGCAAGCGTAGTTTATTTCAATCTACAGAGGGAATTTATGAAACTCAAGAGCACAATTATTCCATTGACCGGCGCCATTGCACTCGCTTTTGCCGGCGCAGCTTATTCACAGGAAGTCATCAAGATCGCTCACGTCGGTCCACTCTCCGGCCCGAACGCCCACATGGGCAAGGACAATGAAAACGGCGCCCGCATGGCGATTGACGAACTGAACGCCAAGGGTTTCACCATCGGCGGCAAGAAAGTCAAATTCGAACTGGTCGGTGAAGACGACGCATCGGATCCGAAGCAAGCGACTGCCGTCGCTACCAAGCTGGTCGACCAGAAGGTCGCCGCAGTTATCGGTCACTTGAATTCCGGCACCACCATCCCGGCTTCGAAGATCTACAACGACGCAGGCATCCCGCAAGTGTCGCCATCGGCTACCAATCCCAAGTACACGCAACAAGGCTTCAAGACCGCCTTCCGCGTAGTCGCCAACGATGCGCAACTGGGCGCCGTGCTGGGTAAATACGCCGTCACCGCACTGAAGACCAAGAACGTCGCGGTCATCGATGACCGTACTGCGTACGGTCAAGGCGTTGCTGAAGAATTCGCCAAGGGTGCACAAGGCGCGGGCGCAACTATCGTCGGCAAGCAATTCACCAACGACAAGGCGACCGACTTCAATGCGATCCTGACTTCGATCAAGGCCAAGAAGCCTGAAGTCGTGTTCTTCGGCGGCATGGACGCTGTCGGCGGCCCGATGCTGCGTCAGATGAAGCAACTGGGCATCACTGCCAAGTTCATGGGTGGTGACGGTATCTGTACCGGTTCCCTGCCAGGTCTGGCCGGCGATGGCCTGATCGACGACCAGGTCGTCTGCGCTGAAGCAGGCGGTGTGGATGAGTCCGGCAAGAAGGGCATGGACGACTTCCGCGCAGCTTACAAGAAGAAGTTCGGCATCGACGTGGTCTACAACGCTGCCTACGCTTACGATGCAACCCTGACTGTCGCCGATGCGATGAAGAAGGCAAACTCGGCCGATCCGGCCAAGTACCTGCCTGAACTGGCAAAGATCAGCCACAAGGGCGTGACAGGCACTATCGCCTTCGACGCCAAGGGCGACATCAAGAACGGCTCGCTGACGCTGTACACATACAAGAAGGGTGAACGCACCCTGCTGGCTGTGGTCAAGTAAGCTTCCGCTTCTGTAGCTTTTGCATGAAGAACGCGCCTGATGAAAGTCAGGCGCGTTTTTTTGTTGCCTGAACGATTTGCCGTCAATGGCAGCGGGCAATAAAAAAGCGCCCTTGCGGACGCTTTCGATACGGCTTGCTTCAGTGTTTACTTCAGGCTCAGCACCCATTTCACCAGCGTGCGCGCTTCAGCTTCCGACACTTGCGCGTTGGCCGGCATCGGGATTGCACCCCACACGCCGGAACCGCCCTTGAGCACTTTTTGCGTCAGCTTGTCTTCGGCATCCTTCTGACCGGCGTACTTCTTCGCCACGTCCTTGAAGGCCGGACCGACGATCTTGGTCTGGATCGAATGACAGGCCATGCAGTTCTTTGCCTTGGCCAGGTCGGCATTGGCGGAAGCCTGGGCGGAGACACCAAATGCCAGCACAGCTGATGCGATGAATAGAAGCTTTTTCATTATTACCCTCCAAGAAGTTCTGCGTATTCTACAACCGATTGGAATGGCAACTGTATGCGCGAGCGCATATAAACATCATGTTTTTTGATGCGCATCAAACAGATAAAAACGAGATGCATTTACCTATGAAGGACGCGTTAAAAAAGCCGGATCGTTCCGGCTTTTTTAATTGCTTGCGGTCTACGTCAGAAGAACGCCATCACCCCGTGACGGCGCCCTTGCTGGCAGTCGACGCCAAGGTCGCATATTTGGCCAGTACGCCGCGCGTATAACGCGGCGCCGGCTGCTTCCAGTGGCTGCGGCGGCGTTCGATTTCGGCGTCGTCGACGTTGAGCTGGATCAGCAGCTGGCGCGCATCGATAGTGACCGAGTCGCCCTCTTCCACCAGGCCGATGACGCCGCCGACAAATGCTTCCGGCGCGACGTGACCGACCACCATGCCCCAGGTGCCGCCGGAGAAACGGCCGTCGGTGATCAGGCCGACCGATTCGCCCAGACCCTTGCCGATCAGCGCGGAAGTCGGTGCCAGCATTTCCGGCATGCCGGGGCCGCCCTTCGGTCCGAGGTAGCGCATCACGAGCACGTCGCCGGGCTTGATCTTGTCGGCCAGGATGGCGTCCATGGCGCTGTATTCATCATCGAACACGCGCGCGGGGCCGGTGATGACCGGGTTCTTGAGGCCGGTGATCTTGGCCACGCAGCCTTCCGGCGCCAGGTTGCCCTTGAGGATGGCCAGGTGGCCTTGCTTGTACAGCGCTTTGTCGATCGGACGGATGACGTCCTGGTCGGCGCGCAGCGCAGGGATGCTTTCCAGTTCTTCGGCCAGGGTCTTGCCGGTGATGGTCAGGCAGTCGCCGTGCAGCATGCCGGCTTCGTGCAGCACCTTCAGCACGGCCGGGATGCCGCCGGCCTTGTGCAGGTCGGTGGCGACGTATTTGCCGGACGGCTTGAGGTCGCAGATGACCGGGACTTTCTGGCGCACGCGCTCGAAGTCGTCGATGGTCCATTCGACTTCCGCTGCGTGGGCGATGGCCAGGAAATGCAGCACCGCGTTGGTCGAGCCGCCGGTGGCCATGATCAGGCTGACGGCGTTCTCGATCGACTTGCGCGTGATGATGTCGCGCGGCTTGATGTCCTTCTTGACGGCTTCGACCAGCACGCGCGCCGACTCGGCGGCGGAGCCGGTCTTTTCGTCGTCGGGGTTGGCCATGGTCGAGGAATAGAACAGGCCCATGCCCAGCGCTTCGAACGCCGACGACATGGTATTGGCGGTGTACATGCCGCCGCAGGAGCCGGACGACGGACAGGCGTTGCGCTCGATGCCGTCGAAGTCTTCCTGCGACATGCGGCCGGCGGAGAACTCGCCGACGGCTTCGAAAGCCGAGACGATGGTCAGGTCCTTGCCCTTCCAGTTGCCCGGCTTGATGGTGCCGCCGTAGACATAGATGCCCGGCACGTTGGTGCGCGCCAGCGCGATCATGCCGCCCGGCATGTTCTTGTCGCAGCCGCCGATGACGACGACGCCGTCCATCCACTGGCCGTTGACGGCGGTCTCGATGCAGTCGGCGATGACTTCGCGCGAAATCAGCGAATACTTCATGCCTTCCGTGCCCATCGACATGCCGTCGGAAATGGTCGGCGTGCCGAACACCTGCGGATTGGCGCCGGCCTGCTTGATGGCGGAAATCGCAACGTCCGCCAGCTTTTGCAGGCCCGAATTGCACGGCGTGATGGTGGAATGGCCGTTGGCGATGCCGATCATCGGCTTGTCGAAGTCTTCCTTTTCGTAGCCGAGGGCGTAATACATCGAGCGATTGGGGCTACGCGAAACGCCTTGCGTAATGTTCTTTGAGCGGCGGTTGAATGACATGCTGGTCTCCTGGTTGATACGAATTGCCGACGGAACCCTTGCGGTCCACACCAGAAGCCAAACTGGCGCGAACCTGTCCGATTGTTCGATTGTTCGATGATGGCGCGGACGCGGTTCTGGCTGCCGCTTAGATTGCCTTGCGCAATGCCCGCTGTCAAATATATGATTCATTGCCGATAAATATGAATTAGATATTACCAACCGCATGAACACCGAATCCCGCCTGGAGCTGCGCCAACTGCGCTATTTCGTCGCCGTTGCCGAGGAAAAACACTTCGGCCGCGCCGCCGTGCGATTGCACATGACCCAGCCGCCGCTGTCCCAGACCATACAGGCGCTGGAGGAAATGCTGGGTACGCCTCTGTTCGCGCGCACCAAGCGCAGCGTCGCGTTGACGCCTGCGGGACTGGCGCTGTTGCCCGAAGCGCAGCGCATCCTGCAACAGGCGAACGCCCTGCCCGACCTGGCGCGGCGCGCAGCCAGCGGCGCTTCCGGACTGCTGTCGCTGTCATTCATTTCGACCGCCGACTACAGCATCCTGCCGCCGCTGCTGCAACGCTTCCGCGCGCGCTATCCGCAGGTGCAGATCGACCTGCGCGAAGCCACCACCGACATCCAGCTGGAAGACCTGATGCAGGGCAAGATCGACGCCGGCCTGCTGTTACCGCCGCTGCCGGAAAAATCCCAAGCCGCGCTCGATTACCTGCCGCTGCTGTCGGAACCGCTGGTGGCGGCCGTGCCAAGCGGCGTGGTGCGCAGCAAGAACGCCGTGACGCTCAAAAGCCTGCGCGAGCTGCCGCTGATCATTTTCCCGCGCCGTATTTCGCCGGCCTTCCACGACACCATCCTGAGCTGCTTCCGCGACGCCGGCGTGACGCCGCATATCGGCCAGGAAGCCATCCAGATGCAGACCATCGTCGGCTTGGTGTCGGCTGGCATGGGCATGGCACTTGTGCCACAATCCGTGTCTAACCTGCAGCGTCCCGGCGTGGATTACCGCCCGCTCAGCGGCAAGACGCCGCTGATCGAAACCGGACTGGCCTGGCGGCGCGACAGTGCGTCGCCGGTGCTGCGCGCGTTTCTTGACATGGTGGCGACACCGCCGGCATAGACCGGTCTGTCCCGACATCATCACCCCAATTGTTCTGAAAGAGTTTCCATGCTGATCCACCCGATGCCCGACCCCATCGCCTTTTCCATCGGCCCGCTGCAGGTGCACTGGTACGGCCTGATGTACCTGCTGGCGTTCGCCCAGTTCATCGCGCTCGGCCGCCTGCGCATCAAGCAACCGCACATCGCCGCAGTCGGCTGGAAGAAGGAAGACCTCGACGACATGCTGTTCTACGGCGTGCTGGGCGTGGTCATCGGCGGGCGTCTCGGCGAAGTCCTGTTCTACAACCCCAGCTACTACTTCGCCAATCCGGCCGACATCATCGCGGTATGGAAAGGCGGCATGTCCTTCCACGGCGGCTTCCTCGGCGTGCTGATCGCGATGTACATCTGGGGTCGCAAGCGCGGACGCCATCTGATGGACATCATGGACTTCATCGCGCCGATGGTGCCGCTCGGATATGCGGCCGGCCGCCTGGGCAACTTCATCAACGCCGAACTGCCGGGTCGCGTCGCCGATGCGTCCTTGCCGTGGGCCATGATCTGGCCCAACGTCGACAACCTGCCGCGCCATCCTTCGCCGATTTACCAGATGCTGGTCGACGGCATTCTGCTGTTCATCATCCTGTGGTTGTTCGCGCGCAAACCGCGTCCGCGCATGGCGGTGGCCGGGATGTTCTCGCTGCTGTACGGCTGCGCGCGCTTCTTCACCGAATACTTCCGCACGCCGGACTACAACGTCAGCTTCGGCGGCATCACGATCTCGGCAGGACAGATGCTGTCGGTGCCAATGATTATTCTTGGCATCGTCCTGCTGGTGGTCGCATACCGAAAGAAGAGCGCGGCGGTGTCACCGGCCTGACGTCTGCTGAACATCCGCTGCCGCAAACGACAACGCCCTTGCTGGAATCAGCAAGGGCGTTGTGCATTGTGGCGCCGTGTTATCACAACGGCGCCACCGGGATTACATCAGGATTACGGACGCAATGCGCTGGCCGCCTTGGCCAGTGCAGTGATCTTGTGCCAGTCGCCGATTTCGATGGCGTTCTTCGGCGTCAGCCAGGAACCGCCGACACAGGCCACGTTCTTCAGGGCCAGGAATTGCGACGCGGTCTCTTGCGAGATCCCGCCGGTCGGGCAGAACGTGATGTCGCCCAGCGGACCGGCAATCGCGTTGAGCATGCCGATGCCGCCCGCCTGCATCGCCGGGAACAGCTTCAGCTGGCGGAAACCGGCTTCGCGCGCGGCCATCACTTCCGACGGCGTCATCACGCCCGGCAGCAAAGGCAGGCCGCTGGACTTGGCGGCGGCGATCAGCGCTGCCGTCAGGCCGGGGGAGACGCCGAACACGGCGCCGGCATCACGCGAGGCGGCGAATTCTTCCGGGCTGGTCAGGGTGCCGACGCCGACGATGGCCTCCGGCACTTGTTCCGCGATGGCGCGGATCGCCGGCAGGCCGTGTTCGGTGCGCAGGGTCACTTCCAGCACGCGGATGCCGCCTGCCACCAGCGCCTTGGCCAGCGGCACGGCGTGTTCCAGTTTGTCGATGGCGATCACCGGGATGACCGCCGAAGTACGCATGATTTCCAGGATATTCATACTGTCACTTTCTCATTTTCGAGGATTGGGGGCAGACCAAAGCTGGTACCGCCCTCTTCTGCCGCGCTCACGTTGGCGCGGAAGACACTGAACAATTCACGGCCCATGCCGGTCTGGTTGCCTGCCAGGTTGGCGGTATCCGAGGTGCGTGCAGCCCATTCGGTTTCCGACACCAGCGCTTCCAGGATGCCGGCTTCGGCGTCCAGACGAATCATATCGCCAGTCCGCACAAAACCCAACGGTCCGCCGGCCAATACTTCCGGCGTCACGTGGATCGCCGCCGGCACTTTGCCCGACGCGCCCGACATGCGGCCGTCGGTGACCAGCGCCACGTGGCGCCCCTTGTCCTGCAGGATGCCCAGCGCCGGCGTCAGCGCATGCAGCTCCGGCATGCCGTTAGCGCGCGGGCCTTGAAACGTCAGGACGGCGACGAAATCCTTGTCGAGTTCACCGGCCTTGAAGGCCTTCATGAAGGCTTCCTGCGAATGGAACACGATGGCCGGCGCCTGCACGGCGCGGTGTTCGTGCTTGACCGCCGAGACCTTGATGACCGAACGGCCGAGATTGCCTTGCAACAGCTTGAGGCCGCCGTCTGCGGAAAACGGGTTGGTCGCGGGACGCAATACGGTGTCGTCGCCGCTGTCTTTCGGCGTCGCCTTCCAGGTGACCTTGCCGGCGTCGTCGAACAAGGGCTCGGTGGCGTGGGCGCGCAGACCCTGGCCGAGGATGGTCATGACGTCATCATGCATCAGACCGGCGTCGATCAGCTCGCGCAACACGAAACCGGTGCCGCCGGCCGCGTGGAAATGATTGACGTCGGCAGTGCCGTTCGGGTAGATGCGCGTAACCAGCGGCACGACCGAGGACAGCTTCGAGAAATCGTCCCAGTCGATCACCAGGCCGGCCGCCTTGGCGATGGCGACCAGATGCAGCGTATGGTTGGTGGAGCCGCCCGTCGCCAGCAGCGCGACGATGGCGTTGACGATGGACTTCTCGTCGACCAGGCGGCCGACCGGCGTGTATTGCTGGCCCTGCGCGGTGATCTTCAGCGCCTGTTTGGCGGCGGCGGCAGTCAGCGCGTCGCGCATCGGCGTATTCGGCGTGATGAAGGCGGCGCCCGGCAGATGCAGGCCCATCGCTTCCATCAGCATCTGGTTGCTGTTGGCGGTGCCGTAGAAAGTGCAGGTGCCGGCATCGTGGTACGACTTCGATTCGGCCTCGAGCAATTCGGCTCGACCGATCTTGCCTTCGGTGTACAGCTGGCGGATCTTGACCTTTTCGCTGTTGGTCATGCCGCTGGTCATCGGACCGGCGGGAACAAATACCGCCGGGATGTGGCCGAAGTGCAGTGCGCCAATCAGCAGGCCCGGCACGATCTTGTCGCAGACGCCCAGATACAACGCCGCGTCGAACATGTTGTGCGACAGCGCGACCGCGGTGCCCATGGCGATGGCGTCGCGCGAGAACAGCGACAGCTCCATGCCGGTCTGGCCTTGCGTGATGCCGTCGCACATGGCCGGCACGCCGCCGGCGAACTGCGCCACGCCGCCGTCTTCACGGACCGCGTCGCGGATGATTTGCGGATAACGTTCAAAAGGTTGATGCGCCGACAACATGTCGTTGTACGACGAAACGATGGCCACGGAAGGCGCCCGATCCTGCTTCAGCTTGAGCTTGTCGTTGGCGGGGAAAGCAGCAAAGCCGTGCGCCAGGTTGGTACATGACAGCGCCCCGCGCTGCACGCCCTCATGACGCGCAGCGTCAAGGCGGGCGAGATAGGCGGTGCGATAAGGCCGACTACGTTCGGCGATGCGTCGCGTGACGCTGGCTAAGGTAGCGTTAAGAGACATGTTGGGTTCCTGATAGCGTTAACAAATGTAATTTTACTACAAAATTTTAAATAAAACTTCTTCTTTCGCTTGTTTTACCTGACTACATTTAATTGAAACCATTTTGCATTTCCAACCACTAACGACTGTAAACAGGCGCTGTACGAGATACTGCCGGCATTGCACAACAATCAATATTGTAGTGAAATTACCATAAAAGTAGTAAATCCTGTATAGTAAAGATTCTTCCCGACCCCTCACTTCAGCCAAGATTGCAGAACATGCCGCATACAGCACTTACCGCGACCGCAGCCTTCCAAGCACTTTTGTCTCACCATGCCGAGGTCCGCGACCGGCACATGCGCGACCTCTTCGCCGCCGACGCCAAACGCTTCGACCACATGACCGTCAAGGCCGCCGGCATTTTGTTCGATTACTCCAAAAACCGTGTCGACCATACTACGCTCAAGTTGCTGTTCGAGCTGGCGCGCGAACGCGGCGTGGAGCGGCAGCGCGCCGCCATGTTCAGCGGCGAGAAGATCAATTTCACCGAACACCGCGCGGTTCTGCACACGGCCCTGCGCGCACCGCGCGGCCAGGCGCTGCAAGTTGATGGACAGCACATCGGCGAGGACGTTCATGCCGTATTGGATCGCATCCACGGCTTTACCGAGCGCGTGCGCGAAGGCCAGTGGCTGGGCCTGAGCGGCAAGCCGATCACCGACATCGTCAACATCGGCATCGGCGGCTCGCATCTGGGCCCGCAAATGGCCTGCACGGCGCTGCGCACTTTCGCCCATCCGCGTCTGACGATGCACTTCGTCTCCAACGTCGACGGCCATGATCTGCACGACGTTCTGCAGCGTGTTGATGTTGAGACAACCCTGTTCATCGTCGCCTCCAAGACCTTCACCACGCAGGAAACCATGATGAACGCCGGTTCGGCGCGTGACTGGTTCCTGCAGCGCGCCGATCAGGCCGAGTTGGCGAAACATTTCGTCGCGGTGTCGACCAATACCGAAGCCGTACGTGCTTTCGGCATCGACACCGACAACATGTTCCCATTCTGGGACTGGGTCGGCGGACGCTATTCGATGTGGTCGTCGATCGGACTGTCGATCGCGCTGGCGATCGGATTCAAGAATTTCAGTGAACTGCTGGCCGGCGCCCATGCGATGGACAAGCATTTCTGCGAAGCGCCGCTGGAACAGAACATGCCGATCATCCAGGCGCTGATCGGCATCTGGAACCGCAACTGCTTCAACAGCGAATCGCTGTCGATCGCGCCTTACCATCACGACCTGCGCCACTTCCCCGCTTACCTGCAACAGCTGGAAATGGAAAGCAACGGCAAGCGCATCACGCGCGACGGCAGCGCCGTCGGTGTGGCGACCTGTCCATTCATCTGGGGCGATGTCGGCACCAACGGCCAGCACGCGTTCTTCCAGCTGCTGCACCAGGGCACCGACATCACGCCGATCGACTTCATCGCCGTATTGCACGCGACGCACGACTTGCCCGGCCATCATGCGGTGCTGCTGGCCAACTGTTTTGCGCAGTCGGAAGCCTTCATGCGCGGCAAGCAAGCCGAGGAAGTGCGCGACGACCTGAAGAAGCTGGGCGTCGACGACGACGAAGTCAATTTCCTGCTGCCGCACAAGACCTTCAACGGCAATCGTCCGAGCAACACGCTGCTGCTCGATGCGTTGACGCCGGCCACGCTGGGCGCCCTGATCGCGCTGTACGAACACAAGACCTTCGTGCAAGGTACGATCTGGGGCATCAACAGCTTCGACCAATGGGGCGTGGAACTGGGCAAGGTGTTGGCCAAGACCATCCAGTCCGAACTGTCCGGTGAAGCGGTGCCGGCGCGCCATGACTGCTCGACCAACGCGCTGATAGCACTGGCGAAGAAGGCCTTGTCCGATACCCAGGATTGATGCGCGAACTGACGTTTACCCGAACAACAAACCAACAAGAAGACTGCTATGGCTATTTCCGATTTTGACCTGGTTCTATTCGGCGGCACCGGCGACCTGGCGATGCGCAAGCTGTTGCCGGCGCTGTACGCCCGCGACCGCGCCCGCGACCTGGTGCCGAGCGCGCGCATCATCTGTATCGGCCGCGACAACAAGAGCAATGAAGACTTCCTGCAGATCGTCGAGAAGAATTCCAAACCGCACGTCAGCAGCGCCACCATGGATGCCGAGGTCTGGCAGCGCTTCTGCGGTCGCATACAGTACGTCTCGCTGAACGCCAAGGAACCGGCGACCTACCAGAACCTGGTGGCCGCCATGCGCGACGCCCCGGAGATTTCGCGCGTGTTTTACCTGGCCACCCCACCGACGCTGTTCTCGATGATCTGCGACAACCTGTCGCAAGCCGGCCTGGCCACGCCGAACGCCCGCGTGGTGCTGGAAAAGCCGCTCGGCCACGATCTCGAAAGCGCCAAGGACATCAACAAGCAGGTCGGCCGCTATTTCAACGAATCGCAGATCTTCCGTATCGACCACTACCTCGGCAAGGAGGCGGTGCAGAACCTGCTGGCGCTGCGCTTCGGCAACGTGCTGTTCGAGCCGCTGTGGCGCCGCGAATGGATTTCCGACGTGCAGATCACCATCGCCGAAGAACTCGGCGTGGGCGGTCGCTTCGATTATTACGACACCTCGGGCGCGCTGCGCGACATGCTGCAGAACCATCTGTTGCAGCTGCTCTGTATCGTCGCCATGGAGCCGCCGGTATCGAATTCGGCCGACTCCGTGCGCGATGAAAAACTCAAGGTGCTGCGTTCGCTCAAACGTTTCACGCCAAGCACGCTGGCCATGAACGTGGTGCGCGGCCAGTATCGCGCCGGCCACGTCAACGGCGTCGCGGTGCCGGGCTATCGCAAGGAAGAAGACGCCAATCCCGATTCGCGCACCGAGACCTTCGTCGCGGTCAAGGCCGAGATCGACACCTGGCGCTGGGCCGGCGTACCGTTCTACCTGCGCACCGGCAAGCGCATGGCCGACAGCCTGGCCGAAATCGTGGTGCGCTTCAAAAGCGTGCCGCATTCGATCTTCGCGCAAAACAGCCGCAGCACGCCGAACTGCCTGGTGATCCGCCTGCAGCCGGATGAAGGCCTGCACATGAACCTCATGGCCAAGACGCCGGGCGACGGCATGCGCCTGAAGCCGGTGGAACTGGAACTGGATTTCCGCGAAAAATTCAAGACGCCTCGCATGGAAGCCTACGAGCGCCTGCTGCTCGACGTGCTGCGCGGCCAGCTCACGCTGTTCATGCGCAGCGACGAACTGGAAGCGGCGTGGGAATGGGTCGAGCCGATCCTGGAACACTGGGACCAGGAAGAAAGCGACCCGATCCCCTACAGCGCCGGCACCTGGGGTCCGGCCGCAGCCAGCGCGCTGATCGGTCGCGACGGCCTGCAGTGGCGTGAAGAAGCGCTGCCGGAAGTTTAAGTTTCAATCAAGCTGCGGGACAACGACATTGTCCCGCAGCGTTCCACATCAGAGGCCCGACCACGTCCATGCTACTCGACTCCATCCGCACGCACATCAACTCGCTCTCCAAGTCGGAGAAGAAGGTAGCGGCTGCGATCCTCGCCAATCCGCAACTGGCGCTGCAGGAAAACCTGACCGCGCTGGCCAAGAACGCCGAGGTGTCGGAGCCGACCGTGATCCGCTTCTGCCGTGCCATCGGTTATGAAGGCTGGCACGACTTCAAACTGAAGCTGGCGCAAAGCCTGGCGCTGGCCCTGCCCGGCGCGGACGAGTCGCTGGCCCAGGACGACCTCGCGGTGGACCTGGTCAACAAGATCTGCAGCCGCTCGATCAACACGCTGCTGGACCTGCGCAATCATCTCAATCCGGACGCCATCCAGCTGGCGCTGGACGTGCTGGCGCGCGCCAGCAAGATCGAGTTCTACGGCCAGGGCACCTCGGGCATCGTGGCCAACGACGCGCAACACAAGTTCTTCCGTTCGGGCGTGCCGACCGTGGCCTACTCCGATCCGCACATCCACAGCATTGCAGCCTCGCTGCTCAAACCCGGCGACGCGGTGGTGGCGATCTCGCAGCGCGGCGGCAACGCAGCGCTGCTGCGCAGCGTGCAACTGGCGCGCAAGGGCGGCGCCGACATCATCGTACTGGGACCGAGCGGCACGCCGCTGGCCGAATTGGCGACCGTGCTGGTGCCGATCGACCTCAGTTTCAACATCGACCCGTATACGCCGATTTCGGCGCGCCTGGCGCATCTGGTGGTGATCGACATCCTCGCGGTAGGACTGGCGCTGCGGCGCGGTCCAGAATTCCGCAAGAAGATGCAGAACGCCCAGAAGTCGCTGCAAAAATTCGACATGCAATTCGATTCGTTCTTCCGCTGATTTTTTGACCTGATCCTCAAGCTGACTTTTACGCCGAGCTTTTTTCATGAATTCGACTACGACGCCAACTACTCCTTTCCGCACCCCCGCCTTCCTGCACGAGCGCCTGCAACGCGACATCGGCTTCTTCACGCAACATGCGTTCGACCCGGCCGGCGGTTTCTTCCATTACCTCAACGACGACGGCAGCGTCTACGACAACAGCCGCCACCTCGTCAACAGCACGCGCATGGTGTTCTGCCACGCGCTGGCCTACCGTTTCAACGGCAAGGAAGAACACCGCGACGCCGTGCGCCACGGCCTCGAATTCCTGCAAGAGCAGCACTGGCAGCCGAGCTACGGCGGCTACGCCTGGGTGCTCAAGGACGGCGCACCGGTCGACCGCACCCAGCATTGCTATGGCCTGGCCTTCGTGCTGCTGGCGTATGCCCATGCGCTGGAGATCGGCATAGAAGAAGCGCGTACACACATCGACGCCACCTTCAACCATATGGAAAAGCTGTTCTGGTCCGAACAGCATGGCCTCTACGCCGATGAAGCGACACCCGAAGGCGTAGTGTCCGACTACCGCGGCCAGAACGCCAACATGCATAGCTGCGAAGCCTTGCTGGCCGTCTTCGAGGCGACCGGCGAACCGCGCTTCCTGCATCGCGCCGAACGCATCGCACGCAACATCACGGTCCGTCAGGCGGCGCTGGCCAACGGCTGGATCTGGGAACACTACAGCGCCGACTGGAAGATCGACTGGGAATACAACCGCCACGACAACACCAACATGTTCCGCCCCTGGGGCTATCAACCGGGCCACATGACCGAATGGTCCAAGCTGCTGCTGATCCTCGAGCGCCACGCCGAGCACTTGCAAGACGACGCAAGCTGGCTGGCGCCGCGCGCGCGCGCGCTGTTCGACGCCACCATTCCGGTGGCCTGGGACGAAGAACACGGCGGCCTGTTCTACGGCATCGCGCCCGACAACAGCGTCTGCGACGGCGACAAGTATTTCTGGGTGCAGGCCGAGTCGCTGGCCACCGCCGCCTTGCTGGCGCAGCGCACCGGTGAAGGTATTTATTGGGAAGTCTATGACCAACTCTGGCAGTACAGCATGCAGCACCTGATCGATCAGGAACGCGGCGGCTGGTATCGCATCCTGCAGCGCGACAACACACGCTACGGCCCCGAGAAGCCGCCGCACGGCAAGACCGACTTCTACCATCCGCTGGGTGCGTATCTGGAGTCGCTCAATGCTATTGGTGCGCCGCTGCCGAAAAAACGGTGAGACCAACGTCCCACGTTAGAATGTCATTTAATTCATCACATCGAGATTGATTGCCATGACTCAGCTAGACCAACTCAAGCAATACACCACCATCGTGGCCGACACCGGCGACTTCCAGGCGATGAAGGCATTCGCGCCGCAAGATGCGACGACAAATCCCTCGCTGATCCTCAAGGCTGTGCAAAAGGACGAGTACAAGCCGCTGCTGGAAAAGATCGTGCGCGAGCATGGCAAGCTGAGCACCGACGGCATCATCGATCAGTTGCTGGTGGCCTTCGGCCTGGAGATTCTGAAATTGATCCCCGGCCGCGTCTCCACCGAAACCGATGCGCGCCTGTCATTCGACACTGAAGGCACTATCGCCAAGGGCCGTGCGCTGATCAAGCTGTACGAAGCAGCCGGCATCAAGCGCGAGCGCATCCTGATCAAGATTGCCTCGACCTGGGAAGGCATCCGTGCGGCGGAAGTATTGGAAAAGGAAGGCATCCGCTGCAACCTGACGCTGCTGTTCTCGCTGCCGCAAGCAATCGCCTGCGCCGAAGCCAAGGTCCAGCTGATATCGCCGTTCGTCGGCCGCATCTATGACTGGTTCAAGAAATCGTCCGGCCAGGAATATACCGGTGCCGACGATCCGGGCGTGCAATCGGTGCGCAGCATCTACACCTACTACCGCAAGTTCGGCTACACCACCGAAGTCATGGGTGCGAGCTTCCGCAATACCTCGCAGATCGTCGAGCTGGCCGGTTGCGACCTGCTGACCATCAGCCCGGACCTGCTGCAAAAGCTGGCGGAAAGCGATGCGCCGGTGGAGCGCAAGCTGAGCAAGGAAGCCGCACAATCGGCCGACCTCAAGAAAATCTCGCTGGACGAGAAGAGCTTCCGCCTGGCGCTCAACGACGACGCCATGGCCTCCGAAAAGCTGTCCGAGGGCATCCGCCAGTTCTGCGCCGATGCGGTCAAGCTGGACAAGATCGTGGATGGTTTGCGCTGATCTTGCTATTGCAGACAAAAAAAGGGACGCATTTGCGTCCCTTTTTTATTGGCTACGGTCGATTGCAGTCTCCCTCCCGGCTTCCATTTCAGCCCTGCAGTTCGGCCGGCACCTTGCCGCCGTTCTCGGCGAACCTGGTCATGACCTGTTTGTGCAACCAGATGTTCATCGCGGCCGAATCGCCAACATCACCTTGATAGGCAAGTTCGGTAGCCAGTTCCTTGCGTGCGGCCAGGCTGCTGTCGAGATCGAGCAATTTCATCAGGTCGACGATCGAGCTGCTCCAATCGAGCTTTTGCGGGTTCTTTGCAGCCATCCCGTCGAGGATCGCGGCGACATCCACCAACGGCATCGTCTGGCCAGGGAGCGCTCCGGAATTGGGTGCGGTGGTGTTGGGAGCATCGTTTTGCGCGGGATGGGAAGAAGGAAAAATCTTGCTGAAAATAGTGCTCAGAATACCCATGCTGTTCTCCTGAATTGGTTGAAAGAACGTTGCTTTTAAGACGAGGTAATGCAAGCAACGGCCAGTTCTGAGAACCCTCGCCGGGCGAAGTTCCTGAGCCTTTTGCGAGACGCCGACAAGTGTCCGGCTTTCAAAAGATATTCGAGAAGTACAACGATTTTTCTGCTGCTAAAAATAAAAAGAGGCGGAATCTCCGCCTCTTTTTTTCCATGTCGGCCAGCGCCGACCATGCTGCGCCGATTACATTTTCTCGGTCTCACCTGATTTCGGCTGCCACTTCATCAGGCGCTTCTCAATCACGCCCACGGCCACATCGAGCACCAGCGCAAACGCCGTCAGCACGACGATGCCGGCGAACACGGTATTGATGTCGAAGCTGCCCTCGGCCTGCAGGATCAGATAGCCGACGCCGCGCGCCGAGCCCAGGTATTCACCCACCACGGCGCCGACGAAGGCCAGGCCGATAGATGTGTGCAGACTCGAAAACACCCACGAGGTCGCCGACGGCAGGTACACCGTCCGCAGCAATTGCCGTGCGTTGGCGCCGAGCATTCGGGCGTTGGCCAGCACCACAGGGCTGACTTCCTTGACCCCCTGGTAGACGTTGAAGAACACGATGAAGAACACCAGCGTCACCGCCAGCGCCACCTTGGACCAGATGCCGAGGCCGAACCACATCGCGAAGATCGGCGCGAGAATCACGCGCGGCATCGAGTTGGCGGCCTTGACATAAGGATCCAGGATCGCCGAGGCCAGCGGCGACAGCGCCAGCCACAGACCGATGCCCAGGCCCAGCACGGTGCCGATGCCGAAGGCCAGAACGGTTTCTGTCAGCGTGACCAGCAGGTGCGAATAGATTTCCGCCGGGAAGTTCAGCGTGAAAAAAGTAGTGTCGCCGAAACCGACTTCCAGCGAGCCGCTGCCGACGGTGAACCACTGCCAGATGCGCACGGCGACCTTGAGCGGCTCGCCGAAGAAGAACGCGGTCTGTTCGTTGCGCGTGGCGATGTGCCATACCGCAAGGACCACGACCAGCACCAGCAATTGCCAGAAGCGCAGGTTTTTATGACTAGGTTTGAGGAGTTTCCACATGATGTTTCTTTGCCCGAATTTTTATAGGTGCCGGCCGCCGTTGGCTTAAATCTAAGCCGCGGTCTTCTGTTGTTGATATCCCTTGAGCACTTCATCGCGCAGGACCGACCAGATCTGCTGGTGCAGTTCGACGAAGCGCGGATGCGTGCGGATCTCGGCGACGTCACGCGGACGCGGCAGGTCGATCGTGAATTCGCCGATGGGATGCGTCGCAGGACCGGCCGACAGCACCACCACGCGGTCCGACATGGCGATCGCTTCGTCAAGGTCATGGGTGATGAAGAGCACGGCCTTTTTCTTGGCGTTCCACAGGTCGAGCACTTCGTTTTCCATCAGCTGGCGAGTCTGGATGTCGAGCGCCGAGAACGGTTCATCCATCAGGATGATGTCCGGATCCATGATCAGCGTCTGCGCCAGCGCCACGCGCTTGCGCATGCCGCCGGACAGCTGATGCGGATAACGGTCGCCGAAGCCCTTGAGACCGACGCGCGCCAGCCATTGTTCGCCGAGCGCCTTGGCTTCACCGTCTTCCAGGCCGCGGTATTGCAGGCCGGCGATGACGTTTTGCAGCGCGCTGCGCCACGGCATCAGCGCTTCGGCCTGGAACATGTAGCCGGCACGCTGGTTGATGCCGACCAGTTCTTCGCCGAACACCTTGATGCTGCCCGAGGATGGTTGCAGCAGGCCGGCGCCGACGTTGAGCAGAGTTGACTTGCCGCAGCCGGTAGGACCGACCACCGAGACAAACTCGCCCGGCGCGATCGCCAGCGTGGTGTTGGCGACGGCGGTATAGCGCTGGTTGCGATCGTCCTTGGAAACGAAGGTGCAGGTAATGTCGTCGAGGAAAAGTGCTGGCGTCATAGCGAGGAGTCTCCGGCCAGGCCGAATTCTTGTATGTTGAAAAAAGATATCGAGAGCGACATCGGATGGTGCATCGGTTTGGACATCGTCATGGCAAAAAATACGGTACTGAAAATTGCAGACGGGCACCCGAAGGCGCCCGTGTGTTTTGCCTTATGTTCAACGCTTACTTGTGCTTGGCGTTGGCCTTCTTGGCGAACTCGTTGGTGTAAGTCTTGGACAGATCGATCTTCTTGCTGGCCAGGTCAGGCTCGAACGCTTGCAGCGTCCGCAGCGCGGTGGCAGGACCGGCGTCCGGGAAGATGCCGTCCGGTGACATCGCTTCACGCACTTTCAGGAAGGCCGAGATGTACAACGCGCGGTCGCCCAGCAGATAGCTCTCCGGCACCGCCTTGATGATGTCGGAAGGACCGGCTTGCTGGATCCACTTGAGCGCGCGCACCATGGCGTTGGTCAGCGCCTGGGTGGTGTTCGGATACTTCTTGATGAAGGCTTCCGGTGCGTACAGCGTGGCAGCCGGCATCGGGCCGCCGAATACGGCGTCGGTGTCCTTCAGCGTACGTGTGTCGGCGACGGTCTTGATCTCGTTCTTTTGTTCCAGCATGGAGATGACCGGATCCAGGTTGGCGATCGCATCGATCTGACCCGAACGCAATGCCGACAACGCTCCTGCTGCGGCGCCAACGCCGATGAAGGACACGTCCGTCGGCTTCAGTCCGGCCTTGGCCAAGACGAAGCTGGCCATGATGCTGGTCGAGGAGCCCGGCGCGGTGACGCCGATCTTCTTGCCCTTCAGGTCAGCCACGCTCTTGTAGTTCGGCATGGTCTTGTTGCTGACAGCCAGCACGATCTGCGGCGCGCGGCCTTGCAGCACGAAGGCGACGATGGGCTGGTTCTTGGCCTGCATGTTGATGGTGTGCTCGTAAGCGCCGGACACCACGTCCGCGCTGCCGCCGACCATGGCCTGCAGCGCCTTGGCGCCGCCGGCGAAGTCGGAGATCTCGACTTGCAGGCCTTCATCCTTGAAGTAGCCGAGTTGCTCGGCCACCGTCAGTGGCAGGTAATAGAACAGGTTCTTGCCGCCGACGGCGATGGAAACCTTCGGCTTTTCCAGCGCCTGAGCGAACAGGTTGGTGTTGAATGTCAGGTAGCCGGCCAAGAACAGCGCCAGCGCAATGGCGAATTGCTTCAGGTTGAATTTCATGTGGTCTCCTCCTATGAACTTTGCAATATCAGGGCAGTTTTTCACTGCCTTCAAATGACCTTGTCTTGGCGCAACTGCGCAATTTGTGCGTCATCATACCCCAGCGAACGCAAGATTTCAGCGTTATGCTGGCCAAGCTCCGGGCCGATCCATTTGGTGCCGCCCGGCGTCTCCGACAACTTCGGGGTCACCGCAGGCAATTTGATCGGCGTACCATCGGCAAATGCATGCTGTTCGAACATGTTGCGCGCCAGGAATTGTGGATCGCTCATCATGTCGCGCACCGAATAGATCTTGCCGACCGGTACGTCGGCCGCCTGCAGAATCGCCAGCGCATCATCGATGGTTTTGCCGCTGCACCACGCCTGGATGGCGCGGTCGATTTCTTCCGTGCGCGGCACGCGGCCGTCGTTGCGCTCCAGTTGCGGGTCATTGGCCATGTCCGCACGGTCGATGGCCAGCATCAGGCGCTTGAAGATGGCGTCGCCGTTGCCGGCGATCACGACGTTCTTGCCATCGGCGGTGGTGTAGGTGTTGGACGGCACGATGCCGGGCAAGGCGCCGCCGGTGCGCTCGCGCACCACGCCGGCCTGGTCGAATTCGGGCACCAGCGATTCCATCAGGTTGAAGACCGATTCGTACAGCGCGACGTCGACCATCTGGCCCTGCCCTGCCACCCGCAACTCGCCATCCTTGCCGTTCCAGCGACCGCCGGTAACGTCCCGGTGGCGCAGCGCCATCATCGCGCCGATGACGCCATGCAAGGCGGCAACCGAGTCGCCGATGGAAATGCCGATGCGCACCGGCGGGCGGTCCTGATGGCCGGATACATAGCGGATGCCGCCCATCGATTCGCCGATCGCGCCAAAGCCCGGCAAGTCCTTCAGCGGCCCGGTCTGGCCGTAGCCGGACAGGCGTACCATGATGATGGCGGGATTGAGTTTCTTCAGGTCTTCGTAGCCCAGATTCCACTTCTCCAGCACGCCGGGGCGATAGTTTTCGATGATGATGTCAGCTTCCAGCGCCAGCTTGCGAGCAATGTCCTGGGCCTTCGGATCCTTCATGTTGAGCGTCAGGCTTTTCTTGTTGCGTGCCTGCACCGACCACCACAGCGAGGTGCCGTCCTTGAGCACACGCCACTGGCGCAGCGGGTCGCCGACGCCGGGCGCTTCGACCTTGATCACGTCGGCGCCGAATTCGGCCAGCATGCGCGAGCAGAACGGCCCGGCGATCAGCGTGCCGAGTTCGAGTACTTTGATGCCGGCCAGCGGGCCGGGGGATGATGTCGTGGTTGTCATGAATGAGGTGTGGCAGGTTATTTCATCAATCCGTTCTTGTCCATCCAGGCCTGCACAAGTGCAGCGACCTGGTCGGAGTTGCGGTCCATCATCAGCATGTGGGAGTTGCCCTTGATGCCTTGCTGCGGCAGGTCGAGCCGGTCGGCCACGCCGCCTTGTGCGCGCAGCGCCCGCTGAAATTTGTTCGGCGCTACGGTGTATTGCTTCCAGGACGTATTCTGATCGATGAAATCGCCCCACACAAACAGGAAGGGAATATTTTTCAGCGCCGAGATATCGACCTTGTCGGGATCGGGCGCGCCGGATCCTTCGACCGCCACGATGGCCTTGATCTTGTCCGGTGCATGCAGCGCGGCATTGATGGCGAAGTTGCCGCCCTGGCTGTGCACCACGATCACGCAGGGACAGACCTGTTGCACCAGCGCATCGTAAGCGGCCTGTGTGGCGACGTCGTTGGTGGCCCAGCGCGGGATGCCCTGTTTGGAAAACTGGTCGTAGGCGGCAACCGGAAACTGCGTGCCGGCATAGGCGAGGCGTTTGGCAGGATCGCTGTCGTAGGACCCTGCAGCACCGATGCGGAACAGCTCCCAGCCTTCCTGCTTGGTGCGGAAGAACGGCTCGGTTTTATAGACTTCGGGATAGCGCGACCAGGAGGCGCGGCCGCGCTCCACGGCATCGGTAACGTAGACGGTGTGCCCCTGCGTCAGGAAGAACTGCTGCCAGCCGGGTGAGCCGTCCGGCTTGGTTTCCCAGGTCGTGCCGGCAAGACCGCCGCCGTGCCACATGAGCAGCGGATAACGGGCACGGGGATTTTTCAGCCGGACGTATTGGGCGTACATCTGGCCGGTTTCAAAGTCGCCGTTGGGATCGACCTTGCGCGGTGCGGCGCCTTCGGTAAACACGATCTCGCGCGACGGCAATCCTGCCAGCGTCACTTGCCCGCCGCCGACATGGAAGCTGCCGACTTCCGCGACCTCATAGCTGCGCTGTGTCGACGAGGCAGCACAGCCGGCCAGGATCGAGGCGGCCGTCAGCAAGGACGCCAGCAAGCTCAAGCGGGTGGTTCGACGTGGAAGAAATTGCATGTTTGTCTCCTGCATGGATTTGATCATCACTGGCGTCTGCTCTGTGGCAGATCGTCCATCATGATGCGCTGATCAACGCGGCGTCAGATGATCAGGTGGTACGTCGGTCCAGCATGGCGCGCGCGATGGTGCCTGCGTCCACGTATTCCAGTTCGCCGCCGACCGGCACGCCGCGCGCCAGGCGGCTGACCTTGAGGCCGCGCGCCTTGAGCGTCTCGCTGATGTAATGCGCGGTGGCTTCGCCTTCGTTGGTGAAATTGGTGGCCAGCACAACTTCGGCGACCACGCCGTCGGTGGCGCGCGTGATCAGCTTTTCAATGTGGATGTCCTTGGGGCCGACGCCGTCCAGCGGCGACAGGCGTCCCATCAGTACGAAGTACAAACCCTTGAAGGTCAGTGTCTGCTCGATCATCAACTGGTCGCTCGGCGTTTCCACCACGCACAGGGTCGTGGCGTCGCGCTCGCCGTCCTGGCAAGTGTCGCAGATAACCTGTTCGGTGAAGGTGTTGCACAGCGCGCAGTGACGGATCGTCTCGGCCGCCTGAGCCAGCGCGCGACTCAGTTGCAGGGCGCCGTCGCGGTCGTGCTGCAGCAGGTGATATGCCATGCGCTGCGCCGATTTGGGACCGATGCCCGGAAGGGTGCGCAGGGATTCCGTGAGCTGGGTGAGACTGGACGGGGTTTTCAATTTCGGTCTGAGGTATGCCGGAAGACGGACAGCGCTTCGGCCGTCATGGATGGAACAAATTCGGTGATTTCATATTCGGCGACGCCGCCGATGTAGAACGGATCGGTTTCGATGATTGCTTCTACTTCAGCACGGTCGGCAGCATCGGCGATGATGATGCCACCGCTGCGCGGGACTTTGCGGCCGGACATCAGGAATACACCGTCGGCATACTGCTCGTTCAGGAATTGCTTATGCGCGGTCAGCAGCGCATCGATTTCGCTCGCCGACTTGGTATAGGTAATCGAGATCACGAACATGATGCCTCCTCATGAAAGCAGCCTGCAAAATCGTCGCGACTTCGCTGTCGCGTCAGAACGGCATCTTGAAGCCCGGCGGCAAAGGCATGCCGGAGGTCATGCCAGCCATCTTTTCCTGCGAGGTTGCTTCAGCCTTGCGTACGGCGTCATTGAAGGCAGCGGCGACCAGGTCTTCCAGCATGTCCTTGTCGTCGGCCAGCAGCGACGGATCGATCGAGACACGCTTGACGTCATTCTTACAGGTCATCACGACTTTGACCAGCCCTGCGCCGGACTGTCCTTCGACTTCGATCAATGCAAGCTGGTCCTGCATTTTCTTCATGTTGTCCTGCATCGCTTGAGCCTGCTTCATCAAGCCTGCCAGTTGGCCTTTCATCATGGTCATACTCCTTGGTAACTAAGTTGATTCATCTTGGTTCAGCCGTGGCGGAAATGGAACATTCGGCACAGTCACTACATTCCCCGTTTCCTGCCCGGCAATCTGCTTTTTACAACGGCCGGATCGATCCCGGCACGATGGAGGCGTCGAATTCACGCATCATGACTTGCACGAACGGATCGTTGTGCACGGTCTGCTCGGCTTCGCGTTGCCGCTCGGCGCGATCGGCTTGCGCCCTGGCGTTGGCCGTGAGCGCCACCGCACCGATCTCGGTTTCGATGCGCACGCTCTTGTTGAACCGCTCACCGAGAACCGCCGTCAGTTTTTCAATATTTCCCGAGGCACGCAGAGTTTCCACCGGGATGCGCAAATGAAAAACCACGCTGTTGCCGCTTTGTTCGCAGCGCACCAGTTCGCTCTGCTGCGCCATCTGCGCAACCATGCCGCGCAACGACAGATCGGCGGCCAGTTGCGGCCAGTTGCCGTCCCAGCCAAGTTCGGCGGCGATCTTGGCGGTCTGCGCCGCCATCTCGGGCGTTACCGTGCTGGCCGGTGCCGCTGCGACGATAATGGCCTCGTCTGCGGCAAGTGCAGCCGGCGCAACAGCTGCCATCCCGGCTACGGCGTTGCTTGCTGAATATTGCTCAGTTTTTTTTTGAGCAGCGGCTGCTGCCGGCTCTTCATCCCACGGTGGCGGGGCCCGTTCGTCCAGAGCTGCCGGAACCGCAGATGCGGCAGGTGCCGGCGCGGCGACTGCCGGTGCGGGTGCAACAGGCTGCGCCGCCGGACGCGGCGAACTCTTGCCGGAGGCGGCGCGAGCTGCTTCCAGTGCAGCGGCGCGCGCGGAGTTGGCAGGCCCCGCCGGAGCAACTGCGGCAGGACGCGCAACCGGCGTGCTGGCGGTGGCAACTTGCGGCGCTGCGCTCAAAGGCGCGACGGCGGGATTCTGACGCGAAGGCGCTGCGGCCTGAGGCCGTGCCGCCGCTGTCGGTGCGGGCGCACTACCCGCAGCTGCCGCATTGGCAGCCACCGGACGGAACGCCAGCATGCGCAACAAGGTCATGCTGAAACCGGCATATTCGTCCGGCGCGAGGCCGAGTTCGTTGCGGCCATGCACCACGATTTGATAGAACAATTGCGCCTCCTCAGCGCTGAATTGCGACGCCAGACGCACGATGTCTTCTCGCTGCGGCAGATCTTCAGCCAACGCCGCCGGCACGGTCTGCGCCAGTGCGATCTGGTGCAACAACGTCGCCAGGTCTTGCAATGCGGCGTTGTAGGACAGGCTGCGCGTGGCCATCTCGTCGGCCACGGCGAGCAAGCCGCTTCCATCTTGTGCAGCCAGCGCATCAAGCACACGGATCAGATATGACTGATCGAGCGCGCCAAGCATGCCCTGCACTGCCTCCAGCGTCACTTTGCCGGCTGCGTAGGCGATCGCCTGGTCGGTCAACGACAGCGCATCGCGCATCGAGCCGTGCGCGCCTTGCGCCAGCAGGCGCAGCGCCGGGGCTTCGAATTCAATGTTTTCCTGTCCGAGGATATTGTCCAGGTGGCTGATGATGTGGCCCGGCGGCATCTGCTTCAGGTTGAACTGCAGGCAGCGCGACAGCACGGTCACGGGAATTTTTTGCGGGTCGGTCGTCGCCAGGATGAACTTGACGTGCTCCGGCGGCTCCTCCAGCGTCTTCAGCATGGAGTTGAAGGCATGGTTGGTGAGCATGTGGACTTCGTCGATCATGTAGACCTTGAAGCGCGCATTGGACGGCGCATAGACCGCCTGCTCCAGCAATTGCGCCATCTCGTCGACGCCGCGATTGGAGGCCGCATCCATTTCGATGTAATCAACGAAGCGGCCGGCGTCGATCGCCACGCAGGCATCGCAGACGCCGCACGGTTGAGCCGTGATGCCGCCATTGCCGTCCGGCCCCTGGCAATTCAGCGATTTGGCCAGAATGCGCGACAAGGTCGTCTTGCCGACGCCGCGGGTGCCGGTGAACAGGTAGGCGTGATGCAGCCGTTGCTGTTCCAGCGCATGCGTCAGCGCCCGCACGACGTGCTCCTGCCCGACCAGCGTGTCGAAGCTGCGGGGGCGGTATTTACGGGCGAGGACTTGGTAGGACATAAACGTGAGTTACCTGCGTTGGTTCAGACGGGCATTTTATTCTATTTCGCGCCCGTCTTTGCCGACTATCGCCGAATTGCCCTGATTCCCCCGCCTGAACAGGACGAGACCGGCTTACTTGCGGCCGTAAGTATCGTCGAAGCGCACGATATCGTCTTCGCCGAGATAGCTGCCGGATTGCACTTCTATCATTTCCAGCGGGAATTTTCCGGGGTTCTCCAGCCGGTGCGTCACGCCCAGAGGGATGTAGGTCGACTGGTTCTCGGACAGCAGGAACACCTCGTCGCCGCGCGTAATGCGCGCCGTGCCCTTGACGATGATCCAATGCTCGGCGCGATGATGGTGCATCTGCAGGCTCAATGCGCACCCGGGATTGACGACGATGCGTTTCACCTGAAAGCGCTCGCCGCCGTCAATCGAGTCGTACCAGCCCCAGGGGCGATGAATCTTGCGGTGCGTCAGCGCCTCGTCGCGCCGCTGGGTCTTGAGGCGGGCAACAATACTCTTGACCTCCTGCATCTTGTCCTTGTCGGCCACCAGCACCGCGTCCGGCGTTTCGACCACGACCATGTTGTCGATGCCGACGCACGCGACCAGTCGCCCTTGAGCGAACACCAGATTGTCCGACGCTTGCTCCAGCATGACGTCGCCCCGCGTCACGTTGCCGGCGCCGTCCTTTTCGGACACTTGCCACAAGGCGTCCCAGGCGCCGACATCGGACCAGCCGGCCGACAGCGGAATGATGCGGCCCTCGATGCCCAGATCCGGCGTATCGACCAGCTTCTCCATCACGGCGTAGTCGATCGAGTCGGCTGGACAGGCCTCAAACGCCGCTTTGTCGATGCGATAGAAATCGTTGTCCTGCTTGCCGCCGTCGAAAGCAGCGCGGCAGGCCTTGCCCATCGCGGGCTGCAGACGCTCGATGGCGCGCAGCCAGACGCTGGCGCGCACCATGAACAAGCCGCTGTTCCACAAGTAGTCGCCGGAGTCGATATAAGTCTGCGCGGTGGCCGCGTCGGGCTTTTCCACGAAACGGGCGATCGCATGCGCACCGTCGACTGGCGCGCCGCGCTGGATGTAGCCGTAACCGGTTTCGGGACGATCGGCGACGATGCCGAACGTCACCATGGCACCGGCCGCGGCATGCGGCACGGCCTGCCGGATCGCGGCCTGGAAGGCGCCGACGTCGCGAATGACGTGATCGGCCGGCATCACCAGCAGCACCGGATCGATATCTCCCTGCGCCGCCAGCAAGGCAGCCAGAGTCAGTGCCGGCGCGGTATTGCGACCGACCGGTTCAAGCATGATGTGCTGTGTGGATTTTCCTGCGGCGCGCAGCTGTTCTGCGGTAATGAAGCGATATTCCTCATTGCAGACCACCACCGGCATCGACGCCAGCGCGTAGTCCTTGCCGCCATCCTGAATGCGCAGCGCGGTCGCCTGCAACATGGTCTCGGTGCCGATCAGCGGCAATAGTTGCTTCGGATGCTGCTCTCGCGACAGCGGCCATAAGCGGGTGCCGGAACCGCCCGAGAGAATTACCGGTTGCAGATGGATCATCAGGTCAGTCGCTGTAGTCAATATTCAGTCCGCCAGGTGCGTGCTGTCACGCAGGCAGGCTAGGGAGCTTCGCGGCGACGTTTCTTCTGTTGATACATCAAGGCGTCGGCGCTGCTCATCAGATCGCCAATCGTATCATGTACGACCGCATCATATTCAATCGCGCCGACACTGTACAAGAGATCGTAGCCACGCTTGTTGGTCTGGTTGTGCAAGCCTATCGCCTGCTCGAAATGCCCGAGTACGGTGGCCGTTTCCTGCGCGCTGGTGTTGGTGAGGAATACCGCAAACTCGTCGCCGCCCAGACGCCCGATCACGTCCGATTCGCGGAAATTGGCAGCCAAAATATTGCTGAAGGCCACCAGCGCGCGATCACCTTCGGCATGACCGAAACGATCATTGATCTGCTTGAACAGATCGAGATCAAAGTACAGCAGCGAGGCTGGCTTGCCGAGCCGCTTGCACATGCTCAGCGCATGCTGGGACAGCGATTCGAAACCGCGCCGGTTGGACAGCTTGGTCAGTTCATCCATGGTGGCCAGATGCACCGCGACCATTTCCTGCTCGACCATGCGCGCCAGATCGCTCAACAATGCCTGGTCGTCGGCGTCGAACCGGCGTGGAATGGTGTCGAGCAGACACAGCGTGCCCAGCTTGTGGCCATGCGGACTACGAATCGGGCAACCGGCATAGAAGCGGATGAACGGCTCCCCCACTACCAGCGGATTGTCCCTGAAACGTTCATCGTCCAGCGCATTGGGTACGACCATCACATCGTCGCGCAGAATGGCGTGGGAACAGAAGGAAACGTCGCGCCCGGTTTCACAGGCATCGACCCCGACACGCGCCTTGAACCACTGGCGTTTGGTGTCGACCAGGCTGACCACGGCCATCGGCACCGAAAAAAGCCGGCGCGCCAGCCTGGTCAGACGGTCAAAGCGTTCTTCCGGTGGCGTATCGAGAATCTGCAGCCCATGCAGGTCGGCTACGCGCGCTTGTTCATCGACGGGAATATCAGCGATTTTCATCGGTGTCTGTGCCCAGTTATTGATTGAAATTCAGCCCGCAGACGCGTGCGATGCAAGTGAGTCCTGCCTGCCGAAAACCATGTAGATACAAGTACCCCGGCCATGTCATGGCTGCTGCCCCATCTTGCACGCAAAACCAACATTGCCAGCCAAACAATTTATCGGTGCGTTATTAGTTATTTTTCTATCTGTGACTTTAATGCCGATCACGCGTCTCCGCAAGCATCCGGCTCACCCATATGCAGGAGTAAACAAAAAACCCCGCGACAGCGGGGTTTTTCGATAGCACGGCAATGCGTTGCGGCATCAGCCTTTTGCGGCCGCCGGTTTGTCCATTGCGGCGTCTTCCTTGCCTTCCTTGCTCTTCTTGCCGAACGGCTTGCCCGCTGACTTGACCGGCGCCACAGCCGATTTTCCGCGCGCCTGGCCGTTGACGGTCAGGCCGGCATCCGACAGCTTGACGGCACTCTTCTCGCCTACGCCCTTGACGCGCGTCTCGAAGTCGGACCAGTCCTTGAATTCACCTTTTTTGCGCTCGTCGAGGATGCGCTTGGACATCGCCGGGCCGATGCCCTTGATGCCGTCCAGCGCAGCCTGATCGGCCTTGTTGACGTCGGCTTGGGCAAATGCCAGGCCGGCGCTGAGGATGAAAGCGAAAACGGCGGCAATGAGTTTCTTCAACATGGGTATTGTTCCTTTAATGGGTCATCGTTACATCGTGGAAAGGGGAATCTCAGCTGGCGAATTTCGGCTGGCTGAGAAATTTAACGATTCCCTGGAACAACAGTTGACAAAATGAAAACTAAATTGCGCTCGTATTAATTCTTCGTGCCTGCGCCCGATTTTCGGAATGCGGGCACAATGCCTGAGAAAACCGGCTCAGAGCGCCAGTTCTTCGCGCGTGACGGTCGCCGTGCCGAGCTTGCCGACCACGATGCCGCCGGCCAGGTTGGCGATGCGGACCGCTTCCTTCAACCCGACGCCGTTGCCGAGCATGACCGCCAGCGTGGCTATCACGGTGTCGCCGGCACCAGAGACGTCGAACACTTCGCGCGCCACTGCGGGGAAGTTCACGACCTCGTTGTCCTGATACAGCGTCATGCCCTCTTCCGAACGCGTCAGCAGCAGCGCTTCCAGATCGAGCGAACGACGCAGGTTTTGCGCCTTCGTCGTGAGTTCTTCTTCCGACTTCCAATTGCCGATGATGCGGATCAGCTCGGAACGGTTCGGCGTCAGGATGGACGCGCCCTTGTAACGCGCAAAATCGTCGCCCTTGGGATCGACCAGAATACGCTTGCCGAGCTTCTTGCCGACGCTGATCATGTCGGCGACGTTCACCAGACTACCCTTGGCGTAGTCGGACAGAATGATGACGTCGTACTTGTCGATCAGTGCATTGAACTGCGTGAGCTTGTCGCGCAGTACGGTATCGGTCGGCGCATCTTCAAAATCCACGCGCACCAGTTGCTGCTGGCGGCCGATCACGCGCAACTTGATGATGGTCGAGATGGCGGGGTCGCGATTGAGGTAGCTGCTGATGCCGAGGTCCGTCAGCAGGCCTTCGACCACCGCACCCGCCTCGTCTTGCCCGATCACGCCGAGCAAGCCGGTCTGTGCACCCAGCGTGGCGGCGTTGCGGGCTACGTTGGCGGCGCCGCCCAGACGTTCTTCACGGCGCTCGACACGCACCACCGGCACGGGCGCTTCCGGCGAAATGCGGTTGACTTCGCCGAACCAGTAACGATCCAGCATGACGTCGCCAACGATCAGGATGCGCGCATCGCTCAGGCTAGCGAGGGAGTTCAGGGAATTCGGAATTGTCATCAGTTTAGCTCTTGGTGAGGATGGAGCGGCCGATACCGTGGTATTCGATACCGGCGTCCGCCATGATCTGCGGCTCGAACAGATTGCGGCCGTCGAAGATCACCGGCGCTTTCAGTTTGCTCTTGAGCTGGTCGAAATCGGGGCTGCGGAAGGCCTTCCATTCGGTCACGATGGCCAGCGCGTCGGCGTCTTGCAGCGCGTCCATCGGGCTTTCGCTGAAACGGATGCGGCTCAGAATACTTTCGTCGTCATTGAAGTCCAGCGCCAATACGCGTCTGGCTTCCTTCATGGCGACCGGATCGAACACCGCCACCGTTGCGCCGCGCGCGATCAGCTCTCCGAGCAGTACGCGCGACGATGCTTCCCGCATGTCATCGGTATTGGGCTTGAAGGCCAGCCCCCAGATCGCGAAATGGCGACCTTGCAAATTCTCGCCGAAGCGGGCCACGATCTTCTTGCCGAGCACGTGCTTCTGATTGTTGTTGACCTGCTCGACGGCGCGCAGGATATGCAGTTCCTGGCCGTACGCGCGCGCCGTGCGTTCCAGCGCCTGCACATCCTTGGGAAAACAGGAGCCGCCATAGCCGCAACCGGCATACAGGAAACTGTGGCCGATACGCGGATCGGAACCGATGCCGTGGCGCACGGCCTCAATGTCGGCGCCGACCTGATCCGCCAGATTGGCCAGCTCATTCATGAACGAGATGCGTGTCGCCAGCATGGCGTTGGCAGCGTATTTCGTGAATTCGGCGGAACGAACATCCATCCAGTAGGTACGTTCATGGTTGCGGTTGAACGGCGCATACAGCTTCTTCATGGCGGCGTATGCCTGCATGCCTTCGGCCGTATTGTCATGGCCGATCACGATGCGGTCGGGGCGCATGAAGTCTTCGACAGCGGCGCCTTCCTTGAGGAACTCGGGATTCGATACCACCGAGAATTTGGCTTCAGTGTTGCCGCGCTGCTGCAGCTCCCCTGCAATTGCGGCGCTGACCTTGCCGGCGGTGCCGACCGGGACGGTCGACTTGTCGACGATCACCTTGAAACCGGTCATGTGCTTGCCGATGTTGCGCGCAGCTGCCAGCACGTATTGCAGATCGGCCGAACCGTCTTCATCGGGCGGTGTACCGACTGCGATGAATTGCACGTCGCCGTGTGCCACGCTGGCGGCGACATCGGTGGAAAACTTCAGGCGCCCGGCGGCACGATTGCGTGCCACCACATCTTCCAGGCCCGGCTCATGGATGGGAATGCCGCCGTTGTTGAGGATGTCGACCTTGCTCTGGTCGACGTCGAGGCAAAATACATCGTTGCCCAGTTCAGCCAGGCAGGCGCCTGTAACGAGACCGACGTAGCCGGTGCCAATGATGGTGATTTTCATAATATTCCTACAGATGTGAGTGCGTCAGCACTCTAGTTCATCACGTTCAATTCTTCGGTGCGGCGCGGCGGATAGGTTTCCCAATGGTTGCAGCCAGGGCAATGCCAATAGAACTGGCGCGCCTTGAAGCCGCAATGCGTGCATTGGTAACGCGCCAGCTTTTGCGTGTAGCTGTGCACCAGCGTTTTCACCACGGCGAGTTCCGGACGTATTTCCGCAGGCGCGTTCAGCATGCGCGCCTCAAGGAATTTGTCGAGGCCGAGCAAGGTCGGCGTGCGGCGCAACTCGTCGCTCACCAGTTGGTTGGCCGCTTCCACGCCTTCCAGTTCCAGCACCGCCTTGAACACCACTTCCAGCAAATCGATCGAGGGCGCTTCGGCCAGATACGAGCGCAGCAGATTCAGGCCTTCTTGCATGCGCCCCACCGCCTGGTAACCGTCGAGCAATCGCTGCGCCACCAGCGCGGCATGCGGAACGCTTTGGTGTTCGACCCGGCGCCAGGCCAGCAAGGCGGCTTCGATATCGCCCTTGGCGCGGTAAACGTCGCCCAGCAGCATGGTCGCGCGCACGCTCTTGCGATCCGTCGCCAAGGCTTTTTCCAACAGGCTCATGGCGGCGTCGGGATGCGTGTGCACCAACTCGTCTTCAGCCAATTCACAATAGAACTGGGCGATCTCTTTTTGCCGGCCACCGGCGCCGGCAGATTGCAGGGTTTCCGCGGCCTTGATGGCGCGCGCCCATTCTTTTTCACGCTGGTAGATTTCCAGCAGCGCGCGCCCGGCCTGAGCGCCATATTGCGTGTCGTTGAGCAGATGGAAGGTCTCTTCGGCGCGATCCAGCAGACCGGCCTTGAGATAATCCTGACCGAGCTCGTACTGGGCGTGCGCCTTGTGCTCGGCCGGCAGATCGGGACGCGCCAGCAGGTTCTGATGGACCCGGATGGCGCGTTCGGTTTCGCCGCGGCGGCGGAACAGATTGCCAAGGGCAAAATGCAGTTCCACCGTTTCAGGATCAAGTTTGACGATTTCGATGAAAGCGTCGATGGCCTTGTCGGGTTGCTCGTTGAGCAGGAAATTCAAGCCCTTGAAATAGCCGCGCGGCAGCGTGCGCGACTCGGACAACAATTGATTGATGTCGACGCGGGCCGCGATCCACCCCAGTCCGAAAAAGACCGGAATGCCCAACAGCCACCAGAATTCAAATTCCATATAAAACCGCGATCAGATGAGGTGCTGCGGTGGAACTACGCTGTCCGGCTGCGGCGGCTGAGTCTGGGCCAGCAACTGGGCTTCGCGTTCCTTCTGCAGCACGGAAAGACTCTTCCTTTGTTTCGACGCTTCGCGACGATGGCGGAACACCAGCGGCGTCATCGCCAGCACGCCGAGAATGGCGCCGCCGACGAAGCACACCAGCAGCACCAGTACCAGAGGATCGGTGCGCTCATAGCCGAGGAAGAAATGCAGCGTGATTTCCTGCGTGTTCTTCAACGCGAAGAAAAAGAAAAGAATAAAGAGGACCGCCGCAATCAGTCTTGAAATTATCTTCATGGCGCAAATCCTTTTTCGATGTATTGGCCGGCCGGGCAGGCACGGCGACAGGGTACTGCCTGACCGCTCGCGCGGGAGGCGCGGCAGATATGAAATTGTACGTGAAAAAAAACGGCATCCAAAGATGCCGTTCATTTTGTTAAGCGCTATTTACACTCTTACATGCATGGCGCCCAACTGCTTCGCCAATACAGCGACGAAGCGTCAACTTAGTCTTCCTTGATGGGTTGCCCCACCATGGCGTCGACACGCTCCCGCAATTCCTTGCCGGGCTTGAAGTGAGGTACGCGCTTTTCCGGCACCATCACTTTGTCGCCCGACTTGGGATTGCGACCGATGCGAGGCGGCCTGCGATTCAACGCAAAGCTGCCAAAACCACGGATCTCGATGCGCTGGCCGGTCGCTAATGCGTCGACCATGGCATCGAGGATGGTTTTGACCGCGTAATCCGCATCCTTGGCGACAAGTTGCGGATAACGCTCAGCCAGGCGAGCGATCAGCTCAGACTTGGTCATTGTGCTCGACTAATCAGTTCTTGTTGTCGAGCTTTGCCTTCAGCAGTGCACCCAGGCTGGTGGTACCGGAAGCGGCGCTGGAGTCCGAAGACATCTTTTGCATTGCTTCCTGAGTCTCAGCGTTGTCCTTTGCCTTGATGGACAATTGGATGCTGCGTGCCTTGCGGTCGATATTGATGACCAGCGCTTCAACGCTGTCGCCGACCTTCAGGTGTGTACCGGCATCTTCAACGCGGTCGCGCGAGATTTCGGATGCACGCAGGTAGCCTTCGACTTCTTCCGACAACTGGATCACTGCGCCCTTAGGCTCGACCGACTTAACCGTACCGTTGACCAGTGCGCCCTTGTCGTTCATTGCTGCGAAGTTGTTGAACGGATCGCCTTCCAGCTGCTTGACGCCCAGGGAAACGCGCTCGCGCTCGACGTCGATTGCCAGAACAACTGCTTCCAGTTCGTCGCCCTTCTTGAACTTGCGCACGGCTTCTTCGCCGGTTTCAGTCCAGGACAGGTCGGACAGGTGAACCAGGCCGTCGATGTTGCCGGTCAGGCCGATGAACACGCCGAAGTCGGTGATCGACTTGATTGCGCCCTTGACCTTGTCGCCCTTCTTGTGGCTGATCGCGAAGTCGTCCCATGGGTTCGGCTTGCATTGCTTCATGCCCAGGCTGATACGGCGACGCTCTTCGTCGATTTCCAGAACCATGACTTCAACTTCGTCGCCCAGTTGAACAACCTTATTAGGCGCGACGTTCTTGTTGGTCCAGTCCATTTCGGAAACGTGCACCAGGCCTTCGATACCTTGCTCGACTTCGACGAATGCGCCGTAGTCTGTCAGGTTGGTGACCTTGCCGAACAGGCGTGTGCCTTGTGGGTAACGACGGGACAGACCTGTCCATGGGTCGTCGCCCAGTTGCTTGACGCCCAGCGAAACGCGGTTCTTCTCTTGATCGTACTTGAGGACCTTGGCAGTGATCTCTTGACCGACTGTGAGCACTTCCGACGGGTGACGCACACGACGCCATGCCAGATCGGTGATGTGCAGCAGGCCGTCGATGCCACCCAGATCCACGAACGCGCCGTAGTCGGTGATGTTCTTGACGACGCCGGTAACCACGGTGCCTTCTTTCAGGGTTTCCATCAGCTTCTGACGCTCTTCGCCCATCGACGCTTCGATGACGGCGCGACGCGACAACACGACGTTGTTGCGCTTGCGATCCAGCTTGATGACCTTGAATTCCAGGGTCTTGCCTTCGAAAGGCGTTGTGTCCTTGACTGGACGTGTATCCACCAGCGAGCCTGGCAGGAAGGCACGGATGCCGTTGGTCAGAACGGTCAGGCCGCCCTTGACCTTGCCATTGACAGTACCAACGACGATCTCGCCGGACTCCATCGCTTTTTCGAGCGAGAGCCACGATGCCAGACGCTTGGCCTTGTCACGCGACAGGATAGTGTCGCCGAAACCGTTTTCCAGCGATTCGATCGCGACGGAGATGAAATCACCGACGTTGACTTCGAGTTCGCCGTTGTCATTTTTGAATTCTTCGATAGGAATGAAGGCTTCGGACTTCAGGCCGGCGTTGACGATAACGAAGTTATGGTCGAGGCGGACGACTTCAGCCGAAATGACTTCACCAGAACGCATGTCTTGACGTGACAGCGATTCTTCAAACAGCGCTGCAAATGCATCAGCGCCAGCGGCTCCAGGAGCCAGGACAGTAGTGGTAGACATAGAATTTAAGAAAGGTGTTGGCCAGTATCCGGTCGCAACTTGCATAAATCAGACTGCTGGAGATGCATGCAAAAGGCGATGAATAATGGGTTTAGGTTTATCAACACTCGCCGGACTTTGCATCAGGCGAGCACCAATGGCGTTACAGAAACAACAGATAAAGCTGCAATAAAACTTATAAAGCCGCGTACCAACTGAGTACCTGCCTGACCGCCTCATCGGCCGTCATGTCGGAAGTATCCAGTAAATGCGCACCCTCCGCCGGCTTGAGCGGCGCCGACGCACGATTCATATCGCGCGCATCGCGTTCCCGCAAGTCCTTGGAGAGGTCTTCCATATTAGCAGGAAAACCCTTGTCAATCAATTGCTTATAGCGTCTTTGCGCCCTCGCCTCGACGCTGGCGGTCAAAAAGACCTTCAACGGTGCATGCGGGAAGATCACCGTGCCCATGTCGCGACCATCCGCGACCAGGCCTGGTGCTTTGCGAAAACTGAGTTGCAGGCCGTACAACGCATGACGCACCGTTGCCAAAACAGCAATCTTCGAGGCTGTATTTCCCACTTCTTCCGCCCGGATGGCCTGGGAAACATCTTCGTTGGCAAGGAAAATATGGCCGCCGTCGAAATGGCAGTTAAGATGCTCGGCGCTCTTGGCCAGGCCGTGTTCGTCATTCATTTCGACGCCGCGGCGGATCGCCGACAGTGCCGTCAGGCGGTACAAGGCGCCTGAGTCGAGATAGTGGAAGCCCAGTTGCTGAGCCACTCGTTGCGCCACCGTACCCTTGCCCGATGCAGTCGGGCCGTCAATGGCGATGACGGGAATATTTGCCGTGTTCATGGGAATCCCCGCTTGTTGGTTAAGTCTGGATAAGTCAAATCAATGTCTGTTCGGCAATGTGCTGGAACACCCGGAAATAATCCGGAAAAGTCTTGGCCACGCATTTCGGATCATTGATGCGCACCTGCGTCCCGCGACGCGCAGCGCCATCCAGCGATGCCAGCGAGAAACACATCGCCATGCGATGGTCGTCGTAGGTGTCTATGGTGGCCGGCGTCAGTTGTTGCGGCGGCGTCACGCTCAGGTAATCCTCCCCCTCTTCCACGGTCGCACCGAGCTTGCGCAACTCGGTCGCCATCGCGGCCAGGCGGTCGGTTTCCTTGACGCGCCAGCTGGCGATATTGCGCAGCACGCTGGTGCCATCAGCATACAAAGCCGCCACCGCGATGGTCATGGCGGCATCGGGAATGTGGTTGAAATCGGTGTCAATGGCCTTGAGCACCCCATTCGACGCCGCCTCGATCCAGTTGTCGCCCATGGTGATGGTCACGCCCATCTGGCGCAGCGCTTCTACAAAGCGCACGTCGCCCTGTATGCTGTCCTTGCCGACGCCTTCCACGCGGATCGGACCGCCGGCGATAGCGCCGGCCGCCAGGAAATACGAGGCCGACGAAGCGTCACCTTCGACGTGAATGACGTCCGGGCCTTGATAATGCTGACCGGCTGCGATCGTGAAGGACTGCCAGCCGTCGCGCTGGACGTCCACACCGAAGCGGCGCATCAGGTTCAGCGTGATCTCGATGTAAGGCTTGGAAATCAGCTCGCCGCTCACCTCGATGGTCATCGGCTCATCCTTGGCCATCAACGGCGCCGCCATCAGCAAGGCCGTCAGGAACTGACTGGAGACATTGCCGCGCACTTTCATGCGATGCGCATTGAGCATGCCGCGACGGATATGCAGCGGCGGATAGCCGGGATTGCCCGTGTACTCGATGCGCATGCCGACGTCGTTGAGTGCATCGACCAGATCACCGATTGGCCGTTCGTGCATGCGCGGCACGCCATGCAGTGTGTAATCGCCGCCGATCACTGCCAGCGCAGCCGTCAACGGACGGATCGCGGTGCCGGCGTTGCCCATGAACAGATCGGCCTGGTGCACCGGCAATGCGCCGTCGACACCGTGCACGATGTAATCCTGGGTGCCTTCGACCTGCTCCCATTTGACGCCGAGTTGCTGCAAGGCCATCAGCATCACGAGCGTGTCGTCGGAGGCCAGCAAGTCCATGATCTTGGTGGTGCCGCGTGACAACGCCGCCAGCAGCAGGATGCGGTTGGAGATGCTTTTGGAGCCGGGCAGTTTGACCGTGCCCTGGACATGCGCCACGGGATTGAGGTCGATATGGCGAGGATAGGAAGCTGGCTTCATCGGGAATAGTTGTCGTGATGGTTCTGTGGGTAGTTCAGCGGCTTGTTCCGAAAATCCGGTGGACAGACGTACTCAGTCGCCGCCCTCTTTGCTCTGCCGCTCGGCGGTTTCGATCGCGGCAGTCCAATTGTGACGCGCCTGCTGGGCATTGGCGTAAATTTTTTCCAGGCCGTCGCTGTCGCGCTCGACCAGCATCTTGCGCATGCGGATCAGTTGCACCAGATACGCATCCAGCTCATGCAGCAAGGCGGCGCGATTGGCCAGCGAAATATCGCGCCACATTTCAGGCGACGAACCGGCAATGCGCGTGAAGTCGCGGAAACCGCTGGCAGCGTACTGAAACAGGATGGGCGCATGCGGTTTGGTAGCGATGTCATCCACCAGCGCGTAGGCCAGCAGGTGTGGCAAGTGGCTGACCGAAGCGAACACCGCGTCATGCTCTTGCGGGCTGAGGCGATGGATGGTCGCGCCACAGGCTTGCCAGGCTTGCGCCACGCGTTCGACGTCTTGTTCGATATTTTCATCGAGCGCCGTGATGACGGTCTTCTTGCCGACGTACAAATCGGCCAACGCTGCATCAGGGCCGTTTTGCTCGCGCCCGGCAATCGGATGGCCGGGCACGAATTGCCCGATCTTGTCGCCCAGCGCAGCGCGCGCCGCCGCCACCACATCAGCCTTGGTACTGCCGGCATCCGTCACTACGGTGCCGGACCGCAAATGCGGCTCGATGCTCGCCAGGATTGCGCCGGTCTGCGCCACCGGCGCCGCCAGCAGGATCAGATCCGCATCCTTCACCGCATCGGCAACCGAGGTGCAGGCCTCGTCAATGATGCCCAGTTCTTTCGCACGCAACAGCGATGCCTCGCTGCGGCCGACGCCAACCACATGCGCGACCGCACCGGCTTTTTTCAGCGCCAGGGCAAACGAACCGCCGATCAGGCCGACGCCGAAGACAACAATTTTCTTCACTGTGTGCCGCCTCAACCCAGGATGGTTTTCAGCGCGGCGATGAAGGCTGCGTTTTCTTCCGGCAGGCCGACGGTGATGCGCAACCATTGCGGCAAACCGTAGTTGCCGACCGGACGCACGATGATGCCCTGCTTGAGCAGCGCCAGATTGACGCGCGCGCCGGCGCCGTCATCGTCACCGACCTTGACCAGCACGAAATTGCCGTAAGACGGCACATAGGTCAGGCCGAGTTCATCGAAGGCCTGGACCAATTGCTTGTAACCCTGCGCGTTGACCTCGGCGCTTTTTTGCAGGAAAGCCTTGTCGGTGAGCGCGGCAACCGCAGCGGCCTGCGCCAGCGAATTGACATTGAACGGCTGACGAATGCGGTTGAGCAGATCGGTCACGCCCGGCTGCCCGATCGCGAAACCGACGCGCAGGCCGGCCAGGCCATAGGCTTTGGACATGGTGCGCGAGACAATCAGATTCGGGAAAGTACGCACCCATTCGGTCGATTCGTATTGCAGGTCAGCCGACAGATATTCGTTATAAGCCTCGTCGATGACCACCACCACGTGCTGCGGCACGGCCTTGAGGAATGCCTCCAGCTCGGCCGCCGGCAGGAAGGTCCCGGTCGGATTGTTCGGGTTGGCGATGAACACCAGGCGCGTATCGTCGGCAATCGCCGCCGCCATGGCTTGCAGGTCATGGCCGAAGTTCTTGGCCTTGACTTCGATGGCGCGCGCGCCGACCGCTTGCGTCGCCAGGGCGTAGACCAGGAAGCCGTATTGCGCATACACCACCGATTGCTTCGGCTGCACGAAAGCGTGCGCCGCCAGTTCGAGGATGTCGTTGCTGCCGTTGCCCAGCGTGACCCAGTCCTGCGGCACGCCGTACTTGGCGCTGATCGCGGCTTTCAGGTCGAAACCGTTGGCGTCCGGATAGCGGCCGATGTCGGCCACGGCCTGCTGCATCGCCAGCCGTGCCGACTCCGGCATGCCAAGCGGATTTTCATTGGACGCCAGCTTGATGATCTTGTTCTCGTCGAGCCCGAATTCGCGGGCGACTTCAGCGATCGGTTTGCCTGCCTGGTAAGGCGCCAGCGCGCGCACGTATTCCGGACCAAATGGTGTGGACATGATGAACCTTCGAATGATTTATACGGTAAAGGGGTAAGAACCGAGCAGCTTGAAGAACGCGGCGTTCTCCTTGAGCTCAGCCAGCGCCTTGGCGACTTTTTCGTCCTGCTCGTGACCTTCGAGGTCGACGTAGAAATAATATTCCCACGCGCCCATGCGCGCCGGGCGCGATTCAAAACGCGTCATCGATACGCCATGCTTCGCCAACGGCGCCAACAGGTTGTAGACCGCGCCGGCCTTGTTCGGCACGGACAGCACGATGGAAGTCTGATCACGACCGGACGGCGCCGTCTGCAGGCGGCCGATGACGGCGAAACGCGTGCGGTTGTGCGGGTCGTCCTGGATGTGCGCATTGACGGTTTGCAGGTTGTATTTCTGCCCGGCGATTTCACCGGCGATCGCGGCCACGCTAGTATCTTCGCCGGCCATGCGCGCCGCTTCGGCGTTGGACGCCACGGCCTGGCGCTCGACGCCGGGATAATTCTGGTTGAGCCATGCGTTGCATTGCGCCAGCGCCTGCGAATGCGCGCAAATGCGCGTCACGCCTTGCATGCCGCCCGCTTTGGTCATCAGGCTGTGGTGCACCGGGATCGAAATCTCGCCGCTGATGCGCAGCGTGGTTTGCAACAGCAGATCGAGAGTGCGGTTGATCACGCCTTCGGATGAATTCTCGATCGGCACCACGCCGAAATCGGCGGTGCCGGCTTCCGCATCGCGGAACACCTCGTCGATCGACACGCACGGCAGGCCTTCGACGGCGTGGCCGAACTGCTGGTACACGGCTTGTTCGCTGAAGGTGCCTTCGGGACCGAGATAGGCCACCACAACGCGCTTCTCCAGCGCGCGGCAAGCCGACATGACTTCACGGAAAATGGTCTGGATATCGGTACCCAGCAGCGGCCCCGGATTGCGCTCGGCGGCCTTGCGCAGCACTTGCGCTTCGCGCTCGGGACGGAATACCGGCGCATTGGTCTCGGCCTTGACGTGCCCGACTTCCTGCGCGACGCGTGCGCGCTGGTTCAGCAAATCAAGGATTTGCGCGTCGATGGCGTCAATCTTCTGACGCAAGGGCAAGAGTTTGTCTTCACTCATTGTTGTGGTCTTTCTTGTTCAATCCGTTCCGGCCGCCAGCAAATAAATGCAGTCAGCCCAACCCTCAGAGAGCGGCTGGCAAAACGCCGGTGGCAAGGCGCGCCGACGCAGACAGTACGCTAGTACGGCAACGAGGTGCAACGCCGCCAGCGGTGTTTTTGCAGTCGCTCTCAGCCGCGTGTACGTTCGAAGTGGCGGAGGTACTCCACCAATGCTTCAACGCCTTCTATCGGCATCGCGTTGTAGATCGATGCGCGCATGCCGCCGACCGACTTGTGGCCTTTCAGCTGCAGCAGGCCGCGCTCTTTGGCGCCGGCCAGGAATGTCTCGTTCAATGTTTCGTCATGCAGGAAAAATGGCGCGTTCATGCGTGAACGGCAGTCTTTCGCAATCCGTGTTGTATAAAACTCGGTGCTGTCGAGGTAGCCATACAGCAGGTCGGCCTTGGCGATATTGCGGCGCTCCATTTCGGCCACGCCACCTTGGCGCTTAAGCCACTGGAACACCAAGCCGGCGATGTAGATGGCATAGGTCGGCGGCGTGTTGTACATCGAGTCGTTGTCGGCGACGATTTTCCAGTCGAAGGCCGAGGGACAGATCGGCAAGGCGTGGCCGAGCAGGTCTTCGCGCACGATGACGATGGTCAGGCCGGCCGGGCCGATGTTCTTTTGCGCGCCGCCGTAGATGACGCCGTATTTGGACACATCGACCGCGCGCGACAGGATGTGCGACGACATGTCGGCCACGATGGGCGCATTGTCGGTGTCGGCTGCGACGTCGGGCGTGAACTGGTATTCGACGCCATCGATGGTTTCGTTGGTGCACAGATGCACGTAGGCGGCGTTGCGGGAGAGCTTCCAGGTGTCGCGCGCCGGGATGCGGGCGAATTTTTCAGCTTCGGACGAGGCGGCGACGTTGACTTCGCAATAGCGCCGCGCTTCCTTGATCGACTTGGTCGACCACGAGCCGGTGTTGACGTAGTCCGCCACGCCCGCGCCTTTGCCGCGCAGACCGGCGAGGTTCATCGGGATGATGGCGTTCTCGGCGATGGCGCCGCCTTGCAGGAACAGGATCTTGTAGTTGGCCGGCACCGCGAACAGCTCGCGCATGTCGCGCAAGGCCGTCTCGATGATCGACATGTATTCCTTGCCGCGATGACTCATTTCCATCACGGACATGCCGCTGCCGTGCCAGTCCAGCATTTCGTCGGCAGCTTGCTGCAATACTTCTTTCGGTAGTACGGCCGGACCGGCGGAAAAATTGTAGACCATGATCTAGGTAAAAAATAAAGAAAAGACGAAGCAACGATACAAGAACAAGGCCAGGAAGGACAGCAACAGACGACCGCACAAACAAACGCAACAGGATGAAAATGACCGGCCATCAGCCGGTCATTTTCTGTTCAACCCGAATTATTCGGCAGTGGCGTCGCCTTCACCGGCGACGGCATCACCGTTGCCTTCGGCATCAACCGCGCCTTCGACATCGCCTTCAACCTTGTCTTCCTCGGCGTCGGATTCCACCACGCGTTGCAGGCCGCTCAGCTTGGTGCCGTCTTCCACGGCAATCAGCGTCACGCCTTGCGTTGCCCGGCCCATTTCGCGGATTTCCGCGACGCGGGTGCGGATCAGCACGCCGCCGGTGGTGATCAGCATGATTTCATCGCTAGCCTCCACCAATGTTGCCGCAACCACCTTGCCGTTGCGTTCGCTGGTCTGGATCGCGATCATGCCCTTGGTGCCGCGGCCGTGGCGCGTGTACTCGGTGATCGGGGTACGTTTGCCGAAGCCGTTTTCAGTGGCCGTCAGGACCGACTGCTGTTCGTTTTCAGCGACCAGCAGCGCAATGACTTGCTGACCTTCTTCCAGGTTCATGCCGCGGACGCCGCGGGCGGTGCGGCCCATCGGACGCACGTCGTTTTCGTCGAAACGCACGGCCTTGCCGGAATCAGAGAACAGCATGACATCGTGCTGACCGTCGGTCAGCGCAGCACCGATCAGGAAGTCGCCCTCATCGAGGTCGACCGCGATGATGCCGGCCTTGCGCGGATTGCTGAAGTCGGACAACGGTGTCTTCTTGACGGTGCCGAGGCTGGTCGACATGAAGACGTACCGGTCTTCCGGGAAGACGCGGTTTTCGCCCGACAACGGCAGGACCACGGTGATCTTTTCGCCATCCTGCAGCGGGAACATGTTGACGATAGGCTTGCCGCGCGAATTGCGCGAACCCTGCGGCACTTCCCATACCTTCAGCCAATACAGGCGGCCGCGGTTGGAGAAGCACAGGATGTAGTCGTGCGTGTTGGCGATGAACAGTTGGTCGATCCAGTCGTCGTCCTTGGTCGCCATGGCTTGCTTGCCGCGGCCGCCGCGTTTTTGCGCACGATATTCGGAAACCGGCTGCGACTTCATGTAACCCGAGTGCGACAGCGTCACGACCAGGTCTTGCGGCGTGATCAGATCTTCGGTGCCGAGATCAGTGGCGTTATGCTCGATGGTCGAACGACGCTCGTCCTTGACGCCGATGCCGAAGTCGTTCTTCGCAGCCGTCAGTTCGTCGGTGATGATGGCGGTCACGCGCGCCGGCTTGGACAGGATGTCCAGCAGGTCGGCGATCTGCTCCATCACTTCCTTGTACTCATTGACGATCTTGTCTTGTTCCAGACCGGTCAGGCGTTGCAGACGCATTTGCAGGATTTCCTGCGCCTGGTCGTCGGACAGCTTGTACAGGCCGTCGGTCTGGATGCCGTAATGCGCCGGCAGGTTTTCCGGACGGAAGGCTTCGATGCCGCTGCTGTTTTCCGCACCGGTGCGGGACAACATTTCGCGCACCATGGACGAATCCCAGGCGCGCGCCATCAGTTCGGATTTCGCGATCGGCGGCGTCGGGGCCGCACGGATGATCGCGATGAAGTCGTCGATATTGGCCAGCGCAACCGCCAGACCTTCCAGCACGTGGCCGCGTTCGCGGGCCTTGCGCAGTTCGAAGATCGTGCGGCGCGTCACCACTTCGCGGCGATGCGACAGGAAGCATTCCAGCATCTGCTTCAGGTTCAGCAGTTTCGGCTGGCGGTCGACCAGCGCCACCATGTTCATGCCGAAGGTATCCTGCAACTGAGTCTGCTTGTACAGATTGTTGAGCACCACTTCAGGCACTTCACCGCGCTTGAGTTCGATCACCACGCGCATGCCCGACTTGTCGGACTCGTCGCGCAGGTCGGAGATGCCTTCCAGCTTCTTGTCGCGCACCAGCTCGGCGATACGTTCAAGCAAGGCCTTCTTGTTGACCTGGTACGGCAGCTCGTCGACGATGATCGCCGTGCGGCCTTCGCGACCGAATTCTTCAAAATGGGTCTTGGCGCGCATCACCACGCGGCCGCGGCCGGTACGGTAACCATCGCGCACGCCGGACACGCCGTAGATGATGCCGCCGGTCGGAAAATCAGGCGCCGGGATCAGTTCGATCAGTTCGTCGATCGTGCAGTCGGCATTCGACAGCACGTGCAGTGCGCCGTTGATGACTTCGGTGATGTTGTGCGGAGGAATGTTGGTGGCCATACCCACCGCGATGCCGGACGAACCGTTGATCAGCAGGTTGGGGATGCGAGTCGGCAGCACCGACGGCTCTTTTTCCTTGCCGTCGTAGTTGGGGTCGAAATCGACGGTCTCCTTCTCGATGTCGGCCAGCAATTCGTTGGCGATCTTATCCAGGCGGCACTCGGTATAACGCATCGCCGCGGCGCCGTCGCCGTCGATCGAGCCGAAATTGCCCTGGCCGTCCACCAGCATGTAGCGCAGCGAAAAGTCCTGCGCCATGCGCACCAGCGTGTCGTAAATCGACGCGTCGCCGTGCGGGTGGTACTTACCCATGACTTCACCGACCACGCGCGCACACTTCACGAACGGGCGGTTCCAGACGTTGTTCATTTCATGCATCGCAAACAGCACGCGGCGGTGTACCGGCTTGAGGCCGTCACGCACGTCCGGCAGAGCACGTCCGACGATCACGCTCATGGCGTAATCGAGGTAGCTCTTGCGCATCTCTTCTTCAAGGGAAATGGGGATGGTTTCTTTAGCGAATTGATCCATTGGCGAGTCGAGAGGTATTGATTTGAGTGGTTAAATCAGGCCCGAAACCTGTTCATTGCGGGCAGCGACTACAAACGAAGCATTCTAGCACGCCGCGCCTTTGCAGGACCGGTTTTAGCTCCCCGGCAATATGCATCGGCAAGCACAAACAAATACGGGCAAACGCGCCAATTGTGATTAAAATGCGAGCCTTCCGAAGAAAATGAGGCATCACGGAAATCGCGGCATGCACCGCGTTTCCACCAGGCAAACCGCGATGTTGCAGGCTGCCCCGTCGATGTCATCGCAACCAGCTAACTAATATGTCTTATAAATTTTCCGGTCTGCTTTGTCTGTTGCTGGGCATCGCCCTTTCCGCTCACGCCCAGAGCGCCCCTGATGTCGCAGCAACGCCGACGGCAGCCTACGGCCAGGATAACCAGGGCAGCGTCGCACGTAGTCAATATGGCCTGTGCTGGCGCACCGGCTATTGGACACCCGCGGACTCCCTCAGCGGCTGCGACGGCGAACTGGCGCCGCCCATCGCCAATCCCATCGCGCCCGCCCTGGTGAGCAATCCGGCCGCAATCACCACGAATGCCTTGGCATCCGTCAGCAGCAGCACTTGCGACTTCAGCGTCACGCTAAGCGACAGTCAGACATTCGGCTCCGGCAAGACGGTGCTGAACAAAGCGGCGCAGCAGCGCATCCAGGAACAAATTGTCGACCGACTGCCGGTTTGCGGTGGAATCGACGCAATTGTTGTCACCGGCCACGCCGACCGGCTTGGCTCCCGGAAACATAATGAAGAAATCGCCGTCAAACGAGCGGAAGCCGTTGCCGCATTTCTGAAGAGCAAGAATGTTGTCGCACCGATTCAAATCGTCGGCGCCGGTAGCAATGAACCCATCGCGCAGTGCGGACAAAACCTTCCCGCCAAGAAATTGGCAGGCTGCCTATCACCCGATCGCCGTGTGGTTATTCGCGTGCAAGGGCATGAAAAATAAGGTTTTTTAGCCAAAATTTGGCTTTTTTGGCAACGGAGTGCAGCACTTTGCGAAGGTAAACGTCTTGTTACCAAAAAACAACAGAGTGCTAAAAACGTTGATTGGACTATTTGGCAACGTTCGCTGATTGCACCAGCCTGTGGCAGAATGGCGGCTAAGTTCATTGCACGCCCTCCTGCAAAGTGGGGCATGTAACGACCTGAACACATGATATTATTCGTTTTTTTGATGTCGTAATTTTGTAGCGCAGTTTATCTGCGGATATCTCACCCGAGAGGAGAAACATGAACAAATTAGCAAAACTCGTCTTCGCTGCTGCGTCCGCAGCCATCGCTCTGTCTGCGACCGCACAGGAAATCAAGGACATCAAGGTCCGTCCAAACAGCCTGTACCTGCAAGACAGCCGTGACGTCGTTACCCGCAGCGGCTTCGGTCTGTGCTGGCAAACAGCGTTTGTCAACGGCCCATGCGAAGAAGCTCCTGCTCAAGCTGCTGCTCCAGCCGCTGCCCCAGCTGCTCCAGCTGCCGCTGCAGCAGCCGCTCCGACATCGGAAAAAGTTACTTACGCTGCTGACGCATTCTTTGACTTCGACAAGGCAGTTCTGAAGCCAGCCGGCAAGTCCAAACTGGACGAACTGGTTGCAAACCTGAACGGTCTGAACCTGGAAGTCATCATCGCTGTCGGCCACACTGACTCCGTCGGTTCCGTTGCCTACAACCAAAAACTGTCCGTCCGCCGCGCTGAATCGGTTAAGGCATACTTGGTTTCCAAGGGTGTTGAAGCTAACCGCGTCTACACTGAAGGCAAGGGCAAATCGCAACCAGTCGCTGACAACAAGTCCGCAGCTGGCCGCGCCAAGAACCGCCGCGTTGAAATCGAAGTCGTTGGTACACGTAACAAGTAATACCAACAGTCGATTTTCAATCGAAAAAAACCCCGCTTCGGCGGGGTTTTTTTATGGAAATTTGCTTTGCAGCGAACAGCATCAAGCGGGTTCGGCTATCATTCAGCCTATGAATGCCGATCCTCAAGAACTGCAAAAATTTAGCGATCTCGCCCATCGTTGGTGGGACCCAACATCCGAATTTCGTCCTTTGCACGAAATCAATCCGCTCCGGCTGGAATGGATCAACGCCCGCGCCGCACTATCCGGCAAGAGCGTGGTCGATGTCGGCTGCGGCGGCGGCATCCTGGCCGAATCGATGGCGCGCAAAGGCGCCAGGGTAACCGGCATCGATCTTTCCGAAAAAGCGCTCAAGGTCGCCGACCTGCATGGCATGGAGTCCGGCGTCCAGGTTCGCTACGAAAAGATCGCCGCAGAAGACCTGGCGGCGCGTGAACCAGGCCAATTCGACGTCGTCACCTGCATGGAAATGCTGGAACACGTCCCTGACCCCGCCTCCATCGTGCACGCCTGCACAGCAATGGTGAAACCGGGTGGCCACGTGTTCTTTTCCACACTGAATCGCAATCCCAAGGCTTACCTGTTCGCCATCATCGGCGCCGAGTATTTATTGCGCATGCTGCCCCGAGGCACGCACGATTACGCCAAGTTCATCACGCCGGCCGAACTGGCGCGCTTCATCCGCGAAGCCGGCCTGGAACTCGATGGATTCAAGGGACTGTCCTACAATCCACTGACCAAGCTGTACTCGATCAACCAGGACACCAGCGTCAATTACATGGTGGCGTGCCGCAAGCCGCTGGCCTGATCACATACTCAATACGCAATAGCCGGCGACGTCCCGCAGCGGATATCGCCGGCAAATCGCAGCAGCTTCCGCTGTTGCCCCAACCGTCTTCACCGTAACGACCATGCCATTGAAAACACCCCGCGCCATCCTGTTCGACCTCGACGGCACGCTCGCCGACACGGCTCCCGACCTGGCCGAAGCCGTCAACCAGTTGCGCGCCGAACGCGGCCTGGAACCGACACCGTATGAACAATTGCGTCCGGTGGCATCCGCCGGCGCGCGTGGCCTGATCGGCGCAGCCTTCGGCGTCAAGCCTGACGACGCTGAATATGAGGACCTGCGCGTACGCTTCCTCAACAATTACGAAGCAAAGCTGGTCGTCAAAAGCAAACTCTTCGACGGCGTCGCCGCTCTGCTCACGCAATTGGAAGCGCGCGGACTCGCCTGGGGCATCGTCACCAACAAGGCATCACGCTTTACCGACCCGCTGGTGCCGCAAATCGGCCTGGGCCATGCGGGATGCGTGGTCTCCGGTGACACCACACCGCACACCAAACCCCATCCGGCGCCGCTGTATGAAGCAGCAAGCCGGTTGCAACTGAACCCGGCCGACTGCTGGTACGTCGGCGACGACCTGCGCGACATCCAGGCCGGACGTGCCGCCGGCATGCCCACCATCGCGGCCGCCTGGGGCTATTGTGGCCATGTCGAACCCGAATCATGGGAAGCCGACGTCTTGCTGCACGATCCGCTGCAGTTGCTGGAACTGATCAAAACGCAATAACCGTTACCGTCGTTGCCGTAGTTGAGTTACCGCCGACGCCTTTCCGGCGCCGGCCATACAATTAAACGAAGGCGCACGCCGCTGGCGCATGCGACCTTCCTCACGAGGAAAGATCATGGCCAATCATCCCCGTCCTGCCTGGCAGCTGCGCACCTTGCGCTGGTCCGCATACACCATCGTTTTCCTGCTATTGCTGGCGCTGGTCAGCTGGCTCGCCCTGCCGTCGCTGGTCAAGAAGGTCGCGATCGAACAGACGCAGGAAAAAATCGGCCGCAAGCTCGATATCGGCGAACTCAGTTTCAATCCATTCCTGCTTGCGTTGCGCGTGCATGACGTCACGCTGTATGAGCCGGACCAGAAGACTGCCGCCTTCAGCGCCAAGGAACTGGTGGTCAACGCGTCCTCCACTTCCGCGCTGCGCCTGGCCGCCATCCTCGACGAAATCCAGCTGGTCGAACCCAAGGTCCATATCGTTCGCCTGAGCGACGAAGGTATCGGTCGCTACAATTTCTCCGACATCATCGACCGCGTGCTGGCGATGCCCAAGAGCGAGGGCCAAACGCTGTTTTCGCTGGCCAACGTCCAATTGCAGAATGGCGCCATCCTGTTCGACGACAAGGTCAGCGGCAAGACCATCGACGTCCGTGCGCTGAACATCGGCGTACCTTTCGTCTCCAACCTGCCGCGCAACATCGACACTTTCGTGCAACCGGTGCTGTCGATGACCGTCAACGGCACGCCGTTCTCGCTCAAGGGTCGCAGCAAACTCTTCGCCAGTTCGCTCGACACCACGCTGGCGATCGATATCGACAAGCTGGACGTCGCCAGCTATCTGCCCTTCTCGCCCGTTGCGCTGCCGGTCAAACTGGAAAGCGCGAAGCTCTCCACGCGACTGGACCTGACTTTCAGCCGCGACAAGGACAAACCGCAGATCGGCCTCGATGGTGACTTCACACTGGCCGACATTTCGGTGCAGGAGAAGAATGCCGCGCCACTCATCAAGATCGGCTCGGTGTCCGCCAAGATCGACAAGCTCGATCTGCTCAAGCTGAGCGGCGTAATTGACCAGATTGCCATCGACAAGCCGCAAATCTGGGCCGACATGAATGCCCGCGGAGAAATCAACTGGACTCGCATCGGCAAGAACGACTCCCGGGCCAAACCCGCGGCATCTGCCAAGAAACCAGCAACCACCGCATCCGCGCCTGCAACCGCACCGAAGACCGAAGCGAAAGACGCAACGGCACCCGCCATCACTATCCGCAAACTGCTGGTGCGCGACGGCAGCGTGCAATGGACCGATGACGCCAACGCATCGCCGCGCCAGACTGTTCATCTGGACAAGATCACGGTCGACGCCGAAGAAGTCTCCACGCTGGCCGACGCCAAGCCGGCCAAACTTGCGCTGTCACTCACCGAAAACGGCAAGGGCGAAATTGGCTTCACCGGCGCATTGGCGCCGCTCAAAGGTGAAGTCAACGGCACCGCGACCCTGAAGGCGATCCAGCTGAGCGGCTATCAGAACTATCTCAATCGCTCGCTCAACGGTGCGCTCAGCGGCCAGGTTTCAGGCAGCACCGAGGTGCAGGTTACCGGCGGTCAGGTCAAGCTCGGCAAACTGGGCGTCGAAATCACCGACCTCAAACTGTCGCCCAAGATCAAGTCCGCCGCCGGCGTCATCGGTGCCAAAACCATCGCGCTCGACAACGCCACCATCGACTTGCTGGGCCGCAAAGCCGACGCGGACGCCTTCCGCATCGTCGGCCTCAATGGCGATCTGCGCCGCGACGCCAAGGGCGCGTTGAACCTGCAAGAGTTGCTGGCGGCGCCGGGAAGCAAACCCGCGACAGTCAACGTCAGCGAGCCTGCCAAAGAACCAGCCGTCGCATCCGCTGCCCCCGCAAAGAAACCAAGCGCCAATACCGCCGCCACCGCCTGGCAAGCACGTCTGCGCAGCCTGTCGATCAGCAACAGCAATATTTCCTACGAAGACAGCGGCGTGACGCCGACACAGAAGCTGCGCATCGAAGCTCTCGACCTCAAGGTCGACAACCTCTCCAGCCAACTCGACCAGACCAGCAAGCTGTCGCTGCAGGCCACGCTGAACAAGAACGGCAAGCTGTCCGTGACCGGCCAGGCGGCGCCGCAACTCAAGACCGTGGATCTTGCGCTGGATGCGCAGAACCTGCCGATCGCACCGTTCCAGACCTATTTCACCGACTACCTCAACGTCACGCTGACCAGCGGCACGCTCAGCACCAAGGGCAAGCTGGCGCTGACGCCGCCGGTCAACAAACAGGCGCTGGCGCTGCAATACAACGGCTCGGCCAGCCTCAATAATTTCCGCGTGCTGGACAAGCTGTCTTCGAGCGACTTCCTGCGCTGGCGCACGCTGAACCTGCAAGGCATCAACGCCAAAATCGGCGGCAAACCCTTGGTCACGCTGGAAAAAATCGCGCTGTCCGATTTCTATGCGCGCGCCATCCTGTCCGACCAGGGCAAGCTCAACCTGCAGGACATCGTGGTCTCCAAGGAAGCGCCGCGCAGCTCGGTCACTTCGCCCGAAACCAGCCCTGACAAGCCGTCGACGACCGTTGCCAAGACCACCACCTCGACCGCGCCGGTCACGCCCGCCGCGCCCGATCCCAACGCACCGGTGATCCGCATCGGCCAGACCGTCCTGCAGAGCGGCAACATCAACTTTACCGACAACTTCGTCAAGCCGAACTACACGGTCAATATGACCGGCATGGGCGGCACCATCGGCAGCATCGCCTCCGACAAGCCTCAACCGGCCACCATCGATTTGCGCGGCAAGGTCGACAACGATGCGCCGCTGCAGATATCGGGTTCGCTCAATCCCCTGTTCAAACCGATGTTCCTCGACATCAAGGCCAGCGCCAACGGCGTCCAGCTGCCGCGCCTGACGCCCTATTCGGCAAAATATGCCGGCTACCCGATCACCAAGGGCAAGCTGTCGATGGACGTGCAATACAAGATCGAGAACGACAAGCTGGTGGCGCAGAACGACGTGCGCATTGAACAGTTAACCTTCGGCGACCATGTCGACGGCCCCAACGTCACCAAGCTGCCGGTGATGCTGGCGGTGTCGCTGCTCAAGGACCGTGACGGCACCATCAATCTGAACCTGCCGATTTCCGGCTCGCTGTCTGATCCGCAATTCTCGATCGGCGGCATCATCATGCGCGTCTTCGTCAACCTGATCGTCAAGGCCGTCACGTCGCCGTTCGCGCTGATCAGTTCGATGTTCGGCAGCGGCGGCGGCGACGCCGAGCTCAGCTACATCGAATTCGAGCCGGGCTCTTCCGAGATCACTGCCGACATCCGCAAGAAGCTCGACACCCTCGGCTACGCCCTGCACCAGCGCCCGGCGTTGAAGATCGACGTCATGGGCCGTGCCGATCCAGCAGTCGACGACGCCGGCCTGCGCCAGGAAGTCCTCAACCGCAAGATGCGCGCACTGAAGCGCAAGGACGTCATCGAGAAGGAAGGCCAGCCGGCCGGCAAGGACAACAGTCTCAGCGACGCTGATCGCACCAAGTACATGGAAAAGGTCTACAAGGACGAGAAATTCAAGAAGCCGCGTAACGTCGTCGGCCTTGCAAAATCCCTGCCGCCCGAAGAGATGCAGAAGCTGATCGTCGACAACACGCCGGTCACCGAAGACGACCTGCGCAACCTGGCCCAGCGCCGTGCGGACGTGGTGCGCAATTATCTGCAGGACCAGAGCATCATCTCGGCCGACCGCATCTTCCTGATCGCTCCCAAGCTCACGGCCGAAGGCATCAAGGACAAGGGACAGGGCAGCCGGGTCGACCTGAGCCTGCAGCAGTAAGGCAACACCAGCGGGAGCGGCGCGCCTTGGCTCTTGATAATCGGGCGGGCCGCCCCCACACTGAGTTATAATGCAAGTCTGCATGGGGCCGACTTGGTTTCGACGTGGGTTGCAAAGCAGCGCAGGGCATACCGAGGACTGACTACCTCGTAAATACAATCAGACAAGATATAACTGCAAACGATAACTCGTACGCACAAGCGGCTTAATACCCGCTTGCTCTACACTACTTCTTCCTTGGGGTAGGCTGGTAAAACAGCAGTAGAGTCATTTACAAGGAATCGCTTTGAATCGGGTCACTTGATTCAAGGCTAAATCTAAGGTGACTCGCCTTAACGAAGCGTGCGCGTCCGCGTCGTTCGGGTTAAATCAAATGGCAGCGCTAAGTATGTAGAACTGTCTGTAGAGTGCTTGCGGACGCGGGTTCGATTCCCGCCGGCTCCACCACCAATACAAAAGGTCACCCGCAAGGGTGGCCTTTTTTATTGGTAATGCGCAGAGGATCGAATCCGCGTCCGGTACGGGCGCGGGGCGAGTCCGGAGTTGCGTGAAGCACCGCTTCGCGCAGGACGAGCCGGTTTGGCTTGCAAGCCAAACCGCGGGAGATTCCCGCCGGCTCCACCACCAATACAAAAGGTCACCCGCAAGGGTGGCCTTTTTTATTGGTAATGCGCAGAGGATCGAATCCGCGTCCGGCACGGACGCGGGGCGAGTCCGGGGTTGCGTGAAGCACCGCTTCGCGCAGGGCGAGCCGGTTTGGCTGGCAAGCCAAACCGCGGGAGATTCCCGCCGGCTCCACCACCAATACAAAAGGTCACCCGCAAGGGTGGCCTTTTTTATTGGTAATGCGCAGAGGATC
>NZ_JBIWNT010000003.1:0-51314 GCF_044767365.1 Herbaspirillum sp. NPDC101396 | reverse complement strand
ATCGAATCCGCGTCCAGTACGGGCGCGGGGCAAGGCCGGGGTTGCGTAAGGCACTGCTTCGCGCCGGACGAGCCGGTTTGGATTGCAAGCCAAACCGCGGGGGATTTCCCCAAGGAATTACATGAGAAAATTACTGAAGAGACATCAGCAGCGCACGACGCTTTCGTCGACAACGCGTAGTTCATCGCCCGCTTCTCGCGCAACAGTAAACTCGGCTGCAAAATACGCCGCTCGCCGCGCTTCATACTCGGCACGCAGGCGCACGTAGCGTCGCTCGGCAATGACTTGCTGAAAAATGAACACCAGGCCGGCCAGCACCAATGCAAGTGCGGCCAGCGTTGCGCCCAGGAATGGCGCGGTTGCAAATGAAATCATCGATTGTCCCCCCGGACAAATCCGCTTGCGCGGCATCACAATAAGTCTTTGTTTTGAAAACATTATACCCATCAGAATGTTTCCTGCGCATTAAAAATTTTCTATGAAACAGGCACGTGCCGTAGTCTTTATCTTTCTTGCAACTTCATAAAAAATCCGCCACGTGGGCGGACTTCAAAAAACCGAAAAGCTCGGAAAACGCTTGTGTCATGACTGATCAGGCACGCCTGCGAAATAATCGCTTCATGCGTGCACTGCAGGCAAGCCATGCTCCACGCGCATCTGGTTCTTCGCTGCCAGCAATTCAGCGCCAAGAGCGTCAAGATCGACGCCGGATTTGCGTGCCTTGGGGAACATCTCAGTTTCCTCTTCTTCGACGTGATGTTCGATCTGCTCACCCAGCACCTTGATCTTCGCATCGAACATCGGATCGCTGGGCTTCAACTCGCCGAGTTGGCGGATCAGGTCTTTGGCACCCTCGTGCTCGACTTCCGCTTCGTTCATCAGATCGTCGTCGTCGATCTTTTGACGGATGCGCGGATAAAAAATCTTTTCCTCGATTTCCATGTGAATCAGCAATGCTCCGCAGACTTCCCGGGCGATGTCCATTTTCTGTTCGTCGCTGGCGCGGTCTTTTTTCTTTTCATATTCGTCGAACAGTTCCTTGGCTTCCTTGTGATCCGATTTCAGTAACGCGATGGCGTCTTGGCTAGTGGCGTTCACTTGTCTCTCCGATGGTGATAAGCGCACACATATGCGCCGTGTCATTATTAAGCGGAGCACCGTCGCGGCGCGATCAGAAAATCCCCCCTCCTCGTGTAGGCGCAGGTGAAGCAATATATGATCGTGCATCCCCCCTCTTCGGAAACATCGCAAAACTCTCTCGCCCCGCCCTATGCCCGCCAACAAACAACCTGCCGCTGCAGTCCGTGAATTGCCGTTCCAGCCGCCGTTCGACTGGGAGCGTCTGTTGCGCTTCTTCGGCGGACGCGCGACGGCCGGCGTGGAAGCGGTGGAAGGTGGCGTGTACCTGCGCGCCATCGAATGGAAAGGCGATCAGGGGGCACTGGCCGTGTCGCGCCACCCCGACAAGGATTGCCTGGTCGCCGTGATCAACGGCAAGGCCGGCCGTCACGCCGACGCGCTGGTCGCACCGCTCAGCCGGATGTTCGACCTGCAGACGGACATCAAACACATCCGCAAACACCTCGCGAACGATCCATGGCTGGCGCCGCTGTTCAAGGCGGCGCCGGGCCTGCGCGTTCCAGGCGCGTGGTCGGCATTCGAACTGGTCGTGCGCACCATCGTCGGCCAGCAAGTCAGCGTGAAAGCGGCGACCACCATCGTGGGCCGTCTGGTTGAACGCGCCGGAGAACGCATCGAAGGCCATCCGCACGCCGCAACCGCATGGCGCTTCCCGACGCCGCACGCGCTGGCTGCGGTCGACCTCACGGCCATCGGCATGCCCGGCAAACGCGTCGCCGCGCTGCAGGGTTTCGCCCATGCAGTGGCGCAAGGCGACGTGCCGGTAGACGATCCTCACGTCGATACGGCCGACTTGCGCAAGGCCTTGCTCGGCTTGCCCGGCATCGGCCCGTGGACCGTTGAATACGTCGCCATGCGCGCGTGGCGCGATGCCGATGCCTGGCCGGCTTCCGACCTTGTGCTGATGCAGGCGATCGTTGATCGCGATCCGCACTTGCTCAAGCTTGCACACCAAAAAGCCCGCGCGGAAATCTGGCGGCCGTGGCGCGCCTACGTCGCGATGCATCTATGGAATGAGATCGCCGATCGCATGGGCCAGGCGCGCGGCGGCTGACATCCTCGTTGTTTTCTGACGGAAGTGATGCTGAATTGATTGCCCATCGGCAGCATCCTTTACATTTCGATACAAAGCTCTCCCCCTTCTCGTCCGCTTCACGGAACCCATTCGAATAATTTCGACTCCATTATTCAGCGACATACGACTTTGTATGTTTGCCCGACTTGCTTCGTTCTCAGCCGCACTTACCCACCCGTGTTCCACCAGCGTTTCATCCGCGTGGAAACAAGTCACGGGATAACCTGACCATAATGGAGAGAATCATCGGACAAGCTTGCATAAAAATAATGTCAATCTTCGGTACGCGACCGGAAGCAATCAAAATGGCGCCCTTGCTGAAAGCACTGCAAGCCGCACCAGGCATCGATTCCCAGGTATGCGTTACCGGCCAGCATCGACAGATGTTGCAGCAGGTGCTTGCCTTGTTCGACATCCGGACCGATCACAACCTGGATGTGATGGAACCCGATCAGACGCTCAACAGTTTGAGTTCGCGCCTGTTCAGCGGCCTCGACGGCTTGCTGGAGCAGGCGCAGCCCGATCGCGTGCTGGTGCACGGTGACACCACCACGGCCATGGTCGCGGCGCTGGCCGCGTTTCATCGTCGCATCCCGGTGGCACATGTGGAAGCCGGGCTGCGCACGCGCGACCTCACGCAACCGTGCCCGGAGGAAATGAATCGCCGCACCATCGACGTGGTCAGCGACATGATGTTCGCTCCCACTCTGCAGGCACAACGCAACCTGCTCGAAGAAACCTTGCAGGGCCGCATCTTCGTCACCGGCAACACCGTGATTGACGCCTTGCACATGACTGTGGCGAAACTGCAGGACGACGCCTCGCTGCGTGCACGTATCGACGCACAGCTGCCGGCCCTGCGACCCGGACGCAAAGTATTGCTGGTCACCGGTCATCGACGCGAGAATTTCGGTGATGGATTTCGCAACATCTGCAGCGCGCTGGCATCGCTGGCGCAGCGCAACGACCTTGAGATCGTCTATCCGGTGCATCTGAATCCCAGCGTGCTGGGGCCGGTGATGGAGTCGCTTTCCGGCCGCGCCAACATCCACCTGATCGAGCCGCTCGATTACCTTCAGTTCGTGCGGCTGATGCAGCGCGCGGACATCATCCTCACCGACTCCGGCGGCGTGCAGGAAGAGGCGCCCTCACTAGGTAAGCCGGTGCTGGTCATGCGCGACGTCACCGAACGACCCGAAGCTGTCGCAGCCGGCACGGTGCAACTGGTCGGCACGCACACCTTGCACATCGTGCATGCGGTATCGGCCCTGCTCAACGACGACGCGCTGCGCCGAAGCTATTCGCGTCGCCACAATCCGTATGGCGACGGCAATGCATCGGCGCGCATCGTGGCAGCGGTGTCGGGTCATCGCGTCGAAGAATTCACCGACGGGCAGGAACGTGTGCGCACTGCTCCCCTGCGCCGAGATTTCACGCTCACCGCATCTCGCCCGCAATAGATCACCGACTCTGAACAAAACGATTTTCTGCAACCAAATCTTGTCTGCGGAGGTCGTACAAAAAATAGCCCAGCCGCCTGCAGCGCCCGCCGCTGAAGGGATACAACCGCACACCCCCGTCGCTGCGCGGTTTCCGGCCAAGACTTCACGTCACAGGAACCCATGAATACAGACCGTCCTACAACAATACTTCGCCAGGTCTTACGCGCCATTTCGCTGATGCCGATATGCGCCCCTTTTCTGATTTCCTCTCCTGCATATTCCGCACCCGCGGGCGGTGTCGCCGCAGCATTCCGCCAGCTCAGCGACGACACCTGGATCACGCGCAAGGAGACGCTTTCCAGTCTCGGCTTCACCACACCGCTGGTGCTTGCGTCGAATGACAGCAGTCGCGAAATCTATCTTCCCGTCCCCGCCAATGTGCCGCTGTCCGACGCCGCCCTGAACATGCGCGCCGGTTATCTGCGCGCCGACGGCGGACGGACCACGATGGTGCTGGCGGTGGATACCTATCCCGCCGCAGCGCGCTCCATGACCGCCGATCAAGGCGACGCCGGCATGACGCTGGGCATCGATGGCGCGCCCCGCGCCAACGGCTTCGTCAAACTCGGTGTGAACTGGACCACGATGCTGGCGGGCCAGACCAATTGCTCCGATCCACGCACACCGGGAAACGTATTGCGCGTGGCGCCGGAATCGAGCTTCAGCTACCGCTACGACAGCAAGGCGATTGCTGACCTGCGCACCGCCTGGGGCGCCTTGCCGGCGGTGACGGCCATCATGGTCGGCAGCAAGCACCTGTCGGCGCAGTCGTATGACACCGCCTGGCGCATCGGCGTGGCTCTGGAGCGCGCCGGCAAGCACAGCACCGTCACCGTCATGCCAGCGATCGGAGACAGCATTGACCTTGGCCGCCTGAATATACCCGCCGCGCTGCGCAGCGTTCCCGCCTTTGCGGCGCTCACCGGCAGTGGCCGCCACACGCTCAAGGACCAGGCCGAGATCGGCGCGCTGCTGGCGCTTGGTCAGAATGGCGCCGATGCGCAATTGCGCGGCGACATCGTGGTCGGTGATCCTGCCTTGCTCAACGCCATCTCGACAGCTTTGAATGCCTTGCAGGAACAATTGCGCAGCACTGCGCCGGACGCGGTCGATACTTTCCGCGAATGGCGCAAGCGCCTTGAACCGGACACTACCGGCCTCGATCCGAAAGAGTTGCGACTGGTGTCGGCATTCGGCCGTCCGGTGATCCTGGTGGCGCCGCAGGCGGGCGCAAACTTCGCCGGCCTGTTCGATAATTTCTGGCGCAACATCAGCGGTGCGCCGGCATTGACCGTGCGCGCCGTGCATCGCCCGCACAGCGAAGAAGCCTTCATCCTGCTCAAGAATCTGGGCGGCGTCCCGGGCAGCTTCGACGTCATGAGCCGTGCCGACTGGACCGCCTCGTTCGACATCGCCGAAGTCGCCAGCGACGGCCGCGTGCCGTCCGAACTGGTGCTCGACGTCTCGGCCGCTCCTGGCGCCGGACGCACTCCGCCGGTGGTATCGGTCTCGCTCAACGACGTCTTGCTGGGCGCGAAACATCTGCAAGCCGACGGACGGCCCGAACGGATTGTCGCCAAGATTCCGGCGAATGCTCTGGCGGCGCAAAACCAGTTGAAGGTCGCCTTCGTGCGTCAGCCATCGAGCGACAACTGCCGCGAGACACCGCAGGCATTCCCGGTAGCCGTGCTGGCGTCGAGCCACCTCAAGCTCGGCAAGGCACGCACCGACGCCAACTTCACCGGCATGGTCAGACGTTTCGCCGGCGGCGCCGACATCGTGCTGCCGCAGGCTTACCTCGCACATGCCGACAGCACGCTGCAAAACGTCATCATGCTGGCTGCCAGCACCGGCTTGCCGCCGGCCAACAGCAAGCTGGTTGTGGCGGAAGACGGCAAGGAAATCTCTCCCGGAAATCATTTCCTGGCGTTGGATGTCCCGCTCAAGGAAAGCAAGCACATGATCGAGGTCAGCGGCAACACGCTGGTCCTCAACGACAGCTCGCACAAGCCCCTGCTCGACGTCAGCGGACTCAATCGCTTCGGCGCGCTGGAAGTGGTGAAAGTCGGCGGCAAGGAAGGCGTGGTCTATCGCAGCGTCGGCCCGCAAGCGCCGGTGCTGGAACGTCCCTTCCAGCTTTCAAGCGGTAATGTGGCTGCAGTCAGCGGCAGCGGCCTCTTGTCCGAGATCAATACGGACGACACTGCCGGCCGCGACTCGGTGCAGGATGCTCCGCGCCTGAACGTGTCCGACGTGTTGTGGTGGGCGGTGCCATTGTTCATCGTCGCCTTGTTCATCATGATGCTGGTGCTGGCCAATCGCGTGCGTCGCCGTCACCTGGCGCGCCAGGAGGCAGAGAAGCAAACCGCTGAGCGCGACGACACGCCGACGCCACCGCACGACCCGTCCTGACGGTAGCGAGGACTTATGTTCAGCACCGCCAATGCCACGGCCCAGCTGGATTTCCTGACGGCGAATTATTACGCCGCGCTGGAAATCTCGGCTGCGATGGTGGCCATCGTCATCCTGATTTCCGCCGCTGACGATTTCTTCTTCGACGTCTGGTACTGGACACGCCGCCTGTACCGGAAATTCACCATCGAACGCAAGGCCACGCCGCTGACCGTCGCGCAACTGCGCGAACGCGATGAACAGCCGATCGCCATCATGGTGCCGGCCTGGCTGGAATACGACGTCATCGCGCAGATGATCGAAAACATGGTGGCGGTACTCGACTACCGCCGTTACGTGGTGTTCGTCGGCACCTATGTCAACGACCGCGCCACCATCGAACAGGTCGAACGCATGCGCGGACGCTACAAGCAATTGCATCGCGTCGAGGTACCACACGCCGGACCAACCTGCAAAGCGGACTGCCTCAACTGGGTGGTCAAGGCGATCTTCGCTTACGAGCGTGCACGCGACATGGAATTCGCCGGCGTGGTGTTGCACGACAGCGAAGACGTGCTGCATCCGTTGGAGCTGAAATTCTTCAACTACCTGCTGCCGCGCAAGGACATGATCCAGCTGCCGGTGGCGTCGCTCGAACGTGAATGGTATGAACTGGTGGCGGGCACCTACATGGACGAGTTCGCTGAGAGCCATGCCAAGGACATGCTGGTGCGCGAAAGCGTGGCCGGCTCGGTGCCGTCCGCCGGCGTCGGCACTTGCTTCTCACGTCGCGCCTTGCTCGGCCTGCAGGCGGAGACCGGCGGCGAGCCGTTCAACACCGCCAGCCTGACCGAAGATTATGAAGTCGGCACGCGGCTGTCACAGATGGGCATGCAGACCATCTTTGCGCGCTTCCCGGTGCAGTTCACGGTGCAGCGCAAGCCGTGGTTCAGCGATGGTGCGGGCAAGACGCACTCGCTGGAAGTACCGCTCAGCGTGCGCGAGTATTTTCCCGACACCTTCCGCCAGGCCTATCGCCAGAAAGCGCGCTGGGTGCTCGGCATCGGCTTGCAGAGCTGGGAGCAGATCGGCTGGAAGGGTTCGCTGGCGGCGCGCTATTTGCTGCTGCGTGATCGCAAGGGCATCGTCACCGCCTTCGTCAGCATGCTGGCATATGTGCTGGCGCTGCAGTTCATGCTGTTCTCGGCGGCGACTTCTTTCCATCTCTGGCAGATTTTCTACCCGCCCTTGCTGGCCGGCGACGGCTGGTGGCGCACTGTGCTGCTGCTCAATGCGCTGGCGATGGTCAATCGCCTCGGGCATCGTTATTACTTCACGGCGCAGTTGTACGGCTGGCGGCACGGGCTGATGTCGCTGCCGCGCATGGTGGTGTCGAACTTCGTCAACTTCATGGCGGTGGCGCGCGCATGGCGCCTGTTCCTGCTGTATCTGTTTGCCGGCAAGGCACTGGCCTGGGACAAGACCATGCATGATTTTCCGAGCGAAGACCGATTGGCGGTGCCGCGTCGCCGTCTCGGCGACCTGCTCAAGACCTGGCAGGCGGTCGATGACGCCACGCTGGAACGAGCACTGGAAGAACAACGTCGCACCCATCTCCCACTTGGCACCGTCATGGTGTCGCACGGCTGGCTCGACGAAGAAACGCTGGCCGAGGCGCTCGCCTATCAGGAAAACCTGCCGCGCGTACGACTCGACAAGGACACCGTCGAGCAGCACGCCCCCGCCCTGCCCGGCGAAATCGCCACGCGCCTGCGCGCGCTGTACATCGGCGAAGAGACCATCGGCGATCGCCATGTGGCGCGCATTGCAGTGGCCAGCGCGCTCAGCGACGAGGCGCGCGCGGAACTCGAAGCCGCACTCGGTCTGCCGCCGTTTCCGATGGTTGCGCGCGAATCGGAAATCGCGGCCGGCCTGCGCCTGCTGCACGGTCAGCACAATGCTTTCGACAAGAATCAAACCGAAGCCGGGGTGCCGCTACTGGGCGACCTGCTGATTGGCGGTGGCCTGCTGTCGCGCGCCGTATTCGACGCCGCGATGCAACGCTACCAGCCGGACCGGCACGGTCGCATCGGCGACTACCTGGTGGCGCAATCGGTGATTTCACGCGACGCCATTGAACAAGCCGTACGCGAACAGCGCCGCTTGTTCCAGCGCAACGACGGGCAGGCAGCATGACGACCCTCCACAGATTCAGACTTGGCGCCGCACTGGCCATACTGCTCGCGCCTGCGGTAGTCCATGCACAAATGCGCGTAGTGCCGCTGCCCTTGAGCGGCCCGGCCTATGCACTGGCGCAGGACGCTTATCGTGCTTCGGCGCGCGGCGACTACCGGCACGCCGAAGCGCAATTGCGCGAAGCAATACGGCTGCGTCCCGACGTCGCCGCACTGCGTGAACAACTGCAAAAGATCCGGAAGGAGCAAACCCGGTCCCGCGACAAGCCAAGCACGGTGCGCGACGCCGGCTATCGGGACGCCAACGCCGCCTTCACCGCTTATGGCCGCAAGGACTATCGGAATGCGGTGCGACTGGCGCGCGATGCTGCGGATAAGGCGCCCGACAACACTGCCTATTGGCTGTTGTTGGGCAATGCGCTGATCGCCGACGATCGCTATGAAGATGCCGATCGCGCTCTGGATGAAGGCGCCGGCAAGGTCGTCGGCAACACGACGCTGCGGCAGCGTCGCGAAGAAGTCCGACGTGAACTCGCGGCCCGCGCCGCGGCGAAAGCATTCAATGCGCGTCGCAACGATGATGGCGCGGGCGAACTCGCCGCCATCCGCGACGCCGTCGGCTATGCACCCAGCAATCTCTCGTACCGGTTGATGCTGATCGTGGCGTTGCTGCGCGGCGAGCAATGGGATGAGGCCATCGTTGCAGCATCCGATGCACATGCGCGCGAAGCGACACAAGCTGCACCGCTCCTTCTGCGTGGCTACGCCTATCAGCGCCTGGGAAAAGATGCAGCAGCGAACGAAGACTTTTCATCGGCCGCCACGCTAGCCGGCAATGACGAACGCGACAACGTGCAGCGCTTCATTTCCGACACGCAGAAATCGCGCACGACGCTGGCGCGTAACCTGCCGACGCCGGAGCTGGATTGCTCCAACCCCGCAGCTTGTCGGGTATTGGCCGGCCAGCCTCCCCGTGATCGCGGCTATGACGAGGCGACGCTGGCCTACCAGGCGCTCGACAGCAAGGACTATGTCGCAGCATCCATGCATGCGCGCAAGGCCATCGCGGCCGCACCGCAGAATCGGGACTACCGCGTGTTGCTGCTGGATGCATTGACCGATGCCAACGACTTCGCTGCAGCAGAACAAGCTGCAAACGACGCGTTGGCGCAAGGCCAAGGCCAAGGCCAGGATGCCGTGCTTCTGGCGCAGCGCGGCGCAATCCGTGAACGATTGGGCAAAGCCGCCGCTGCACGCCAGGACTATGCTGAAGCGCTGGCGTTGGGCGGCCTGCCGCCGACAATGCAGATCGATTTGCTGGCGCATCTGAATCGTCGCACTGAAGCGCGCAAGGTCTTCGATGAGGCGCGACGCTCCGGTGCGTTGGATCAGCTGAGTCCACTGGAATTGGCCTATCTCGCCAGCAGCGCCGGCGACGATGCGGCCGCACATGCCGCTTTCAGCGAGGCTGACCGCTCCGGAAAACTTCCTGACCAGGCGCTGGACGACGCCGCCTTCGCGGCAACGCGGGCGCATGATGATCGCAGCGCGCTGGCTTATTTCAAGCGCAGCATCGATGCCGCCAACGACACCAATCCTGCAAACAAAAGCGCACAACAACAATTCGACACACGCCGCGCCGTATCAACCATCGACCGCGAATTCGGTTTCATCGCATCACTTACGCGCAGCGGCGGCGGTCCCAGCGCGGGCAGCGCGGCCGCAGCAGGCGCGCAACCCGGCGCCTCGGGCAACAACGGCAGCTTGCAAGCAGGAGCCGAAGCATACTGGCGGCCGTTCGGCTACCGCAACGGCAGCACGGTTGAAATATTCGGACGCGTGTTCCAGACTTTGCAGGATAAGAGCCGCGGCGCTACCGGCACGCAAACGGCGCAAGCCACCGTGGGAGCGCGCTGGAAACCGTGGAGCAGCCAGAACGTGGTGGTCTCGTTCGGCCGCCTGGTCCCCATCGGATCGCAGGCGAGCAGCGACTGGCTGGCCCAACTGGCATATTCGGACGGTATCGGCACCGACTTGCGCGTCGACCGCCTCTCATGGTGGACCACGCAATGGTATGCCGAGGCCGGCCACTATCTGCAGCATCCGCAGACTTATGGGCTGGCTTCGCTGCAGGCGGGGCGCAGCTTCCGCCTCGACGGGGTGGACCCGCGGCTGGTGGTGTTTCCGCATCTGACACTCAATACCGACTACAACTCGCTGAATCAACAACGCAGCGCGACCGGCATCGGTCCGGGCGTCAATCTGCGATACTGGTTCCGCGAAGATGCCTATCACGCGCCGCGTTCCTACGTGGAAGTCTCATTGCAATATCGCATGAAGATCAGCGGCGACGAACGCGCGCGCGGGTTCTTCATGACGACCACGCTGTCTTATTGAGCGACCGGAGGACGTTTGACTTTTACCATCAACGGATTGCGCACCGCCACGCTGGCCATCGCTGCAGCATTGCTGCTGGCTGCCTGCGCCGGTTGCAATTCTGCGCCGGAACCGGTGCAGGTCGGAGGCGTCGTCTGGCAACCCGACAACGCCACCATCGCGCCGCGCGGCAACTGGGACCGCCTCGGCGCAAGTGAACTGCTGGTGCAATGGACGGCGGTCGACGGCACGGCCTTCGTCCCAGGCAGCGCCATGCCTACCGCCGCCAAGCTTCCCGATTGGGAGCGCATCGCCAGGGAGCCGTGGGCACGCGACGTCATCGTCGGTCTGGCCGGTCGCTTTGATGAGAAAGCCGCGCGCGCCGATATCGAACAACTCGCCGCCGACTCCGCCAGACTGGCCGCCTTGCCGACACCTCTGCATGTGACGGGCTGGTACTTCCCGGTGGAAATCGATCCGACCTGGCAAGAAGCGCCACGGCTGGCGGCGCTCCTCGCCAAGTTGCCGCGACCGCTATGGATCACCGTGTACGACAGCGCCAACGTCGGCCCCGACGCGCTGGCAGACGGCCTGCTCAAGTGGCTGCCGCCTGACGTCGGCGTATTTTTCCAGGACGGTGTCGGCGTGTATGCGCGCGAGCCGCGTGTTGCGCTTCACTACATCGAGGTGCTGTCCAAAAGGCTCGGCCAAGCGCGCGTGCGCGTAATCGCGGAAATGTTCCGGCCGTTGCCGGGCGGCGGATTCCGCAGCGCCACCGCGGAAGAGATCCGGCCACAGCTGCATACCTATCACGGCTATCGCGTGTCGCTCTTCGACGGGCCGCATTACCTGCCGGACAGGCTGGTGGAGCAACTGCGCCGGCCGTAACGATTAATTTTCTGACAACAACTCACGCTCTTTTTACGCGGACAATCCGCAGCGTTGCAAAATCACGCCAGGAATTCTGTAACCTTCTGCAACCGTCGCGCTATTTGTCGTGCCGGACGCCGCCAACAGAATATAATGGCGCACATCTTTTGCACTACAGCTGAGGCCATGAGCTCCGAATTCCACCAACTCTCAGAGAAAGTCGCGCAACTCGCCGCAATGACGCAATCGCTGCGCCGTGAAAACGCCGACCTGCGTCTTAACGTTGCGGCCCTGACCACCGAAAACGCGGAATTGTCGCAGCGTATGGACGAAGCGCATCAGCGCGTCGCTGCGCTGCTGGAAAAACTCCCGGTCGCAGCGCCGACGCTGCTCGACAATGAAGAGGAGACAGCATGATGCAAATCAACGTTTCCATCATGGGCCACGCCTACACCTTGGTGTGCAAGGAAGATGAAGAAGCCACGCTGCGCCAGGCGGTGGCTTACCTCGATGAAAAAATGTGCGCGATCCGCGACACCGGCAAGATCAAGGGCAACGATCGCATCGCCGTGATGGCCGCGCTCGGCATTGCCGCCGAACTGCTGTCGACCCAACCCGGCGGCGACGGCACCTTCGCCGGGCTGACGGTGGCGGAGTGGAAGCAAAGCATCGCGTCCATGCATAGCGTGCTCGACGATGCACTGGCGCCGCAGGAAAAATTGTTCTGACGGCTTCCTGATTACTCTTCATATCCTCTGTTTTCTTGCGCGCGTGCACTCATGCACGCGCCGCAAACGCCCCTCCCTCCTGTCCAATTATTGATCCACGAGAAACGGTTTGGCCCGGCATTTTAATGTGCACGGATGTTGCCTCACGCGTATGAAAGATTTACAGCTGTCACAGAGTGAAAATACCTCCGCTTTTTTACGCAAAGGCTTTGACAAGAATCCCGAATAGAGTAGACTTAAGTCTCCTGCCGTGTTCGCGAATGCTTATATTCCTTGAACCATTTATGTGCACAGGCTGTGGGATTTTGTTTGGTGGGCGTGAGCGTCGCTAGTCCGATGAACCCGAAATTAAACTAACTGCAGCCAACTTGAACCGCTTGGTTCAGGATGCCAGCATAGCGGCACAGGCGGGACTGAATTACTAAAGCGACTGTAGAAATACAGTCGCTTTTTTTATGCCTGCGCGGAATCGGAAATGTGAATGAGGAAGGATGGCATGCGCGACAAGGCGCATGCCAGGACGTCAATGACTGACGTCAGTCGTTGCGTTTCTTCGCGGCGGCCTTGCGCTCCTGGCCGACTTCGGCGATGGCGTCCTGGAATTCGGTGACGTCTTCAAAGCTCTTGTAGACCGACGCGAAACGGATGTACGCGATCTTGTCCAGACGCTTCAACTCACGCATCACCAGCTCGCCGACCTGCCCCGACACCACTTCGCGGGCGCCGCTGGACAACAGTTTTTCCTGGATGCTCTGGATTGCCGCATCGACCGCTTCGGCCGACACCGGACGCTTGCGCAACGCCAGCATCAGGCTGGCGCGCAATTTGGAAGGATCGAACTCGCTGCGGCTGCCGTTCTTCTTGACGATGACGGGCATCGTCAGTTCGATGCGCTCATACGTCGTGAAACGCTTGTCGCAATTGGCGCAACGGCGACGACGGCGGATCGCGTCCCCCTCTTCGGAGAGGCGCGTGTCCAACACGGGCGTGTCGTCATGATTGCAGAACGGACATTTCATAGAGGCAAATCGAAGCAGACTACAGGTTGGATACCGGAGACCATCTTACTGCGCCTGCGGCCTTCGCAACAGCGAAGGCCGCAGGATCAAACAATTACCTTGTTACTTCATTGCCTTGCTTGCCGATTACGCTGCATAGACCGGGAAGGCATCAGTCAACTTCTTGACTTCAGCCTTCACGCGTTCGATGGTTGCTGCGTCATGCGGATTGTCCAGCACGTCGGCGATCAGGTTGGCAACCTGTTCCGCTTCGGCTTCCTTGAAACCGCGAGTAGTCATCGCCGGGCTGCCCAGACGAATACCGGAAGTCACGAATGGCTTCTCAGGATCGTTAGGAATGCCGTTCTTGTTGCAGGTCATGTGGGCCGAACCCAGAATCGCTTCGGCTTCCTTGCCGGTCAGATTCTTCGGACGCAGATCCACCAGCATCACGTGCGATTCGGTACGACCGGAGACGATGCGCAGACCGCGCTTGATCAGCGTCTTGGCCAGCACATCGGCGTTCTTCACGACTTGCTGTTGATACTCCTTGAACTCAGGTGACAGCGCTTCCTTGAATGCCACGGCCTTGCCGGCGATGACGTGCATCAGCGGACCGCCCTGGATGCCCGGGAAGATCGCGGAGTTGATGGCCTTTTCGTGCTCGGCCTTCATCAGGATGATGCCGCCGCGTGGACCGCGCAGCGACTTGTGCGTAGTCGAAGTGACGAAGTCGGCGTGCGGCACAGGGTTAGGATAAACGCCTGCAGCGATCAGACCGGCGTAGTGCGCCATGTCGACCATGAAGTAAGCGCCGACTTCCTTGGCGATCTTGGCGAAACGTTCGAAGTCGATGCGCAGCGCGTAAGCGGAGGCGCCGGCGATGATCAGCTTCGGCTTCTTTTCGCGCGCCAGTGCTTCCATGGCTTCGTAGTCGATTTCTTCCTTGTCGTTCAGGCCGTAGGACACCACGTTGAACCACTTGCCGGACATGTTCAATGCCATGCCGTGGGTAAGGTGACCGCCTTCAGCCAGCGACATGCCCATGATGGTGTCGCCCGGCTTGAGCATGGCGAAGAACACGCCCTGGTTGGCTTGCGAACCGGAGTTCGGTTGCACGTTGGCGGCTTCGGCGCCGAACAGCTTCTTGAGACGATCGATGGCCAGTTGCTCGGCCATGTCGACGAACTCACAGCCGCCGTAGTAACGCTTGCCCGGATAGCCTTCGGCGTACTTGTTGGTCAGTTGCGTGCCTTGCGCTTCCATGACTGCAGGCGAGGTGTAGTTTTCGGAAGCGATCAGCTCGATATGTTCTTGCTGACGGACGTTTTCCTTCTGGATGACGGACCACAGTTCCGGGTCGACATTCGCGATGGTGTGATTCTTTGCAAACATGATTTCTCCAATGGATAAGGGTGCGCCTGAAGCACATCAGCCGGTAGCGCCTAAAAACGCCTGGTAGCGCCAAAAACACAATAGGCAATGCCGACTTGAGGACTTCCAAATCGAATGAGGGCCAGGATGAATAAGGGAATTGCAGGCAGCCTCAATCGTTCTTTCCATTCAGGGCTGCCCAGGCGCACGGCTAATGAAATCTCACGCTTCCCGATGGATACCCATCTTGTGCCGGAACAAGGTCCCGGTTTTTCGCCAGTCACGTGAGACGAAATGGTCTGGGCATTGTAAGGGATGCCTCAGGATTCGGCAAGATTTGCCTAATACCCGGGCCAGGAAAGCGTTGCATCTCGCGCAGCGGCGCTTTGGGCTACAATTTCGGGTTATTGATGCAAACATGCATCGTCCTACGCCAACAGGGAGAATTACAGATGATCGTTTTGATTACAGGTGCAACAGCCGGTTTCGGCGCCGAAATGGCGCGCAAATTCGTCCAAAATGGTCACAAGATCATCGCCACCGGCCGCCGCAAGGACCGCCTCGACGCCTTGGCCGCCGAATTCGGCGCCGACAAGGTACTGCCGCTGGTGCTGGACGTCACCGACAAGAATTCGATCAAGAGCGCCCTCGCGTCGCTGCCGCAAGGCTGGCAGGACATCGACGTACTGATCAACAACGCCGGTCTGGCGCTGGGCCTCGAGCCGGCCCACCAGGTCGCGCTGGAAGACTGGGAAACCATGATCGACACTAACGTCAAGGGCCTGGTCACGGTCACCCATCACATCCTGCCGAACATGGTCAAGCGCGGCACCGGCACCATCATCAACCTCGGCTCGATCGCCGGCGCCTATCCATATCCGGGCGGCAATGTTTATGGCGCCACCAAGGCATTCGTCGATCAGTTCACGCTGAACCTGCGCGCTGATCTGGTCGGCACCGGCGTGCGCGCCACCAATCTGGCGCCAGGCCTGTGTGGCGGCACCGAGTTCTCCAACGTACGCTTCAAGGGCAACGACGGCGCCGCCGCCAAGGTCTATGAAGGCACCACGCCGCTGACCGCCGTCGATATCGCCGAAGCCGCTTTCTGGGTCGCCACGCTGCCGGCGCACGTCAATATCAACTACATCGAACTGATGCCAACTTGCCAAGGTTTCGGTCCGTTGAACATCAAACGCACCCAGTAAAAACGCGCCTCAATGTCCGATTCAACCAATAAAAACAATAGCAGCAACAGCGTCGGCAGCAGTAACAGCAACGACGCTTTTTCGTGGCCGGTCCGGGTCTACTATGAAGACACCGACACCGGCGGCGTCGTGTTTTATGCCAACTACCTCAAGTTCTTTGAGCGCGCGCGCACCGAATGGCTGCGCGCGCTGGGCTTTTCCCAGCAGGCACTGGTCGAATCGAGCGGCCTGATCTTCGTGGTCAAGAGCACCGCGGTGGACTACTTTGCGCCCGCGCGCCTTGACGATGAACTGAAATTGACCGTCGTGGTCGAACAGTTCCGCAACGCGTCCATGTCTTTTGTACAAGAGGCCTGGCGCCTCCAGGGAACAGAACAAACATTGCTGGCGCGCGGCCAAATCAAGATTGCCTGCGTCAATGCCGCCAACTTCCGGCCCCAGGCCATTCCGGAAGAAATGCTGGCCCGCCTCAAGGGAAATTTATAATTCATCATCGCCACGCACCACCGCCGCGGCATCTTTACACCTGCCGCGACGAGACTGAAAAAAATTGCACGTACAATTGAGCTCCGACTGAACGCCAGATTGCGCCAAACCGAACCCCGTACTGAACCTCGACCCCACACGCCTCCATGAACGTCACTCAAGATCTATCCTTCTTTGCTCTGATCACCAACGCTTCCGTCATCGTGCAGTTTGTCATGCTGCTGTTGCTGTTGGCCTCCGTTTTCAGCTGGACCTACATCTTCCGCAAGATGTTCACGATCCGCAGCGCGCGCTCCCAGACCGAAGAGTTCGAGCGCTCGTTCTGGTCCGGCGGCAACCTGATCGCGCTGTACCAGGACACGCTGTCCAACCGCCGCAAGGGCGGTGGTCACGGCGGCGCGCTGGAACGCATTTTCCAGGCCGGTATGGGTGAGTTCAACAAGGCCAAGGCGCAAGTCGGCAAAGGCGCGGCGATCGATTCGACCGGCGTGCTCGACGGCGCCCGCCGCGCCATGCGCGCCGCTTACCAACGTGAAATGGATGCGTTGGAATCTCACCTGGCCTTCCTCGCGACGGTCGGTTCGGTGTCGCCTTACGTCGGCCTGTTCGGCACGGTGTGGGGCATCATGAACGCCTTCCGCGGCCTTGCCAACGTGCAACAGGCGACGCTGGCAGCAGTCGCCCCCGGCATCGCCGAAGCGCTGATCGCCACCGCCATCGGCCTGTTCGCCGCGATCCCTGCGGTGATTGCCTATAACCGCTTCTCGCATGACATCGACCGGCTGGCGATCCGCTTCGAAAGCTTCATCGAAGAATTCTCCAACATCTTGCAACGTCAGGCACGCTGATGGCAGGCTCATCCATGCGCGGGGGACGTCCCCGCAAGTTCAAATCGGAAATCAACGTCGTGCCGTACATCGACGTGATGCTGGTGCTGCTGATCATCTTCATGGTGGCCGCGCCGGTGAACGACCCGAGCGTGATCAACCTGCCGACCGCCGGCAAGTCGACCGTGCCGCCGAGCGAATACATCGAGATTGCGCTGAAACCGGACGCCAAGGCCACCATCAAGGTCAACGGCCCCAAGCGCGGTGAAACGCAGACCGCCTCCGGCCGTCCCGACCTGTCGCAAAAGCTGCAGGCGCTGCACGCTGACAACCCGGACATGCCGGTGATGATTTCCGCCGACAAGGAAATCAAGTACGACGAAGTCGTGCAGGTCATCGCCGCCGCCAAGAAGCTGGGCATCGCACGCGTGGGACTGGCAACGAAGTAATATGAGCACTCCTTACCAAGTACCGAGACAACCGGGCCGCTGGCGCGCCATCGCGCTGGCGGTGGTGGTCCATATGGCCTTGCTGGCCTTCCTCTGGTTCGGCATCAGCTGGCAGAGCGAAACGCCGCTGACCGTCGAAGCGGAAATCTGGGATCCGAACATCAAGGAAGCGGCGCCGCTGCCGCAACCTGCGCCCGAGCCGGAGCCGCCGAAGCCAACGCCGCAGCCTGTTCCTGTACCTGAACCCGTCAAGCCGCCGCCACCGAAGGTGGAAGAACCGCCCGTGGTGAAGCCTGACATCGCGCTCGAAAAAGAGAAGGAAAAGAAGCGCAAGGAAGCGGAAAAGAAAGAACGCGACGAGAAGGAAAAAGAAGCCAAGCTCGAGCGTGAAAAAGCCGATCGCCTGAAGAAAGAGAAACAGGAAAAGATCGACGCCGACAAGAAGCTGGCGAAAGAGAAAGACGACGCCGAGGCCAAGAAGAAAGCCGAAGCCGACAAGCTCGCCGCCGAGAAGAAACAGAAGCAGCAAGCCGCCGACAACAAGGCCGCTGAGCAACGCCGCCAGGATGACTTGAAGCGCATGATGGGCCAGGCCACCAGCGCAGGCGGCGGCACCGGCACGGCTGCGCAGTCGCAGGGCCCGCGCGGCGCGGCCGACTACGGCAACAAGCTGGGCGCGAAGATCCGCTCCAACACCATCTTCGACATGCCCGGCGAGCTGAGTGCAAACCCGGCGGTAGAATACACAGTCGAACTGCTGCCCGACGGCACGGTGCGCGGCATCCGCAAGAACAAGTCATCCGGCATTCCGGGCTTTGACGAAGCAGTCCAGCAAGCGATCAACAAGTCGCAACCTTTCCCTCCTGACAAGGACGGCAAGGTGCCGAACAGCTTTACCTTTAAACACTACCCGAAGGATCAGAACTGATGATCAAAAACTCGCGCATAGCACTGAACGCACCGCATGGTCTTCGCCACCTCACCGGCATTGCCCTGACCGTCATGGGTATCGCCGCCGCTTCCGCCGCACATGCGGAATTGCGCTTTGAAATCTCCGGTGTCGGCGCCAGCCAGATCCCGGTCGCCATCGCGGCCTTCCCGGGCGAAGAAGCCGGGCCGCAACAGATCACTTCCATCGTCAAGGCCGACCTTGCACGCAGCGGCGTCTTCAAGCTGATCGACAACAGCGACTCGCTGTCCGACGCCTCCGCCATCAACTATGGCGACTGGAAGAACCGCGGCGCCAATGCGCTTGCCGTGGGCAGCGTGCAGCGCCTGGCCGACGGCCGTTTCGACGTGCGCTATCGCCTGTTCGACACCATCAAGGCGGCGCAATTGTCGGCGCTGTCCTTCGGCAGCCAGCCGCAGCTGATCCGCCTCACCGCGCACAAGATCGCCGACGACATCTATGAAAAACTGACCGGCATCCCCGGCATTTTCTCGACCCGTATTGCCTATGTGACACGCTCGGGCAAGGAATACCGCCTGGAAGTGGCCGATGCCGACGGTGAGGGCGTGCAAGTCGCCCTGCGCTCCAACGAGCCGATCATTTCGCCGTCGTGGTCGCCGGACGGCGGCAAGGTCGCCTACGTTTCCTTCGAAGCCAAGAAACCGGTCATCTACATCCAGAACCTGGTGACGCGTCAGCGCACGCTGGTAGCCAACTTCAAAGGCAGCAACTCGGCGCCGGCCTGGGCTCCTGACGGCCAGCGCCTCGCCGTGGCGCTCACCCGCGACGGCCTGACCCAGGTCTACGTGATCAACGCCGACGGCAGCGGCCTGCGCCGCCTGACCAATACCGCCGGCATCGACACCGAGCCGCGCTTCTCGCCGGATGGCAATTACGTCTACTTCACCAGCGACCGCAGCGGCGGCCCGCAGATCTACAAGGTCAGCCCGAACGGCGGCGACGCCCAGCGCGTGACCTTCGGCGGCAGCTATAACATCAGCCCGCGGATTTCCCCGGACGGCAAGACGTTGGCGTTTATTTCGCGCCGCGAAGGCAAATTCCAGCTTTACGCGCTGGATTTGACCAACGGTCAGGAACAACGCCTGTCCGATACCGTCAAAGATGAGTCGCCCAGCTTCTCGCCAAACGGCAAATACATCATGTACGCGACGGAATCAGGTCGTCGCGGGTCGCTGGCCATCGTTTCCACTGATGGCCGGATCAAACAGCGCTTAACAACCCAGGTCGGCGATGTCAGGGAGCCAACCTGGGGGCCGTTCATGAAATAAACAATTATTCACATTCATTCACGACACAAGGAGTTTCACATGCGTACATTCAGTTCTTTTGCAATCGTTCTTTCGGCAGCCATGCTGCTGGCGGCATGCTCGTCCACCAAACTGGACGACAAGAACGCCCCGGTTGAAAACCGTGCCGGCACAGGCGCCACCACCGGCGGCGCAGATCCACGCGCAGTCAACACCGTCAATGCCGGTTCCGACCCGCTGAACGACCCGCAAGGCATCCTCTCCAAGCGCAGCATCTATTTCGACTATGACAGCTACACCGTCAAGGACGAATTCCGCTCGGTCGTTGAAGCACATGCCAAGTACCTGAATTCGCACAAGGATCGCAAGGTCATCATCCAAGGCAACACCGATGATCGCGGCGGCACCGAGTACAACCTGGCGCTGGGTCAAAAGCGTGCAGAAGCAGTCCGCAAGGCGCTGGTCCTGCTGGGCGTGTCCGATGCGCAAGTTGAAGCAGTGTCGTTCGGCAAGGAAAAGCCGAAGGCCCTGGGCAGCGACGAAGCAGCGTGGGCTGAAAACCGTCGTTCCGACATCGCTTACCAATAAGACTTATGCGCACTTCCCTGAAGACTGCGCTCAAGTCGTTTTCCGCAGCGGCCATGATGGCCGCTGTCGCAAGCCTGTCCGTGTTGCCGGCAACGGCGCACGCAGGCTTGTTTGACGATGAAGAAGCGCGCAAGGCCATCCTCGATATCCGCAACAAGATCGATGCCCTGCAAAAAGATGTCGCCAACAAATCGGACAAGAGCAGCGCGCTGAGCTTGTCCGATCAAAACGACCAATTGCGTCAGGAAATCGCCCGCTTGCGCGGCCAGGTCGAAGTCCTCAGCAATGAACTCGCCAATACGCAGCAACGCCAGAAAGACTTCTATGTCGATCTGGATGCGCGCCTGCGCAAGCTGGAACCGCAAAAAGTCACGATCGACGGCAAGGAATCCAGCGTCGACCTGAATGAGCAGAAGACCTATGACGCGGCTCTGAACATGTTCAAGGGCGGCGACTACAAGGGCGCCGGCGCAGCGTTCAACGACTTCCTGAAACGTTATCCGCAATCCGGTTACGCGCCGTCGGCGCAATACTGGGTCGGCAACTCTTTGTATGCGCAACGCGACTACAAGGGAGCGATCGCCGCTCAACAAGTCGTGGTGAAGAATTATCCGGACAGCCCCAAGGTAGCGGACGCGATGCTCAACATCGGCAGTTCTTACGTCGAGCTCAAGGACAAGGCGGCAGCGAAGAAGGCCTGGGATGCGCTGATTGCAAAGTATCCGGAAAGTCCGGCGGCGCAGACAGGCAAGGAAAAACTGGCGACGTTGAAATAGTTTGCCTGTGCGTTTGACACGATTGATCGATTTTGCATATAATAGCGGTCTTTCGGGTCGTTAGCTCAGTTGGTAGAGCAGCGGACTTTTAATCCGTTGGTCGCAGGTTCGAGTCCCGCACGGCCTACCAGAAATTCAGCAGTAGCTAAAAAGGGTTCCAAGCAATTGGAGCCCTTTTTTTCATTTCCGATCGTGATCGTGCATGCCTGTTGCGATACGTCGTGTCCGCTGTCTACGCCCACTGCGCGGCCGCACGGCTCTTTTCAAGATGTCGTGTTGTATGCTTGCCGTCCCGACAAGTTGGCGTCGCAAATCGTATATTTGGTGTCAGAATAGGCGTCGCCGGGAAGCTTTCTCCGGCGACAACAACCCGTCACTCTGACCACCCGCATGGCAAAAAGAATTACATCGCAAGAAGACAGCAATCCGGCGCGGGCCGTCACCAAGGAAGATGTTGCGCGCGTCGCCGGCGTGTCGCACATCACCGTGTCGCGCGTGATCAACTCGCCCGACAAGGTGGCGCCGGCTACGCGTGAACGCGTCCAGGCCGAGATTGCCCGCATGGGTTACATCCCCAATCTGCTGGCCGGTGGACTGGCGTCACGGCGTACGCGCATTGTTGCAGCCGTGGTGCCGACCATCGGCCATTCGATCTTTGCGGAAACCGTGCGCGGCATGTCGGAGTATCTGATGGCGCACGGCTACCAGCTGCTGTTGGGCCAGAGCGATTATTCCGAAGACATTGAAACCAGATTGGTCGAAGCCTTCATCGGCCGCCGTGTCGACGGCTTGGTGCTGACCGGTGTGCAGCATACCGCCGCAACGCTGCAACGACTCAAGACCGCCGGCATTCCGGTGGTGGAAACCTGGGACCTGACACCGGAGCCGATCGATATGCTGGCGGGCTTCTCCAACTACGACGCCGGCGCGGCCATGGGCGATTATCTGGTTGAGCAAGGATATCGGCGCATTGCCTTCGTCGGCGGTGAAGATCCGCGCGGCGTGGCGCGCCTGGCCGGGCTCAGTGCCGCGCTCAAGCGGCATCGCCTGCGCGCGCCGATACGCATCACGGCGTCCCCGGGATCATTCCTGCAAGGCGGCCGCGAAGCCATGGTGACGCTGCTGGAGCAGCATCCCGATGTCGACGCCGCCTTCTTCAGCAACGATGTGATCGCCGCCGGCGCGGTACTCGAGTGCGATCGCCGCAAGGTGCGCATTCCGCAGGACATCGCCATCGCCGGCTTCGCCAATCTCGATATCGCCTCGGAAATCAATCCGCCGCTGACCACCGTGCATGTCAGCAGCCATCGCATCGGCGAGACTGCGGCGAGGATGCTGCTGGCGCGACTCGGCGGCAAAGATGCCGAGGCCGACACGGTCAGCGATCTCGGCTTTTCCATCGTGCGCCGCGGCAGCGCCTGAACGCAGACGCTGCCCGTGTACCTTTGCGTTCAGGCGTCCTCGTCGTAGACCACGCCGCGCGTCTCGGGCGCCATCAGCAACGCGATCAGCGCGACGCCACCCATGAACACCAGATAACCGATGATCGGGTAATAGCTGCCGCCGTAGTACGCCAGCAGCCCTGTTGCAATGACCGGCGCCATGCCGCCCGTGATCACCGACGACAGTTCGCGCGCCATGCAGATGCCGCTCATGCGCGCGCTCGGCGGGAACAGCTCGGCGAAGAACGCCGCCTGCACCGAGAACATCGGATACAGGCCGAACACGATCATCATCACGAAGCCGCCAATGATCATCGGCGTCTCACGCGTTTCCAGCATCAGGAAAAACGGCCATGCGCCCAGGATCATGACCAGGATGCCGAGGATATACACCGGCTTGCGGCCGATGCGATCCGACAGCATGCCCCAGAACGGATTAAGCAAGGCCCCCAAACCTGCGCCGATCAGCACTGCGATCAGGCCGATGCTGGCGTCGACTTTCAGTTGCGCGGTGAGGTAGGACAACGCCCACACCTGAAAAATATAGCCGGCGGTATTCTCCGAAAAGCGTGCGCCGATGGCGATGAACAGATGGCGACGATGATGTTTCCACACCGCCGAGATCGGCGACTTCAGCACGGCCTTCTTCGACTTGATCTTTTCAAACGCGGGCGACTCCAGCACGTACAGGCGAATGTACATCCCGACGGCCAGGCCGATGCTGCTCAGGATGAAGGGAATGCGCCAGCCGTAGTCCATGAAATCGGCTTCCGGCATCTGCCGCACCAGCGTGAAAATGCCGGCAGACAGCACCACTCCCAGTGCTACCCCGACACCGGGCCAGCTGGCGTAGTAGCCGCGTTTGTTGACCGGCGCGTATTCAGCCGACATGGTAACGGCGCCGCCGAATTCCGCACCGGCGGCGAAACCCTGGACCAGCCGCAACAGCGTCAGCAGGATGGGCGCCGCGATGCCGATGCTGGCATAGGTCGGCAGGAAGCCGATCAGCGTCGTGCTCAGTCCCATCATCAGCAAGGTGACCACCAGCACATTCTTGCGCCCGATGCGGTCGCCGATATGACCGAACACGAAACCGCCCAGAGGACGCACCACAAAGCCCAACGCATAGGAACCGAAGGCGGCCAGCGTACCGATCATGGGATCGAGCTTGGTGAAGAACAGCACGTTGAAGACGATGGCCGCGGCGGTGCCGTAGAGGAAGAAGTCATACCATTCGAGCGCGGTGCCGACCACCGAAGAACGCAGCGCGATGACGCGCTGGCGCTCCAGTCCGGCCCTCTCGCGGTCTGCTGCATTGCTGGCGTCGCGTTCAGTCTGGTGCTCTGAAACGGACCTGAGGGCGTGGTCCGCGCGCGGGCTGCTGGCGATTGTATTCATGCTGTCTGTCTCCTGTGGATATCGGCGCCCTTGCCGGTCCCATTCTCATGTTAAAGCATGGGGACGTGTCGTGTTATCTCGATCTACGACCGGCGGGACGCCGTGTGCTCATTGATGGAAGCGATACTTCTCCTTGGCCTTGCTGGTGATCTGAAAATGTGAAACCTTGAAATCATGCTGCTGCGCGTTCCTGTACTGTGTTTTTCCCCGCTCCTGCATCGTCTGCGCAGGCCCGCCACAGCGCACGCACACTGTCCTTCATGACGCCGGCTTCCTGCCAGCGGTCCGACAACTCATAGCCGTCGGCGCCGGTCATGGCGTATTCCGGCGGGCCGAGTTCGCACAGGAACGTCAGCACCCCATCGACCGGCGCGCGGCGGCGCCAGCTGCGGAATCCGTACTCCCACCATTGCATGAACAGCGCCAGCCATTGCTGATGCTGCGGAAACGCCAGTTGCAGCTGGATCTGCTCGCGGCTCGCGACGCGACCGTGAAAGCCCCAGGCGTTGTCGATGATCCGGTGCATCAACGCGTGGTTCTCATCTGAAATCGGCCAGGCGAACTCGCGGCCCACCACGTAGTGCGACAAGTCGGCGGTGAGTCGCAGATCCGGAAACCGGTCCAGCAACTGCAACGTGAAGAACAGGTCGGTAGTCATGCGGTCGCGATGCGTCTCGATGTGCAATGCGATGCCGGCATCATCGGCCAGGCGTCGCCATCCTTCAATATAGGGAATGCACTCATCCAGCGTATAGGGGCGCACGTCGGCCTGCAGGTTGATGTGGTCGGCGCCGAACTCCTGCACGTGCTCGATGATCGGCTTGAGTTCGTCGACGCTGCGCGGATAGCACTGCGCCTGCCAGCTCATGCCGTGTTCACGCAGGAAGGCCGTGACTTCGCGTGCATAGTCGCGATCGAAGAAGCGCACGCCGGCGCCGTCGAAACCGGCGTCGCGGATCATGGCGAGCTTCTGCTCGAGGGTCCATTCCAGACCATCGGGACGACGACGTTCCATGGCCCACAGGGATTGGTAGACGCGTAGCTGTTGCATGGCGTGCGGCCGGCTCAGGTGGACACGGCTTGCACCGCCGCGTCGTCGGCAATATCGAAGAAGCGCTTTCCGCTGGACGCCTGGTTCTCGTAAATCGAACCCTGGTTCAACGCCGGCGGCAGCGGCATGCGCACCGGCACGTCGCGAAAGCGCGGCACGATGGTCGGTGCGCCGCTGAGCAGGCGCGAATTGAATTCATCGAAATCCGCCACTCCCAGCAGCGGGAAAGCATCCGCCGCGCACACTTCATACAGCAGGAAATTGCGCGACATGGTCGAGCGGTTCTGTGCCGAACCGTGCACCGCACGCACGTGGTGGAATGACACCGATCCCGCCTTGCCGGTCACCGGCACTGCCCGGTCGAGATTGAGTCCCGGCGTGGCCGGATCGATGGCGCCGCAGAATCGGCCGTCGGCATGGTGGTCGTAGGTCGGGCCGGTATGCGAGCCGGGCACCACCAGCATTGCGCCGTTTTCCAGCGAAGTGTCGTCGAGCATCACGCCCACCGCCAGGATGTCGTCATTGGTGTGTGGATAGAATGCCCAGTCCTGATGCCATTCCACCGGAGAACCGAAGCGCGGCGATTTCAGGTTGAGCTTGGAGCTCTGCAATCGCAGCCCCTCCCCCAGCAAATCCTGCAGCACCGCGACCACCGGCTGCGAGCGGATGAACTCCTCGAACACCGGATGATGTTTGTGTGGCTGCTTGATGCGACGCAGGCGCGGATCGGCGGCGCTATGGCCGTTTTCCAGATCGAACACCTGAGTGTGGGTATCGACGGCGCGCGATTGTTCCTGCCATTGCGCGAGCGCCTCCTTCATCCGCTGCAGCGTGAAAACATCCAATAAACCGGGCACGACCAGCAAGCCGTCGGTTCGATATTGTGCGATCTGCGCAGGGGTCAGCATGGTGCTCTCCTTGATGTTGGAACGGCCGCGACGGACAAATTCGCCGCTTCCGGATTAAAGCAAAAATCAATGTTCGCGCGAACATATTAGGTCCGCCAAAATCCCGTGTCAACCTGAAATCCGGAGAAACGGCTGAACTTTGATGGCGCACAGCAGCAGCGCTGGCACGGAATGCGCCGTTGCTCAAGCGCGCCGGACGACGCTGGAACAGGACAAAAAAAAGCCCCTGGCCTTCAAGGGCCGGGGGCTGAATCCAATTCAAGAGGGAGGAACTGGAGGAGACGAGTTCAGGTTATCGCGCCGCAACATCACTCGCCACAGGACTTACATACGGACACACTTTCAACACTTTTCTGACAGCCCAGGGCCTGTTAACAATCAATTTACGAGATGCGTTGCTGCCAGAAGGCGTGCTGGCAAGGCGCGTGGCGTAGCAGGTGGCGGGCCCACCTGCAAGCCATGCAACGCCGCCAGCGCGCCTTCTGGCAGCAACCCTTCGGGAACGGCTGCAGGCGTCGCCTGCCGTTGTTGCAGCTCCTTGCCGTAGTGCCGCTACGTCGCGTCGCTGCGCCTAGGCAGTCAACGCCTGCCGCGCGTTCGCATTCGCAAATTGATTGCTAACAGGCCCTAGCGTCATCAACTTTCTGTAAAAGTGTTTAACCGGACTTGCTATTTGGTGCTCCATGCACGACAATAGATGAGAATTATTCTCATTTGATGGATTCAAGGTCGGATGCCCACAGAGCACGCGACTTTCCTTCCGATGCGATGCCCTCGGCGGCACCGATATCTCCCTGTCTCTTGGATATCAGCAACCTGCCCCCACATGGGTCGGAATCAAGAATGCGGAGCACGCTACGGAGAACGCCACCAACGCTGCCACCCATTCGCACCGGCCGCCGGAAATGAAGCCGTACCGAATACCGAAGGAAAAGATCATGATGCGTCTGCGCCCCCTCGACGATCAGCAACTGCCCAATCTGACCGATGTGCAACGCATTGCGCTGCAGCCTACCGCGACGCGCCTGCGCGGCGAATTCGCGCCCCTGATGCAACGTCTCGCGACGCTCGGCGGCCTCACTGAAGTTACGCGCAACTCCTCCGCCCTGCTTGAGAAAGACAACGTCAGCGGCGCGCTCTACGTCGACAATGAAATTGAACTGGCGCCGGCCGAAGCCATGCACCTGCGGATTTTCTATCCGCAATGGGAACACGGCTACGCGCTCGAAGAGCACGACGCCTGCAGCGGCGGCAAGCAACACAGCCTGCAATTCTTCGACCGCTTCGGCAGCATGATGCACAAGATCGTCCTCGGTGAAAACGGCGATATCGCATCGTTCCGGCAATTGGTCAGCGACCATGCCGCTGCCGAGCAGCTTGCGCCGCACCTGGTCCACCCACTCAACAGCGACGCTGAAAGCGAAGACGACAGCCTGCGCCAGATCGACGTCGACGCCTTACGCGCGGACTGGGCGCACACCCACAACCACGATGACTTCATCCAGCGCCAGGAAGCCTTCGACCAGCAGCGGCTGCGCAAGCTGCGTCTGGCCGGCAAGGCGTTCGCCTACCAGGTCGCCAACGATTCGGCGCGCGTGATCTTGCAGCGCATGACCGAATTCGGCACCTCCATCATGGCGCAGGTCGGCAACGCCGGCATCGTCCAGGCCTACTATGGCAAGATCAAGAACATCCGTGTCAAGGACTCGCGCCTGAAGATCACGAACTCAGGTTTCCGCATGCAACTGCGCGAAGACCACATCGATTCGGTCTGGGTCGCCAAGAAGCCGACCACCGACGGCATCATCACCTCGCTGGAATTGTTCAACCGCCAGGGCACGCACATCGCCAGCTTCCTGAGCAAGAAGTCCAACGGCCGGCCCGAGCCGCGCGAATGGCGTGACGCCATCATGCGGCTGATGCCGATTTTTGGCGTCTGACGCGCGCTCCCATTGCCATCAATGACGATGGCGATGGCGATGGCGGCACAACAATTAAAATAAGCATCTTACTTTTTGGGGAATCACACATGAGCGAACGTCTTCTCGTCATCCTGGCCGGTCTCAACATGTTCATCGCGGTCGGCGCGGGCGCATTCGGCGCGCACGGCCTCAAGCAAGTCCTTGACGCCGACATGCTGGCGATCTGGCAGACCGCCGTGATCTACCAGATGGTGCATGCGCTGGGCATGTTCGCGGTGGCGCTGCTGATTCCCAAGTTCGGCCCCGCCATCCTCGGCTGGGCCGGCAGCGCGATGTTCATCGGCATCGTGATCTTCAGCGGCAGCCTTTATGTACTTGCGTTGAGCGGCGTGCGCTTCCTCGGCGCGATCACGCCGATCGGCGGCCTGGCTTTCCTGGCAGGCTGGCTGCTGGTGGCGTGGGCGGCTTACAAGGCGCAATAAACGTCGCTGCACACATGCAAAAAAAGGCCGGCAATGTGAATTGCCGGCCTTTTCATTTTTACGCACCACTTTGCCTGCAGATCAGTGGAAGAACTCCGCGATCAGCGTAGCGCCGATGAAGGTGCCCGCATTGGCGGCGAACGACACCAGCACGATGCGCCAGCCGAGCTTGCGGAACGCCGGGATATCCTTGGCGATCGACAGGCCGGCGAAGGTCAGCATTGGCGTGATCACGGCCAGGAAGTTGATCTTGCCGGTAATGGCCACGATCGCATCCGCCCATGGGCAGGCCGGCGAGGTCAGGAACATCGCCACCAGCGTCACCCAGCACACCGCCGGAATCTTCCTGCCGGTCAGGTTGCACAGCAGGTCCCCGACCAGCACGGCGCCGATCATGATCACGATACAGCCCACCGATTCCAGCGGCGCGACCTTGTAGGCGATCCAGTTGGCGATGATGGTCAGCACGCCGGCGAACACCCAGGCGGCGATGCGGCCGGCCAGGTTCAGGTCCGCTACTTCGGTATGGGTCTGTTCATGCAGCTTGTCGTCGGCGGCTGTGCTCGAGGACGATGTGGTGCGGCCGATGATCGGTTCCAGAACGCGATAGCCCCAGACCGCCAGCGGCAGCGAAATGAACAGCGTGAAGTAGGTGCCGATGGTGGTCGTGATCAGGTTGCTGGCTGCAGCGAAAGTCGCCACGTCCTTGGCCATCTCCGGCGTCTGCTGCGCGGCGATGGCGCCCGCCGCGGCCGCCATCATGCTGCCCGAACCAACGCCTGCACCCATCGCCAGTGCGACCGGATGGAAGATATTGAGGCTGGTGATGAAGCCGGCGAAGATCGCGATGAAGACCGCGCCGAACAGCGTGCCGGTGATGTACTCGGCCAGCACGCCGCGTCCTTCCGGCGAATTCATGCCGTAGCGTTCGCCGATGATCGCCAGGCTCGGTTCGCGGCCGACCGAGAACGTCGCGCCGATGGCTTCACGCTTGATGCCCAGCAGCAGCGCCAGCGGCAAGCCGATCACGATGGTGCCGACGAAGTGGCCGAATTCCTGGAACACCAGGGCCCAGCCGGCGCCGATGATCTTCGGCAGCGAACTGCCGACCATCAGGCCGAGCTTGGCGACGAACAGCAGCAACGCCGGCTGCAGGATGGCGGCCGCGCGGAACTGCAACGGCTGCGTCAGCGCCAGCGGTCCCATTTTCGATTGCAGGCTGCCGATCACGGCGCCCATGATGAGCGCCCAGACCATCGGCAGGAGCACCACTTTGCCCGGGCCCATCTTGAACGCCACCGAACCGATCAGTTCGGCCACGACCAGGATCAGCACCGCATACACATAGAGCTTCCATGTCTGCAGTCCTGGCTGGATGACGGGTGTTGTGGGTGGTGTTGTGGCGGATGCTTGCATATTGTTCCCTCCGGATATTGTGTGCGAAGACTGTTCAAAGCCGCATTGTGCGCGGCCCTCCCTGATACAGCTATTCTTGTTGCAACGATTGATGACGGCGTTTCGACGTGTTTCTTGATCGCCTTCGTTGTCCGGCGTCAATCATGCCTTGCCCTGCTCCGCGCCGCAATGAAAATGACATCGTTCTCATTGGGCGGGAACAGGGCCAGCCTGTTGCCTATCCCATCCGAACCGGTTCGCGTCATACGTAGCCGAAGGTCGCTGCCGGTTCTTTCGCCGTCTCGACCCACACGCTCTTGGTCTGCGTGTATTCGTACAAGGCTTCGACGCCGCTGGACCGGCCATAGCCGCTCTGGCCGTAACCGCCGAACGGCGAGGTTACGTTGATGGTCTTGTAGCCGTTGATCCAGAAGGTACCGGCGTTGATGTTGGCCGCCACGCGATGCGCACGCGCCACGTCATTGGTCCAGACCGCGCCGGCCAGGCCAAAGTCGCTGTCGTTGGCGATGCGCACCGCGTCTTCCTCGGTATCGAACGGAATCGCCACCACCACCGGTCCGAAAATCTCCTGCTGCGCCACGGCCATGTCGTTGCTGACGTCGGCCAGCACGGTCGGCCGCACAAAGAATCCCGGCGCCGAAAAATCCTGCTCCGCTGTCGCCAGCCGCGCACCGTTGCGCACGCCTTCGGCGATCATGCCGCGCACGTGGTCGTACTGCTTGCGATTGGAAATCGGCCCGACTTCGGTCTGCGCGTCGAGCGGCTGCCCGACCTTGATCTTGCCGGCGCCGTTGGCCAGCATGGCGACGAATTCGTCATACACCGCGCGCTGCACCAGCACACGCGAGCCGGCCACGCAGCTTTGCCCGGCGGACGAAAAGATCGCCGCCTGCGCGCCGAGGCAGGCGCGCTTGAGGTCGGCGTCGGCGAACACGATGTTGGCCGACTTGCCACCCAGCTCGAGCACGCACGGCAGCAAGCGGCGCGCGGCGGCTTCGGCGATCTTCTTGCCGGTTTGCGGCGAGCCGACGAACACCACTTTCTTGACGACGCGATGATCGATGGCGGCCTGGCCGACCGTATGGCCTTGACCGGCCAGCACGTTGATCAGCCCCTTGGGCACGCCGGCCTGTTCGGCCAACGCCGCCACCGCCAGCGAAGTGAACGGCGTCAGCTCGGATGGTTTGAGCAGCACCGCGTTGCCCATCGCAATCGCCGGCGCGACCTGCCAGCCGCAGGTGAAGATCGGCGCATTCCACGGCGTGATCTGCAGCACCGCGCCGACCGGCTCGCGGCGCGTGTAATTCAGATGCGAACTGGGCACCGGAATCACGTCGCCGTAAAACTTGTCGGTCCAGCCGGCGTAGTACTCGAACATTTCGGCGACCTTTGCCACTTCGCCGCGGCAATCGCGGATCGGCTTGCCAGCGCTGAGCGACTCCAGCTGCGCCAGCGCTTCTGTGTTGTCACGGATTTTCTGGCCGACGGCGAAGACGATGCGGCCGCGCGCGGCGTGCGTCAGCTTCCACCATTCTGCCTGCGCCGCCAGCGCCGCCTCGGCGGCCAGCTGCACGACTGCTGCACCGGCGTCGCGATAGCTCAGGCTGTCGGCGCCGGTGGCGGGATTCTGCAGCACCACCATCGCACCATCGCCCTGCACCAGCTTGCCGCCGACATACGAACCGACAAATCCGGCGCCCGGAAAGAACGGCGCGAACGCCGCCAACAATTGTTCTGCTTCATTCGATTGCATTCAAGACTCCTGATGATGTAGGTGATTTATTTCTCGATGAACTGCACGATGCGATTGAAATCCTCGCCGTCGGCGGTGCCGGCTGCGTCCCCACTCGCGGCCCACAGGCGGCCGACCTCGCCCGACAGCGGTGCCGAGGTGCCGAGCTCGCTCAGCAAACCCATCGCCAGGCGCAAGTCCTTGCGCATGAGCTTCATCGTGAATCCGGAGTCGAAGGCGTCGTTGAAAATCCAGGTGGGATAGTTGACTTGCGTGACGCCGCTGCGGCCCGAGCCGGCGTTGATGCCTTCAAAGATCTGCTGCGCATCGAGGCCGGCCGCGGCGGCGATGCGCGCCGCTTCGCCGGCGACGATCAGGTGCGCGCCGCACATCAGGTTGTTGAGCAATTTGGTGACATGACCGGCGCCGACCGGTCCGACGTGCACGCGCTTGGCGCTCATGGCTTCGAGCACCGGCGTGACCGCTGCGACATCTTCCGCCGCGCCGCCCAGCACCATGGTCATGGTGCCGGTGATGGCGCCCTTGGGACCGCCGCTGACCGGCGCATCGATGAAGCGCACGCCCTTTTCCGCCAGCGCTGCAGCGACCTTGCGCGTACTGTTGGGATCGGCCGTGGTGGTGTCGACCACCAGCAGGTCAGGCTTGGCGCCGGCAAGCACGCCGTCGGCGCCGAACACCACCGCCTCCACTACGTCCGAGGTCGGCAGTGACAGGATCAGTACATCGACTTCCGCCGCCAGCGCCGCCACGGACGCAAATGTCCGCACGCCTTCGCGCGCGATGCTTTCCGTCGCCGCAGCCGCCGGATCGTAACCGGACACCGTAAAGCCGCCGCGTTGCAACGACAGCGCCATGCCGCGCCCCATGTTGCCCAACCCTGCCACACCGATATGTTTCATGCCGCTCCTCACTGGATAAGTCGTACGTCAAATCAGACGGATCCAGTGTGCAAGCAGCGGAGGTGAGCGTCAATTACATCGAAAAGCCGATATTGTTCTATTTATGAGAACACAGAACACTTCAGCTGGTGACCTGAAATGCCTGCATCAGCGAGCTCGAATACGACACGAAACGATTGGCCGCGACCGACAATTTGCGGCCGACGCGCGTGACCAGGTGCACTTCGGCGACCGCCAGCACGTCGTCCTCGAGAGGAATTGCGAACAGTTCGCCCGCCGCCAGCTCGGTCGATACGGCAAAGCGCGGCAGCAGCGTCACGCCCAGATCGGATCTGACGAAATGCTTGAGCACGTTGATGGAGTTGGTGGTCAGCGTCGGATTGAGCTTGATCTTGGCGGCGTATTCGGCCAGCGCCAGCAATTGCCGGGTGCCGTAGGACGTATGCATCAATCCGACCGGATATTCGCTGAGCTCCTGCAAGGTGCAGGACTTGCTGTTGCGCAGCGGCGAGTTGGCGCTGACGACCGCCATCATCGGCTGCCGCTGCACCGAGCGTGAGACGATCTTGGGATCGGCGGGCGGGTTGTAGACCAGGCCGATTTCGGCGATGTCTTCGGCCACCATGCGCAACACATCGTTGGTGCCGGCAAGATCAAGCGACACTGAAATCTGTGGATGGCGTTCGCAGAAATAGGCCATCGGCCGGCTCATGAAATCGCTCACGAAACCTTCGCCGATGACGATGCTGACATGTCCGCGCTTGAGTCCGCGCAGGCCTTGCAGTTTGGACAACAGATCGGCCTGGTGCGCGCCTTGTTCGCGGTAGTAATCGATCAGCAACTGGCCCGCTTCGGTCGGCACCACGCCGCGGCGGTGCCGCTCCATGACGGGAATGGCGATTTCCTGTTCGAGCAATGTGATCTGGCGGCTCACCGCCGACGGTGCGATATCGAGCTTGTCGGCCGCCGCGCGCACGCTGCCGCACTGGACCGCTTCAAAGAAATAGACGAGCCGCTGCTCGCTGAGTTTTTTCATCGCCCTTCCCTGCCTGTTCTGTTTTGAGTTGCCTCAATTAGAACAGAATCAGGCAAATGATCTTAATCCGCCACGAAAAAACTCAAGCCGCCGCCCCGCTCAGCGCCGCCCGGACGAGGTCGTCGATCTCGGTGGTGATGTTCGACAGCACGCCCGCAACGACCGAAAATTCCTTGCCCGCCTGCCCCGCGCGCGCGGCCACGATGCGCGCATTGAAGGACACCATCTTGGCCTGCTTGGCGATGGTTTCGATGTCGGTCATGATGCCGCGCAGCTGCTTTTTCATCAGCACGGCGTGGCGCTTCGATTGTTCTTCATAGACGCTGGTGATCTGGTTCAGCACGCTCAGCAGCGGCGTGGTGATGCGCACCAGTTCCTCCAGCAGCGCCGGCGCATCGCGCAGTCGATCCTCGATGGCGTTGAGCGTACGCTCGGCCAGGTTGATGAAGTAGACGATCTGCGCGTCGCCGGCCAGCTTGCCGAAATAGGCTTCGCGCACTTCTTCGCAAAAAATCCCCGGCACGGTGTCGGAACCCTTGACCAGCGCCGTGTGTGCGCCGCGGAACAAGGCCAGCGCCTCGCGCGCCGTCTTCGCCGCACCGTCGTGGCCTTGCGACGCCAGCACCGCATACAGCACCAATCGCTGCGAGGTGAAACGCCGGCGCCCGGACAAGTTGATCAATGCGCCGAACACTTCACCTGACAACGGCTTGATATCGCTGCCGTTGCTGCCGTTGCCGCTGTCGGTCTCGTCGTTTTGCACCAGCCTGATTTGTGCGGACGCCATCATGGCATTCCTTTCATGTGAGCCCTGGAGATATTCTTATGCAGCTTCTTTGGCCGGATGCGCCTGCTTGCGATACAGGAATTCCAGCACCGCCGTGCGGTATTCGGAATACTGCGCGTCCTGCGCCAGCGCCACGCGTTCGCGCGGACGCGCCAGCTTTACCTCGAGGATTTCGCCGATGGTGGCGGCGGGACCGTTGGTCATCATGACGATGCGATCCGACAGCAGGACCGCTTCGTCGACGTCATGCGTGACCATGACGACGGTCGACTCGGTCTTGGCGACGATCTTCAGCAGCTCATCCTGCAGGTGCGCGCGGGTCAGTGCATCGAGTGCGCCGAACGGCTCGTCCATCAGCAGGACCTTGGGTTCCATCGCCAGCGCGCGGGCGATGCCGACACGCTGCTTCATGCCGCCGGAGATTTCATTGGGACGCTTGGTCTCGGCCGCCGTCAATCCCACCAGCGCCAGCGCGGCGCGTGTGCGGTCGCGCAGCTGGGTACGATTTTCGGTGGCGCCGAAGACGCGCTCGACGCCCAGAAAAATATTCTCGTAGCAGGTCAGCCACGGCAGCAGCGAGTGGTTCTGGAACACCACCGAGCGCTCCGGCGACGGTCCGGCGATTTCGCGGTTGGCGCACAGAAGGAGGCCGTCGCTCGGCTTGAGCAGGCCGGCGATCAGGTTCAGCAGCGTCGACTTGCCGCAGCCGGAGTGGCCGATCAACGTAATGAACTCGCCCTTCTGCACGGTCAGGTTGATGTCGCGCAGCGCATGGAAGCTGCCCTTCTTGGTGTGGAACACCATCTCGACACCATTGATGTCGATAAACTTGTTGTGCATGTCCATCAGAATCCCCTGTTGCTTTGTTAAGCGTTAGTCATTGCATTGCGTTGCATTGAAACCGGACCTGCTCAACTGCTGACTTCTTCATACGTGAAGGCCTTGGCCAGCGCCACCAGCAGCTGCTCGAGGATCAGGCCCACCACGCCGATCACCACGATCGCGATAATGATGTGCGGCACGTTCAGGTTGTTCCATTCATCCCAGACCCAGAATCCGATGCCGACGCCGCCGGTCAGCATTTCCGCCGCGACGATCACCAGCCAGGCGGTGCCGATGGCAAGACGCACGCCGGTCAGCATGTACGGCAGCACCGACGGGAACAGGATCTTGGTGAGAATCTTCCATTCCGACAGATTCAACACGCGCGCCACGTTCATGTAATCCTGCGGCACACGCTGCACGCCGACGGCGGTGTTGATGATCATCGGCCAGATCGAGCAGATGAAGATCGACCAGATCGCCGCCGGATTGGCCGACTTGAACACGAGCAGGCCGATCGGCAACCAGGCCAGCGGCGACACCGGTTTCAGCAAGCTGATGATGGGACCGAACATGCCTGACAAAAAACGCACGCGACCGATCAGGAAGCCCAGCGGAATGCCCACCACTGCCGCCAGGCCGAAGCCGATCGCCACGCGCTGCAGCGACGCCAGCACGTTCCAGCCGATGCCCTGGTCGTTCGGACCGGTGCGGTAGAACGGATCGGAGAACAGCTTGATGGCCTCCTGCAAGGTCACCAGCGGCGTCGGGAAATTACCGGTCTTGGCGGCGACGATCTGCCACACCAGCACCAGGAAAGCGAGGCCGGTCAACGGCGGCAACACCTTCATGAACCAGCCTGCAAACGGCAGGCTTCTCTTCGCTGCTTTCACTTTCTTCACCGCCGGAGCAGGAGCAGCAACGGAAGCTGCCGCCGCAGCGGTGGTTGTCGGCGAGGCCGGTGCGGGCTTGTCGTTCATCATCGTTTCCATGACTGCGCTCATATCGATTCCTTCACTTGATCACTTGATGCTGCTGCAAGATGTCTTGCGATCCGTCGGCCTGCATCGGCCTGACGACGCAAACGCTCAGGCCTTGACCTTGAACGAAGCGGCGTAGGCTTTCGGATTCTTGCCGTCCCATACGGTGCCGTCCATCAGCTTCGATGTACGCATCACGTCCTTCGGAATGCTGGTCTTGGTCATGGTCGCGGCGTCCTTGTACAAATCAATCTGGTTGACCGACTTGGCCACGGCCAGGTAATCCGGATCGTCCTTGAGCAGGCCCCAGCGGCGATGCTGCGTCATGAACCACATGCCGTCCGACAGGTACGGGAAGTTGACCGCGCCGTCGTTGTAGAACTTCATGTAGTTCGGGTCGTCCCAGGTCTTGCCGAGACCGTTCTGGTAGCGCCCCATGATGCGTTGATCGATGACGTCCTTGCTGGTGTTGACGTAGGACTTGTCGGCGATCACTTCGGCCATCTTGTTCTTGTTGGCCAGCGAGGCGTCGATCCATTTTCCGGCCTCGAGGATCGCCGCCATCATGGCGCGACAGGTGTTCGGATATTTCTTGGCGAAGTCGAGCGTGGTGCCGAGGACTTTTTCCGGATGGTCTTTCCAGATGTCCTGCGTGGTGGTGGCGGTGATGCCGACGCCGTCGACGATCGCGCGGTGGCCCCAGGGCTCGCCAACGCAGAAACCATCCATGTTGCCGACTCGCATGTTGGCCACCATCTGCGGCGGCGGTACGGTAATGACCTTGGCGTCCTTCATCGGATTGATGCCGTTGGCGGCCAGCCAGTAGTACAGCCACATCGCGTGGGTGCCGGTCGGGAAAGTCTGCGCAAAGGTGTATTCGCGCTTGTCGGTTTGCATCAGCTTGGCCAGCGACGGACCGTCGACGCCCCCTTTGTCGGCGATCTTCTTCGACAGCGTGATGGCCTGGCCATTGTTGTTCAGGTTCATGAGCACGGCCATGTCTTTCTTTTGCCCGCCGATGCCCATCTGCACGCCATAGATGAGGCCGTAGAGCACGTGCGCCGCGTCCAGCTCGCCGTTGGTCAGCTTGTCGCGCACGCCGGCCCAGGAGGCTTCCTTGCTGAGCACGATCTTGATGCCGTATTTCTTGTCGAGACCGAGCACCGAGGCCATCACGACGGAAGCGCAATCGGTCAGCGGAATGAAACCGATCTTCACTTCTTCCTTCTCCGGTTTATCGGAGCCGGCCGCCCAGGCTCCTCCCGTGGCTAGTCCCAACATGCTCGCTCCCGTTGCAAGTCCTGCAGTCTGAATCAATTGACGACGCTTGAAATCCACTTCGTTCACAGCTTCCACGGCCTTGCTCGCTTGCTCTTTGAATTCCATCGCATTCCCCATTTGTTCGGCGGCAAAAAAAAAGGCGTCCCTTCGGCATGCACTGAGTCATGTCGAAAGACGCCTTTGTCTTGGATGGATCCGACCGCCATTGGCCGGATCGTTCATTGCGCAAACCTTGCGCTAATGCAGACGATTCAGCAAAGAGCGTGCCAAGCAGCTTATAAAACACTTAAAAGCCGCGCCGCTCATGGGCAAAGCGACAATCCGGCGTAACAGGTTTGAAAGGAAAGCGAGGGGAGTTTGCAAGCGTGGAGGCGCACCGCCTTTGTGCTGCGCACCAATTTGGCGGTGCATGCACGCCGCCGCATGCGGGAAAAGTGTCAGCCGAGCAAGTCTTCGACGTCCAGCAGGCGCTGGGCGATTTCCGAGAGCTTGAGGTTCTTGTTCATGGCCATGCTGCGCAGCTTTTGATAGGCTTCGTCCTCCGACAGCTTGTGGCGGGACATCAGCAGGCCCTTTGCGCGCTCGATCACTTTGCGTTCGGCCAGCTTGTGCTTGGTGTCGGACAATTCGGTCAGCAGCTTCTGCTCCTGGCGGAAGCGCGCCAGCGCCACGTCGAGCACCGGCTTGATGCGTTCAGCTTGCAATCCGGCCACGATGTAGGCAGTAACGCCGGCTTCCATGGCGGCTTCCATGGTGCTGGTGTTGTCGTCTTCGGTGAACATGACGATGGGGCGGCGCTCGTCGCGCGTGGCGATGACGATGTGCTCGAGCACGTCGCGCGCATCGGACTCGGCGTCGATGATGATCATGTCGGGCTGAAGCTGGGCGATGCGCTCGGGCAGGTACAGGTCGGCCGGCAGCGAGGCGATGATGTTGTAGCCGGCCTCCAGCAAGCCGATGCGCAAGGCTTTGCCACGCTCGGCCTGCTCCTGCAGGTCGGTGTCGGTCTCATCATCGGCATGGTCGATGATGGTGTTGACGACGACAATGCGTAGATTGCGCATGTGAGGTTCCAATGTTCGCCTGGACATCGTAAATCGATTCTGAACGCGTTACGGGTCTGGGTGGCGGTGGCACATCCCATACCGGATTGCACCGGCTTCATGTTGCCACACCTCCACGCTGCATGCCCGCCCGAATATCCCCGGATGCAGCGGGCGAATAGTAACCCATTTGGAAATGCCGCACACTTTCCATCATCTTGTGATGCATTCGGGATGGATCATCGCTGCAGCGCCGTCAGCGTCATGCAAGCAAAAATCAAACCAGAAAAAAGCGACGCGGTCGCATCGCCATGCCGTATTCCCTACTGCGCAACTCGCCTTTTCCTACAGGAAATTGAGGCAGACGCCTATCTACCGTAAGCAAGGCGGTTGTTAACATCCATTGCGTCAACTGCCTTCGCACAGTGGACACTATTTTTGATTCGGCTTTCCGCCAGGAGGAGATTACCCATGTCACGTCGCATTCGTTGCCTGCCGGCTGTCGGCAAGTCCGTGCAACTTGCCACCTACTTTGCCGCCGGCAGCGCGCTTGCGCTGACGTCGGCCAGCGCCTTGGCCGACCCGTCGCCGGCGCTGGACCGCTTCAGCCTGTCGGCAGGCGCCTACTATGTTGACCCGACTTTCCGGGTCAACGCCAACTCCCAATACGGCTCGTATCAGTCCGGCGACATTGACCGCGATCGCACCGCTTTGCCGCGCGTGCGCGCTGAATTGCTGCTGTTCGACAGCCAAGGGCTGTCGTTCGATTATTTCACGTACAAGAAGAATTACGGCGGCGCCATCAACCGCACCATTCCTCTCGGCACCGGCTCCACGCTCAACGGCAGCGGCGACGCCAACATCCAGGTTGACATGGCGTCGCTGGCTTACAAGTGGTGGATCGGACAAGGCAACGACGTCTTCGGCATCGGACTCGGTGCCGGCTACTATCGCGCCAAGATCGACGTCAACGCGTCCGCCACACTGAACGGCGCCGCCGGCACCTTCAGCGACAGCTACTCCGAAAAGACCTGGGCGCCACTGCTGGAACTCGGTTGGAAACATGCCTTCAGCAAAGACTTCCGCATTTATGCAGAAGCCTCCGGCGTCAAGAAGAACTGGGGCAAGGTCACCGGCCACATTTATGGCGCAGCACTCGGCGCCGAGTGGTATCCGCTGGCCAACCTCGGTATCGGCGCCGACTACGGCATTACCCGCATCAAGATCAACCGCGACGGCGGCGGCGCCATCAACGACGCCAATCTGGATATTCGTCTTAAAGGGCCTTCGGCTTACGTGAAGGTCCGTTTCTAACATGGACGCCATGCGGAATTCCGCATCGCGACGATGAACGCTGCAACCCTGCAGTAACAACAAGGAGAACAACATGACACTCGGCACCATACTTCTGATCGTTCTTATTCTGATCCTGATCGGCGCCCTGCCGACCTGGCCGCATAGCCGTTCATGGGGTTATGGCCCCAGCGGGATTGCCGGCACGATCGTCATCATCCTGCTGATCCTGGTGTTGCTCGGACGACTATAGACCGGGGGTTTTCCCTGCCACGCAGGGCAAACAGGATATGATGGACGGCGTTGCATCTTGATGGTGCAGCGCCGTTCATCATTTTTACCGGAGGAGTCTGCAACGATGAGAAAAAATCGCCGACCACATCTGCTTCTGCTGCCGTTCCTGCTGGCTGCCGGCCTTGCCGCGCACGCGCCGTCGTTTGCCGCCGAAGAAGACGTTTCCCAGGAAGATCCCGCACGCTGGTACCAAGGCGACGACACCGCCCAGCTGCATTACAAGACGCTGGTGAAAGAAGCCCGCGCCGCCGGTGCGCAGGCACTGCAGGAGTGCAAGCCGCTCAAGGGCGCCGAAGCCAAGGCTTGCCGCAAGGATGCACGCGCCCACATGAACAGCGACCTGGCGCGCGCCAAACGCATCCTGAAAGCGCGCAGCGCAGCAGAATGAGCATGACACAGTCAAGATGAGCCCATACTGCTCACGGATGCAAAAAGGGGACCCACAGGTCCCCTTTTTCACTGCAACGCAGTTTGTCCGCGCTTACTTGCCGACCTGATTGCCGATCACGCCGCCCACTGCTGCGCCGCCGACAGTACCGATGGCGCTACCGCCGGTCAGCACTGCACCGCCGACTGCTCCGACGCCGGCGCCGACAGCCGTATCGCGATCCCGGGCCGACATGCCGCTGCAACCGCTCAGGATTGTCAGGGCACAGACAGTGATCGAAGTCACTGCGATTTTATGTGTTATTTTCATGATGACACCTCTTCAAAAAATGGTTGTTGCTGCGGGATGCAGCAGTCGATTCTCGTGGACTCAAATGATGAGCCGGTAATTTTTAGACCACGTTCAACGTGCGAGTTTCATGTCGATGGACTACGCAAACATTCGCTTACACTTTTCGCGTCCTTGGCATCGCAGGCCTGTTTTTTCAAACCGGGATACTCATACACGATGACCGCATTGCGGATCGATTGGGGATGCTTGCGCTGAACCATGTCGAGATAGAGGAATTTTTTCTTGTCCGCACCGGATACGGCTTTGGACCTGGCAGTGTTTGCCTTCGAATGCGCCAGTGCCTGCGAGGCATCGGCGCCGCTCGTTGTTCCATTGACGGCGAAGGCTGGGGAACACACCATTGCACCGGACAATACGAGCAAAGCCACTGTAGTTATTTTTTTCATAATCCCTCCCTCGACAAGTCGTACGCTTCACGACGCGGGAATGTTTAAGTGAATGCACCAGCGATACCGGGTCATCATGACAAAATAGGATTGCGCTCAACAGCCGTGCTTCTCCGATTCTGCCGTAAGACGATTCCTACAGATCGCCTTGGCCAAGACATGAAAATGGGAGCTGGAAGCTCCCATTTCATTAAGCGGCTTAACGGTCCTTCAGCGCTTCCTTGGCGTCGCCATAGCTCTTTTGAACAGTGCCGTCAATTTGCTTTGCAGCGCCCTTGACTTGCTGTTCCTTGCTATCAACCATTTCGCCGGCTTTTTGCTGGACCTTGCCTGCTACTTCTTTTGCCTTGCCTTGAACTTGATCTTTATTCATGATGGCTCCTGAAAGTGAAGGGACCAGTTACTGTCATCTGAAACAGTCAACTGCACACATCTCCTTGAGTGGAAACGCGATGATTCATCTTAATCAGCAGCGCTTTTTCAAGCCATAAGACAGCCCCGCTTTGCAGCGTAGGACAATACGCAAAGTCAGGCTCATAAAGGGGAATAGGCCTGCAGCGCGCGTGCAGGCCGGGAGTCAGACGTCCGCGACAGGCGCGAGCGGCAGGCGTATCGAGATGATCGATCCGCTGCCGGGCGTGGAGCGGATCACGGCATTACCGCCGAAGAAAGTGGCGCGTTCGCGCAAGCCGCGCAAACCATAAGTCTTGTTGTTGTCCTGGCGCTCTTGCGGAATGCCGACACCGTTGTCGCGCACCGTCAGCGAGACCTGCTCTTCATCGACATCCAGGATCACGTCAACCTGGCTGGCCTTGGCGTGTTTGGTGACGTTGTTGAGCATCTCCTGCAGCATGCGATAGATGGCGATTTCCATCTCGTGTCCAATGGTCACGTCTTCATCCGGCAGGCTGGCCTTGCAGGTCATGCCGGTGCGCTCGGCAAGTTCGTCGAGCTGCTCGGTGATGGCCGCCTTGAGTCCGAACAGATCCAGCATGTTCGGACGCAACTCGGTCTGGATGCGCCGCGTCGTGCTCACCAGCGAACTCATCAGTCCCTGCATGCGCGGTTTGCGTTCCTGCCACTTCTCGTCTTCCGGCAAAATCTTGTAGACACTCTCCAGATGCATGCTCAGCGCCGTCAGCGAGGCGCCCATGTTGTCATGCAGCTCGCGTGCGATGGCGCGCTTCTCTTCTTCGCGGACGGTTTCCAGGTGGTTGGTCAGCTCGCGCAGCAAGGCGGTACGCTCGACCACGGCTTTCTCCAGCTGCGCTTCGCGCTCGCGCAGAGAGTCTTCGGCACGCTTGCGTTCGGAAATATCGGTACTGATGCCGATCACGCCAAGAACGTTGCCCGCCTTGTCGAACCACGGCACCCGCGTGGATTGGTAGGTGAAGATGCCATGCTGCAGATGCAAGGTTTGCTCGATCGTCTCCGGCAAGCCATGCGCCATGACGCGCTTGTCGTCTTCATCGATGCGATCGGCTTCTTCCCGCTCTGAGAACAGCTCGCGGCTGGAGCGATACATCGCCTCTTCCCAGCTCTTCCCGACCTGCTGTAACAACGCAGGGTTGGCGAACACCAGCAACCCCTGGCGATTCTTGACGAAGATCGGTTCGCGGGTACTGTCGCTCACCGCGGTCAGCAAGGAATTGGCTTCGGCCAACTTGGCCGCACTCTGCATGCGCGCGCCATATTCGCGATCAAGCTTGCCGGCGAAGCGCCAGAACACGAACACCACCAGTGCGCCGTCGATCAGGGTCAGGAACGGCAACATCAGCTGATCGGAATACATCCCGCGCTCGGCCCCCTTGGCCACCAGCAGATTAAGCAACAGGATCAGGAACAGCATCGACGGCAACAGACGGCGCAACATGTTGCCGCCCGGCGCATGGCCGATGATGATGGACATCAGGCGATGCGAAGGCCGCGCCATCAGCAGCGCAGCACCGAGCAGCAGGAAGCCCAGCGCGGTCAGTAAGGGAATGCCGGTCGAATAACGCAGGAAAGTCAGTTTGCTGATGCCATACAGGTAGCCGACCAGCGGGATCGCGCTCAGGCCGATCAGAATGAAAGCCAGGTATTCAGCCGGATAGTGACCGCCACGGATGCGCAGGTCCTGCAGCAGCAGGATCAGTGCGGTCAGCAGGAAACAACCTGCGGCGAGTGGATGAATCTCCGCGCCAAATGCGCTCCCCGCCAAAGTCAGGACCGGCAACGCTGCATGTAATAACTTCACGCCCAACAGATTCTGCAGCAGGAAGCCGCCGCTGAGCAGTAACAGCAGCACCGCAACCACGCGGGCTGATACGGCGAGCTTGCGACTGGTCTTGCCGACGTTGAGACATTGCAGGTAGAGAGCAGCGCCTGAAAGAATGAAACCTGCTGCCGAACTGCCCTGCACCGCGATGAGGTCGGCCAGGATCCGGCGATAACCATCGTCGGCGTAGCAACTGATGAGCACCACTACGCCGAATAGCGCAATGATCATCGCCAAGCTCATGGCAGCGCTGATGATACTGGCGAAGTTGGCCTGGGTGGCGACGTAATGTTCGAGCGAAGAGCTTTCGCCGATATCGTTTCTGACTGGCGTCATGTGCATGTGCTGAAGCCCCTGATTTTTTCGTTGGCCGCGCAGCGAGGCGCGGCGGCATGCATAGACATTATATTGGGTTGCAACACCGCGGCATGGTGATGCGAGCGTTGGGACGACGTCCCGGCGACGGAAACCTAGGCTGGTGCGAAACCGTGCGACGAATTGCTTTTCCCCGCAGCCCCGCGCCCGCTGATGCGTTCGATCAGGCTGCGCAGCTTGGTGAATTCCGACGACTTGTCAAAGAAGAATTGCACCCCGTACTGCACGCCGACGCGGCGGTAGGTTGAACTGACGTGGTTGCTGAAGATGATCTTGAGTTCGTCATGGCGACGTTTTCCGGTGCGCGCCAGCGATTGCAGCAAGTGCATGCCGTTGCCCTGCTTGAGCTGGATGTCGAGAATGAGCACGTCATAGTTCTCGTTTTCCAAGCGGGCCATGGCATCCTGCTCGGTCTCGGAGTAGCCGGCCAGCACCACGCCTGGAATCTCGGCGAGACTTTCAATGATGAGATCCCGCACATCCGCCGAATCTTCAACCAGGAAGATTTTGAGCGGCGCATCCGCTGAATGACCCTTCCTTGTCGCTAGTTCTTGCAGCACATCTTCCATGATAACTATCCAAAACGACTAACAATCAACAATCAATGCGGCGCATTGCCGCTCGTCTCCCGCCTTCGTCATGTCCGTCGCGATCGGCGATCCAGCCGTCAGTCGATCAGGTTGTTCTTGATTGCGTAGTAAATGATGTCGGCGTTGTTTGCCATGTTCATCTTTTGCAGAACGCGGGAGCGATACGTGCTCACGGTCTTCACGCTCAGGCACAGCTCATCGGCGATTTGCGTCACACCCTGGCCCTGGCCCAGCTTGTAAAAAATCTCGTATTCGCGCTGAGACAAGGTCTCGTGCAGCGGTTTTTCCGAGTCCACCGGATCGGTGGTCAACAATTCGGCCACGCCGTAGCTGATGTACTTGTGACCGCGCAAGATCGTGTTGATGGCGCTGACCAAGTCGGTCGCGAGCGCTTCCTTCTGCACGTAGCCGCTGGCGCCACTGCGCAATACCTGCACCGCATAGCGGCTTTCGGGATGCATGCTCAGCATCAGGACCGGCAGGTTGGGCTTTTCACGCTTGATCTGTTTCAGCACTTCGACGCCGCTCTTGTCGGGCATCGCAATATCGAGCAGGACAATGTCCCACTCCTGGGTGCGCACCAGGCGGATTGCTTCTTCCGCGGTGCTGGCTTCGCCACCCACTTCCATGTTCGGTATATCCGCAATAAAGTGCTGAACACCGGCGCGCACAACTGCGTGATCATCGACTACCAATATTTTTGTCATAGTTTTTACCAGCATCGAAGCAATGCTGCATATCTCTCATTGATCAGGCAAATGCGGTCAAACTGCCTAGGTGCAGCCTGCCCATCATTTGTTCAGAGTTATCCGGGGATCCGGACGTCTTCCGCGGCTAACTATACCTCAACGATTGCAAATTTCGTACCATTTGGATGCATCTCAGGGTGGCGACCGCTTTCGCGGCAGCCACCCTGACCGAACTGCGACTTACTTCAGGCGCAGATCGTTCTTGACCGAAGTCACACCCTTGACGCCGCGAGCCAGTTCAGTTGCACGGCTAGCTGCCGTTGCCGAACTGACAAAACCGCTCAGTTGGACCACGCCCTTGTAGGTTTCGACGTTGATTTCGGTCGACTTCAGGTTCGGCTCGTTGACGATGGCGGCCTTCACCTTGGTGGTGATGACGGCGTCATCGACGTACTCGCCGGTGCCTTCCTTGTTCGGGCCGGAAGCGCAACCGACCAGCGACACCATCATCAGTGCGAGGAAAAAGCCTGTAATACGTTTAGTCAAAGATAAAGTCATGATGAATCTCCTGTTGGTAATTTCAATTCGTGTTGCCTGCGATTTTTTATGGAGAAGCATCGCTACCTCTCCATGACCTTACTACTGTACTGGTTTACTCAATTGCATCTGGGCATATCCTGGAGATATGACCCGGATTACTTGGCGTACTTCACCTTTGCGTCGGCTTGGCACTTGTCCTTGGTGGCGCCGCTCATGGCGTCGCACTTTTCCTTGGCGGCATCATATTCAGCGTCGTTGCTGGTTTTCTTTGCATCCTTGCGGGCATCAGTGGTCTTGCGCTTGGCCTTGGCGTCGGCTACTGCTGTTTCATGAGCAGCCTTGGCTTCCTTTTGGCAGACGTCCTGCTCATTGCCCTTGAGCGGCTTGCACTTGGCCTTGGCGGTCTTGTAGTCCGCATCGGCGGAAGCCACGTCAGCCTTGTATTGCGATTTGACGGCATCTGCTGCGCTGGCCAGGCCATGGGCGCCCAATGCGGCGGAAGTCAGGATACAAGCGGCGATGATTTTTTTCATGAGTAAGCTCCTCTGGTTTTTTAACAAATTGATTTTTTTTGCGCCGGCGTGCGGCAAGCAAGTGACTTGAGATTCCGGTAAGGATCAGTGACGCAAATCCTTGTTGCGATCTTCGAATTCCTTGATCTGCTTTTCGGTTTCGTCCTTGTTGATGCCGTAGACTTCCTGGATGCGGCCGGCCAGCTGTTCGCGCTTGCCGTTGATGGTGTCGAGCTGGTCGTCGGTGAGCTTGCCCCATTGTTCTTTGGCCTTGCCCTTGAACTGTTTCCAGTTGCCTTCGATGATGTCCCAATTCATGTTTTTCTCCTTTGCGGTGATGGCACGAATGCCGTGAGAACAGTGCGCGCCCGGCTCAAAGGCCGGACAAGCGCAGTCAATCGAGCAGATCGCTCATGTCGTCGGCGTGTTCTTCTTCCTTCGCCATGATGGAGATGAGCAAATGCTTGGTAGTTGGATCGTCGTCGCCGATGCGTTCGATCATCTGGCGATACGTCTCGATCGCGATGCGCTCAGCGATCAGGTTGGCGCGAATCATCGACTTGATGTCGCTGGAATCGTCGTAGTCGGCATGACTGCGCTCGGAAAGCTGGCTCGGATTGAAGTCCGGCTTGCCGTTCAATTGCACGATGCGCTCGGCGATCTGGTTGGCGTGGTCTTCTTCCTCGGCGGCATGCTCCAGGAATTCAGCCTTGATCGGCTCGTTTTCCAGGCCGGTCGCAGTGAAATAGTGACGCTTGTAGCGCAACACGCAAACCAGCTCGGTTGCCAGCGCGTCGTTGAGCATCGCCACAACCTCTTCGCGATTGCCCTTGTAACCTTCGGTGACGGCGCCGTCGCCGATCTTCTGAGCGGCTTCGCGCACCTTCTCGCGGTCGATTTGGAACGGCTTGCCTGAAATATGGCTGACCGTCGATGGTTTGCTAGACATGGTGATGTTCCTTTATCCGATTGGCTGAATGGCTACGAATGTACTGTGAGCAGGCTTGCCGCTCAGTGCTCGCCGGTGCGCGACACGCACAGACCAAACAACAGGCCGACGCCGGCGGAAATCGCAATGGCGCGCCACGGATTCGATTGCACGTAGTCGTCGGTGGTGGAGGCGATCTCCTTGCCGGTCTGGACCACGTAGGATTGGATGCCTTGCGCCTTGATGAAGGCGCGATCCAGGATTTCCTCGCCTTTGGCGCGCAGGTCTTCGGCTTTCTTGCCGGTGGTCGCTGCGGCTTCGGTGAACAGCTCCTGTGCTTCCTGCAACAGGACCTGGACATCGCTACGGACGGTTCGCAATTTTTCTTCGCGCATTTCTTGCCTCTCTTTCGTGTTGGTTGGCAGCTTCAGTAGCGGGCGACATCTTGCACATCTTCTTGATGCCGACGCTCAATACATGAAGTACTGAAGGATGAGCAGCATCAGCAGAGGCATGCCCAGTAACCAGCAAATCACCAGTTTTTCTTTTTCCATGGTTGCACCCGTTTCGATGATTCTTGTGTTGAAACGAACCGCTTGTCTCTTCCTTGCTATTCCCTCGACTGCATTCGGTTACTGCTGCATTTCTTTGTTTCCTGCTTGCTGCCTGTGCCGCTAAGTCGGTAACTGAACGATACTGGCAGTGACGCTGATCAGCGATAGGACGGCGGCTCATTACCTTGTAGGACAAGCCCGCAATCGGCTGTCATCAAGGCGTTGCGTCCTGCGACAGTTCGTCCTTGACGGGCATGGCCGGAGTCAGGACATTGCCGCCCTCACCTTCCCAGCGATGGAGGGCCTTGCGTTGCAGGCGTGCATCGCGGGTCGAGATACGCTTGGCGCAAACATTCAGGACTGCAATGACGGCGGCGCCGGTCAGACCCAGCGTGAAGAGAAGATTTCGTTTGTTCAGCATAGGGGCTCCCTGTTTCATTAATCCTGCAGCGAAGCTCAGGCGGACAAATGCTGCTTGAGCGAACGCTTGATCAGCTGACGCGCTTCACCCATCGTGCGTTGCACCTTGCCGGCTTGCTGCAGCTGCGCGGCGTGACGAAGATGCGCCTGATCGTGCATCAGGCCCGCCAGGTTTTCTTCCAGGCGACCTACGGCGATTTTCATGTTGCCAAGCAATTGATCCTTGTTCATGACGCGCTCCTCGCGGTTGGATGGGTGAAGCAATGGAGCAGATCGTAGCAATGCCCCTTGGCAAGAGGTATAGGACGCCCGCCCATTGTCTTGTAGGACAAGATGAGAAGCCACGCCAGCAAAGGGATTGCGACGATTGAGGAGGAATAATTACCGGCTTTTCCCCTTCCTCTCCTACAACAGATTGGGCCTGCGTCTGATGGCGGCTGCCCGTGGTGCCAACTACGATGCAGACATTGGATAGCGGCGCTGCGCCGTTGGCTGATAGATGACAGATTTGCACCATCCGGTTTTGCTGAAGTGTGAAGTGAATACCGGCGTGCACATCCTTCGGGTCGCCTGACCTCACTCTTGAAAAAGGAGCAAGCCATGGGTAAATATTTTCTCGCCTGGATACTTGGCGTCCCCGCATTCGTACTGGTGCTGATTTACTTTTTCGTGCACTGAATTTCATACATGTTCATGCATTGACGCACCGGCAGAATCCACAGAAAAACAATATTTCTTTTCCACTCTTCGACTGAAAGGCACATCATGAAAAACGACCGATTGATTGACACCCTGAACGACCTTATCCAGATCTCCAAGGATGGCGAAGAAGGTTTCCGCACCTGCGCCGAAGATGCTTCGGAGCGCCAGGCCTATTACAAGACCCAGTTCCTGGAACGCTCGCAGTCCTGCGGCCAGACTGTGCTGGAATTGCAGAACCTGGTGCGCGCGCTGGGTGGCGATCCGGCCACACACAGCAGCGTGAGCGGCACCCTGCATCGTCAATGGGTCAACATCAAGAGCGCCATCATGGGCAAGGATGATGAAGCCATCCTGAACGAGTGCGAGCGCGGTGAAGACGCTGCCGTCAACGCGTATCGCAAGGCATTGTCCGAAGACCTGCCGAGCGACGTTCGTCTGATTGTGGAACGCCAGTATCAGGGCGTGCTGGCCAACCATGATCGCGTGAAGGCATTGCGCGATCAGGTACGCGCCAAGAAGGCGGCATAAGCGTCTCCTTCACGACGCCATAAAAAAAGCGGCCTGCGGGCCGCTTTTTCGTGGGTGAATTGAACGCTTATTGAACGCTTATTTCTTGTGCTGCTTCAGTTGCAGCGCAAGGTCGTGCAGCGCTGTCAACAGAGTCTTGATGAATTCACGCGTCGGCTCATGCGTGAGCTTGCCGTCAGCGAAACGATCGCCGGCGCCGCCGATCATGACTTCCGGCTTGTTCAGGAATTTAAGGTCCAGGAACACGCCGATCTGACGCAGGTGGTATTGCGCACGTGCGGTGCCAACGGCGCCTGGACTGGCGCCCATGATCGCAGCCGCCTTGCCGGCGAACGGTTGTTCCGGCGGACGCGAAGCCCAGTCAATGGCATTTTTCAGCAACCCGGGGATGGAATAATTGTATTCCGGCGTGGAGAACAGAATCGCATCGGCCTCGGCAATCTGCTTGCGGAAACGCTCCACCGAAGGCGGCCATCCCTTGGCGCGCACGTCGTCGTTGTACAACGGGATGTCGGAAATATCGGCCTGAATCAGGCGCACGCCGGGCGGCAGCAACTCTGCTGCGGCATGTAGCGCGGCGGTGTTGTACGAACCCGCGCGCAGGCTGCCGGAAATGCCGAGGATGGTGATTGGGGTATCGCTCATGTCTGTGCCTTTTTATGAAAATGGAAAGAAGAGGAAAACGTAAAACCACCAACCCATGCTACACCACGCACACGGTTTTTTTGTCCTACGCTTCACCCAGATAAGCCGCCTTGACGCGCGGATCATTCAGCATTTCCTTGGCGTTGCCGCTCATGGTGATCAGCCCCGACTCCATCACATAACCCCGGTGCGCCGCCTCCAGCGCCAGCTTGGCGTTCTGTTCCACCAGCAAGATCGTGATGCCCTGCGCCGACACGTTGCGAATCACCTCGAAGATCTTCTCCACCATGATCGGCGACAGGCCCATTGACGGCTCATCCAGCAACAAGAGTTTCGGATGGCTCATCAGTGCGCGCGCCATGGCCAGCATCTGCTGCTCGCCGCCCGACAGCGTGCCGGCCATCTGGCTGGCGCGCTCCTTCAGGCGCGGGAAGACCGTGAACCAGTGCTCGATGTCCTGCGCGATCTGCTGCTTGTCGTCGCTGGTGTAGGCGCCCATCAAGAGGTTCTCGTGGATGCTCATGCGCGTAAAGACGCCGCGCCCTTCCGGCACCATCGCCAACTTTTGTTGCACCAGGCTGAACGAGCTTTGGCCCTTCAGCGGCTGGCCCAGGTAGCTGATGTGGCCCTGCACTTTCGAGTCCGGCAGCGTGCCGGTGACGGCTTTCAAGGTGGTGGTCTTGCCGGCGCCGTTGGCCCCGATCAGGGTCACCAGTTCGCCTTCATTGACTTCCAGGCTCGCGCCCTTGACGGCCTTGATGCCGCCGTAGGCCACGCTCAGGTCTTCGATTTTTAAGATGTTCGTTGTCATTGTCGTGTGTCCTGCGGGCTTAATGGGAAGCGCCTAAGTAGGCTTCAATCACGGCGGGGTTCTTCTGCACATCCGCCGGCACGCCTTCGGCAATCGGCTTGCCGTAGTCCAGCACGGTCAATCGGTTGCACAGGCCCATCATCAGCTTGACGTCATGTTCGATCAGCAGGATCGTCTTGCCCTCGGCCTGGATCTTCACCAGCAACTCGCGCAGGCCGATCTTCTCGGTGGCGTTCATGCCGGCGGCCGGTTCGTCCAATGCCAGCAGTTGCGGCTCCGTCGCCAGGGCGCGGGCAATTTCCAACCTTCTCTGGTCGCCGTAGGACAGGTGGCGCGCGGTTCTGGAGGCGAATTTGCCGATGCCGACGAAGTCGAGCAGCTTTTGCGACTTGTCCTTGATCGCCGCTTCTTCGTCGCGCGCCGCCTTGTGCCGGAACACCGCGCCGAAGACGTTCTGCTTCGTTCTGACGTGGCAGCCGACCATGACATTCTCCAGCACGGTCATGTCGCCAAACAGGCGAATGTTCTGGAAGGTGCGGGCAATGCCGGCCTTGGCCACTTCATGCGGGGCGCTCGGGCTGTACGGCTTGCCGGCCAGCTCGAAGCTACCGGTGTCGGGCTGGTACAGCCCGGT
>NZ_JBIWNT010000002.1:0-1015662 GCF_044767365.1 Herbaspirillum sp. NPDC101396 | reverse complement strand
ATGAAGGGGAAGGCGATCATGAGGATCAACAGCGCCACCAGGCTGATGTTGGCCTGGCGCGGGTTGCGTTTCTTGTCGAAGGTGAGGAAGGCCATGTCGGTCTCTCTTTGATATTTTGTTTAGCTTAAGCGCAGCTTAAGCACGATCGGCTACACGTTCACCCATGATCCCCGAAGGACGCAAGGTGAGCACAATGATCAGCACGATGAAGGCGAAGATGTCCTGGTAGTTACTGCCCAGGAAGTCGCCCGTCAGGTCGCCGATGTAACCGGCGCCCAGGCTCTCGATCAGGCCCAGCAGAATGCCGCCCAGCATGGCGCCGTAGATGTTGCCGATGCCGCCCAGCACCGCTGCCGAGAAGGCCTTCAGGCCCGGCACGAAGCCCATGGCGAATTGCGCGGTGGAGTAATTCGCCGCCCACATGACGCCGGCAATGGCCGCCAGCGCCGCGCCGATGATGAAGGTGACCACGATCACGCGATTCGAGTCCACGCCCATCAACCCCGCAATGCGCGGGTTCTCCGCCGTGGCGCGCATGGCGCGGCCCATCTTGGTCTTCTCAACGATGAGGACCAGGCCGATCATCGCGGCCAGTGCCAGCAGCAAGAGCATGATCTGCGTGGGCGAAATCAGCGCGCCGGCGATGTGCACCGGATCCGACGGCATGATCTGCGGGAACGGCAGCGGGCTGCGGCCCCAGATCATCATGGCCAGCGTCTGCAGCAGGATCGACACGCCAATGGCGGTAATGAGCGGCGCCAGGCGCGGCGCATTGCGCAGCGGACGGTAAGCCACCCGCTCGATGATCATGCTCACGATCACGCACACGGGAATCGCGCCGATGATGGCGATGATCAGCTTGACGATGCCCGGCAAGTCCGGCGCCACGTGCTGCACCAGCTTCAAGATGCTCAAGCCTGCCATCGCGCCGATCATGAGCACGTCGCCGTGCGCAAAATTGATCAGGTTCAGCACGCCGTACACCATCGTGTAGCCCAGGGCGATCAGGGCGTACATGCTCCCCAAGACCAGGCCGTTGATGATTTGCTGGATGAATATGTCCATGGATGCTTCCTAACTATGTGTAACGAATCAATGAAATGCCTGCGAGGGCAAAGCCGGGCTCGGGCCCAGGCATGCGAGCGATAGAGCAAAAAGCGTTCCCGATCGGCCGAATGTCGCAAGCGCTTGCAAGCTGCCGGAGACGGCCATGGCGGCCGCCATCGGCGCTGTGGCCTTACGAGGTCAAACGGGAATTGGGGGAGGAACGCGTCAAGATGGAGCGTGCAAGGACAAGCTGGGGCAAATTCACGGGGATGCTCATGCGGATGGTCATGATCAGGGACGCTCCTTCTTTGTCGAAAGGTATTGGGACGATCAAAAAAGCGAGTGCGCCTTGTGGGGCCTCGCGGTTGGAGCGGGATTATACCTAAGCGCAGGCTACAACACGAAAAACCGCGCAAGTGCCCGCCCGGCCTGTTGATCCGCGTGATTCACGACATAAAAAAAGCGCACCGGGGTGCGCTCTTTTGAAGCCCGGAGCAAACCGGGAAATTCCTTGTTCAGCTGTTGCCGGTTACCGAACGACCACCGCCCAGACCTTTGGGCATCGGGAATGTGACATGCTCCTCGATGCCCTCAAGGATGCGCACGCTGCGCAACGAGCCTTCCTTGATCCGATCGATGACGGCCTGCACCAGTACTTCAGGCGCCGAGGCGCCGGCGGTGACGCCGACGCGACGCTTGCCGTCCAGCCATTCCTGCTTGATCAGCTCGGCGTTGTCGACCATGTAGGCGGGCACGCCCTTCTTTTCCGCAACTTCACGCAGGCGGTTGGAGTTGGAACTGTTGGGGCTGCCGACCACGATCACGACGTCGACCTGCGGCGCCATGAACTTGACCGCTTCCTGGCGGTTGGTGGTGGCGTAGCAGATGTCGCCTTTTTTCGGCTCGGCGATATTCGGGAAGCGTTGCTTGAGCGCGGCGATGATGTCGGTGGTGTCGTCCACCGACAAAGTGGTTTGCGACACATAGGCCAGCAGATCAGGATCGGTGACCTGCAGCTTGAGGACGTCGTCGACGGTTTCCACGAGATACATGCCGGCTTCGGTCTGGCCCATGGTGCCCTCGACTTCAGGATGGCCCTGGTGGCCGATCATGATGATCTCGCGACCTTCGCGGCGCATCTTGGCGACTTCCATGTGGACCTTGGTGACCAGCGGGCAAGTGGCGTCGAATACGGTCAGGCCGCGTTCCTGGGCTTCAGCCTGCACCGCCTTGGAGACACCATGCGCGGAAAAGATGACGGTGTTCCCGGCCGGCACGTCGGCCAGCTCTTCGATGAAGATCGCGCCCTTGTTGCGCAGGTCGGCGACAACGTAGGCGTTGTGGACAATTTCATGGCGCACGTAGATCGGTGCGCCGAATTGCGTCAACGCACGCTCGACGATTTCGATGGCACGATCGACGCCGGCGCAGAAACCGCGCGGCTGAGCCAATAAAATTTCAGATTCTTGCTTGTCCATATCGAGCACCTTACAGAATCCCGATGATTTTTACTTCAAATTTCAGTGTTTGCCCGGCCAGCGGATGATTGAAATCGAACAGCGCGCCTTGCGCATCAATCTCGCGCAACACGCCTGCAAAGCGGCCGCCGCCCGGCGCCGCGAAATCGACCAGGTCGCCGACGCGATAATCTGCGTCCATCGACGAGTTTTCTTCCAGCGTGGCGCGCGAGATGCGCTGAATCAATTCCGGGTTGCGCGGTCCAAAAGCCTGCTCCGGCGCCAGCTCGAAAGTCTGATGAACGCCCTCCGGCAATCCCAGCAGGCAAGCCTCCAGGAACGGCGCCAGTTGACCCTGGCCGAATTGCAGTGTGGCCGGCTTTTCCTCGAAGGTGCTGACGATGTTTTCACCGGTCAGCGAAGCGAGGCGGTAATGCAGGGTGAGATAAGCGGTTTCGGTGACGACCGGGACAGATGCGTTGGACATGAACAATCTTCAATAAACGTGACAAAGTGGCGTGCCGGATCGATACAACATCAGTTGATGCGACAGCCCGCTATTGTAAGCCACGTTGCGAAGCTCCGTAAAAAACCCCTCGACTTTCGAGTGTTTTAAAAGGCCCCCATGGCAATCACCGATTGGCCGGAAGACCAGCGCCCGCGCGAGCGCCTGATCCGGCAAGGCCCGCAATCCCTGTCTGACGCCGAATTGCTGGCGGTGTTCCTGCGTGTAGGCGTGACCGGCAAAAGCGCGGTTGACCTCGGGCGCGACATGGTCGGACATTTCGGCTCGCTGCAGGGACTGTTTGCCGCCCGGCTGGCCGATTTTTGCGGCATCAACGGCCTGGGACCTGCCAAATACGCCCAGTTGCAGGCTGTGCTGGAGCTGGCCCGGCGTGCATTGGCTGAAGAATTGACGTCCGGGACAGCACTCAGTTCACCGCAGGCGGTAGCCAACTATCTGCAGCTGCTGTTCCACGGCAAGGCCCATGAAAGCTTCGTGGTGCTGTTTCTCGACGTCAAGAATCGCCTGATCGAGGCGGAGGAAATGTTTCGCGGCACGCTGACCCAAGCCAGCGTTTATCCGCGTGAAATCGTCAAGGCAGCGCTGGCGCGCAACGCTGCGGGCGTGATCCTGGCCCATAATCACCCGTCCGGCGAGCCCCAGCCTAGCAGCGCTGACCTGCTCCTGACGCAGACGCTGCAACAGGCGCTGGGCCTGGTCGACGTGCGTGTGCTGGATCACATCGTGGTGGCCGGGCGGCGTACGCATTCGTTTGCGGAGCATGGGCAGCTCTGAGAACCAGCGTTTCAGGACGGACCGACAATTGTTAAATTTAATTCAAAACAACGACACAATTGTTTTTCGCAAGTCATTGAATAATCAATGTTTTTTGGCTATACTCTCTTTTTTTCCAATTTCTGGAATTTTTAAGGAGCACTCCATGGCACGTGTATGCCAAGTCACCGGGAAGGGGCCGATGGTCGGCAACAACGTCTCCCATGCGAACAACAAGACCAAGCGCCGCTTTTTGCCTAACCTGCAAAACCGCCGCATTTTCGTCGAGTCGGAAAACCGTTGGGTTTCCCTGCGCTTGTCCAACGCCGGCCTGCGCGTGATCGACAAAGTCGGCATTGATGCCGTTTTGGTCGATATGCGTGCTCGCGGCGAAAAAGTCTAACTAGCAGAGTAAAGGAAATCTATCATGGCTAAATCCGGCCGCGACAAAATCAAGTTGGAGTCGACCGCAGGTACAGGTCACTTCTACACCACGACAAAGAACAAGCGTACGACACCTGAAAAACTGGCGATCATGAAGTTCGATCCCAAGGTTCGCAAGCACGTTGAATACAAAGAGACCAAGATCAAGTAATTGATTTTTCTCTTGTCGTAAAAAAAGCCCCGCGATTTGCATCCGGGGCTTTTTTATTGCCGGCGCATTCCTGAGGAATGCGCAGCGTCTGGTGAAACTGATAACAGGGAAAACCTGCTGCCCTGCTCTCACCAATTTTCAATTTGTTTGCAATCCTTGAGGATGTGCTCGGCATCTTCGCCCAGCGTTTCATCAGACAGGAATCCCTCGTTCCCCTTGTTCCACCAGACATAGCGTCCGGCAACGTATCTCACGCCCGAAGCCGCAATCACACTGACGAACAGCTGACGCTTACCCGCCACCGGCAAATAGGCGAAGGCGCCTGCGCTGGTATTGAGATAGCGCACCGGTAAACGCACATCGCCGGCGCAACGATAAATCAGCCGTTGCTGGCTCTGGATCTTGACGTCGGGAAGAGTGAAACTGGGAAGAGTAGTCTTCGCCAGCGTTGCGCCGGGAAGCGCCGCCGAAGCGGCGACGGCTGCGAGCAAAATTGCAGGAAGAACTTTACTCACAGCCGATCGATACAAATCAAGCGTAGCTACGCAGGCGCAATGCGAAGTCACGCAGAGCATGGATGCCCGAGGCTTCAGCACGCACGCACCAGTCTTGCAACTGCTGCAGCAACTGTTCGCGGGTCGAATTGGAACGGCCCCAGATCGCGCCCAGTTCCACGCGCATTTCGTGCATGGTCTGCAGCGCCTTGCTGTGCGTGAACAACTCGGACAATTGTTGCTTCTGACCGTCTTCCAGCTTGGCCGGTTCACGTTGCAGCAGCTTCTTGGACGACTTCAGGAAACGCGATTCCAGCTTGGCCTTTTCCGCCAGGTGTTCGATTTCGTCAGCCCAGGCGCGCTTGAGCGACTTGGCGTACTTGGACATGACGTCGTAGCGGTTGGCGATCACGGATTGCAGCGTATCGAAATCGGCGACCAGTTTCTGACGATCGAACTTCGGCGCCGGCGCAACCTTCTTGACCTTGGCCAGGCCCATCATCTCCAGAATACGGATATACATCCAGCCAATGTCGAACTCATACCACTTCGACGACAGTTTGGCCGACGTGCCGAAAGTATGATGGTTGTTGTGCAGTTCTTCGCCGCCGATGATGATGCCCCATGGGAACACGTTGGTCGCAGCGTCGTTGCAGTCGTAGTTGCGATAGCCCCAGAAGTGACCGATACCGTTGATGATGCCGGCGGCGGTGATCGGGATCCACAGCATCTGGACAGCCCAGACCGTCAGACCGATAACGCCGAACAGCATGACGTCGATGATCAGCATCAGACCGACGCCTTGCCAGCCGAAACGGGTATAGACGTTGCGCTCGACCCAGTCATCCGGCGTGCCATGGCCATACTTTTCCATGGTTTCGGCGTTCTTGGATTCAGTGCGATACAGCTCGGCGCCTTCCAGCAGCACCTTCTTGATGCCGCGTACTTGCGGGCTGTGCGGATCTTCTTCAGTTTCGCACTTGGCGTGATGCTTGCGGTGAATCGCGGCCCACTCCTTGGTGACCATGCCCGTGGTAATCCACAGCCAGAAGCGGAAGAAGTGACTTGGAATGGCGTGCAGATCCAGCGCACGGTGCGCCTGGCAGCGATGCAGATAAATGGTGACGCCCGCGATCGTGATGTGGGTCACAATCAGGGTGTAAAAGAAAATCTGCCAACCGGTTGCGTGCAGCAAGCCGTTCGAAAGAAAGTCCAGGATCGAATCTACTGTCATTACCACTCCAAAAAAGAAAAACTTCACGGCAAATGAGTTTGCCAACGGGCTTGCCCAATACAGCTTGCTAAGCAACTTGCCGAGTGAAGTTGCCACCATCTAGCACTTATATTCTTTTATTTTCCGGCATTGTACCCTGATTGTGCATCCTTGTGCACTGAAGATGCCGAACCGGCAACGCTTTGTTCAAAACTGCGCTCATCCATCAACCGAATGTCGCGTTTTGGATGCGCCACCTGGATGCCATGGGTCTTGAACACCCTCCAGATAGCCCTGTTAACGTCCGAAAGCACATTCAGACGACCGTTTTCTGGATCCGTGATCCAAAAACCTATTTCCAGCTGCAAACCGTCCTCGCCGATTTTGAGCAGCAAGGCTTGCGGCAGGATCTGGTCGGATACCCGCTCCACTGCAAATGCGGCCTTCTCCAGCATAGACAACACCGTTTCGATATCGTCCTGATACAAGATCGTAACTTGTGTTGCCAAACGTATAATTTTTCGGTTCAGCGAGTAGTTCTGGACCGGGGTCGACATGAACATTTCGTTGGGCAACACGGATTCAATGCCGTCCAGCCCTTCGAGAATGGTGTAACGCGTGTTGATTTGCGTCACCTTTCCGAAATAGCGGTCCACATTCACCATATCACCGATCGCCAGGCTGCGTTCAAGCAGGATCACAAAGCCTGATACATAGCTGCTGGCGATCTTTTGCAGGCCCAGACCCAGACCGACGCCCAGCGCGCCGCCGAATACCGACAGCACTGTCAGGTCGATGCCGACCGCCGACAGGCTGACCAGGATCGCCACCAGGATCAGGACCGCCCGCACCATCCGCGCCACCACCGTGCGCAGGGACAAGTGCATGGTGCTGATCTTCATCATGCGGTCTTCCAGCATGGCGCCGGCCCACAGCGCGATGATCAGCGTCACCAGCACCGAGGCGGTGGCCTGCAGGATGGTCAGCAGCGAGGTCTTGTGGCGGCCCAGCGGCAGCATGGTGGTGTCGAGGTAATCGACCAGATCCGGCCACAGGCCGGTAATGTAGAGCAGCACGCAGATCCAGACCAGCGTGGCGAATACTTTTTCGAACAGCTGGAGGAAGGCGCCGGCGGTGGTTTCCTTGACGAAGATGCGACGCAGCACATAGAACACGAAGCGCATCGCCACTTGCGAAATCATCAGCGGGATCATCACGTGCCACAGCGTCACCGGCAGCTTCAGGCGAATCAGCACCAGTCGCGCCAGCACCAGCAGGATCAGGATCAGCAGCGGCGACAGCACGCGCATGAAACTCTTGATGCCGATGTGCACCACGCTCTGCTCGTCGCCACCGGACAGCGTGAACAGTTTGCGCAGCCCGCGCGACAAACCCCAGCCGCAGGCCACGCACAAGGCAATGACCGCGAGTTGGCGCAACAGCTCCGTCGGCGGCAGCTCGCCGAACAGGTAGTCATAGAAATCGGTCAGCAAAGTTGACATGATCTTTCTTGGCGGTGGAAGGCCGTGGCGCTGGCGGCTAGTGGTCCGGCCTGTAGGCTTCGGCTTCCTCGAAATGGCGCGTCCAGTTGGCGACGTACTTTGCCGCCAGCGGCGGATTCTTGCGCGCGATCAGGATGTTTTCAGCATTCTTGTTTTGTGCCGACCAGGTGAAATTATAACTACCGGTGATCACGGTGGCGTCGGCGCCGGCGGCATCGATGACGATGACCTTGTTGTGCGCACTTTTATATTTGGTCTCTTCCCTCACCGTAACGCCGGCGGCGAGCATGGCGGCGATGCGTTCGTGGCCGAGCTTGTTGAGCTGGCCGGCGTCGACCAGCACGCGCACGTCGATACCGCGCTTGCGGGCGGCGATCAACGCATTCGTGAGCGGCTTGCTGGTCAGGATGTAGGCTTGCACCAGCACTTGCCGGCGCGCCTTGGCGACGGCATCGGTCAGCAAACCTTCGATGTCGTCGCCCGGCGTGAAGGCGGTTTCAAGCGTGCCTTGCGCGGGCAGCGCTTGCCCGCCCGCATCGAAAGCCTGTGCAGCGGGAAGGCATGCGCAGGCGACCAGAGCGAACGCGGCGAGATGGCTTGCATGTGGCCGCAGACAGGACAACCCGGACAGACCCGGCAGCATGGCCATGACCCGCAACATCCGCAGCATTACTTCTTGCGTTCCAGTACGGCTGCGAAGAAACCGTCGGTGTGATGCACCTGCGGCAGCATCTTGAGGTATTCGCCGGTGTCCAGGTCGATCTTCTGTTCGGCCAGCACCGTGTTCATCGGCACCAGCGTGAAGTCCGGATTGGCTTGCAGGAACTGGGCGACGATGTCTTCGTTTTCTTCATTGAGGAAACTGCAGGTGCCGTAGACCAGGCGACCGCCGGCTTTCACCAGGCGTGACGCGCTGGTGAGAATGCTGATCTGCTTGACGTTCATTTCGGCGACGGTCTCGACGGTCTGGCGCCATTTCATGTCAGGATTGCGGCGCAGCGTGCCGAGGCCGCTACAGGGCGCGTCGACCAGCACGCGGTCGATCTTGCCGGCCAGGCGCTTGACCTTGGCGTCATTCTCGTGGGCGATCATGACCGGATGCACATTGGACAGGCCGCTGCGCGCGAGGCGCGGCTTGAGCTTGGCCAGGCGTTTTTCCGAGATGTCGAAGGCATACAGGCGACCGGTATTGCGCATGGCTGCGCCCAGCGCCAGCGTCTTGCCGCCCGCGCCGGCGCAGAAATCGACCACCATCTCGCCGCGCTTGACGCCGACGATCTGGGCCAGCAGCTGGCTGCCTTCATCCTGCACTTCAATGGCGCCGTCCTTGAACAGCGGCAGGTTCTGCAGTGCCGGCTTTTTGATCACGCGCAGACCCAGCGGCGAATACGGTGTCGCCTCGCAGAGGATCGGCGCCGCAGCCAATGCCGCCATGACGTCTTCGCGGTTGGCCTTGATGGCGTTGACGCGCAAGTCCAGCGGAGCTTGCTGGTTCAATGCCTCCGCCATTTCCATGGCGGCGGCTTCGCCGTCGCGTGCGATCAGCTTGTCGAGCAGCCATGGCGGCATGTTGGCGCGCATTGCCAGCGGCAATTTATTGCGGTCGATCTGGGCGGTGCGTGTAAGCCACTCGACTTCTTCCGGCGACAGGCCGGCGATCGATTCGATGCTGACCGTGTCGACCAGGCCGAGCAGCGCCATGCGGCGCATCATCGGGCCAACGCCGGATTCGGCGAAATTGGTGAAGACCGACTTGTTGCGCAAGAGGCCGTACACCGCTTCGGCGATGACGCCGCGTTCGCGGCCGCCGAGCTTGGGATTCTCGCGGAAGTAGCGCGACAACGTGACATCGGCGGGGCCGGTGAAACGCAAAATTTCACGCAAGACTTCTTCCGTGTGGGGAACGATTGCGGGTGGCAATCTCATACTGCTTCCTTCAAAAAATGTGGTTCAGACTTGCTCGGCGGACGGATCGAGACGGACGCGATTGCCGTCCAGGCTGAGCTTGCCTTCGACGAACCAGCGCACAGCGCGCGGGTAAATAAGATGTTCCTGTTCCAGCACGCGCTCACCCAGCGTTTCTTCGCTGTCCGCGCCGCGCACCGGCACGGCGACCTGCGCCACGATCGGGCCGTGGTCGAGGTCGGGCGTGACGAAATGCACGGTAGCGCCATGCAGCCTGACGCCCGCCGCCAACGCTTGCCGGTGCGTGGCCAGTCCCGGAAAGGACGGCAACAGCGACGGATGGATGTTCAGCATCCGGCCGGCATAGTGCTCGACAAACGGTGTAGTCAGGATACGCATGAAACCGGCCAGCACCACCAGATCAGGCGCAAACACGTCAATCGCGGCGCGCAGGGCGGTATCGAACTGCTCGCGCGTGGGATAGTCCTTGTTGGCGACGACTGCGGTGGCAATGCCATGCCGGCGGGCAAACTCAAGTCCTGCCGAGTCGGTGCGGTTGCTGATGACTGCTGCGATGGAAACTGGCCATTTTTCAGCCTGGGCGGCCCGGACGATGGCTTCCATGTTGCTGCCACGGCCGGAAATCAGGATAACAATGCTTCTCATGGTCGGCATTGTAACCGCTGCCCGAGGCCGGATTGCCAAAAATTGGCGCCGGCGCGACAGCGGGAAGTGGAAAAATTACTGGAATGAATAAAAAACGCGGAATGCGACTTTCTTGTCGGCCCAGAAGTCGGCAGCGTCGCGGAACACGTCCAGCAAGGTTTCGCGGGCTTCTTTGTCGAATTTCTGTGTGTTCGGCAATTGCTCGATGACAACAATGAATCCCGGTTGCTGGCCGGCCTTGTGCGTCAGGTCGGTCAGGCAGTCGCCGAGGGCGTCGAAATTCTTGCCAAAATGGCGGGGAAAATGAAAGGCGCCGGCAATAATTGCGAGGACCTGCTGCTTGGTCGTCGCTTCGGCGCAATAGGCGTACAGAAAGTGTTGCCCAAGACGAGCAGCCTCTTCCTGCAAGTCGGTCACGCGGAAAGCGCGGATAGACTGCACAACATTTGGCGGCACCGTTTTAAATAAACTCATTTCTCCCTCAGATTTTGCAATGAATGCTGCAACCAGGATCGCCTCCTTCATTCCCTGATACGTTGGAATGTCTGGTAATGATCCTTGGTGTAATAGTACTCACCGGACGTTTGCGGATTGCCGCCGGAGATGATCCGGCGCGCGCCGCGATTGCGTGCCTTGGGCGTTTTCACGGTGAATTCGTGATAATACCCGCGCTTCTGCCTCGGTAAAACCCCTTCGTAGTTGCCAAAAACCACGCCGTCCTTCGCATAGGGATAAGGTCCGCCCTGCTTGATCAGGACCAGCGTCTGTTGCGCCTCGGGCGGCAACTGGCTGAGTGCAACGTCGTCGACGCCCAGGGAAGCGGGGCCTTTTGCGAATACGGAGCAAGATAACAGCAGCGCAGCAAGGAAAACAGACCACTGTTTCAGAAATGATGTCTTCAAGAGCAGGCTCGCATTTTATGTTGCAGAAGTATTAATTATTCGCAATACCATTGCGTAGAGTAACGTTTTGCTTCAAACCAAGCAACCCGAATCTTCGGATGAACGTGCCCGGCAGCGGGCTCACGCTTGGAGCGCGGCGATCCGATCTGGTTCAAAAAATGCAAGAACCTGGTCGCGCATGGCGTAGGTATCGCGTTCGCCGAGGCTGATCAGCTCCTGCGTGAAGCTGCGCTCGAACAACAGATAGGAGGCCAGCGCAGCGCCGCGCACTTCGGTCGCGCCGATGCCGCCCAGCATCACGCGCACCGGCCGCGGCAGGCTGTTGACGTGGCGGCTGGCGATCTCGTCGATACGCTCGGACGGCGAAATCACCAACACCTCGATCGGCTTGAGCGGGGTCTTGGCGCGCTGCTCCGGCGTCAGCATCGACAAAGTCTGGTTGACGCGGTTGGTGCGCTCGATGTCTGCCGCGAGTCCGTCAAGGAAGATGCTCGACAACGCGTGGCCGGCTACTTGCGCCAGGCTGGGATATTGCGCCAGTTGGGTTGGCGCTTCGGAACGCTCGCCCATGCGGCCGGCGCCGATCACCAGGATCTTGCTGGCGCCGAGGTGAATCGCCGGGGAAATCGGCGCAACCTGGCGCATGGAGCCGTCGCCAAAATACTCGCGCCGGCCTTCGTAGAAAATCGGAATCGCAGGAAAGATGAACGGAATCGCCGACGACGCCAGCAGATGCTCGACGCCGATCTGGTCACGGATGGCGCCGCGCTGGGTGCGTCGCCATGGTTCGATTTCCTGCATCGACTGATAAAACGTCAGATGCTGGCCGCCGGTATAGGACGAGGCCGTCACCGCCAGCGCATGCAAGTTGCCACTGGCCAGCGCGTCATCGAGACGCGGCAAATCCAGCAGGCGGTGCAGCATGGTCACCAGCGGGGTGTTGTCGAGCAGGGAGTTGGGCGGATTGGCGCGCCACTTGCGCAGCAGCCAGCCGAAAGAGAACAGCGACAGCCAGCGCGCTCCGGAGCGGATCACGCCGAGCGAGTCGGCGCGATAGACCTGCTCTACCTCGAAATTCGACCAGACGTTGACGAGCTCGCGCACACCTTCGCCGAAATCGTCGGCGCGGCACGCCAGCGCGGTCGCGTTGATCGCCCCGGCCGAGGTGCCGCAAATGATCTTGAAAGGATTCTGATGCCCCGGCCAGCCGGACTCCAGCAAAATCATGGACACGGCGTTGAGAACACCGACTTGGTAAGCCGCACGTGCACCGCCGCCGGTCAGGATCAGTCCTGTTTTTTTATCTGTTGACTCCATGCCAACAGCTTAGCAGGGCACACGCGCTTGCGGCACATGTTGATTTGCAAAAATTCCACATGTTGCTAAAAATACGCATGGAATAATTACGTAACTATTCTATTTCGGCGGCATGCGAATAGCGCCGTCGAGACGGATGGTCTCGCCGTTGAGCATCAGGTTCTCGATGATGGTCTTGGCCAGGTGCGCATACTCGACCGCCTTGCCCAAACGCGGTGGAAACGGCACGGCGCCGCCCAGCGAATCCAGCACTTCCTGCGGCATCGACATCATCATCGGCGTCTCGAAAATCCCCGGCGCAATGGTCATCACACGGATCCCGCTGCGCGCCAGGTCACGTGCCATCGGCAGCGTCATGCCGACGATCGCCGCCTTGGAAGCGGAATATGCGGTCTGGCCGATCTGGCCGTCGAACGCCGCCACCGAGGCGGTATTGATGATCACGCCGCGTTCGCCCTGCTCCAGCGGCTCCTGTTTGCTCATGGCGTCTGCCGCCAGGCGGGCCATGTTGAAGGTGCCGACCAGGTTGATGTTGAGTGTCTTCTGGAACAAGGCCATGGTATGCGGGCCGTCCTTGCCGATCAGCTTGGCGCCCGGCGCAATGCCCGCGCAATTGACCAGGCCGCGCAGGCTGCCCAGTTGCTGCGCCGTCGCGATCGCCTTCAGGCCGTCCTCTTCCGTGGTGACGTCGCAGCGCACAAATTCACCCTGCAGTTCGGCCGCCAGCTTTTGCCCGGCCTCTTCCTGCAAATCGGCCAGCACCACCTTGCCGCCGTTCTCCGCCAGCATGCGCGCGGTCGCCGCCCCCAAACCCGATGCCGCGCCCGTCACCACAAATACCTGTCCCGCAATCTGCATGTCTCTTCTCCAATAATAAAGACCGGCATGGAGTACCCATGCCGGTCGTTTTTTAGTCATCCTGATGGGATGTGGACTTCTATTTTCCCACGGGTACGGCGATCACGACAGATTCCGTTGTCGTTGTGGTTGTCGTCACCGCAGCCGGAACCGCTGCGGCCGCAGTGGCAGCCGTCAAGGCGGGTGCCGGCAGCAAGGGCACCAGCAGCAGCGCGACGATGTTGATGATCTTGATCAGCGGATTGACCGCCGGGCCGGCGGTGTCCTTGTACGGATCGCCCACGGTGTCGCCGGTGACGGCCGCCTTGTGCGCATCGGAACCCTTGCCGCCGTGATGGCCGTCTTCAATGTACTTCTTGGCGTTGTCCCAGGCGCCGCCGCCGGTGGTCATCGAAATCGCCACGAACAGGCCGGTGACGATGGTTCCCATCAGCAATCCGCCCAGCGCCGCCGGTCCCAGCAACAGGCCGACGATGATCGGCACGATCACCGGCAACAACGAGGGCACGATCATTTCCCTGATCGCCGACGAGGTCAGCATGTCGACCGCCTTGTCGTATTCCGGCTTGCCGCTGCCGTCCATGATGCCCTTGATCTCGCTGAACTGACGGCGCACTTCGACCACCACGGCGCCGGCCGCGCGGCCCACCGCTTCCATCGCCATCGCGCCGAACAGGTAGGGAATCAGGCCGCCGATGAACAGGCCGACGATCACCATCGGATTGGACAGGTCAAACGAAGTGCTCTTGCCGACCGCGTCCAGCGCATGCGTGTAGTCGGCGAACAGCACCAGCGCGGCCAGCCCGGCCGAACCGATGGCATAGCCCTTGGTGACGGCCTTGGTGGTGTTGCCGACGGCGTCGAGCGGATCGGTGATGGCGCGCACCGATTCCGGCATGCCCGACATCTCGGCAATGCCGCCGGCGTTGTCGGTGATCGGACCGTAGGCATCCAGCGCCACGATGATGCCTGCCATCGACAGCATCGATGTCGCCGCAATCGCGATGCCGTACAGCCCGGCCAGCCAGTACGACGCCAGGATCGCCGCACATACAGCCAGCACCGGATAGGCAGTCGACTTCATTGACACGCCCAGGCCGGCGATGATGTTGGTGCCGTGACCGGTGGTCGAGGCTTGCGCGATATGCTTGACCGGCTTGAAATCGGTGCCTGTGTAGTACTCGGTGATGTAGACCATCAGGCCGGTCAGGACGATCCCGATCACCGCCGAACCCATCAGCGGCACGCGCAGCTCGGGCGGCACCATGGTCCAGGTGACCACCGCGAAGCCGATCAGGCTGAGGATCGCCGCCCACCACAAACCGGTGTAGAGCGCCGACATGATCTTCTTGCCGGGCGCAACCTTGACCATCATGCAGCCGACGATCGACGCCAGGATCGAGACGCCGCCCAGGGCCAGCGGATACAGCACCGCCAGCACTTCACCGCCCTTGATCACCAGGCTGCCGAGCAGCATGGTGGCGATCAGCGTCACCACATAGGTCTCGAACAGGTCGGCCGCCATGCCGGCGCAGTCGCCGACGTTGTCGCCGACGTTATCGGCAATCACCGCCGGATTGCGCGGATCGTCTTCGGGGATGCCGGCCTCGACCTTGCCCACCAGATCGGCGCCGACGTCGGCGCCCTTGGTGAAGATGCCGCCGCCGAGCCGGGCGAAGATGGAAATCAGCGATGCGCCAAACGCCAGCCCGATCATCGGCCGCAAGGCATCATGCAAGGACGCCGCACGCCCTTCGCCATGCAGGAACAACCACCAGAAAAACAGCGCCACACCGAGCAAGCCAAGCCCGACCACCAGCATGCCGGTGATCGCGCCGCCGCGAAACGCCACGTTGAGCGCCTCGTTCATGCCCTTGGTGGCTGCCTGCGCGGTGCGCACGTTGGCCCGCACCGACACGTTCATGCCGATGAAGCCGCAGGCGCCCGACAGCACCGCGCCTATCAGGAAACCGATCGCGGTAATCCAGCCCAGGCCGGGGATCAATGCAATGACGATGAAGAGCACCACGCCGACCAGCGCGATGGTGCGGTACTGGCGCGCGAGATAGGCTGCCGCACCTTGTTGAATGGCAGTCGCGATGTCTTGCATGCGCTGGTTGCCGGGGTCCTGCTTGAGAATCCAACTGCGGGAAATAAGACCGTAGATCACTGCGACCACGCCGCATGCCACGGCAAACCATAGGGCTCCTGCCATCATGTCTCCTCCTTGTTTTTTCACGACAAAGTCAACAATCACGACCTTCCGCAGCAACGTCTCTTGGACGTCATGGCGGACACTGCGCACTGCAATACTTTACGTGGCCTCTTTTATGGATTTGATGGGCCGCCCCTGGTTACACCGTATCGCTTACGTCTGACTCCCCTGTTTTCAGTCTGTCTATCACTAAACTGCTGCATCCGCGGTATCTGCTACGGACATAAAAAAAGCGGACACATGGTCCGCTTCATTTTATGACGCCAGAGCGGCAAATGCACTCTCTCTGATTTGCTCCACCGGTCCGACGCCGGCGATCTTGCGATACTGCGGTGCGCCAGGCTGGCCCGATTCGGCCCACTTGCCGTAGTAACCGACCAGCACTTCGGTCTGCTCGTGGTACACCGACAGGCGCTTCAGGACGGTTTCTTCCTTGTCGTCGTCGCGCTGGATCAGCGCTTCGCCGGTGACATCGTCCTTGCCTTCGACTTTCGGCGGATTGAATTTGACGTGGTAGGTGCGGCCCGAAGGCTGATGCACGCGGCGACCGCTCATGCGCTCGACGATGGCGCTGTCGGGCACGTCGATTTCCAGCACGTAGTCGATCTTGACGCCGGCATCCTTCATGGCGTCGGCTTGCGGCGTGGTACGCGGAAAGCCGTCGAACAGGTAACCGTTAGCGCAGTCAGGCTGCTTCAGGCGGTCCTTGACCAGGCCGATGATGATGTCATCGGAAACCAGACCACCTGCGTCCATGACCTTCTTGGCGGCGACGCCGAGTTCCGTGCCGGCAGCAACGGCGGCGCGCAGCATGTCGCCCGTCGAAATCTGAGGAATGTTGTACTTTTCCTTGATAAAAGTGGCTTGCGTACCTTTACCGGCACCAGGCGCTCCTAGAAGGATGAGGCGCATATGTTTTCCTAAATTGAAGTTTTGAATTCTATTGCGATGGCAATCAGTGCAACTGTTGCCATCGAAGGCGATTGTCTCTGTGACGCCGCTTGCATCTTGCTCTGAACGAAACTTACCACAAAATCTTACTGAATCATGACAAACGCCTATTTTTTAGGCAGCTCGCCAACCGCAATTATCACCATGGAGAATGACAGGAGACTTACAAAACCGCGCCGGCAGCGACTTATCGGCGAGACGAATTGTCTCGCCGATAAGCTATGGACGTTACAGCGCGGAAATAGCCGCCACCAGCGGACTGTCGGGAGGCGCTTCGAAATGCTTGCGCACGCGCTCCAAGTCTTCGGGCGTGTCGACGCCGGCTTCCGGGAGCAGAGAAGTCACATGCACCGCGATCGAATAGCCGTGCCAGAGCACGCGCAATTGCTCGAGCGCTTCAATGCGCTCGATCGGCGACGCCGTCAGCGTCGGATAGACTTGCAGGAATTTGTTGGTGTAGGCGTACAGGCCGATGTGGCGCAACGGTGCGAACTCATGGCTGTGCAGGTCGGACAGGCTGTCCTTGGACTGCGCAAAACCGTCGCGATGCCATGGAATCGCCGCGCGCGAGAAATACATGGCGCGCCCTTCCTTGTCCAGCACCACCTTGACGACATTCGGATTGAACATCTCCGGCAGCAATTCGATCGCATGCGCGGCCGTCGCCATCGGCACGTCGGCCTTGATGTGGCCGGCGGTGGCGGCGATCAGGCCGGGATCGATCAGCGGTTCGTCGCCCTGCACGTTGACCACCACGGCATCTTCGGCCAGGTCGAGCGCCGCCGCGACTTCAGCGATGCGATCGGTGCCCGAGGGATGATCGGCACGCGTCATGGCGACGTCGATGCCGTGCTGTTCACACGCGGCGTAGATATCGCGATGATCGGTCGCGACCACGATGCGCGTCGCGCCCGACAATGCCGCCCGCTCGGCCACACGCACGATCATCGGCTTGCCGCCGAGGTCGGCCAGCGGCTTGTTCGGCAGACGGGTGGAGGCGAGGCGTGCGGGGATGATGACGGTAAAGGACATGGCAGGAATCAATCAGCAATCAAACGTACGACAACAGAAACTGCGGAAACTGCAGAAACTGCAGAAACTTGTTCTTTATTCAGCAGCCGGTTCGACCGCAGCAAGGCCGGCAGGCGCGGCGCCCAGATCGCGCGCTTCGTCAGCCCACATGATCGGAATGCCGTCGCGGATCGGATAAGCCAGTTTGTCGCCGTTGCAAATCAGTTCCTGGGCTTTTTTGTCGTACTCGAGCGGGCCCTTGCAAACAGGGCACACGAGGATATCAAGCAGTCGGGCGTTCACGGAGTTTCTCCACAATGTGTTCAGCCAGCGCGCCGTCTATGCGCGCCGTCACAGGCACGACCCAGATGCGGGGATCGTTTTTGATGGCCTTTATAGCCCTGCATTTTACTGCATCCTTCTCGGTGATCAGGATCACCGCCGCCGACATCGCGGCGAAGGGGTTGTGGGCAAAATCGTAATGGTCGGGCAATGCCACCCGCTCGAAGTTCAGGCCGGCCTGCTTCAGTGTCGTAAAAAAACGCGCCGGATTGCCGATACCCGCCACTGCGGCCACACCTTCGGCAGCGCTGAGCGACGCAAGCGGCTGGCGGCAGGTGCGGTCTTTCAGCAGCTCGACCTGATCGGTTTCAAGGCGCATCGCGAACGCGCCGGCCGGTGCTTCGCCGGCGGTACCGACATTGCATACCGTAAAGTCGCGCCGGCGCGAGGCCGGTTCACGCAGCGGCCCCGCCGGCAGCAACCAGCCGTTGCCGTTGCCGCGTGCATCGGACAGCACGATTTCAATATCGCGCGCCAGTGCGTAGTGTTGCAAGCCATCGTCCGAAACGATCACGTCGACTTCAGGATGCGCCGCCAGCAAAGCCTGCCCCACCGCCACCCGGCTGCGGCCGACCATCACGGGGCAACCGGCGCGCTCGGCGATCAGCAGCGGTTCGTCGCCGACCTCTGCGGCCTTCGAACCTGAAGTAACGGGACGCGCTTCAGCCTGCGCAGAACCATACCCACGCGAAATCACGCCAGGCGTATGACCGGCCTGGCGCAAGGCCTGCACCAGCCAGATGGCCAGCGGGGTCTTGCCGGTGCCACCGACGAAAACATTGCCCACCACCACCACCGGCACATCCAGGCGCGTCGCCTGTTTCAGGCCAACTCGGTACAGCGCGCGCCGCGTCAGCGCGACGGCGCCGAACAGCAGCGACAGCGGCCACAGCAGGCACGCGAGCCAGCCGCGCCGCAGCCAGGCGCGCGTCAGCGTCGATTCGAGGGAGGAAGGTGCGGACAAAGGTAGAGGCGCGCGTGCGGCTTACTTGCCGCCGGTCTGCGCAGCGAACGTGACCTTGGCGAAACCGGCCGTGCGAGCTGCTTCCAGCACGTTGATCACGGTCTGGTGCGCAGCCAGTGCGTCGGCATTGATGATCACCACCGGATCGGGCTTGCCGCCGCTGGTATCGGTATTGGCAGCGTTAGCCTGTACGGCGCTCTGCAATTCGCGCGCCAGTCCGGCCGCGTCGCGTGCAGCGATCTGGACGTTGTTGATGGCGTAGCGTCCTTGCGCGTCGACTGCGACGTTCAGTTCGAACGGCTGCTCCAGCGCCTTCTCGGCGTTAGCGGTGGGCAGGGTAATCTGCAAGGCGGTGAACTTGCTGTACGTCGTCGTGACCATCAGGAAGATGACGATCACCAGCAGGACGTCGATGAACGGGATCAGGTTGATCTCCAACTCTTCCCGCGCGCGGCCTTTGCGAAAATTCATGAGACTTCCTTTTTACTGGCGCGAGCCGTGCACGACGTCAACGAACTTGACGGCCTGCTGCTCCATGTCGACCACGAAGCTGTCCACCAGCGCGCGGAAGTGGCGGTAGAACACCAGCGACGGCATCGCGATCGCCAGGCCGAATCCGGTGTTGTACAGTGCGATCGAAATACCGTGCGCGAGCTGGGCCGGATTGGTGCCGGCGGCGTTTTGCGAGGCGAAGATTTCGATCATGCCGATGACCGTGCCGAACAAGCCCATCAGCGGCGCCAGCGAAGCAATGGTGCCGAGCGTGGTGAGATAGCGCTCGAGGCGGTGGGCGGCGGCCTGGCCGGCTTCTTCGATGGCTTCCTTCATGACTTCACGCGGCGCGTCGACGTTGCGCAGGCCGGCGGCGAGCACCTGGCCCAGCGGCGAATTCTGCTCCAGCTTGTCGATCACGTCGTCGTTGACGCGGCCGCTTTCATAGACGCGCACCACTTCCGGCAGCAGGTCGGCCGGCAGCACGCGCGAGCGGCGCAGGTACAGGAGTCGTTCGATGATCAGCGCGAGGCCGATGATGGAGGCGATCAACAACGGCCAGATCGGCCAGCCTGCGGCCTGGATGATTGCGAACAAGAGAGACTCCTTTAATACAATGATGTAATGACGAATGCTACCGGGTTAAACCCTGCTTCATTTTCCGGTGCAGAATGTAACGCGTTGCAACCCGCCGGGCAAGGCCAAGATACAGCGGTTGCAAAGGTTTCGCCGGACGCCGCAGCGGAACCGATTTAAAATCCTGTGCACTTTACCCACATTTCCTGTGCATAACTTTGTGAACAAGCGCTTTGCAATGATGCAAGCCCCTTGATTTCAAAGCTTTTTTCCATTCTGTACAGAAACCGTGCACTGACCTTACGCCAGCCAATGAACCACGACGATTTTTCCAGCCCCTCCCCTTCCGCCCCGCCGTCCGGCCCGCCCGTGCTCGCCGTATCGGCGCTCAACCAGGCGGTCGCGCGTGTGCTGGAGCGGACCTTTCCTCTGGTCTGGGTATCCGGCGAAATATCCAATTTTACCCGCGCGGCGTCCGGCCATTGGTATTTCACCCTGAAAGACGATGCCGCCCAGGTGCGTGCGGTGATGTTCAAGGGCCGCGCCCAGCATGCCGGCTTTTCGCCGCGCGAAGGCGACAAGGTCGAAGTGCGCACGCTGGTCACGCTGTATGCGCCACGCGGCGACTACCAGCTCAACGTCGAAGCGATCCGCCGTGCCGGCGTCGGCAATTTGTATGAAGCCTTCCTGCGCCTGAAGGAAAAACTCGAGAACGAAGGCCTGTTCCATCCCGATCGCAAACGTCCCCTGCCCGTCTTCCCGCGCTGCGTCGGTATCGTCACGAGCCCGCAAGCCGCGGCGCTGCACGACATATTGACCGCATTGCGCCGCCGTGCGCCGCACGTGCGCGTGATCCTGTATCCGACGCCGGTGCAGGGAGAAGGCGCCGGCGCGAAGATCGCGCGCGCCATCCAGATCGCGTCCCAACGCGCAGAGTGCGACGTGCTGCTGGTCGGTCGCGGTGGCGGCAGCATGGAAGATCTGTGGGCCTTCAATGACGAAGCCGTGGCCCGCGCAATTGCGGCGTGCCCGGTGCCGGTGATTTCCGGTGTCGGCCACGAGACCGATTTCACGATCGCCGACTTCGCCGCCGACCTGCGCGCGCCGACCCCGACCGCCGCCGCCGAGTTGTGCGCGACGCCGCGCGCCGAGTGGCTGGCGCAGGTACACAATCATGCCGCCGACCTCACGCGCGCACTCAAGCGTCGTCTCGCCGAGCATGGACAGACCGTCGACTGGATGTCGCGCCGGCTGGTCAGCCCTGCTTCCTACATCACACACGAACGCGTCAAGCTGCGCGCGCTGCAGGCCCGCCTCGAACACGCCACACGCACGCCGGTCACGCGTGCGCGCTACCAGTTGCAGCATCTGCAGACACGCCTGCAAAATCGCCTGCCCGACACCCGCGCTGCGCGTCTGCTGGTGGGCGGTCATCAACGCCGCATCGGCAATGCCGTCGCGCTGCTGGTGCAACGGCAGCGACAAACTCTCGCGGCACAATCGTCCCAGCTTGAATTGCTCAATCCGCAGCGCACGCTCGAACGCGGCTACGCCATCGTCACCGACGCCAAAGGCAAGGTCCTGCGCGCCCCCTCCGAACTGCAACCGCGCAGCAACGTCACGCTGCGACTGGCCGACGGCAGCGCCGAAGTCGGCATCGCCAGCGTGCAGCCGACACTGGACTGACACGGAATTCAAGGCGTATTGAGAATCATCCCTATTGACATGGCCAACGCCTGAATTTCCTACGTCAATTTAAGGCGTCCGACACCCGCAAAAGCCTGTCGCGAGGATGCAAAGAATCGCTATCCGCTTTAGAATCACAAACTCAGAATAAAAAATTCGTTTCAATCACCGATACCCGAAAGGATTCACCATGGCACATACCCTCCCGGCACTGCCTTATGAACTGGACGCACTGGCGCCAACCATTTCAAAAGAAACGCTCGAGTACCACTACGGCAAGCATCATCAGACCTACGTCACCAATCTGAACAACCTGATCCCAGGTACAGAATTCGAAAACCTCTCCCTCGAAGAGATCATCAAGAAGTCCTCCGGCGGCGTGTTCAACAACGCAGCGCAAATCTGGAACCACACGTTCTACTGGAACGGCCTGACGCCAAAGGGCGCCGGCGCTCCAAGCGGTGCACTGGCTGACGCCATCAACGCCAAGTGGGGTACCTTCGACGCCTTCAAGGCCGAGTTCACCAAGCAAGGCCTGGCCAACTTCGGTTCCGGCTGGACATGGCTGGTCAAGAAAGCCGACGGTACACTGGACATCGTCAACACCACCGGCGCCGGCACACCGCTGACCACCGACAGCAAGGCGCTGCTGACCATCGACGTCTGGGAACACGCTTACTACATCGACTACCGCAATGCACGCGCGAAGTATGCCGAAGCATTCTGGGGCATCGTGAACTGGGATTTCGTGGCGAAGAATTTCGCATAAGAAAACTCGGTTTTCGCATGTGAAAAAGCCTGCCAGCGTGCAGGCTTTTTTAATGCATACAATGAATACGCAGGCGCAACTGCCAGGGGCAAACAAGATGAAAGACGACAGGCTGGTCGAAATGAAGATCTTCAAGGCGGTAGCCGAGCATGGCGGCTTTACGGCTGCCGCGCTGGCCCTCGACGCCAGCCAGCCCTTCGTCAGCAAGACCATGAACAACCTCGAGCAGCGCCTCGGCGTGGCCCTGTTGCGGCGCTCCACGCGCCGCATCCACCTGACCGAAGAAGGCCAGGGTTTCCTCACCGCCTGCAACAAGATCATCGCCGAGATTGAGCAAGCCGAAGGCCTGGTGTCGGCCACCGGCGCAGCACCGGCGGGCGACTTGCGGGTCACCACCGCAACCTCGTTCGGCATGGACCAGATCGTGCCGCTGCTGCCCGAGTTCATGCAGACCTATCCGGGCATCCGTATCCGGCTGGCCTTGTCAGACACGCTGGTGGACCTCATCGGCAGCGGCTTCGACGTCGCCATCCGCATGGGGCAATTGCAGGACTCCATGTTGCTGAGTCGGAAACTCTGCCACCTGCAACGCATCGTCGTGGCAGCGCCGTCCTATCTCGCCCGGCACGGCACGCCAACCCGCCCGGAAGACTTGCACCGCCACAACTGCCTGCGCTGGGAAGCGCCGATGGATCATCTGAATCATTGGCCGTTCATGATCGACGGTGAACGCACCCACGTCGAAATTCAAGGCAATTTCCAGTTCAGCACCGGCATGACATCGGTCGAACTTTGTCTGGCCGGGGTCGGCCTGACGCGGATGGCGGAACACTTCGCCATTCCCGCCATCCGTAAGAATCTGCTGGTGCCGTTGCTGACCGATTTCCAGGCGCCTGACGATACCGCCATTTACGCGGTCTACGCCAAGGAACGCCACGTCCATCCACGCGTGCGCACCTTCGTCAACTATCTGCTGGAAAAATTCAAGCAACCGCCCTGGAAAGCGCCATAAAAAAGGGCGCTCCGGATTCGGAGCGCCCTCGCACAATGTTGCCGGCCTGCCCTATTTATCGAGACTCTTGGGCAGACACATGGTGATGATGCTGCCAGCCACCAGGAAGACGCCGATGACGTACATGCCGACCTCGGTGCGTCCCAGCGCCACGTTCAGCCATCCCACCAGGTAAGGGGAGACGAATCCCGCGATGTTGCCGAAGGAGTTGATGAAGGCCAGCGCCGCCGCTACCGAAGCGCCGACGAACACGCTGGTCGGCAATGCCCAGAACAGGCTGATGCACGAGTACACCCCGGCGGCGGCCAACGACAGACAGAACAAGGTCGTCGCCGGTCCGCCGTTGAGCACCATGGCCAGCGCCAGACCTACTGCTGCCAGCAACATGAAGGCGGCAAAATGTGCGCGGCGCTTGCCCGTCAGATCGGCGCTGCGACACGACAGGTACAGACATGCGGCGGCAACGATGTTGGGTATCGCCGAGTAAATGCCGATCCAGAACGGATCAAGCACACCCGAGCGCTTGATCAGCGAAGGCATCCAGAAGCCCACGGCATACAGTCCCATGATCAGGCAGAAGTAGATCAGCACGAACACCCACAGCTGCGCATTCCCGAGAAAGGCGCGGACGCTGCCGTGATCGATCTTGGTGGCGTTGTCGGCACGCAGGTCGGCGTCGATCTGATCCTTCTCCTGCTGGTTCAGCCAGGGCGCCTTGCGGAAATCGTCGATCAGAAAAAAGTACACCGCGACGCCCAGGATCAACGCAGGAATCGCTTCCACCAAGAACAGCCATTGCCACGCCTCAAATGGCGCCACGTGCTGGAAAGCGCTGAGGATCCAGCCCGACACCGGGCCGCCGATGATGAACGCCAGCGGCGCGCCCATCACGTAGATCGCCATGGCGCGCCCTCGCCGCCGCGCCGGAAACCACAGCGTCAGCAAGTACATGATGCCCGGCGCAAAACCGGCCTCCGCCACGCCCAGCAGGAAGCGTGCGATATAGAACTGCATCGGCGTCTTGACCAGCAGCATGCAGGCCGAGATGATGCCCCAGGTAATCATGATGCGGGCGATCCAGATGCGCGCGCCCACCTTGCGCAGGATCATGTTGCTCGGCACTTCGAAAATCAGATAGCCGATGAAAAAAATACCCGATCCCAGACCATAAATAGCATCGTCGAACTTGAGGGAATCGAGCATCTGCAGCTTGGCGAAGCCGACGTTGACGCGATCCAGATAGGCGACGAGGTAGCACAGCAGGATCAGCGGCAGCATCCGCCAGTAAGCTTTGCGATAGACGTTGCCGGCGAGATCGGCCTGCGCCAGGGCGGCGCCGGTGTAAGCGGTTGTCATGTGGTCTCCAGATGATTTTTACGGGCGCTTATCTTCGCGCCCTGTCTTATAGTCCCACCGTCGCTGCATGCCGCGACGGCGGGTAATTCAGCACAGATTTCAGCCTGCGATGCCTTAATCAAACAGGTCCGGCTGCGTGTGTGAGACTTCCGCAAACAGCGTCTGGAAATGCAACCAGCCGATGAATTCATTGCCCAGATGCTTGCGCGAGTATTCGGCGTTTTCCGGCGCGATGAATTTCGGCCGGATCGGTGCAGCCTCGGTCAGCAATTGCATGCGGCAGACATGGTCGAGAGCAATGAAATGCCAGCAAGCATCATCGATGCTGTGCCTGCTGGCCGTCAACAAACCATGGTTCTGGTGGATGACAGCCTTATTCTTGGCGAACGCCTTGGCGACAGGATTACCGGATTCTTCCGATACCGGCACCTTGCCGGCGCCGTCGGTCAGCACGGCATGGTCGCCGTAGAACATACAAGCGTCCTGTGTGATCGGATCGAGCGCGCGTCCCATCGATGCCCATGCGCCCCCGTGCACGGTATGCGCATGGCAGGACGCGACGATATCGGGATTCTCTTCATGGATGGCGGAATGGAGGATATATCCGGCATGGTTGATCGCATAGTCACCCTGAACGACTTTGCCGCGATGATCGACTTGCACCAGCATCGATGCTTTCACCATGGAAAACGGCACGCAGACCGGGTTAGTCCAGAACAGATCCGGAAACTCCGGATCGCGCACCGTCAGGTGGCCGCCGAAGCCAAAGCTGAAGCCATGCAGTGCAAACAGGCGGCAAGCGGCGGCGAGGCGTTCCTTGCGGTGCTGACGCTCGTCGGCCTTCGATGCAAAAACAGGCTCCTTGGGGAAAATAAGGCCTTCCTGTCGCGGTTGATAAACTGACTTATTTTTTGTCGCTTCCATTAACATGGTGATCTCCTCAATTGTCGAGAATTGATTATAGGATCGGACTTTCGAGGGATTATGCAGGCTGCGGGAATAGGACTTATGCCGCCTGAAGGGTAAATCGCCGACCGGCGCCGCAACGTCAATCAGGGAGAACATCATGGCCACCATTCATCTGCACAACGACGCCGGCTACGCGCAACGCATCCGCGCCCGCACCCATCAGTTGCAGGCGGACGAACCCGCCAGCAACGGCGGCACCGACACCGGCGCGGCGCCTTACGAATTGCTGCTGGCCGCGCTGGCCGCGTGCACCTCGCTGACCTTGCGCATGTACGCCGATCGCAAGGGCTGGGACCTGGGCACCATCCACATTGATGCGCGCTTTTCACGCGATGACTGCGGCCTGGAAAACATCGAGCGCACCGTCACCTTCGGCAATACGCTGACGCCGGAGCAGCTCACGCGCCTCGGTGAAATCTGCGAGAAGACGCCGGTCACCAAGACCCTGCGCGAAGGCACGCCGATACGCACGGCTTTTATATAAGACTTCGGCACAGCGAATTTTCGATATTTATTGAAATAAATCGTCAAAAATTATCTAAAACCGGCGATAAAACGAAGCAATAAAAACAAATAAATCGTTATTTATCAACAACTTATACTTATCATCGAATAATTCGATGATAGTACGCCAATCTTTCCGTTTTTCTTTTCATTTTGCCCCGCGCATACTCCGTTCTGTCCACTTAATCATGCAAACAAGAAGGCAGTTTTCCAAGGTGGAAAACGCCCTTGCCTGCACTAACCGACGGAGAAAAACATGCTTCAAATTCGCAAAAGCAACGAACGCGGTGTCGCCGATCACGGTTGGTTGAATTCGCACCATACATTTTCGTTCGGTCATTATTACGATCCGCAACAACTGGGCTTCGGTCCGCTGCAAGTGATCAATGAAGACCGCGTCACGCCCGGCATGGGCTTCGGCACGCACGGCCACAGCGACATGGAAATCATCTCCTATGTCCTCGACGGCGCGCTCGAACACAAGGACAGCATGGGCACAGGTTCGGTCCTGCACTACGGCGACGTCCAGCGCATGAGCGCCGGCAGCGGCGTGCGTCACAGCGAGTTCAACCACTCCAAGACGGAGCCGGTGCACTTCCTGCAGATCTGGATTCAGCCGAACGTGAAGGGTATCCCGCCAAGCTACGAAGAGAAGAATTTCACTCCGGAGCAAAAGCAGGGCCAACTGCGCCTGATCGCTTCGTCCGACGGTCGCGACAACTCGGTGCTGATCCATCAGGACGCTTCGATCTTCGCCTCGATCCTGAACGGCGACGCCAAGCTGGAACATGCATTGGGCGCCAAGCGTCTGGGTTATGTCCACCTGATCCGCGGTCAGCTGACCGTCAACGGCACCCAGCTGTCGGGCGGCGACGCGCTGAAGATCAGCGCAGAAAGCCTGATCACGTTTGAAAAGGCCGAAGCAGCGGAATTCCTGCTGTTCGATCTGCCTTACTAAAACCACAGAAACACCGACGCGCTGCACTCCCTGCAGCGCGTTGTCTTACCGTACCCATACAAGGAAAACATCATGGCAAACATTCTGTTCATCAATAGCAGCGCCCGCAACAGCGGTTCGATCTCGCGTCAGGTCGCAGGCGAATTCGTCGCCAAGCTCCAGGCTTCGCAACCTGGCAGCGTAGTTGTCGAACGCGACGTCGCCGCCAATCCTATCCCGCATTTGGATGAACAAAAACTGGGCGCCTTCTTCACGCCGGCCGACAAACGCAGCGCCGAGCAGCAAGCACTGGTCAAGGTCTCCGAAGAACTGATCGCGGAAGTCAATGCCGCCGACATCATCGTCATCGGCGCACCGATGTACAACTTCTCGATCACCTCCACGCTGAAGACCTGGATCGACCACGTGGCGCGTGCCGGCGTGACCTTCAAGTACACCGAATCCGGTCCGGTCGGCCTGATCCAGGGCAAGAAGGTTTACGTGTTCACTTCGCGCGGCGGCGTCTACAGCGAAGGTCCGGCCAAGGTGATGGACTTCCATGAAACCTATCTGCGCGCCGTGCTGGGTTTTATCGGCATGTCCGACATCACCTTCGTCCACAGCGAAGGCCTGGGCATGGGTGAAGCGGCTGTTGAAAAAGCCATCGCACAAACTCGCGAAACCATCGGTACCCTGGTCGCGGCATAAACTGCCGGTCCAATAAAAAAGCGCGACGGCCACAAGCCGTCGCGCTTTTTTTACGTCCGCAAGATCTACAGACCGCCGTCGGCGATCTGCGACAGCATGCGATTGAGGACTCCGGTCTCGCGCATGCGCTTGAGCCACCAGGTCAGCGCAGCGCCGTCTTCGCCGACGCGCCAGGCCAGCGAGAAGGTTTCTTCCGCGCGCGGCTGTTCGACTTCCTTCGCGATCAACGCACCGGAGGCGATGGACTTCTGCACGCACGGCTCCGGCAAGAATCCGAAACCCACGCCGGCCAGCTGCAAGGCATATTTGCTGCGCATGTCCGGCACCGTCAGGGTGTCCTGTCCGAACAGCAGGCCGACGGTGCGCGGCGGCATCTTGCGCGCCGAGTCGGCAACGCTGATGGCGCGGTAAGGATGCAGGTCGGCCTTGCTCAGGACCTTGTCCATCTTCGCCAGCGGATGATGCGGCGCCACCACGAAGACAAACTTTACCGTACCGATCTGCTCCGCCACATAGCCGCCGCCTGCCGGTCCTTCACCGGGCGCGGCAATCAGCAGGTCGACGCGGCGATCGAGCAAGGCTTCCCAGGTGCCGGCCAGCGACTCGCGCGCAATGCGCAGGCGCGTACGATCAGCCACCTGATAAAACGCCACGATGTCAGACTCCAGCGATGCCGCCGAGTAGAGCGAATCGAGGCCGATGGTGAATTCGGTTTCCCACCCGGAGGCGACGCGGCGCACGCGATGCTCGAGGTCTTCCGCCGCCTTGAGCAAGTAGCGGCCCTCCTTCAGCAATTCTTCACCGGCGCGTGTGAGCACGACCTTGGGTCCCTGCCGGTCGAATACCTGCACGCCGAGGTCCTGCTCCAGCTTCGACACCGTATAGGAAATCGTCGACGGCACCCGATGCAGCTCCAGCCCGGCGGCGGAAAACGAACCGCGCCGGTCGATCGCATCGAGAATCAACAGGGCATCGAGACTGATTCTGAACATGGATTATTTCCGCAGAAAAGAGAGAGCGAACGCCGCTCAGGCTTCGATCGAATAACCCGCCGCCACCCAGGCGTCGATGCCGCCGGTGAGCGGGCGCACGCGCTTGTAGCCGCGCCGCATGAGTGCTTTGGCGACCAGTGCGGCCGAGGCTTCGTTGGGGCAGGCGCAATAGACGATGACCTCATCTTCCATCGGCGCCTCGAACGCGAAGGTCTGGATCTCCTGGTTGGAAATCGTCAGCGCGCCGGGGATGCGGCCGATCTGCTGCGAGGCCGGCGAGCGCACGTCGACGATGGTCGGACGCACTCCGCTCTTGAGCAGGCCATCGAGCTCGCTGACCGAGATGCGCGCCATTTCCAGCGACTTGCGGAAGCGGCGGCGCTGCCACCATTTGCTGGCGACGAAGACGGCGAAGCCGATCAGCACCAGCATCATGCCGTATTGACCGAGTTCGGCCAGTACGCTCAGTACATCGTCAATGGCGGTGTTGAACAGTGCACCGAGAAAGATTGCCAGCCCCGACCACAAGGCTGCACCGACGCCGTCGTACAACAGGAATTTGCCGCGCGAGGTGCCGACGGTGCCGGCCAGCGCACTGGCGATCGAAGCGAAACCGGGAATGAATTTGGCGACCAGCAGCGAACGTGCGCCCCAGCGCGAATAGATCGATTCGGTCTGGCGTACGCAGGAATCAGGGGAAAGGGAAATGCGGCACAGTGTCGACATGATGCGGCGACCGTAACGGCGACCGGCCATATACCAGACATAGTCGGCGATCAGCGCGGCGACCACCGCCACCAGCAGCAGCAAGACGATGGGATACTGCCCGCGCCAGGCCAGCGCCCCGGTGATCACCAGCGTCGGATAAGCAGGAATCGGCGCGCCCAGCTGCTCGGTCAGCACGTTCAGGAATACGATGATCAGACCGTACTGTTCAATCAGGTGATACAAATAGCTCATCGCTGTTCCACTGCCTTTCGCCTTGTCGGCCTGCCCTGCTTGCTGCTGTTTTTATCGTTCGAATTACCCCAAGCGCACATTATAGGTCGAAGCGGGTCGAAGCGAATCGGAGCAGGCTTCAGGCCTTGCCTGCCTGCGTGGCAGATGTCGCCCTGAATTCAGCCACGATCATCGCCATCAGGATAGCAACCGGCAATAACAGCGCGAAGAACAATGCCTGGCGATAAGCAAAGGCACCGCCGATCGCCCCCACGCCGAACGCCACGATAGGCCAAAAGAACTTGATGCAGCGCTGGCGTACAGCGTCATCCGCGGCACCGCGCACAATATCGGTCACGTCGATGACCAGTTGCGTGACGTTGCCGGTCATGACGGTAGTTGGCGCCGCCTGCGGCAAAATCAAGCGGGCAGCGGCGTTCTGGATGCCCATGGCAGCGGCGCCGAACATGCCTGCCAGCAAGGCGGCGGTGGCGCGGGCATCGGCCACCCCGACCGGCGCAATGCTCTGGCCGAAGCCCATGAACGCCAGCAGGAACATCAGTTGCAGCATCAGCACCCAGGGCAAGGCCGGCTTGCCGCTGCGCTCCAGCGCAATCACTACCAGCCGCGTCATGACCACCGACAGAATGAAGGCGGGAAAAGCCAGAAACTTGATCAACACGCCGTGCGAGGGATTCGCCAGTTCACTGCCGATCAGCACGAAGTTGCCGGTGACGTGGGCGGTGAACAATCCGAACAAGGCGACGAAGCCCAACGTATCCACATAGCCCGCCAGGAAACTCATGGCGATGCCCTGGCAGGTGGCGCGATTCAGATAACGCAATCCGGCGGGGCGGACGGGACTATTCAGCGCAGCCATATCAATCCTCGATTTTTTGTGCGAGAGCAGCGTCAATCGAATAACGGCCGGCGCCCATCAAGGCGATGCTGCCGAACACGATCATCAGCAACCAGCCGAACTGGCCTTCCGCCACGCTCCAGTCGGGATGCACCAGGAACATCGATACGCCCAGCAGCACCAGCACCGCTGCGCTGGCCAGCCGCGTCAGGATGCCGGGCACGATCAGCACCGGGCACAGGACTTCGGCAAAGATGGCGAAGCCGAGCGTGAAGGCGCGGCCGACGTGCAGCGGATCGTCGATGTGCGCCAGCTCGCCGGCGAAGTTGATGATCTTCGGCAGGCCGTGCACGTACAGCAGCAGCAAGGCGCCGCTCAGGCGCAGGAACAGCAGGCCGAGGTCCTGGGCCGGCGCCCACAGCAGGCGCAGGAACAAATTTTCTTTTACGGTTGATGCAGTGTGAACTGTTTGCATGTCGATTCTCCTTGATCAGAAATGTCCTGCCAGCACATAGCCGGCAAGCACGTAACCCAATGTCATTGCCACCACCAGCGAAGCACCGACCGGTGTCGGCGGCGTCGGCGACGGCAAGCCGAACCAGCGGCAGACGGCGCCGATCAGCGTGCCCAGCACGGCGCCCGTGAACAGCGCGCTCATGCTTGCACCTCAGCTTGCTTTGCTTTCGCATCCTTGGCGGCCAGGTAACGATCCACCAGCCAGTAGCCGCTGCTCATCATGAACACCAGCAAGGCGCCGCTGAGAACCGGCGGCGACGGCACCGGGATTTGTGCAAGGTGGCAGCAGAAGCCGACCACGAAAGAGAGCAACAGGCCCCAGATGATTTTGGAATAAGTCATGTTCATTCTCCGATCAGAACGCGAAGCAGCTGCAACCGAGCGCGCCCCAGAAGCCTGAGAAATTCGACGCCGGCACCGACGAGCGGCGCGCGACATCGTGCGAGTGTGCATGCACGTTGCAAGCGCCTGCGCATTGATGCGGCAGAATCGAACGGCGTTGTTGTTGCTGGCTCTGCGTGCCCGACTTGCGTGCACTGTAGTGGCCCGGCACGTTCTTCACCGGCGACCAGTCCGGCAGCACCGGGATGGCCGGCGGCGCCAGCGGGTCGAACTCATCGGCGCCGTAGACGATCTTGCCGCCGACCACGGTCATGACCGATTCGATGGCCTTGATATCTTCTTCGGCGACACTGAAGAAGTCGGCCGACAACACCACCAGGTCAGCCAATTGGCCTGCCTTGATGCGGCCCTTCTTGTCTTGTTCATTGGAGAACCAGGCACTGCCTGCGGTCCACAGTTCCAGCGCGGTTTCACGCGGCAAGCCGGCTTCGGCCAGTTGCAGACCGCCCACGGTCTTGCCCGAGACCAGCCAGTACAGCGCGGTCCACGGGTTGTAGCTGGCGACGCGGGTGGCGTCGGTACCGGCGCCGACCGGCACGCCCATGTCCAGCATGCGCGCCACCGGCGGCGTCGCCTTGGCGGCTTCCTTGCCGTAGCGGTCGACGAAATATTCACCCTGGAACGCCATGCGGTGCTGGATCGCCAGGCCTCCGCCGAGTTCGCGCACGCGCTCGATGTTGCGCGGCGAGATGGTTTCAGCATGATCGAAGATCCAGTGCAGGCCGTTGAACGGAATGTCGCGATTCACTTTTTCGAAGACGTCGAGCATGCGGCTGATCGATTCGTCATAAGTCGCATGCAGGCGGAACGGCCAGCGGTTGGACACCAGATGGCGCACGACTTTTTCGAGTTCGTCTTCCATGCCTGCGGCGAGTTCGGGACGCGGCTCGAGAAAGTCTTCAAAGTCGGCCGCCGAGAACACCAGCATTTCGCCGGCGCCGTTGTGGCGATAGAAGTCGTCGCCCTGCCCCGGCTTGATCATGTCGGTCCAGCGCTGGAAGTCGCCCAGCTCCTTGCCCTTGTTCTGCGTGAACAGGTTGTAGGCGATGCGGACCGTCAGCTGCTGCTCGCGCGCCAGCTGGTCGATGATGGCGTAGTCTTCCGGATAATTCTGGAAGCCGCCGCCGGCGTCGATCACACTGGTGACGCCGAGGCGATTGAGTTCGCGCATGAACTGGCGCGTCGAATTGACTTGCTGGTCGAGCGGCAGCGACGGGCCCTTGGCCAGCGTCGCGTACAGAATCATGGCGTTGGGACGGGCGATCAACATGCCGGTCGGATTGCCGGCGGCGTCGCGCTGGATCTCGCCGCCCGGCGGATTCGGGGTGTCCTTGGTGTAACCGACGGCGCGCAGCGCAGCCTGGTTGAGCAAGGCGCGGTCGTACAGGTGCAGGATGAACACCGGGGTGTCGGGGGCGGCGGCGTTGATTTCTTCCAGCGTCGGCATGCGGCGCTCGGCAAACTGGAACTCGGTCCAGCCGCCTACCACGCGCACCCACTGCGGATGCGGTGTGCGCAAGGCTTGCTCGCGCAGCATGCGCAAGGCATCGGCCAGCGAAGGCACGCCTTCCCAGCGCAGTTCCAGGTTGTAGTTGAGGCCGCCGCGAATCAGGTGGATGTGCGAATCGTTCAGGCCCGGCACGACGCTGCGGCCGTTCAGGTCCACCACTTTGGTGGCGTTGCCGCGATGGCGCATGGCGGCTTCGGCGTCGCCGACGGCCAGGAACTTGCCGTCCTTGATCGCCACGGCGCTTGCCAGCGGTTGTGCTTTGTCGATGGTGTGGAAATTTCCGTTCAGCAGAATCAGGTCGGCGCTCATGTTCACTCCTGGGATTGTTCGTTGGCGTTGTGTTGTCAGGGGAGGTCTAAAACTACGGGATCCCGTTCGTGGGGGAAGCGGGATCCCGGAAATACGTGCCGAAGAATTAATGGCCTTCGGAAGCGTTGAACATGGTCTTGGCGTAGATCAGGCCGAGGCCGTAGGCGCCGCCGTTGGCGATCGCGGTGGTGACGGTTTCATTGTAGGTCTCGGTGCGGGCCCAGTCACGTTGCAGTTCGAGCAGGTATTGCAGCGACGTCATCGGACGTGCGCCCAACTGGATCATGCGTTCGACGGCGCGTTGATGCGCTTCATTCGACACGTCGCCGCTGGCGTCGGTGATCACATAGACTTCAAAGCCCTGGTCCAGCGCCGACAGCGCAGGTCCGACGATGCATACCGAGGTCCACAGGCCGGCCAGCACGATCTTTTCCTTGCCGATGGCGTTGACGCGGTCGGCGATGCGCGGGTCTTCCCAGGTGTTCATGCTGGTGCGGTCGATCACTTCTTCGTTCGGGAACACCGATTTGATTTCATCAAACATCGGGCCGGAGAAGGATTTTTCGGCAACGGTGGTCAAAATCGTCGACACCTTGAATTCCTTGGCGGCCTTGGCGACCAGTGCGACATTGTTGCGCAGCGTGACCATGTCGATCGAATGGGTCGCAAACGACATTTGCGACTGATGGTCGATCATGATCAGCGTGTGGTTGGTTGGGTTCAACAGTGTCTTGCCTGGTTGTGCTTTTGCGATTGCCATGATGTTCTCCTGAGGTTATTGACGATTAATTCGATAAGGGTGAGTGCTTCGTTGGTGTCCGTCTTTGTCTGTGCCGTTCACCATGGAGCGAAGTATGGGCGAACGATGCGGGAAAGAAAAACGGAAAGAATGACAGTCAATCATCGAAATATTCGAAAATAGAAACAGAGGCGTTCAGGGCCGTCGATATTTGCCTCAGGCGCAATAAAGCTTTGCCTTGCACCGTATTTTTGCAACAGCACTTTGCCCGCATACTGCTGTCCATGGAGTAAGCACCGCAAGCCTCCCTCCCTTGCGCGCCGGCCATGTCGCGCGCCCATCTCACTTACCAAGGAATTCCATGAGCACCATTCCCGCATTCGGCCTCGGCACCTTCCGCCTGAAAGACCAGCAAGTCATCGACTCCGTTACCAACGGCCTCGAACTCGGTTATCGCCACATCGACACCGCGCAGATCTACGGCAACGAAGCCGAGGTCGGCCAAGCCATCGCCGCCGCCGGCGTTGCGCGCAAGGACTTGTTCGTCACCACGAAGATCTGGACCGACAACCTCGGCAAGGACAAATTGATCCCCAGCCTGAAGGAAAGCCTGGCCAAACTGCAGATGGACCAGCTCGACCTGACGCTGATCCACTGGCCCGCGCCCAACGACAGCATCGCCGTCGCGACCTACATGGAAGCGTTGGCCGAAGCCAAGGCGCAGGGATTGACCCGGCTGATCGGCGTGTCGAACTTCACCATCGCGCATCTGCAGCAAGCCATTGACGCCGTAGGGGCTGCAGAAATCGCCACGCTGCAGATCGAGATCCATCCCTTCCTGCAAAACCGCAAGGTGGTCGACTTCGCGCGCAGCCAGGGCATCCACCTGACGGCCTACATGCCGCTAGCTTACGGGAAGGTCATGACGGACCCGACTATCATCGGGATCGCCAAGGCGCACCAGGCCAACCCGGCCCAGATTGCACTGGCCTGGTCGCTGCAACAAGGCTTTGCGACGATTCCGTCGTCGACTAAACGAGTCAATCTGGAAAGCAACCTGGCAGCGCAAAACATCCGCCTCAGCGACGCCGAGATGGCCGCCATCGCAAGGCTGGACAAGGGTGAGCGCCTTGCCAATCCGGACTTTGCGCCGCAGTGGGATTGATGCTGACTTGACGCATTGCTTGCGCCTGCGTGGCGCAAGCCTCCTCCCATTCCCGGCCCGGCAAAAACGACGCTCTGGAATTTTTTATTTTAAATTGCTTGCAATTTAATTTTCATCAATCTATTATTCGTTCCATGCACTGCTCCTCACCCCAACGAGGCAAGCGCATGCATGACTTGTTTCATTTGCCAAAGCATCAAATATATTGCACACAATTTAATTGCTCGAATACAAAACCCCGCCCCCGAAAGGAAACATCATGAAATCGATCAAACAACTGCTTGCCCTCAGCACCATCGCACTCGCCGCCGCTTCGGCCGCCCAATCTGCATCGGCCGCCTCCGTCGAACCGCAAACCCAGGGTTTCCTCGACGCGCTGGCCGCCGCCGGCGGTCCTCCGATCTACACGCTGACACCTGAACAAGCACGCAACCTGCTGGCCGGCGCACAGTCCGGCAAGGTCGCCAAGCCGGCTGCCGACATCGAAGACCGCGTGATCCCGGTCGGGCCGACCGGCAGCACCCGCATCCGCATCCTGCGTCCGCAAGGCAACAAGGAAACGCTGCCGGTAGTGATGTACTTCCACGGCGCCGGCTGGGTGATGGGCGACGTCAACACGCACGATCGCCTGGTGCGCCAGATAGTCGACGGCGCCAAGGTTGCCGTGGTCTTCGTCGACTACGACCGCTCGCCGGAAGCGCGCTATCCGATCGCCATCGAACAGGACTACGCCGCGACCAAATACGTCGCCGAACATGCTGCGGAATTCAACGTCGATGCGAACCGCCTGGCGATTGCCGGCGACAGCGTGGGCGGCAACATGACTGCGGTCGTGAGCCTGCTGGCCAAGGAACGCAAGGGTCCGGCGATCAAGTACCAGGTGCTGTTCTATCCAGTGACCGACACCAATTTTGAAAACGGTTCGTACAACCAGTTTGCCAACGGCCCATGGCTGACCAAGGAAGCGATGAAGTGGTTCTGGAACGCCTACCTGCCGGCCGGCGCCAACCGCAAGGATCCGCATATCGCACCACTGAACGCGACGCTGGAACAGTTGAAGGATCTGCCGCCGGCACTGGTCATCACCGATGAAAACGACGTGCTGCGCGACGAAGGCGAAGCCTATGCCGCCAAGCTGGCCAAGGCCGGCGTGCCGGTGACGCAGGTGCGCTACCTCGGCACCATCCACGACTTCGTCATGCTCAATGCGCTGGGTGATACCCCTGCGGCGAAGAGTGCCGTCGATCTCGCAACCTCCAGCCTGCGCAAGGCGCTGTCCAAATAATGGGGCAGCATCGCTGAAACAAAAACGCCCGCTTCATCAACGTGAAGCGGGCGTTTTTGCGTGAAACGGAAAAAGCGGTTTATGCAGGAACCGCCACCGGCTTGTCATGCTGGTGCCCCTTGATGCGCAACACCATCACCGCACCAACCAGGCAAGCGACTCCCATCAGCATCGACGAGGCCGTGTAGTCGCCGAGGTTGGCGCGCATGAAGCCCGATATCGTGGTGGCGGCAGCGGCGCCGAGCTGGTGACCGGCAACGATCCAGCCGAACACGATCGGTGCAGCCAGACGGCCGAATACATCATTGGCCAGACGCACGGTCGGCGGCACGGTGGCGATCCAGTCAAGACCGTAGAAGATCGCGAACACGGTCAGGCCGAAATAATCGAGGCCGAACGCATACGGCAGAAAGATCAGCGCAATGCCGCGCAAGCCGTAGTACCAGAACAGCAGCACGCGCGGATTGAAGCGATCCGACAGCCAGCCGGACAAGGTCGTGCCGACCAGATCGAGCATGCCCATCGCCGCCAGGATGCTGGCGCCGCCGACTTCGGAAATGCCGTAGTCGTTGCACATCGCGATGAACTGCGTACCGATGTAGCCGTTGGTGCTCATGCCACAGACGAAGAAGCTGAAGAACAGCAGCCAGAAATCGCGCACCTTCATCGCCTGGCGCAACGCGTCGAACGCGATCGCCAGCGGATTGCGTTGCTTCACCGCAGCATCGTCCGGCGCATCGGCCGCCTGGCCGTAACGACGCAGACCGACGTCGGATGGACGCTCCGGCAGGAACAACGCCACCAGCGGCACCGCCACGGCAGCGACGATCGCCACCAGGAAAGCCACCGAACGCCAGCCGTAATGCTCGACCATCGACGCCATCAGCGGCAGGAACACCATCTGGCCGGTAGCCGCGCTGGCGGTCAGCAAGCCCATCGCCAGGCCGCGGCGCATTTCAAACCAGCGGCTGACAATCGTTGCGCCCAAGGTGTTGGCGGCGACCCCGGTACCAGAGCCGACCAGCAGACCCCACGTCATCACCATGTGCCACGGCATCTGCATCAGCGTGCTCAGTGCAGTGCCGATCGACAGCAGCACCAGTGCACCCATCACGACGGGGCGAATGCCGAAGCGTTGCATCGCGGCTGCGGCGAACGGGCCGATCAGGCCGTACAAGGCGATGTTGAAGGAAATCGCCAGCGAGATGGTGGAACGGTTCCAGCCGAATTCATGCTCCAGCGGCAGGATCATGACCGACGGCGTGGCGCGGATGCCGGCCGAGGTCAGCAGGACGAGGAAGATCACGGCGACGACCACCCACGCATAACTGAAACGGTGCGAGGTGCGCTGCGCGATGGCTTGAGTGACTTTATTCATGACGCTCATTCAAAATAATGGTGAATAAAAAACCATCAATGCGGCAAGGCATTGATGGTGCTTGTATTAAAACTGTATTGAAACCGTCTGCCCGATTGGCGGGATCAGGCTTCCTGCAATTTGTCGTAAGCCTCGTCGATCATGCCGGACAGGGCTGCATGCAAATCCTCGCCGAGCAGGCCGTCAATCTCCAGCTGCGCCTGCACCCAGTTGGGACGAGCCTTGGCCAGCTTGGCCTTGCCTGCGTCACTGAGGCCGAGTCCGAACGAGCGCTTGTCGACATGTTCGTCTGGCGGCATGTCGATCGTGGCGATCCAGCCGGCCGTCATCAGCGGTTTGATGTTGCGGCTCAAGGTGCTGCGATCCATGCCCATTTCCGCGGCCAGACGCAGATTGGCGATCGAGCCGTGCTTGCCCACCCTGCTCAGCAACGAATACTGGCTGATGGTGAGTTCGTCCGGCAGCAGATGACGGTCGTATATAGAAGTGATCCGCCGCGTCAGCCGACGCAGGCGGGTACAGGTGCACTGGTTAAACATGAAGCTCCGGCCTATTTAAACGATCCAAATAAATGCATATGCATCAATGTATATGCATACTAATGAGCGAAGAGAGGGTTGTCAAGCGCGTGCGTTGAAACCGGACAAAAAAATGGCGTCGCAACAACGACGCCATGGAGACAACCGAAACAGGTGAATCAAGCGCTGCGCGCAGCGGCCTTCTTGCGCGGCGCCTTTGCAGGCTTGGCAGGAGGCGCAGCTTCCGGCGTCGCTGCCGCATCGTTGGCAGCAGCTTCGGCGGCCCGTTCGCGGGCAAAGTTGATGCGCGCCTTCATGCCTTCGTTGGCCTGCGGCCCCGGCGCAAACACGAAATCAGGTGAATTCAGGCGCTTGCCGCTCTTGCCGTCGATCATCACTGGTTCCGCCACTTCGCCCGTGGTCGAATCGATCAGCAGCACGCTCGGGCCTTCCGGCGCAAAATGCTTGTTGCCCCAGGTGTTGAGCGCGACCAGAATGGAGCGGAAATCACGTCCCAGGTCGGTCAGGATGTATTCGTGGCGCGGCGGCCGTTCGCTGTACTGGCGGCGCTCCAGCAGGCCGGATTCGACCAGCGAGTTGAGGCGGCGAGTGAGCATGTTGGGCGCGATGTCCAGGCTCTTCTGGAACTGGTCGAAGCGGGTCAGCCCGTGCAGCGCATCGCGCAGGATCAGGATGCTCCACCATTCGCCCACGCGCTCAAGCGTGCGGGCTACCGGGCACTGCATGTTGCCGAAGCTTTTACGTTCCATGGACAAGTCCCATCTGGCTGGCTATCATTCGGATGAACAACTAACTATCATTTTGCAATCTACATTATAAAACAAGTCAAGGGAGACCGCCAATGTCTGTCAATTTGATGTATCTGGAAGACTTTACGCCGGGTCAAAAATTCAGCCACGCCGCCGACGAGGCATTGAGCGCCGATGCCATCAAGGCGTTCGCCGCCAGCTACGATCCGCAACCTTTCCATCTCGACGAGGCCGCTGCAGCACAAAGCTTTTTCGGAGGACTGGCCGCAAGCGGCTGGCATACCGCGGCGCTGACCATGCGCCTGCTGGTGAAAACCCTGCCGATCCATGGTGGCATCATCGGTGCCGGCTTTGAAGAGTTCCGCTGGCCGCGCCCTACCCGTCCGGGCGACCGCTTGCATATCGAGGTGGAAGTGCTGGAACTGAAATTCTCTCAATCGAAACCGCAACAGGGCTTCCTCAAGCACCGCGTCACCACCTTCAACCAGGACAACCAACCGTTGCTGGTCATGACCGGCAACCTGCTGGTGCCGCGCCGTCCGCCGGCTTAATTATTAATTGTCGAAGATGAACTGCGTGGCCTTGTCAGCCGACAACGGCCGGCCGTAGAAATAGCCCTGGATTTCATCGCAGCCCCAGGCGCGCAGCAATTCGCGCTGGGTCACGGTTTCCACGCCTTCGGCGATCACCGACAAGCCGAGATGGTGACCGAGGTTGATGACTGCCTGCACGATCGCCGCGTCTTCGCTGTTGGGGCGCAGGTGGCGGATGAAGGACTGGTCGATCTTGAGCTTGTCGATCGAGAAACGCTTGAGGTAAGCCAGCGATGAATAACCCGTCCCGAAGTCATCGATCGCCAGCGTCAGGCCGCGCTTGCGCAGGTCTTCCAGCAACTCGATGGTGCGTTCGACATCGCGCATGACGATGCCTTCGGTGATTTCCAGTTCGATGAAGGACGGATCGATCATGCTTTCGGCGAGCGTCGTGGTGACGCGCCGCAGGAAGGATGGATGATGGAACTGGCGCGGCGAGATGTTCACTGCGATGACGAATTTGCGCGGCGTCTCCAGGCTCCAGATCTTGGCCTGGCGGCATGCTTCGGCCAGCACCCAGTCGCCGATCGGCACGATCAGGCCGGACTCTTCGGCCAGCGGAATGAAGTCGGCCGGCGAGATCAACTCGCCGTTGCGGCGCCAGCGCACCAGCGCCTCGAAGCCGACCAGGCGATCATCCGCCAGCCCTTGCTGCGGCTGGAAATGCAGTTCCAGCTCATTGCGTTCGATCGCATGGCGCAGTTGTGCTTCCAGCGCCAAGCGTTCTTGCGCGCGCGTGTTGAGCGCATTCGAATACTGCACGAAGCAATCGCCGCCGGCGTCGCGCGCGGCCTGCAGCGCCGCGTCGGCGTTCTGCAGCAGGTGCGCCGGTTCGGCGCCGTCGCGCGGATACTCGGCGCCGCCCATGCTCATGCTGGAAAAAATCTCATGCTGGCCGAACTCGAACGGTTGGCGCATGTATTCCTGCAGGCTCGACAGGGCCTCCTGGAAGCTGAGGTTGTCGCCGTTGGACTTGTACAGGATCGCCACATTGGCGCCGTTGAGGCGGAACACTTCACCGCCGTGACGTTCGGCCGCGCGCTTGATGCGGGTCGCCATTTCCTGCATCAGACGATCACCGAAGGCGTGACCGAGGCCGCCGACGACGCGCTCGAAGCGGTCGATCATGCCCAGCACCACCGTATGCGGCTGATCTGCCATGGTCTTGAGCCGACGCTCGAACGAGCCACGGTGCGCCAGGCCGGTCAGAGGATCATGCGCCGCCTGGAAGGCCAGCACGTTCTCCGAACGGAAGCGCGCCCACACGTGATACATCATGAACAAGGCGGTCAGCAGCATACCGACACTGTAGATATGCACCAATCGGGTAATCTCGTCGACGCCGCTGTTGGCGAGGTCGCCCACTTCATATATCCCGGCTTCGACGTCGTGCTTGGCCGTGCCGAGCAGGCCACGGATGTTGTTGGTCTTGACGTTGAGTTCGCCCAGCAGCAGGCGCGCCTTTTCCCGGTTGACCGGCGGCGCCAGCATGATCTTCTCGAGCGCCGGTCCCATCGCCAGCACGGCGTCATAGTTGCTGCGCAGGCTACCCATCTGGGCCGCCTGCTGCAAGTCGCGCCGCACGTAATCGAAGTTGTCGGCCATTTCTTCGCCGGCCTGGGTTTCCAGTGTGTCGAAGCGGTCGCGGCCGATCGACGCCACATAGTATTTGTTCAGCGCCAGCTGGTAACGCAGCAGCGCGCTTTCAAAATCGGACAGGTGGCGCAGCGTGGGGATTTTTTCCTGCAGCAGCGGCGTGGTCGACGCGCGAATATCCTTGGCCGTGCGCGCCATCGCGAAAAACAGCACGATGCCGGCGGCGATCACGACCACCAGCAAACCGTAAATCGCCCAGCGATAAGGTCGGCTGACCACTTGCATACTTGAACCCCAGCGAAGAAAAACCGCCCCCCGGAAACAGCGCCGCGCATGCGTGAACGTGGTGATGAACATCTGCTGATTGCGCGCATCCGGCCACTGCCATCTTGTGCGGCGCGGCCCTGCGGCATGTCAGGTCGATGTCATTTCCCGCTCCCCGTCATCACGACAACGTGATTCCCTGAGTCAGACTGAATCGTTTTATGGGCAGGCGCTGCGAGCGCCTGCAATATTGCTTTTTTGCCATCGGACATGATGCGTCTTTTTTTATTATCGGCAGCGCAGAAAATTATACCGGCAATCTCCCGCACCACCGCCATTTCCGGGATGCGCGGTACGCTCAAAGGGCAGACTTTGGCAAATTTCCAACAGGCATTACTTGAAATCCCGGCAAGCGCTTTGCGTCGAAAGGTTTCAAGACCGGATCAGGGAAGCGGAAATTGCCGGCGGTGGCGCTGCGCCGCCGGCAGCGCCTCCAGCGAGGCTGAGGGAGATTCAGGCGGCGTCGGGCTGCGCCGACGGCTGCGCGAGCTGGAAGGCCTCGAGTGCACTACAGGCTTCCTCGATCGCGACCAGCGTCGGATACAGCGTCATGTCGACATTGAAACGGCGGGCGTTGAAGATCTGCGGAATCAGGCAGCAGTCCGCCATGGTCGGTGACTCGCCAAAACAGAAGCGGCCGCGTTGCGCACTGGCGGCCAGTTGCTTCTCCAGCGCTCCGAAGCCGAGCGCGATCCAGTGCTGTATCCACTGCTGCTTGACCTCTTCGCTCACGCCAAGCTCCTGCTTGAGCATGCGCAGCACGCGCAGGTTGTTGAGCGGATGGATGTCGCAGGCGATCGCCAGCGAAATCTCGCGCACGTGGGCGCGGTCCAGCAAACCCGGCGGCAGCAATGCCGGCGTTGGGAAGCGCTCTTCCAGATATTCCAGGATCGCCAGCGACTGCGTGATGTGACGCCCTTCTTCTTCCATCACCGGCACCAGCGACTGCGGATTCATCGCGCTGAATGCCGGCGCATATTGCTCGCCGCCGTTGTTGAGCAGATGCACCGGCACGGTGTCGTAGGACTGGCCCTTGAGATGCAGGGCGATCCGCACGCGATACGACGCAGAGCTGCGGAAATAGCTGTAGAGATGAATCGTCATGGTCGCTGTCTCCTTTTTGTTTTTATTAAACCTGGCGCGCCGGCAGCACGGTGCCCGCAACTTCGCCGAAACCGATGCGCGGCAAACCCTCGCGTCCGGCCCAACCGCGCATGATGACGGTGTCGCCGTCTTCGATGAAGATGCGCGTTTCGCCATTGTCCAGATTGATCGATTGCTTGCCGCCGGCGGTCAGCTCCAGCAGCGAACCGGCCGATTCCGGCGTCGGTCCCGACAACGTTCCCGAACCGAGCAGGTCGCCCGCACGCAGGTTGCAGCCGCCGACGGTGTGGTGCGCCACCAGTTGCGATACGGTCCAGTAAGCGTCGCGGAAATTACCCAGCGACAGTCGTTGCGGCGCAGTCCCTGCTTCACGCATGGCCTTGGTTTGCAACAGCACTTCGAGTTGCACATCGAAGGCGCCGTGCTCGCGCAAGTCCGGTGCATCGAGGTAAGCCAGCGGCTGCGGATCTTCGGCGTCACGCGTCCACGCGGCGCGATACGGCGCCAGCGCTTCAAGCGTGACGATCCACGGCGAAATCGTCGAGGCGAAATTCTTCGCCAGGAAAGGACCGAGCGGCTGGTATTCCCAGGCCTGCACGTCGCGCGCCGACCAGTCGTTCAACAGGCACAGGCCGAACACATGCGACTCGGCGGCACCGATGCCGATAGCGTCGCCGATGGCGTTGCCCTGCCCCATGAACACGCCGACTTCCATTTCATAGTCGAGGCGTTTACACGCGCCGAACACCGGTACGTCGGACGTCGGCGGCTTGAGCTGGCCGAGTGGACGACGGAACTGCTGGCCCGACACCGCAATCGAGGAAGAGCGGCCGTGATAGCCGATCGGCACCCACTTGTAGTTCGGCAGCAGCGGATTGTCCGGGCGGAACAGCTTGCCGATCGCGGTGGCGTGATGGATCGAGGTATAGAAATCGGTGTAGTCGCCGATCTGCGCCGGCAAGGCGTGTTCGGCTTCGGCCTGCGGCACCAGCGCCGCTTGCAGTTGCGACTGGTGCACCGAACCTTCGCGCAGCAGCGTCGACAAGGCCAGGCGCAAGGCCGACCACGCCCCAGCGTCGAGCTCCATCAGCGGATTCAGATTGCTTCCCGCAGTCGCTGCAACGATTGCCTTGTGCACGGTCTCGCCGAAGCCGGCGAAGGCGCCGCTTTCAAACGCCGCGCGCAAGTCGAGGATGCTGTCGCCGATGGCGACGCCGGCGCGGAAAACTTCGTCGCTTCCCTTCCTGCGGAACACGCCGTAGGGCAAATTCTGGACCGGGAAATCACTGCCGGCGGCATTGGCCGGGGCGACCCAGCTGCGCAGGCCGGCGTCGTGGGTTTCATTCAGGATGATGCTCATTGTTGCTCCGGGCGGTGTTGTGGATTGAAGTGCGGGTCAAAGTTCTTTTTGATATCCATCCAGCACTGGTAATAATTCTTTTGCAGCGTCGGCGAACTCAGCGCGTGGCGCGTCGGCTTGATGATATTGCGCGTCTCGAACATGAAGGCCATGGTGTCGCCGACCTTGTTCGGCGTGCTGGTGTCGCTGCGGCTGGCCTTCTCGAATGTGGCGGCGTCGGGGCCGTGGCCGGTCATGCAATTGTGCAGGCTGGCGCCGCCGGGACGGAAGCCTTCTGCCTTGGCATCGTACACGCCGTGGATCAGGCCCATGAATTCGCTCGCCACGTTGCGATGGAACCATGGCGGGCGGAAGGTGTTTTCCGCCGCCAGCCAGCGCGGCGGGAAAATCACGAAGTCCAGCGTGTCCACGCCCGGGGTATCGCTCTGCGCCTGCAGCACGAGGAAAATCGACGGGTCGGGATGGTCGTAGCTGATCGAGCCGATGGTATTGAAGTGGCGCAGGTCGTATTTGTACGGCGCGTAGTTGCCGTGCCACGCCACCACGTCCAGCGGCGAGTGACCGATCTTGGCCTGCCACAGGTTGCCGCCGAATTTGGCGATCAGCCTGAAGTCGCCTTCACGGTCCTCATACCAGGCATGCGGCGTCAGGAAGTCGCGTGGATTGGCCAGGCCGTTGGAGCCGAGCGGACCAAGGTCGGGCAAGCGCAGCAGCGCGCCGAAGTTTTCGCACACGTAACCCTGCGCGCTGCCGTCGGGCAATTTGACCTGGAAGCGCACGCCGCGCGGAATCACCGCAATCTCCTGCGGCTCGATGTCCATGGCGCCCAGTTCGGTCAGCAGTTCCAGGCGGCCGACTTGCGGCACGATCAGCAATTCGCCGTCGGCGGAATAAAAATAGCTGTCGGTCATCGACTGGTTGGCCGCGTACAGATGAATCGCACAACCGGTCTGCGCATCGGGCGAACCGTTGCCGGCCATGGTGATCAGGCCCGCGACGAAATCGGTGGGCGCGTCCGGCATGGGATGGGGATCCCAACGGAACTGGTTGGGCGGCGTCTCGACGTCGTCGAAGCGACCGACGAGTCCATTATCGATGCGTTCGAATGGCTCATGCATCGCCGCCGGACGAATCCGGTACAGCCACGAGCGACGGTTGTGGCCGCGCGGCGCGGTGAAGGCCGTGCCGGACAACTGCTCGGCATACAAGCCATAGGCAACTTGCTGCGGAGAGTTCTGGTTGGCCGGCAACGCACCGGGCAACGCCTCGGTCGCGAACTCGTTGCCAAATCCCGTCTGGTAACCAACCGTGTTGATCGCCGCTTTGGCGATGAAAGATTCTGCACGCGTATTCATGATGCGTCCTTCTCAAAAAACAAAATCTGGAAACTATTGCGGGCGATACCAATGCAGGCGCGCCACCATCAGCGCAGAGATGATCGCAGGCACCGCAGCAGCCATGAACAGCGAACCGTTGGCCCATTGCATGGCGATCAGCTGGCCGCCGATGACCGGCCCCAGCACCGAGCCGATGCGGCCGATGCCGAGCGCCCAGCCGATGCCGGTGGAACGCAATTGGGTCGGATAGAACGTGCCGGCCAGCGCGTTGACCGCCGGTTGTCCACCGACCACGCAAAAGCCCGCCACCACCACGCAGATGAACAGCAGCACCGGCGTCGCGGCGACATGACCGATCAGCGCGATGAAGACGCACGCCACCACGAAGCAGCTGCCCAGCACGCGGGTAAAGCCGAAACGATTGATGAACCAGCCCAGTGTCAGCGTGCCGACGATGCCACCGACTTGCAGCGACGTGCCGATCAGCACCGCGGCGCCGGTCGAATAGCCGGCATCCTTGATCAGGGTCGGCAGCCAGTTGGACAGGAAATACAGGTTGATCAGGTTCATGAAGCTGATCAGCCACAGCAGCAGCGTGACACCGGCGCGCCCTTCACGGAACAGTTCCGCCACCGGCATGCCGTCGTTGCGCGCTTCCTTGACCACTACGGTGCTGCCTTCATTGACCTGCAAACCCGGCTGCACCTTGTTGAGCCAGCGTGCGACCTGCTTCATCGGCCGCTTGCGCAGCACCAGGAACTGGATCGACTCCGGCAGCCAGATCAGCATCGCCACCCCCAGCACCGCAGGGATCAGGCCGCCGACCAAGAACACCGAACGCCAGCCGAAGGCCGGGATCAGCGCCGCACTGACGAAGCCGCCCACCGCCGCGCCGACCGTGAAGCCGCACGACACCAGCATCATGCGCGTCACGCGCGAGCTGTTCGGGCTGAATTCGCCGACCAGCGCCATCGCATTGGGCATGATGCTGCCAAGGCCGAAGCCGGTGATGAAGCGCAGGACCAGCAACTCGTCGATGGTCTGCACGCGCGTGGTCAGCAGCATGCAGATGGCGAAGAAGAAGGTGGAGACGATCAGCACCGGACGGCGGCCGTACTTGTCGCCCACGGGCGTGAGCACCAGCGAGCCGAGCAGCATGCCGAACAGGCCGGCGCCGAACACCGGACCGAGGCTGGCCTTGTTGACGTGCCAGTCGCCGATGATGGCGGGGGCGACGTAACCCATGGCCTGGATGTCGAAACCGTCGATGATCAGGCACAGGCCGCAGAGCAGCAGCAGGCCGAATTGAAAGGCGCCGAAACGGCTCTGCTCGACGACCTGGTCGACATTGATGACATCGGATTGCATCCTTGCTCCTCCTTATTGGTTGTGGACGGTCGCGACTTGCCCGCATGACAACATGTCGGGCGATGCCGCGTTTTTTTATGAGTGGTGCAATGATCCGGCTTTTACGATATAAATGGGTAAATGTAGCCCATTGATATTATGAATAGTGGTCGGAGAAATAACGAACACATGACGCGAGCATGATCGAACCCAAAGATATCGACCTCAACCTGCTGGTGGTGTTTCAGGAAGTGTTCCAGGATCGCCAGATTTCCTCGGTGGCGCGCCGCCTGAACCTGTCGCAGCCGGCCGTCAGCAATGCGCTGGCGCGCCTGCGCCGCACCTTCGGCGATGAGCTGTTCGTGCGCACCGCGCAAGGCATGCAGCCGACGCCGTTCGCACAGCAACTGGCGGACCCGGTGGTGGCGGCGCTGATGCACGTATCGAAGGCGCTGAACCGGCAGGAAGCGTTTTCCGCGGCCGGCAGCGCGCGCCATTTCACCATCGCCATGACCGACGTCGGCGAGGTGTATTTCATGCCGCTGCTGATCGAAACCTGCGCCCGCCTCGCGCCCGGCATCCAGATCAGCACTGTGCGCGCCGGCGCCATTGACCTCAAGAGCGAGATGGAATCGGGTCGTGTCGATCTGGCCATTGGCGCCTTCGACAATGTGTCGGGTGCGCTGTACCAGCGCCGGCTGTTTCGCCAGAATTATGTGAGCATGTTTCGCCTGGGCCATCCACTGAGCGGCAAGACCGTGACGATGAAGGATTTCCTGGCGGCGCAACATCTGGTGGTGTCGTCGCTGGAGAGTCCATACGACCGCATCAACCAGAATCTGGAAAAGGCCGGCATCCGCGCCAACGTCAATTTCCGCGTGCCGCATTTCACCGCCGTTCCCTACATCGTCAGCACCACCGACCTGATCGTGACGGTGCCGCAGAAACTCGCCGAGAGCGCGGCGCAACCATTCAACCTACAATACATTCGTCCGCCCTTGCGGCTGCCGTCGCTGCAGACCAATATCTTCTGGCATCGCCGCTTTAACCAGGACGAAGGCAATCAGTGGCTGCGCGGATTCATTGCCGAGCACTTTGCGGAGCAATAAGAGCGGCTGACAAAACGCCGCTGGCAAGGCGCACCGACGAAGACAGTACGAAAATACGGCTAGGAGACGCAACGCCCCCAACGGCGTTTTGTCAGCCGCTCTAAGACAATAGGAGACGCCGCATGCACTATCTGCAATACGACCGTGAACAACTTGATCGCCAGTACAACGCGCGCGCCGGCATCCCGCGCTTCCAGGATATCTTCGATCGCTGGAGCCGCGATGCAGAGGCGTTTCGCCGGCAGCACAAGGTGCTGATCAACCAGCATTACGGCGACCATCGCCTGCAGGCGCTCGACTATTTCCCGGCTGCCGTGCAAAACGCACCGCTGCTTGTATTCATCCACGGCGGCTACTGGCGTTCGCTGGACAAGGACGACTTCAGCCACATCGCCGCGCCTTACCTGCAGGCCGGCATCGCGGTGGCCATGTTCAATTACCGCCTGGCGCCCGAAGTCGACATGGACGACATCGTCGCCGACGTGCGCGCCGGCTTTGCCTGGCTGTACCGGCAAGCGTCCGCGTTCGGCTTCGACACGCGCCGCATCCATGTCGCCGGCCACTCCGCGGGCGGCCATCTGGCGGCGATGCTGGCCGGCACCGACTGGCGCGACGCCAATCTGTCGGCGCATCCAATCAAGGGCTTGTGCGGCGTCAGCGGGCTGTACGACCTCGAGCCGATCAGGCTGTCTTATCTCAACGAGACCATGCAGCTGGATGAAAAGCAGGTCCGGGAATTCAGCCCCGTGCACCATCTGCCGCCCTCGCCGATCCCGGTGGTGCTGACCGCAGGCGGCATCGAGTCGGCCGAATTCCATCGCCAGCTCGCGGCCTATGCGCAGCGCCTGACGACCGCCGGAAATTCGGTACGGCATGTGAAACCGGCCGGCGGCCATCATCTCGACGTGATCGATCAGCTGGGCGACGGCAACGGTGAACTGGCGCGCGCGCTCATCGCCATGATTCAATCCTGAGGCCGGCACCTCTGAAGGGAGCACTGAAGTCGCCCGAGATCGCGGTGTTATCATGACACCTCTCCGGAATCGGGCCGCATCTGAACGCACCTGAACGATTCCGCTCAGCCCTCGCCTGCCTCTGCCTGAAACGCTTTATCGATGTCCCGTCCTCCTCTGCTGCAAATCATCCCGTTGGCCGCACTCACCGGCGTCGGCATGCTGGCCACCGATCTCTACCTGCCTGCGTTGCCGCATCTCGCCCACGATCTTGGCAGCGACGTGCCGGCCGTGCAGGCGACGATTTCTTCCTTCATGATTGCGCTGGCGCTGTCGCAGTTGCTGTGGGGGGCGCTGGCCGACAAGCTCGGCATGCGCAACACGCTGCTCGCCGGGGTCGCCTTGCTGGCCGCCACCGGTGTGGCGTGCGCACTGGCGACGGATGTCGACGCACTGATCGTTTACCGCACCGTGCAAGGCATCGGCGCCGGCGCCGCCACGGTGGTGGTGCCGGTGCTGCTGCGGCGGCGCTTCGCCGATGCGGATGCCATGCGCGCAATTTCCTGGGTCAGCATCGCCGAATCGGTCATCCCCGCCGTCGCGCCGGTGATCGGCACGGGCATCCTGCTGGTGTCGGGCTGGCGCAGCAATTTCTGGCTGGTGGCAATCCTCGCGCTGGCGCTGCTGCCGTTCATCCTGAAACTGGTGCCGGGCAAGCAGGTCTTGCACGACGCCGATGAAACCGTCAGCTACGCGGTGCTGCTGAAGAATCGCGTTTACCTGCGCGACGCCGCCGTGTACGGCCTGACTTTCGGTGCGCTGGTCACCTTCGTCGCCAGCGCACCGCACCTGATCGAACAATGGAGCGGCCGCGGTCCCGGCGCCTTTGCGCTGATGCAGGTCTGCGGCGTGTCGTCCTTCATCGTCGCGGCCTCGCGCGCGGGCGCCATCGCGCATCGCTGCGGCACGTTCAAGCTGATGAACGCCGGCGCCATCGTTCAGTTGATTTCGGTGGCGGGACTGATCACGCTGGGGGTGCTGGATGAGCGCCACGTGGCGCCGCTGATCGTGTGCTGGATGCTGTTCTGCGCCGGCCTCGGCCTGCGCGGACCGTCCACCGTGACGCGCGCGCTGTCGGTGCCGAAGTCGCTGACCAGCCTGGCCTCGGGTTTCCTGATGTTCCTGGCGCTGACGCTCTCAGGCCTGGGCACGCAGATCGCCGGCTTCCTGCTGCATCGCGGACTGCTGCCGGTGGCCTTGCTGGTGGCGGCGATGATCCTGGCCAGCATGGTGTTGCAAAAGGATGAGCCTGCGCAGAGTTGATATTGCAACAATGAGATACTTCTTGGAATAATTCTCATTCTCCAATCCTCTATAATAGAGCGCTTTAGCGAAAACGCCGCCCGCTGGCGTCGACAAGCCACGCTGCCCAGCTCGCCGACCGCCAGCCCACAAGAGAAAAACAATGTTCAAGAAAATCTGGTTCCAGGTGCACTGGTTCATCGGCATCACCGCGGGCACCGTGCTGATGTTCATCGGCGTGACCGGCGCCATCCTGTCTTTCCGCGAAGAAATTACCGACTGGCTCAATCCCGGCATCGTCCATGTGGCCGTGCGCCAACAAGCAGTGCTGACGCCGCCGCAGATCCTGGAACGCCTGCGCGCCGAGGTTCCGCATGAGCGCGTCGCCGTGCTGATCGCATCCGTCGAACCGGGCGCCTCCGTGCGCATCAACTTCGCCCCGCCGCCGGGCGTGCGCCGCGGTGAAATGCGCTACGCCGATCCTTACACCGGCGCGCTGCTGCCGCCGCTGGCCGGTAACGAATTCTTCGAATTCACCGAACGTTTCCACCGCTGGCTGCTGCTGCCGACCGATGCCGGCAAGATCGTCGCCGGCAGCCTGTCGATGTGCCTGCTGATCCTGGCGCTGTCGGGCCTGTACATGCGCTGGCCGCGCCGCGCGCTGAACTGGCGCGCCTGGTTCAAGCTCGATTTCGGCCTCTCCGGCCGCTCCTTCCTGTGGAACCTGCACTCGGTGATCGGCACCTGGGCGCTGGTGATGTACGTCATCTTCACGACTACCGGAATGTACTGGGCGTTCGATTGGTTCAAGTCAGGCGTCAATAGCCTTGCCGGGCAGGAAGTGCGTGCGCCGCAAGCCAAACGCGAAAAGCCCAAAGGCATGGGGATGGATAAAGAGAAAGAAAAAGAGAAAGCCGACAAGACTGAAGCCGCGCCGCTCGATCTCACGCTGGCGTGGAACGTGTTCCTGCGCGAAGCCGGTCCATACACGCTGGTCAACATCCGCATGTCCGACAAGACCACACAACCGGTCCAGTTCAATTACCTGTTGCCCGACGCCTCGCATGAGCGCGCCCGCAATCGCCTGAACGTGCTGCCGCAGACCGGCGACATCAAACTCAATGAACGCTTCGCCGACAAGGACGCAGGCGGCCTGTTCATCGGCGCGATCTATCCGCTGCACATGGGCACCTACTTCGGCCTGCCGGGTCGCATCGTGATGACGATTGCCGCGCTGATCATGCCGCTGTTCGGCATCACCGGCTGGATGCTGTACCTCGACCGCCGCCGCAAGAAGCGTGCGGTGCGCGCCGAACGCGCCCTGCTGGACCGCAGCCGCGAGGCGGTCATCAGCAGCCCCGGCGGCGCCACCGCCGGCAGCAAGGAAAGCAAGGAAGGAATATTGCTGGCCTACGCCACGCAAGCGGGTCAAGCCGAACGCATCGCGCTGCACACCGCCGCCGCGCTGCAAAAGGCCGGCGTCGCCGTCACCGTGCAATCGCTGGCCACGCTCGATCCGGAACGCCTGCGCCACTTCCATCGTGCACTGTTCGTGGTGAGCACCTTCGGCGAAGGCGAACCGCCCGACGGCGCACGTCGCTTCGCGCGGCAACTTGCGCAACCGCCGGGCAACGCCCTGGCCCACGTGCAATTCGGCTTGCTGGCGCTGGGTGATCGCCATTATGAAAAATTCTGCGGCTTCGGCCACAGCCTCGATCACTGGCTCCGCAGCCAGGGCGCGCAGGCGTTCTTCCCAATGATCGAAGTCGACGATGGCGCCCCTACTGCGCCGGCCGCACTAGCTGCCTGGCAACGTGAACTCGCAGTGCTGACCGGCGGCGCACCGCTGGAAGAAGCCGCACCCGCACCGGCCGAGGCGTCCTACGCCGGCTGGATCCTGCGCGAACGCAAGCTGCTCAATCCGGGCAGCGCAGGCCAGGGCATCTATCACCTGGAATTCGACGCGCCCGCCGACAGCAACGCGCAATGGCAATCCGGTGCGCTGGCGGAAATCCTGCCGCGCCATGCGTCCGACCGCGTCGCGCTGTTCCTCAGCCGCACCGGCCTCGACGGCGACGTCGTGGTTCGTCATCAGGACATCACGCGCACGCTGGCCGAAGCGCTCTCGTGCAGCGTGCTGCCGGTTGCAAAATCCGCTCCCGGCCTGACGCCGCAAGCCCTGGCCGACAGCCTGCAGCCGTTGGCGTCGCGACGCTATTCGGTGGCCTCGGTGCAGGATGACGAACGTGTCCACCTGCTGGTGCGCCAGGTCGCGCACGAAGACGGCTTCGGCCTGGCCTCGGGCTGGCTGACGGAATACGCGCCGCTGGGCGGCGCCATCGACATGCGCCTGCTGGAAAACAGCAACTTCGCGCTGGCGCCCGAACCGACCCCGGCCATCTTCATCGGCAACGGTTCCGGCCTGGCCGGTTTGCGCGGCCATCTGCGCGCCCGCATCGCCGGCGGCCAGCGCCGCAACTGGCTGCTGTTCGGCGAACGTCACCGCGCCCACGATTTCCTCTATCGCGAAGAGATCGAACAATGGATGCAGGACGACATGCTCAGCCGCGTCGACATCGCGTTCTCGCGCGACCAGGCCGAGCGCGTCTACGTGCAGGACAAGTTACGCCAGGCCGCCGATACGCTCAAGGCCTGGCTCGACGAAGGCGCGGTGCTGTATGTCTGCGGCAGCCTGGAAGGCATGGCCGCCGGCGTCGACGCCGCGCTGACCGACCTGCTCGGCGAAGCGGCACTGGAAGACCTCATCGCCCAGGGCCGCTATCGCCGCGACGTCTACTGACCGTAATTTTCAAGCTTGCCGCAAGCCGAACTCGGTTTGCATGACCTACGCTTGCCGCAAGCCGAACTCGGCTTGCGGCAACGCCCACATCACCGCATCCATCACCATCGGCACCGCCTCCGCCTGTACGCACAGACACAGACACATGCGGCGCGCATGGTCCAGCGGCGACATGCGCATGAAGCAGACGCAATGCCCGCAACTCTGCATCACCACTTCGCGCAAGTGCGTCACCTCTTCGCGCGTCACCGTGATGTGCATCAGGCGTTCGCGCTGTTTGGGCAAGGTCAGCGTCTTGCGCGGTCCGGGGCGCGACGGCTCGTTGGGCTGCGGTTGCGGTTCCGCCGGCGTGGACGGCAGCAAGGACGGCAAGAATTCCGGGAACAGCAATCGCGTGAACGCGGACGAGCGTTTTCTCCAGACCATGGGGGGCATAGCGGACCTGCTTTCGTGTCGTGAATAACAGCGCCAGATTAGTCTCCGCCGCATAAAGAAGTCCTAAAAAGAAACACGGTCCGAATAAACAAAAAGTAAAAAACCGCACGCTGCGCCGCCGCAACCCGGCCTCCGGCTCCTCGTGCGCGTAGGCAGTCCTCTCGTTTTCGTGTAGGACAGCGCCGATTCCTGCCCAGAACGTGGCATTCACGCTGCAAACCGGTTTTCTCGCGGCATATACTCCGAATGACATTGTCGGATCCCCGACCATCGCCTTGCAGGACAGTCATGACTACACAAAAAAATCACGTGATTTTCAACAAAAGCATCATCCCGATCGCACGGCTCCACAGCCTGCTCCTGGGTGCCGTCGCTGTCGTGGCGCTGGCCGCATGCAGTTCGCTGCCACGCGTCGTTCCCGACATGGACACCCAGTCGGCCAAGGTCATCCAGATCAAGGGCGGACGCGGCATCCTCACTCCCGAGCAAAGCAAGGCGGTACTCGACAAGTTCAAGGATTCCAACCAGGACAACCTGATCCTCGAGAAGCACCTCGCGATCGAACAAGCCATCACCGGCTCGCCGCTGGTGGCCGGCAACAAGGTCACGCTGCTGATCGACGGTCCGGCCACCTACGCCTCGATGTTTGCCGCCATTCGCGAGGCGCGCGACCACGTCAACATGGAAACCTACATCTTTGAAGATGACGAGGCCGGCAAGCAGTTCGCCGACCTGCTGATCGACCGGCAGAAGCACGGCGTCCAGGTCAACCTGATGTACGACAGCGTCGGCACGCTCAGCACGCCGCGCGAATTCTTCCAGCCGATGATCGATGCCGGCATCCAGGTGCTGGAATTCAACCCGGTCAATCCGGCGCAGGCGCGCAAGGGTTGGGAAGTCAACCAGCGCGACCACCGCAAATTGCTGATCGTCGACGGCAAGACCGCCTTCGTCGGCGGCATCAACGTCAGCAGCGTGTATTCCAGCGGGTCGTTCCGCAAGCGCAAGCCGAAGGAAGGCGACGACGCCAACAAGGTGCCGTGGCGCGACACCCAGGTGCGCATGGACGGCCCGGTGGTCGCTGAATTTCAGAAGATGTTCATCGACACCTGGGAAAAGCAGCATGGTCCCAAGCTCGCCGAAAAGAACTACTACCCCAAGGTCGACAACAAGGGACCTGACATCGTGCGCGGCATCGGCAGCGCCCCGGAAGATCCTTACAGCGTGATCTACGCCACCTTCATCTCGGCCATCCAGCACGCCGAATCCAAGGTCTATCTGACCAACGCCTACTTCATCCCTGATCCGCAACTGCGTGATGCCTTGAAGGATGCGGTCAAGCGCGGCGTCGATGTACGCCTGGTGTTGCCGAGCAAGAGCGATTCGAAACTGGTGCTGTACGCCTCGCGGTCGTTCTATAGCGAGCTGCTGGAAGGCGGCGTCAAGATCTACGAGCGCCAGGATGCGCTGCTGCATTCCAAGACCGCGATGATCGACGGCGTCTGGTCGACCATCGGCTCGACCAACCTCGACTGGCGCAGCTTCATCTACAACCAGGAAATCAACGCCGTCATCCTCGGTCCGCAATTCGGTGCACAGATGCAGGCCATGTTCGACCGCGACATCGATGCATCGAAGGAAATCACGCTGGAAGCCTGGAAGGACCGCCCGATCAGCGACCGCATGAAGGAATTCGGCGCCGGACTGTGGGCGCGCTGGCTGTAACGGCGCCGGATTGTTAAAGAAAGACAGGAGATCCGTATGCAACAACCCATCTCACGACAATTGACGCAGAGCCTGCGCGCCGTCATTACGGCTACCGTCGTGGCTACATTGCTGGCGGTGTCGCTGGCGGTGTGCGCCTCGGCCATCGCAGCCGAGCCGCCGGGTGGCGCCGGCTTGCAGGAAAGGTACCAGGCGCTGCAGCCGCAATTGACCAACAACCAATTTTCACGCCCGCTGTATATCAACTCGACCGAGAGCTCGTCCAGCATCAAGGGCGACATCTACGCCGTGGTCGATTATCCGTTTTCCCAGGTGCGCGCATCGCTGACCACACCGGCGCATTGGTGCGACGTCCTGATCCTGCATCTCAACACCAAATACTGCCGTCCCGGTCCCGGCCAGAATCCTGCGACGCTGAGCATGCGTGTCGGCAAGAAGCATGATCAGGCCATTGACGACGCCTATCGGATCGACTTCAACTACCGCGTGCCGTCCAATGGCGACGACTACTTCGACGTGCGCCTGGCCGCCGACAAGGGCCCACTCGACACGCGCGACTATCGTATCCAGTTGGAAGCGGTGCCGCTCGGAGACGGCCGCAGCTTCCTGCACCTGACTTATTCGTATTCGTTCGGGCTGGCCAGCCGCGTGGCGCTGCGCGCCTATCTCGCCACCGCCGGCAGCGACAAAGTCGGCTTCACACAGGACAAGTCAGACAAGAGCGGCTACGTCGGCGGCATGCGCGGCACGGTCGAGCGCAACACGATGCGTTACTACCTCGCCATCGACGCCTTCCTGAGCGGGCTGGCGACGCCTCAGTCGCAGCAACTTGAGCAACGGCTGCAAACCTGGTTCAGCGCCACCGAACGCTATCCGCGCCAACTGCATGAGGTCGACAAGAACGAGTATCTCGCCATGAAACGCAAGGAATATGCACGGCAGAACACGGAATAAGACGGCATTGCAGTGATGCGGTGAACGTAAAAAAGTCGGCCCTTCGAGGCCGGCTTTTTCATGGCGCGTTGGCGGATCCCGACCTTCAGTCGAAATACAGATCCGCAAAACTGCCGCGCAGACCTTCCGCCGTCGGTGCGTAATTCTTCACCTTCTTCGCCGCAATCGTGATGCTTGGATTGGCGCCGAATTCAATCGACGGAATATCGTCATGCACCACCTTCTGGAAATCCAGGAACAGCTGGCGACGCTTGGCTTCGTCGATTTCCACCGAGGCTGCTTCGAGCAGGCGATCGGCTTCCGGATTGACGTAGTGCGGCGCGTTCGAGAACGGCAAGCCGACCTTGTAGTTCTTGGACCAGAACACGCGCTGCACGCCCACGGTCGGATCGAACACGTTGGCCAGCGCTTCCAGCGTCAGGTCGAAAGCACGTTCGGTATAGGCCTTGGTGACATAGGTGCCGAAGTCATAGTTCTCGATGTTGGCGTCGATGCCGATGCGGCTCAGAGACTGGCGCACGAAGTCGGCTGCACGGCGCTCCTGGAACGGGTTGTACAACAGACGCAGGCGGAAACGGATGCCGTCGGCGCCGCGTTTCAAACCGGCTGCATCGAGCGCGGCTTCAGCTTCCTTCGGGCTGTACGGGAAGTACTTGATGTCTGGATTGTGGTACCTGGTGTTGAGCGTGCCGATCACCGATGCAGAGACCTTGCCGTAGCCGTACCAGACCACCTTGTTGAGCGCATTGACGTCGATCGCCTGCGAGATCGCTCGGCGCACTTCGATCTTTTGCAGCACCGGTGTGTCGAGGTTGAAATACAGCTGCTGCTGCAAACCGATGTAGGCCCAGTTGGTGGTGTCCACGGTGATCTTCGGCAGCTTGCTGAAACGCGCGACGTCGGACAGCGGGATCGCCTGGCCGCCCAGATCGGCGGCGCCCGACTCCAGCGCGGCGGCGCGCGCCAGCGCATCAGGGATAAAGCGCACGACTACCTTGTCGAGATAAGGCTTGGGCTTGTCCCAGTAGTTCGGATTGCGTTCCAGGACGATGTGGCTGCCCTTGACGAATTCCTTGAAGATGAACGGACCGGTGCCGACCGGCGCGCTGTTGTACTTGCTGTTGAGAATGTCGGTCTTGTCGTAGAGGTGTTTGGGCACAATCGGCGACTCGGCGCCGGCCAGTGCGGTCAGCAGTGTCGGCGACGGCTTCGACAGCACAATCACGGCGGTGAAGGGATCGGGCGTCTGCACCTCGGTGACGTTGGCGAAGGTGGCGCGACCGCGCGGATGCACGACTTTCAGCGTCAGGATCGAGAACGCCACGTCGGCCGAAGTGAAGTCCTTGCCGTCATGCCATTTGACGCCGTGGCGCAGGTTGAAGCGGTATTGCAGGCCGTCCTTGCTGATCGACCACGAGGTCGCCAGCAGCGGCTTGGGATTGAGGTTGAAATCGTAGGTCAGCAAACCTTCGACGATCTTCGGACCGAGTTCGGTATTGCCGCCGGCCGTGGTGGTCAGCGGCAGGATCGACGACGGCTCCGGCGTGACGATCCAGTTCAGCGTGCCGCCATGCTTAGGCTCAGCCGCACCGGCCTGGCCTGCGCCGGCCAGCGCTGCCAGAACGCCTGCCGCCAGTGCGGCAACGATTTTGCGTATCCCCTTGCGCGTCCTTGTTTTTGTTGCAGTTCCCCACGTATTCATGCCATCCCCGAGCGTTAGTGTTCACTAAAACACGCCATCTTAAAAACCGGGGAAGCCAGGGTCAACGAACAAAAAAGAGTTTGCTTACTCGTTTCGGTTCGTTGCTGCGGGAAGAATGGAAGAGGTAAGTGTTTCAGGTCTCGGCTTGCTCACCGCCCAGATACCAGCGCTGCTCGATTTCGCCGGCCGTCAGCGGTTGCGAATGCAGGTAGCCCTGCACCATGTCGCAACCGGCTGCGCGCAGGAAATCATGCTGCTCCTGCGACTCGACGCCTTCGGCGACCACCTTCAGGTGCAGCTTGTGAGCAATGGCGATGATGGCCTCGGTGATGGCGACGTCGTCGGCGTCGGCCGGGATGCCCTTCACGAAACTGCGGTCGATCTTGAGCGTATCGAGCGGATACTGCTTAAGGCTGGCCAGCGACGAATATCCGGTGCCGAAGTCATCCACCGAAATCGTCACGCCCAGTTCGCGCATGCGTTTGAGCAGCATCACCGCGTCCTCAGGATTCTGCATGATCGCGCCTTCGGTGATTTCCAATTCGAGCATCGCCGACGGCAGGCCGCTCTGGTCAAGCGCGTTGTCGATGGTGGCGAGCAGGTCGTCCGAAGAGAATTGGCGCGGCGACAGGTTCACTGCAATGCGACCGAACTGATAGCCGCGATCCAGCCAGGCCTTGCCCTGGCGGCAGGCTTCGCGCAATACCCAGGCGCCCAACGGCACGATCAGGCCGGTCTGCTCGGCCAGCGTGATGAACATGCCCGGCGCCACCAGTCCGCGGGTCGGATGACGCCAGCGGATCAGTGCCTCGGCGCCGCAGATGGCGCCGTCCTGCGCCGAAAACTGCGGCTGGTAATACAGTTCGAATTCCTTGCGTTCGATGGCGTGACGCAGGCTGTTCTCGAGCAGCATCTGCTCGAGCGCGCGATTGCTCATTTCCTTGTTGAACAGCTGGAACGCATTCTTGCCGCGATCCTTGGCGTGGTACATCGCGATGTCGGCATTCTTGAGCAACGTGATGGCGTCCTCGCCGTGCTCCGGATAGGCCGCGCTGCCGATGCTGGCGCTGATGAACATCTCGTGGCCGTTGATCGTGAACGGCTGCAAGATGCTGTTGATCAGGCGCTGCGCAATCGCGGCAATCATGGCCGACGGCGGCGAGCCGCCCAGCACCACGACGAATTCGTCGCCGCCGAAGCGCGCCAGCACGTCGTCCGGCCGCAGCTGCTCGCGCAATCGTTCCGCCGCGGCCACCAGCAACTGATCGCCGGCATGATGCCCAAGCGTGTCGTTGACGGTCTTGAAGCGATCGAGGTCGACGAAGAACAAGGCCAGCGTCTCGCCGGCCGCCTGCGCCGCTTCAATCTGCTGGGCAAAAATGCGCATCAGGCTGCTGCGGTTGAGCAAGCCGGTCAGGCTGTCGTGGTCGGCCAGGAAGGCCAGTTTGGTTTCAGCTTCCTTGCGAATTGTGTTGTCGGTGAACACGCCGACGTAATTGCTGATGCCGCCGTGGTTGTCGCGTATCGCCGAGATCGACAGCCAGGCCGGATACCAGCTGCCGTCCTTGCGCCGGTCCTTCATTTCGCCCTGCCAGTGCCCGTCGTGCGCCAGCCGCTCCAGCATGCCGCGGTTGATTTCAGCCTGGGCGCCGGGACCGGTCATCATGCGCGAACGCTTGTCCATCGCTTCTTCCGGACGATAGCCGGTGATCCGCGTGAAAGCAGGATTGACTGCCAGGATGCGGAACTCTGCATCGGTGATCAGGATGCCTTCGCTGGTCGATTCGAAGACGCGGTCGGCCATGCGCGACTGCCATTCGGACTGCACCTGCTTGTTGACGTCGAGCGCGGTTTCGACCAGCGCGATGCCGCCTTCATGCGGGCAGATGCTGCCGTGCACCTCCACCCAGTGACGGGTGCCGTCGCGGCGCAGGATGCGGTAGGCGTATTGAACGGTGGCGACGCCGCCTTGCAGGCGCGACTGCATGTTTTCCTGCAGCAGCGCCAGGTCTTCCGGTGCGGTCAGGCTCGCCACCGGCATGCCGACCAGCTCGGCGCCGTGCTGGTAGCCGAGCATGGCGGCCATCTTGTCGTTGGCGTGCAGCACGGTGCCGTCGTTGCGCAACATGTAGACGCCGACCAGGGACTGTTCGGAAAAATGTCGCAGGCTGCGTTCGAGCTCGGCCGAAGGCGCGCTCACCTGTTGCTGGTACAGGCTGGCGTAGGCATGCGTGCGCAGATGCGTTGCCTGCGCCACGTGCGCAAGGTGCGTCGTGCGCGTCGTCGGCGAACGGCGATAGCGCGCCTGAATGGCGACGAACGCATTCGATAGTCGTCTCTGCAAAGCTCTCAAGCTGATTCCCGTATCAGGCCATGCCCCGACCTGTCCCGGTCAGGTGGCGCAGCCTGTGTCTCCAATGATTGTTGTTCTGAGCCCCTTCCCGAGACGGAAGAGGGCCGACCGCTCGTCCCGGTCGATCGTCGCGATCATGGCGCGTTATCTGTTTACAGTGCGCTGGTCGCTGAGGTAGCAGCGGACGCCCGGCGCTTTTTTGCGCAAACGTAGATTAGCACGACGGCAACTCTTGACTGTTGATTTGCCGTGAAAATATCAGGCCCAGCTTACGTGCGGCTTGCGGCGTTGCCGCAGGACACTATTGAGCTTGAGCGGCCGGGGCGGCCTGAGGGGGAAGCGCTTGCTGCAACTCGTCCAGCGTCAACGCGATGTACGGCACCAGGCCGGGCTGCGCCATGCGCTTCTTGACGGCTTCCGCGATGCGCGCACGATGTTCGCTGTAGAGCGCCACGATATTGTTGCTGGTCAGCCCGCCGATGGAAATCAGCGCGGCGCGGGTCACGAAACCCGGCAGCATCGTGCCGTTGTTGCGGATGATGAAGGTCACGCGGTCGTCGCCGGTGTCCCTGGGGCTTTCAAGCAAAAACTGTTTCGACATGCCGGTTCAATGGACTTGTTTCTGAGGGTCGGAATCGTACCATGACAGACCTGCACGCAGCAGCCGGTAACCGTGCAAAAAAGTGCATTGGCCTGCGCACGGGAGACGAGCACCCGGCGGCGCAGCCGATCGATCTGCAGCAGCCAGGCTAATCCTGCGGCCGGCTGTCCAGGACCTGCTGCACCACATCCGGCAATTCATCCAGATAATCCTGCGACTTCGGCAGCACATGAGCGATTCCGCAGCGCAAGGCTTCGCCGAAATGAGCATCGTCCGAAAATCCGCTGCACATCACTGCGGGAATCCGCACGCCCTCTTCGCACAGCTCGTTGTAGAAGTCGAGTCCGCTCATGTTCTCGTCGAGCTGGTAATCGATCACCAGCAGGTCGAAGGCGCCGTCGCGCAACAGGCTGCGCGCCTGCGCGATGCTGCCGGCGCTGCCAACCTTGAAGCCGCGTTTTTCCAGACGACGGCGCGCCAGCATGCGCAGGCCCTCATCGTCTTCGATAATCAGAATGGCAGGTTCGGATGCAGTCATGCAGCACCGCGCCCGACCGGAGGCACCTTGATGATCTGCAGGAAGAAACCGAGGCGGCGCACTGCTTCGATGAAGGCTTCGTACTCCACCGGCTTGGTGATGTAGAGATTGCAGCCGTAGTCGTAGCAGCGCTCGATCTCGCGCGGATCGTCGGTAGTGGTCAGCATGATGATCGGGATGGCCGAGGTAATGTCATTTTCCTTGAGCTTTTTCAACACGTCGACGCCACTCACGCGCGGCATGTTGACGTCCAGCAGGACCACCAGCGACTCGAACTTTTCCCGTGCTGGCGAACCCTCGGCGTTGAAGAAATAATCCAGCGCTTCCTGGCCGTCCTTCAGGCGCAGGAAACCGTTGGACAAGCCTGCGCGACGCAGGTTTTTTTCCACCAGCAAGGCGTGGCCGTCATCGTCCTCGACCAGCAGGATGCCTACTTCGTCTTTGTCAGCCATGAGCTTTTTCTCCTTGAGCCAATTGGGTTGCGGGCTGCAGTGCTTGTTGGGGTTGCTGGGCCGGCTGCACCGGCAGTGACGTGTAGAAGGTGGTGCCCACGCCTTCGGTCGATTCGACCCAGATCTTGCCGCCGTGGCGTAGAACGATGCGCTTGATCAGGGCCAGGCCGACGCCCTCGCCCTGGGCGACGTCCGCATGCAGCCGGTGGAAAGCGGAAAACATCTTGCCCAGATAATCAGCCGGAATGCCGAGACCGTTGTCGCGCACGAAGTAGGTGCGAAACGCCGGCTGCCCCGGATCCGGCGGCAGCACACCGATCTCGACCGTGCCGGCGCGCTTGGGATCGAGGTAGTTGACGGCGTTGCCGATCAGGTTGCCGAAGATCTGTTCAATCGCGGTAGGGTCACCATAGCACGGCGGCAGCGGCTGCGACACCACCAGCGCCTGCCGTTCGCGGATGGTATTACTCATGGCGTCAATCACGCGCGCAACGACTTCGTTGACGTTGGTCTCCTGCGATTGGTACTCCACGCGCCCCACGCGCGACAGCCGCAACATGGCGTCGATGATCGCGGCCGAACGCGTCACCGCCGTGCGGATGAAGCGCAGCGATACTTCGACGTCATCTTCGATGATGTCGCGGATGCGCTGCTTGTCCTTGTCGTTGAGGTCGCTGGCGTCAATGGTCTCGTGCAGCTCGCCGACCGAATGATGCAACTCCTTGCTGAAGCCCTGCAGGTTGACCAGCGGCGAGCGCAGATCATGCGATACGCTGTAAATGAACATCTCGTTGTCCTGCGTCTGGCGCTGCAGGTCTTCGTTGACGGTGGTCAGCTCGCGCGCATGGTGCTCAAGCTCTTCACGGTAAACGCGCGCGGCTTCCTCGGCCTGGCGCAGGCGCGCGCTGCTCTCGTGCAGCACCTTGTCGAGTTCGGTGATTTCATCGTTGCCGCCGACGCGCTGGGCCAGCACGCCGCCTTCGGTCAGCTTGTGGGCATTGCCGGTCAGCACGGCCAGCCGACCGCCGACGTCACGGCTGAAAATCCGCGCCGCCAGCGCTGCCGCCAGCACCGCACCGAGCAAGGCGATCACCAATGCAATATTCTGCATGAGCCGTGCCTCGGACACCGCTTTCAGCCGCTGCTGATCCAGGTTTTCTTCTATCTTGATGAAGTCGACCAGTTGCCGCTGGATCACCTGGATCAGCCGCAAGGCATTGGGGTCCCGCAAGGCGGCCACCAGTTCATCGCGCTTGTTGTTCTTGAGCAGCTCGGTCTGGATGTCGGTCCACTGCCGGTATTCCTGCACCGAGGTGCCGATCTGCGCCACCCGCCGCAATTGCTCAACGTTGTCGCCCACCAGCCCGCGCAGTTCGCCGAGCTCCCTTTCGATGCTGTCCCACAGGTCGTTTTTCTCAAGCCCGGCCGGGTCGTTGAGGATAATGGCCGCGCGCAGGCGCGCCGATTGCAGCAGCACGGGCTCACGCACTTCCGCAGCCTGGATGATGACGTCCTTGGTATGCAAGGCCCAGACTTCGGCCTGCGTGGCGTTCTCCTGGCTCTTGTACAGGATCCCCAGCAAGCCAAGCTCGAATATGCCGGGAATAGCAACCAGCAGCAGGCCTTTTCTGAATAGCTTCATAAACGGCTTCTCTCTCCGGAAAAACACGTCAGCAACAATCGGTACATCCCCGCGACGCAGTGACCTGCGCCGTACTGTTTTGCTCTTTGCTTTTTTGCTATCGGCTCGTTCTTGTTGTTTGTTTCTTGCCCGACATGCATCGGACGACTTGTATTGACGTTACTAAAAGTTACGTTGGTGTCAACAAAGTTATTTATTGGCAATCGTCTCACAAACGATTTCAAATCGCCATGATTTTTTAGAGGCGCCACAGGGAATTCCCGCCGGTGCGGCTACAGCTGGCGCATGAATTTTTTTGATGCGTTGTTTAATTTTTAATTACATAAAAAAATGACAACATCAAGGCAGCTCAGCGAGGCCGCATGATTTTGTCATTTTTATAACGCTCATGCCACGACAAGGCTTCGGCGAGCAGATGCGGTGTATGTCCGCCGGCGCGACAGGCGCGCGCAAAGTAGTCGTGCAAGGCCGGACGATAATCGGGATGCGCGCAATGCTCGATGATCAGCGGCGCCCGTTCGCGCGGCGCCAGGCCGCGCAGGTCGGCCAGGCCGAATTCCGTGACCAGCACGTCGACGTCGTGCTCGGTGTGATCGACGTGCGACACCATCGGCACCACGCTGGAAATGGTCCCGCCTTTGGCCGCAGCCTTGCTCACGAAAATCGACAACTGGCCGTTGCGCGCGAAGTCGCCCGAGCCGCCGATGCCGTTCATCATGTGGGTGCCGCCGACGTGCGTCGAGTTGACGTTGCCGTAGAGATCGAATTCAAGTGCGGTGTTGAGCGCAATGATGCCGAGCCGGCGCACCAGCTCGGGATGATTGCTGATCTCTTGCGGACGCAGCACGATGCGCGAGCGGTAATGGTCGAGATTGCGCATGAACTTCTCGTTCATTGCCGATGACAGCGTGATCGACGACGCCGAGGCGAAACGCAGCTGGCCCGAATCGAGCAGTTCGATCGCGCTGTCCTGCAGCACCTCGGAATACATCGTGAGGTTGCGGAACGACGATTGCGTCAGCCCGTGCAGCACGGCGTTGGCGATGGTGCCGATGCCGGCCTGCAGCGGCGCCAGTTCTTCGCCCATGCGCCCGGCCGCGACTTCTTCTTCGAGGAAGCGGATCACGTGGGCGGCGATGGCGTTGGTCTCAGCATCGGGCGGCAACACGCTGGACGGACTGTCAGGCGTATCGGTGATGACGATGGCGGCGATGCGAGCCGGGTCGAACGGAATGGCGTCGCGGCCGATGCGCTGCTCGGGACTGGTCAGCGGAATCGGTCGACGTCCGGGCCGTACCTGCGGCAAATAAATGTCGTGCAAGCCGGCCAGCGCCATCGGCACGCTGGTGTTGAGCTCGATGACGATCGACCTGGCTTGCTCGACGAAACTGGCGGAATTGCCGACCGACATGGTCGGGATGATGCCTTTGTCGGTGATCGCCGCCGCTTCGATCACGGCGATGTCTATCGGCGCCGGGATGCCGCTGCGCAACTGCTCGGCGGTTTCCGACAGGTGCTGGTCGATGAACATGACCTCGCCGGCGTTGATCTTGCGCCGTAGCGTCGCATCCACCTGAAACGGCATGCGCCGCGCCAGCAAGCCTGCCTCGGCCATCAGCCCATCGCTGTCGTTGCCCAGCGAGGCGCCGGTGATCAAAGTGAAGCGCAACGCTTCGCCGCGGGCGCGCTCGGCCAGCGCGCGCGGGATTGCTTTGGCGTCGCCGGCACGCGTGAAGCCGCTCATGCCGATGGTCATGCCGGTACGGAACAGGCTCGCAGCTTCGGTGGCGGACATGACTTTGCCGGCCAGCGCCGGCGGAATACGTTCGGAATGCATCTGGTTCTCCTGCTCGATTCTGGAAAGACAGAACGGATTTCTGCTCTCATTTTTTCGACCAGTATAGAATCGGCGATTCATGCACTGTATGATTTAAACTCCGCTCAACCAGTCGTTTTTCGCATACCTGATCCGGCCATCTCATGGACATTCGCGCCCTGCGTTACTTTTCAGAAACCGTCCGGCTCAACAGCTTCAGCCGTGCCGCCGACGCCCTGCACGTGACGCAGTCGACGGTCAGCAAGATGGTGCGCCAGCTGGAAGACGAAATCGGCGCGCCGCTGCTGATCCGCGCCGGGCGCAGCCTGCAGCTGACCGACACCGGGCGCGTCGTGTACGAACAGGCGCAGCAGATCCTGGCGGGCGTGCAGCGCCTCAACACCGAAGTGCACAACACCCGCAACCTGCGCCAGGGCCATCTGGAAATCGGCATCCCGCCGATGGTGAACATCCTCTGCACGCCGGTGCTGAAAGCCTTCCGCGAGCGCCATCCCGACATCGCCATCACGCTGCTGGAAGACACCGGTCCGCAGATCGAGCAGCGCGTCGCCGCCGGCACGCTGGAAATCGGCATGACGGTGCTGCCCATCGCGCCCGAGCTGGAGCTGGAAATGACGCCGGTGGCGGCCTATCCGATCTGGGCCGTGGCGCAGGCCGGACGCTTCCAGAAAAACCGCAGCACGCTGCCCTGCAAGGCCCTCAAGGACATGCCGCTGGTGCTGCTGAACAACGAGTTCGGCCTCACCCGCACCTTGCGCAACATGTTTCGCGACACCGGCATCGCGCCCGAAGTGGCGGCCCAGAGCGGCCAATGGGATTGGCTGGTGGCCATGGCGCTGGCCGGCATGGGCGTGGCGCTGCTGCCGGAACCCTTTGTCCACCGGTTGGCCACCGACCAGTTGCAATCGGTGCGACTGGCCGAACCCGAGGTGCAATGGCAAGTGGCCTACGTCACGCGCGGCGGCTATCTGTCGCATGCGGCGCGCGCCTGGCTGGCGCTGAGCGAGGAATTGTTCGCCGGCGGTCCGCCTGTTGCGGGCAAGAAAGCCGTCAAAGGTGCATGAAAATTCCGACTGCATTTGCCGAAATTAAGTCATACCGGCAATAGCGGCGTTTTCTATACTGGGGCCTTCCCTTATCCAGTGCCGCCCAGCCAACCGCCAGCATGCCGCCGCTCTCCTTCTTCGCCACGTCGCTCACGTCGCCCTGGTCCTTGCGGATCCGCCGCTGGTCGGTCAACTTCCCGATGCGCCACGCCAGCCTGTCGGAGGGACTGCGCGCGGCGGTGGCGGCCGGCACCATGCTGCTGGTCGGCGAGTGGCTGCACAATCCGTTGTTCTCCTGGGCCGCCATCGGCGCCTTCCTGACCTGCCTGGCCGACAGCGCCGGCACCAATCGCGCACGCTTAGCATCGATGGGCGGTTTCGCGCTGGCGTCGACGCTGGGCGGGATGTTCGCCGCCACCCTGAGCGGCATGGGCATGCCGGCGGGCTTGCTGGCCATCATGGTCTGCGCGGGCATCGCCGGCTTCGCGCGCATCTACGGCGCCGCCACCGGCCTGGTGCTGATGCTGGCGGCCGGGGTGTCGGCGATTCTGGCCGATTTCCCGGTGGCGCTGCTGCCGCTGCAACAGAGCCATGTGCTGATTTATTTTTCCGGCTGCGTCTGGGCCACGCTGCTGGGCCTGAGCGTGTGGCGCATCCATCCGTTTGCGCCGGCGCGACAGTCGGTCGCCCGCGTCTACGGTGCACTGGCCGAACTTGCCGACATTGGCGGCAGCGACGGCGCTTCCGGCGTGCGCGAAGAAGCCGCGGCCCAGACCCGTCGCCATGTGCGCGCCGACATCGCCGCTGCCCGTGCCGCGCTGGCGGCGCTGCCGTCCGATCGCAGCGACACGGGAAAGTTGTACGAAGTCCTCCTGATCAAACTGGCGCGCGCCGATGCCTTGCTCGACTGCATCACGGCGCTGTGCGACCTGCGCCTGTCGGTCTATCGGCACCAGGATGCACAGTCGCGCCGGCGCATCGCCCGCATCCTGAATGCCATGGCGCTGTTGCTGCGAAGCGTGCAAAGCGGCATCGCAGCAACGCCGGACAAACGCAACCAGGCCCATAGCAACACCGGCGACGCGCGCGCCATGTTGCGCCTGCGCCAGCTGACCGGCCGCGCGCCGTCGCAGGTGGCGCAGCTGCTGCAATTGCGCGACCTGCACGATGCGGAAGGCCTGGCCGTGCTGGCGGACTGGAAACGCGCGGCACGTCCTGCCGTGCCGGCGCGATCATTGCGCCGTGGTGCGCCGGCGGCGCTGCGCACGGCTGCTGCGCACCTGCGCAGCGGTTCGGTGGAAGTGCGGCATGGTCTGCGCTGCGCCGTTGCGGCGGGCATCACTTACCTGATCGTGCATCTGCTGCATCTGCCGTTCGGCTATTGGGCGACCATGGCGACCATGCTGGTGATGCAGCCCTCGATCGCCGACAGCTGGTCGCGCAGCATGGAACGCGCCATCGGCAGCATCGTCGGCGGCGTGCTGGCGGTGGCGCTGTGCCTGTTCATCCATTCTCCGCTGGCGCTGGCCTTGCTGGTGTTCCCGATGGCAGCGCTGTCGATGGGCTTGCGGCCGGTCAGCTACGGCTTGTATTCGCTGTTCCTGACGCCGGTGTTCGTGCTGGTGGCCGACGTCGCCGCGGATCCGCAACTGCAGCTGAGCAATGCGCTGCTGCGCGCCGGCAACAACGTCATCGGCGCAGTGGTGGCGATCGTCGCCACTTACCTGCTATGGCCGCAGCGCCGCCAGGCCAATTTGCATCGCAGCCTGTCGCACATGATCGTGGTCAACCTCGCCTACCTGCGCGGCGCCTTGCAAGCGCAGCCGGACGCGGCGCAGATGCATGCACGCCGGCGTGAAGCCTGCGTGGTCAATATCGAAAGCGGCCTGCTGCTGCAACGCTTGCTGCGCGAAGGCGACCTGGAGTCGCGCCGGATCCATAACGCGCGCACCGGCGTCGCGCTGGCGCGCCGGCTGGCAGGTGCGGCCACGCATATCTGGCTGGATGAAAGAAAACCGGCAAGTGCGGCGGACATGCAAGCGCGCGCCGAACTCGACAACTGGCTGCAAGCCATGGAAGATTTGTTTGAACGCCGCGTCACCGCGGCGGCATCCTGCGCGGCGTTGCTGCAGCAACGCCCCGTCGTGCACGACCTGGCGCGTGCGGATGCGGTGGAAACGGTGTGCCTGCTGGCAGCGGCGATGTACCCGGAGCTGTCGCCGGCCGACAACAAATAGCCGGCACGGCCTCTGGAAAGACGGCTTGTTATTGGCCCGACTCTTCGCGCAACTGCGCCATCACGTCGCGCGTCGGCGGCAATGCCTGCGCGGAAATGCGCACCATCGAACTCCATTCAACCCAGTCGCGGCCGACGCGGTCGCACAGCGCAACCACGTGGTCGACCTCGCCGTTGAGCGGCGGGCCGGCGTCGAGCAAGGCCTGCAGCGCCGGCACGCGCGCGTCTTCGGACGCCACGCAATAATCGGCGATGGCGCCGGCGACGTGCAGCATCTGCGCCAGGCGCAACTGGCGCGACTCATCGTCGAGCCCGGACTGCGACGGCGCTTCGTGATGCAGCACCGCTTCGCAGAACAGGCGCGGAATGCTCCAGTCCTGCATCATGGCGGCGGCCAGGTCGAGATGGGTATAACCGAAGGCGGCTTTTTCAGCGTCGCGCAATTTCTCGTCGCTGCTGTCATCATCCGCGATGTTCGCAACACTCGCCAGCACGCCGGCATAGTCGGCGGGACGAGCCGCCGCGAGGCCAAGGCTGCCGATATTGGCCAGCAGGCCGCTGGCGAACATTTCGGTCGGCGGCGCTTCGCCGTAGTACTCGGCCAGCGCCTGCGCCGCGCAGGCCATGGCGACCGTGCGCGCCCAGAACGTGTCGTAGTCGAATCCGGCGCAGCCGCTGTCGCGGCGCTCGGTCGTCAGCGAAATCGCCAACGCCAGCTGGCGCACCGCATCCAGGCCGATCATCAGCAGCACGTCCTTGCTGATGGCGACGATAGGACGGCCCTTGTTGATCGAGGCGCCGTTGCCGATCTTGATGATGCGCCCGCCCAGCACCGGATCGGCCTGGATTTGCGTGACCAGCTCGACCAGGGAAACGTCTTCCTGGCGACACATGCGCATGATGTTGAGGCGAACGCCGCTGGGCGACGGCAAGGCGTCGTCCTGTTTCAGCGCTTCGAAGTCGGTGGGGTCGATGAAATTGGGCATGGAGTAGAAGTATTCAGGATGGCAAGCAACTGTCTTTTACTTTTTATATTCCAGCGTCGAATCCTGATGTTATCAGCTGGCAGCCCTTGTCCGCCAGTATCTTCACTCCCTCAGGCCTGCACCGGCGCGGACCCATGGTTGCGGTGCAGCGAAGCGCACCACAGTACGCCGCTCACCAGGCAGACGATCGCCAGCACTTCCAGGCGGGTCGGCCAGCGTTGTTCCCACAGGAAACCATACAGCAGCGCAAACAAGGTTTCGAAGATGATCATCTGCCCGGTCAGCGTCAGCGGCAGCAGCCGGCTGGCGCGATTCCAGAAGGCGTTGCCGACCACCGAGGCGAAGATCGCCACGGCGGTGGCCACCGCCCAGAAGCGCAGCCAGTCGCGGCCGTCGTGCCCGTCCATGCCGTGCGAGAACGCCGGCAACACCAGCAGCAAGGCCAGCGCGCCGGTGACGATGCCCGTCAGCAATGACCAGTCGTGCGAGGAAATATCGGGCCGGCGCGCCAGCCAGCGGCTGTTGCGTACCGAGTAGACCGACCACGACGCCAGCGCACCGAACGCACACAGCAGACCCGCCGCGCGTGTGGCCAGGTCCGTCGCGGCGTGCTCCGCCGACAGCGCCTGCACGCCGACCAGGCCGACGCCGAACAGGCACAGCGCCAGCGGCGCCATCAGCGACGACAGCTTGAGCGCCCCCTCATCGCGCGCCCCGACCAGCGTCACCACCACAGGCAGCAGGCCGATGATCAGCGAGGTCGACGCCCCGCCCGCCCATTGCACGGCGCTGGCGAGGAAAAGGTAATACAGGATGTTGCCGAGCAGACTCAGGTAGACCAGCGCCAGCCATTCGGCGCGCCCCAACCGTCCCGCCAGGGCGCGCCAGCGTGGCGCCAGCAGCAAGACCGCGACGATGCCGTAGGCCAGGTAGCGCGCCGCCGACAATTGCAGCGCGCTGAAGCTGCCGAGCACCTGCGGCGCCAGAAACACCAGCCCCCAGAACGCCCCCGCCGCGACGCCGTTGCCGACGCCGACCAGGATATTGCTTTTCATATTCCGCCTTGTTCGATTCACTTCCGGCAGGATAGGCAAAGCGGCGGCGCGCGTCTTGACCGCGACTCTTCAAAAATGGGCTGAGGCTATTGCAGGAGGAAATATCACAGAAGAAAATTACTGCCGATGTTCGCGGCGATGTTCACGCCGATACGCGGCCGGCGTCATGCCGGTGGTGCGGCGCATTGCGCGCGTCAGGGCGCTCTGGTCGGAATAGCCGGCGCGCAGCGCCAGTTCGGCCAGCGGCGTATCCGATCCGGCCAGTGCATCCTGCACGAAGCGCAGGCGCACGTCCGAGAGCCACTCCTGCGGCGTGCGGCCGAGTTCGCTCTTGAACAAGGCATGCAGGCGGCTCACGCTGAGGTGGGCCACCCGCGCCATGCGCGCCGCAGTCCACGCTTGTCCGGGAGCGGCGTCGATGCGCAGCAGCAAGCCATGCAAACGCGACTGCCGTTGCGGCATCGCGGTCAGCGCCTCCAGCAGCAACGGCGTGCAGTGACGCACCACCGACTCCGGCAACACCAGTCCGCCGCCGCTGGCGCGGCTCAGGTCGATGAACTCGACCAGCCGCCGCACCGCCGCAGGCACCGGCAGAAAGGTCTGGCGCCGCAGCCGTTCGGCGGCATCGGCGCCGATGTCGGCGAGCTTGCAGTCAAGGATCAGGAAACGGTTGGGACCTTGCGCCGATTGCGCATGATTGATGTCGGGCGCGACGAAGGCCGCCCGTGTGACGTCGAGGGTATTGCCGCGGCCGTCGACTTCGATATCCATCTCGCCCTGCATCGGCAGCACGATCTGCACGTGGTCGTGGTGATGCAACGGGCCATCGGCGCCATAGGTGCGAAAACTCAGCTGTTGCGGGGTATCCATGGCGTCATTTTACGCCTGCGGCGGCGTTTTCCGGGCTGCAGGAAGGCAGAGAACGCCGGACATGACCGCTGGGTGTGACAATTTGACGCAAGCGCAACCGCGCAAAATTTTTTATACTTCGGGTTCCGCATTCCGTCACCATCATGTCCAAGCACTCCAAAGACCACAGCCGTTCCGGCTTCAGCCTGTCGAACATGCAAGTCATGGCAATCCTGCTCGTGGCCGGCACGCTCCTGGTCGGCGTGACTTTCGTCTTCGCCAAGGACATCGGCCGGATTCCGGTGTCGCTGTGGGATATCTGCACGACGCCGGCTGCGACTCAGGAAGCACCTGCAACCTCCCCGCCTCCCACTGGCGTTTCACGCAACTGACCGGTCTCCCGCAGGACGTTCAGGCCCCCATGCCAACCCGCGAGTCGGGCGCCAGCGTGAAATAGAAGGTAGTGCCGGTTCCGACCGTCGACTCGGCCCAGATCTTTCCGCCATGCTTGGTGATGATGCGCTCCACGATGGCCAGGCCGATGCCCGTTCCCTCGAATTCCTGGCTGCTGTGAAGACGCTGGAAGACGCCGAACAATTTGTGTGCATACGCCATGTCAAAGCCGACACCGTTGTCTTTCACGAAGTAAACGGGCGGCGTACTTTCCTTGTAGCCGATGGTCACGATGGAAACCTCCCTTGTACGAGAATACTTGATCGCGTTTTCAATGAGATTCCACCATACCTGGCGAAGAATCCTGCCTTCCGCCAGGGCTGCAGGCAGAGGAACGATATCGAACCGGATGCGACGCTGCGGATGCGCCGATTTGAAGTCCTCGACGATGTCGTTCACCAAGGCATCGGAATTCACGATCTCCGTTTCCAGGGGCTGCTGGCCCATCTTCGAGAACGCCAGCAAGTCCTCCACCAGCGACGTCATCTTGCCGCTGCTTTTCCTGATGATGGAGACGTAGCGCCGCCCTTCCTCATCAAGCACGCCGGCGTATTCCTCTTCCAGTATCTGCGCGAACTCGCCGACGACCCGCAACGGACTTCGCAAGTCGTGCGAGACCGAATAACCGAATGCCTCGAGGTCGCGATTCAGGAGCTCCAGCTCGGCCGTTTTGCGCCGCTGCTGCTCATGCATGCTGACCAGCTTCGCATACAGATTCGTGTTCTCAAGCAGCAGCATGCCCAGGACGAAGCTCGCGGCAAGCAGGCCGTAAACGCGACCGGCATAGAATCCGAGATCGAATCTTTTGGCATTGAATATGGTGGACAGACCGACGTCGAATATCCACGCGCAGACCACCACCAGAAGCCATAAATCCAGGACCGAAAAAGACCGTCTCCGCCAGAGCAGCATGAGCGCCGCCAGGGATGCGCCGCCGATCCCCAGCACCGTGGCGGTGAATGCGGGCGTGTACTTGCCTTCGGATAAAAGCACGGGCAAATAATCGTGGCCTGCCGTTCCCAGATACGCCAAGGCGCATACCAGCAGGAACACGCTGCCGAGGCTCAGGGCAATGAAGCGCCGTCCCGGAAGTACGGCCTCCCGGTTCTTGAGCAAGGCATAGGCAATGACAAACAGCGGAAAGCCGCCGTGCCAGAACATGTAGAACCATACCGTGGTCTGCGGCCCGCCGCTGAGCAGACCTGACGGCGAAAACAAGCCCGGGAACGACAGCGCATGGATTGCCGTCATCAGCGCCGTGAACGCATAAGCCAGCGCCAGCACCAGGATCGCGCGGGAGCGCAGAATGAGGAATTGACCAAACAACAGCAATGACGTAATGGCGTCGTTGATGCACAGCGCCGAAGCATAGATGGGAATGAAGGCATCCACTTTCGCCAGGGGCATCTTGGCAAACGGAATGCAGACCACGAAGAAGACGGCGGACAGGGCAATGAGGACAATGGCCAGCCTGCGTTCGCCGGCGCTTGCCGGCATCGTCGGCAGGAATAAGGAAATATTCTCTGATTGTGTTTGCGTCATATGCTTTTCGAATCAGGTCGATTGAAAGCCCAACACCTTGCATCTCGGAACGATTCTACTCTGATGGGGTGACGAATTCACGCAAACGAAGCTCGCCCCGGTTGATGGCCGCACACGGCCGGGGGAAGGCGCTGAAAAGATGCATTTTTGAAAACATCCGACTGTGCGGACACGGTGTCGACGAAGATCTTTCGGTGGAAGACGATAGCGCGATCGCCCGATCATTTTCCAGTCAGGATTTTCCTGCCGTTGCAGTATCGCCGCACCACGTGACGTCCCATCTTTTCAACGCTGATTTTGTTCTTGCACGAGTTGAGCCAAAGCCTTCACTTTGGGTTGCACGGAGTCCTTGCGCGAAATGAGCATCGTGTTGACCGAGTGTATTTTTCCTTTGGGGTAGTGCTCCGAGAGTCTCGATCGTTCGGTATAAGTCTCAAGAACCGCCGCAGGTATGAGGGCAACGCCCATGCCGGCAATACAGCAACCAAGAATCGCATGATAAGAACCCAGTTCCAGAATCTTCAGAGGGGCGACATCGTCGCTGGCGCACCATGCTTCCAGACGTTGCCGATGAGGGCAGTCAGGTTCAAAAGCCAATAACGTGCTTGTTCGCATGTCTTTGGCGGAGCGAATCTTTGGATGACCAGGGGGACCGATAATCACCAAAGGTTCGGTATAGGCCAAGATGCTATTGAGCCGGGTGTCCGATACAGGTTCCGCAACGAGCGCCGCGTCAAGCTCTCCGCTCAGCACGCGCGCAGTGAGCGGTCGGGGAGCGCCGGTTCTCAGTTCCACAGAAAGCCGAGGATATCTTTCATTCAGTTTTCCGAGCAGGGACGGCAATCGTATCGCGGCCGTGCTTTCCATCGCTCCCAGCGCCAGTACACCGGACGGGGTTGTATCGTGCATCGCCGCCTTGGTTTCTTCCGCCAGCGCCACCAAACGCACAGCATAGCCAAACAACAACTTTCCATGACCGGACAACTGAAGCCGATTTTTTTCTCGAATAAAGAGAGAAATATCGAGATCTGCTTCCAGTTTCTGAATACAGGTAGTGACGTTGGATGGCACGCGATGCAGCACAGACGCCGCATTTGTGATCCCTCCTTCGTTGACGACAGCCAGGAAAACACGCAGATCGGAGAGTTTCATATTCTTATTTTGGAAATAAAAATTTCATTTTAATTCAATATTAAAGAATATCTATAGCCGCTACTATTCGCCAATCAGCCTTCATCCAGAAGGCGGAAATCATTGGAGACGACATGTTGCTAACGGTATTTCGATCAAGACTGCGTGCAGAAAATCAAGAAGAATATCAAGCCTGGGCCTCACGCATGAGCCTGTTGGTGGCGCAAATCCCTGACTATGTTTCACATAAGGGATTTGTCGCAGCAGATGGAGAACGCGTAACGATTGTGGAGTTTTCCAGCGAAGAAGGCATGCAAGCATGGGCGACGCATCCGCAACATCTGGAGGCCAAGAAGAAAGGACGAGAGTCTTTTTTCTCGGAATACCGTGTTCAGATTTGCAATGTCTTCCGGGATAGCGCGGATCGGAAGCGCTGAAGACTGTCGGCCGGAAGCACTGCACAGATCAGAGAAAATCCGGCTATGCATGCGATATGCGCTTGGGACAATTGTGTTTGCGCTTCTGGCCGATTGCGGACTACATTTTACTTTCACGCCATCGGCGAAACATCCAGGCACTCAAGCACAGCAATCCTGGCAAGGTAATAGCAGATAAAACCTTTAGCAACAGCTTCCGAGATAGCGGGTCTTGCGGAGTACCTTCCATCAAGGACGACATAAATTGGTCTATCCCAAACCAAACTACTACGACCACGGGCATTATTAGAATCCACAACTTGCGGTTACCTCGGCCAACAATCGCAAAAGAAATTGCACCCAAGAATAGACCGATCAATATCGGAACTATCAAAAAGATAGGGTGAAAATACATGTGATAAATCCTTCTGAGATGTTGAAGAATCGTAGTCTGCTTCTGGCCGGTTGCGGACGTCAGTTAGATTTGCGAATTATGAGTAGAGCAATCGCACTAACAAGGGATACATTCGCGAGCACAGGTAAGTAGCAAGAGAGAAGAAATCCTAATGGTGCATCGTCATAAAAAACGGTAACTGGATTGATAGTTAACGGTTGGCCGGGCAATGCGCCATTTGGGAGGAATAGAAAATTCCAAATTGTTGAAAAAAGGAACGCGCAGAAAAACAGAACAGCAATACTCTTCAAACTATTTGACCACGACAGCCAAGCTGCTCCTAGCCACAACACTGGAATAATCCAACCCGCAATTCGCCATAAAGAATAAGCAAAATGTTCCATCTTCAGAAACCCCTTCTTTTTGTTTGTTGTTAGTCCGTTATTGGCCGGTTGCAGACCTTTACTACTAATATGCTTCGCCGCGCGCGATGGAGTCGCGGAGGGCTTGTTCTGCGACTCCGCTCTGTAGAGCCGACAGTAGTTGACTCAGAATGAGCTCCTCTTTTATAGATACCGACTGTCGAAGTAGCTGGTGAACGTTATAGATGCCGTAGTAGGCGAACTCCACCTGCTCGGGAAGCTCCAAATCGCCATCTTGGAGTGCAGCGATGGGTTCTCTATAGCGGTTGGCCACAGATGCGTCGAAGGTAATTGATTCGATTTCTTTGATTGCATCAAGAGGCAAATCTACCTCAACAATTTGGGTGCTGCCAGTAACCGACTCTCGATACTGAAGATGACTATCTTTTGGGAAGTGCATTTTCCAAGAATCGAGGGCACGCTTGGCCAAAAAGAGAAAAGCTACGCGTCTTTTTTCTGTGCTCAGTAAGAAGAACTGCCTTGCTAGTTGCTTCATGAATCTCCCTGATATTAATGGATGATTCTTAATTGTCTGGAGGGCTGCTCCTGGCCGGTTGCGGACTTTAACGTTTATTCGTAGATTTTTCCGAGATATAGAAACACAGCTAGATCTTTCCATGACGGTCCCGTATCACCGCCCCAATCCCTTTGCGCTTCAGTACCTGCGATCGCCGAATCTAGAAAGCTGGCGATAGAACTATTCTGCCATCCGTTTGCACCACCCCACCTGTAACGTTCGACGTCAGCGCGTTCGATGTCTTCGGCCTCCCGCCTGTCTTCACATAGCCAATTTATAAATTGCATGAAACTATCTCGGTCATGGACTGTGTCTGGATCAAAGAAATCTCGTTTCATTAACGGAGTGTCTCTCTAAGGTGTTATGAATTTGAAGGGCCGCTTCTGGCCGGTTGCAAACATCCAATTAATGACGCGTGGAAGCGCTAATTTTTAAGATAGGACTATATCGCCGGCATCGAATAGAACAATCCGACCTTTTTTTCGAACGTTACCGGTGGAAAAGAAATTCTATTTCCAGACAAGATAATGTCTGGAATTTGCAGAACAAAAATATCCGGCAGCGGCGTGGAAAATTTTTCATAAATTGTGAATAAGCTATGGCTCAGTAGATTTTGCTTGCCCTGGTCACGGTAAGAAAATCCTTGGATTTGATCGGTGATGGGATGCAATTTCGCAGCGCCTCGCCCATCGATCACATATTGCTCACCGATTCTGTTCAATTTAACTTCAACGATGGGGACGCCTCGCAAATCTGACATCAGGATAATGTCATTGGAAATTTGCACGTACTCTCCTTGTGGAAGAAAGAAAGTCAACTGGACCCAAGTTGTCGGAGGAAATCCCAACATGAGCCTTAGGTGGATGGCATTTTTTAGTGGGAAGTCAACGTATTGTGGTGGGCCTCGACCTGAGAACACAGAAATATTGGGCTGTGGCACCGGAGAATAATAGTGAAGATCCCGATAGATCGAGCAACCTGTACAAAGCAATGCAAACGAAGCAACTATCCTCAATCGCTTTGATGACATCATGGTTTTGTCCTTTTTACGGAATGAATCCTTCGATCTCATCATCACTAGCAGTTTGGCGAATTGACTCTTCTCTTGTAATGAGCGACCTCTCCTGCTGCCGATCTCAGCCATTCAACGGACAATTATATTTCGACATGAAGACGTCCTCTTTTTACGCCTAAAGCACCGCGACCGACATCGTGGGTATGTATTGCCCATTGCGGTTGGCCGTTAGCAGTCATGAATGAGGTGACTCGCAAGCCGTTCGAAAGCAAGATGCAAATTTCTGGAAGTGCGCCAAATAACTGCACGTCGAGAACTGATTCCCCGATGATTTTTTCAAATATCTTTGGCCAGCCACGCTCAGAGCTCCAGCTTCCTCCCAGAATAGATTTAGGTCCTTCAATACGCCAACTCCATTCAATCATCACGGAGATATCCCCTGTGGGCTCACCTGGCTCACCATTGAGTTTTCTCGATTTTCTGAGGTTACCCAATTCAATAAAGATTGCCGACCCACCGCCTCTCCACACATGAGATATTTTCTCTCCGATCAATGCTTCAAAGAACGGTGTTGCAAGTGATGAATTTGATTTCATATTCTCGAAATTCTTTGGCGAAAGGATACTTGCAACCGATGTCTGTTTCTGGCCGATTGCAGATATCCACTAGGTTTCACTCTTCGCAGGAAAGACCGTATTGCTGTTTAAATGCTGCCGCTTGAGCCGGCGGCTCTTTCGACAGCAATGCACATGCGGTGAAGTTTCCTACCATTTTGTTACTACGCTCATCCACATACATTCAGTCTGCAATCTGCTTCGGAGTAAAGGTGATTCGTTCTCCCAACTTATGGTTCTTAACTAAACGTGGCTCGTTGTTAAGCGTTCCTGTGAACGCATTTTCATTGCGGGAGAAGTTTCCAATCCAGAAGTATTCCGTGTTACGCCCGTCCGAAATTCCGACTTTTAGAGAATAACGAGATGTTCCGGGCTTTGGATTGGATGCGAGCTTTAGAAACGCAGGAAGCGTTTCTGCGACTCGCGACATTGCCTTTCTCATCGCCGGGTCATTGTTGTCTCGGACGATGACCTCATCATTTTTCGCCTTCTCTGAAATGCTCTGGGATTCCGCACATGCGCACACCGCTAAAAGACCTGTGAATAGCAACTTCCGAAAGTACATGCTTTTCCTTAATTTTTGAGAACTTCGCGCCACGGATATATGCACCACGAATGATGCATCTTTACGGATGCCAAACGAGCAAGCGTCCCACGTCGAATGAGCGCCCACTCCTGGCCGGTTGCGGACCTTAGTTCACCGATTTATTTACTGCGCCTTTTCTCTATCTTCTTTCCGCTTGCGATATTCGGCTATATCTATCCGACCATCTGCCAAAGCGGCAACATCCGGATCAGAGTGCGACGAAAATCTCTTCAATGAAGTTTTGAATCTAGAGCCTACCCTCAATAGTGAAAAGGCGAAGAATATGAATGCCAGCCCTATCAGATTGCGATAAGACCATGATGTTTTTGCGACGATTTCCGGGGCAAAGAAGATAAGCAACCATGCAACAAAGAAGGCTGCTAAATCACAGTATTTTTTGAGCACGACAACATTTCCTCCGGTTTCAAATTTGAGTCCATTTTGAGTGGCTGCTTCTGGCCGGTTGCTGTCCTTGGGAGCCTACATAACTACCCATCTTCACATCCGCTCATCTAAGGAAGCACATGCTCCTAACGGAACCAGCCGTACGGAAAACCGTAGCGCCATATGTTCAATAGTTCGCCGGAACTTTCCACGCCACAGATCGACATTATTTTGTCGAAATAAACCAAAAGTTGGTCACGTTCTTCAGATTCCGAACTATCGAAGTTGGCGAGTGTGAGTTTCATTACTCTGAGGACGGTCGAACGCTGCGGTCGTGCAGGCAATGCAATGATTAGCGTTTGGACAGTCGTATCCACCGCCGCTTGTGCTTCTAGCCTCTGGACTTCGTTCATTGCACCCGGGTAAGCCGAAGCGACATCCGGATCAAACTTATGTTCTGACTGCAGACTGCGCAGACGCTGAATGACGTCGGGCGTTAAAGACAATTTGTGGTCATTGACGCTGGTTGGCCAAATGTAAAAGGCTAGGCCAGATAGTCCTGTAGCGACAATCGCGACGACCAAAATGACAATACCGGCGAGTATTTTGAGAAACATCGATTCCCACCCTGTTGATATAGTTATATCCGAATAATAGCTGAATCAGTATATGGGGATGTCCGCTCCTGGCCGATTGCTGTCGTAGTACCTCTATATTTTCTCTCGAATCCATTGCCCCGTCTGTGACTTTCGCCGAGCGCACCATCCCAATGGAAGGTCAGCAAGCTCAACGACGGAAGAATCAATATCAACGATGCTTTTGAAGCTAGCGACCACCGCTTCCAAGGCGTCCAATGTTCCATCAGAATTTGGAAGAAACTGCCAACCGCCATCGTCTTCATCATGTGAAACAAATGAGATTGGACTTGCTCTTTCAACGATTCGTCGATGCGAGATAACGGCCATATTAGGTGGGTCTGCAAATAGCCAACTCATACGTTTCCCAATTTTTGTAAGTTATAGAGATTGTCCGCTTCTGGCCGATTGCGGACTTTGATTTTCTATATCCGCCCCACGCGGGCCGAATAGTGCAGATTTGATCTTTGTCTTATCTATACTCTTGGATGAACTCAACCAACTCCTGGAAAAAGCTCTCCTTTAGTTTCGCACCATATAGATCTGATGCTTGCATAGACCTATGTTGCTCGGACACGCGTCGCTCCGCCAACTCAAATCCTGATTTTGTACACGACACCAAATATGCGATTTGGCAAAAACGAGCAAAATAACTTGTGCTAAATTTCCATTCAAAAGGAGGGATATCTGACAAGTAGACATCGAGCAAATTTTTCTCAAATCGCACCGGCATTAGCACCTGCTCCGTGAATGACTTGAGCGGGCCTGAGAATAGATCTGTCAAATCTGATTCTTTTGTGTTCAGATTCAGGCGGTAGTTTATTGATTCCCATATCATCGGCAAGGTGAGCCAACAAAAGGGGCGCTCTTTATTCATCTGGTCAGCAGCCGATTTCATTTCAGGAGAAAAATTCGGCATCTGATCTAAAAAAAATGAGCGAATAGCTGGAGAGTTAAAGCCAAAATCAAATGCATATCTTTGAGTCCATGAAAGATAGCGGACCGCTATAAGTGCTTCGACGTCGGTACCGCGGCTTTCATTGCAAACAAAATAACTTCCAGTACTCGTATTAATTTTCTGCCCAGGAAGGAACGTAAACCCAAGGCTTTCAAATTGCTCGATTAGTAGGCCATGTTTTTTCATTTGATCTTCAATCCAGTAAGTAAGGTTTCGATCCCTACCATCTAATATCCTTTTTCAAATGGCTTTGTCGGCTTCTGGCCGATTGCAGACTAAAAATCCTATGAAGTAGTCGTTGCAGCACGGTCCTGCGCCAAAGATCCTGCTTCGAAAAAAATATTCTCATGATTTTTCGTCCAGCAATCTCTCCATCAGTTGCTGTTTTTCCGCCATGTCATGATCCGTGTCGTGAAAGCGAACCGCGATGGCGCGGAATTCGTCCTGCAACTCAATGAAGGCATCCACCAGATCCGGATCGAAGTGCTTGCCTTTGCCGTCGATGATGATCTGGATTGCCTTGTCGTGCGGCATGCCTTCCTTGTAGACGCGGCGACTGATCAGCGCATCGTAGACATCTGCGACGGCCATCAGGCGCGCCGACAGGGGAATGTCTTCCCCGCTCAATCCTTGCGGATATCCCGATCCATCCCATTTTTCCTGATGTCCATAAGCGATTTCCTTGGCCATCGACAGAAATGGGACCGGCGTACCGAGAGCGCGTTCTGCATGCTCGATCGCATCGCGCCCCAGCGTGGTATGCGTTTTCATGATTTCGAATTCATGCGCTTCGAAACGTCCCGGCTTGAGCAGGATGCGATCGGGGATGCCGACTTTGCCGATGTCGTGCAATGGCGCGGACTTGAACAAGATGTTGATGTAATTCTCGGTGAGCACCGCGCGGAAGCGCGGATGATCCTGCAGCTTCTCCGCCAGCGCCTTGACGTAGAACTGCGTGCGGCGAATGTGATTGCCGGTTTCCTGGTCGCGGGTTTCGGCCAGCGAGGCCATGGCGAGGATAGTCACATCCTGAATTGCCAACACCTCGCGCGTGCGGCTTTCGATCTCCTGTTCGAGAAATTTGCTTTTGTCGCGCAAGAAGTCGGCGCTTGCCTTCAGCAACAAATGATTCTTGACCCGCGCCAATGCGATGGGCGGACTGATGGGCTTGGTCAGGTAGTCCACTGCACCAAGTTCCAGTCCCATCTTTTCATCGGCAGGATCTGATTTTGCGGTCAGGAAAATCACCGGGATGTCGCGCGTCAGGACGTCTTCTTTCAGGAGACGGCACACTTCGTAGCCGTCCATCTCCGGCATCATGATATCGAGCAGAATCAGATCGGGCGGCGCTTCTGCCTGTGCAATGCGCAAAGCTCTTGCACCGTTGTTTGCAATCTTGACCTTGTAGCGGTCCTTCAGCAGATCGTGCATCAGCGTGAGATTGTCCGCCGTGTCGTCCACCAGAAGTATTGTCTGCCTGGTGACCAAGGTCAGTTCATCATCGTTTGTGCTCATCAACGTCTCCTCGGGTGGAGCTTCAAGTACGATATTCCTGTTCTGCGGCTTCGACAACGGTCAGTGCAACCTCAAAATCAAAGTTCTCCAGTTCTTTTTCAATACGATGCCAATGCCGCGGATAGGCGGCTTTGAAGAGCTCGGCATGCGTCTGCCAAAGGTCTGATACTTCCGCATCGCTATCGGCCAGGAGCCGCTTCAGGTGGCCCGTCTGCGCTTGCAACAGCGTGGCGTCGATGTGCGTTACCGATGCCACGTTTGCCGGGCCGGCATCTTCAAGGGCCGTCAATGCAGCGATTACGGGTTGCAGCTTGCGCAGTACTTGGGCCAGCAGATCGCCTGTCACCGCTGAAGAAGCGTTGGTCATGCAGGCCGTTTCCAGCGCGGCGGCCGCCGCCTGAACTTCCCTGGCGCCGATATTGCCGGCGGTGCCTTTCAGGGTATGGGCCAGGCGCCCCGGTGCGGAGGGATCCGCGTCGCGGCAGGCTGCCTCGAACAGTTGTGAAAAATTGCCCTGGCCTGCCCGAAACTTGCTCAGCAAACGGCGGTACAGCGACGGGTTGTTCATGGTTGTCGCCAGACCGGCTTTTACGTCAACGCCGTCGATTGCCGGGAGCATGTGCGCTTCCTGCGCCATGTCCCTGGCCGGCAATTTGTCGATGCCGGGTTCCTGCGGATGTATCCAGCGCGCCAGGGTTGAAAACATGTCGCCGACATTGAGCGGCTTGGCGATGTGGTCCTGCATGCCCGCATCAAGGGCCCTTTGCTTGTCGCTCATCATCACGTTGGCGGTCATTGCGATGATCGGCATCCTGGAAAATGCAGGATTGGTGCGTAAAAGCTGCGTCGCCTCATACCCATCCATCACCGGCATCTGGCAATCCATCAACACGCCGTCGAAGCGGTCATCCCTGGCGAGAATATCCACTGCCTGTTGCCCGTCGCCGGCCACCACCACTTCAACTCCGGCATTGGATAAAAGTTCGCTGGCCAGCTCCTGGTTCATTTCATTGTCCTCGACCAGCAGCAGGCGCGCACCGCACAGGTGAGCCATGGCCTCTTTGTAGTGATGGCTGCGCTCGCTGGCGCGCGTCTCGATCAGCGTTCCCTTTCCGAGCGTCAGGCCTATGGCCTCCAGCAGGGAAGAAGAGGTGACCGGCTTGGTCAGTACCGAGCTCAGCTCCACGCCTTGTTCCGCCGCGTTGAGCAGCGCGTCCTCGCGTCCGTATGCGGTCACCATAATGACCGCAGGCGTTTGCGCCAGACTGGTGGCGCGCAAGCGCTGCACCGTCGCAATGCCGTCCATGCCGGGCATCTTCCAGTCCATCAGCATCAGGTTGTAAGGCAGGGATTGCCGTTCGGCCTGCAGGACCATCTCGACGCCTTGCGCGCCGCCGGAAGCGACGTCGACTTCGAGGCCGAAGTTGCGCGCCATTGTCGACAGGATTTCACGCGCCATGGCGTTGTCGTCGACCACCAGCACCCGCATTCCCAGCAGCTCTTCGGCGTGGAACATGCGACGCGGCCTGACGTTCTTTTGCAACCCGAAACGGGCATGGCAATGGAATATGGATCCGCGTCCGATTTCACTTTCGACCCAGATCCGTCCATCCATGAGTTCCAGCAGATTCTTCGAGATGGCGAGACCAAGCCCGCTGCCGCCGTACTTGCGCGTCGTCGATGCGTCCGCCTGACTGAAGGACTGGAACAGTTTTTCACACTGCTCCACGGTCATGCCTATGCCTGAATCCTTGACGGAAAAATGCAGCATGACGGACTCGTCGTCGCCGGAAATGCGTTCGACTGCAACCACAATTTCACCCGCATCGGTGAATTTGACGGCGTTGGTTCCGAGGTTGACCAATACCTGGCCGATCCTGAGGGGGTCGCCGATCAGGTCGCCAGGCACGTCCGAGTCAATTCGGAACAGCAACTCCAGGCCTTTATCCTCGGCTTTCAGGCCGATCAGGCTGACGAGATTGTCCATCACATCTTCAAGACTGAATTCGATCTGCTCGACGGTCAGCTTGCCGGCTTCGATCTTGGAGAAATCGAGAATGTCGTTGATGATGCCCAGCAGATTTTCGCCCGCCCGCTGCACTTTCTCGATGTAGTTGCGTTGACGCTTGTCGAGCGAGGTCTGCAGCGCCAGATGGGACATGCCGATGATGGCGTTCATCGGGGTGCGGATTTCATGGCTCATATTGGCCAGGAACTCGCTCTTGGCGCGTGTGGCCGTCAGCGCCTGCTCCTTGGCCTGATGCAGCTCATGTTCGGCCGCCTTTTGCTCGGTGATGTCCAGGTAGGCGCCATACATGAACAATATTTTCTGGGTCTTCTCATCCCGCACCGGCCGGCCATGCGCGTGCAGCCAGATGACTTCGCCATCCACCGGACGTTTATAGGCATAGATCGATTCGTATTTTTCGGTCTCGCCGCTGATAGCCGCCCGATAGCGGCTATTGGTCAGCTCGGCGCAAGCCTGGTCCGGCCCCAGCGTCTTGTCGGCATCGACAACCCGCTCGAACCACTCCTTGTCCAACCGGTACAAGCCGCCGTCCGGCTTGATTTCTTCACCTAGCAGGCGAGCGGTCCGCTCCGGCATGAAGACATGCTCGGGGTCCTTGAAATCCACCACCCATATCCCGCTCTTGGTCTGATCCAGGGCCACGTCGGTAAGGAAATTCATGCGCTTGATTTCTTCCTCAAACCGCTTGCCTTTGCGCAGCTCTGCTTGAAGCGATTGGATCGAATGCGCGATGACGCCTATTTCATTTGGATAGTGGGTATAAGGAACGGTACGCTCAAGCTCTCCGGCGGCAAGCTCCTGCAGCGCTCTGCGCAACCGTTGGCTGGGCAGCCGGACCGAGCGGCCGACCAGGACGGCGAACAGCAGACCCAGGGCCAGGCCGATGCACAGCCAGATGACCGTGAACCGTGTTTGCGATGTATAGCGATCGCCTTGCTCACTGATCCGCCGCCGCGCACTGTCTTCCTTGAGTTCGGTCAGGCGGTTCAGGGCGATATTGGCCACCAATCCATAGTTCTGGAATTCCGGATCGGCAACGATCTCGCGCGCCTGCGCGATGTTGCCTTTCTTCAGCAGTTGGACCGCCCGTTCGACTCGTGCGCGGTAGACTGCATGGGCTTTTTCAAAGTCGGCAAGGTTGACCGCGTTTTCTGCCAGCACGATGCGCGGCCGCAGTTCCTTCAACGCGACATCGAGTTTGGTTTGTGCCTCGTCGACCAGGGCCAGCGCTTGTTCCCGGCTCGCAGCATCGGGCGCCAGGATGGCCTGACGCAAGGCGCGGCCGCGCTGCGACAAATGGATCAGGGCGTCCTTGGCGTTGGAAATGCCAAGCAGGTCGGTTTCGTAGATGTCCTCGATCAACGCGCTCTGTTCGGTCTGCATCTGGAGGTCCTTGAGACCCAAGCCCAGAATAATCAGCAATATCCCGCCAAAACCCAGCGCGAGTTTATAGCTTAGGCTGAGCTTTTCCAACGCAGTCAATATGGACTTCATTTCACCCCTCCCAAGGGGTTCCATCAGCGCTACCGGCAACGAACAGTCTGTACCCAGCCATCATTGAATCGAGCGACTCTGCCCTACACGCTTAACGAGAACCAATCTTATGTGTCGGATAACTTCGTATGCATTTTTATGTATATCAGAGAATAGCAGTTTGACGATAAATAGCGAGTATGGTGTTTTTTGAGGTCCGCTTCTGGCCGATTTCGGATATCGGAAACGATATCAGGATCGAAGCCGGCATTCGCAGATAGAGACGAATTGAGAAGCAAGAAGTGGAGTGTTTATGCAGCGGACGGGGTGCACAATGAAGTCATCCACTCACGAACCAAGGCTCCCATGAATACTCCTCACGTAGTTGCAGAACCCAACATCCTCTATCTCGGAACACCCGTCGCCTTGGTCAGCACTGTTAACCAAGATGGCACGCACAATCTCGCACCCATATCGTCGGTATTTTGGCTGGGCTGGCGAGGCGTTCTGGGCATCGCATCCGCATCCCAGACTGCACGCAATCTGCTTCGCACGGGCGAATGTGTGTTGAATCTTCCCTCGACAAACGAAGTGAGCGCCGTCGACCGCATCGCACGAACTACGGGGACCAATCCTGTTTCAGAATTCAGAAAGGCATTGGGCTATGTCTACGAGCCCGACAAGTTCGGCCGCGCCGGAATGACGAAAGTGAAATCTGATACCGTCAAGGCGTCGCGTGCACTGGAATGCCCTATCCAGCTCGAAGCAGTCCTTGCCGCAGCTCACGGCATCGGCGAAGACAATGATGAACTCCGCGGCGCGATCAGTTTGATCGAAGTCCGCATCCAGCGCGTTCATGTGCGTCCGGATTTACTCATGGCCGGCCACGCAAATCGCATTGATCCAGATAAGTGGTCGCCGTTAATCATGAGTTTTCAGAAATTCTATGGGCTTAGCGGGCAGGTGCATCCGTCCAGACTTGCTGACATACCAGAAGAGGCGTATCGGGTTCTCGCTGAAATACCGGAAAACGCGTAACGAATTCCCGATCTCGGTCGATCTCCCGCTTTACTGGCCTCTGCATTATTCAGCTTGGTTACAAGGACGTTCGCTTATTCGCTCCCGACACGCAGCCAGCACGTTTGGAAGTGGGTTACCGCGTCTCTCTCAATATGCTTTCTGCCACTAGCTAGGAAGGCCTAGAAATGGAACACACCAGAAGACTATGCGCTGCACGATGTTCGAATATGGCGCATCGATGATCAACGAATCCGCTAGCTGAAAGGTCTGCCGCCAACTATTGAAAATGCGCCATTGTCGCTCATCAGCAATGGCGTATTTCGCGGGCCTTCTAATTTTTTAACGGCTGCTCCTGGCCGCGAGCTGCATATTCCACTGAGCTTGGTCACACAGTTCAGCAAGATGGACATGACATTGTTCAACTACGCGAACACAAACGCTAAACTCGATAGCCAAAGATCAACTTAGCGCGCAAGCGCTGCGTCTGAAATCGACACGCGGGGGAAAGTCACTCTGCCTCATATTGACGAAACTTCGCCTATTTGACGGCCATCACCCACTGGTCTGTAAATCTCTTTCAGTGAGCACGTACTCCGAGTTATCGTTGAGCCGTTGAACAGCAAGATCAATGAATGCCCGTGCGCGGGCCGGCTGCGAAGACCTGCTGCCGAAATAAACAAAATAGCTTGCGTAGTCCGGCATGTGGCTGACAAGGATGGGAATCAGGTGACCCGATCGGATGTAGGGTGCTGCCGTTACACCAGCGAGTTGTCCGATTACTTTGCCGGCGAGGACTGCTTGTAGTTCAAAGAGCTCGTCGTTGCTGTAGAGCGCTGGTACGACCGGCTGGTCGATCATTTGGTCGCCAAGCTTTACACGCCAGGGAACCACCTTTCCTGTGCTCGGATGCCGATAGGCACTGCAGCGATGTGAAGCAAGGGCTGCCACGGAATCAGGTACTCCATTTTGTTCGAAGTACGCGGGTGAACCGCAGATGGGCATCTGTACCGGGAACAACCGCCGCGCGATGACTCCTTCATGGGGCGAAGGCCCGAGGCGAAAACCCACATCCACCCGATCCTCCACCCAATTGCCGATTCGATCTTCCAGAAGTACATCAGGCTGAATTCCTGGATGCATGTCGCAAAATTCCTCGACCAAGCGCCAAAGAATAGGCTGGAACGTCGTTCGCGGTCCAGTGATGCGAAGGGGCCCGGCGAATTCATCCTTCGCCGATTTTGCCGTTTGAAGCGCTCGCTGCATTCCCAGCACCGAGGGCTGGACGTCTTCGAACAGCCGTTGCCCCGCATCGGTCAGCGACATCACCCGCGTGGTGCGATGGAACAGGCGCGCGTCCAGATGAGCCTCCAGCTGGGCCAGCGCCTTACTCGCCGCCTGTGGACTGATACCTAGCGCCAAAGCCGCTTTGCGAAGGCTGCCAAGCTCTGCCGCCTTGATGAAGGTCGTGATGGACCGGAGTTCGTTGATTGCCATGAGGGCCTCCCATAGCCACAATTATCATCAATTTTATGCCAATTCAGCAACCTGAATATCACTATTCAGATGCCAGTGTGTCGCCTACACTTCTTTCATTGAATTTGAAATGAGGAGCGATTCATGCAACATGTTGTCCTGAACAATGGTCGTCACATGCCTATAGTCGGCTACGGCGTCTTCCAAATCGCCGACGCTAATGAATGTCAGCGTAGCGTCGTTGACGCCATCGAAACCGGTTACCGGTTGATTGATACCGCGGCTTCGTACATGAACGAAGAAGCCGTTGGCAAAGGACTCCGATCCAGCGGCGTCGCGCGCGACCAGTTGTTTGTCACCAGCAAGCTGTGGGTCCAGGAAACCGGTTACGAGCGCACGCAGCAGGCGATCGAGAAGTCTCTGCGGCGATTGCAAGTCGATTACCTCGACCTTTATCTGATCCACCAGCCGTTCGGCGACGTCCACGGGTCGTGGCGTGCAATGGAGGATGCATACCGCACCGGTAAGCTGCGCGCCATCGGCGTCAGTAATTTCCATCCGGACCGCTTGATGGACATCAAAGCGTTCAACGAAATTGCGCCGGCAGTCAACCAGGTCGAGATCAACCCCTTCCAGCAACAGCTGGAAGCGGCCCCGTTCATGGCTGAAATTGGAGTACAGGCTGAAGCGTGGGCTCCGTTCGCGGAGGGCCGCAACGGTCTCTTCGAAAACGAAGCGTTGGTAGGTATCGCTGCGCGGCACGGAAAGTCGGTCGGTCAAGTGGTGCTGCGCTGGCTCGTGCAAAGAGGGATCGTCGCTCTTGCCAAGTCAGTGCGCAAGGAACGCATGGCCGAAAACATCGCCATCTTCGACTTCGATCTCGACGAGGCCGATATGACTCGCATCGCAACGCTCGACACCAACACAAGCAGCTTCTTCTCGCATCGCGATCCTTCCATTGTCAAATGGATGTCCGAGCGCAAGCTCGACATTTGAGTGACGCCATGAACATCGCCCCGCCAAGCTCGCCGGCCCGCCATGCGGGTGCAGTGCTGGCCATCATCGTCGCCAGCTACCTCATGATCGTGGTGGATATTTCCATCGTCATTACCGGCCTCCCGCGTATTCAAGACAGCCTGGGCTTTACGGCAGCTCAGTTGTCCTGGGTGACCAATGCTTATACCCTGACCTTTGGCGGCTTGTTGTTACTGGGTGCTCGCGCCGGCGACATCTTGGGGCGCAGGCGCATGTTCATTCTCGGACTGTCGCTGTTCACGATGGCTTCGGTCGCGATTGGTTGCGCGCCTTCCGTCACCTGGCTGCTGACCGCCCGAGCCATCCAGGGTGCAGGCGCCGCGGTGCTTGCGCCGTCGACGTTAGCTCTTCTTTCCACCCATTTCGCCGAGGGCCCCCAACGAACCCGCGCACTTTCTCTGTATGCGGCGGCTGCAGGGGTGGGCGCAACCTTGGGGTTGGTGCTGGGTGGATTTTTCGCTGATCTGGTCTCCTGGCGCGCTGGCTTCTTCATCAATCTTCCGATTGGCGTGTGCCTCATCATTGCTGCACGTCGTCACATTGACGAAACGCAAAAGCAACCAGGGAAGTTCGACATGGGCGGCGCCATCAGCTCGACGATGGGAATGACAGCGTTGGTCTACAGTCTAGTGCGAGCGGCCGACGCCGGCTGGGGTGACGCCCTCGTGCAGACCGCTCTGATTGGCGCTGTACTGATGATCGTAGCTTTCGTCTTTATCGAACGCAACGTCAGCCATCCCATCCTGCCGCTGCGCTTGTTGATCAGCCGAGAGCGGACTGGCGCATACATCGCCCGCATGCTTTTCCTTGGAGGCGCCGTGGGATTCTGGTTCTTCTCCACTCAGTTTTTACAGGGTGTACTCCATCTGCGGCCGATTCAAGCTGGATTGGCGTTTTTACCTGTTACGCTGCCCAACTTCGCGTCGGCGATGGCAGTGCCAAAACTGGGTCGCCGTTTCGGCAACGAGGCTTTGCTTATCGTTGGCCTGGTGCTCGGTGTGATTGGACTCTCCTGGCTTGGTCAGGCTGATGCCGATTCCACGTACTGGGCCGGCGTCGCATTGCCCATGGTACTGATTGGCCTTGGTCAAGGCCTTTTGCTGGCCCCGCTGACTGCTGCAGGTGTGTCCGGCGTCGCTCAGAAAGATGCCGGGGCGGCGTCGGGCCTGGTCAATGTAGCGCACCAGCTTGGCGGCGCCTTGGGGCTTGCTCTGCTTGTGCTTGTTTTTGCCAGCGCAGCCCCTGCAGGTACACAAGATGTAGCGAGCCTCGCACACCGCATTTCGGTCGTTATGGATATGGCCGCGCTACTCCTCGTCCTGGCATTGCTCGTCTCCTGGTTTTTCATTGTCGTGCCGCACCGTAACCGGCAGGCTCAACAGCAAAAGGCTCTCTCATGAAATCACTCCTTTGCATCGCCCTGACTGGAGCGGCAGCCGCTGCCGACGCGCAGTCCATCGGTACCAACGCGGTTGCTCCGGTTGTCGAGGTACGTTCGGCGTCGGCCCAGCCCGTCGCCACGGGAGCGGCCGACACCTTTACCGGCAGTGTACGCATCAGCTCGCCCTTCCAGGCATTGGAGCCGGGCAAGGCTGCCGGTGCTACGGTGACTTTCGAACCGCGCGCCAGAACGGCTTGGCACAGTCATCCTCTGGGCCAGACCCTGATCGTCACGACTGGAGAGGGTCTGGTTCAGCAAAAGGGGCAGCCGGCACAGGCGATCAGCCCCGGCGACGTTGTCACCATTCCCGCGAACGTGCTCCACTGGCATGGTGCCGGCCCCAACGGCTCAATGACGCATGTTGCTATCGCGGAAAAGGAAAACGGTATCTCGGTGACTTGGCAAGACAAGGTCTCCGATCAAGAGTATCTGGCCGCCGCGAGCAATGCGGCCTCCGGTCCCACTGTAGGTACCAAATCCCATGCGTACCCCTCATCCGGAACCTTGTCGCCCCGGCAGCGCGCCATTCCGCTCATTGCAGCCTTCGTGGCGAGCAGTGATATGCCTAGACTGAACTCTGCCCTGAATCAAGGGCTCGATGCCGGCTTGACCGTCAGCGAGGCCAAGGAGATTTTGCTGCAGCTCTATGCCTACGCAGGCTTCCCAAGAAGTCTTAATGCACTCGATGAACTGCTGGCGGTAGTCGAAGTACGCAAGCAGCGTGGGATCAAGGATGCCCAAGGGCGTGAGCCCAGCAGAAAAGTTGCCACAGGTGAGGAGCTGGTGACAGTGGGCAGAGCTAACCAGACGGAGATTTCCGGTGGACCGGTACAAGGAGCGGTGTTCGACTTCGCACCTCCCATCAATCAGTTCCTGCAGGCTCATCTGTTCGGCGACATTTTCGAGCGCGACAACCTCGATTGGCAGAGCCGCGAACTGGCGACCGTGGGTGCACTCGTAGCGACCCCGGGGGCGGAGGCACAGTTGCTCTCCCACATGCGGGCGAGCCTGCGCGTGGGCTTGACCGCAGCGCAGTTACGCCAGCTGACGAGGGTGCTGGCCGAGGAGGTCAGCCCAGAATTTGCCGCCCGCGCGAACGACGCACTCACACAGGCACTGGCCGCTGCATCGAAAGGCTGAGCATGAACATCAATCGAACCCTGATGATTGCCGTCATCGCCCTGACGACTTCCGTCGCTGGCTGCGCGACCCAGCCCGACGGTGCCGGAAGCGCCTCGGCCCCTCTGGTGATCCAGACACAAGGAAGCTTCGCTGCCGGAGGCACCGTGTCGAAAGCCCCCGGCAACTACGACAACAACAAACCGACAGCTGCCGGGCAGAGTTTTCATGGCGACCATTTGTACGCCTTCTATCAGGTTCCGCTGCACCCCAGGCCCTTGCCCATCGTTATGCTGCATGGAGCCTTCCAGTCGGCGCGTAGTTGGGAAACCACTTCGGACGGCCGGGAGGGCTTTCAGACTTTGTTCCTGCGCCGCGGCTTTCCCGTCTATGTGGTCGACCAACCGCGCCGTGGTCGTGCCGGCAGTAGCACCGTTGCGGCATCAGTCGCTCCAGCACCGAATGACCAGTTGTTCTTTGACCAGTTTCGCATCGGAAAATGGCCGCGATACTTCGATAATGTGCAATTCGATCGCAAGCCGGAGACGCTGGACCAGTTCTTCCGCTCGGTTACGCCCAACACCGGCCCTTACGATGCCGACGTGATTTCGGACGCCATGGCAGCACTGTTCACGAAGACTGGACCGGCAATCCTCTTTACGCACTCGCAAGGTGGCGGCCCTGGCTGGCTGACAGCCATCAAGTCGCCCAACGTCAAGGCCATCATCGCATTCGAGCCTGGCAGCGGCTTCATCTTCCCACAGGGAGAACTTCCTCCTGTCATGCCTAGTGCAGCAGGTCCCCTGGCGCCGGAGCCCGTGTCGACAGAGGATTTCGAGAAGCTCACTCGAATCCCTATCATCGTCTACTACGGCGACAACTTCCCGACAGAGGCAACTGCCGAGCGGGGCCAGGACAACTGGCGCGTGCGACTTGCCATGGCCCGCATTTGGGTCGATGCCATCAACAAGCATGGCGGCGACGCCCGGTTGGTGCATCTTCCCGAGTTGGGCATTCGCGGAAACACGCACTTCATCATGTCCGACCTGAACAATGTGCAGATCGCTGACCTGGTGTCTTTCTTCCTCACCCAAAAGAAGCTCGATTGAGCTCTTACACCTGGCCGCTCTTTCGCGGCCCAAGCCTCAGAAAATCGGATTCTATATGACCCACAACACTATCGACGTGAAGCGCCGTGAGTTCCTCGAAACTTCTACGCTCGCAATTTCTGCAATAACCCTTGGAGTGCCACTGATGACTCTGGTTACACCTGCCGCTGCGGCCGACTATAGAAAGAACCCTTTTACATTGGTGTATGGTGATGCGATCACCGCCAATGTGCTGGGTGCAGTCAACATCCATCCCGCGAAGTACAAGCTCAACGACCTGGACGTCGTAGCCAACGTGTACACGCCGGCGAACTTCGACCCAGCGAAGAAGTATCCCGCGGTCGTCGTTGCTCATCCCAATGGCGGGGTAAAGGAACAAACCGCCGGCCTGTACGCGCAGCGCCTGGCTGAACTTGGCTACGTTGCGATCGCAGCCGATGCGGCTTTCCAGGGAGGCAGTGGCGGACTGCCGCGCTCCGTGGATACACCCACAAACCGCATCGAGGACATTCACGGCATGGCAGACTTCATCACCACATATGCTGGCGTGGACGCCGAGCGCCTTGGGTTGCTCGGCATCTGCGGCGGCGGAGGCTATTCGCTGGCTGCTGCCAAAACCGATAAGCGCTTCAAGGCGGTGGCAACACTGAGCATGTTCAATTCAGGTCGCGTCCGACGCAACGGATTTGCCGACTCGCAGCTCACTACGATCCAGCAGCGTCTGAAGCAAGCTTCGGATGCAAGGGCTCAGCAGATGGCCGGCGGCAAGATTCTCTATTCCGGTGATGCGCACATGACAGATGCGCAAATAGCCGCGTTGCCGTTCGAGATGTATCGGCAGGGCTACGAATACTACTGGCGCACTCACGCACATCCCAACGCGACCTTCAAGTACACAACGAGCAGCCTGCTCGACTTGATGCGATGGGATGCCACAGATCAGATCGCGCTGATCGAACAACCACTGCTGATGATGGCTGGCAGCAAGGCCGATAGCCTCTACATGACGGAAGAGGCGTTCGCCAAAGCAATTGGTGCCAAGGACAAGGAACTATTCAAGATCGGAGGCGCCACTCATATCGAGACCTACTGGGTGCCCAAGTACGTGGAGACTGCGGTAGCTAAACTTACGCCGTTCTACGGCAAGAACCTATGAAGTCTCGGTAAGGAACTTAGGGTCAGAATCGCGGAAAGAGTCCGATTTGGGGATCCAGTGACATCCACCGCAGCCTCTCTTACGATGAATGTCAAAAGGGAGGTTTGTCAGCCTATCAGCTTCTTGCTCGACTAACCTCACAAATTTTACTAACAGCTTTTTTTGGCCGGAAGCTGACTCTGCTGATTTTCTAGCGCAACTGACCCAGCATCAGAGAATAACTTCCAAGCCCTCTCTGATCGGGAAGAAGATCATCCTGGGTCAAAGTGCAATGCAAACCAACAGAGCTGACCTTGCGCCGGCCTTACTTTCATTTGATATTTAAAGTTAAGTCTCATCACTAGATTGAGTTGCTCGACGACGGCGACCAATTTGCATTCCCAAGAATGCACCTAACAATCCACCATTTATTATCAGTCCTGCAGATAGGCCTGCTAATGTAATTGCATTGCCGGTGGAATTCGGCAGCAAAAGACTCCATGGCATGCTAGCAAAGATGATGAACGGTCCCAAAACAAAGGCGGTGAGTAGACTAAACCATCCACTAGACTCAATACCCCAGGCACCCAACTTCACAACTCCGTATGCAGCAAGACATCCAACAATCGTGCCACCCAAAATCCAATTCATCCAATATTTCACGAGAGGTCCTAACGCCGCGTCGGGCGGCATACCGCAGATATGTCTGTGCCGGACAATATACCAAAAGCAGTGCGGGAGTGTTCTCGGCTTCAAGAAAGACGACTTCATAACTGCGTTATGCAGTTGCGTCCCCAAACGACGAGGGTGCGGCACTTCGTCTCCCCTCCTGATGTCACACTCTGCGTCGGGAGACTTGCCGGGCGATGTATTTTTTCCACCAGAGATAGACGCCGGTAACGCTTAACAGAGAAACCAGCAAGCCAACCAAACACAGGAGCCCCTTGTACAGACGACCTCCCACAGTTGCCATGTGTAAGCTGGTCAACCAGGTGGTGACCGTATCGCCCGCAGCCGAACCAGTGGGGAGCCAGATTCCTCTCACTTCGCCATTGAACGCGTCGATGAGGAGAGTCGTGTTGGCATAGCGCTCGCGAATGTCGCGACTGCTGGTGACTGCATAGCGATAGATCCCGCGACTGGCGTCGTAATACATCCATTCTTCGGGGCCGGGAGAGAAGCCCATTTCTCGACCTCGTGCGGTCATTTCTCGACGACCAATTTGACGCGCATGCTGCCAGTTGATGGGTGGCCGCCATTCAGGTTGAGCGATCCGCGAAATCGATCGTTCGTCAGGCTGATGGGCAAGCAATTGGCGTATGGCTGGCTGATACACCGCAGGCAGGCTCAACGCGACGCTGGAGAGCGCGAGAACGAACAGCATCAGCCATAGCCATAGCCCACCTGCGCGGTGCAGGTCGAAACTGAGTTTGTGCAGTCCGCTACCGCGACGTACACGCCATGCCGACTTCCAGCGACTGAACCACGACTTGGGACTGGCACTGCGCGCACGAGATGGCAAGGTCAGGTAGAAACCGATGAAGCAATCTACAGTCCAGGTTAGTGCGATTACCCCGAATAGCAAGGCGCCCGGTACACCAAGCGTCAGGGTGTAATGCAGGCGATAGATGAAAGGCATGAAGGCTTTACGCCCCTGCCCAAGGTCGTTGGCATTGCGACTGCCGAGAATGGCGCCTGTGTAAGGGTGAATAAAGACTTGGTTGTCCGGCAGCGGCAGTGGCTTGCCGTCAGCGTCGGAACCAGGCGTCAAAAAAAATTGAAGCGCGTGGCCTGGTTCCACTCTCAATGGCTGATAAGCCGCCCGTGCACTGGGGTAGGCCTGCAGGACGACGGCACGCAGTTCCAAAGGGTCCAGTGGTGCCGCACCGGTTAACACCGGTGCAAGAAAGAGCTCCGGACTGATCAGTCGTTCCAGTTCGTCATTCCAGGCCAACAGCGAGCCTGTGAGGCCGGCGACCAGGAGGAACGCGGCCATCCCCAAGCCGGCATAGCGATGCACGACAAGGAGGACGGCCCGTGGATTGAATAGGCGCATGCGCCAATCTCGTCGTCAGAAATCGAACTGTGCGCTCAGGCTCACGGTGCGAGGTGCGCCTTGGATCAGGCGATTTGAGCCCGCCATCAGCCAGTAAGCCTTATTGGCGACGTTATCCAGATTCAGGCGCAAGGTCGTCTTGGTCTGTCCCAAATGCGTGACGTAGCGAGCGCCGAGATCCCAGACAGTGTATCCGGGCAGCTCCCAGTTGTTGGCAGTGTCAAGAGCACGGGCGCTGACATACCGTACTCCCCCGGTGAAGGTGGCCGGCATGTCGGCCAGGGAATATTCGCTATAGAGTGAATACTGCTGACGTGATGCCCCTGGAGTACGCTTGCCGTCCAACGTGCCGCCGCTGGTCCTGGTATTGCGAGCGTCGAGAAACACCGCGCTGGCCAAGATGTTCCAGCGACGATCCAGACGCAACTTGCTGGATAACTCCAAGCCTTGATAACGAGCTTGGCCATCCTGCGTATAGACGCCACCAGAGGTGATGTAGGTCAGTGCCTGGTTCATGCGAAACAGCGCTGCACTGCCAGACCAGTTCTCCAGTTCAGCTTTCACGCCGATTTCGGTCTGCTTGCTCTTGAGCGGGGCAAACACCTCATTGGCATTGATCGTGCCAGTGGGAGCCACCGAGCCCTGTTCCAGTGCTTCTACGTAGCTGGCGTAGGTAGACAGCCAGTTGACCGGACGATATACGAGGGCCAATGTCGGCGTAACTGCGCCCTTGTCGTATGTGGTCGACCGGAAACTGCTGTGGCGTAAGCCGCCGATCAAGTCCATCTGCGAACCGAAGTGCACAATATCTGAGATGAACGCGCTCTTTTGCTGCTCTGGGAAGCGCCAGCCGCCTCCAGTCCACACGGTACTCAATCCCGGATTGGCATAGTTGGTGTTGGTTCCCAACACCCCGGTGCCCAGTACGGCGGACTTGAAGTCATTGGATTCCTGGGCATAGATGCCCGAATATGAAACCCCGAGAGTCACATCATTGCGCAGGAAATCGCCACCGAAGGAGCCGGTCACCATCGCCTGTGTCTGCTCGGAGCGCACTTGGGACGGAAGCGAGATTTGCATCTCGGAATAGGTTCCGGCAGCGTTGGCATACAAGAAGCTATGGTCGCTCTGCATGTCCTGGTCCCATTTGCGATATGAGACTTTGGCGTTCCATTCCGGGGCGAATTGCCAGGACAATGAAGTTCCAAGCGAGGTACTCCGCACCTGACTATACGCAAATGGTGAGGCCAGGCGCTTGCTGCCGTCCACTGCAGCAGGCGGTGCCGAGATCGCATTGCTTACGGCACCGCTGGCGTTGGGCACAAGCTGGTAATACACGGCATCGACTCGCCGCTCCTGGTGGAGTGCATCCACACTCAATACCACGTCGCGCGTGAGGCGCCAGTCGAAAGCGAGCGATGCCGTCTGGCGATCAATCTTTCCTCCATCCTTCACGTAGGTATTGCCTTGTTCATTGATCAGATTGATGCGGTAGCCGAAGCGGCCGTCTTCGCCTAAACGTCCGCCAAGGTCTCCATGCACCAGGACTTTGCCGCTGTCGGTTATCTGCGTGTTGAGCATACGCACCGGCGCGTCGGTCGGACGTTTGAGTGACAGGCTGACGATGCCGCCAGGCGTGCCGAAACCGTAGAGAAAACCGCCCGCGCCTTTCAGCACTTCTATGTTCTCCATCACCTCAACCGGAAGCTGGGGGGCTCCCAGAAAGCCAATCAAGTCCATGCCATCCAGTTTGTAGTTATTGCGATAACTGAGCAGCGTGCCGCGAATCAGCAGCACATCACCGGTGCCGTTGGTGTAGTTGCTGCCGGAAGCGATGCCTGCGTCGCCCTTGACGGCATCGGAAAGGGAGTGCGCCTGTTTGTTTTCAATCAGCTCACGCGTGACGACATCCACTGTGTAAGGGGTGTTGCGCAAGCTGCCGGCGCCGAGTGCGCCAAGATTCATGCTGCGCGTGCGATAGGCGTTGTTTTCGCCGCTGTCCGCCGCGGCCGAGACTTCTACCGTTGGCAGCGTGCCATTGCTGGTCGGGGAAGAAGATGCGTCCTGCAGGACATAGCCGCCTTTTTCCGACTTCACGGCCTGCAGGCCGCTACCGGCCAGCAGAGCGGCCAGACCGCCCTCCACACCGTATTGTCCGTTGAGTCCCGCCGTAGTTTTGCCTTGCGTACGCGTAGCGTCGATCCAGATCAGGATGCCGGCCTGGGCTCCAAAGGCATTGAGCGCCTGATCAAGCGTGCCGGCGGCAATCTTGTACATTTGAGGTGAGGTGTCTGCCGGCCGGGCCTGTTGGGCATAGGCCGTTCCCCCAAGTCCGACGGCGCCGATGGACAGGCAGGCGACAATGATCGCCCTGGAGAGTGGCGACAAGCTTGGCAGGCCAGCTTGGTGCCGGCGTGTTCGGACAATCGTGACTGAAGACATATGTGATTTCCCCTTCGTTGGCGTGTTTTATGAACCGGCCTCCAGAAAGAGGCCATGTCTCTATTCCGAACGAAAAGGAAAAAGTGCTACGGTCAGGAGAAGTATTTTTATCGCGCCGAGACGGAGACCCAATAACGGGTAGCGTAGGTAATTCTTATCGGCAATATCTGGGTCAATGCTGTTAACGTCTGATCCGTGTCGCGTACTGAGAAGACGCCCGATATCGCCAGCTCGCCCACCGAGTCATCGCATCGGACGATGCCGCTGCGGTAACGCGCAAGATTGGCAAGGAAGTCTCGTAACGGCATGCGTTCGGCCATCATCAATCCGCGCAGCCACTCTTCGCTCCCCGGTGGCGTTTGCTGAAGAGGGCTGAGGCTGCTACTGTCGAATGAGGCACGTTCTCCGGCGTTCACGAGCAATACCGCCTCGACATCTTGCGGTCGCAGTTCCACAAGTCCCTGGCTGACGGCGACGATTGACCTGCCATCTTCCTGCCTCACCGTGAAGCGCGTGCCGATCGCTCTGGCCCGTCCTTGCCGGGTTTCGACGACGAACGGGCGTACAGGTAATTGCTGGTCGGCGGCCGTAGCGACATGGATCTCGCCACGTTGTAAACGAATACGGCGAATATCGCTGTCGTAAGCGATATCGACTGCGCTGTCGGTATTGAGTGTCAGGCGTCCACCGTCGGGTAACGTGATTTCGCGTTGCTCACCGCGGCCTGTCCGGTAGTCGGCAGCCAGTGCCTGCCATTGAGGCGTGCGTCGCGCACCGTAGAGTGCCAATCCGCTACCGCTGATGAATAATAATGTCTTCAGCGTTCGACGGCGGACCAATTGCTGGCGCTTGATGCGAAGAGCGCCCGCGGTTGAGGGCCCGGCTATTTCGTTCAGGCGTGTGTTCATTGCCTGTACCTGGCGCCATGCATCTTGTTGTTGAGGGCCGGTGCTAAGCCAGCGTTCGAATTGCTGGTGTTCGTCGGTGCCGCTTTCGCCCGACCAGAAGCTCACTTGCCATTCCAAAGCCTGCTGCATTATCGCTGAAGGAATCTGCGCGACCTTGATGGGGGGACTCGTCATGTCAGGGGCCGCCATCCAGGCAGGCCATGCAGGATTGCACTGCCTTCAACATGTATTTACGCACTGTCGCGACCGAGATGTTGAGTGCGGTTGAAATTTCGGAATAGGTCAAGCCGTCGAAGCGAGAAAGCAAGAAGGTTGCACGGATCTTTGCAGGCATGTCATCCAGCATGACGTCGATACGCACCAGCGACTCGAGGATGATCGCCCGCGCCTCTGCCGATGGTACATGTTGCTCCGGCATGCTCGCCAAGGATTCCAACCACGCTGTTTCCAGCATGCGTCGACGATGCATGTCGATCATCAGCCCCTTGGCGATCTGGGTCAGGTGCGCACGTGATTGTTCAGGGGCGGGCGAATGCCCATTCAGCAGGATACGGACAAATGTGTCCTGAGTGATATCTGCAGCATCGAAACGATTGCCGATCCTTCGCTGCAGCCAGCACCGCAACCAGTCGTGGTGCTGGCAATAGAGAGCGCTCACCTCGCGTGTGAGGGCAGTTGCGGGTGACGACGCTGCGAAATCCACGATAAGCTCTTTTATTGATAATGCTTCTCATTTTACTAAATTATCAAATTGGAGGCAAGCCGCGATAGTTCACAAGGGGGGTCGCTTAAAAGGAATTGCGTGAGGTGCTGGACGGCCCTTTTGGCCGATTGCGAACGTCGGGGGTCAACCATTCACGGTTCAATATGCAATGGCAGTCGCAAATTCATAGTTGCAAACAGCCGTCCCTGACCGCTTGCACGCACCAATCATCTGATCTTGAGCAAGCCCGCCTTGACCTCGGCGGCAGTTTTGTACTTTGCTTTGCTTGCAGGTCCGTCGGAGCGCCGGCAATCGCAGCCGCCGCTCAGTTTGTCACTCAATGACTTGAGATATTGCGGCTGGGCGCCGGAGGACTTCGGCGTCAGTGCATAGATGAACGTTTGATATAACGCCCCTTTGACGGTCGCATGATTCTGCTCCCACGAGACGATGACAAACAGCTTCTTGTCCGGTGTCTTGTCGGTACCGGCAAAAAACAGGGACTCTATATGCGGGTCTGCGCCCTCCGGTTCATAGGTGTCAATCAGCACGCGCTCATAGGAATCGGATTGGCTTGGAACGAACAGGAACAACTGCACGTTGGGCGATGAGCCGTCAGTGGACGCATCTCCGTAGGCGACCAGCAGTACCGGCGCAGAAAAACCCAACGCATTCGTCACGACCGGCTTTTGCAGGGGCTGCATGCCTTGCGGTGCCGTGCGCACGAGGAATGCATCAACACTCTCACCTGACGTACGTTCAAGCGTGGTCGCACCAACATTCCAGGACAGAACGAGAGAGAGAAGCAAAGACAGGCAGCGAGTCAAGTGAGGTCCTTTTGGTATGACTATTTACATGGCTATTGCTGAGTTCGTCGCAACAGACGCATGCCCCGTTCTCGGTCGATGGCGTCGATGTCCGCCATCACCGGGATTGCGTGTTGACGCGGACATCAGATCGGCTTTCTTCCAACGCTTAGTTGAGAACCAGCAGCAGCTCGTCCAGACGCTCCAGGGTCGAGGCCAGACCTTCTTTCAATCCCATGTTGATGACTTGCTGCAGAGCCTCGGGCGACGCATAGGCAACCACCGTTTCCACCAGGGTATGCGCCTTGGCATCGGAAAAGGTAACGTTCCATTTGGCCCTGGGCAAGGCTGGATTCACTGCACCGGTAGCATCGCTGAATCCGTCAAACGAGGTGTAGTTGTCGATCGGCTGAATCGTCAGATAGTCAACCCGGCCCCAGTACTCTTGTCCGGTCGGATCCACCATGGCGTAGTGCCAATGCCCGCCTTCGCGGAAGTCCATGGACTTGGTTTTGGTGGTCAATGGCTTGGGGGCGAACCAGCGGTCGAGCAATTCACTTTTCGTATGGCAGTCCCAGACCAGCTGGCGCTTGCCGGCAAACTCTCTTTTGATCGTGATGGTGCTTTTTTCCTGGTCGACCAGGAAGTCGAATTGAAGTTTAAGTGTCATCGTCTTCACCTTTCAGAGTAATCAATAAATTGTCGAGATTGTCGTATCTGCTTTCCCAGCCTGCGCGTTGCTCGTCAAACCACTTCTGAGCAGCGATCAGGTTGGCGCGTTTCAGTTTGCAGGTTCGCACCCGCCCTACTTTTTCCGAAGCAATAAGGCCACTGTTTTCAAGCACCTTGATGTGCTTCAGGAACGACGGCAACCCCAGACCGAAGGGTTCCGCCAGCTCCTTGATCGATGCCGAGCCGCTACCAAGCCTGGCAATCACGGAGCGCCTGGTGGGATCGGCCAATGCGTGGAATACGTTATTGAGTGAGGCTGAATAGTTTTCCATATGGCGAACTATATCATCATGGTTCGCCGATTGGCAAACTATTTCTAGCGACTACGAAAAAGGATCGCAGCGAGGCAATCGGGAGGGAACGGCGCCTGCGAGGATCAGCCGGGGAGGCTGAATCGACGGCAGGCGACGTAATTTCATTCTGTCTGCGAGAGTGGGCTTATTGGAAAATGAAAGCGTGCCGTTTGACGAAATTGGCGAAAGATGTTGGCGTCACATTGAATTCCTGATGGCTCTCCAAGTGCACGATGGCTTGGGGATTACGCAACCGCTCAGTGGCCTGCTCGAAGAGCGCATCTGCAAAATAAGGGGATGCGCCTGCGGCCAGCATTTCCTGGCGACGTTGTTCCGGCGTGATCGGAACGTAGTCGATGGCCCGGCCCGCAACAATGGAAATAAGCGCGGCGATCCGGGACATGGGCAGCGCCTCCGGCCCTGTCATCAAATGGCGACGGCCGTCCTGCCTTGGCGCTTGCAGCACGGCGGCGCTTATCCTGGCGATGTCGAGGACGTCAATGGGAGCGAGCGTAATATCCCCCGCCGCCAGACGCAATTCGCCGCTTTCCATGATGGATCGGGCCTCGCGCAGGTAGACCTGCATGAAGCCGCAAGGCTGCAAATGCGTCCAGCGCAGCCCTGATCGTTCAAGGTAGAGCTCGGCTTGCGCGTGCATCTCCGTGAAACGAAATCTGGAGCGATCGAAGCCCGTTTCATTGCCCGAGAATTTCACGACATGCTCCACCCCGGCGCGCTTGCAGGCGTCGATGAAACTGCATTGGGTCTCCAGCATGCGCTCGTCGCCCGATGAAATCAGCAGGACTTTGTCGATGCCTTCCAACGCCGGACCCAGCGTTTCGGACCGGGACATGTCGCCTTCGGCAATGTCAACGTTGTCCGGCAAGAGAGAAGATGCTTTTGCGCGGTCTCTCACCAGCGCACGAAACGGCACCCGTTGCTTATGCAACTGGGTGACGATATGCGTGCCGTTCAGCCCCGCGGCGCCCGTGACCAGGATCATGCGTTGCCCCCCATGGCCGCGTGCCAGGGATCGGTGGCAATGAAACTGGCGCGGGAAGAATGCAACTCCAGGTAGCGCGCGAGATGCGGGGCGCCGGCAATTGCCTGCGCGCCCTCGGAAAACAGGCGCACGGCGGCCAAGGTCGACAGAAGAAGCGCATCGGCGAAGGTAAAGCGCGCAGCGGCGAGGAAAGCTTTCCCAGCCAGGGCGCCGTCAAGCAGGACGATGAACGCCTTCAACTCCGGCAGCGCGGCGTCGACGGTAGCGCGGTCAACCGTTCCATCCGCTGTCTTGGGGAAGAGATTGGCAAACACATATTGCCTGATCAATACCGGATCCATGGCGGTCATGACGATCGACACCCATTGCTCGGCTTCCGCTTCCGCCGCCGGCGCCTCGGGACTTGCCGGCATCATCGGCGCTTGCGGATGAAGGCGATCGAGGTAAGCCACGATTGCCCGGGACTCTCCCAGCCTTACCTGACCGTGACGCAAACCCGGGACTTTTCCCAGGGGATGGATTGCGCTCGCTTCGCCAGAGTGCGGATGGACAGGAAAATGATCGTAGTCGATCGCTTTCTCCGCACATACCATTCTGACTGCGCGCGTAAAGTTGCTTTGCGGGATGCCGTAAATCTCGATTCTGTCCTGGCTCATTCGACTGCACTCCTTCACTGTTGAAAAAAGGAGGAGGCAGCGTCAATCGCAATGGCGGCCTCCCCATTTCCTTAAGACGAATCGCAGCAGGAAAAGGATGCGCATGGTGACCGCCGCGAAAGTGTCAGACCGTTTTTACCGTCACGGCGCGCATGTCGCCAGACGCTATCGGCACCGAAGTATGTTCGTGGACGATAAGCCAGTCCCGCCCCTCTTTCGCCAACGCCACGCTCATCCGGTTTTGTATGGATCGCAATGCCTGGCGGGATGGAGAGAACGCCGTGTAAGTGACCAGCGCGCTGGCTATCGCCAGATCTGCCCCGACCGTCATCTGAATTTGTTCCAAGCCGACCGAGACGGTTTCCTCGCCGAGCGAGGAAAACCAGTTCGCGGCCACGCGGCGCCAGGCATCCTTTCCTTCGTGGGACCAGTTTTCCCATGTGTCGAAGATGCGGATGTCATCACTGTACAGGCGAAGGAATCCCTCGAGGTCCTTGGCCAGAACAGTTGACTGGTAACGTTCAAGAACGTGATGGATTTGCATTTCAGGATGGCTCATCAAGTTTTCTCCGATAGGTAAGCGAAGTCATCTCAGCACATTCGGCAGCGTAGCGCGCATGTCGAAAATCCCGTATCCCCGTGATATGTCCCCCCTCCCATTCGATGGTCACGAAGTAGAACGGTGGTGCTTGCGGCATTCCCGGATTGAATACAAGCAGAGCCGGCCGGCCGTCAACCAATCCGGGGAGCAATTTCCAGTCGTTGATACCGGCGTAGTTGCCGAAGTAGCGCGATACTTCCTTGCGACCGCTCATGCGGGTGCGACTGACTAGCTCCAGTGCAACGTCGTCGGCCAGCATGTTGCGCACGGCATCGAAGTCATGGGCATTGAAACGGTCGGCGTAAGCCGCCAGGCGATCCAAGTCCGCATCGTCCAGAGCCGGGCGCTCGCCCGGGTTGTCGACCAGCTCACGGAGACGGCCCCGTCCGCGATGCAGCGCAGCCTTGACCGCGGGAATCGTCAGCCCGGTAATGTCCCCTACTTCCCGCAACGAATAGCCCAGTACATCCATCAGGATGACCACGCCGCGCTGGGCGACGGGAAGGTGCATGAAGGTGCGCAAGGCGGCTGCCGCTGCATGCCGGGAAACGGCCGATGCCGTTTCGTCGACTGCCGATTCCGGATCTTCTTCGGAATGAACGGCTTCTTGCCGGCGGCGTCGGCGCAGGAAATCCATCGCGGCATTGTGCGCAATACGGAAGAGCCAGCTTTCCGCATTGTCGATCGGCGTGCGGCCATATGCCTCGACCGCCTTGATCAGCGCCTCCTGAACGATATCTTCACCGTCGACGGCGGAACCCGCCATGCGTGCGCAATAGCGATGAAGCTTGGGACGCATGTCACCGAGCTTCCGCTCGAACAACAGTCGCGCCTCTTGCTGGTCTGAAATGAAAGCCATGTCTCTTGTTTCCTGACGCTCAGGAATCATCATCCGTCATGCCGTAACTTCCGACGACCGTCACGTCGAGTCTCTGTGCGGGCGCAAGCAAACGTGTTCTGATATCCCATTGAAAGGATGCGAACGCCTCCGATTTCGCAAACGGCTCGACACCCTCGGGGGCTTGCAGAAAATGAAAGAATTGCCCGTTCGCTGCGCGCAATGCCATGTAGCGAAGCCTCTCCGGCGCCGCCTTCCGGAGCTCATCGAAGACGTCCCGGATCAGATCGGCATTCTCGTCCGCGCGTTCGGGCCTGGTGCTGTAGCTTATCAATATTTTCTGCATGAAATGACTCCCGGGAAAGTGCCGTGCCTGACGGCGTTGATCTTAGCCCGCTGCGACGTCTTGTCAGCGGCGCCTGGCTCACGCTGATAAGACGTTGCGGAAAGCAAAAAGGATGCGCTGCCGCTCATGCTTGCTGCGACATTTTGCCGCAAACCTGCATCGTCAAATCAGAGGATAATGAGAACTATTATTGATTGACCTTGCAGACTTGCGTTGCTGCACGGACACCAGGCAGCTCATGACTTCCTCCCCAGCCACTGCAGCATCTGCTGCCCTATCCACTACCCTTGCCGATCTCGCCAAGGGTGAGCAAGCCTGCATCCGTTTCCTCGCTGCGCCGCAAGGCGCCGAACAATCTGCGCTGCGCGAACGGCTGGAAGAACTCGGTTTCCTGCCCGGCGAAATCGTGCGCGTGGTGGCGCTGTCGTTTCCGGCCGGCGATCCGATCGCGGTGCGCATCGGCAACACCACCTTTGCGTTGCGCCGCCATGAAGCGGAGTTGATCCACATCGACCGCCTGGCCTGACTCATCCGCCCCAAGACATCCACCATGCAGCATTCCGACACGCTCACGCCCCCGCTTAACCTTGCCCTGGTGGGCAATCCGAATTGCGGCAAGACCGCGCTGTTCAATCGCCTCACCGGCGCGCGCCAGAAAGTCGCCAACTACGCCGGCGTGACGGTCGAGCGCAAGGCCGGGCGCTTCGTCTCCGGCAGCGGCGCGGCCTATCGGCTGGTCGACCTGCCCGGCACCTACAGCCTCAGCGCGCTGACGCCGGACGAAGCGGTCACGCGCGCAGTGCTGCTCGGTGAACGCGCGGACGAAGCGCTGCCCGACCTGATCGTGCTGGTGGCCGACGCCAGCAAGCTGCGCCTGAACCTCAAACTGGCCATCGAAGTGCTGCGGCTGCAACGTCCTGCCATCCTGGCGCTCAACATGGGCGACGTCGCCCGCAAACGTGGCGTCAACGTCGACGCCGCCCGGCTCAGCGCCGAGCTCGGCATTCCCGTGGTTGAAACCGTCGCTGTGCAGCAGCAAGGCGCGAGCGCCCTGGCCGATGCCGTCGATGCCTGGCGCAACCGCCATCCGAACAGCAATCCCGATGCCTGGATTTCACGCCGCTTCGGCGATGCGGCCACGCCGATGAGCGCGACCGAACGCCAGCAAGCCGTGCGCAACATTCTCGACGCCGCCGTCACCGAACGTGCGCAGGCGCGCACCGCCGAAGACCGCATCGACGCCTGGGTGCTGCATCCGGTGTTCGGTTATGTGCTGTTGCTGGTGCTGCTGTTCACGATTTTCCAGGCGGTGTTCAGCTGGTCTGCGCTGCCGATGGACATGATCAAGAGCGGCGTCGACGGCATCGGCGCGCTGGTCACGCAGTACATGCCGGAAGGATTGCTGCGCAGCCTGATCGTCGACGGCATCATCTCCGGCGTCGGCAGCGTGCTGGTGTTCCTGCCGCAGATCCTGGTACTGTTCTTCTTCATCCTGCTGCTGGAAGATTCGGGCTACCTGCCGCGCGCCGCCTTCCTGCTGGACCGGCTGATGGGCAGCGTCGGCTTGTCGGGACGCGCCTTCATCCCGCTGCTGTCAAGTTTCGCCTGCGCGATTCCCGGCGTGATGGCCACGCGCACCATCCAGAATCCGCGCGACCGCCTCGCCACCATCATGATCGCGCCGCTGATGACCTGCTCGGCGCGGCTGCCGGTATATGCGCTGATCATCGGCGCCTTCATTCCGGATCGCGCGGTCGGAATTTTCAATTTGCAGGGGCTGGTGCTGTTCGGCTTGTACGTGCTCGGCATCGTCTCGGCGATGGCGGTGGCTTACGTGTTCAAGCGCGTGATCGCCAAAGGCCGGCAGCAACCGCTGTTGCTGGAGTTGCCCAACTACCACGTGCCGCACTTGCGCAACCTGGCGCTGGGCATGTGGGAACGCGCGCGCATTTTCATCACGCGCGTGGGCACCATCATCCTGGCGCTGATGGTGATCCTGTGGTTCCTGTCGACCTTCCCCGGTGCGCCGGACGGCGCCGTCGGCCCGGCCATCCAGTACAGCCTGGCGGGACGCATTGGCAGTTTCCTCGAACCGCTGTTCGCGCCGATCGGCTTCAACTGGCAGATCGCCATCGCGCTGATCCCGGGTCTGGCCGCGCGTGAAGTCGCGGTCGGCGCGCTCGGCACCGTGTATGCGCTGTCGGCCAGCGGCGACCAGTTGGCCTCTGCACTGGAGCCGATGCTGACGCAGACCTGGAGCCTGCCGACGGCGCTGTCGCTGCTGATCTGGTATGTGTTTGCACCGCAATGCATCTCGACGCTGTCGATCGTCAAGCGCGAAACCAATTCGTGGAAACCAGCACTGGCGATGGCCGGCTACATGTTCGCGCTGGCCTATCTGGCTTCGCTGGCGACGTTCCGGCTGGCCACGGCCTTCCTGTAAAAACGAGGACCATCATGCAAAACCTCATCGTCGCTGCCATCGTGTTGACTGCCTGCTGGCATGTGCTGCAGCGCTATCTGCCGAAATCGGTGAAGCACGGCATGGCGACTGCCGTTGCTGCATGGTGCCGGGATCGCGGCTGGCACGGCATGGCTGCGCGGATGCAAGCGACGGAGCATGCGCCGGCGACCGGCTGCGACAGTTGCAGCGCGTGCGCGGGTGCTGAAGAAAAGGGAAAAGACAAAAAAGGAAATCAGGCCGTCCAGAAAATCTCAGTGGACAGCCTGAAGCGCAGTCTGCGCCGTTAGGTTTCTACAGCAGAATGCAAGCGGCAAGGAGCGCCGCAACAACATCAATCGCCGTCATCGCAACGACGCCGATGCGACGCTGCATGAAGGCGCCCAGCGCCCAGAACGCCGCCAGCAAGGCGCAGCACAGTTCCAGCAGGCGCGCGTAGGAAAGATCGTCCGACACCCACATGCATGCCGCACTGGCCGCCAGCAACAGGCTGAATTGAAGCACCGCCAGCATACCCGCGCCGCGCGACAACTTCGGATCATAGCGCTCGCGCGCCGCTTCCAGATCGAACGCCGGCCCGTCCGCCGTCACCCCGGCCGGCAGCCAGCCGGGCGGCTTGAACCACAGCTTGAGCTTGTCCTGCCAGCGCGGCAGGCGCGCCGCGGTTTGCGCCAGTTGCCAGTAACCGCTGGTCACTGCCCACAACGGATCCCAACTCTTGAGCGGCGTGCGCGTGCCGTAGACGCAGGCTTCTTTCTCTTCCGCGAAGGTGCCGAACATCCGGTCCCAGATCACCAGCATGCCGCCGTAATTCTTGTCGAGGTACTGGTCGTTGACTGCATGGTGCACGCGATGGTTGGACGGCGAGGAGAATATTTTGTCGAACCAGCCTAGTTTGCCGACGTGTTCGGTATGAATCCAGAACTGATACACCAGCACGATCAGGCCGGCGATGGCGAACTGCTCGGGCGGCACGCCCAGCACCGCCATCGGCAGGTAGAACAGCCAGCCGATGAGGATCACCGTGCTCTCCTGGCGCAGCGCCGTCGACAGGTTGAAATCCTGGCTCTGGTGATGCACCGCGTGCGCGGCCCACATCACGGCGTTCTCATGACCCATGCGATGCAGCCAGTAGTCGAAGAAATCGAACAGCAGGATCGCCGCAATCCAGCCGGCCGCGCCATGCCAGAAGCGCGCATGCGGCGCGATTGCCACGAAGCGATAGGCGAAGGTGTAAAAACCGATCTGGAACAATTGCGTGACCAATCCCACCAACTGGCCGATCAGGCCCTGGCTCAGGCTGCTGATGGCGTCGTTGAGGCGATAGGTATTGCGCCCGCGGAAATAGCCGTAGGCGAGCTCCGCACAGATCAGCACAAGGAACAGCGGGATGATGTAGACGACGAGTTGTTCCATGGGATATTTCTGATGATTTCAGGCTGCAGCGTCACGGCGAATGACATGTCAATGCGCGTGGGTGCTGGCGTTCAGCGCATCTTGCAGCGCACAACGAATTGTACGGCAGATAGCGAAAACGCGTCGGGGATGCCTTGCGGAAATAGGCCGTGGGGACGGCTGGAAATGAAAAACGGGCATGCCCCCTGAGACCATGCCCGCAATGCCGACGCAAATTTTCCCGTGAGAAATATTGTGAATTTATGCACGCTGCAGCGCATCCCGATACGCGTACAACGCGGGCGTGCCACCAGTCATTACAAACAAAATATTAGCGCCCGGTTGGTAACGCCCTGCCCTGATCGCCGCCAGCATGCCGGCGAAAGCCTTGCCCGAATACACCGGGTCGACCAGGATGCCTTCGGTGCGCGCCAGGGCCAGCAAGGCTTCCCGCATGGCGTCGGTGGCGATGCCGTAACCCGGACCGCGCTGGCTGCCGTCGACCAGGATGTCGGTGTCGGCAATAATGCTGTCGTCTCCCAGCAGCGCCAGCGTCTCGCGCACCAGCGTCAGCGTGGTGGCCTGCGCAGTTGCCGCTTCCGCCAGGGTGCTGTAGGCCTGCACCAGCGTCGCCGGTTTGCCGGCGTGCACCAGCCCGGCGGCCAGGCCGGCGTGGGTTGCGGAACTGCCATTGGGCACCACGATGCCGTCGAACTGCACGCCCAGCGCGTCGCCCTGTTGCAGCAACTCTTCCGCGCAAGCGACATAACCGAGGCTGCCCACCGCAGTCGAGCCGCCGGTCGGGATCAGGTAGGGCTTGCGGCCGGCTGCGATCAGTTCGGCGACGCGTTCGCGCGCACGTACGATCGGCGCCACGCCATCAGGCGCGATCTCGACACGTGCGCCAAAAATGTCGTTGAGCAGCACGTTGCCGCCCAGCGCATATTCTTCGTTGGTGCGCGGCACCAGGCGACCGAGCACGATCTCGCAATGCAAGCCGGCTTTTGCCGCCGCAGCGGCAGTCAGGCGCGCGTGATTCGATTGCAGGCCGCCGACGGTGACCAGCGTGTCGGCGCCTTCGGCCAGTGCGGCGCCGATCAGGAACTCCAGCTTGCGCAGCTTGTTGCCCCCGCCGCCCAGCGACATCAGGTCGTCGCGCTTGACGAAGATGTTGACGGCCGCCGTTTCCGGCAACAGGCGGCGCAGATTCTCCAGCTTTTCCACTGGCGTGGCCTGGTCGAGCAATCGGTAGCGCGGAAAACGATCAAGTGAAGACGTTTGGTTCAGGGACATGGATTCCTCATTGGTCTGGTTTGTTCTGATTGTGCAAATTCCAAGTACGCCGATAATACGACGCCCGGTATATTCATGCCGCCGGCCTCCGGTGGCCGGACGGCAATTGGTTTACCATCCGGACTATTCCATCAAGAAAATATCTCCGTACAGGACCCTCGCATGAAAACCGGCACCAGACGCCCCTTCGACGATCTTCAGGTCGGCAGCATCGAGTTGTTTTGCCTGGCTGCGGAACTGAGCAGTTTCAGCGCCGCCGCCGTGGCCGCCAGCGTGACGCCGGCGGCAGTCAGCCGCTCGGTCTCGCGCCTGGAAGAGCGCCTGGGCGTGCGCTTGTTCGTACGCACCACGCGCCAGATCCGCCTGACAGAAGAAGGCCAGCTGTATTTCGAGCAATGCCGCGACGCGCTATCCACGTTGATCGACGCCGAACGCCGCGTCAGCGGATTACATGGCAAACCGGCCGGCACGCTGCGCATCAGCCTGCCGACGCCGTATGCGCATTACCGTGTGTTGCCGATCCTGCCGGAATTCCGTACACGCTATCCCGACGTCGCCGTCGAAACCCACATCAGCAACCGCAACGTCGATTTCGCCGATGACGCATACGACCTGTCGGTGCGCGGCAAGGCGCCGGATGACTCGAACCTGATCGCACGCACGCTGGAGGATGCCGAACTCGTCATCGTCGCCAGCCCGGACTACCTGCACCGGGCCGGTACGCCGCGCACCATCGACGAACTGCATGCGCACGAGTGCATCCAGTTCGATCTGCCGAGCAACGGCCGCCGCCTGCCGTGGACGCTGCGCCAGGACGGCGCCGACATCGACGTGCCCACCAGCGGCAACTACGGCTGCGCCGAAGACGTGCTCGGCGGCGTCACGCTGGCGCGCGCCGGCGCCGGACTGTTCCAGACCTATCGCTTCGTGGTCGCGGAAGACTTGCGCTCCGGCGCCCTGGTCGAGGTCCTGACCGGCTACGGCGGCGTCACCCGCCCCTTCGTGATGCTGTATCCGCATGCGCGTCACATGTCTTCACGCGTGCGCGCCTTCGTCGATTTCCTGATGGAAAAACTGCAGCGCTAGGGTGAACGTCCTTACCAGCGACCGGAACTGGCGCCGCCATCAACCGGCAGAATCGCACCGGTGGTGAAGTTGGAATCGGTCAGGTATTGCACCGCGCCGATGATGTCGTCCACCTGGCCGATCTGACCGGTCGGCTGCAGGGCCTTCAGGAAATCATGGCTGCCCGGGGCATGCAACGGTGTCTCGATGATGCCGGGCGCGACCGCGTTGACCTTGACGTTGTGCGCCGCCAGTTCCAGCGCGAGTGCACGCGTGGCCTGGTTGAGGCCGCCCTTGATCAGCACGGGCAACAGCGCCGGCACGGCGGTAGTCGGCTGCATGGCGATGCTGGCGGTGATGTTGATGATGTGGCCGCTGCGATGCTCGACCATGTGGCGCACCGCTTGCTGGGTGATGTAGAAGAAGCCCTTCAGGTTGGTGCTGACGATGCTGTCGACGTCCTGTTCGGTGTAGCCGATGGTCGGCTTGGCGATGAAGATGCCGGCGTTGTTGATCAGCACGTCGACCTTGCCGAAACGGTCCAGCGCTTCCGAAAAGATTTCCTCCGCGGTCGCCGGCAGCGCGATGTCGCCGGCCACGCCGAAGAAGTTGCCGGCGTTCTCGAACTGGGCGGCCGCAGCCTGCAGGCGCTCTTCGGTGCGCGCATTGCCGACGACGTAGTCGCCGCGCTTCAGATAGGCTTGCGCCAGGGCGAAGCCGATGCCGCTGGAAGCGCCGGTGATGACGATGGTTTTGGGTTGATAAGACATGATGTTTCCTTCAAGAATGATGGACCGCAAATAGTGCAAATAAGCATGGTGTCGGCGTGCGGATCGGGGTGATCTCGCGTTGCCTTGGAATGCACTATAGGGATTCACGCTCTGGGGAAAAAGCGGCCGGGCCGCATTTGACTTGATACATGGTGGAACAGATGGCGATGCGCCGGCCGCGTTGCACGGACCGGCGCATTTGCTGTCGCCGTCAGCCAGGTTGGCGCGGAATCGTCACCGTGAAGACGGTCTTGTCGCCCGCGCCGGACTGCACGTCGATGTCGCCCTGATGGGCCTGCACGATCTGCTGCACGATGTAGAGACCGAGTCCCAGCCCTTCATTCTGCCCGCCGCGCGGTGCGCCGCTGCGGAACGGATCGAAGATATTGGGCAGCACCTCCGGCGGAATGCCGCCGGCGTTGGCCACAGAGAACATCGCCTGCTCCGGCTCGCGGCCGTCCAGCACCACCTGCACCGTTTCACCAGGCTTGCCATGGCGGATGGCATTGCCCAGCAGATTTGCCGCCACCTGGCCCAGGCGATCGGGATCCCAGTGACCGGCCGGGTCGCCCTGGATCTGCAACTCGATGCTGCTTTCGGGAAACGCCGCCTGGTGCTCCTGCACCACGCGCTGCATGACCTCATCCAGGCTGACCGGTTGGCGTGTCAGCGGAATGCCGCCCGCCAGGCGCGCACGCGCCAGGTCGAGCATACCGTCGATCAGGCGCCCCATGCGCTTGCCGCTGTTGATGATCTGCGCACTGGCCTTCTGGGCGACCTCTTCCTTGTACGCGCGCTGGATCAGCGACGCTGCGGTCAGCACCGCACCAAGCGGATTGCGCAGGTCGTGGCCGAGGATGGCGACGAACATTTCATTGAGGCGCAGGGTCTCGGTGCGTTCGCGCAACTCCAGCGCCAGCTGCTGCTTCTGGCGATACAGCTGGAAAAACACTTCGGCCTTGTTGCGCAGGATATGCGGCTCGATCGGTTTGTAGAGGAAGTCCACCGCGCCGCTTTCATAGCCCTTGAACATGCGACGCTCATCGCGCGCACCGGCGGTGACGAAGATCAGCGGTACGTTGCGCGTGCGCTCGCTGCCACGGATCAGCTCGGCCAGTTCGAAGCCGTCCATGTCCGGCATCTGCACGTCGATGAAGGCCAGTGCGACGTCATGCACCAGCAGGTATTCCAGCGCTTCGAAACCGGAGCGCGCCTGCAGCAGCTCGACGTCGTCGCGTTGGAGCAGCGCCGACAAGGCCAGCAGGTTTTCGTCGAGATCATCGACCAGGAGAAACTTCACGCGGGGCAGCATGGTTTCCTTGTTTTGATTGTTCATTTTTTCTTTTCCCTTACAGCGTTCCCAGTAACGCGGCAATCTGCTCCAGCGTCAATACGTAATCCACTGCTCCACGCTCCAGCGCCAGTTCCGGCATGTACGGCACCTGCGCGGTCTCCGGTTGCTGCACGATGCTCATGCCCCCGGCCGCGCGAATCGCCTGCAGGCCGGCGGCGCCGTCCTGGTTGCCGCCGGTGAGCACGATACCGAGCAGGCGCTCGCCGTATTCATCGGCCGCAGACTCGAACAGCACGTCAATCGCCGGCCGCGAAAAATTGACCAGTTCATCCGACGACAGCGCCAACTGCGGACCTTCGTCGACCAGCAAATGATAATCGGGTGGCGCGAAGTATATCGTGCCGGCTTCGACCGGCTCCTTGTCGGATGCCTCGCGCACCGTCATCCTGCACTTGGGCGTGAAGATGTCGACCAGCAGGCTGGGCCGTTCACGCGGCAAATGCAACACCACGAACACCGCCGCCTGTGCGCCGCGCTGCAACGCCGGCAACAGATGCGACAGCGCTTCCACACCACCCGCCGAGGTGCCGATCACGACCGCGTCGATGCGGCCTGCAAGCGAAGCGATGGTGCTCATAGCGCGTTCTTCTTCTGAAAAATACGGTCCTCACGGACCACGTCGTCGAAGGCCGCCGCATGCTCCGAAAAACGCAGCGACTCCTTCGATCCGAGGCCGAGGAAACCCTTGCGGCACAGCGATTCACGGAACAGCCCCAGCGCGCGCTCCTGCAACTGACGATTGAAGTAGATCAGCACGTTGCGGCACGACACCAGATGCATTTCCGCAAATACGCTGTCGGTCGCCAGACTATGGTCGGAAAACACGATGTACTGGCGCAGCGACTTGTCGAACACCGCCCGGCCGTATGCCGCCGTGTAGTAATCCGACAGCGAGGTGCGGGCCCCGGACTTCTGATGGTTGCTGGTGAAGCCGGCGATGCGGTCGAGTTCATAGACGCCGGCCTCGGCCTTCTGCAGCGCGGTCGGGTTGATGTCAGTCGCATAGATCAGCGAGCGCTCCAGCAAACCCTCCTCGCGCAGCAGGATCGCCAGCGAATACACTTCTTCGCCGGCGCTGCAGCCGGCGACCCAGATCTTCAGCGACGGATAGGTACGTAGCAGCGGCACCACCTTTTCGCGCAGCGAACGGAAATAGCTCGGATCGCGGAACATCTCGCTGACCTGCACTGTCAGGTATTCCATCAGCGCAGGAAACACCTCCGGATCGTTAAGCACCTTGTCCTGCAGCTGCGACAGCGTCTCGCAACGGAAGCGGCTCATCGCCGTCACCAGCCGGCGCTTGAGTGAAGCCCCTGCATAACCGCGAAAATCGCAGTGGTACTTGAGGTAGATGGCGTCCAGCAGCAGCTGCATCTCGATATCGAAGTGGCGTGTCGGCATCCGGTGCTCAGCAATCAATTTTCGTGGCGTTCACAAGGTTCACGCGCTTCATTTCGGCATCCACACGCGCACCAGCGACAGCAGCTTCTCGACGTCGAGCGGCTTGGCGATGTAGTCGTTGGCGCCGGCGGCCAGGCATTTTTCCTGGTCGTCCTTCATGGCCTTGGCGGTCAGCGCGATGATCGGCAGCTTCTTCCATTCGGGCTGGCGACGGATCTCGCGCATCGCGGTCATGCCGTCCATCTCGGGCATCATGATGTCCATCAGCACCAGGTCGATATGCTGCGCGCCCGGCGTCAGGCTGCGCTTGAGCGCTTCCAGCGCCTCGATGCCGTTGCGCGCGATCTCGACCTTCATGCCCTTCGGCTCGAGCACGCTGGACAGCGCGAAGATGTTGCGCACGTCGTCCTCCACCACCAGCACGCGGCGTCCCTGAAATACCGATTCGCGATCGCGCGCCACCTTGAGCAGGCGCTGGCTTTCCGGCGGCAGCGTGGTTTCGACCTGATGCAGGAACAGCGTCACCTCGTCGAGCAGGCGCTCGGGCGAACGTGCATCCTTGATGATGATGGAACGCGAGAAGCGGCGCAGGCCCTGCTCTTCCTCTCCGGTCAGCGAACGACCGGTGTAGACGATCACCGGCGGGAAGGCGACGTCTTCCTGTTCGGCCATCTTTTCCAACAGCTCATAGCCGCTCAGGTCCGGCAGGTTGAGATCCATCACCATGCAGTCGAAGGTGGTGGTGCGCAATTGTTCGAGCGCCTGGGCGGCCGTCTCGACGCCGATGATGTTGACGTCGTCGTTGCCCAGCAACTGACGGATGCTGTCGCGCTGGCGCGCATCGTCCTCGACCACCAGCACGTGATGCAGGCTTTGCGAGAACTTGGCTTCGAGCTTGCGGAAAGCGTCGATCAGCTGTTCGCGCTGGACCGGCTTCAGCGCGTAGCCGACGGCGCCGCGCTCCATGGCTTCCTGGATGTAGTCGGCGACCGACACCACATGCACCGGGATATGGCGCGTGCGCGGATTGCGCTTGATCTGGTCGAGCACGCCGAGGCCGGAGAAATCGGGCAGGTTCATGTCGAGCAGGATTGCGCTCGGGTGATACAGGTCGGCCGCGGCCACGCCTTCGTTGGCGGAATGCGTGATGATGCACTGGAAGCCCATTTCATGCGCCAGGTCGCGCAGGATCAGCGCGAACGCGGTGTCGTCCTCGACCACCAGGATCAGGCGCGAAGCCGGCTTGAGACGGTTGCGGTCGTCATCGATGGCGATCGGATGCAGGCCTTGCGCCGCACGCGACGGCGCCTGCACATCGGGCGCCGCCGTGGCGGCCAGCGAAGCGCGCGCGGCCGAGATCACCGATGAAGCATGGGCGCCATGTCCGACCGGGGGCATCGCCGCGACGTTGGCGTCGCCCGGCGTCGGCAACGTCAGGTTGGAGGCCTCCGGCGAATACGCCAACGGCAGCGTCAGCGTGAAGATGCTGCCTTCGCCCAGACGGCTCTGCACCTGGATGTCGCCGCCGAGGATGCGCGCCAGGTCGCGCGAAATCGACAGGCCGAGGCCGGTTCCGCCATATTTGCGATGCGTGCTGCCGTCGGCCTGGCGGAACGCCTCGAAGATGAAATGCTGCTGGTCGTCGGCGATGCCGATGCCGGTGTCGCGCACCGAGAACGCCACGCGGCCCTCCGCATTCGGATAAATCGTCAGCGTGACCTCGCCCTTGTCGGTGAACTTCACCGCGTTGGACAACAGGTTCTTGAGGATCTGGCCGAGACGCTGCGCATCGGTGACGATGCGTTCCGGCGTGCCGGCTTCGACAATGGTGCGGAACGACAGGCCTTTCTGCTGCGCGGTCGGCAGGAAAGTTGCGGCCAATTCATCCGTCAGCTTCTCCATCCGCACCTGCTCGGAAATGATCTCGATCTTGCCCGCCTCCATCTTCGACAGGTCGAGGATGTCGTTGATCAGCGCCAGCAGATCGTTGCCCGCCGAGGAAATGGTCTGGGCAAAACGCACCTGTTCTTCGGTCAGGTTGCCGGCCTTGTTGTCGGCCAGCAGCTTGGCCAGAATCAGCGTCGAGTTGAGCGGCGTGCGCAGCTCGTGGCTCATGTTGGCGAGGAACTCGCTCTTGTACTGGTTGGAGCGTTCCAGTTCGGATGCCTTCTCCACCAGCACGGTCTGCGCCTTGGAGAGGTCGTCCTTCTGCGCTTCCAGCTGTTGCGCCTGCTCTTCCAGCTGGGCGTTGGTCTCTTCCAGTTCGCTCTGCTGGGTCTCCAGGCGTGCCTGCGAAGCCTTGAGCGCCTGGCTCTGTTCTTCCAGCTCCTCGTTGTTGACGCGCAGCTCTTCTTCCTGCGTTTGCAGTTCTTCCGCCTGGCGCTGGGTTTCTTCCAGCAGCTCTTCCAGTCGCGTGCGGTCCTTGGACGAGCGCACGGAAACGGCGATCAGCTCGGCGGTGCGCTCCAGCAACTCCAGTTCGGCAGCGTGCAGCGGACGGAAGAAGCCGAGTTCGATCACCGCCTGCACTACGCCGTCGACGCTGGCCGGCGCAATCAGCAGCTCGCGCGGCTTGCTGGCGCCAAGGCTGGAAATCACCGGCAGGTAACCATCCGGCACGTCGCGTATGTGCATCGTGCGATTGATCTTGGCGGCCTGTCCGAGCAGGCCGTCGCCCGGTTGCAGCAAGGCATGGCCGGAGCGCTCGCCGATGGCGTAGGAGCCGAACCGGCGGAACGCGTCGGCGTCGTTGTGGATGTAAATCGCACCCACCTGCGCGCCCAGGTATTCGGCCAGAAAAGCCAGCGCGTTGTCGCCCAGCACGTCGAGCCGCTGCTCGCCCTGCAGACGGCCGGCCAGTCCGATCTGTCCGGCACGGATCCACACCTGGCGCTCGCGCGCACGGTAATCGCGCGACGTCATCACCGCAGCCGCAACGATCAGCACCAGCAGTACGCCCGAGCCGATCCAGGTCACTGCGGAGGCGAACACCACCGCATCGCGCCACTCTTCCTGGCGACTGGCCAGCAGGTTGCGTTCATGCAGCTCCATCTCATCGGTGATCGCGCGCAGACGATCCATCGCCACCTTGCCGCGGTTGGTGCGCACCACCGCCAGTGCCGCTTCCGCACCGAGCGAGCGGCGCAACTCAATGCTTTCGGCCAGCTCGTCCATCTTGTCCTTCGCCATGGCTGCGGCGGCATCCAGCCGCTGGACCTGTTCAGGATTGTCGCTGATCAGACTGCGCAGGCGTTTCACCTGTCCCGGCAACGCCGCCTTGGCGTTGGTGTACGGTAGCAGGTAGGTTTCGGTATTGGTCAGCAGGAAGCCGCGCTGGCCGGTCTCGGCATCCTTGAGCACGGACACCAGCGCTTGCAGCTGCTCCCGCACTTCGATGGTGTGCGACACCAGTTCGGCGGTACTGGCGCGCACTTCCTGGGCGCGATAAGAGAAGAAGGAGATCAGGATCACCGCAAAGATCGCGACAGCGAAACCGATCAGCGGTCCCGGCGGCAGCGGCGGACCGGAAATGGCGCCGCCGGCGCGTGTTGGTTTTGCATCGATGCGTTGATCAGCTGGCATGGGAAAACCTGGCACGTTGTGCTCCGTTACGTAATTTGTGGGGCAAGGAAAGGGCAAGACGATTGCCGGACGTTCGGCCCGGCAACGCGACATATGTTCTTTTTCTTATAGGAGAAATCGCGCAAAAATTATACTTGAATCCCTCTGTACGCAGGGACTGCACAGCAGTTCTTGCGCCACCCTTTTAATGTTGCCTTTTAGGCATCATCAAACTGAATCAACGTACTGCCTCCAGTGCGAAATCGATGAAGGCGCGAACTTTGGCCGGCGGCCGGTGACGCGAAGGATGCAGCGCATAGAGCGGAAAGCGTTCGTCGGGCCAGTCCGGGAAGATTTCCACCAAATGCCCCTGCTTCAGCACGTTCTGCGCGCCCAGCGCCAGGATCTGGGCGATGCCGGCGCCGGCGCTGCATGCCAGCAGCATGGTGCCGGAATCGTTGAGGACGAGCCGGCCCGGCGGATTGACCTCGACTACTTTGCGTCCCTTGTGGAACACCCATTCATACGGCCGGCCGGTGGTCGGGTCGCGAAAATGGATGCACTGGTGGTTGATCAGCTCGGACGGATGCGACGGTTTGCCGTGCTTTGCCAGGTAAGCCGGCGACGCCACCGTGAGGATGCGCGTCTCCAGCAGCTTGCGCGCCACCGTGGTCGAGGTCGGCGGTTTGCCGAAACGGATGGCGACGTCGATGCCGTCGGCGACCAGGTCGCCGAGATGTTCGCGCGTGGTCAGCTCCAGCGTCAGGTCGGGATATTTTTCGAGGAAGGCGCCGAGATGTTCGGCCAGCAGCAGCCGCGAGAAGAAGGGATCGAGGTCCACGCGCAGCCGGCCGCGTACGGCGCTGGCCGAGCCGGAGGCGTCGATGGCGGCTTCTTCGATGCCCGCCAGCAGCGGCGCGACCTGTTCGTAAAAGCGCCGGCCTTCGTCGGTCAGGTTCATCGAGCGCGTGGTGCGGTCCAGCAGGCGCACTCCCACGCGCACTTCCAATCGGGCGATGGCGCGGCTGACACCGGAGTCCGACATGTTGAGCGCCTCGGCCGCGCGCGCAAACGTGCCGCGCTCGATCACCGCCGCCAGCACGCTGACGCCGGCCAGCAGGCGTCCGTCAAAGGACATGGCTTGCTTCCGGCCGATCAGCCGCGCGCAGGAATCGCCAGTCCCTTGATCACCGCAGGACGGGCGACGAAGGCGTCGAGTGTGCGCTTGATGTTCTTGAAATCCTGGAAGCCGACCAGCTCGCCTGCTTCATAGAAACCGATCAGGTTGCGCACCCACGGAAAGATCGCAATATCGGCGATGCCGTAGTCGCCCATCACCCATTCGCGGTCCGCCAGGCGCTGGTCGAGCACGCCGAGCAGGCGACGGGATTCGGCGACGTAACGGTCGCGTGGACGCTTGTCTTCGTATTCCTTGCCGGCGAAGCGGTGGAAGAAGCCGAGCTGGCCGAACATCGGACCGATGCCGCCCATCTGGAACATCACCCATTGGATGGCTTCGTAACGCGCGGCCGGATCCTGCGGCAGGAACTTGCCCGTCTTCTCGGCCAGGTAAAGCAGGATCGCACCCGATTCGAACAGCGCCAGCGGCTTACCGCCCGGACCGTCGGGATCGATGATGGCCGGGATCTTGTTATTCGGATTGAGCGACAGGAATTCCGGCGACATCTGGTCGTTAGTGTCGAAACTGACCAGGTGAGGCTCATAGGCCAGGCCGGTCTCTTCCAGCATGATCGAGGCCTTCACGCCATTGGGCGTCGGCAGCGAATACAGCTGGATGCGCTCGGGATGCTGCGCGGGCCATTTAGCGTTGATGGGGAAATCGGCAATCTTGGAAGCAGCGTTGGAAGAAGCGGACATGAGGTTACTCCATATCTAAAATCGGATCGAAGGCCTGGACGAATTGCTCGAATCCGTCCAGCGGCAGCGGCCGGCAGAAGAAGTAGCCCTGATAGGCGTGACATCCTGCATCGGCCAGGAAATTGCGTTGCGCGTCGGTCTCGACACCCTCGGCGATGACGCCAAGGCCGAGACTTTGTGCGAGTGCGACGATGGTCTTGGCGATGGAGGCATCGTTGGGGTCGATCAGGACATCGCGCACAAACGACTGGTCGATTTTAAGCTGATTCAGCGGCAGGCGTTTGAGATAGGACAAAGACGAATAACCGATGCCGAAGTCGTCCAGCGAAAATTCGACGCCCTTGGCCTTGAGCGCATACATCTTCTGTATGATGTCCTCGACGTTGTCGACCAGCAGGCTTTCTGTGAGCTCGAGCTTGAGACGCTTGGGATTGGCGCCGGTACGTTCGATGATGCCGCAGACGGTCTGGACGAAATCGGCTTCGCGGAATTGCTGCACGCTGACGTTGACGGCGATGCTCAGGTGCGAGGTCTCGGCGCGCAAAGCCCAGCGCGCCAGTTGCGTGCAGGCGGTTTCCATGACCCAGTTGCCGAGCGAGAGGATCAGGCCGGTCTCTTCGGCCAGCGGGATGAATTCCGACGGCGGCACGGTGCCGCGTTGCGGATGCTGCCAACGCACCAGCACTTCGGCGCCGGTCACGCGGCCGCCTTCGACCACTTGCGCCTGGTAGTGCAGCACCAGCTGGCCGCCATCGATGGCCTTGCGCAGGCCGGCTTCCAGCGCAGCGCGCTCCAGCACCACGGTCTGCATGGCAGGATCGAAGAAACTCATGGAATTGCGGCCGGTTTCCTTGGACTTGTACATCGCCAGATCGGCTTGCTTGAGCAACTCGTCAATCGAAGCCTGGCGGCCACGGAACACGGTCGCGCCGACGCTGGCGGTGGTGCGGTATTCGATCTCGCCCAATTGATACGGCGAATCGAGCACGCTGAGGATTTTTTCGCCGATGGCCTTGGTCTGGCTGGCCGCTTCCTGCGGATTGCGGTGCAGACTTTCCAGCACCACCACGAATTCGTCGCCGCCCACGCGCGCCACCGTATCGTTGGCGCGTACGCTCAGCGCCAGCCGCTGCGCCACCTGCTTGAGCAGCAGGTCGCCCTTGTCGTGGCCAAGCGTGTCGTTGAGTGTCTTGAAGTGATCGAGATCGATGAACAGCAAGGCGCTGCTGGTCTTGTTGCGCGTGCTGGCTGCAATCGCCTGCTTGAGGCGGTCGAGCAGCAGCGTGCGGTTCGGCAGGCGCGTGAGCGCGTCGAAGAAGGCCAGCTCCTTGATGCGCTCTTCGGCGATCTTGCGTTCGGTGATGTCGTGATGGGTGCCGACGTAATGCGTGACCACGCCATCATCGCCCTTCACCGCCGAGATGGTCAGCCATTCGGGATAGACCTGGCCGTTCTTGCGGCGATTCCAGATTTCGCCCTGCCAGCCGCCGGAGTGACGCACGCTTTCCCAGATGGCGCGATGGAAGGCCGGGCTGTGTCGGTCCGAGCGCAGCAGGCGCGGCGTCTTGCCGATGACTTCGTCGGCATCGTAACCGGTGATCTTGGTAAAGGCCTGGTTCACGCGCAGGATCCTGCTGTCGGCGTCGGTGACCATCATGCCTTCGAGCGAATCGAAGGCCACTGCGGCGATGCGCAGTTCGGCCTCGGCCTGCTTGCGCTCGGTAATGTCGCGGCCGCTGGTGCGAAAACCCGTGAACACGCCATTGGCGTCCGTGATGGGCAGCCATGACACCGACAGCCAGAACAGCGAGCCGTCCTTGCGCACGCAGCGGAACTCAAGGTCGTCACCGCGTTCGCCCAGCAAGCCCTTGTCGAGCTCGGGCACCACGCGCGGCAGGTCTTCCAGGTAAATGAACTGCGCTTTGAAGTTCGGCATCGCCATGCATTCCTCGACGGTGTAGCCGGTGTAATGGAATACCGAGGGATTGATCCAGCGCGGCTTGCCGTCCAGGCCCCACCAGACTTCCCAGTTGACGGTGCAGTCGGCGATGGCGCGGAATTGTTCTTCGCTGGTGCGCAATTCACTGGTCATCTTGTTGGCCAGGCGGATCGCGCGGCGCCGGCTCGACATCAGCAGCCAGGCCAGCAACGCCAGCAGCACGCTCAGGCCGACGCCGGTCAGCGCGGTCTGCACTTCGGCGTTGCGGCCGAAGCGCGTGGTGAAGTCGTCAAGCGTGTTCATCGACAGCGTCCAGTTGTGGCCGGCCACCACCAGGTATTCGGTGGCGCTGATCAGGGTTGGTTTCTTCTGGTCGAGTCCGACTGCCGAGTGATACAGCAAGGCGTCGGTCGACGGTTCGACGCCGTCGTAGATCGCGAACGCCACGCCCATCGGCTGTTCGCCGTACAGGCTGGCGACCACATCGCTCATACGGAACGAGGCATGCACCCAGCCGATCAGGCTGGCGCGGCGCTCGGCGATGGTCGATTGAGGCATGCCGCGCGCATAGATTGGCAGGTACATCAGAAAGCTGGGCTGGCCCTGGCCGTCGGCGTCGAGGTCCAGCTTGACCTTGCCGGAGATCGCCGCCATGCCGGAGTCGCGCGCTTTTTCCATGGCGCGCCGGCGATTGGGTTCGGCCCAGGGATCGAAGCCGAAGGTAACGCGATTGCGACCGACGTACGGCTCGCGCATGATGATCGGTGCGTAGTCGGGACGCTCGCCTGCGGGCCGGATGGCGTAATCGGTGAAACCGAGCTCCTGCATGCGCGCGATGTGCGCGGTCTTGTCGGCGCTGCTGATCCACTCTTCCGCGCCGATGGCCTGGATGCCGGAAAAATTGGCGTCGAGATTGAGCGACGCGACATACTCATGCAGCGCCGTGCGGTCAAATTTGCCGTTGGCGGTGAACAAACCCTGCACGCCGTGCAGCATCTGTTCATAGCTCGAGACGCGCTGCTCGACGCGGCTGACCGCTTCGCGCAGGGAGAAATCGAATTGCGCGCGCAGCTCTTTCCTCGAGGCGTCGCGCTCGTGATCCCAGGCGACCCAAGTCACGCACAGGCCGGCGACCAGGATGGTCAACGGCAACAGGATTTGCCGTATCCAGTTCACGGCTCGGCCTTGAAGTCGACCATTGATGCCGCCAGCGAGGGTGGGAAATATTTTTCAAAGATGCGGCGGACAGTGCCGTCGGCGCGCATCTCCTCCACCAGCGAGCGCCACTTGTCGCGCTCGCTCGGCGGCAAGGCCTTGTTCGACATGATCAGCCCGTGCGGGATCGAGGGGTCATTGAATTCGATGATCGCGGTGACGTCGCGGATGTGCTTTTCTTCCACCACCGGATAGTCGAACGGCTCCATGATCATTCCCTGGATGCGATTTGCCATCAGTGCCTGGTATAGCGGATCGAGGCCGCCGGCCTGGGTAACGCGATTGGCGCTTGCCAGCTTGTCGACCAGGCGGTTGGCCGAGGCGCTGTAGCGGAAACTGCGGATCACGCCGAGCCGGAAGGTCTCGCTGCGTTCGAATTCGATCAGTTGGCGCATGCCCGCATCCTTGCGCACCAGCAAGTAATACTTGTTGCTGAAGTACCAGGCGAAAGAAGCGAAGCGGCGCCGCTCGGGACTGGCAATACCGGACAGGCTGAAGTCGAGCGCGCCCGATTCGATCAGCTGCCAGATGCGCGCACGCGACATCAGGCTGACGCCGACCTTGCAGCCGCTGCGGCGAATCAGTTCATCGGCGAAGTCCTTATCGATGCCGGTGTCGGTATCGGCGGAATACAACAGGCCGTGGTCGTGCAGAGCGAGGGTATATGGGCGGGAGCAATCGGGACCGGCTGCCTGGGCAGCGCCCGCGACGCAGGTCATGAACAACATGCTGCATGCACAGACGATGCCGGCGAAGCGTCGGCGGATCACCGTTCCCCCGGCGGTAAGAATGACTGAAATACGGCCCCCTTCATGTGCACCGTGTACTGATTAAGTATTCTTTTGCGCGGCTTGCGGACGATTGTTTTTATTGCCGCAAACCAACAATGCGATGTTGTGCAAATGCGCGTACGAATTTGGTCCTGCTGCCGGTTATTTTCCTGATTCGTCCGGCATGGCGGACGAATGATGTTACCCGACGCCTATTGAAACTGCAACCGAGGAACACAGCCGGGAAAGGGGTGCTGAAGCACGCTTTGAAGTCGGCTTGGAAGTTCGCGTGGACGCTCTATTTGCGGCGCGCCGGAAGCCCGCAGAATGTCAGCGTACAATTTGCATCATCCACCATCATCATCCAAAAGAGGCCGCCATGCACTACGCCCTGTTTTATCGCTTCGTCAAAGACAGCAAGACCGCCAAGCAGCCGTTCCGCAGCGAGCATCTCAAGTACGCCTGGGAAGCCAGCGCTCGCGGCGAACTGATCCTCGGCGGGGCGCTGGCCGATCCTGAAGACGAAGCCTTGCTGCTGTTCACAGGCGCCTCGCCGGAAGTCGCCGAGAATTTCGCCAACAAGGATCCCTATGTCCTCAACGGCGTGGTGACGCAATGGCAGGTGCGACCGTGGACCACAGTAGTGGGGAAAACTGCGGCGACGCCGGTACAACCGGGTTGAGGCAAAAAAAGAGGACCCCGCGGTCCTCTTTTTTATTGATCTTCAGGGAAGCAAAATACCCTTATCTGCCGACCTGATGTCCGATCACGCCGCCGACTGCAGCGCCGCCGGCGGTGCCAATGCCGCTGCCGCCGGTCAGGACCGCGCCGGCCACCGCGCCGATGCCGGCGCCCACGGCCGTGTTCTTGTCGCGTCGCGACATGTTGCTGCAACCGCTCATCGCCGCCAGCGCGCAGACCGTGATGGAAATGACTGTGATTTTTTGGATTGTTTTCATGATGAGAGTCCCTGTCAAAAATAAGGTCGCTGCGTCGGTGACTACTTTCGCAGCAAGTGGAATGTGGACGGCAGTTCGAGCCGCATTCTCGCCGAATAGTTTCTGTCCCTCGATGCCCTTAAACAATCCCTTACAGTTGTTACACACCTCTCGATGAAAGATTGACTATCCGTCAACTACTCCAGCCCAAACCCAACGCCTTCTGGATGCCGACGAAACTCCGCGTCAGCGCCGCCTCGGCCTGCGACAGGTTCTGCTGTGCGGCGATTTGCTGGCGGGTAGTGTCCAGCACTTCAATCAGGGTACCGGTGCCGGCCCGGTAGCGTTGCTGCGCAAGGTCCAGCGCACGGTCGGCCGAGGCCTTGGTGCGCGCTACCGTGGCAACGGTCACGCGGCCGTAACGGAAACGCGACAGTGAATCCTCGGCGTCGCGTAAGGCTTCGAGCACCGATTGCCGGTACTTCATCTCGGCCTCGTCGCGTACGCGTTCCGCTTGCGTGACACGCGCCTTGGCGCGCCCGAAGTCGAGGAAATTCCAGCTCAGCATCGGCGCCGCCACTGCCGTGAAATCGTCCAGCTTGGTCAGGTCGGATGGATGCGTGCCGCCCAGACCGATGACGCCGAAGAGTTTCAGGCTGGGATAGCGCGCCGCTTCGGCCTGGCCGATTTTGGCGGTGTCGGCAGCCAGCGTGCGCTCAGCGGCGCGGATGTCGGGACGCCGCCGCAACAGGGTCTGCGGATCGCCCACCGCGACTTGCGCCGGCGGCAGCGGCATCTCGCCAGCCGCTTTTGCCGCAAGCATGTCATCAAGCGTGCCGGGCTCCTGCCCCACCAGCGTCGCCAGTTGATTCAGATAAGACTCGAGATCGGCCTGCAGCGGTACCTGGTCGCTGCGCGTGCCGTCGAGCTGGTTCTGCACACGAATCAGGTCGAGATTGGAGGCCGTGCCACGGTCCAGCCGCTGGCGCGTCAGCGTCGCCATCTGCTCCTGTGCGCGGATCGATTCGTCGGCCAGCTGGATACGGCGCTGACGATCGCGCAGGTTGATGTAAGCATTCGCGACTTCTGCTTCGAGGCTGACCTGGACGTCGGCCAACGACGCCTCCGCGGCCTCGGCGGTGGCAGTGGCGGACTGCACCGCGCGCCGGTGTCCGCCGAACAAGTCGATTTCCCAGGTGGCGTCGAAACCGAGGCTGTACAGGTTCAGGCTGGTGGACGAGCCAGATGAGCCGGATGAGCTCGATGATCCTGAAGAACCCGATGAACCGCCCAGATTGATCGGCGGCAGGCGCGCATGTCCGGCCAGCGCAGAGGCGCCGACGCTAGGGAGTGAATTGGCCTGTTCCAGGCTGAGCGCGGCGCGTGACTGCTGCAGTCGCGCGCGGGCGATGCCGAGATTGGGATTGGCGTCGAGTGCGCGTTGCACGAGGTCATTGAGCACCGGATCGCCGAGCGCCTCCCACCAGCGGTTGACGGGTGCGTCCGCGCTGGCGGTATCCTGGCCGCGTACGAAGTGGCCCGATTGCGCCGCCACGGGAGCGGCATCGGGCGGACCGGAATAATCCGGGCCGAGCGCGCATCCGGCCAGTGCGGCGACGCACGCCAGTGAAACAAGTCGGAAGAGAGGAAGTGTTCGCATGATGTTTTTCAGTGAGCCGCAACCGGTGCGGCGTTGGTCGGCAGAGGCCGCAGGAACAGCACCAGCGGCGTAATGCACAGGATCGCCACGCCCAGCAGCCAGAACAGGTCCGCATAGGTCATCGTCAGCGCCTGCATCTGGATGCTGGAGCCGAGCAGGCGTATGGCGGTGTCTTGCCCGCCCAGCAGATGCGCTTGCGCCGCCATACTCGACTGCACCAGCTCGGAATTGGCGGAAATGCTTTCTTCCAGGCGGCGACTGTGCAGCCACAAGCGCTGATCCTGGATCACGGCAATGCCGGCCAGCGCCAGCGAGCCGCCCAGATTGCGCGCGGCACTGTAGATACCCGCCGCGTCGCCGGCCTGCGACGCCGGCACCGAACGGATCGCCGCCTGGTTCAGGAACAGCATCGCCAGCACCGTACCGACGCCGCGCATCAGTTGCGAGGCGACGAACGAACCACCATAGGACAGGGGGCTGAGGTCAGTTTCAAGGAAGGCGCTGGCCGCCAGCAGCAGCAGTCCGAACCCGACCGCCAGCCGGATGTCGACGGTACGCATGAGAAAAGGCGTGAACGGCATCATCAGAATCATCGGCACACCGGACAGCAGTACGATCACGCCCGACTGCAGCGAGTTATAGCCGGCGATGCCGGCGAGGAATTGCGGGATCACATACGCCGTGCCGTACAGCGCTACCCCGACCGCCATCGCCATCAGCGCCACCGAACCGAACTGTCGATCGCGCAGCAGCCGCAACTGGATCACCGGATGCTTCGCGCGCCACTGGCCGATGGCGAGCAGGATGAATCCGAGCAGCGAAACCGCCGCCAGCCAGCGGATGTCCGGCGAAGAGAACCATTGCTCGCGCTCGCCCTCCTCCAACACCACGGTCAGGCCGCCGAGGCCGAGCGCCATGCCGGCAATGCCGAACCAGTCGGCCTCGGCCAGTTGCTCGAACTTCGGCCGCGCATACGGCACCGCCACCAGCAGCAAGGTGACCAGCGCGATGCCGACGGGCACGTTGATGAAAAAGGAATAGTGCCAGCTGACGTTCTCGGTCAGCCAGCCTCCCAGCACCGGACCGAGCACCGGACCGAGGATCGCGGTGGCGCCGAACAGCGCGTTGCCGACCGGCTGCTGTTCGCGCGGCAGGCGTGTGGCAATGATGGTCATGGCGGTCGGGATCAGCGCGCCGCCGGTGAAGCCCTGGCCGATGCGGCCGACGATCATCATCGGCAGCGTGGTCGACAAACCGCACAGCACCGAGAACAGTGTAAACAGGCTCGCCGCCGCCAGCAACAACGTGCGCAGGCCGAGCAGTTTTTCCAGCCATGAAGACAGCGGGATGATGATGATTTCCGCCACCAGATAAGCGGTGGCGATCCAGGTGCCTTCGGTGCCGCTGGCGCCGATCTCACCCTGAATGGTGGGCAGCGATGAATTGACGATGGAGATGTCCAGCGTCGCCATCAGCGCGCCGAGCGTGCCGGCGGCAACTGCCAGCCAGGCACTGGCATCGGCTTTCTGGCTGGAGGCTGAGCTCAATGCGTGCGCTCCGTCGCGGCGGTATCGACTTCGGCCGTGACCGAGAGGCCTGCGACGAAGACCTTGCGGTCTTCCGCCGAGGCGTCAACAGCGATGCGCACCGGCACGCGCTGGACGATCTTGGTGAAGTTGCCGGTCGCGTTCTGCGGCGGCAGCAGCGAGAATTGTGCGCCGGTGCCGGGGGAGATGCTTTCCACGTGGCCCTTGAATTTTGCGCCCGGCAAGGCATCCATCTTGATCGCCACGGGCTGGCCGTTGCGCATGCTGCCGATCTGGGTTTCCTTGAAGTTGGCGACCACGTAGAAGTCGGTCGGCACCACCGTCATCAAGCGTGTCCCGGCCGACACGAATTGTCCGACGCGCACCTGCTTGTCACCGACGCGGCCCGCCACGCTGGCGGTGACCTGGGTGGAGCCGAGATTGACGTTGGCGGCGTCAAACTGCGCCCGCGCCGTCTCGCCTTGGGCTTGCGCCTGGCGTACCTGCGCCTCGATCGAATGCACGCGCAGTTGCGCCGCTTCCAGCGCAGCGCGGCGCGAGGCCACGGTGGACTTCGCCTGCGCCGCCTGGTTGCGCAAGGTGGTCAGCCGTTCACGCGTTTCGGCGCCGCTGGCGGCCAGCGGCGTGTAGCGCTCCACTTCGGACACGGCAAAACGCGCATCTTCCTCCGCCGAACTCAGTTGCGCCTGGGCCTGGCTGATGGCGGCCTTCTGCTCCTGAAGCTGCGCCTTGGCGGCGTCTTCGCTGGCGGTGGCGGCATCGATCTGCGCCTTCGACTGCGAGGACTGCGCGGCGTAGTCGCGCGCGTCGATGCGCACCAGCGGCTGGCCGGCCTTGACGTCCTGGTTGTCGATGACGAAGACCTGCTCGACATAGCCGGAAACCTTGGGCGCGACGGTCACGCTGTCGGCATAGACGAAGGCGTCATTGGTGCTCTCCAGATATTTTCCGCGCAGTTCGTAGTAGATGAACCAGGCGACGATGACGATCAGCACAACCACCAGCAGCGAGCGCAGGATCAGCCTGGCGCGCGGGCTCATTTTTTTCTTGGGCTTGTCACTCTTGGGATTTTCCTCTTTCGGATTTGCATCCGGAGGGTTCTGCGTCGCATCGGGGCGATTATCTACCGCGTCGGTCATGTTTGTTTTATCCTGAACTGGTTTCATAAAGCAAAGCCGGCGTCAGTCGGTCAATGCTTGCAAATCGGCTTGCCGGAAAAATTAGTGAGGTACCATATAATATGGCATTAACAAAAAATATGTCCACCACCTTTACAAACGACTACACCGAAGCCGCGGAAGCCCTGCGCGACTTTTACCTGCGCTCGCACCGCGCGCTTGACAAGCGCCTCGCCGGCCAGGGCGCGACCATTGCACGCATCAAGATCATGAGCCTGATCAAGCGCGAGGGGAAAGTGCGCTCGACCGATCTTGCCGAAGCGTTCGGCTTCGCGCCGCGCACGATTACGGAAGCCGTGGACGGCCTGGAACGCGAGGGACTTGTCGAGCGAACAACAGACGAGAGCGACCGCCGCGCCAAATTCATTTCTTTGACAGCGTCGGGCAAAAAAGTGCTGCGCGCCTCCGAGCCGGTGCGCAAGCAGTTTGGCGATCAGTTGTTCGAGGCCTTGAGCAGGGAAGAGATTGCGCAGCTGACGCTGCTGCTGGGCAGGCTCAATGCGCGCTTGCTTGAATTGGAAGAAGAGAAGTAATCCGCTGACGCGAAAATCAGCAATCCATCACCGGGGGAATCCGCCGCACTCTGACGAAGACGATCCCCTGGGTGCATTCAAGAACGCGGACAGGCATGCAGATGCCTGCCGCAAAAAAATCAACCGCGCACGGCGGCTTCAATCGCTGCAACGTCGATTTTCCGCATTGTCATCATGGCGTCGAAGGCGCGTTTGGCCGCAGCCTTGTCGGAGCCCATGACCGCATCCGTGAGTACGCGCGGCGATATCTGCCACGACAAACCCCACTTGTCCTTGCACCAGCCGCAGGCGCTTTCCTGGCCGCCGTTGCCGACAATCGCATTCCATAGGCGGTCAGTTTCTTCCTGGTCGTCGGTGGCGACCAGGAAAGAAAAAGCCTCGCTATGCCGGAACGCCGCACCGCCGTTCAGGCCGAGACAGGGAATGCCCAATACCGTGAACTCGACCGTCAGAACGTCGCCCTGTTTGCCGGAAGGATAGTCGCCGGGCGCACGATGGACCGCGCCGACCGCGCTGTCGGGGAAGGTTGCGGCGTAGAACTGCGCGGCCTCCAGCGCGGCGCCGTCGTACCAGAGGCAGAGTGTGGTTTTACTGGTCATGGTGGAGTCTCCTGAATGGGGGCGGATAGATAACTCGGGGCGATCTTGCCGATGATATTTTGCCAAGCTGCCGGCTGGCTGTCCCGTGTGTTTTCGATCCGGCTTCTCAGAAATAGTGCCGACGAATTCGCCTGAAATATCCGCCCTATTCCCTTTTCCCGCCCATTCAACGTCCCTCACATGGTGCTAACCAACTTCGTTAAACCATTCAACCGCATCCGCACCGGCCGGAACGCGGAATCCGCTCTGACCGTCTTGCACGACCTGCCAGACTGCTTCCGCAACATCCACCGAATGCGTCACCGGACCAGAATAATTCTGGAATCCCGACAGCACCGCATTCATCGTCGCGGCGTAATCCTCGGGGAACACTTGCGCCACGCGCGCATGGGCATTGCTGGCAAACGCTGTTTCCGGCGCCATGCCTGGCAGCACCACGCCGACGCGTATGTTGAACTCGTTCAGTTCCAGCGCCAGGGATTTGGTGAAGGCGACAACCGCTGCCTTGCTGGCCGTGTAGACAGGCAGCAACGGCAAGGCCTTCAGCGTCACGGACGAAGCCACATTGACGACAACACCCGACCTGCTTGCCCGGAACTGCGGCAAAAATGCCTGCGTCACCGCCATCGTACCGAAGGTATTCGTTTCAAATACTTCGCGTACCGCATCCATCGAGGTGCTTTCGAACGGCCCCAGCATGCCGACGCCGGCATTGTTCACCAGAACGTCGATGGCCCCGGCTTCTTCGACCAGACGACGGATGCTTTCGGCATTAGTGACGTCCAGCTTCAGGACGCGCAGATGTTCAGACTTCGGCAGTACATCGTCGTTCGGTGTGCGCATGGTGGCGATAACTTTCCAGTTGCGGTCCAGGAAATGTTTGGCGATTTCCAGACCGAAGCCGGAAGAGCAGCCAGTGATCAAAACGGTTTTCATGTGCATCCTTTCATTGTCAGGGGAAGCATGACAATAACTGGCATGAACAAAACCATCTACAATCCAAAGTCCTAGATTTGTTTGCGAGAGTCCAGCATGGTGGATCCCCTGACGTCCGTTGTCACCCTACTCCAGCCCAAGATGTCCTATACCAAAATCGTGACCGGGGCAGGACGTTGGGGAGTGCGCGGCAAACTTGAAGAAGCGCCGTTGTGCTGCTGCGTGGTGTTGGAAGGAAAGATCCGCTATACGGTCGATGAGTCGGAGCTGGTTGCCGAAGCGGGCGATTTCCTGCTGATTCCGTCGATGTCGACATTTTCGGCGAGCAGCTTCGACGAGCCGTTAGAGCATGAATGGCAGACCGAACCGGTGGTGCTGGAAAACGGCGAACATCGCAACGGCTCGGTATCGGCCGAGGCCGATGTGCGATCGCTGGTGGGCTTCTGTCAGCTGACGTCGCCGGACGCCGCCTTGCTGTTGACGCTGCTGCCGAAGGTGATCCTTATTCGCGGCGATGCCCGCCTGACGGCGCTGGTGCAGTTAGCCATCGACGAAGCGCGTTCACAGCGCCCGGCGCGGGAAGTGGTGATCGAACGCCTGCTGGAAGTTTTGCTGATTGAGGCATTGCGCTCTTCCAACAACGCGGTGACGTCACCCGGCCTGTTGCGCGGTCTGGCCGATATCCGCCTGGCGAACGCGATCCGGCGCATCCACGAAAGTCCCGAGGAGCCTTGGACCGTCGCGCTTCTGGCGAAAGAATCGGCGCTGTCGCGCTCCTCTTTTTTCCAGCGATTCAGCGCGGCCCTGGGCGTCACACCGATGGACTATCTGCTGTCGTGGCGGATGGCGTTGGCAAAAAGATTTCTTGAGCAGAAAAAAGCGATCACCGAGGTGGCGGTGCTGGTCGGCTACAGTTCATCCAGCACGTTTACGGTCGCCTTTACCCGCCATACCGGCATGCCGCCGGGTCAATATTCAAAATTGCGAAAAAATGCGGAGGCAGGAAGTGCCGACGAGGTGCCTGCGATGTCGTGAATTCCGGTCACGGCCACTGGGGGGACTGGTGCTGATGAGAGGAATCGAACCTCCGACCTACTGATTACGAATCAGTTGCTCTACCAACTGAGCTACATCAGCCCAAGCAATATTTTAGCAAACATCGGCTGTTCCAAAATCGGCCGAAAAGACCGCTCGTTTGTCCCAAAGCAGCGAGACTTCATGCTTTCTTCACATGAGTCCAAGCAGCATCTGCGCGTCAACGTTACAATCGCCATCGCACCATGTTGGTGCCCTGTTCGATTACCATTTTCCCCCATGAATCATTCCGAAACGGCGCGCGGCATCGCTTTGTCGGTGACAGCGTCGCTGCTGTTCGCCCTTCTCTCTGCCTACACGACCTGGCTGGCGCCGCTGAACGGGCTCGACATCTTTGCCTGGCGCATCGTGTGGACCTTGCCGCCGGCGCTGTTGCTGATCTTCTGGCGCAAGCATGACGCGCAGTTGCGCGATGCCGTTCTTGCATTGCTGCGCAATCCTTTGCAGGCGCTGCTGTTTGTCGCGATGACGGCGATGCTGGGGGTGCAGTTGTGGCTGTTCCTGTGGGCGCCGCTGAATGGACGGGCGTTGGACGTGTCGCTCGGATACTTCCTGTTGCCGCTGGCGATGGTGCTGATCGGGCGTTTTTATTACGGCGAGCGGCTCGATGTCTGGCAGCGCATCGCGGTGGCCTGTGCGGTGGTGGGCGTGCTGCACGAGCTGTGGATGACACGGGCGTTTTCGTGGCCGACGGTGCTGGTGGCGTTGGGCTATCCGCCCTACTTCATGCTGAGGCGCCGGCTGAAGCTGGATTCCATGGTGATCTTCATGATGGAGATCGTGCTGCTGACGCCGGTCGCCTTGTATACGCTGGCGATCAGCCCCAATCTGTCGGCAGTGTGGCAGCGGCCTGACATGTATCTGATGCTGCTGCCCGGACTGGGCCTGTTGAGCACGGTGGCGCTGGATTGCTTCTTGCGCGCCAGCCGCCTGTTGCCGATGGGCCTGTTCGGCATCCTCGGCTACGTCGAACCGGTGTTGCTGGTGGTGGTGGCGATCATCCTGCTCGATGAAACGCTGAACGCGGCGCAGCTGTGGACGTATATCCCGATCTGGATGTCGGTGGGCTTCACCGCGATCCACAGTGTGCGGCTGATGCAACGGCGCTGACGCCGTCATCCTCGTCGTCGCTATTCCGACGCCGCCTTCAGCGCTACGCTGATAGGCGGCGTTGTCGTATGGGCGCAGCATGGTCGTTCTGCCGGCGGCCGGATTTGCTTGCTGCCGGGACGACCACCCCACATGGAGAAATCATCATGGCCAATCCATCCCCAACATCTACACAAACACAACAACGCGTCGCCATCCTCGCCACCGACGGCTTTGAACAAGCCGAGCTGCTGGAACCGAAGAAGGCGCTCGAAGCCGCCGGTGTCAAAGTCGACGTGATCTCCGCCAAGGCCGGTTCATTACAAGGCTTCAAGCACGTCGACAAGGGCGAACAGGTCAAGGTCGACAAGACCTTCGACCAGGCGCATCAGGAAGATTACGCCGCCGTGCTGCTGCCGGGCGGCGTGGTCAACGGCGACGCCATGCGGCTGGTGCCGGAAGCGGTCAAGTTCGTGCAGCAGGCCGACGCTGCGCACAAACCCATCGCGGCAATCTGCCACGGCGGCTGGCTATTGATCTCGGCCGGTCTTGCCAAGGATCGCACGGTGACCAGCTGGCCGAGTTTGCAGGATGACTTCAAGAACGCCGGCGGCAAGTGGATCGATCGTGAAGTGGTGCAGGACGACAACTTCATCACTTCGCGCAAGCCGGACGACATCCCGGCGTTCAACAAGACCCTGCTGGCGGCGTTGAAGAAAGCCGCTTAGATTTCACCGACGTCAGTGCAATAAAAAAGGGACTTGCATTGCAAGTCCCTTTTTGCTGGTCCGACGATCCGACAAGGAAAACTTATTCCTTGCTTATTCTTTGTTTATTCCTTGTGATAACCGGTGACGCGCTCGACTTCGTTCTTCGAACCCAGGAACACGGCGACGCGTTGATGCAGCTTCTCCGGCTGGATGTCGAGAATGCGCTGGTCGCCGTTGGTGGCGGCGCCGCCGGCCTGCTCGACGATGAAGGCCATCGGGTTGGCTTCGTACATCAGGCGCAGCTTGCCTGGCTTGTCCGGTTCACGCGCATCGGCCGGGTACATGAAGACGCCGCCGCGGTTGAGGATGCGATGCACGTCGGCGACCATGGAGGCGATCCAGCGCATGTTGAAGTCCTTGCCGCGCGGACCAGTGGAGCCGGCCAGCATTTCGTCGACGTAGCGCTTGACCGGCGGATACCAGTGACGCGCGTTGGAGGCGTTGATGGCGAATTCCTTGGTGTCGGCGGGAATCTGCATGTCGCGCTGGGTCAACACCCAGGCGCCCATTTCGCGGTCCAGCGTGAAGCAGTGCACGCCATCGCCGGTGGTCAGCACCAGCACGGTTTGCGGGCCGTAGACGGCGTAGCCGGCGGCGACTTGCTTGGTGCCCGGTTGCAGGAAGTCTTTTTCCGACGGCGTGGTCATGCCGTCGGGCGCCTTCAGCACCGAGAAGATGGTGCCGATGGAGACGTTGACGTCGATGTTGCTTGAGCCGTCCAGCGGATCGAACATCAGCAGGTATTCGCCTTTGGGATAGCGGTTGGGAATCGGATGGATGGTTTCCATTTCTTCCGACGCCATGCCGGCCAGGTGACCACCCCATTCATTGGCTTCAAGCAGGATTTCATTGGAGATCACGTCCAGCTTCTTCTGCACTTCGCCTTGCACGTTTTCGCTGCCGGCGCTGCCCAGCACTTCGCCGAGCGCGCCCTTGCCGACGGCGTGGCTGATGCTCTTGCAGGCGCGGCCGACGACTTCGATCAGCAGGCGCAGTTCGGATGGGATCTTGTTGTGCAGGCGCTGCTGCTCGATCAGATGCTGGGTAAGGCTGATGCGTTTGGTCATGATGCTCTCTCTAAAAATCAATTCAAAATCATTGCTGCCGGTATCAGTTCGCCAGCGACTTGGTGATCACCTCGGCGACATCGCGCGACAGTTTGGGCGTGTCAGCGACCTGGCGCAAGGCGTTGCGCATTCTTTCCTGCAGCGCCGGCGAATATTTGCGCCAGCGGTCCAGGCTGCGCGCCAGGCGTGCGGCGACTTGCGGGTTGCTGGCGTTGAGCGCGATGACTTGCTCGGCCCAGAACGTGTAACCGCTGCCGTCGAGCGCGTGGAAGGCCGAAGGATTGCCGTTGCAGAAGCTGAAAATCAGGCTGCGCGCGCGGTTCGGGTTCTTCAGCGAGAAGGCCGGATGCTGCGCCAGCGTGCGCACGGTCTCGACATCGGCGGTGCGTGCAGTCGCCTGCAGCGTGAACCACTTGTCGATGACCAGCGCTTCCTGTTCAAACTCGCTGTAGAAATCTTCCAAGGCCTTGCCCTTGCCGTCGGCGCCGCTGTTGGTCAGGGCGGCGAGCGCAGCGAGGCGGTCGGTCATGTTATTGGCGTTGTCGCATTGCTGCTGCGCCAGCGTGTGGGCTTGTTCGTCGTCGAGCTCGGCCAGGTAGGACAGCACCACGTTCTTGAGCGCGCGCTTGCCGGAAGCGGCGGCGTCAGGGCTGTAGGCGCCGGTGTCGTGATTGTCACGATACGCCTTGAGCAGGTCGGCGCTCAACTCCCTGGCCAGCGTGCGGCGCAGGAACTGGCGCGCGGCGTGGATGGCTTGCGGGTCGATGACTTCCATCTGCTCGGCGATCATGGTTTCCGACGGCAGCGTCAACACCAGTTCGCGGAACGCCGGGTCGAGCGTGGCGTCGTTGAGGGTGGCTCGCAAAGCATCCGTCAGCGCGCTGTCATGCTGCAGGCTGTTCAGCACGGAGTCGACCGAGACCACGTGACCCGACTGGCGTGCGGCCTGCACCGCGATAGTCAGGCTGAGCAGACGGCGCGTGGCGAGACGCTGGCCGGCTTCCCAGCGGTTGAACGGATCGCTGTCGTGCGCCATCAGGAAGGCCAGCTCGGCGTCGCTGTAGTCGTATTCCAGCACCACCGGCGCGGAGAAGCCGCGCAGGATCGACGGCACCGGTTTTTCGGCGACGTTGGTGAAGGTGAAGGTTTGTTTTGCCTGCGTCAGTTCCAGCACGCGTGTGGTGGTTGGTGCGCTGGCCGACTTCGCGGCTTTGTCGCCGGCCAGCGTCAGCGCCAGGTCGCGTCCCTTGCGGTCGAGCAGGCCGACGGCGACGGGGATGTGGAACGGCAGCTTTTTCTTTTGCCCCGGCGTCGACGGGCAGGATTGCTCCAGCGTCAGTTCCAGCGTCTTTGCCTTGGCGTCATAGCGTACCGAAGCGGCCACGCGCGGCGTGCCGGACTGGCTGTACCAGCGTTCGAACTGCTTCAGGTCGCGCTTGTTGGCGTCCGCCATGGCGGCGCGGAAATCGTCGCAAGTCACGGCCTCGCCGTCGTGGCGCTTGAAGTAGAGGTCCATGCCCTTGCGGAAGCCGTCGCGGCCGAGCAGCGTCTGGTACATGCGCACGACTTCGGCGCCTTTTTCGTAGACGGTGACGGTGTAGAAATTGTTGATCTCGACAAAGGAGTCGGGACGCACCGGATGCGCCATCGGGCCGGCGTCTTCCGGGAACTGCGCCTGGCGCAGCACGCGCACGTCGTCGATGCGCTTGACAGCGCGGCCGCTGTCGCTGCCGATCATGTCGGCGGAGAACTCCTGGTCGCGGAAGACGGTCAGGCCTTCCTTCAGCGACAGCTGGAACCAGTCGCGGCAGGTGACGCGGTTGCCGGTCCAGTTGTGGAAATATTCATGGCCGACCACGGCTTCGATGTTGGCATAGTCGACATCGGTGGCGATGCGCGGATTGGCCAGCACGAACTTGGTGTTGAAGATGTTGAGGCCCTTGTTCTCCATCGCGCCCATGTTGAAGTCGCCGACGGCGACGATCATGAAGCGGTCCAGGTCGAGCTCCAGGCCGAAGCGCTCTTCATCCCAGCGAATGCTGTTCTTGAGCGAATCCATGGCGTGCTGGGTCTTGTCGAGGTTGCCCTCTTCCACCCACACCTGCAGCAACACTTCGCGACCCGATTGCAGCCGGTACTTTTCTTCCTGGCAGACCAGATTGCCGGCCACCAGCGCGAACAGGTAGGACGGCTTCTTGAACGGGTCTTCCCACTTGGCGTAATGACGGCCGCCGGGCAGCTCGCCCTCTTCGACCAGATTGCCGTTCGACAGCAGCACCGGATATTGCTTCTTGTCGGCGCGCAGCATCACGGTGTACTTGCCCATGACGTCGGGACGATCGGGGAAATAGGTGATCTTGCGGAAGCCTTCGGCTTCGCATTGCGTGAAGAAATTGCCGTTGGACACATACAGGCCCATGAGCGAGGTATTGCGCTGCGGCTGCGTGGTGGTTTCGATTTCCAGCGTGACCTTGGCGGGCGCGCCGGCGATGCGCAGGATGCCACCCTGGATGCGGTAGTCGCGCGCAGTCAGGGTCTTGCCGTTCAGGCGCAGGTGCACCAGTTCGAGTTCTTCGCCGTAGAGTTCGATATCCTTGCCGGTGGCGGCCGGGTTGCGCTGCATCACGATGCGGGTGGCGACGCGGGTCAGTTCAGGCTCAAGGTCGAAACCCATTTCGACGGTGTCGACAAAATAGGTCGGTGCGGCGTAATCTTTGCGGTAAATCGTCGGAGGCGTATCGGTGCGCATGGAGGAGATCCCGGGAAAGGTGCAATAGAATGCATTTAGGAACAAAACACGATTTTACCAATCAACCGATTGGATAGGCAGAAAAGGGACAGATTAGTGGCCCAACAGTTCACCGAAGCCTTCGCCCCACCTGCCTCGTCATTACCGGAGAACCACCATGAAACGCTTGCTCGGCATCATCTTCACTGCAAGCAGCATCCTGCTCGCAGGCTGCGCCAGCACCATCACCAGCGACGTCACCGCCTTCCACGCCTGGCCCAACGACCTGCCGGACAAGTCCTATGTCTTCACGCCCACAAAAGATCAGGAAGGCAGCCTCGAATACCGCAATTACGAACAACTGGTGCGCGCCGAGCTGCAGCGCCTGGGCTTCACCGACGCGCCCGGCAGCAAGGCGACGCTCAAGGTGGCGTTCAGCTACGGCATGCAGGCCGGCACCGTGGTGGTGACCCAGCCGGCCTACGATCCGTTCTGGTACGGCCCCGGCTATCCGGGATGGCGCGGACGCCCGTTCGGCCCATGGGGTCCGGGACCGTTCTACGATCCGTTCTGGGGGCCGCCGATGCAGACCACGGCCTTCCCGGTGTTCCAACGCCGTCTGTACCTGGCCATCACGCGCGCCGACAGCGACCGCAAGCTGTATGAAGTCACGGTCGACAGCGAAGGCCGCGAAGCGACGCTGCCGATGGCCATGCCGTACATGGTGCACAGCGCGTTTTCGGAATTCCCGGGGCCCAGCGGCGTCTCGCGCCATGTGGTGCTGAAACTGGACAAGCGTGCGCCTGCAGCCCCCACCTCCACCACTGTCAAACCCGCCGCACCCGCCCAATAAGCAGCGGCGAAAATGAAAATCCCGGTCTTGCCGCCTGAGCAAGACCGGGATTTTTCATGCCCTCTTCCTGATCAGAAAGTCAGGAATACAGCGCTTCACTGCCGAAAGTAATTGCCACGATCAGCAGCACCGCCAGAATCAGCACCACCAGCAGCCGCCCGAACTTGGGCGAGCCGTCGGTGCCGGAGGGCTGCTCATCGGGATGATTCATCGGACTCTTGCCGGGATCGGAGGTAGTCACGACCGGTCCTCAAGGAATCAGGATGGTGGAGCCGGTGGTCTTGCGACCTTCCAGATCGGCGTGCGCCTGGCCGACGTCCTTCAGCGCGTAACGCTGATTGATGTCGATGTTGACCTTCTTGGCTTCCACCATGGCGAACAAGTCGTTGGCGGTGGCGTTGAGCGCCTCGCGCGTGGCGACGTAATTGCCCAGCGACGGACGCGTCAGGAACAGCGAGCCGCGTGAAGCCAGCTCGCTCACGCCGAACGGCGACACCGGACCGGAGGCGCTGCCGAAGCTGACCATCATGCCGCGCGGCGACAGGCAGTCGAGCGAGCCGAGGAAGGTGTCCTTGCCGATCGAGTCGTACACCACCGGCACGCCTTTGCCATCGGTGAGTTCCTTGACGCGCTCAACGAAGTTCTCGGTTTTGTAATTGATCACGTGAGCGCAACCCGCCGCCTTCGCCAACGCGGCTTTCTCATCGGTGCTGACGGTGCCGATCACAGTCACGCCCAGCGCCTTGGCCCATTGCGATGCGATCAGGCCGATGCCGCCGGCGGCGGCGTGCAGCAGGATGGTCTCGCCGCCCTTCAACGGATAGGTCTGGCGCAGCAGGTATTGCACGGTCATGCCTTGCAGCATCATTGCCGCGGCGGTGTCGAAGCTGATCGAATCGGGCAGCTTGACCAGAATGTCGGCGGGCATCACGCGCGCTTCGGCGTAGGCGCCGTTGGGACGACCGGCGTAAGCCACGCGGTCGCCGACCTTGAAGTCGGCAACGCCGGCGCCGACCGCTTCGATGGTGCCGGCACCTTCCTGGCCGAGGCCGCTAGGCAGCGGTTGCGGATACAGGCCGATGCGGAAATAGACGTCGATGAAATTCAAACCGACGGCGGCATGGCGGATGCGGACTTCGCCCGGACCGGGATCGCCGACTTCAACGTCAACGTATTCCATGACTTCGGGTCCGCCGGTCTTGAACATTCTGATTGCTTTTGTCATTTCGGTCTCCTGGATGGCATTGAAAAACTGGGTGTTAAGTCTTTTTACGCGAGAGCAAATAAATCCCCGACAGCACCAGCGCGGTGCCGGTCAACTGAATCGCCGTGATCGGTTCGTCCAGCAGCATGGCGCCGAGGAACAGCGTCGACACCGGCCCCACCAGCCCGGCCTGCGCCGCGCTCGGCGCGCCGATGCGCGACACCGCGACCATCGTCAGGCACACCGGCAGCACCGTGCAGAACACCGCGTTGATCAGCGACAGCTGGTACACCTCGACCGGCTGCACCAGCGCGGAGGCTGGGCGCAGGATGAAGAACTGGATGATGCAGGCCACCGACGACACGCACATGGCGTAGGCCACCAGACGCATGGCGCCGACGCGGCGCACCAGCTCGCCGGAAAAGATCAGGTACAGCGCATAGCTGATCGCCGCGCCCAGCACCAGCACGCTGCCCAGCACCACGTTGTTGCCGCCGGTGTTGATGTCGTGCTGCAGCACCAGCGCGGTGCCGAGGTAAGACACCAGCAGCGCGCCCCACTCGATCAGGCCGACCTTGCGCTTGTAGAAGGTGAAGGAAATCAGCAGCACGAAGGACGGCGTCAGGAACAGGATCAGCCGCTCCAGCCCGGCCGAGATGTATTGCAGCCCAAGGAAATCGAGGAAGCTCGACAGGTAGTAGCCGATCAGGCCAAGGAAGACAATTTTGGCGTAATCGCGCGCGGCCAGCGGCGGCGAGTTGCGCGCCTGCCAGAACGCCAGCACCGCAAACATCGGCAGCGAAAACATCATGCGCAGGCTGATCACCATCACCGCATCGACGTGGTAGCGGTACATCAGCTTGGCGACGATGGCCTTGGCGGAAAAGAAAATGGCGCCGACGACGGCGAGCAGCAGACCGGCCAGATAGGCACGGCGCGGGGAAATGGAGGGGGAAAGCGTGGTGGAAGACATCCCGTGATTGTAAACGCTACGGGCCTGCTCTGCCCGGCGGCGGCCGGGTCATTTCCGGATCAGCCCGGCCGCGCGACCTGCAGCGGCGCAATCAGCGCATCAAGCTCCGCCTGGCCGAACTTGGGCGTCACCGCGCCGTCAGTCCCGAGTACGCCCTCGGCCAGCACCGACTTGCGCTCCTGCAATTCCAGAATGCGTTCTTCGATGCTGCCTTCGATGATGAGCTTGTAGACCAGCACCGCCTGGTCCTGGCCAATGCGGTGGGCGCGGGCGATGGCTTGTTCTTCGACGGCGGGATTCCACCATGGGTCCACCAGGATGACGGTGTCGGCGGCGGTCAGATTGAGGCCGATGCCGCCGGCCTTGAGACTGACCAGCATGATGGGCACGTCCTTGCGCTGGAATTGCGCCACCACCTCGCCGCGCGCCGCCGACGGCGTCTTGCCGGTCAGCGACAGCCAAGGCAATTCCAGCGCATCGAGTTCGGTCTCGATCAGTTCCAGCATTTCGGTGAACTGCGAAAACACCAGCACACGCCGGCCCTCCGCCGCCAGCGACGGCAACATGTCGCGCAGCATCTCGATCTTGGCGCGCTCGATGGTTTTCGGCGTCTTGCCACCCTTGAGCAGGAACGGGTCGCAGCACACCTGGCGCAGCTTGAGCAGCGCATCCATGATGGTCACGTGCGAGCCGGTGAAGCCGCGCCGCTCCAGCGCGCGACGCACCTGCTTGTCGGCGGCGGCGCGCACGCTTTCGTAGAGATCGCGCTGGCGACCCTGCAATTGCAGCAGCTTGATCGCCACGGTCTTGGGCGGCAGCTCGGCGGCGACGTTTTCCTTGCGGCGGCGCAGGATGAACGGCCGCACGCGCTGCGCCAGCAATTGCGCGCGCAGGGTTTCGCCGTTTTCCTCGATCGGCTTGCGCCACAGCCGCGCGAAGGTGGATGCCTCGCCGAGGAAGCCCGGCATCAGGAAATTGAATTGCGCCCACAGCTCACCGAGATGGTTTTCCAACGGCGTGCCGGTCATGCAGACGCGATGGCGCGCACGCAGGCGGCGCACTGCGCTGGCGCTGCGGGCGGCGGTGTTCTTGACGGTCTGCGCCTCGTCGAGGATAAGCAGGTGGAACTGCTGGCGCGCCAGCGCGTCGAGGTCGCGCCACACCAGTGGATAAGTGGTCAGCACGATGTCGAATCCGGCCATGCGCGCAAAGTCGTCCTCGCGCTGCGGCCCTTGCAGGGCCAGCACACGCAGGTCCGGCGCCATGCGCCTGGCTTCGGCCTGCCAGTTGAACACCAGCGAGGTCGGCAACACCACCAGCGCCGGGCAATCAAGCCGGCCGGATTGCTTTTCGATCAGGATGTGCGCCAGCATCTGCGCGGTCTTGCCCAGGCCCATGTCGTCTGCGAGGATACCGGCCAGATGATGCTCTCGCAGATATTGCAGCCAGGCGACGCCGTGGAGCTGATACGGCCGCAAGGTCACTCCCATGCCGGCAGGCGCAACTACCGGCGGCGGCTCGCCGGCAGCGCGCAGGCGCAACGCCAGTTCGCGCAGGCCGACGTCGCTTTGCAGATGGAAGGCGCTGCTGTACGCGGCGCCGTCTTCGCCGAGGCGGCGGCACATGTCGTCAAGGCGGCCGGCGTCCCACGCTGAAATGCGCAGCGCCCCGTCCTTGCGGCGTACGTCGGTCAGCAGGTCGAGCATCGCGGACACGATCACCTTGAGCGGCGCTGCCATTGCATCGACACGCTTGCCGCCCGGCGCGCGCAATGAGATCAGGGAGATATCGTCGATGGCGGCGATCTTCTGGACGTCGGTCCAGCGTGCGTCGCGGCGCAGCAGGTCGGCCAGCATCGGCGTGAGATCGAAGAACTGGCCTTCGATCTCCACGCCCATGGTCAGCAGCCACCAGGCGGCGCGACCAAGGTCAGCAAACCCGCCGAAGTCGCCGATGATTTTGGTGCGGCCCTGATGCAGCGTGCTCGCGACTTCCTTGCCGACCATCGCGCCCGATTCGGGACTGACGATGACGCGCCAGGCCTCGACCGGCACGCTTTCGTGGGCGAAGCCGGGACGCACCACGATGCTCCAGCCTTGCTGCTGCAACTCCGGCACGCGGTCGGCCCAGAAATCGCCGAAATTGTTTTCCAGCAGCAGCGACCACAACTGCGCATGCTGCGTCGCCATGTCCTCCGCGCGCCATTGCAAGGCGTCCGCCGGCAGCGGCAGCAGACCTGCGGCCTGGATCGCTTCGAGCGCATCGGCTTCGGCGTGCAGGTTGCGCCGCATGACGACTTGCCTGCCTTGCGGAGTAAAGAGGAGTTGGGTGGCGGCGGCGCTCTGGTCCATCAGGCTGGCCGGGGCTTCGGTTTCCCAGTACAGGCCGACGCCGGCCTGGTAGGTCCAGTCGACCTGCGCCACCGTGACGTTGCCGCCGCGCGGTCCGAACAGCCCGCCCGGACGCAGCCCGAGCACGCCGTCGCCGCGCGTGAAGGTCTGCAGCGTCAGGCGCGGACGAAAACGCCCGAGCACTTCGCGCTCATCGGGATTGCCGGCTGAGGACTGCGCCTGCGGAACCGCCATCGGTCAGCGCTTCTTGAGCAGCGACCCGAGCACGCCGCGAATGATTTCACGACCGACCTGCGAGCCGATGCTGCGCGCCGCGGACTTGACCATCGCTTCGACGGGCGACTCGCGACGGCTCTTGCCACCGGCGCTGTTGCCGAAGAAGCCGCCGGCGGCGTCCTTGAGCAGGTCGCCAAGGCCGCCTCCGCCGCCCGATGATTCCGGCTCGGTCGGGACTGTAGAAGGCGCACCGGCCGGCGCATTGCCCGGTTGCTGCGCGGCGCGGCCCTTGAGTTTTTCGTAGGCCGATTCGCGGTCGACGGCTTTTTCGTAGACGCCGGCCACCACGGACGAGGCAATGAAGGCCTTGCGCTCGTCGTCGGCGATCGGGCCGATCTGCGAACCCGGCATCAAAATGTAAGCGCGCTCGACGATGTTGGGACGACCCTTTTCGTCGAGGAAGGACACCAGCGCTTCGCCCACGCCGAGTTCGGTGATGGCGGTCGCGGTATTCAATTGCGGATTGGCGCGGAAGGTCTCGGCGGCGGCCTGGACGGCCTTCTGGTCGCGCGGCGTGTAGGCGCGCAAGGCATGCTGCACGCGGTTGCCGAGCTGGCCCAGCACGGTGTCGGGAATATCCAGCGGATTTTGCGTGACGAAGAACACGCCGACGCCCTTGGAGCGAATCAGGCGCACCACCTGCTCGATCTTTTGCAGCAGCGGCTTGGGCGCTTCGTCGAACAACAGGTGCGCCTCGTCGAAGAAGAACACCAGCTTGGGCTTGTCGAGGTCGCCGACTTCGGGCAGGTGCTCGAACAGCTCGGACAGCATCCACAGCAGGAAAGTCGAATACAGCCGCGGCGCGTTGAGCAGCTTGTCGGCGGCAAGAATGTTGATCACCCCTTTGCCCTTGGCGTCGGTCTGCATCCAGTCTTCGATGTTGAGCATGGGCTCGCCGAAGAACTTGTCGCCGCCCTGCTCCTCGATGCCGATCAGGCCGCGCTGGATGGCGCCGATGCTGGCGGCGGAGATGTTGCCGTATTCGGTCTTGAAGGTGGCGGCGTTGTCGCCGACGTGCTGCAGCATGGCGCGCAGATCCTTGGTGTCGAGCAGCAACAGGCCGTTGTCGTCGGCGATCTTGAAGACCAGTTGCAGTACGCCTTCCTGGGTGTCGTTCAGATTGAGCATGCGCGCAATCATCAGCGGCCCCATGTCGGAAATGGTCGCGCGCACCGGATGGCCCTTTTCGCCGAAGACGTCCCAGAAGGTCACCGGCAAGGCTTCCCAGGCCGGCTCATCCATGCCGAGCGAGCTCAGGCGCTCCTTGCCCTTGGCCGACAGCACGCCGGCTTTGGACAGCCCCGACAGGTCGCCCTTGACGTCGGCCATGAACACCGGCACGCCGATGTCCGAGAGCGCCTGCGCCACCACTTGCAGGGTGACCGTCTTGCCGGTGCCGGTGGCGCCGGTGATGCAACCGTGGCGGTTGACCAGATTGGGCAGCAGGGCCAGTTCCTGAGTCTGATTTTTGGCGATGAAAAGTGGCTTGATCATGATAGAAAATCAATAAGAGAGAAGGCCGGTGATGGGCTTGGAGGTCGGGCGATATGGTAAAATCCTCGGTCGATTATAACTAGAACCCCCTTCGTCAATTCGCGATATTCACGCGAAGTTCAGGCAGAGTCCGCCGAATTTCGCGCCCATCCGGACGGAGCGCGTTCCATCAAGGCAGGAAAGATTCATCATGGCTGGACACAGCAAATGGGCCAATATTCAGCATCGTAAAGGCCGTCAGGACGAAAAGCGCGGCAAGATCTGGACGCGCCTCATCAAGGAAATCACCGTGGCGGCCCGCATGGGCGGCGGCGACGTGGACGCCAACCCGCGCCTGCGCCTGGCCGTCGACAAGGCCGCCGACGCCAACATGCCCAAGGACAACGTCACCCGCGCCATCCAGCGCGGCAACGGCACCCTGGACGGCGTCAACTACGAAGAAGTCCGCTACGAGGGCTACGGCATCAACGGCGCCGCCATCATCGTCGACTGCATGACCGACAACCGCATCCGCACCGTGGCCGACGTGCGCCACGCGTTTTCCAAATACGGCGGCAACATGGGCACCGAAGGTTCGGTGTCGTTCATGTTCAAGCACTGCGGCCAGTTGCTGTACGCGCCCGGCGTGAGCGAAGACGCCATCATGGAAGCCGCGCTCGAAGCCGGCGCCGATGACGTCCTCACCGACGACGAAGGCGGCATCGAAGTGTTGACGCCGCCGCACGACTTCAGCGCCGTCAAGGCCGCGATGGAAAAAGCCGGCTTCAAGGCCGAGATGGCCGAAATCATCATGAAGCCCGCGACCGAAACCGTCTTCACCGGCGACGACGCCGTCAAGATGCAAAAACTGCTGGATGCACTGGAAAACCTCGACGACGTGCAAGAGATTTACAGCAACGCCGTTATTGAAAATTAAAGCCGCCGGCCAACCATTCTTACCTAGTCCCTATCATGAAAATTCTCGTTGTTGGCTCCGGTGGTCGTGAACACGCACTGGCCTGGAAAATCGCTCAATCGCCGCGCATCCAAACCGTCTACGTTGCCCCGGGCAACGGCGGCACCGCGCTCGACGAGCGCCTGCAGAACGTGGCGATCACCGATCTGAACGAACTCGCCGACTTCGTCGAAAAAGAACACGTCGCGCTGACCGTGGTCGGTCCGGAAGTCCCGCTGGCCGCCGGCATCGTCAACCTTTTCCGCGCCCGTGGCCTGAAGATCTTCGGCCCCACCAAGGAAGCCGCGCAACTGGAAAGCTCGAAGGATTTCTCCAAGTCCTTCATGAAGCGCCATGCGATCCCGACCGCTGAATACCAGACCTTCTCCGACGTCAAGGCGGCCCATGACTACGTCGACCAGAAGGGCGCACCGATCGTCATCAAGGCCGACGGTCTGGCCGCCGGCAAGGGTGTGGTCGTTGCGCTGACATTGGAAGAAGCGCACGGCGCGGTCGACATGATGCTGTCGGACAACAAGCTCGGCGACGCCGGCGCGCGCGTCGTGATCGAAGAATTCCTGGCCGGCGAAGAAGCCAGCTTCATCGTCATGGTGGACGGCAAGAACATTCTGCCGCTGGCCACCAGCCAGGACCACAAACGCCTGCAAGACAACGACCAGGGTCCGAACACCGGCGGCATGGGTGCGTACTCCCCTGCCCCGATCGTGACGCCGGCGCTGCACGCGCGCGTGATGCGCGAAATCATCGTGCCGACCGTGCAAGGCATGGCCAAGGACGGCATCCCGTTCTCCGGCTTCCTGTATGCCGGCCTGATGATCGACGACAAGGGCAATCCGAAGACGCTGGAATTCAACTGCCGCATGGGCGATCCCGAGACACAGCCGATCATGGCGCGCCTCAAGACCGACCTGCTGGCCGTGATGGAACATGCCGTCAACGGCACGCTCGACACCATCGAACTGGAATGGGACCGCCGCACCGCGCTGGGCGTGGTGATGGCTGCCGCCGGCTATCCGGATGCGCCGCGCAAGGGCGACCTGATCACCGACATTCCGGCGGAAACCGACGATTGCGTCACCTTCCATGCAGGCACCACCTTGACCGGCGACAAGCTGACCACTTCGGGCGGCCGCGTGCTGTGCGTGGTCGGTCTGGGCGACAGCGTCAAGGTAGCGCAGAAACAGGCCTACGCCGTCACCGACCTGATCCATTTCGAAGGCGCGCAACTGCGCCGCGACATCGGCTGGCGCGCGATCAAGCGCTGATTACGGCATCCGGAATCGTGAAAAACCTCGCAAACTTTGGGTTTTGCGAGGTTTTTTGCTTTGAAACTGCCCGTTTTTCATAAAATAGCTAAAAATCTGCAACAAAAACGGCCCGTAAGCACCTAATCCCGGTCAACAACGCATTCAACACAGGAAAACCGCATGCAACAACACCTGCTCAACCTCGACAACCTGATTAATCTCTATCTGGTGCCGTTCGGCCTCAAGGTCCTGGCGGCGCTGGTCATCTGGTTCGTCGGCGGCATGCTGATCGGCACCTTCGCCAAGGTGGTGCGGCGCGTGCTGACCGCGCGCCAGCTCGAACCAACACTGGTGAACTACGCCATTTCGGCGATCCACGTGGTCTTGCGCGTACTTCTGGTGATGGGCATCCTGGAAGTGTGCGGCGTGCCTACCACCTCGTTCGCGGCCATGATCGGCGCGGTCGGTGTGGCGCTGGGCGTGGCCTGGTCGGGCCTGCTGTCGAATTTCGCGGCCGGCATCTTCCTGGTGGTGCTGCGTCCGTTCAAGGTCGGCGACTACATCACGGCGGCGGGCCAGACCGGCACCGTCACTGACATTGGCCTGGTCACCACGACCATGCTGACCGACAACAATCTGCGTGTGATCATCGGCAACAACAAGTTGTTCTCCGACATCATCACCAATTACAACGTCCAGCCGACCCGACGTGTCGACTTGCGCTGCCAGATCGCCTATGGCGTCGATCCGGCCGAGGCCATCACGCGCCTGAGTACAAAAGTGGCGCAGATCCCGAATGTGCTGGTCGATCCGGCGCCAGCCGTGGTGATCCAGGAATTCAACACCACCGGCACCCTGCTGGCAGTGCGCCTGTTCGCCCCGACACCGAATTTCGGCCAGGTCTACAACGACACCAACCGCGCCATCGCGCAAACCTGCGCAGAAGCGGGTTGGCCGGCGCCTGCCACATATCAGGTCAGTGTTGCCAATCCGAATCCGTCTGAGCCGGCGGCATCCGTCCCGCCAAGCGCCACCTAAACCCACCAAAAGCCTGCTCCGAAGCCGCCTAAACGGCTTCGGGCTACCCGCTGACGGCTCCGTCAGGGTACAATCGCGGGGGTAATTTTTCTTGCGTGCACCAAGAGCGCCTTTGCGGCTGCCCCCCACGCCCCCTAGCAGCGACGATACTCCGTGACAGCAACCGCCACCGCCTCAACCATTAAAGCCTATCTGCAAGACCTCCAGCAACGCATTGTCGCGGCGCTGGAAGGAGTTGACGGCAAATCCTTCCTCACCGATTCCTGGGAACGCCCTGAAGGCGGCGGCGGGACTTCGCGCATCATCGAAGAAGGCAATGTATTTGAACGCGGCGGCGTCGGTTTTTCGCACGTGATGGGCAAGAACCTGCCTCCCTCAGCGGCGGCCAACCGTCCGGAAATCGCCGGTCGCGAATGGGAAGCCATGGGCGTGTCGCTGGTGCTGCATCCGCGCAATCCCTATGCGCCGACGGTGCACATGAATGTGCGCTTCTTCGTCGCCAAAGCGGACGGCCAGAACCAGGAGCCGGTCTGGTGGTTCGGCGGCGGCATGGACCTGACGCCGTATTACGGCTTCGCGGAAGACGCGACCCATTTCCACCGCAGCTGCCGCGATGCGCTGGCGCCGTTCGGTAACGAACTGCATCCGCGCTTCAAGAAGTGGTGCGACGACTATTTTTACCTGAAGCATCGCAAGGAAGCGCGCGGCGTCGGCGGGATTTTCTTTGATGATTTCAACGCGCTGCCGCTGGACGACAGTTTTGCGCTGATGCGCAGCGTCGGCGACAGCTTTATCGGCGCCTACCTGCCGATCCTGGAGCAGCGCAAGGACACGCCTTACGGCGAACGTGAACGGGATTTCCAAGCCTATCGACGCGGACGTTATGTCGAGTTCAACCTGGTGTTCGACCGCGGCACGCTGTTCGGCCTGCAATCGGGCGGACGCACCGAATCGATCCTGATGTCGATGCCGCCGGTGGTGAAGTGGCGCTATAACTGGCAGCCGCAAGACGGCAGCCCGGAAGCGCAGCTGTACAGCGACTTCCTGCCGCACAAGGAATGGATTTGATGGTCACAGCCCCCTTGCCCGTGCAAGCCACGCGCTGTATCGCCATTCTGGGCGGCAGCTTCGATCCCGTGCACAACGGCCACGTCGCGCTGGGCGATCATTTCGTCGAGCTGCTGCAGCCGGACGAGCTGCGCGTGATTCCGGCCGGCAACCCGTGGCAGAAGCACGGTTTGCAGGCGACGGCGGCGCAACGCGTGGAAATGGTCGGACTGGCGTTCAGCCATGAACACGTTCCTGTGGTGATTGACCAACAGGAAATTCGCCGCACGACGGCAACTTACACCATCGATACCTTGCAGGCCTTGCGCGCCGAGCTCGGTCCCGAGGTCTCCATCGTTTTCCTGATGGGCGCAGACCAATTGCAGCATCTGGATACCTGGCAAGGCTGGCAACAGCTGTTCGATTACGCCCACCTGTGCGCCGCTTCGCGCCCGGGCTTCGGTATCGACGCTGCGCAGGTGCCGGATATTGTCATGCAGGAATTTACACGCCGTGCCGGCACTGAAAAGGAAATACGCACCACCTCGCACGGCAAAGCCTATCTGGCATCCAGTCTCGACGTCGACATTTCATCGACCGAGATCCGTTCCTTGCTGCAACGCGGCGAAAGACCGGAGTCGCTGATCCCGGCGAGGGTGCTAGACTATATCGAACAACATCATCTCTATCAAAACTAATGGATATCAAAAAACTGCAAACCGCCGTCGTCGACGCGCTGGAAGACGTCAAAGCTCAGGACATCAAGATCTATGACACCACTCACCTGACCAGCCTGTTCGACCGCGTGGCGATCGCCTCCGGCACTTCGAACCGCCAGACCAAGGCGCTGGCCGCTTCGGTGCGCGACAAGGTCAAGGCCAAGGGCGGCAATGTCGTCAGCGTCGAAGGCGAAGACACCGGCGAATGGGTGCTGGTCGATCTGGGCGACATGATCGTCCATATCATGCAGCCGGCCATCCGCGCCTACTACCGCCTGGAAGAAATCTGGGGCGACAAGGAAGTGAAGATGGGTGCTGCCAAGCGCGTCGCCTCCAGCGCCGCCGCCAAGAAGGCATCCGAAGACGAAAAGCCGGCCAAGATCCGCCGCACCCGCGAGCAAGCCGAAGCGGTTGAAGCCAGCCAGGCCATCGACGACGACGCACCGAAGAAACCGGCACGCAAGCCGCGCGCCACCTCGGTCACCACCGACGCCAAGCCGGCGCCGAAGACCACTCGTGCGCCACGCGCCTCGACCACGCTCAGCGCAGCCAAGAACAAGGCTGCCGCCGGCACCGGCACGGCGGTAAAGCGCAAGGCCCCGGCTAAAAAAGCAGTCGGCACCACCGTCAAGGTCGCCATGCCGAAAAGCGCCGTGGCGTCGAAGAAAGCGGCCGCGGCCAAGCGTCCGGCACGTCCAAAAGCCAAGGCCTGACCCCGGTAGTGTGAGCCATGCAGCTCATCATTGCCGCCGTCGGCCACAAAATGCCGGGCTGGATCGAATCGGGATTTAATGAATACGCCAAGCGGATGCCGGCCGAATGCCGGGTCCTGTTGAAAGAAATCAAACCGATCGAACGCTCCGGCAGCAGGACCGCAGAAACCGTGATGTCGCAGGAACGCAGCAAAATCGAAGCAGCGCTGCCGAAAGGCGCGCGCGTCGTGGCGCTGGACGAGCACGGCAAGGACATCACCTCGATGCAGCTGTCGCAGTTGCTGGTGCAATGGCAGCAGGACGGCCGCGACGTCGCCTTCGTCATCGGCGGCGCCGACGGGCTCGATCCAGGCCTCAAGGCCAATGCCGACATGCTGGTGCGCATCTCCAGCCTGACGCTGCCGCACGGCATGGTGCGCGTGCTGCTGGCGGAACAGTTGTACCGCGCCTGGTCGATTACGCAGAATCATCCGTATCACCGCGTATAGGAAACCGATCAGGTAAGAAAAACAAGCAAGCACAACGCCTTCAACGATTCGAAGATGTTGTACGGATAAATACTGAGAAGTGTTGCTTCATGAAACTTGCTGACAAAAAAATCTACCTCGCCTCCAAGAGTCCCCGCCGGCGCGAACTGCTGCGCCAGATCGGCATCGATTTCGAATTGCTGCTCAACGACAAGGAAGTCGACGAGCAAGTTCTGCCGAACGAGAAGCCGGCCGACTACGTCGCCCGCGTCACCCGCGACAAACTCCTCAGCGCACGCCAGACCATGCTGTACCGGCAATTGCCGATGCGCCCCATCCTGTCGGCCGACACCACCGTGGTGGTGGACGACCTGATCCTTGGCAAACCGGTCGATGTCAGGGAAGCCGTCGAGATGATCACGCGCCTGTCCGGCCGCACGCACCAGGTGCTGACCAGCGTCGCGGTGGCCTTCCAGGAACAGATGTGGCAGATCACGCAATATTCCGACGTCGCCTTCGAAGCGCTGACCGACGACATGATCCGCGCCTACTGCTCGACCCAGGAGCCGTTCGACAAGGCCGGCGGCTACGGCATCCAAGGCCTGGCGTCAGTGTTCATCAAGGACATCGCCGGCAGTCATTCCGGCATCATGGGCCTGCCGCTGTTCGAGACCGCGCAATTGCTGCAGAAGACCGGCATGCGCATCTTGCCGCAAGCCACATTGTGAGCTGCAGCGGACGGCTTCCCTATCCGTCCGGGCCAGCCCTTTCCAGCATTCACCATTTTTAGGGTCACCAGACCATGAACGAAGACATCCTGATCAACATCACGCCGCAGGAGACGCGCGTGGCGCTCATCCTGCAAGGCGCGGTGCAAGAGCTGCACATCGAGCGCACGCTGTCGCGCGGCTTGGCCGGCAACGTCTACCTCGGCAAAGTCGTGCGCGTGCTGCCCGGCATGCAATCGGCCTTCATCGACATTGGCCTCGAGCGCGCCGCCTTCCTGCATGTCGCCGACATCTGGGAAGCCAAGCCGCATGATGGACAGCACGGCCAGCATGGCCAGAGCACGCCGCAGGTCCCGATCGAAAAACTGCTGTTCGACGGCCAGACCATCACTGTGCAGGTGATCAAGGATCCGATCGGCACCAAGGGCGCGCGCCTGTCGACGCAGATCTCGATTGCCGGCCGCATGCTGGTCTACCTGCCGCAGGACAAGCACATCGGCATTTCGCAGCGCATCGAGAACGAAGCCGAACGCGAACTGCTGCGCAGCAAAGTGCAGAGCCTGCTGCCGCCGGAAGAAAAAGGCGGCTTCATCATCCGCACCATGGCCGAAGACGCCTCCGACGCCGACCTGCAGATGGATGTCGAATACCTGCGCAAGACCTGGGCCAGCATCATTGCCCAGACCAAGACCAAACCCGCGCCGACGCTGATGTACCAGGACCTGAGCCTGGCCCAGCGCGTGCTGCGCGATTTCGTCAGCGACGACACCTCGAACATCCAGGTCGACTCGCGCGAGAACTTCCAGATGCTGCAGGAGTTCGGCACGCTCTACACGCCATCGGTGCTGCCCAAGCTGATGCACTACCGCGGCGAACGCCCGCTGTTCGACCTGTACGGCGTGGAAGAAGAAATCGAACGCGCGCTGGGACGCCGCGTCGACCTCAAGTCGGGCGGCTACCTGATCGTCGACCAGACCGAAGCGATGACCACCATCGACGTCAATACCGGCAGCTTCGTCAACGGCCGCAACTTCGACGACACCATCTTCAAGACCAACCTGGAAGCCGCGCACGCGATCGCACGCCAGCTGCGCTTGCGCAATCTGGGCGGCATCATCATCCTCGACTTCATCGACATGGAAAACCTCGAGCACCGCAGCGCCGTGCTCTTGGAACTGAACAAGGCGTTGCACCGCGACCGCACCAAGATTTCGGTGTCCAATTTTTCAGCTCTGGGGCTGGTGGAAATGACCCGCAAGCGCACGCGCGAATCGCTGGCGCACATCCTGTGCGAGACCTGCCCGGCCTGCAAAGGCAAGGGCCAGGTCAAGACCTCGCGTACGGTCTGCTACGAAATCCTGCGCGAGGTGCTGCGCGAAGCCAAGCAGTTCAACCCACGCGAATTCCGCATCCTTGCCGCACAGGTGGTGGTCGACATGTTCCTCGAAGAAGAATCGCAACACCTGGCCATGCTCGGCGATTTCATCAAGAAGCCGATTTCATTGCAGGTGCAGACCGATTATCAGCAGGAGCAGTACGACATCATCCTGATGTAAGAGGCGTGCCAGAAGGATGGCCCGAATCAGGCGTGGAATGGCCGATAACAACACATGACAGCGGTTGTTCCTGCGCTCATCCTTGCCCATAATCAGCGTCGTTGCGGAGATCCTCGATCTCACCTCCGCACCTTGATTATGTCCAGACAGCGCCGCCATGATGCCATCCGTTACTGTAGCCTCCTCTCTTCCCGATCTTCTTTCCCCCGGTCTCGACGTCGTCTTCTGCGGCATCAATCCGGGCCTGCGCGCAGCAGCGAGCGGGCACCATTTCATGGGCAGGAGCAATCGTTTCTGGAAGACCGTGCATCTGTCCGGTTTCACGCCCGGGCTCATCGATCCGCTTGACGATCGCAACATTCTGGATCATCGCTGCGGCCTGACGACAGTGGTCGAGCGGCCGACTGCGCGGGCCGATGAGTTGGTGCGAGATGAGTTCATTCGTTCCGCCGAAACACTGCGCAAGAAGATCGAACAGATCAGACCGAAGTGCCTGGCGTTCTTGGGCAAGCCTGCGTATCAGGCCATTACGGGACAGCCCAAAGTCGGTTGGGGAAAACAGTCGGAAAGGTTCGGCGGCACGATGGTGTGGCTCTTGCCGAATCCCAGCGGACTGAATCGCGGATTCAGCCAGGAGATGCTGGTGCAGGCTTACCGGGAGTTGCGCGAGGAACTTGCGAAGAGCGAGCGGCAAACAGCAGCCTGCGCGATTGCCTAGCCCTTGCCGAAGCGCCGCTTGATCGGCGACGCGCTCGACACCACCATCATCAGGCGCGCAGTCTTGGCGCCGATGTTGCGCCCCATGTGCGGCTTTTCGCAGTTGAAATGCAGGCAATCGCCGCGCTCCAGAATCAGCACGTCGTCGCCGATATGGAATTCCAGTTTACCGTCGAGCATGTACAGCACCTCTTCGCCTTCATGCGACACCAGCACCGGCTGGGCTTCCTGGTTGGCGGGAAATTCCAGTTCGAACGCCGCCAGCTGCTGCCCCGGCAAGTCGCCGCAGGAGCGATGGAAGGTATACCCGGCCGCCGACAACGGCGCCTCGTCGTTGCGCGCCTTGGCCTTGGACAGGACATAGTCGGGCGGCGGCGGCACTGTTTCGGTGGACGTCTGGAACAGGTCCTGCAGAGACAAGCCGAGGTACTTCGATATCGAGATCAGGTTGGCGATCGAGGCGCTGGCTTCACCGCGCTCCAGCTTTGACAGGAAGCCGGTGGAGAGCGCCGTCTCGTCGCTCAGGACTTGCAAGGTGATGTTCTTCGCACGCCGGCATTCGCGGATGCGGCTGCCGATCTGTATCGCTACAAGTTCTGGATTATCCATGCTTTTTTTGGTGAGAGACGCAGGCCTGCGCCTGTTTCCGGCATTGTACCCGTCCTCATGCGCAGCAAAGACAAACGGCCGCATGCGTCCATGCGACCGTTTTTACCGCAGCTGAGTACGGGGATTTTTTTCCGCTCAGATGTCCGTGCGCTCCAAGGCGACTTCAATGCGTTTTTTCATGTTGAAGCGCTTGTCGTAGATCGGCCGGCCGCCCGTGGTCGGACCCGGATACTGCACGATGAGAATCACGCCGCCATGCTCCGTATGCAATTCTTCTTCGCAATGCGGGTCACCGTGGCACAGCATGGTGCCGGGCGTGCACACCCTGCCGCCGATGGTGAACTCGCCCTCGAGGATGTACCAGACCTGGGCGAAATCGTGGCGATGCCACGGATGATGCGCACCCGGCGCCAGCCGCAGCAGGCCGGCGTTCGGCGCCGTCGGATTTTCTTCACTCGGGTGGAACAGCATCTTGCCGGTTTCGCCAGGCCAGCGAATGGTTTCCCATTCCATCTCGTCGACGTGCCGTACCTGCGGCGGCGGATCTTTCTGTTCGGATTTTTTTGCAACTTCAGACATCGTCATCTCCTTGGTTAATTCGGATTAATGCGGATCATTTCTTGACCAGCGGGCAATCGCTCTGTGCCAGCGGCTTGAAGATCTTGTCGCCCGGGATGGTGGAAAGCACCTTGTAGTAATCCCATGGCGCTTTCGATTCCGACGGTTTCTTGACCTCGACCAGGAACATGTCGTGCACCATCTGGCCGTCTTCACGCAAATGGCCGTTTTGCGCAAACATGTCGTCGACCGGCAGCTCGCGCATCTTCTTCATGACCTCGGCGGCGTTGTCGGTGTTGGCCGCCTTGACCGCCTTGAGGTAATGCAGCACGGAGGAATACACGCCCGCCTGGGTCATGGTCGGCATGGCCTTGCGGCGCTGGTAGAAGCGCTTGGCCCACTCGCGCGTACGCTCGTTGCGATCCCAGTAGAACGCCGTGATGAAACGCAAACCCTGCGCCGCCTTGAGACCCATGCCGTGGATATCGGTCAGGAACACCGCCGGCGCCGCCAGCGCCTGGTTGGTCGTGACCCCGAACTCGCCGGCCTGCTTGATTGCCGTCGTCATGTCGGCGCCGGCGCTGGCCAGGCCGATGATCTTGGCTTTGGAGGCCTGCGCCTGCAGCAGGAAGGAGCTCATGTCGGAGGCATTGAGCGGATGGCGCGCCTCGCCGACCACGGTGCCGCCGGCGGCCTTGATCGCCGCCTTCATGTCGCTCGCGAAGGCATGGCCGAACGCATAATCGACCGTTAGCAGGAACCAGGTGTTGTAGCCTTGCTCGGTCAGTACCTTGGCCAGGCCGTAGCCGTTGGTGTAACTGTTGTAGACCCATTGCGCCGAGGTCGCGGTGCACGACTTGCCGGTGAAATCGGACGACGCCGCCGCGATCATGGCGATCTTGCCGCGCTCGGCGGCCAGCCCCTGCACCGAGAACGCCACCGACGAATTCGAGAAGTCGGCGATCATGTCGACGCCATCCTTGTCGAACCAGCCGCGCGCGATCACCGCGCCGACGTCGGCCTTGTTCTGGTGGTTGCCCGACACCAGCTCGATCTTTTTGCCGGCGACCGTGCCGCCCATTTCCTCGATGGCCATCTTGGCCGCCTCGACCGAGCCCAATCCGGCCAGGTCGGCGTACAAACCCGACTGATCGTTGAGGATGCCGATCTTCACCACGTCGCCGGAAAAAACACCGGGCGCCGCATGGGCGCCGGCGAAGGCGCACGCCAGCAACGCGGCCAGTCCGGTGCGCTTCAATCCCGTCGTCCAGCGGCGAGCTTGCCGCCACCGGCGCGGCTGTACCGCCGTTTGCATCTGTGTATCCATGTCTCTCGTCTCCTGTTTTATTGTCTTGCCTGCATTGTTTTGTGTGATGCCGTGTTTACTATAGTGCAAATATTTTATTCATACAATGAACAATTTTAATTTTCTTTTTGCATGAAACATGACGCCAAAAGGACGAAACGACAGCCGCCGGACGCGCAGAAGAGCAGCGCCACGGAAGTGCGCAGGAGGAGTACTACAGAGGAAAGAAAAGAGAGGAAGAAAGGACGGAAGAAAAACAGCGCGTTGAAACTCAGCGCTCCATCAATGCATTGATGCCGTCCTTGATTTCTTCCAGCAAGGCATACGCCAGCCGCGACGGCGGACGCGCCTTGGGAAAGATGGCCCAGACGTTGACCATGATCTGCGGCCGGAACGGCACGATGACCACCGCCGGATCGTGGCGCAAGGTGCTGGCGGAGAACCAGTCCACCACCGTCACGCCGGCACCGGCGCGCACCAGCAGGCAGGCGGTTTCCGAATAGCGTACTTCGACCGCCGCGCGGTGCGGCACGCCCGCGTGGCTGAAGGCCGCGCGCACCATCGGACTCAGGCGCGCCGAGCTTTCCAGTGCGATCAGCGGATGCGCACGCAGGTCTTCCGGCGAGATGGTCGCCTTGCCCGCCAGCGCGTGGCCGGCGGGCAGCACGCAGACCATTTCGATGTCGGTCATCAGCACCATCTTGAGGCTGTCGCTGAGCTCAGGCTCGAGCGCGATCGCCAGGCCGAAATCGGCGGCCTGGGCGTCGACGCTCTCGATCACCTTGTGCGAATCGATGACGTCGCACAAGACCTTGACCTTGGGCCGCTCGACCAGGAAGCGCTGGATCGCGCCGGGCAGCACAGTGTGGCCGAGCTGCGGCGTGGCCGTCACGCGGATGCGGCCGACACGATTCTCCTTGAGATCTTCGGCGACGTCGTCAAGCTTGCGCGAAAACAGGAACATCGCATCCGACTCGGTCAGCAGCACCTTGGCCTCTTCGCGCGCGACCAGGCGGTTACCGACGCGGTTGAACAATTCGAAGCCGAGTTCTTCTTCCAGCTGGCGGATGGCGTTGCTGACCGCCGGCTGCGAAATGCCCAGGGTGCGCGCGGCGCCGACGGTGCTCTGGCTGGCCATGACGGCGCGGAAGATGCTCAACAGGCGCAAATTCATAATAACCAAACCTAATAGAAAGTGGATAAATATTAATAGTTGACTATTATATCCATGCCCCTAAAATTGGTCCCGGAACGATCACAAATCAATCCGCAGTGGATCCGTAATCAAGCCGAATACACCGCAGCTGCTCCGCTTTGCCTGCCGGCGATGGCCATCGCCGACATGTCGTCAATGTCATCGATCGTCACTTCGTCATCCATCGCCAATCCAAAGGGGAGCGCCATGCATCCGGCAACCACACACGAAGACAGCCACCACGATGCTGTCCTGATGAAAAAACTGATGTGGAAGATCATTCCCTTCCTCATGCTGCTGTACTTCATCGCCTTTCTCGACCGCGTCAACATTTCCTTCGCCTCGCTGCAGATGAACGCCGACCTCGGCCTGTCCAGCATCGCTTACGGCTTCGGCGCCAGCATGTTCTTCATCGGTTATTTCTTCTTTGAAGTGCCGAGCAATCTGATCCTTGCCAAGGTCGGCGCGCGCGTCTGGATCGCCCGCATCATGATCACCTGGGGCATCGTGTCGCTGTGCATGGCCTTCGTCAGCGGCGAAAAGAGTTTCTACGTGCTGCGCTTCCTGCTGGGCGCCTCGGAAGCCGGCTTCTTCCCCGGCATCATGGTGTACATCGGCCGCTGGTTCCCGACCAGCTACCGGGCCCGCGTCACCGGCATCTTCATGGTGGCGATTCCGCTGTCCGGCCTGATCGGCAGCCCGATCTCGGGCATCATCCTGGACGGCATGAACGGCGTGGCCGGACTGCGCGGCTGGCAATGGATGTTCATCATCGAAGCCGTCCCCGCCCTGCTGCTGGGCCTGGCCTGTCTGCGCATGCTGGCCGATCGCCCGTCCGAAGTGACATGGCTCAGCGCCGACGAAAAGCAACGACTGGAACTGATCATGACGCGTGAACGCCAGGCGCTGGACGCCGGCGGCCATTACAAACTGTCGGCGGCGTTCACCAATCCGGCGGTGCTGCTGCTCGCCGGGACGCTGTTCTGCATCGTGTTCGGCACCACCGGCATCGCCTTCTTCCTGCCGCAGATCATCAAGAGCTTCGGCTACACCGACAGCGTGGTCGGTTACCTGAGCGCCGTGCCTTACCTGTTCGGCGCGCTGGCGATGGTGTTCTGGGGCCGCCATTCGGACGCCAAGCGTGAACGCGTATGGCATCTGATCGGTTCGTTCGCGCTGGCCGCGATCGGCTTCCTGGTGCTGTCGCGCATGCTGGATGTACACGCCGCAGCGATGTGCGGACTGATCATTGCGGCCATGGGCGTGTACGCTTCCAACGTGGTGCTGTGGAGCCTGCCAACCTCGCTGCTGACCGGCGCCACCGCAGCGGCGGCGGTGGCCTTCATCAATTCGCTGGCCAACCTGTCCGGCGTGATTGCACCGAGCCTCCTGGGCTGGAGCCGCCAGACCACGGGCAGCTTCGCCGCCACCGGCTATATCTTCTTCGGCTTCATGGCCTGCGGCATCGTGCTGATGCTGATATTCCGCACCACCAAGCTGTACCGTTCGAGCCGTATCTCCGCCGCGGACGCTTCAACCGACAACACCAATACCAATGATGGAAAACTGCATGCACAGACAACTGGCCGCTGAACCGATCAGCGCGGAACGCTTCGCCGCTTTCGGCGAACTGCTGGAGAACAAGAGCGACCTGCGCCGGCAAGATTTCAGCCTGCAATTCGCCGGCGACAACCGGCCGCAACTGTGGGTCAATCGACTGCCGCAGGTGACCGATCCGGTGGTGCTGGTGGACATGATGGAAAGCCATCCGTATTCGGCGCAGACCTTCGTGCCGATGCAAGCGGGCCGTTGCCTGGTGGTGGTGGCGCCCGGCGGCGCCGACGGCCGGCCCGACCTGGGCGCCCTGCGCGCCTTCCTGACGCAGGGCGGCCAGGGCGTGAGCTACCGGCCCAACGTGTGGCACTATACTTTTACCTCGGTGGACTGCCCCAACGAAGTGGTCGTGATGATGGGCCACACGGGCCGCGGCGACGACACCGTGATCGCGCATCTGGAACAACCGGTCGAGGTCACCATCGCCGATATTGTCACTGCGACCCCGCAAGGAGATCATCATGTCTGACGCAGGTTCCGATCAGCACTCCCATCTGGCGCGCGACTTCGTCGGCTACGGCGAACATCCGCCGCACGCGCGCTGGCCCGGCAACGCCAGGCTGGCGCTGAACATCGTCATCAATTACGAAGAAGGTTCGGAAATGTCCTTCGACGATGGCGACGGCGTCACCGAAACCGGCCTGATCGAAGGTGGCTCGGGCGGCTTCGAGGGACGCGACCTGGCGGCCGAATCGATGTACGAATACGGCAGCCGCGTCGGCATCTGGCGCGTGCTGCGCCTGCTGCAGGCGCGCGCCATGCCGGCCACGGTGTTCGCCACGGCGCTGGCGCTGGAACGCAATCCGGCGGTGGCGCGCGCGATCCGCACAGCCGGTTACGACGTCTGCAGCCATGGCCGACGCTGGGTGCGCGCCCAGCAATTCACGCCCGCACAGGAAGCCGAAGAAATCCGCGCCGCTTACGACTCCATTACGCGCAGCATCGGCACGCCGCCGCTGGGCTGGTATTGCCGCTATGCGCCGACGCTCGACACGCGCCGGCTGCTGGCCGAACACGGCGGTTTCCTGTACGACGCCGACGCCTACAACGACGAGTTGCCGTACTGGGTGCGCGTGCAGCAGCGCGACCATCTGGTGATCCCCTACAGCCTGGCCAACAACGACGGCAAATTCAGCCGCGGCTCGATGACCACGGCCAACGACTTTTTCGAGTTCCTGCGCGACAGCTTCGACATGCTTTACCAAGAAGGCGCGACTGCGCCGAAGATGATGTCGGTCGGCCTGCACCTGCGCCTGATCGGCCATCCGGGCCGGGCCGTCGGCTTGGCGCGTTTCCTCGACTACGTCGCCGCGCACAAGGATGTCTGGGTCTGCCGTCGCGCCGACATCGCCGCACACTGGAAAGCCGTTCATCCGCCACAACCATGACCCTGCCGCTCTGGAATTGCAGTGCGTCCGAACTGCACGCGCGCGTGCTGGCGGGCGCCTGCAGCGTTGAGCAGATCGTCGCCGCCACGCTTGAACGCATCGCGCAGCGCGAGCCGGATATCCATGCCTGGAGCTGGCTCGACGCCGAGGGCGCGCTCGCGGCAGCACGCAAACAAGACCATGACGGCGCGCGCGGCTCTTTATCGGGCGTGATCGTCGGCCTCAAGGACATCATCGACACCGCCGACATGCCGACCGCCTATGGCGCGGCGCTCTACCGCGATCATCGTCCGGCGCGCGACGCCGCGCTGGTGACGCGCCTGCGCCGGGCCGGCGCAATCATTCTCGGCAAGACCGTCACCACCGAATTCGCTTATGCCGCGCCCGGACCGACGCGCAATCCGCATGACACGGCGCATACGCCGGGAGGATCGTCGAGCGGCTCGGCGGCGGCCGTTGCGGCCGGCATGGCCGGCCTTGCCATCAGCTCGCAAACCGGCGGCTCCACCATCCGTCCTGCGGCGTTTTGCGGGGTGGTCGGGTTCAAACCCACGCACGGGCTGATCGACAGCAGCGGCATGAAAGCGCTGGCGCCGTCCAGCGACACCGTGGGATTGCACGCGCGCAGCGTCGCCGATATTGCGCTGGCGTTCGACGTGCTGGCCGACGGCGCAGCGCCTTCGTCGGTCGGCACGCCGATCCGCATCGCCTGGTTTCCCGGCCCCCATGCCGCTGCGGCGTCATCCGCTGCCGTCGCCGCACTGGGACAGGTACGGCATGTGCTGGAGCAGTACGGCATGCTGTTTGCCATGCCCGACATTGCGCCCGCCGATGTGGCCGCGCTGGGTGAATGCAACAGCCTGATCATGGCGGTCGAAGGCGCGCACTCGCTTGAACCTGAATACCGCCTGCACCGCGAACGGCTGGCCACGCCCACGCAACGCCTGATCGAGACCGGTCGCGCCGTGCCGGCGGAGCGCTATCGTGAAGCCCTTGAATTCGTTGAACGGCATCGCATCATTTTTGACGCCGCCATGACAAACGGCGGTTTCGACGCCCTGCTCAGCTTCAGCGCCCCCGGCGTTGCGCCGCCGGCCGCCGACGGCACCGGCAACTCGCTGTTCAATCGCCCCTGGAGCATGCTGGGCACACCCTGCCTGAGCCTGCCTTGCGGCTTTTCCGCAGGACTGCCGCTGGCCGTGCAACTGGTGGCGCGCCGCGGCGCCGACCTGGCGCTGCTGACGCTGGGCAGCGAGATAGAACGATGGTTGGCGCAGGATCAGTCCATCACGGGTTGAAACGCCACCTCAAGGCAAATAATTGCCTTTAATGCAACACCCCTCCCCTCCCCGCTTTACATGCCCCGCCGGTCAATTCGGCCTGCCGTTGCATTACAATGTGCGGTTTCTCCGGTTTGCGGCCTGAACAGGTCCATACGGGTGAAATCAGGCCAGCCAGAGGCAACAGTCGACCAGGCAACGAGCTCATGACCTCCCTTCTCTTGACGGTCATTCTCTGAGTCCCGTAAACGGCTGGCTGTGGCGTGATCGCCATCGTATTTTCATCTGCAGCAATCAGTAAGGAACAACATGCTTTTGTCGCACAACATGAAGAGGCTCGCCGCCTTGCACTGGCCCTACAAGAGACGCCTCGCCATCGCGTTCCTGGCCATGATCGTCACGGCGGCCACCGAACCGGTGGTGCCATACATCTTCCAGGTGTTGCTGGACAAGGGATTCGTCGGCAAACCGGCGTTCTCGCTGTGGCTGGTGCCGGTGGCGGTGATCGGCATCTTCTTCATCCGCGGCATCGCGACGTTCACAAGCTCGTACATGATGACGTGGGTGTCGACGCGCATCCTCAATGAACTGCGGCGCCAGATGTTTGCGCGCATGCTGGATCTGCCGATCAACTTCTATGCCACCAACACGGTCGGCAAAGTGATCAACTCGATGATGTTCGAAGTGCAGCAGATCATCGACATGGTAACCAAGGTGTTCACCTCCATCGTGCGCTCGGCGCTGACGGTTCTGGGCCTGCTGGCATGGCTGCTGTACCTGAACTGGGTGCTGACCATCGTCACGCTGGTGCTGCTGCCGCTGGTGACCATCGTCGTGCGCACCACCGGCAAGCGCCTCAAGAAACTCAACCGCGATTCGCTCGCGGTCAACGCCGAACTGACCCAGGTCATCGAAGAAACCACCCGCGCCCAGCAAGTCATCAAGGTGTTCGGCGGCCATGAATATGAGAAGGGCCGCTTCCACGAGCGCGCCGAAAATCTGCGCCGCTACACCATGCGCATGACCACGGCGTTCTCGGCCACAGTACCGATCACGCAGCTGATGACCGCCTGCGCGGTGGCAATCGTGATCGTGATGGCGCTGATCCAATCCGGCAACGGCCAGATCACCGTCGGCGGCTTCGTTTCCTTCCTCACCGCGATGCTGATGCTGCTGGCGCCGCTCAAGCAATTGGCTGAAATTAACGGTCCGCTGCAACGCGGCATGGCGGCGGCCGAAGAGGTCTATATCCTGATCGACAAGCCGACCGAGCGCACCGGTGGCGAAACGCTGAACGCGCGCAGCACCGGCAAGCTCGACCTGATCGACGTCGAATTCTCGTATCCCGGCCATACCCAACTGGCGCTGCAAAAGATCAACCTCAACGTGCAGCCAGGCGAGACCATCGCTTTCGTCGGCATGTCCGGCGGCGGCAAGTCGACGCTGGTGAGCCTGATCCCCGGCTTCTATTCCGCCACCGGCGGCCAGATCCTGCTCGACGGCAAGCCGATCGAGTCGATTTCGCTGATCAGCCTGCGCAATCAGATCGCCATGGTCAGCCAGAACACCGTACTGTTTGACGATACCCTTGCCGCCAATATCTCGTACGGCGACGCCCAACCCGATCCGCAACGCGTGCAGGCGGCAGTGGTGGCGGCGCATCTGACCGATGTCGTCGAAGGGATGCCGGAAGGACTGGCAACCCGCATCGGCGACAACGGTTCGCGCCTCTCGGGCGGCCAGCGCCAACGTGTGGCAATCGCGCGCGCGATCTACAAGGACGCGCCGATCCTGATCCTCGACGAAGCCACCTCCGCGCTCGACACCGAGTCCGAACGCGCCGTGCAGGCTGCATTGGACCAGTTGATGGAAGGCCGCACCACCTTTGTCATCGCCCACCGCCTGTCGACCATCGAACGCGCCGACCGCATCGTGGTGCTGTCGCACGGCCAGATCGTCGAAGTCGGCAGCCATCAGCAATTGCTGGCCAATGAGAGCGTCTACGCCAATCTCTACCGCCTGCAATTCTCTCAACAAGCCGATTGACTCCGCCGAGAAAACAACAAACGTCAACCATGCCCCAGACACTGATCCCGCCAGCGCTGCTGAAGAAGTCGGACAAGATCCTGTTCATCGCCCACCTGGCGCTGGGCGACTTCACTTATCTGCAGAATTTCTTCCAGGCGTTCGCACGCGCCAACCCGCACCTGAAAGTCCATCTGTGGGTCGATGAAGTGCGTCGCACCAGCGATCCGGCGCAATGGAAGCATCTGGAAAAATATTCGCTCTACGACTGGGTCGCCGCTTGCCCGTTCTTCGACAAGATCTACACCCGCACGTACAGCCCGGCGCTGTATCAGGAATCGATCGAAGAAGCCCAGCGCGAGCACTATCCCATCGTGGTGTCGCTGGCGACGCTGCGGCCGCACCTGTACGCCGGCCTGGCCCGCAGCATCAGCCCGGACGGGCTGGTGATCGGCATGAAGAAGCGCGTCAAGTTCTACCAGCCGCACCATCAGCTGGCCTATCGGAAGCTGAATGCATCGATCCCGCCGTACACTGTCGACCGCACCAATTCGCAACACATCAGCGATGTTTATGCGCATTGGTTCAACCAGCTCAGCGGCCTGGAAGTCGGTGCGGCCGAGCGCTTCCCCTTCGTTAACATCCCGCAGCAGTGGCGCGACTACGCGCAAGACAAACTGGCGGCCTGGGCTTTCAAACCGGCGGATGGCAATACCGGCAAGCTGGTGTTCATCAATCCCTACGCCAAGACCAAAAAACGCTGTTGGCCGTTGGAGCATGTCGCCGAACTGATCATCGCGATGAAGAAGCTGGACGCCTGGCGCGACAGCAGCTTCATCGTCAACGCCGTGCCGCAAGAGCTGGCGCACGCGCGCTCCGTGATCAACAGCTACCAGCTGGAGCGCACCGAACTGTTCAGCGCCGAAGAGAATTTCTTCCAACTGCCGGCCATACTTGAACGCTGCGACCTGATCATTTCGGTGGAAACCGCCGTCATGCACCTGGCCAACGCCGTGCACGTACCGGTGATTGCGCTCATGCGCCAAAAGAATCCTGAATGGGTGCCGATCGATCGCGCCAACAGCACCGTCATCACCGCCCCCAACCGCCGCGACTGGGTCAAGGCCGTCACCGTTGAACAAGTATTGAAAGCCATCCAATGAATCAGCCCGTGAACCAGATCGCGAATCAACCAGAAAACCAGCAAACCGCACCTGTGGGCAGCAACGGCAAGCCGTCCTTCCACATCGCGTTCTGCGTCGACAATAATTATTTTCGTGCGATGGGCGGCACCATTTCTTCCATCATCGACAACAATCCGGGCCAGCATTTCACCTTCCATGTGCTGGCGTTCGAGGTTTCCGCTGACCACCAGCGCCGCCTCAAACAGCTGGAAGCGATGTATCCGGTCAGCACCCAATTACATCTGCTCGACCTGAGTTCATTTACGCAGTTTTCGCATTTCATCGGCCACTCGCATTACTCTCTGTCGATCTTCACGCGACTGGTGATCCCGACAGTACTGAAAGGCCAGACCGACCGCGTGCTGTATCTCGACGCCGACATCCTCTGCGTCAACAAGCTCGACGAAATGGTCGACATGGACATCAGCGGCGACATCGCCGTGGTGGTACCGGACGCGCCCGTCACGCTGCAGCGCCGTGTCGCAGCACTGAAGCTAAAGCACAACGAATACTTCAACGGCGGCGTGATCTTCATCAACATCGACAAGTGGATCAGCGAGGACATCACCCAGCAAACGCTGGATGCACTGCTCGACAGCAAGACCGACATGCGCTTCAACGACCAGGATGCGCTCAACATCGTGCTCAACGGCCGCGCCCGCTACATCTCGCCGCGCTGGAATTACCTGTACGACCTGATCCACGACCTCAACGTCAACAAGTTCGCGTTGCGCCCGGTCGGCAAGGCGGTGTTCGTCCATTTCGCCGGGGCCGTCAAACCCTGGACCGACTGGAGCGGCCACGATGCGCGTCACCTGTTCCGCAAATACCTGTCGCTGACGCCATGGGCCGACATGCCGCTCGACCCGGAACCGAAGAACACCAAAGAGATGCGCATGCATTCGCGCTTCATGTACCGCCAGGGACGGCCGCTGGAAAGCCTGAAGTGGTATATCCGGTATCTGCGCAAGCGCGCGGCTAAATAATCAGCACAATCAGTCTCCGTTCACCCCAACGAATTCGCAGTAGAGAAATGCCAATACAAAGCTCTCATATCCTGATCTGCCGGACCGACAATATCGGCGATGTCGTGCTGACCCTGCCCATGGTGGCGAGGCTGCGGCAACTGAATCCCAAGGCGAAAATCAGTTTCCTGTGCCGCGCTTACGCAGCGCCCGTCGTGCGCTATTGCACCGACGTGGACGAAGTCATTGAAGTGGAGAGCATCGCCGACTCGGTGACGGATTTCCTGAAGAAATCGGATATCGACACGGTGATACTGGCGCAACCGGACCAGAAGCTGGCAGTCGCCGCATTTCGTGCCGGGATCCGGCATCGCATCGGCAACGCCCGGCAAAAACTGTATCTGCTTTTCTACTGCAACCGCCGCGTGCGCTTCAGCAAGGGCCTGTCCGAAGATCACGAAGCACAGATCAATTTCTGCTTCCTGCGTCCGTACGGCGACTACACCATTCCGGATCGTTCCGAATTGCCGGCGCTTTATCATTTCGACATCCCGAACGACGCCGGCATTGCACAGACGTTGCAGCCGTATGCGTTCAATCTGATCCTGCATACCAAATCCAACGGTCACGGCCGCGAATGGCCGATCGAACATTACCAGTCGCTGGCGCAAAAGCTGGCTGCCGATCCCGGCGTCCATCTGTGGCTGACCGGCAGCGACAAGGAAGGGCAATGGCTGGAAGAGAATGCGGCGGAATTGCTGCGTTTGCCGAACGTCACCAATGTCTGCGGCACGATGACGCTGGCGCAGCTGGCGGTGTTCATCAAGCAGGCGGACGGCCTCATTGCCAGCGGCACCGGTCCGCTGCACTTGTCGGCCGCGATCGGCCAGCGCACGCTGGGGCTGTTCCCGCCGACGCGTCCGATGCATCCGGGACGCTGGGCCGCGATCGGCGCCAGGTCGCAAAATCTTGCGGTGGACGAGAGCTGTCCCGATTGCCGCAGGATCCAGGAGCCGACTTGTGATTGCATGCGCCGGATCACGCCCGATACGGTCTACGGCATCGTGAAGACGTGGCGGCAAGAGAAGGCGGCTGAATGACCGCCGACAAGGCTAGCGCACCGGAGAAGGCAGGTCCTGCGCGCGCTTGGCCTTGACGATGGCCGCGAGGAATACCCCGGCAGTGATGATGTAGTAACCACCCAGCATCGGCCAAAAAAACATCAGGTCGGTCAAGCCGAACGCAAAAAAACCGAGCACAAGAATACACCCTGACCGGGCCGCAGTCCGGACGTCTTCCGATTCGTTCCGCAACTCGCGCGCGAAGTAATATCCGGGAACGATATACACGGCAAGCAGCGCGAGCAAGCCGAACGATCCTGAAATGACGGTATTGAACAGGATCTCGTTATGCGAATGCGCCAGCGACGTCAGGTCCTTGGTGACCTCATTGCGCTCGTACATCTGCCTGATGCTGGGCTCGTAATTTTCGCGACCGATGCCGAATACCGGTTCGCGTTCAATCAGGCGCAAGGCTGCGCTCCACAGCTGCAGGCGAATGCCGGTCGAGGTGCTGCGCCCTTCTCCCTGCGAATAGCTGGCCAGATCGGATTGCACGCTGCGCACCCGATCGCGCGCTCCCTGGTTCAGGGAGAACACCAGGACCACTGCAGTGACCAAGGCTCCTGACCAAAGCCATTTCTGGCGCGGCCTGATATCCGAGAAAACGAAAAAGAAAATCAACCACAGCGGAACAGCCAGCCAGCTGCCGCGCGTCGCCGTCAGGATGCTGGTAAACGCGCCGGCAACGCAGGCAAACACCCGCAGCAGCAAAATCCAATTGCTTTTCGAGGTACTCCACCCGCGACAGGTGAGACAAAGCACACCAGCCAAGAATGCGATGTCAGAATAGGCGATGATCGACAGGAAGCCAATGTTCCCTTCGCGAATCTCCCATCCTCGGGTGACAAAGTACGCCTTGACGGCTGCAACAATCGCAGCCACGAAAAAACTCCATTGCAGCAGCTTGATGTGACGCAGCGGCACAAAGAACAGCACCCAGAATATCAACGGGAACACTGCAAGCCGCAAGCCGCGATCGTAGAACTTGAAGGCGAAGTTACCACTCCAGACCTGGTTGAGCAGCACCGCCAGACAAACCGAGGCCATCGCCAGGTGCAATGGCCAGTACTGCCGGAACAGTTCGCCGAAGCGGATGCCATCGGGCGACGCGCGCAGGGCGAGCGCCAGCAAAGACGTGAGCAGCAACAGATAGAGAATGGCATTGCCGGCATCGTGCACGGTAGATGCAACAACCGGGAACAGGAGCAGAAGAATAGTCACGAGCCACTGGATCGGCAGCACACGTCGTTGAAGCATTTGTTTCATTTCCGTCTTGTCATTATTCACGCGCGACTCAGCGTGCCAATCAGTATTCAACAACGACCGCTTCCTGCCCGAACGACTCGCGCAGCGACACCTGCAGGCCATCGCTCGGCACCACACGCCATGCATCCCCAAGCATGACTTCGCAGCCGACTCCCGACTGCACGTATTTCATCACGAATGGTAAGCCCTGCGGCTGACGATAGGATGACAGTGCGTCGCGCAGGTGCGCCGGATCCACGCCCTTGTTGAGCGACACCACCACGCGCTGGCCGTACTGGATGCGGGCGGCGCCGATGTCCATGACTTTCTCCGCCGAGATGCGCAGGCCGCCGTTGAAGCGGTCTTCCGACACCTTGCCCTGCACGATCAACAGTTCGTCTTCCTTGAAGAAGGCCTTGTTCGGTTCGGCAAGTTCGCCGTAGACCGTGACGTCGACCGTGCCGCTGCCGTCGTCCAGCGAGACGATCAGCAGCTTGCCGCGCTGAGTCATTTGCACGCGGATGCCGGTGATGATGCCGGCCATCGAACGCGGATCGCGCGACGGCTCCAGGCTGGAAATCTTGGTGCGCACGAACTGGCGTACTTCCTTTTCGTAGGCGTCGAACAGATGGCCGGACAGATAGAAGCCGAGGGCGGTCTTTTCTTCGGTAAGGCGCTGCTTGTCGCTCCATGCACGCACCTGCACATACTCCAACGGCGTCTCGAGGTCGCTGTCGTCGCCGCCGAACAGGCTGACCTGGTTGGCCGATGCTTCCATCTGCTCGGCATTTTCCCAGGCCAGGCCGACCGAGGCCTGCAACACTGCGCGGTCGACGCCGAAGCAATCGAAGGCGCCGGCGCGGATCAGCGAATCGACCGTGCGGCGGTTGATCTGTTTCTTGTCGACGCGCTTGGCGAAGTCGAACAAGTCCTTGAACGGACCGTCCTGGCGCGCTGCAATGATGGCTTCGATCGCGCTCTGGCCGGAACCCTTGACGGCGCCCAGGCCGTATCGGATGTGCACGGCCTTCTTGCCCGGCTCGCCGACCGGGATGAAGCGGTAGTCGGACAGATTGATGTCGGGCGGCAGCAGGCTCAGGCCGCAGACGTCGAGCGAGTCTTCGACCAGGATCTTGATCTTTTCGGTGTCGTCCATGGCCAGCGACAAGTTGGCGGCCATGAACGCGGCGGGGTGATGCGCCTTGAGATAGGCGGTGTGGTACGACAGCAATGCGTAAGCGGCGGCGTGCGACTTGTTGAAGCCGTAGCCGGCGAACTTTTCCATCAAGTCGAAGATTTCGTCGGCCTTCTCCTGCGACAAACCGTCCTTGGCGGCGCCTTCGCGGAAGATGTTGCGATGCTCGGCCATCTCTTCAGCCTTCTTCTTGCCCATCGCGCGACGCAGCAAGTCGGCGCCGCCGAGCGAGTAGCCGCCCACGACCTGCGCCATCTGCATCACCTGCTCCTGATACACCATGATGCCGTAGGTTTCGGACAGGATGCCTTCGGTGCGGGGATCGGGATAGTCGAATTTTTCGCCGTGCTTGCGTTTGCAGAAGTCCGGGATCAGGTCCATCGGACCCGGACGGTACAGCGCCACCAGCGCAATGATGTCTTCGAAGCGGTCGGGCCGCGCGTCTTTCAGCATGCCTTGCATGCCGCGGCTTTCCAGCTGGAACACGGCGACGGTCTTGGCCTTGGTCAGCAGGTCGTAGGAGGCGCGGTCAGTCAGCGGCAAGCGAGCCAGATCGAAATCGGCCATGTCCGGATCGAGCTGCTTGATGTAGCGTACCGCGCGATCGAGGATCGTCAGCGTGGTCAGGCCCAAGAAGTCGAACTTCACCAGGCCGACGGCTTCGACATCGTCCTTGTCGTACTGCGACACCACGCCGGCGTCGCCGCCCTGCGTGTACAGGGGACAGAAATCGGTCAGCTTGCCCGGCGCGATGAGCACGCCGCCGGCGTGCATGCCGATGTTGCGGGCGATGCCTTCAACCTGCTGGGCCAAGCCCATCAGCTGCTTCACTTCTTCTTCGTTTTCCAGCCGCTCCTTGAGCAACGGTTCTTCTTCGATGGCGTCGGCCAGCGTGACCAGCTTGCCCGGCTTGAACGGGATCAGCTTGGAGATGCCGTCGCAGAAGTTGTAGCCGAGGTCGAGCACGCGGCCGACGTCGCGCACCGCGCCCTTGGCCGCCATGGTGCCGAAGGTGGCGATCTGCGAGACCGCCTCCTTGCCGTAGCGATCCTTGACGTACTGGATGACGCGATCGCGCCCTTCCTGGCAAAAGTCGATGTCGAAGTCGGGCATCGATACCCGTTCAGGATTGAGGAAGCGTTCGAACAGCAGGTTGTACTCGAGCGGATCCAGATCGGTAATCGACAGCGCATACGCCACCAGCGAACCGGCGCCTGAACCCCGGCCCGGGCCGACCGGCACGCCGTTGTTCTTGGCCCACTGGATGAAGTCGGCCACGATCAGGAAGTAACCCGGGAATTTCATCTTGATGATGGTGTCGTTTTCGAACTTCAGGCGCGCCTCGTAACGAGGACGCTCCTTTTCGCGACGGGCTTCATCGGGATACAGATGCTTGAGGCGCGCTTCCAGGCCGACCTTGGTTTCGGCCACCAGGAAATCGTCGATGGTCATGCCGTCCGGCGTCGGGAAGTTCGGCAGCTGGGGCTTGCCCAGCGTCAGCATGAGGTTGCAGCGCTTGGCGATTTCAATCGTGTTCAGCACTGCGCCCGGCAGGTCGGCGAACAACTCCGCCATTTCGGCCTGGGTCTTGAAATTCTGCTGTTCGTTGAAGCGGCGCACACGGCGCGCGTTGGCCAGGATCTCGCCTTCGGCGATGCAGGTGCGCGCTTCGTGGGCGACGAATTCGTCCTGCGACAGGAACTGGATGGGATGGGTGGCCACCACCGGCAAGCCGAGGCGCGCCGCCAGGGCGACCGACTGGCGCACCTGGACTTCCATGTTGGGCTGGTTGGCGCGCTGGATTTCGACGTAGAACGCGCCAGGAAAAACCTCGCTCCAACGCTGGGCGGCACGCTCGGCTGCCGCCACGTTGCCGTTCTCGATGGCGATGCCGACCTCGCCGAAATGCGCGCCCGACAACGCGATCAGGCCGTTGCCGCCTTCATCGTGGCGCAATTGTTCCAGCCACTCGGGGCGCAGTTCGGCGCGGCCGCGATGCAGGTTGGTGAGCCAGGCACGGCTGAGCAGGTCGCACAGTTGCAGGTAGCCGTGATGGTCCTTGACCAGCAGCAGCAGGCGCGAAGGCTTGTCGCGGTCGTCGTCGTTGCTGATCCAGACGTCGCAGCCGGCGATCGGCTTGACGCCCTTGCCGCGCGCGCCCTTGTAGAACTTGACCATGCCGAACAGGTTGGCCAGATCGGTGATCGCCAGCGCGGCCTGGCCATCCTTGGCGGCCGCCTTGACGACATCGTCGATGCGGACCAGGCCGTCGACGATGGAGTACTCGGAATGGAGTCGAAGATGTACGAATTGCGGTGTAGTCATAGCCCGCTATTTTACCGTGCCATGACAGGGGACTCCCCCGAATTTGCGTTTTGAGGGACTTGTCGACGCCCGTCATTTCCCCCTCGATTCCGCCGCCGGCTTGTTTGATCTGCATCATGGCGCGCGCAGATTGCGTCCGGCGGCCATCGCAGAACCGGCCCGGGGCGTTTATAATGCTATCAATTCAAAGACTTAGGCAATACCATCATGCAAGAAATGCAAGAAATCCGGCAACCGCAACATTCTCAGCAGACGCAAGAACGCGAGAATTCGTACGTCAACATCGCCGCCTACAAGTTCATCACCTTCAGCGACACGGTGGAGCAACGCCCGGCGTTCCTGGCATTTTGTCAAAAACACCACTTACGCGGCACCGTCATCCTGAGCCCGGAAGGCATCAATCTGTTCCTGGCCGGCAAGCGCCCCGACATTGACGCCTTCCTGACCTGGCTGCGCGCCGATGTGCGCTTTGCCGATATTCAGGTCAAGGAAAGCTATTCCGAACACCAGCCGTTCAACCGCATGCTGGTCAAGCTCAAGGCCGAGATCATCACGATGAAGCATCCGCTGATCAAGCCGGAAGAAGGCCGTGCGCCCTTCGTCGACGCCGTGACGCTCAAGCGCTGGCTGGACCAGGGCCACGACGACAACGGCAAACCGGTGGTCATGGTCGACACGCGCAACGCCTTTGAAGTCGACGTCGGCACCTTCGAGAACACCATCGATTACCGCATCAGCAAGTTTACCGAGTTTCCGCAAGTCATCGCCGACCACAAGGAAGAGCTCAACGACAAGACCGTGGTGACCTTCTGCACCGGCGGCATCCGCTGCGAAAAGGCTGCGATCCACATGCAGAACATCGGCTACGACAGCGTCTACCAGCTCGAAGGCGGCATCCTCAAATACTTTGAAGAAGTCGGCGGCGCGCATTACGAGGGCGATTGCTTCGTCTTTGACTACCGCACCGCGCTCAATCCGCAATTGCAGGAAACCCAGACCGCGCAGTGTTTCGCCTGCCGTGCCGTGGTGACCCCGCGCGAGCAGTTGTCGCCGGCTTATGTGCCGGGTAAATCGTGTCCGCATTGCGCGCCGGAGGCCGCTACCGCAGCAGAAGCAGCGACTGCCTCCGCAGACTGATTCAGCCGGCTCCGGCACACAAAAAAGCCCACCTCACGGTGGGCTTTTTTGTGTGCCGGGTGCAACCTGAAACGGACTGCTTACTTCTTGAACTGCGCCGTGGTTTCCGCCACGCGCTTGCCGAACAGTTTGGCGGTTTCCAGATCGCCCGGCAGCGGACCTTCTTCCGGCGACGAGTCCGATGGGCTTTGCGCCATCAGGCCGGAGAAAGAACCGACGAAGTTGATGTCATTGCGCTGGGCCGCCTTGGAATTGGAAGGCATCAGGCCGGTACCGACCCAGATCATGCTCTGCTGCATGCCCAGCGTGAACAGGTAGTGCAGGGTCGACAACTTGTCGCCGTTCATCGTCGCCGAATTGGTGAAGCCGGCGCCGATCTTGTCTTTCCATTTTTGCGTAAACCATGGCTTGGAGGTGGCGTCGGCAAATTTCTTGAATTGCCAGGACACCGAACCCATGTAGGTCGGCGAGCCGAAGATGATAGCGTCGGCGGCATCCAGCGTAGCCCAGTCGGCGTCGGTGATGTTGCCCTCGGCGTTGATGGCGATCAGGTCGACGGTGGTGCCTGCGGCCGCTGCAGCGCCGGCCTGGACGGCTTCAGCCTGTTTCTTGGTGTGACCGTAGCCGGAGTGGTAAACGATGGCGACTTTGCTCATGTTGATTTCCTTGTTGTGTGAGTAAAAACCGATGGAAAAACCAGCGAACGCTTGCTGCATCGGCGAGCATAACGCCCCGCAGAGCGTTTGTGCAGTACTTGCATTGAGTTCATACAAATTTTTTGGTGCTGATTTACACTATATCCAATGACGTGCCGCAGAATAAGCACCGTATTTTAGATATCTCATTCAAAAAATTTAAACAAGCGCATGAACCTGACGCTGGAATCCCTGCAGATCCTTGACATGATCGACCGCAAAGGCAGCTTTGCCGCCGCCGCGGTGACGCTCGACCGCGTGCCGTCGGCACTGACCTACAGCGTGCGCAAACTGGAAGACGACCTCGACGTACTGCTGTTCGACCGGCGCGGCCATCGCGCCAAGCTGACGCCGGCCGGGCGTGAATTGCTGACCGAAGGCCGCCACCTGCTGGCCGCTGCCGACGATCTCGAACAACGCGTCAAACGCACCGCCACCGGCCGCGAGACCGAGTTGCGCATTGTCCTCAACAGCATCATCCCGTTTGCCAACATGCTGCCGCTGGTTGCCGCGTTCGACCGCGAAGCCGGCGGCACGCGTCTGCGCTTTACGCCCGGCGTGCTGTCCGGCACCTGGGACGACATGCTGGACGGCCGCGCCGACCTGGTCATCGGCGCGACGCTGGACGGCCCTGAAATCGTGCGCACCAGCGGACGCTTCCAGACGCGCCAGCTGGGCACCATCGAATGGGTATTCGCGGTAGCACCGAGCCATCCGCTGGCCCATGCGCCGGAACCGCTGACGCCGGAGCTGGTGCGCCAACATCGCGCCGTCGCCGTCGGCGACAGCAGCCGCAACCATCCCGGCCTGACCATGGGTCTGCTGGCCGGACAGGAAACGCTGACCGTGCCGACGGTCTCGGCCAAACTGCAGGCGCAGCTGGCCGGCCTCGGTTGCGGCCATCTGCCGCGCTACTGGGCCGCACCTTACCTGGCCAGCGGTGCGCTGATCGAAAAGCAAACCCAGATGAGCAAACCGCACGAAAACTTCCTGATCGCCTGGCCCAAGGCCGAGCAGGGAAAATCGCTCAAATGGTTCTTGCAGCACCTGTCGCAACCCGAAGTCCAGCGCGCGCTGCTGAGCGGCTCCCCCCATCATGAATAATATCGAACACTACGTCGGCCGCTTCGCCCCCTCCCCTTCCGGCCCTTTGCATGCCGGCTCGCTGGCCGCCGCCATGGCCAGTTATCTCGACGCACGCGCCCACGATGGACGCTGGCTGCTGCGCATCGAAGACATCGACGAGACGCGCACCGTCGCCGACGCCGCACAGGAAATTGAAACCGCGCTGCATACGCTGGGCATGCGCTGGGATGGTCCGGTGCTGGTCCAAAGCGAACGCAAGCAACGCTATCTGGACGCCTGCACGCGACTCGCCGGGCATGTCTATCCCTGCGGCTGCACACGCAAGGAAATTGCCGATTCCAGCCTCGGCACCGGGACCGACGGCGCCGCCATTTATCCCGGCACCTGCCGCCACGGGCTAGGGCCCGGCAAGCAGGCACGCACGCTGCGTTTGCGCGTGCCTGATACGGATGAAGAAAGCGAAGAGATCAGCTTCACGGATCGCTGGCTGGGCCGGCAGAGCCAGCACCTGGCGACGGAAGCGGGAGATTTCGTACTGAAACGCGCCGACGGTTTCTGGGCGTATCAGCTGGCGGTGGTGGTGGATGACGCTGAACAGGGCGTGACGCACATCGTGCGCGGCGCCGATCTGCTCGACTCAACCGCGCGCCAGATTTACCTGCAGCGTCTGCTCGGTTATCCGACGCCGGCATATCTGCATGTGCCGCTGGTGCTGCACAGCGACGGGGAGAAATTGTCGAAGCAGAACGGTGCCCAGGCGCTGGATCTGACTCGTCCGCTGGAGGAACTGCAGCGGACCGCCACATTCCTGGGGCTGGACGTGACAACGGCGACCGAAGTCGCCGCATTCTGGGAGCAGGCGCTGCCGGCATGGCAGCGTCGCCTGGCTGATCTGAAATTCTGATCAGCGCTTGGGCATGCCGCCCAATAGTGCCGCCACCTTGTGTTTCGACGGCTTGCTTGCAGGTTTGGCTGCATTGACAGAAGCGTCAACCGGCGCCGGTGCGGCAGTCGGTTCGTAGGGCTTCAGGAACCACGGATCGACCTTTTCGCGACGCGCGCCGCCACCGCCGCTGCGGCCGTAGGATTGCGTATCACGGCGCACGGTGGAACGTTCGCCATCACGTTCGACGCTGCTGCCGCTGCCTGTACCCGCTGCACTGCTGCTCCGCTCACCACGATCGCCGCGTTCAGTACGCTCGCCGCGGCCGCTGCGCTCAGAGCGCTCGCCACGCTCACCACCGCGATCGCCGCGTTCACTGCGCTGCCGCGGCACGAAGCCGGTCAGTTCGGAACGCACGAACTTGATCTTGATCAATTTCTCAATATCGACCAGCAGGCGTTCATCCTTGTCCGAGAACAAGGAAATTGCATCGCCCGATGCACCCGCACGACCGGTGCGGCCGATACGGTGGACGTAGTCTTCGGCGTTGTACGGCAAGTCGATATTGATCACGCACGGCAGGTCGGTGATGTCGAGACCGCGCGCGGCGACATCCGTCGCCACCAGCACTTCAACCTGGCCTTGCTTGAAGGCTTCCAGCGCAGCCATGCGCTCGCCCTGGGTTTTGTCGCCGTGAATCGCGGAGGCCTTGACGCCCTCGTTCTCAAGCTGGCGGGCCAGCTTGGAAGCGCCGATCTTGGTGTTCGAAAACACGATCACCTGCTTGAGCTGGCGCTCGCGGATGATGTGCGCAACGGCGTCGCCCTTGGCGTCTTCGTTGACTTTGTAAATGATCTGCGTCACGCGCTCGGCGGTGGCATTGCTACGCGCCACTTCGATGGTGACCGGATTGTTCAGGAAGCTGGACGCCAGCTTCTTGATTTCTTGCGAGAAGGTCGCCGAGAACATCAGGTTCTGGCGTTGCTTCGGGAGCAGGTTGATGATGCGCTGCAAGTCCGGCAGGAAGCCCATGTCGAGCATGCGATCAGCTTCGTCCATGACCAGGATCTGCGTCTGCGACAGGTTCACGGTCTTTTGCTGGACGTGATCGAGCAGGCGGCCCGGCGTGGCAATGACGATTTCAACGCCGGCGCGCAGGGTTGCGGTTTGCGGCGCCATGTCGACGCCACCGAAGACAACGGTGGAGCGCAGTGGTGTGAAACGGGAATAGGCTTTGACGTTGTCGGCGACCTGGTCGGCCAGTTCACGGGTCGGTGTCAGGATCAGCGCGCGCACCGGATGGCGCGCCGGCGACATGCTGGCGCTGGCGTGGGCCAGCAGCAACTGAATGATCGGCAATGAAAAGCCGGCGGTCTTGCCAGTGCCGGTTTGCGCGGCGCCCATGACGTCGCGGCCCTGCAACACGATCGGAATCGCTTGCTCCTGGATCGGCGTCGGATGGATATAGCCCTGCGCCGTCAGCGCCTTCAGGATATCAGGGGAGAGGCCAAAGTCCTCGAAGCGGACGGCAGGCGTTTCTGGTGTTGCGATTTCGGGCAATTGCTCAGGCATGTTTGGAGAGTGTCCTCAGGCGAACCCTGCGTGGAATCATGCAATGCGACACAATATTCTGCACAGAAGATTGCGGCGGATACATTCGCGAAGAGGCTCTGTAGCTTTCAGTAAAAACGGATGTTTGACATATCGCGCGACGCCGCTCATGCAAGATCACGCAGGAAAGACAGGAGGCTCGCGTCAAGAATTGCCGACAGGAAATCGCCCGGCAAACCGCTATTATACGCCGCCCGGCAATTTGGCTTCATGACAGTTTGATGTCGCATCATCTCCGCGATATCAAAACGACAATACGCAGCCGGCGCCGCCCCGGCGAACGGGGCGGCGCCCATAGGGGAAAATCAGGCGATCGTGATGTTCAGGTCGACCAGACCGTCGACGTGGCCGTGCAACTTGTCGCCCTTGACCACCGCGCCGACGCCTTCCGGCGTGCCGGTATAGATCAGGTCGCCAGGGAACAGCTCAACCAGTCCCGACAGGTAGGAAATGGTCTCGGCGACGTTCCAGATCAGGTCCGACAAGTCGCCCTGCTGGCGCACTTCGCCGTTGACCTTGAGCCAGATGGCGCCTTGGTCGGGATGGCCGATTTTGGACACCGGCAGCAGCGGCGCGCACGGCGCCGACTGGTCGAAGCCCTTGCCCATGTCCCACGGGCGCGCCAGTTTCTTGGCTTCGCCCTGCAGGTCGCGGCGCGTCATGTCGAGGCCGACGGCATAGCCGAACACCAAGTCCAGCGCCTGGTCGGCCGGCACGTCGCGGCCGCCCTTGCCCAGCGCGACGACCAGCTCGATCTCGTGCTGGTAGTCATTGGTCTTGCTCGGATACGGCACGGCGCTGTCGGTCGGCACGATGGCATCGGTCGGCTTCATGAAGAAAAACGGCGCTTCACGGTTGGGATCGTGGCCCATTTCACGCGCATGGGCGGCATAATTGCGGCCGACGCAGTAAATGCGGCGCACCGGGAAAGGATCACCGCCGACCACGGGGACACTGGTGACGGCGGGAACGGGAATGGCGTAAGACATGCTGTAGCTCCGTAAGTATTCTGATGAAACGGGGATGCGGGGGCGCCCTTGAGGCTCTGCGAGTGTAAAAGAAAACGCCCTCCCGCGCTGGAGAACTGCGGCAAATTCCGACATGACAGAGGCTTTTTTGTGTAGCATCGTCAGACTTGACGCCTCGTTTGACGGCTTGCCACGCGAACCAGCAACCCAATTCAGTAATCGACCTCATCTATGCGCCCTAACCAAAATCCCGCAGCCGCCGCAGTGCAAATCCAGCAAGCAGTCGCGCTCCACCAGAGCGGCGAACTCGACAAGGCCGAAGCCTTGTATACCAAGGTGCTCTCCACATTCCCCCGGCATTTCCAGGCCCTGTACCTGCTCGGCATGCTTGAACTGCATCGCAAGAACTACAAGGAAGCGCTTGACCTGATCGACGCCGCACTCAAGATCAACCCCACCCATATCGACGCCCTGTTCGACCGCGCCACCATCCTCGAAGACACGGAACGCAACACGGAAGCGCTGCGCGGTTACGACCTGGTGCTGGCGCTGAAATCCGACTTCACCGAAGCACTCTACCGGCGCGGCAACGTGCTGCGCGCCATGAAACGCCACATGGAAGCCCTGGATTGCTACAAACGCGTGCTGGCCGTCAAACCCGACCACGCACAGGCCTGGCTCAAGCAGGGCAATTCGCTCAATGACCTGGGTCGCCTGCGCGAAGCGCTGACCTGCTACGAAAAAGCCGTCGAAGCGGCGCCTGAATATCCGGAAGCGCTGTTCAACCTGGCCAACACGCTCAAGGAATTCGATCGTCTCGACGAAGCCATGGCGACTTATGACAAGGTGTTGAAGATCGAACCGGATTTCGCCGAAGCGATCGCCAACCGCGCCTTCCTGCTGGTCGGACAGAACCGGCTGGAAGAAGCGCTGGCCGACTACGATCACGCACTGCAGTTGATGCCTGATTCCGCCGAAGCGTTGTACAACCGCGCCGTGACGCTGGAAGAACTGCAACGTTACGACGAAGCCATCGCCGCCTACGCCCAGGTTCCGCAAAACGATCCGAACTTCCAGTCGGCGCGCTGGAACGCCGCCTTGGCCAACCTGAAGCTGGGCAATCTGGAAGCCGGCTGGCGCCAGTACGAACAGCGCTGGCAAACCGAACAGATGCGCAAGACCCAGCGCTATTTCAGCCAGCCGCTGTGGCTGGGCCAGGAATCCCTGCAGGGCAAGACCATCCTGCTGCATTCCGAACAAGGTTTCGGCGACACGCTGCAATTCGCGCGTTACGTTCCGCTGCTGGCCGAACGCGGCGCCCGCATCATCCTGCAAGTGCAACCGGCGCTCAAACCCCTGATGGCCAATATCAAAGGCGTCAGCGCCGTGCTGGCTACCGGCGAGCAGTTGCCGCCGTTCGACCTGCAGTGCCCGCTGATGAGCCTGCCGCTCGCCTGCCAGACGTTTTCCCTCAATGACATCCCTGCGGCGAATTACTTGCAACCGGATGCCGGAAAATCTGAAAGCTGGAAAGTACGCCTGGGAGAAAAGCGCAAACCGCGTATCGGCATCGTCTGGTCCGGCAGCAATCCTCGCGTCAACAGCCCGGCCACCAAGCGACTCGATGCCGCACGTTCGATCCCCTTCACCGTGCTGTCGCCGCTGCTGCAAAACGACCAGGTCGAATTCTTTGCCGTGCAACCGCAAAACAGCACCATTTCTCCGTTAGGCGGCATTTCTTCGCTAAGCCTCAACCTCAGCCTCGGAGGGCAATCATCGGGTCTCAGCCTCGGGGGGCTGTCCTCAGGTCTCAACATCGGGGGCCAGCGCCTTGTCGACTACACGCGCGATCTTCGCGATTTCTCGGATACCGCAGCGCTGATCGATAATCTGGATCTGGTGATTTCAGTCGATACCGCCGTCGCGCATCTGGCAGGCTCGCTGGGCAAGCCGGTGTGGCTGCTCAACCGCTACAACACCGACTGGCGCTGGCTGCTGGGCCGCAACGATTCACCGTGGTATCCGAGCATGCAGATTTTCCGCCAGAGCAAGGCCGGCGACTGGAATGGCGTCATCTCCGAAGTGCAGCAGCAACTTCAACAGGCGCTACGGTAAATCCCATCCCTCTGCAGGGACAAAAAAATGCCCGGCCATTGTGTGCCGGGCATTTTTACTTGCAAAACATTTCCCTCTATCCGCCGAAACGTACTTCCTGCAAGCCTCGCACGCCGTCCAGCGTCACCGCGAACAAGCCGCCGGCGGCCGGCTCGCGCGCCCGTGCTGCGTCATCCATGCCTTCATGCGCGGTCGTCACGAACAGCGTATCGAGATTGGCGCCACCGAACGCCGGGCAGCTTGGCTGCGATACCGGCACCGCGACAATGCGATCAACCAGGCCGTCCGGTGCATAACGCACCACGCGTGCGCCGCCCCACTGGGCATTCCACAGAAAACCGCGGCTGTCGATGGCGGAACCGTCAGGGCTGCCTTTTTCACCCGACAGGTCAACGAACACTCTCTGCGTGCCGATCGCGCCGCTGACGGGGTCGTAGTCGCAAGACATGATCTTGTCCTGCATGGTGTCGCAGAAGTACATGCGCGTCCCGTCAGGGCTGAAACAGATGCTGTTGGAAATCGCCACGCCCGGCAACGGCAAGCGCTCCAGACTGAGATCGGCGTTGAGTCGGTAGAAGCTGCCGATCGGTGCGCGTCCCTTGTCTTCATTGAGCGTGCCGAATACGAAACGTCCCTGACGATCGCAGCGGCCGTCGTTCAGGCGCGTCGTCGGCAGGTCTTCTTCCACCGCCAGGATGTTGGTGATCTCGCCGCTGTCCAGGTTGAAGAATGCCAGCCGCGAAGCCAAACCAATCAGCAGGCGATCGGTCTGCGCAGTCAGCGCGAACACCGACAAACGCTCGGGCATGGGCCAGCTGCGCGTGGTGCCTTCCGCCGGATGGTGGTTCCAGAGTGTCGCCCCCTGGATGTCGGTCCAGAATATCGATTGCGTCCTGTCGCACCAGATCGCACATTCGCCGAGCTCATTTTTGCCGTCTACGATCAGGCTTGCTTGCATGAGATGTCTGCTCCGTGATGGGAAATCCTGCCACTGATTTCCGGGTGATGAAGAATGATGAAGCGGGAATTCGAAACTTTAAACGAAAAGAGGCAAGCCGTGGCTTGCCTCCTTCCGCTGCTGCGTTTTACTGCGCTCTGCCGCTCGTTACGATCGGATCCTCATACGATCAGAACGAGTGGGCAATGCCGACGTAGCCGCCAGTTTGGCTTTGACCCGCCAATGGTGCACCGGCTTCGTCCGCTTCCAGCGAGAAGGTACCCGCGCCGCTGTTGCGAACCGTGCCTGCGCCGATGTACAGCAAAGTACGCTTGGACAGGTTGTAGTTCAGGCCGGCCATGTACAGGTTGGCGGAACCGCCGTTATTGTTGGCGTTGACGTGGAATACCGAACCGATCAGCGTCAAAGCCGGCGAGAGCTGATAGTTGGCGCCGACCCAGTAATGATTGACCTTGTCCGTCGAGCCAGGTGCAACATCCGGCGCTTTCAGGTTTTCATAACCCAGGTACAGCTTCAGTTTGTCGATGGTGTAAGTACCACCCAGGATCAGCTCCTTGGAGGAGTCATACACGTTGCCCGGCACTGTGGCGCCGCTCGCGTTCGTCGTGACGCTGCCGTACTTGCCGTTGGCGTCGCGCACCAGATCATAGATCGCGCGCAGTTCCAGGCCTTGATTCTGATAGACCAGCGAGACGCCGTCCTTGCGGCCCTTGGTGGTCGAACCGGCTTGTTCGCCGAGGCTGGTCTGGAACGTGGCGTTGAAGCCACCCCATGTCGGCGTCTGATATTCGATGATGTTGTTGGCACCGCCCCAGTTGCGGCCGTGCACCAGATTAGCGGTGCCGATCCATTGCTGACCGGTCGGGTCGAGGAACCAGACGTCATTGTCGATGAACAAATTCTTGCCGATCTTGATCGAACCGGCGCTGCCGTTCAGGCCGACATACGAACGACGATTGAACAGTGCTGTGCCGTTGGTAGCACCCTTGGTCGCGCCGAAACCCGATTCCAGCAGGAAGAAACTGTTCAGGCCGCCACCCAGATCTTCTTTACCTTTGAAGCCGATCATGCTCGTGCCCCACTGGTTGCTGGCTGCGCGCACTTGTGTACCGGTGTTGCCGTTGGCCTGGTGCACGTTGCTCTGCACGTCGACGCCGGCGACGACGCGTCCGTAGATGGTGACGCTGTCTTCCGCCTGCGCGGATGCCAGGCATGCGCCGAACAGGGAGGCCGTGCCCAGGGCCTTGAGAAGGGTTTTGGTTGAGATGGACTGAGTCATCGTGAAGTCTCCGTAGATCTTTATAGTCAACAGGGTGGAGTCGATTGCTGCACCCTCACTTTTTTTGTATGAAACCCGCGTTGAATCAGCGCGCAAAAGTCCTCCTCGATACCGGTTTTTTCAACCGTTCGATCAGCATTTCGTCAGCTTCATTTCAACGTGGAGTCCAGAGCGTGAAACCGTCTGAACTGGGCTAGATACTAAGGATTAGTGACATATATTTCTAATGAATTATTTGCCTCAGTCGATACTTGATTTGATATCATCGAAAAATATAAAAAATGGCGGAGACAAATGAAGAACAGCGACCCGAACTGGTTCCTGCGTGCGCGTCTGAAAACACGGCAGCTCTTGCTGTTAATCGCACTAGATGATGAACGAAATATTCATCGCGCCGCCAATGAACTCAACATGACGCAGCCTGCGGCATCCAAGCAACTGAAGGATCTTGAGGACATGCTCGGCGTGACCTTGTTCGATCGCCTGCCGCGCGGCATGCGCCCGACCATCTACGGTGAAGCGATGATCCGCCACTCGCGCATGGCGCTCACCAGCTTGTCGAAGGCACATGAAGACATCGTCGCGCTGAAGTCCGGCCTGTCCGGCCAGGTCGACGTCGGCGTGATCCTGTCGCCGGGCATGTCACTGCTGCCGGCAGCGATTGCGCGCGTCAAGGAACACTCGCCCATGCTGCGTATCGGCGTCGAAGTCGAGAGCAGCAACATCCTGCTGGCACGCCTGCTGCGCGGCGACCTGGACTTCCTGGTGGCGCGCATCCTCGATGAAGAAGTCAGCCACAACCTGCACTACGAAGAACTGTCCGACGAACCGATCTGCGCCGTCGCCCGCGTCGGCCATCCGCTGCACGCGCACAAGAACCTCCAACTCAAGGACATCGTCGACGACCCGTGGATCATGGCGCCCAAGGGCAGCATCTTGCGCAGCCGCGTTGACCTGATGTTCCGCAAGAGCGGCCTGACGCCGCCGGCCAATGTGGTCGACACCACCGCTATCCTCACCATCACCAGCCTGCTGCAACAGACCGACTTCCTGTACGCCATGCCGACCGAAGTGGCGCGCTATTATTCCCAGGCGCGCCTGATGGATCTGCTGCCGATAGAATTGCCGTGCAAGATGGACGGCTTCGGCATCATCACCCGCCGGGAACATTTGCTGTCGCCGGGCGCGGTGATTTTGCAACAGGCGATCAGGGATGTGGCGAAAACGATTTACTGAATTCCTGAATTCCAGCCACAAAAAAAAGCGAGACATCAAGTCTCGCTTTTTTTATTTTCAGCTGCGCCTGCATAGATTGGCGAGAAAGTGCCGATAGCAAGGCGCGCCGACGCAGACAGTGCGTGAGCACGGCAAGGCGTCGCAACGCCGCTAGCGGTGCTTTATCACCAATCTACGCCCAGCCGGCGTCCACGATGAATTCTTGTGCAGTACACATGACGCTCTCATCCGACGCCAGGAACAACACCATGCGCGCCAGATGCCACGGCAGCAATTCGCCTTGCAGGCATTGGTTGCGCTTGATGTCTTCCTTGCCCTTCTCATCCAGCCACAATTCGATCTGGCGTTCGGTCATGACCCAGCCCGGCGTCACGGTATTGACGCGGATATTGTGCGCGCCGAGATCGCGTGCCAGGCCGCGTGTCAAACCGAGCACCGACGACTTGGCCGTGGTGTAGACCGGGAAGCCGCCGCTCGACGTGTGCCAGCTGATCGAGCTGAAGTTGATGATCGAGCCGCCCTTCTTCTTGATCATGCCCGGCGCCACCGCCTGCACGGCGAAGAACGACGGACGCTGATTGATGGCGATGCGGTTGTCCCAGTATTCCTGCGTCACGTCTTCCAGCTTGTGACGTTCGTCATTGGCGGCGTTGTTGACCAGTACATCGAAGTCGCCCAACTGGGCGGCCAGTTCCTTGATGGTGTTTTGCAGCGATGCGATGTCGCGCAGGTCGCAGTAGCGGAACGACGGCGCGGTGAAACCGGCGTCGGCGATCTGCTTGCACAGGGCTTCGCTGGCGTCTTTCGCAATGTCGACGAAAGCGACGATGGCGCCTTGTTCCGCCAGCGCGCTGACGATGGCCGCGCCGATGCCGGTGCCGCCGCCCGTGATGAAGACGCGCTTGCCCTTGAGGCTGGGGTAGCTCGCCAATTGATATGTTGCAGACATGTGTTCTCCAGAAATTGAGTGGCGCCTTACAGGACGGTGACGTGCGGATGCGGCACGTCGTCCAGGCTGAGGCGATTGCGCAATGCCGGACCGAAAGCAGCGACGTCGATCTCGAACGTCTCGCCCGGCGCGACCGTGATGTTGTCGGAGCAGCTCAGCGTTGCCGTGCCGAAGAAATGGATGTGCACGTCGCCGGGGCGGCGGAACAGCGGATACTTGAAATGGTGGTATTCCAGGTTCGACACCGTGTGCGACATGTTGTCCTCGCCGCTGACGAAAGGCTTCTCCCAGCGCACCTTGCCGTCTTGCGCGCGGATGCGCGACATGCCTTGCACGTGCGCAGGCAATTCGCCCACCAGCAATGCCGGGCCGACCGAACAGACACGCAACTTGGAATGCGCCAGGAACAGATAATTCTGACGCTCGGTCACGTGGTCCGAAAACTCGTTGCCGATGGCGAAACCGAGACGATACGGCTGGCCGTTGTCGCCGATGATATAGAGACCGGCGATCTCCGGCTCTTCACCGCCGTCGAGCGCGAAGTGCGGCATCGCCAGCGGTTCTTCCGCAGCGCGCACGATGGAACCGTCGCCCTTGTAGAACCACTCCGGCTGCACGCCGATCTTGCCGGCCGCAGGCTTGCCGCCTTCCAGACCCATGCGGAACATCTTCATGCTGTCGGTCAGGTTGTCGCCGGCGCCGTCGAGCTTCTTGTGCATGGCGTCGCGACCGTCGGCGCTGCCCAGGTGGGTCAGACCGGTGCCGGTGACGTAGCAATGCGCCGTGTCTTCATGATCCAGCGGGGCCAGCAAGCCGCCTCGCTCCGCAACCGATGCATAATCGACTACGGTCGCGCCGAGCGCGGCAGTGGCGAATTCCTGCAAGGAAGCCTTCTTCGCGATGGCGGCGCGCGCCAAGGCATACGTACTGCGATAACCGTCGACGACACGGATCTTCTTGCCGTCGTCTTCGAGGCTGCCGACCAGGCGCGAGCCGTCGGCTTGTTTGAATTGCACCAGCAACATGCTTGTTACTCCTTAATGAGAATGCTTGGGAACGGCAGCGCCGCGGCAACCAACCAGGAAATCGAAATCGCAGCCTTCGTCGGCCTGCAATACGCGGTCGATGTACAGCGATTGATAGCCGCCCTGCATCGCCGGCTTGACCTGCGCCAGCTTCTCGGCGCGCGCAGTCTGGCGTTGCGCCATTTCCTCATCGCTGATGTCGAGATGCAAGCGACCGGCGGCACAATCCATTTCGATCCAGTCGCCGTCCTGCACGATGCCCAGCGGACCGCCGGCGGCAGCTTCCGGCGCCACGTGGAGAACCACGGTGCCGTAGGCGGTGCCGCTCATGCGTGCATCGGAAATGCGCACCATGTCCTTGACGCCTTGCGCCAGCAGCTTGGGCGGCAAGCCCATATTGCCGACTTCGGCCATGCCGGGATAGCCCTTGGGGCCACAGTTTTTCATGACCAGCACCGAGCTGGCGTCGACGTCCAGATCAGGATCGTTGATGCGTTCCTTGTAATGCGCGAAGTCTTCGAACACCACCGCTTTGCCGCGATGCTTCATCAGTTCCGGGGAGGCTGCCGACGGCTTCAACACTGCGCCGCGCGGCGACAGGTTGCCGCGCAGGATGCAGATGCCGCCGTCATCGATCAATGGATTGTCGAGCTTGCGAATCACTTCGTCGTTGTACTGCGGCGCGTCCTGGTTGTTTTCCCACAGCGTCTTGCCGTTGACTGTCATCGCATCTTTATGCGGGATCAGGTCGGCTTCGCCGAGGCGGCGCAGCACTGCCGGCAAGCCGCCGGCGTAGTAGAACTCTTCCATCAGGAAGCGGCCCGAGGGCTGCAGGTCGACAATCGTCGGCGTGCCGCGGCCGACGCGCGTCCAGTCTTCCAGTTCGAGGTCGACGCCGATGCGGCCGGCGATCGCCTTCAGATGGATCACGGCGTTGGTCGAGCCGCCGATGGCGGCGTTGACACGAATGGCGTTCTCAAACGCTTCGCGGGTCAGGATCTTGGACAAGGTCAGGCCTTCCCAGACCATGTCGACGATGCGCATGCCGGACATGTGCGCGAGCACATAACGGCGCGCATCAACGGCGGGAATCGCAGCATTGTGCGGCAATGAAGTGCCCAGTGCTTCGGCCATGCAAGCCATCGTCGAGGCGGTGCCCATGGTGTTGCAGGTGCCGGCCGAGCGCGACATGCCGGCTTCGGCCGCCATGAATTCGTGGATGGAGATCTTGCCCGCCTTGACCTGTTCGCTCAATTGCCAGACCACCGTGCCGGAGCCGATGTCCTTGCCTTCGTGCTTGCCGTTCAACATCGGGCCGCCGGTGACGACGATCGCCGGCACGTCGCAGCTGGCCGCACCCATCAGCAGCGCCGGCGTGGTCTTGTCGCAGCCGACCAGCAGCACCACCGCATCGAGCGGATTGCCGCGGATCGATTCTTCGACGTCCATGCTGGCGAGATTGCGCGTCAGCATCGCGGTCGGGCGAAGATTGGATTCGCCGTTGGAGAACACCGGGAACTCGACCGGGAAACCACCCGCCTCGATGATGCCGCGCTTGACGTGTTCCGCGATCTTGCGGAAGTGCGCATTGCACGGCGTCAGTTCTGACCAGGTGTTGCAGATGCCGATGACCGGCTTGCCTTGGAATTCGTGATCGGGAATACCCTGGTTCTTCATCCAGCTGCGATACATGAAACCGTTCTTGTCGGCCGTACCGAACCAGGCTGCGGAACGCAGTGTGCGCTTCTTGTCGATAGTCATTTACTCATCCGTTTGGAATAGTGCGGTCGCCACCTCCCGGTGTGGCGACGCTGATGAAAACGGCTGCAAGAAACTCCTCTTACAGCCACCCCTCTGGCAGAACTTACATTTCTTGTTATTTATTTTTGTTGTAGACATCAAAGAATACGGCAGCCAGCAATACCAGGCCCTTGATCACTTGCTGGTAATCGATGCCGATGCCCATGATGGACATGCCGTTGTTCATCACGCCCATCACGAAGGCGCCGATGACCGCGCCCATGACCTTGCCGACGCCGCCCGAAGCCGATGCGCCGCCGATGAAACAGGCTGCGATCACGTCCAGCTCGAAGCCGGTGCCGGCCTTCGGCGTAGCCGTATTCAGGCGCGCCGCGAAGATCAGGCCGGCCAGCGCCGCCAGCATGCCCATGTTGACGAAGGTGTAGAAGCTCACGCGTTCGGTCTTGATGCCGGACAGCTTGGCGGCTTTTTCATTGCCGCCGACGGCGTAGACGCGGCGGCCGATGGTGGTGCGGTTGGTGACGAAGGTGTAGACCACCATCAGCGCAAACATGATGATCAGCACGTTCGGCATGCCCTTGTAGGAGGCCATCAGGTAGCTGAAGGCGATGATGGCTGCCGCAAACAGAATGTTCTTGAGCAGGAAGAACACCGCCGGTTCTTCTTCCATGCCGTGCTTGACCTGCTTGCTGCGGCCGTGGACTTTCACCGCCAGCAGAATCGCGGCGGCGGCCACGCCGACCAGCAGCGAGGTGATGCGAACGCTGCCGGTGTCGGCAAAGAATTCAGGAATGAAACCCGAGCTCAGCAGCTGGAAGCCGCGCGGAAAAGGACCGACCGACTGGCCTTCCAGCAGCGCCAGCGTCAGGCCCTTGAATACCAGCATGCCGGCCAGCGTGACGATGAAGGATGGGATGCGGAAGAACGCCACCCAGTAACCTTGCGCTGCGCCGATGGCGGCGCCGGCGATCAGGCAGATGACGGTGGTCAGGATGAAGTTGACTTCATAGTTGACCATCAGCACTGCCGCCAGCGCACCGATGAAACCGACCACCGAGCCCACCGACAAGTCGATGTGGCCGGCCACGATCACCATCAGCATGCCCAGCGCCATGATCACCACATAGCTGTTTTGCAGCACCAGGTTGGTCAGGTTGAGCGGCTGCATCAGCGTGCCGTCGGTCATGACCTGGAAGAAGGCCATGATCGCCACCAGCGACAGCAGCATGCCGTATTCGCGCATGTTGTTCTTGAGGAAGCCGGCGTATTCCCGTTTGGCTTCGGGGACCGCGTCGAGCGTAGGTGTCTTGCTCATTTCATTGTTCTCCATTCTTCACAATCCTTTCGTTCCGTACTATGGAACGCATGATTTTTTCCTGCGATGCTTCCGCCGCCGTGTATTGGCCGACGAACTGTCCTTCGTTCATGACATAGATCCGGTCGCACATGCCGAGCAGTTCCGGCATTTCCGACGAGATCATGATGATGCACTTGCCTTCCGCAGCCAGCTGGTTGATCAGGGTGTAGATCTCGAACTTGGCGCCGACGTCGATGCCGCGCGTCGGCTCGTCGAGGATCAGCACTTCCGGATTCGAGAACAGCCACTTGCTGAGCACCACCTTCTGCTGGTTGCCGCCGGACAGGTTCACCACCTTTTGCAGCACGCTCGAGCAGCGGATCCGCATCTTGGTGCGGAAGTCGGCCGCCACCTTGAACTCGCGCGCCTCGTCGATCACCGACTTGTCGGAGATCGCGCCCAGGTTGGCCAGCGAGATGTTCTTCTTGATGTCTTCGTCCAGCACCAGGCCGTCGCCCTTGCGGTCTTCGGTGACGTAGGCGATTCCGTGGTTGATGGCTTTCTGGATGGTGCCGACGTCGATCTTCTTGCCGTGCAGATGGACCTCGCCGCTGATCTTGGTGCCATAGGCGCGGCCGAAGATGCTCTTGGCCAGTTCGGTGCGGCCGGCGCCCATCAGGCCGGCGATGCCGACGATCTCGCCCTTGCGCACGTTGAAGTCGATGTCCTTGATCACCACGCGATCAGGATGAATCGGATGGTGCACGCGCCACTGCCTGACTTCGAAAATGGTCTCGCCGATCTGCGGCTCGCGCTTGGGATAGCGGTCCGCCATCTCGCGCCCGACCATGTTCTGGATGATGCGGTCTTCGCTGATTTCTTCCTTGCGGCAGTCGAAGGTGTCGACCGTGGCGCCATCGCGCAGCACGGTGATCGAATCGGCGACCTTGGAAATCTCGTTGAGCTTGTGTGAAATCAGGATTGACGAAATGCCCTGCGCCTTGAGTTCCAGCAGCAGTTCGAGCAAGGCATCGCTGTCGCTTTCGTTGAGGCTGGCGGTTGGTTCGTCGAGGATCAGCAGCTTGACCTCTTTCGACAAGGCCTTGGCGATCTCGATCAGTTGTTGCTTGCCGACGCCGAGGTTGGTGATCAGCGTCGACGGCGGATCCTTCAGGCCGACCTTGGCCAGCAGTTCCTTGGCTTTGGCGTAGGACAGTTCCCAGTCGATCACGCCGCTGCTGGCCTGCTCGTTGCCGAGGAAAAGATTTTCGGTAATCGACAGCAGCGGCACCAATGCCAGCTCCTGGTGGATGATGATGATGCCGACGCTTTCGCTGTCGACGATATCCTTGAATTCGCGAGTCTGGCCCTGATAGATGATGTCGCCGGAATAGCTTCCGTGCGGATAGACGCCGCTCAGGACTTTCATCAGGGTGGATTTGCCGGCGCCATTCTCGCCGACCACGGCGTGGATCTCGCCGGTGCGCACTGCCAGGTTGACGTTGTTGAGCGCCTTGACACCCGGGAATGTCTTTTCAATTCCGCGCATTTCCAGAATTGTACTCATGTGTTCTGACCTCTTTTTTTGCTCCGGCCTGCCGTGGTGGTGGGATGCTGCGGGCCGCTATTCTGGCGTCCGATCAGAGTCGTTGCAAGCTGCGGCAACGTCGCCTCCGGAAACACCAACCCCGCGCGCGCGGCGCGGGGCTGCTTTTTTGTCCGGCCGACATTCATCGACCGGACCACACTCACTTAACCGAACCAGCGAATTACTTCACTTGGGCTTCGGTGTAGTAGCCGCTGCCGACCAGCACTTCTTTCCAGTTGCTGGCGTCGACGCTGACCGGCTTCAACAGGTAGGAAGGCACAACCTTGACGCCATTGTTATAGGTCTTGGTGTCGTTGATGGTTGGTGCTTTGCCCGACAACACGGCGTCCACCATGGAGACGGTGACCTTGGCCAGTTCACGTGTGTCCTTGAAGATGGTCGAACGCTGTTCGCCGCGGATGATGGACTTGACCGAAGGCACTTCCGCATCCTGACCGGTCACGACCGGCATTGGCAGCTTCGGCGTACCGTAGCCGACGCCCTTGAGCGAGGAGATGATGCCGATGCTGATGCCGTCATACGGCGACAGCACTGCGTCGACGTGGGCGTTGCCGTAGTAGGCGCTCAACAGGTTGTCCATGCGGGCTTGCGCAGTCGCGCCGTCCCAACGCAGGGTTGCAACCTTGTCCATGCCCAGCTGCTTGCTGCGCACGACCAGCTTGCCCTTGTCGATGTAAGGCTTCAGGACCGACATGGCGCCGTTGTAGAAGAAGAAGGCGTTGTTGTCGTCAGCCGAACCACCGAACAGTTCGATGTTGAACGGACCCTTGCCGCCCTTCAGGTCCAGCGCCTTTTCGATGTACGAAGCCTGCAGCACGCCGACCTGGTAGTTGTCGAAAGTCGCGTAGTAGTCGACGTTCTTGGAGTTGCGGATCAGGCGGTCATAAGCGATGACCTTGATGCCCTTGTCGGCGGCTTTTTGCAGCACATCGGACAGGGTGGTGCCGTCGATCGCGGCGATGACCAGAACCTTGACGCCCTTGGTCACCATGTTTTCAATCTGCGCCAGCTGGTTCGGGATGTCGTCTTCCGCGTATTGCAGGTCGGTCTGGTAGCCCTTTTCCTTGAATACCTTGACCATGTTGTTGCCGTCAGCGATCCAGCGCGCCGACGACTTGGTCGGCATGGAGATTCCGATCAGGCCCTTGGTCTGGGCGCTCACTTGTGCGCTCACTGCCATCAGACCCATGCTCAGGCCAAGCGTCAGCCCGGCCAATACCGATTTGAGTTTCATACTTCTCGTCTCCTAAATGTTTGTTGTTTTACTGGCAATGCAAAACATGCCTATCTGCGCGGGGGAACGCGACATATTTTGCAAGGCCTCTACGATAACCATTAGAGCAATACATTTCTAATGATTTTTTTGCTAAAACCCATATTGTTTTCAACATCAGTTTTGCGCAAACGGCAGGACTCGCGTCTGCCGCCTTTTGCCCTTGCCAGATGCCTCAAGCCGCCTGTGCGGACGGTTTGACGGCGACGGCTGCGCCATTCGCATCTGCCGCCTTGGCCGCGCCCAGCGACATGAGCCGCTGCGCCAGACAAAACACGAACAGCAGCACGCCGATCACGATCTTGGTCCACCAGGAGCTCAGCGTGCCGTCGAAGGCGATCAGCGTCTGGATCACGCCCAGGATCAGCACCCCGGTCAGGGTACCGGCCACATAACCGTAACCGCCCGTCAGCAAGGTGCCGCCGATGACCACCGCAGCGATGGCATCGAGCTCGGTGCCCTGCGCATGCAGGCCGTAACCGGACAGCATGTAGAACGAGAACAATACACCCGCCAGCGCCGCGCAGAAACCGCTGAATGCATAAATCGCCACCTTGGTGCGACCCACCGGCAAACCCATCAGCAGCGCCGACTGCTCGTTGCCGCCAACGGCATAGACCGCCCGGCCAAAGCGCGTGTAATGCGCCAGGTAGATCGCCAGCGCCAGCATCAGCACCGCTATGACCACGCTGGGCGAGACGAAGGCGTCGCCTAATCCGAACTCCAGCCGGGTCTGCGACATCGCCACAAACAACGGATCGTCGATGGTGATGGAATTGATGCTGATCAGATAACACAGGCCGCGCGCCAGGAACATCCCAGCCAGCGTGACGATGAACGGCTGCAGCTTGAAGAAATGGATCAGCACGCCCATCGCGGCGCCGAACAGGCCGCCCAGCGCCAGCACGCAGACGATCACCAGCAGCGGATGCCAATGCCACGATTGCAGCAGGTAGGCCGAAATCATGGTGGTCAGCGCCAGCACCGAACCGACCGACAGATCGATGCCGCCGGACAGGATCACGAAGGTCATGCCGATGCCGATCACCAGCAGGAAAGCGTTGTCGATCAGCAGATTCAGCACCACCTGCACCGAAAAGAAACCGTCGTAGGCGACCGAACCCATCGCGAACAGGACCACCAGCAAGGCGACGGTGACCAGCGAGGTGAAGTATGGCGTCGCCAACAGGGAGCGAAAATTCTTCATGATTTTTCCTGAATGCTTAGGCTTGGTTGCCGGATTTGAAAAAACGCAGACGACGAAACTCCGGCGACTGCGACAGGCAAACCAGGAACACCACCACCGACTTGACCACCATGTTGACTTCCGGCGGCACGCCCAATGAATAGATCGTGTATGTCAGCGCCTGGATGATCAGCGCGCCGATCACGCTGCCGACCAGGCTGAACTTGCCGCCGGCCAGCGAGGTGCCGCCCAGCGTCACCGCCAGGATGGCGTCCAGCTCCAGCAACAGGCCGGCGTTGTTGGCGTCGGCGCTCTTGATGTTGGCGCTGATCATCAGCCCGGCCAGTCCGGCGCACAGGCTGCAGAAGATATAGACGAAAAAGATCAGCGCCGCCGTGCGGATGCCCGCCAGGCGCGACGCCACCGGATTGATGCCGACCGACTGGATGAACAGGCCCAGCGCGGTCTTGCGCATCAGCAGCGCCAGCACCACGAACATGCCGGCGACGATGAACAGCGAAAACGGCAGGCCCCACAGGTAACCGCTGCCAAGATAGAAGAACGGCTTGTAGTACACCGTGATGATCTGGCCATCGGTCAGCAATTGCGCCAGCCCGCGTCCGGCCACCATCAGGATCAGCGTGGCGATGATCGGTTGCAGCCCCAGCGTCGCCACCAGCAGGCCGTTCCACGCGCCGCACAGCAGCGCCACGCCGAGCGCGGCGGCCAGCGCCCAACCCATCGGGATGTTGCTGACGTATTCCGGTACGCCATTGTTGACGACCATGGTGCCGCCGATCAGCATCGCCGCAATCGTGCCCGAAATCGCCACCACTGCGCCGACCGAAATGTCGATGCCGCGCGTGGCGATCACCAGCGTCATGCCCAGCGCCGCCAGCATCAGCGGCGCCGCCCGGTTGACGATGTCGATCACGCTGCCGTACAGATGGCCGTCCTTCATTTCGATGCGGAAGAAGCCCGGGATCATGAAGAAGTCGATCAGCAGCAGCACCGCCAGCGCGCCCAGCGGCCGGCTCAGCGGATGAAACAAGGCGCGTCGCAGCCGGTTGGCAGCGGCGCCCGAAGAAGTATTGCGATTGGAGATCAGGTCGGAATTCATTGATGCGCTCATGTTGCGGTTCCTGCTGTCTGCCCTTCGGTCTCGCCCGCGATCACCTGCAGCACCGAGGCGTCGTCCAGCTCACCGCGCAGATATTCGCCGCAGCCGTGGCGATCGCGCAGCACCAGCATACGGTCGCTGCAGCGCAGGACTTCGGGGATTTCGGAAGAGATGAAAAGAATCGACATGCCCTTGCGGCACAAGGCCACGACGTAATCCATGATCTCCTGCTTGGCGCGCACGTCGATGCCGCGCGTCGGCTCGTCCAGGATCAGCATGTCGGGGTCGGTCGCCAGCCAGCGCGCCAGCAAGGCCTTCTGCTGGTTGCCGCCGGACAGCAGGCCGATCGGGGTTTCGACGTCGGCGGTCTTGATGCCCAGCCATTTGACGTAATCGGCCGCGATCTGCTGCTGGCGCTTGCGCGGGATCACGTGCAGCAGTCCGTTGCGAGCCTGCAGCGCGAGGATGATGTTTTCGCGCACCGACAGGTCGAGGATGGCGCCCTCCTTCTTGCGGTCTTCGGAGCAGAAGCCGATACCGGCGGCGATGGCGTCGCGCGGCGTGGAGAATTTCACCGGCTTGCCCTTGATGCTGATCTCGCCGCTGTCGGCCTTGTCGGCGCCGAACAGCAGCCGCGCGGTCTCGGTGCGGCCGGAACCGAGCAGGCCGCACAGGCCGAATACTTCACCGGCGCGCAGCTCGAAGTCCTGCGGCGTCAGCGCCCCCTTGCGACCAAGTCCGCGCGCCTGCAGGAAGACTTCGCCGTCGTTGGCGGCCGGCGTGATGTCGGCGTTGTCGGCCAATGCCTCGCCGGCGGCGGTGGCGTCGACCGGCACGCCCACCATCTTGTTGACCAGATCGAGGCGCGACAATTCGCTGGCGGCATATTCGCCTTCGCGCACGCCGTTGCGCAGCACCGTGATGCGGTCGGAGATTTCGTAAGTCTGGTCGAGGAAATGCGTCACGAAGAGAATCGCCATGCCTTCGTCGCGCAGGCTGCGCAAGACCTTGAACAGCAATTGCACTTCCGCCTCGTCAAGGCTGGAAGTCGGCTCGTCGAGGATCAGCACGCTGGCCGATACGCTCACGGCACGCGAGATCGCCACCATCTGCTGGATCGCCAGCGGATAGGCAGACAGAGGTTTTTGCACATCGATGTGCAGGTCAAGTTTGGCCAGCAACTTGGTCGCGCGGCGCTGCATGGTGGCCCAGTCGATCGGACCGACGCCGCCCCATTTGCGCGGGTAGCGGCCGATGAAAATATTCTCGGCCACGGTCAGGTTCGGACACAGGTTGACTTCCTGGTAGACCGTGCTGATGCCGAGCTGCTGCGCTTCCAGCGTCGAGCCGGGCCGGATGGCGCGGCCGCGCAGCAGGATGTGGCCGTCATCGGGTGTGTAGACGCCGGTGAGCACCTTGATCAGCGTCGACTTGCCGGCGCCGTTCTGGCCCATGAGGGTATGGACTTCGCCCGGGAACAGGCGCAGGCCGACGTCGCTCAATGCCTTGACGCCGGTGAATGACTTATGGATGCCGATGAGTTCCAGCGCCGGTTCGGCGCCGCTGGCGGGAGTGTGTTCTGAAGTTGCGTTCGACATGGCGTTACCGCAAGTGAAAAAACGGCGGGCCGAAGCCCGCCGCACAAAGCCTGTTGAGCAGATCCGCCGCAACACAGAGGGGCATTGCGGCGCATCGTTCAAGGCCCAGGGGTTACTCCAGAGCAGAGGAGAAACAACACCGGGAAATTGCTTCCCCGGTCATACGATCGGAACCCGCATGCACACATGGGTCACATGGCGCACATGCGGGCGGGAGACCGATCAATATCCGATATCAGGCATCAATAACGTATCAATAACGTATCAATACTTGCGGTTAGGGAATTCCTTGGCCGCAACTTCGGCCGGGAACACGCCTTCTTCAGTGGTGATGCGCTTCGGCACTTCCTTGCCGGCCTTGACGTCCTTGGCGATCGACATCAGTTGCGGTCCGAGCAGCGGGCTGCACTCGACGGTGACGTTGAGCTTGCCGGCCATCATGGCTTCGAACGCGCCCTTCACACCATCAATCGAAATCACCAGGATGTCCTTGCCCGGTTTCAGGCCGGCTTCTTCAATGGCCTGGATGGCGCCGATGGCCATGTCGTCGTTATGCGCGTAGAGCACGTTGATCTTCTTGCCGTCGGCCTTGAGGAAGGCTTCCATGACTTCCTTGCCCTTGGCGCGGGTAAAGTCGCCGGTCTGCGAGCGGATGATCTTCAGGTTCGGGTTGGTCTTGATGGTTTCTTCGAAACCGGCCTTGCGGTCGATCGCCGGTGCGGAGCCCACAGTACCTTGCAGTTCAACGATGTTGATATCGCCGGCAGGCATGGTCTTGGCGCGGTCCAGCAACCAGCGTGCAGCGCGACGGCCTTCTTCGACGAAGTCGGAACCGATGAAGGTCACGTACAGCGACTTGTCGCTCACGTTGACGGCGCGGTCAGTCAGGATCACCGGGATCTTGGCGGCCTTGGCTTCGCGCAGGACGGTGTCCCAGCCCGATTCAACCACCGGCGAGAAGGCGATCACGTCGACCTTTTGTGCGATGAAGGAGCGGATGGCCTTGACCTGGTTCTCCTGCTTCTGCTGCGCATCGGCGAACTTCAGGTTGACGCCGGCCTTCTTGGCGGCGTCCTTGATCGAGGCGGTGTTGGCGGTGCGCCATTCGCTTTCGGCGCCGACTTGCGAGAAGCCGATGGTCAGCGGTTTGTCGGCGGCAATAGCGCCGGACAGGACGCTCCAACCCAGGGTCATGCAAACGGCGGCGCCCAGCAGGGTTCTGCGAGTCATTTTCATTACTTGTCTCCAATGATGTTTATCAACACGAACTGTTTTTATTTGGTGTCCGGCGCTTGTCGTGGGGGGAACGGTAGCGCCGTCATGTGCGTCTTCGCTGTCACCTGGCGTGCAGCGAAATGTGCCGGTCAATAGTAGGAGACGGAGAAATATCTATCCAATGAATTTTTGGCGATATCCGATACCGAAACAGGCATGGCGCTTTAGCAAACTACATGGAGCAAAAAAACGCTGACAAAATACTGACGCGCCTCAACCTGACAGATCATTTTTGATATCAATGTCCATAAATTTTTCATTATTCCGCATCGGTAGCCGATGTTAGGATCGGCGCTGTTTTTGCCTCATCCAGCGACACAGACAGCAGTACAGCAGGCCCAGGCGGAGCAGACCGCACAGCATCCGCCCAGATAATAGAGACCGCAACCGAGACGCCATGACCACATCCCCAGCAGCGCAGCGCAACGACGCGCCCGCCATTGAGACCGTGACCCTTCAGTCCGGACGTCAACGCCTGAGCGTGCTGCCCGGACTCGGCGCCAGCATCGCGGCCTGGGATCTGGAATGGCGCGGCGCCTGGACGCCGCTGTTTCGTCCCTGGTCCGGCGTTGACGATCTGTACACGACCGCCTGCTTTCCGCTGGTGCCATGGTCGAACCGCATCACCGAAGGCGGCTTCATGCACAAGGGCGCGCACTACCCGGTGCTGCAAAACCGCGCCGGCGAAAACTATCCTATCCACGGCGACGGCTGGCTGCAAAGCTGGCGGGTCGCCGGTCAAACCGACAACCGCATCGTGCTGGCGCTGGACTCGGCGCAATACGACGGCGATCCGTATACCTACAGCGCGACGCAGACGCTGACGCTGAACGACGACGGCCTGACCATCGATCTGCAAGTCACCAATCGCGGCGCCGAAGAACTGCCGTTCGGCCTCGGCCTGCATCCCTACTTCCCGCGCAACGCCGACACGCGCCTGCAATCGCGCGCCGACGGCGTCTGGCTGTGCGGCGCCGATCCGATTCCGACCGGGCATACGCGCGACTTTCCGGCCACCTTCGACTACAACCGGTTTGCGCCGGTGGAGTTCCCCGCCGATGGTCCGCTGATCGACAACTGCTTCACCGGCTGGGACGGCCTCTCGCACATCGACTACCCCGACCGCGGCCTGCGCCTGAGCATGCAAATGGAAAACTGCACCGGCTACAGCCTGATGTACCGCCCGCCCGGCCTCGACTATTTTTGCCTGGAGCCGATCACGCATCCGATCGACGCCTTCCACATGCCCGGCCGCGACGGCCTGGTCAACCTGGCGCCGGAGGCGTCCATGCAATTACTCACGTATTTCATCGTGAGCGAGATTTGAATCTGTTTTGAATCTGCTCTGAATTTGTTTTAAAACCGAACACACAATGACGCAAGCAACTCCTTCCACCTCCTCCACCGGCCTGATCGCGCTCGACTGGGGCACCACCTCGCTGCGCGCCTACCGGTTCGACGCCGACGGCCGCGTGGCCGACAAGCGCGCGCTGCCGTGGGGGATCATGAACCTGCCGCCGGCGGAAGACGGCGCCGATACATCCGCAGCTTCTTCCCTCGCCGGTTTCCGTCGCGCGCTGCAAGCCGCGTGCGGCGACTGGCTGCGCGACTTCCCGGCCACGCCGCTGATCGCCGCCGGCATGGTCGGCAGCAAACAGGGCTGGCGGGAAGCGCCCTACCTCGACGTGCCGCTGGCCGTCAGCGACGTCGGCAACACCTTGACCGCGATCGACACCGGCTTCGGCGTGCCGCTGCATATCGTGCCGGGACTGCTGCAACGCTCGGCGCTGCCCAATGTGATGCGCGGTGAGGAAACCCAGGTCGCCGGCATCCTCGACCAACTGCAGGTCGACGACATCCTGATCGGCCTGCCCGGCACGCACTCGAAATGGGTGCACGTGCGCGGCAAGCGCATCGAACATTTCGACACCTTCATGACCGGCGAGATGTACGCCGTACTGAGCAACCACAGCATCCTCGGCCGCACCATGCAACGCGACGGCGCAGCAGATGCAGAAGACGACGCGGCTTTCGTGCGCGGCGCGCTGGTGGCGAAGTCGCCCGACGGCCGCGCCGGCATGCTGTCCAACATCTTCAGCAGCCGCACCCTCGGCCTGACCGGCGAACTGTCGCCGCGCGCCCAGGCGCATTACCTGTCCGGCCTGCTGATCGGCCACGAAATCGCCGCGCTGGCGGCCACCACCGACGGCGTCCGGCAACAGCGCATCGCCCTCATCGGCGACGACGCGCTGTGCGAGCGTTACCGCCAGGCGCTGGCGCTGTACGACCTGACGAAAGTGGAAATCGCCGCTGCCGCCACCGAGCACGGCTTGTGGAAACTGGCCCTGCATGCGGGCCTGGTTTCGTCCTCACCAAGAACACCGAGAAAGTAGAACCATGCTAAAGAATCTTTTCCACCACGCCCTGCAGCACTGCGGCCTGATCGCCATCCTGCGCGGCGTGCGTCCCGACGAAGTCGAAGCCATCGGCAAGGCCTTGTATGACGCCGGCTTCCGCGTCATCGAGGTGCCGCTCAATTCGCCCGAGCCGCTGCAAAGCATCACCACGCTGCGCCGTACACTGCCGGCCGATTGCGTGATCGGCGCGGGCACCGTGCTCAGCCCCGAACAAGTCGCCCAGGTCAAGGCCGCCGGCGGCGAACTGATCGTCATGCCGCACAGCGACGCACGCGTCATCGGCGCCGCCAAGGATGCCGGCCTGTGCAGCGCCCCCGGCGTCGCCACCGTGACCGAAGCATTTGCCGCGCTGGCCGCCGGCGCCGACGTGCTCAAGATGTTCCCGGCCGAGCAGCTCGGCACCCACGTCGTCAAGGCCTGGCGCGCGGTGATCCCGGCCTCGGTCGCCTTGCTGCCGGTGGGCGGCATCATGCCCAGCAGCGTGTCGGTGTTCGTCGAAGCCGGCGCATCCGGCTTCGGCCTCGGTTCGGCGCTGTTCAAGCCGGGCATGTCCGCCGCCACCGTCGCCGAAAACGCCAAGGCCTTCGTCAGCGCCTGGCAAACCCGTCATGGTGCTTCCACACCGACCACTTAAAAAGAAGCCGGTCGCAGGGTCATGAACATGCCCATGACGACCGGCCGCTCCTCAACCAGCCCGCCGCAAGACTGGGCGCTTTTTCTCAGAACGGATCATTTCCGATGAAAATCACAAAACTGACCACCTTTATCGTGCCGCCGCGCTGGTGCTTCCTCAAGATCGAAACCGATGAAGGCATCGTCGGCTGGGGCGAACCCGTGGTCGAAGGCCGCGCGCACAGCGTCGCCGCCGCCGTCGAAGAACTGGCCGATTACCTGATCGGCAAAGACCCGCGCAACATCGAAGACCACTGGACCGTGCTCTACCGCGGCGGCTTCTATCGCGGCGGCGCCATCCACATGAGCGCACTGGCCGGCATCGACCAGGCGCTGTGGGACATCAAGGGCAAGGCGCTTGGCCTGCCGGTCAACCAGCTGCTCGGCGGCCCGGTGCGCGACAGCATCCGCGTGTATTCCTGGATCGGCGGCGATCGTCCGGCCGACACCGCGAAGGCGGCCAAGGATGCGGTGGCGCGCGGCTTCACCGCGGTCAAGATGAACGGCACCGAAGAACTGCAATTCATCGACACCTATGACAAGGTCGAGCTCACGCTGGCCAACGTCGCCGCCGTGCGCGAGGCCGTCGGCCCCAACGTCGGCATCGGCGTCGACTTCCACGGCCGCGTGCACAAGCCCATGGCCAAGGTGCTGGTGAAGGAACTTGAACAGTACAAGCTGATGTTCATCGAAGAACCGGTGCTCAGCGAAAACTACGAAGCCCTCAAGGAAATCGCTCACCTCACCGGCACGCCGATCGCGCTGGGCGAGCGCCTGTATTCGCGCTGGGACTTCAAGCGCATCCTCAGCGAAGGCTACGTCGACATCATCCAGCCCGACGTCTCGCACGCCGGCGGCATCACCGAGACGCGCAAGATCGCCACCATGGCCGAAGCCTACGACGTCGCACTGGCGCTGCACTGCCCGCTCGGACCGATCGCACTGGCGGCCTGCCTGCAAGTCGACGCCGTGTCGTACAACGCCTTCATCCAGGAACAAAGCCTGGGCATCCACTACAACGAGAGCAACGACCTGCTCGACTACGTCACCGACGCCGACGTATTCAGCTACAAGGATGGTTACGTCACCATCCCGAACGGCCCGGGCCTCGGGATCGAGATCAACGAGGAATACGTCAGGCAGCGTGCCGAAGTCGGACATCGCTGGCGCAACCCCATCTGGCGGCACAAAGACGGCAGCTTCGCCGAATGGTAAAACCTGTCCGTGGTCCTACTGCGGAGCCATGATCCACCACCGTACGGTGCTCAGGATCCTCACGTACCTGAAGTACGTTCCGGTCCTTGCGCTCCGGTCGGCGGCGGCTGATGACTCCTCGCTACGGACCGCGAACAGGTTTCGATCTCTTTGAGTTCGCACGATTCTCTTCAATATATTTCACTCATGCGGCCCACATCTGCTCAGCAGGGCGGGCCGCAGCCACGTAAAATAGCGCTTTCCCCCGCAGTTCCCCTACCAGGATTTTCATCATGCATTGGCCCCTCTTCGCCCTCGCCGTTGCCGCCTTCGGCATCGGCACTACAGAATTCGTGATCATGGGGCTGTTGCCTGATGTCGCGCGCGACCTCGGCGTCACTGCGCCGGCGGCAGGCATGCTGGTGTCCGGCTACGCCCTGGGCGTGGCGGCCGGTGCGCCGGTGCTGGCGATCGTCACCGCCAAGTGGCAGCGCAAGCGTGCGCTGGTCGGCCTGATGTGCCTGTTCATCCTCGGCAACGTGCTGTGCGCGATTGCGCCGAGCTACAACTTCCTGATGGTGGCGCGCGTGGTCACCGCGTTCTGCCACGCGGCGTTCTTCGGCATCGGTTCCGTGGTCGCCGCCGAACTAGTGCCGCGCGAGAAACGTGCACAGGCCGTGGCGCTGATGTTCACCGGTCTGACCGTCGCCAACATCCTCGGCGTGCCGTTCGGCACCGCACTCGGTCACGCCGCCGGCTGGCGCTCGACCTTCGGCGTCATCACGCTGATCGGCCTGGCCGCCGTCATCATGCTGTGGATCTGCCTGCCGAAAAAAATCGCCATGCAGGGCGGCAGCATCTTCAAGGAATTCCGCGCCATCGTTCATCCGCAAGTCCAGCTCGCGCTGCTGACCAGCACGCTGGCGTCGGTCAGCATGTTCAGCGTGCTGACCTACATCGCCTACATCCTGCTCGACGTCACCGGCTTCACCGCGCACCAGGAAAGCTGGGTGCTGCTGCTGTTCGGCGCCGGCATCACGGTCGGCGGCCTGATCGGCGGCCGCCTCGCGGACTGGCGACTGATGCCGGTGCTGTTCTCGATGTTCGTCTGCATCGCGCTGATCCTGGTGCAGTTCTCGTGGAGCAGCCACTATCCGCTGCCGACGCTGATCACCATGTTCGTCTGGGGCGCGTTCTCGTTTGCCGTTGTTCCCGCTGCGCAGATCCGTGTGCTGGATAAAGCCAAGGACGCGCCGAACCTGGCGTCGACGCTCAACCAGGGCGCGTTCAATGTCGGCAACGCCACCGGCGCGTGGCTGGGTGGACTGGCGATTTCGGCCGGCTGGCCGTTGACCGATCTGCCGCTGCTGGGCGCGGGCGTGTCGGTGCTGGGCTTCCTGACGGTGCTGACGTCGGCCTTGCTGGATCGGCGTGCAGCACGCGCTGCGGCGTGATTCGACTGGTCTTGAAAAAGTGCGGCTATAATGCCCTGCCATGAAACGCTACGTCCTCATTTTCCTGCTGTTGCTGCTGCCCTTCCAGTTTTCCTGGGCCGCGGTGGCGTCGTATTGCCAGCATGAAAGCAATCCTGCTGCACAGCACGTCGGCCATCACGCCACTGCCGACAGCAAGCAAGAGCAGCAGGATCAGCTAGCGGACCAAAGCGACGACAGCAAGCTCAACACCGGCAGCGACGCCGATTGCAGCTTCTGCCATTTCTCCTGCAGCAAGCCGATGAACTCGTACACGTCATGGACGCCGCCTGCGCCGGAGAAGAACAGCTTCACTCCTTCACTACCCACGCTATATCTCTCCCATATCGGGGAATCCCCCGAAGAGCCCGACTGGAAACTCGCCGCCTAAGCCGGCGAGTCGTCTTCCCCTTTCTTCCTTACTGCTGACCGCTCGCCGAATTCCTTCCCTTTCATCCGGAGAATTCGATGTACACCCGTTTCTATCCGCTGGGATTGGCGCTTCTGCTCGCCTGCCCGGCCTACACGCATGCGCAGGAGGCGGCAACGCCCCTGACGCTGAGCAACGCCGTCGCGCTCGCGCTCGACAACAATCCTGAACTGTCCGCCGCAAGGCATGAACTTGAGGCGGTCGACGCCACCGTTACGCAGGCCGGCGCCCGCCCCAACCCCGAGCTGTCGACGCTGATGGAGGACACGCGCAAAAGCACGCGCACCACCACCATCCAACTCAACCAGCCCATCGAACTCGGCGGCAAGCGCGCCGCCCGCATCGGCGCCGCAGAACGTTCACGCGAAGCCGCCCGCATTGAGCTGGCCATCAGGCGCGATGACATCCGCATCGCCGCCACGTCGGCGTTCTTCACGGTGCTGACAGCGCAGGAACGCCGACGCCTGGCGCAAGAATCCGCCGACCTGGCCCACAGCGCCGCCAACGCCACCGGCCGTCGCGTCACCGCCGGCAAGATCTCGCCGGTGGAAGAAACCCGGGCGCGCGTCGCCGCTGCCTCTGCACGGCTCGAACTGAGCCAGGCCGACGGCGAACTGGATCTCGCGCGCCGCCGCCTCGCCGGCCTGTGGGGCAACGCGCAGCCGCGCTTCACGCTGGCTGAAGGCGCTGCCGGACAATTGCCGCCACTGCCGGCCATCGCCGACATCGCCGGGCGCAGCGCCGACGCGCCGCAACTGCGGCTGGCCCGGCTGGAAGTCGAACGCCGCCAGGCATTGAGCAAGATCGAAAGCAGCAAGCGCATTCCCGACGCCACGCTGAGTCTGGGCCGGAAGCGCGATGAAGAAGCCGGCCGCAGCATGTGGGTGGTCGGCGTGTCGATGCCGCTGCCCTTCCTCGACAGCAATCGCGGCAACCTGGAAGAAGCCCTGCGCCGCACCGACAAGGCGCGCGATGAGCTGGCTGCCGCCGAGACGCGCGTGCGCACCGACATCGCGCAGGCGTATGAAAAACTGCGCAACGCCCATGCCGAAGTCGCCGTCCTGCACAGCGACATCCTGCCCGGCGCGCAGAGTGCCTACGCCGCCGCCGGCAAGGGCTTCGAACTCGGCAAGTTCAATTTCCTGGAAGTGCTCGACGCCCAGCGCACCTTGTTCCAGGCGCGCTCGCAATACCTGCGCGCGATCTCCGACGCCCATCTTGCCTCGGCCGAACTGGAGCGCCTGCTCGGTTCCGCCGGCCCCAACCAATAACCGGACGCCATCATGACCAAGAAACAGAAACTCACCATCGCCGCGATCGCGGCCATCACCGCACTGCTGGCTGCGCTGATCCTGCTTAGCGGCGCCAGCAAATCGGCACCGGCCGACGCCCATGCCGAAAGCGGCCATGACCATGCCGCAGAAAAAACAACCAAGGACAATCACAAGGAAGAAGGCCACAAGGAAGCCAAAGACGACCATGACGAACACAAAGACCACGATGAGAAAGGCCACGACGAGAAAGATCACGATGAAAAGGGTCACGACGAAGACAGCAAGATCGCCTTCAACGAGCAGCAACTGAAAGCCGCCGGCATCGTCCTCGACACCGCCGCACCCGGCCGCATCCGCACCAGCCTGCAACTGCCCGGCGAAATCCGCTTCAACCAGGACCGCACCGCGCACGTGGTGCCCAAGGTCAACGGCGTGGTCGAATCGGTCAGCGCCAATCTCGGCCAGCAGGTGAAGAAGGGACAAGTACTCGCCGTCGTCAGCAGCAGCACGGTGTCGGAACAACGCAGCGAATTGCTGAATGCGCAGCAGCGCCTCACGCTGGCGCAATCGACACATGCCCGTGAAAAGACCTTGTGGCAAGAAAAGATCTCCGCCGAGCAGGACTACCTGCAAGCCGGACAGGCGCTCAAGGAAGCTGAAATCGCCGTACGCAATGCACAGCAGAAACTGGCCGCCATCGGTGCAGGAACAAGTTCGTCCGGCCTGAACCGCTATGAAATCCGCGCCCCCTTCGACGGCATCGTCGTGGAGAAGCATCTCGCGCTCGGTGAAGCCGTGAAGGAAGACGCCAGCATCTTCACCATCTCCGACCTGTCCAGCGTCTGGGCCGAGATGACGGTCGCCGCGCGCGACATGAACGCCGTGCGCGTCGGCGAAAGCGTCACCGTCAACGCCACCGCATTCGCCTCCAGCGCCAGCGGCAAGATCGCCTACGTCGGCGCCTTGCTGGGCGAACAAACCCGCACCGCCAAGGCTCATGTGGTCTTGCCCAATCCCGGCAACGCCTGGCGTCCCGGCCTGTTCGTCAATGTCGACGTGCTGGCACAGGAAACCGACGTCGCGCTCGCCGTCGCCGCCGATGCGGTGCAATCGGTCGAACAAAAGCAGGTGGTCTTCGTGCGCGTCGCCGACGGCTTCCGCAAACAGGAAGTCACGCTCGGCCGCACCGACGGCAAACGCGTCGAAATCATCAAGGGCCTCAGCGCGGGCGATGTCTATGCCGCCGCAGGCAGCTTCGTCATCAAGGCCGAACTGGGCAAGGGGAGCGCCGAACATGCGCATTAAGAATCTGCTGAACAGCGACCACACCTCCCACTCCGAGCGAGAAGGACACCGCCATGTTTGAACGCATCATCCGCTTCGCCATCGAGCACCGATGGCTGGTCATGCTGGCCGTCTTCGGCATGGCGGCCTATGGCGTCTACAGCTACCAGAAGCTGCCCATCGACGCCGTGCCCGACATCACCAACGTCCAGGTGCAGATCAACACCTCGGCGCCCGGCTACTCGCCGCTGGAAACCGAGCAGCGCATCAGCTTCCCGATCGAGACCGTCATGTCCGGCCTGCCCAACCTGGAACAGACGCGCTCGCTGTCTCGCTACGGCCTGTCGCAGGTGACGGTCATCTTCAAGGACGGCACGGATATCTACTTTGCACGCCAGCTGGTCAATGAACGCATCCAGGAAGCACGCAGTAAGCTGCCGTCCGGCATCGATCCCGCCATGGGACCGATCTCGACCGGCCTCGGCGAAATCTACCTGTGGACCGTCGAAGCCAAGGAAGGCGCGAAGAACGCCGACGGCGTCCCCTACTCGCCCGCCGACCTGCGCGAAATCCAGGACTGGATCATCAAGCCGCAGCTGCGCAACGTGCCCGGCGTGACCGAAATCAATTCCATCGGCGGCTACGCCAAGGAATACCACGTCGCTCCCTCGCCGGCCAAACTGGCCTCCTACGGCCTGACGCTGCAAAACGTCGCCGCTGCGCTGGAACGCAACAACGCCAACGTCGGCGCCGGCTACATCGAGAAGCGCGGCGAGCAATACCTGATCCGCGCGCCCGGCCAGGTGGCCTCGCTCGACGACATCCGCAACATCATCCTCGGCAACGTGCAAGGCGTGGCGATCCGCATCCGCGACGTCGCCGACGTCGGCATCGGCCGCGAACTGCGCACCGGCGCCGCCACCGAGAACGGCCGCGAAGTCGTGCTCGGCACCGTCTTCATGCTGATCGGCCAGAACAGTCGCACCGTGTCACAAGCGGTTGACAAGAAGATGGCCGAGATCAACCGCTCGCTGCCCGAAGGCGTGCAAGCCGTGACCGTGTACGACCGCACGGTGCTGGTCGACAAGGCCATCAACACCGTCAAGAAAAACCTCATCGAAGGCGCGGTGCTGGTGATCGCGGTGCTGTTCCTGTTCCTCGGCAACATCCGCGCGGCCGTGATCACGGCGATGGTGATTCCGCTGGCGATGCTGTTCACCTTCACCGGCATGGTGTCCAACCACGTCAGCGCCAACCTGCTGAGCCTGGGCGCGCTCGACTTCGGCATCATCATCGACGGCGCCGTCGTGATCGTGGAAAACTGCGTGCGCCGCCTGGCTCACGCGCAGCAGCATCACGGCCGGCCGCTGACGCGCAGCGAACGCTTCCACGAAGTCTTCGCCGCCTCGCGTGAAGCGCGCCGCCCGCTGCTGTTCGGCCAGCTCATCATCATGATCGTCTACCTGCCGATGTTTGCGCTGACCGGCGTCGAAGGCAAGATGTTCCAGCCGATGGCCTTCACCGTGGTGGCGGCCTTGCTGGGCGCGATGATCCTGTCAGTCACCTTCATCCCGGCGGCGATTGCCCTGTTCATCGGCGACAAGGTCGACGAAAAGGAAAACGCCCTGATGCGCGCCGCCAAGCGCGCCTACGCGCCGCTGCTGCAAGCCTCGATGCGCAACAAGCCGGTGGTGTTGTCGCTGGCGGCTGCCGTGATCGTCCTGTGCACGCTGCTCGGCACCAAGCTCGGCAGCGAGTTCGTGCCCAGCCTCAACGAAGGCGACCTCGCGATCCAGGCCTTGCGCATTCCAGGCACCAGCCTGACGCAATCAGTCGAGATGCAGCAGCAGCTCGAACGCACGCTCAAGGACAACTTCCCCGAGATCGAGCGCGTGTTCGCCCGCACCGGCACCGCCGAAGTGGCGTCCGACCCGATGCCGCCGAACATCTCCGACGGCTACATCATGCTCAAGCCGCAAGATCAGTGGCCCAAGCCGCGCAAGACCCGCGACGAACTGATCGCCGCCATCCAGGAAACCGTCGCCACCCTGCCCGGCAACAGCTACGAGTTCTCCCAGCCGATCCAGTTACGTTTCAACGAACTGATCTCCGGCGTGCGCAGCGACGTCGCGGTCAAGGTCTTCGGCGACGACATGGACGTGCTCAACGACACTGCCGCCAAGATCGCAGCCACACTGGGCAAAGTCCCCGGCGCAACCGAAGTCAAGGTCGAGCAATCGACTGGCCTGCCGATGCTGACCGTCAAGATAGACCGCGAGAAGACCGCCCGCTACGGCCTCAACATCGGCGACGTGCAGGATACGATCGCCATGGCCATCGGCGGTAAGGAAGCCGGCGCATTGTTCCAGGGCGACCGCCGCTTCGACATCATCGTGCGGCTGCCGGAAAACGAACGCAACGACCTCGACGCCATCAAGCGCCTGCCGATCCCGCTGCCGCATTCTGACGGCAAGATCAGCTACATCCCGTTGGGCGAAGTGGCCGACTTCGACATCGCCCCCGGCCCCAACCAGGTCAGCCGCGAAAACGGCAAGCGCCGCGTCGTCGTCAGCGCCAACGTGCGCGGACGCGATCTCGGTTCCTTCGTCGATGACGCAGCCGCCGGCATCGCCGCGCAGGTAAAAATCCCGGCCGGCTACTGGATCGCCTGGGGCGGCCAGTTCGAGAACCTGCAGTCGGCAACCCAACGCCTGCAAATCGTCGTACCGGTCGCCTTGCTGCTGGTGTTTGTCCTACTGTTCGCGATGTTCAACAACGTCAAGGACGGCCTGCTGGTCTTCACCGGCATCCCGTTCGCCCTGACCGGCGGCGTGCTGGCGCTGGCGATGCGCGGCATCCCGCTGTCGATCTCCGCCGCCGTCGGCTTCATCGCGCTGTCAGGCGTGGCGGTGTTGAACGGCCTGGTGATGATCGCCTTCATCCGCACCCTGCGCGAAGAAGGCCGCTCGCTCGACGACGCCATCTTCGAAGGCGCCATGACGCGCCTGCGACCGGTGTTGATGACCGCGCTGGTAGCGTCGCTGGGATTCGTGCCGATGGCGCTGGCAACCGGCACCGGAGCGGAAGTGCAACGGCCGCTGGCGACCGTGGTCATTGGAGGGATTTTGTCGTCGACGTTGTTGACGTTGCTGGTGTTGCCGTTGTTGTATCGGTTGGTGCATTCATCTGATTCAGAGGATGGCAATGTCAACAGGCAGCCGTCATCGTGGAGTAACCGCTTGCGCGGTTGGCTACATGGCCGAAAAGGCCGAAATGCATCAACGACTTAAAATAAAAATCCCCGCAACGTAGTCGTTGCGGGGATTTTTCATATGATCTTCGTTGGTACAGAATATCCATTGATTTTGCCGAATTAGCTAACCACATACGCTGATATTCACGTATTAAAGCGAAGGAAATTTCACGAAAATAGCTACCTTCGGGTGGCTTTTTTTATGTGAAACATTGATGTATGCTGAGATTTCTTCCGCTACGTTCACGACATCATGCTGGTAGCCCTCTTAGAACAACAACGAATTGTGGCAGCAGGTGCAAAGAAAGGGCCGACTTATTATTGCCCTGGGTGCGCGCAAGAAGTCATCCTCAGACAAGGGCGTAAGGTCATTCATCACTTCGCTCACAAACCTCCCGTTAGCTGCTCATGGGCCATGGGAGAAACGAAGCTTCATCTGCGTGCGAAAGAGTTGTTCTATGAATTTTTCAAGAGCCAGGGCCGTCAAGTCGATATAGAACTTCCGCTTGCCGCTAGACAATTGAGGGCGGATGTATTCGTCACGGGCAATAACAACCAACAAGTAGCATTCGAACTTCAGCACTCATCAATTGGGCCTACGGAAATAGAGCAAAGGACGAGCCTATATTTTCAACACGGGATTACTCTGATTTGGATCCCACTCTTTCGTCCTGACAAACTTGATTTTGAAAGATCAAAAGACGGGATGATAGTTAAACGCTACTCGCCCAAGCCATTCGAGCGTTGGATTCATGGGTTCAATTTTGGACACATTTGGTATTTTGATCCTGAAAACTCTCATCTTTGGCACGGGAAATTTGAAAAAAGCATGATCGACGTACCTGTAAGCGAATGGTATGAAAGCGGCGGAGAACATGTATCCGTAGGAGGTTACGAACGGATATCAAAACGGTGGAAGAAGCTTATGCTTACCGGTCCATACCCCCTAGAAGCGGTGGCGTTTAAAATCAAGAAGAGAGAAGAATCGAGGTTTGGGACTCACTGGTATCCAGGGGGAAATATCTTATCAATTGAAAAGCCTCCAACACGATGAAGTATGTTGCGCTTGGTTAGGCGCATCTATCCACCTACCTCTAGAAAGCCAGCGTTATTCAGCGGAGCGCGCATTGCACCAAGAGCCGCCCTTGGAAGAGCCAGCCAGAAAAGACTACGCGCACGAGTCGCAGCGACATAGCCGATGCGACCAACCTCGCTTCCAACTCCCTCGAGCATTGCACGCGCATGGGCGGCAGTTGCCACATATAGAACTGCATCAATACTCTCCCCTTTGACCTGATGGACCGTTTCTATGCGAACGTCCCTATCATTCTCGGCCACTAGATCTCGACCTAGATTGAGCGGCCCCTCTGGAAGAAGTGCCCTAGCCAGTCTATTTCCCAGTCTGTCTTGAGGTTGAAACTCGAATTCTTGTTGAATCTCCGCCAACATCTCCCGCACTCGAGCGAACAATTGCGCATGCCAGATTTCAGACGCGGGGAGATCACATGAGGGCAGTCCATGTGCTGCATCGCGAGTGAATATCCATAGCTTCTGTCGAAGCTGTCTGAACTGCTGGTCTTGGTGATGAGTCAATTGCGCCAGAAGACCATGAGGAGGTTGTGCCATTAGGCCAATGAAAGCACGGGAAACCGCTTTGAACGCATTCAAATAATCCCCCCTCATGTCTCGATAGATTGCAGCTTCTGCAAATGCTTTTGTAACTCCTCGACCACTCGGTTGAATACTGCCAGCTAGTTGCTCAACCAGCGGTCTCGCTCGACACAGTACGGCCGCATTGGATCTATCAATTCCTACACGTCCAACTTCTGCTTGAAACGCATCCATGAGATGAGGAAGATCTTCCTCGTTTGCATAAGTGATGTAGTAGGCACCTGTTCCATCAGCGATGCCTTGCCGAGTCGGTTGATCATCTCTACCGGCTAGCTGATTTGCGAGATACAGAATTGACTGGACCGAACGATAGTTACGGGTGAGCGCAAATGACAGGACACCATTCCGCTCATGATATGAGCGTAAATAGGATCCATTGGCACCCGCGAATTCGTAAATACCTTGATTGGGATCTCCAATGAGAGATACCTGCACACCCGCCTCGATCAGTAGGTCCAAAAGCAATTGATGAAAACTGCCGATATCTTGCGACTCGTCAATGATGATGTGTGGATAGCGTCTGGCTAGAACTTGCAAGAGGTGTGGTTGCTCCCGCAGAACCCGGTAACTCCAATATCGGCCGAGGTCATGAGTGTATGCGCCGACTTGCCCGAGCCTGTGGACGGTTCTTACGGTCGTGGCCGCCTCCAGCGCAGCAGGATTGCCGCGCACGCTGTAGTAAAACCTAGGCTGCCCATCAGCCATTGTTACTTTCACATCGGTGATCGGTATCGGGAAGTTTCCCGTGGGGCAGGTATAGCCAGCGAGAAATGCCTCTCCCCCAGTAACAAGAAAAGCAGATTTGTCGCATCCCATCGTTCGATGAGCATGAGGACGGAGAATGTGGGTCGTAAAAAATCCGTCAAGGGTATCAATATCGACGCGATCCGCACCAACGTTTGACGGTAACGTCTGCGCAATGATGCGATAGCCGCTACGAAATGTTTCAACCGCCACATTGGAGAACGACAGCAGTGCTATGCGTCCTCGTGATGCGCCAAGCTGGCGACGCATTTGCGCCACCCGATGAACTGCTGTAGCCGTCTTGCCACTTCCCGCACACGCAATTACAGCCAAGGGTACGAGGGGGGCATTGACAACGGCAAGTTGCTCGTCAGAAAGCTCCATTAGCGAACTCCAGCGGGACAAACGTGCAGCAACGCCTGCCCAATATAATCTGGAACCCTACATGGAGCACCGCCCGCGATCACTGCAGCCAAAGCCTGACCAAATCGGCCCTTCTGAACATTTTTTTGGCTCGGCGGCCGCTCGAACAATCTAGTGAAAAGAATACGTGCTTTGTCTGTATTGTCAGCAGCCGCATCCACTTCCAATCTCACGACAGCAGCGATTTGAGGATGCATTTCATCCAAGGCTGTCAACATAGCCTCACGATTCTCTGCATACAAGGCAAGGTCATACTCTAGCGTTTTGACTCCATGAAAAACTTGTACAAACTGATCCTCATGCGCAAGCATGTTGGTGGTATTGGCGGACACATTCACTTGGTCTCCAAGACTTGGATAGACCGCCTGTGAATTCCCATCTGCGCCGACGACAGGGTCCGGGTCAGCATCGGTGATCAATGCCACCGGAATCTTTAGCGCGTTAATGCCAAACAGCGGTAGAAATGAATCGAAATTCAAACCCTCAACGCTAATCAGGCTTACTCCGTGGCGACGAAAATCGATATTCGCAGCAGTTGCTAGTGCATCAACGAGCATGAGCTCTGCGGCACCTTCTACAAAAATTACCTTTCGCGCAAAAAATAGCTCCGCCCTAGTCACATCCAAGTATCGGGCTAATTTTTCACGCTTCCCTGGCCGGAAATCGATTTTCCTAGGAAAAAATGTTTCAACATTTCCATCTGTTTCAACGAGGCATGAGAGACAATCGAGATTTGCGTTGCTGGCAAAATTCGGAGAGTGGCTTGTCACGAATAGCTGCACAGGTTTTTCGCCTTCGACAGCATGTAGGCTCGCCAGATATTTTAGAAGTATTGCCTGAAGCTGCGGATGAAGATGAGCCTCTGGCTCTTCAACAATCAATCCGCGATAGGTCGCGTCTACGTTCTTAGCAAGCTCGCTGAGAACTACGGCCATGAAGATCAAATTGTTAAATCCCAAACCGTTCTGTTCAATCTCAAAATTATCGACGGAAAGGGAGAGTCGAGACGACAACCGCTGGAAGTCATTCGAGCTAAGGCCTACCAAAAGTTCCTGCCGGAGTTGGTCTCCAAGCATTGCATCGTGACGTGTGCTGATTGCCGTTTGCGTATTTAGAATAGGAGCGTGCGCTCGAATCTGCTGGTCTAATACCCCCAAAGCAACATTGATTTGAAGCCGTCCGTCTTCGTCCGTTAGCAGATGTAGAAGTCGAGAAAGTTGACTATTTCTACTTGGCCTAAGGCTTTGCGAGGCATCGCGAAGAGGCTGCAGATATACACCTCTGAGGTTCTCCATCATGTCCGCCGTCAACGGTACTTCCTCGTGTACACCGCACCAACGCTTGGCCTTAAATCGACCAGTTTGATCCGCGTCACCGTATTGAACATGAACATGTGCTTCTAGACGACCCGCTTCATCGGGTGTCAGTGCAGCTAAAAAATCGGCCTCCTCATCCAAGGTGAGGCCGCGAAATATGTATTGGAAGTAGATGTTTCCTTGAGCATCTTCGCCGCGTGGGCGGTGTCTGTCATCGATAGTCAGTCTGGGAAATGGCTCATCTTGTCCCGCTAAAAGTGCACGAAGCGCATCCACAACCGCACTCTTTCCAACGTTATTTGCGCCAACAATGACATTTAGGCCGGCTTGAAAGTGCAAGGTAGCATCGCGCAATTTACGGAAATTCTGGATACGTAATTCTGCCAAATACATGTGTCCCCCAATGTTTGAATTATTGTTCCCCGTTCTGGCCGATCACAGACACTATCCAGTAATCGAATTGCCACTTTATCAAAATTCCTCATTAGGGAGTATTCAATCAAAATTGGCCCAATTCAAAAAAAAATTAAAATGTTCCGCCTAGATCTGTTCCTCTACTGGTACTGATTCACGAAACAGCAATAAAAAAGCCCCGCGACATCACTATCGCGGGGCCTCTTTTATCTACCCAAAACTTCAGGCAATCCTCTGCTCCGAAGCCGGATCAAACAACAATGCCTTGGTCAGATCAAACGCCAGCTTCAACGGTTCATTCGGCAAGGCCCCTGCGCGCGGATGCGTACGGCAAGTCACCGGCGCATCGTTGAAGCGCGCCACCACCAATGTGTCCGGGCCGGTCGGCTCGGTCAGTTCGATGGTGCAGTCAACTTCGGTCGGACGGTAGCTGCCGGTGGTGCTCAGCGGGTCGCCGTTGCGCGCACTCATGGCGTCGGTCACGTGTTCAGGACGGATGCCAAGGACGATGTCGCGGCCTACCCATTTTGCTACGGCATCGGTGTGGCCGTTCAGCGGAAGGGTCAGCAAAGTCTTGCGGCCGCCGTGGTCGAGCTCGAATGCGGGAGCGGAGCCGTCGGTGGTGAGCTTGCCGCGCAGGAAGTTCATCGACGGCGAGCCGATGAAGCCGGCCACGAAGAGGTTGCTCGGCGAGTCGTAAATCTCTTGCGGGCTGCCGAATTGCTGGACCACGCCGTCCTTCATGACGGCGATGCGGTCGCCCAGGGTCATCGCCTCGATCTGGTCGTGCGTGACGTAGACGATGGTGCTGCCCAGGCGCTGGTGCATGCGCTTGATTTCGGCGCGCATTTCGACGCGCAGCTTGGCGTCCAGGTTCGACAACGGTTCGTCGAACAGGAACAGCGACGGATCACGTGCAATCGCGCGGCCCATTGCGACGCGCTGGCGTTGACCGCCGGACAGCAGTGCCGGCTTGCGATCCAGCAGATGGGTGATCTGCAGGATGTTGGCGACGCGCTCGACGATTTCCTTTTGTTCGGCTTTGGGGATCTTGCGGATGCCGAGGCCGAAGGAAATGTTTTCGCGCACGGTCATGGTCGGATACAGCGCATACGACTGGAACACCATGGCGATGTCGCGCTCTTTGGGGGCGACGTTGTTGACGACGCGGTCGCCGATCATGATCTCGCCTTCGGACACGCTTTCCAGTCCGGCGATCATGTTGAGTAGCGTCGACTTGCCGCAGCCGGAGCCGCCGACCAGGATCAGGAACTGGCCGTCTTCGATTTCGAGGTCGATGCCCTTGAGGACTTCGTTACCGTTCGGGTAAACCTTGCGTACGTTGCGAATTGATAAGCTTGCCATTCTCTTACTTCTCCATGAATTCTTGTCTTGAACTGCTTAACCCTTGACGGCGCCTGCTGTCAGGCCGCGGACAAAGTATTTACCAGCGAGGATATACACCAGCAGCGTCGGCAGCGCAGCGATGATCGCCGCCGCCATGTTGACGTTGTACTCGGTCACGCCGGTCGAGGTGTTGACCAGGTTGTTGAGCGCCACGGTGACCGGCTTTGCATCCGAGCCGCCGAACACCACACCGAACAGGAAGTCGTTCCAGATCTGCGTGAACTGCCAGATGAAGCACACCATGAAAATCGGCAGCGACAGCGGGAAGATGATCTTGCGGTAGGTCAGAAAGAATCCTGCGCCGTCGATGCGCGCCGCCTTGACCAGCTCTTCCGGCACGGTCACGTAGTAGTTGCGGAAGAACAACGTGGTGAAGGCGATGCCGTAGACGATGTGGACGAAGATCAGGCCCGGCGTCGTATTGGCCAGGTCGAACATGCCCAGCAGGCGCGCCATCGGCAGGATCACCACCTGGAACGGAATGAAGCAGCCGACCATCAGTGCGGCGAACAACGCCTCCGATCCACGGAAGCGCCAGTGCGCCAGCACGTAGCCGTTGAGCGAGCCGATCAAGGTCGAGATCAGCACGGCCGGAATCGTCATCTTGATCGAGTTCCAGAAAAACGGCGCGAGGCCGCCGCAGTCGACGCCGGTGCAAGCTGTATCCCAGGCTTTGCCCCAGGCTGCAACCGTCGGCGCCATCGGCGGCGCCAGCAGGTTGCTGGTGCGGATTTCGTCGAGCGACTTGAGCGAGGTGGTGATCATCACGTACAGCGGCGCGAGGTAGTACAGCGCCACCAGCACCAGCAGGATGTAGATCAGCACGCGGCCGATGGTGAGCGGCTTGCGCTCCTGGTTCGGGCCCCCTTTGGGAGCGAAGGTATCAACGGCCATTGCGGGTTCCTTTCGTTTCCAGATACATCAAAGGCACCAGCACGGCCAGCACGGTCGCCAACATCATCACGGCGGACGCGGCGCCGAGGCCGAGTTGTCCGCGCGTGAAGGAGAACTGATACATGAAAATCGCCGGCAAGTCCGACGAGGTGCCGGGTCCGCCTGCGGTCAGGGCCATGACCAGGTCGAAGCTCTTGATGGCGATGTGGCCGAGCACCAGCAGCACACTGAAGAACACCGGACGCAGCGCCGGAATGACGATGCGGCGGTAGATGGTCGGCAAGCTGGCACCGTCGACCATTGCGGCCTTGATGATGGCGTCGTCGATGCCGCGCAGGCCGGCCAGGAACAGCGCCATCACAAACCCGGACGACTGCCACACGCCGGCGATGACGACGGTGTAGATCGCCATGTCGGAGTTGACCAGCCAGTCGAAGGTGAAGTTGGCGAAGCCCCAGTCATGCATCATTTTTTCCAGGCCGAGGCCGGGATTGAGAATCCATTTCCAGGCGGCGCCGGTGACGATGAAGGACAGCGCCATCGGATACAGGTAGACGGCGCGCAATGCGCCTTCGGCACGGATCTTCTGGTCCAGCAGGATCGCCATGAACAGGCCGATGGCCAGGCACAGCAGGATGAACAGGCCGCCGAAGATGCCGAGGTTGCTGGCGGCGGTCCACCAGCGGTCGAGCGCGAACAGTCGGGTGTATTGATCGAAGCCGGCGAATTCGTAATTGGGCATCAGGCGCGAATTGGTCAGCGACAGATAGCCGGTGAGTGCGATGAAGCCGTAGACAAACACCAGCGACAAAACGATGGTCGGTGATAAGACCAGGCGCGGCAGCCAGTTGTCGGCCAGCGCGGCGAATTTTCCACTGCGGCCGTTTCTACGCGCGGGCTTGCCGGCAGCGTTCGAACTGGTCGACGACAGGGAAACTGTTGAATTGGACATGCATGTCTCCTGAACCCGGGGAACTATCGCGAAACCGGTCGAACAATCCTGCCGGCCTTTCACGATGATGGGCGCCCGACCGCTGCGCCCGCCCCGTAAATACCCTGTCCGCAAACACGCCGGAGCGTGCTGCGGAACAGGCCTTATTACACTGCTTCTGGTTACTTCTTATTGCTTACTGAGTTTTAGCTGCTTTGGCCAGCGCTTGCACGGCGGCTTGTGAAGTCATGTTGGAGTTCATGAACTTGGCAATCACGTCGAACATCGCGCCTTGCGCTGCCGAGCTGACGGCCATGCCGTGGGCCATGCTTGGCTCCAGGGTGTTGGCCTTGCTCGATGTCGCGAAGTCGTCCATCGACTTGGTGGCGCAGCTGTCGAACTTGCCGCGTGGGATATCAGGACGGACCGGGATCGAACCCTTGTTCAGGTTGAAGACTTCCTGGAACTCTGGGCTCATGATGGCGGTTGCCAAAGTCAGCTGGGCCTTTTGCGAATCAGGATTCTTGACCTTGAACATGGCGATCGAGTCGATGTTGAAGGTATAGGACTTGTCAGTGCCAGGTGCTGCTACGCACAGATAGTCCTTGCCTGGTTGCTTGCCGGCGGTGGTGAACTCGCCCTTGGCCCAGTCGCCCATGAATTGCATGCCGGCCTTGCCGTTGATGACCATGGCGGTTGCCAGGTTCCAGTCACGGCCTGCGGAATCCTTGTCGATGTAGGTCTTGATCTTGCCCAGTGTGTCGAAAGTCTTGACCATGTTGGCGCTGGTCAGGGCTGTCTGGTCCAGTTTCACCAGCGCCTTCTGATAGAAGTCGGCGCCGCCGACGCCCAGGGCGACGGTTTCAAAGACGGTGGCGTCCTGCCATGGCTGACCGCCATGGGCAACGGCGACGAAGCCGGCCTTCTTGATCTTTTCTGCAGCGTCGAAGAATTCATCCCAGGTCGTTGGAGTCTTGGCGCCGGCTTTCTTCAGCACTTCAGGGTTGATCCACAGCCAGTTCACACGGTGCACGTTGACCGGTGCGGCGACATAGTGGCCTTGATACTTCATCACGCTGGAGACCGACTTCGGCAGCAGGGAATCCCACTTGCCGGCAGTTGCTGCGGCGTCGATGTTGGCCAGTACGCCTTCCTGACCCCATTCTTGAATTGCAGGGCCTTTGATCTGGGCGGCTGTCGGAGGGCTGCCGGCGATGACGCGCGCCTTCAGCGCTGTCGTCGCGTTTTCACCTGCGCCGCCGGCGACCGCGAAGTCTTTCCAGGTCACGCCCTTGGCTTCCATGATTTTTTTGAGTTCGGCAACCGATTTTGCTTCACCGCCGGAAGTCCAGTAATGCAGCACTTCCACTTCCGCGGCGTACGCTACGGTGGAAGCTGCGATCAGGGTGGTGGCGATCAGACTTTTTTTAATGGCGTGCTTCAACATCATTTTTTATCTCCTGTGTTTTAAAAATTGCCGTCGGCTTGCACCGCGGCAAGGTCTTGGTTCCCCGGGGAAGAGAACTTGCTGTTGGTACGGCGGGTGCTTTCAAGAGCACTCTTTTCTACTTCACTTTACTAAAACTACAAAAATTGCCTCAATAAACTTAATTATTAGGACGAACTCCCGTCGCTCGCTTGTAATTGTAGTAATGCTACAGTAACATTGCAATATAAGTTTTGTTTAATTACATAGAAATCTCATGCAAGTCATTCAAGAAGAAGCGTGCTTGTTCAATTTCGTCCTGTTTGGAGCGACAGGCGACCTGGCGATGCGGAAAATCCTTCCCGCGCTGTTCTCCGCGCATCTTGACGGCAAATTACATCAAGATGGCCGCATCATCTGCGTCGCCAAACAGGAGTTGAATCAGGAGTCGTATCTTGACTGGGTTCACACCCAATCCGGCCTGTATGTCAGCGAAGGCATTGCCAATCAGAACGCCGACAAATGGCAAAGTTTTCTGCGCCGCATTACTTATGTCGCGCTGGACGCGACCAGCGCCGCCGACTACGCGTTGCTCGGCGAACAACTGAACGGCCAGGCCGTCACTGTCTATTACCTGGCGACGTCGCCGAAGCTGTTCGAACCAATCTGCAACCACCTGGCCGCCAGCAGCATTGCGCTGGACAACGCCCGCGTGGTGCTGGAGAAGCCCCTCGGCCACGATCTCGAGTCCTCGCGCGCGATCAATGACGCCGTGGCGCGGGTGTTCGCTGAAGACCAGATCTATCGCATTGACCACTATCTGGGCAAGGAGTCGGTACAGAACTTGCTGGCTTTACGTTTTGCCAACAGCCTGTTTGAACCGCTGTGGCGGCGCGAGTCGATCGAGCACGTGCAGCTGACCATCGCCGAACAGCTCGGCGTGGAAGGCCGCGGCGAGTTCTACGACGGCACCGGCGCCTTGCGCGACATGGTGCAAAACCATTTGCTGCAGCTGTTGTGCATGGTGGCGATGGAACCTCCGACTTCGCTTGATGCCAATGCTATACGGGATGAAAAAGTACGCGTGCTGCGCGCCCTTAAACCGTTCAGCCGCGACGACCTGGAAACCCGCGCTGTGCGCGGCCAATATGCCGCCGGTGCGGTGCGCGGCCAGGCCGTCGGCGGCTATCACCAGGAAGCCGGCATTGCGCCGCAGTCGAAGACCGAGAGCTTCATCGCGTTGCATGCCGAGATCAATAACTGGCGCTGGGCCGGCGTGCCGTTTTTCCTGCGCACGGGCAAGCGCCTGGCGGAGCGCACTGCGGAGATCGTGATCACCTTCAAGCCGATCCCGCACGCGATCCTGCCGATGCCGCAAGGCGTGGAGAGCAGTAACCGGCTGGTGATCCGGCTGCAGCCGGAAGAATCGATACAGTTGCACTGCTTCGCCAAGCAACCCGGCGACAGCATGACGATACAGCCGGTGGCGCTGGACCTGGCCTTCGACCAGGCTTTCAAGCAAAAGCGAGCAGATGCTTACGAGCGGCTGCTGCTCGATGTAATTCGCGGCAACCTCGCGCTGTTCGTGCGGCGCGATGAGCAGGAAGCGGCATGGCGCTGGGTGGAACCGTTGTTGAACCATTGGCAGAGCACTGCTGCGCTGCCGAAATCTTATCTTGCTGGAAGTTGGGGACCCAGTGCTTCGTCGGCGATGATGTCGCGCGCCGGCGCGCACTGGCCAGAAGACCGGTGATGGCCACGGATTTGCGCAAAGCGAGCTAATATACGCCCACTTAAAATAAAAGCACCGCAGAGCAAGCCCGCGCACAGCCTCACCGATACGCATAACAGTTTTTTTTCGGAAAGTTTCACTACATGTCTTCAGCATCGCTCATACATGGCAGCTACAACGCGTCGAACACCTTCATGGATGGTCCGCGTTTGTTGGCAGACATCGGCGGCACCAATGCGCGCTTCGCGCTGGAACGTGCTCCCGGACAGATAGATACGATCCAGACCTTGCGTTGCGCCGACTATGCGGAGTTTTCGCAGGCGGCCAAGGCTTACCTGGAAACCAACGAACATCCGGCCATTCACCATGCGGCGATCGCGATCGCCAATCCGGTGCAAGGCGACCAGATCAAGATGACCAATCATCACTGGGCGTTTTCGATTGAAGAGACGCGCAAGCTGCTCGGTCTCGATACGCTGCTGGTGGTCAACGATTTCACCGCGCTGTCGATGGCATTGCCGCATCTGGAGCAGTCGCATTGCATACAGATCGGCGGCGGCCAGGGACTGGAAGGCGGCGTGATCGGCCTGGTCGGCGCCGGCACCGGTCTCGGCGTGGGCGGCTTGATCCCTAGCGAAGGACGCTGGATCGCGCTGGGCAGCGAAGGCGGCCACGTGTCGTTCTCGCCGGCCGACGAAAAGGAAGCGGCTATCCTGCAATATTGCTGGCGCACTTATAAACACGTCTCGGCCGAACGCCTGATCTCCGGCCCCGGCCTGGAAATGATTTACAAGGCGCTGTGCGAGATCAACAAGGTCAAGAACCCGGAAGAATTGGCGGCGCCGCAGATCGTCGACCGCGCGCTGAATCAGAAAGACCCGCTGTGCCTGGAAGTGGTGGACGTCTTCTGCGGCATGCTCGGCACGCTGGCGTCCAACGTCGCGGTGACGCTCGGCACGCTGGGCGGCATCTACATCGGCGGCGGCGTGGTGCCGCATCTGGGCGACTACTTTGCACGCTCAGCCTTCCGCGCGCGCTTTGAAAGCAAGGGGCGTTTTGACGCCTACATGCAAAAGATCCCGACCTTCGTCATCACCGCGCCCTACCCGGCTTTCGTCGGCGTCGCCGCGATCCTGGCCGAACGCCTGGGCGGCGGCAATGCCGTGCCTTTCCTGGAACGAATCCGCAAGGCGCGCTCGCAATTCTCGCCGGCCGAAGAACGCGTCGCCGGCCTGATCCTGGCGCACCCGCGCGCGGTCATGAGCGAACCGATCTCGGAAATCGCGCGCCGCGCCAACGTCAGCCAGCCGACCGTGATCCGCTTCTGCCGCACCATGGGCTGCCAGGGTCTGGCCGATTTCAAACTGAAACTCGCCTCGGGCGTCACCGGCACCGTGCCTGTCACACACAGCCAGGTCCACGTCGGCGACTCCTCGCTGGACGTTGGCGTCAAGGTGGTGGACAACACCATCGCGGCGATGATGGAAGTGCGCGACAGCCTCAACGCGGACACGCTGAGCAAGGTCATCGAAGTGCTGAGCCATGCCACGCGCGTGGAGTTCTACGGCTTCGGCAGCTGCGGCCTGGTGGCGGAAGACGCGCAACAGAAATTCTTCCGCCTCGGCATTCCGTCGACCGCCTACACCGATCCGCAACTGCAGGAAGTCTCGGCCTCGCTGCTGAAGAATACCGACGTCGCGGTCATCATCTCCAACTCGGGCCGCCTGCGTCACCTGGCGACCACGGTCGAGGTCGCGGTGAACTCCGGCGCCACCATCATCGCGCTGGCGCCGAGCAATTCGCAGCTGGCCAAGCGCGCCGACTACACGCTGGCGGTCGAGCACGATGAAGGCAGCATGATGCACATCCCGATGGTGTCGCGCATCCTGCTGCTGTTGCTGGTGGATGTGCTGGCGGTGGGCGTGTCGCTGAATCGCTCGAGCCCGTTCGCGGAGCTGCAGCGCCAGGCCAAGCGCGGCATCCTGGCCCACATCGCGTCGACGCACGACGTCCTCGGCGACAAGGTGTCGGCAGCCGACGATCATCCCGTGGAAAAGCACGGCGACGAAGGCAACAAACCGAATCTGATCTCGCACACCAAATAAGACCGGGCAATATCAGGTAATACCAGGCAAGCGGCGAAGACAGGACGGCGGACTGCAGATGCAGCACCGGCCCTCCACAAAAAATAAACCGGCAAGGCCTGCAAGGCTTGCCGGTTTTTCTTTGAATAGCACCACCGCCTGCTTCAACGGCGCGGCACTGCCTTGGCGTGAGGAATTGTGCAATGGTCCCGATCGCTACATGCAGTTTTGCATTCCGGAGCAGGATCATTGTCGGTAATGGTGACGCCGCCGGGAAAATGCCCGCTGTTCCAGGTGCGCAAGAGAATGCGATCAAGCACCGTGCGAGCGCACAACTTGCGATTATATTGCGCCACCAACTCGGTATCGATGCGATCTATCCTTTCCTGAACATCCTTGAGCTCGGGATTTCCACGTACGGAGAAACCTGCAACGATGGTTTTCAGCGACGCGAAGTCCACTGACGCCAATTGCATGTTCGACAGTATCTCGAGACTGCCGCAGTCGCCGCTACCAGGTCCGCACGACTGACCGATCGAAGCCAGCGAAGTCATCCGGATCGTCCGCAGTTGCGGATTATCCCCAATGCTCACACTTTTCCCGACCGCTATCGGAGAGGTGATCGAGAGCATCTTGAGTTGCTGGTGAGCTTGAATACTGACGTCCCCCCCGATCGTTTTCAATGAACGAAAATCGAAAGGCTCGACAATGTCGTCGGCCAGGGGGATCTGCTCTTGCTTGCTGCCGAGATTGGCATTCTTGCTCAACGTCAGACTACCGCCAATTCCAGAAAGTCCAGGAAACACGAGACGCTCCAGAGCGGCATTGCCAACGGCGCCGAGCTCCCCGCCGAGCGTAGTCAGGAAAGGTATCGCGACAGTATGAACTTTCACACTTCGGTCGATGCTTATGCTCCCGGTCACCTCTTCCAGATAAGGCAGGATGACAGCCGCAACCGGCCCGTGAATGTACAGGTCTCCGTGGATTTTTCGATAGTGCCCCGTCTCGAACAATTGCAGCTGACGGTTTGCGTCATCGACGTTGGGCGCATCGATGAACACGCTCCCCTCGTAGGTGCGCCCTGTCAACTTGTTGTCGGGCCACTGGGAAACACAGCGCGTGTGCATGCCATCTCCCGTGACGGTCACTCCGCGCCGGAAGTCCACGCCATAAAAATCCGAACCGACGCGATGCAAGTCCGCCGTACTGCTGCTCAGCGACAGCTCGCCCGAAAAGAGCGGATCGAGGTAAGGATGGCTTTGCCCTGCACTCACCAGGCTCAGGAGTTCATGCTGCGCAGGAACGCGCCAGCGCTTGCCACCCAAGCCCGATCCAAGGCAGGCATCCGCCAAGGCACTGGCGTCGTTGGCCTGTACCGTCTGCTTTTGCCATCCCAGTCCGGTGGCATTGTCTTCGACCCAGCCTCCCCGGTCGGTGTAATGACTGTCTGGTTTGGCCTCGTGAAAGTCCGCGACGCACAGAACACCAGCCAGATTGCCCTTTGCGCTTCTGGAAAAACTTCTCCCATCAAGGAAGTCGATGAGCCAATACGAATCCTTGTCGGCGCCGTTGATATCGGATGGCGTCGAGGTCCAATAGGGAATTGAACGGATACCCGGCAGACGGTCATGATCAACGACCGGGTTGGCGTATTTGTAGTTAACGAGCGTCTGTAATTGCTGCCTCGTGGGGATCTGCATCGCGGGCCAGCCCAAGCTTTCACAATAACTTCGGGCGTCTTCGAGAGTTTTGTCGGCCGGTAGCGCGAACGATCTCTTGCTCCACAGCAAACCGGTTGCATCGTCCAACAGGGTGAGTTCATTCTCGGACGACCATTTCGGTGCATCCATCACCGGTTGCCTTACCCCGTTGACGGTACGGGTAGTACGCCACTCTGCACCGGGCAGCGACGGTTTGTCACTTTTCGGACGTGTCGTCGCACACGCCGTCAGCAGAACAGCCGCCAAAAGCAGGAATGCAAATCCGATCTTGCGATAACTTTTCAACACAGCATCTCCCCCGAGTATGTCGCCTTGTCATATGCCGGCTCCGGCTGTTGCCGTGCGCTGAATATACGGCATAGGGTGCAGGAAAGGTAGTGCCGGGAAACTTGCGGAAGAAAATAAAAAAGCCCGCTCAACATCGAACGGGCCAAGAGGGGGAGTTCCTCAGGATGTCACTACACCTACGACTACTCTGCGTTACGTGTGCCGCCCGACTAAAGTACAGCACGTTTGCTGCAGACCTGCGCGGGATGATTCCATCGCGACTATTAACGATGGAATCATGCCCGCGAGGACGGTGCCGGGATCACGCGATCCCGGGCTTGTCTTGCATCAGAACGAGTGGCTGACGCCGAAGTACAGCGCGTTCATGTTCTGACCCACGGCGCCGCCATTGGTGCCGTACTCGACCGAGAAGTCCGAAGTCGAGCTGTTGCGGATTGTGCCGACGGTTGCGTACAACAGTGTGCGCTTGGACAGGCTGTAGTTACCACCGAGGACGAACAGGTTGGCGCTACCCACGCCGCCGTTGACGTTGACGTGGTAAGCCGCGCCAATCAGTGTCAGAGCTGGTGTGATCTGGTAGTTCGCGCCCAGCCAGTAATGGTTGGCGCGGTCAGGCGAACCTGCTGCTGCCGAAGGCGCGCGCAGGTTTTCGTAACCGGCGAACAACTTCAGTTTGTCGATGGTGACGGTGCCGCCCAGTGTGAGCTCTTTGGAAGAAGCAAACAATGTGGAGAACTGACCGTTGGTGTCGCGTTGCACGTCATAGATGGCGCGCAGTTCATAGGTCGGCTGCACGAAAGCCAGCGAGATGCCGTCGCGGCTGCCGTTGTTGATATTGGTTGGGCCGGTTGTCGGGGCTACGCCCTTGGTGAACGAACCTGCAGCTTCGCCGAAGCCGTGCATGACAGTTGCCGTGAAGCCGCCGAAGTTTGGCGTTTCATAGCTGACCATGTTGTTGGTTTGCGGCCAGTTGCGTTCCTTGACCAGTGTCGCGGTGCTCAGCGCTTGTTGGCCGGTCGGATCCAGTGCCCAGATCGGATCGCTTTGGATCGCCAGGTCCTTACCCATTTTCAGAGTACCGGCCGAGCCGCTCAGACCGACGAACGAGCGACGTGTCCACAGACCCGAACCGCCGTTGACCTGGCCGTTGGAAGCGTCAAAACCGCTTTCCAGTGTGAAGATCGCCTTAAGACCGCCGCCCAGATCTTCATTGCCCTTGAAGCCGAACATGCTGGTACCCCACTCATTGCCGTCAACGCCCCATTTGCCGCCGCGGGAAACGACTGCGCCGGTGGAATCGCGTTGGGTGAAGTTGCTTTGATAATTGATACCGGCGTCGATACGGCCGTAGATGGTGACGTTAGTCTGAGCCTGAGCGCTTGCGCATGCGCCGGCCATGACGGCAGCAATAGCGAGCGGCTTCGCAATGAATGCGACCTTTGATGCTTTTTTCATTTCATCTCCTAAATTTGCTGTGGGGACTTCCACTATTTTTCGAGCATTGCACTCGAATTCTTTTTTTTGGGCATTGTTTCCACGCAGCCATGTGACGGTTGCGCTTCTTTTTGCCTCTCTACATTTTATGTAGTTTTACTAAAAATTTTATTTAATTCTACACATTAAAAATTTATTTTCCATGATTTTTTTACCGCAACTACATAGATTTTATAGATTTATTGGGAATTACAACAGTTGCGAGCCATAGAAACAAAGAATATGTGTACTAATGCTACAAGTAGCTTTGCTACTTATTGTTAGTTTTAAAACTACATTTTGGTTTAAATATGTTGCTGATACGAACTTAAACTTCAGCGGGGTGATTTGAGCAAGGAGAATCATGCCTGCCGACAACAGAGAGGCACTACCCGGATATTTCTCCGGATAGCGTAAAAAGCAAAGGCCTGGCGCACCGCCAGGCCTTCTATATATAGAGTGCAAACGAAGCTGAGTCGCCGCCGCGTGATCAATCGGCGACGCGCACCACCACCTTGCCGAAATTACGACCGTCGAGCAAACCGATCAACGCAGCTGGCGCATGCTCCAGTCCTGCGACGATGTCCTCGCGCAACTTGACCCGCCCGGCGGCGACCCAGGCGCGCATGTCGCGCTGGAATTCAGCATAGCCGTCGGCATAGTGGTCGAGGATGATGAATCCTTGCATGCGGATACGCCGGAACACCAGCGCGCTCAATAGCTGCGGCAAACGATCCGGGCCAGCCGGCAGACCCTTTTCGTTGTAATGGGCAATCGACCCCGATACCGGTATGCGCGCGTGGTCGTTGAGCAGCGGCAGCACCGCGTCGAACACCGGACCGCCGACGCTTTCGTGATAGATGTCGATGCCATCCGGACAGGCCGCAGCAAGCTGGCGTGCGAACTCCGGATCGCGCCGGTCCAGACAGGCGTCAAATCCCAGCTCATCGACGACATATCGGCATTTGTCCGCGCCGCCGGCGATGCCGACTACGCGCGCGCCCTTGATCTTCGCGATCTGCCCAAGCACCGAACCGACAGCACCACTGGCTGCCGCCACCACCACGGTTTCACCAGCCTTCGGCCGGCCGATCTCGAGCAGCGCGTGATAGGCGGTGAAGCCGGGCATGCCCAGCGCACTCAGCGCGTAAGAAGGATGTGCGGCATCGCCCAGCGGTGTCAGGTCGCTGCCCTCCGACAAGGCGTATTCCTGCCAGCCGTCGAAACCCAGCACCAGATCGCCTTCATTGAATTGCGGATGCCTCGACGCCACGACGCGACTGACTGTGCCGCCCACGATCACATCGCCTAAGGCCAGCGGCGGCGCATAGGACGCAGCATCACTCATGCGGCCGCGCATGTAGGGGTCGAGCGACAGGAACATGGTCTGCAGCAGCAATTGCCCCTCCGCTGGTTCGTGCATGGCGACTTGCTCCAGGCGGAAATCTGCGGGAACCGGTGCGCCGTGAGGACGTTGCGCCAGGACGATGCGACGATTGACGAGGGGATATTGGTGTAGCGGCATGTTTTCTCCTTTTCGATTTACCTGATAGGCTTTGATATTAATAGACCGGTCGTCTAGTAATGAGTTAAATAAAAAGGCCGCCAAAACACATCTGCATCTTGGCCGCCACCGTCAATGAAGAGTCAGGCCGGCGAATCCGCCAGTCCCAGCAATTGGCGCGTGCTCGCCATGGTCGTATCAAGCGGACCGCGATGGCGGCTGATCTTGGCCATCAGGCTGCCGCCCAGCCACAGCTGGTACAGCGTGGCGGCCAACTCGGCCGGCTCCTGCGTCACCTGCAGCGATTGATCGGCCTGCCCCTCCGCCAGGCAGCGCGTCACGCGCTCAATGATGCCGCGCGTACCCCACTCCAGCGTCGCCCGCATGCTTTCGGACAGATCCGAGACTTCAGCACTGAGCTTGACCGCCAGGCAGCGCTGATCGGGATCGCCGCCGGTCTGGGTATCGAGCCAGTACTGCCAGTAACGCATCAGCCGCTGCGCAGCCGGATCGCGCCCGCCCAGCAAGATGTCGAGCTGTGCGTGGTGACCGGTGAAATACCAGGTCAGCAAGGCGTCGCCGAAAGCTTCCTTGGACGCGAAGTAGTGATAGAACGAGCCTTTGGGAATCTTGGCGGCAGCCAGCAACTCGGTCAGCCCGACCGCCGTGAAGCCCTTTTCCAGCATCAGGGACTTGGCGACGTCGAGCATGTGCTGACGCAGATCGGGAGGAGCAATGGCAGTAGTCATGGGCGCATGATGTCATAGATTAGACCGGTCGTCTAGTTAACCTTGACACAGATATTTCGTCGTGCTGCCTGGCCCGCATGAGCGCGAACGTGCCTAAGCAGCGAAATGCTGCATCAGATGTTCAATAAAACTGCGCGCCGACGGCTTGGCGGCATGTCCGGCGGGGAAGACCGCATGCAGTTCGAGTTGCCCTGCGTCCCAATCCGGCAGCACGCGCGTCAATGCGCCGCCATCGAGTTCGGCGCGGCAGCCCCAGCGACTGGTCTGGACGATGCCGAGACCGGCGACTGCGGCGGCGATCGCCGCTTCATTGAGCGACACCAGCAACCGTCCGTCGACGCGCACGGAAGCGCTGCGCCCGCCCTGACGGAATTCCCAGGTGCGTCCGCCCGTGGGACCCAGGATCATCGCATGCTCGGACAGGTCGGCAGGCGTGCTGGGCGTGCCATGTTTGACCAGATAGGCTGGCGCCGCCACCAGCATGCGCGGAGAGACGGCAACCCTGCGCGCGGTAGCGCTCGAGTCGGGCAGGACGCCGAACCGCAACGCCAGGTCCGCGCCCTCCTGCACCAGATCCTGGCGCTGGTCGCTCATCATCAACTCCACGCGCAGCGCGGGATAGCGCTCCATGAAGAGCGGCAACTGCGGCACGATCTCGCGCACCGCGAGGCTGGACGATACCGCGACGCGCAGCAGGCCGCGCAGCTCTCCCGTGCCTCTCACTGCGTGGTCGGCCTCTTCCAATGCCGCCAGGATCGGCTCAATGCGCGCCAGATAATCCTGGCCGGCCTCCGTCAGCGACACTGCCCGGGTGGTGCGGGTAAATAGCGCGGCGCCGACCTCTTTTTCCAGTTCGGCGGCGATGCGGGACACCGAAGGTTGGGACAGGCCTAGTTCCTGCCCCGTCTTGGAAAAACTGCCGCTGCGCGCGATCCGGACAAACACACGCAACGCAAAAAGGCGATCACTCATGACTATCCATTCATTTGAAATTTGGATATATCTTAGTCGATTTACCCACCTTCTCGCTCATCGACAAATGAAAGATAGTTCTCCTCACGCCACATGGCGCAACCAACTGAGGAAACTGTAATGAAACTACCTGAACAACTCGCCGAATTCCGCCGCAACTTCGAAGCCGGCGGCCCGCCGTTCAACGCCCCTGCCTGGATCCACGAACCCATGCACCGTGCCACGGCAGAGCTGGTGGCGTCTCGCATCGCGGACCGCGCCCTGAAGGCCGGCGACGTCGCTCCCGACTTTGCCTTGCCGGACGTCGACGGAACACCCCTTTCGCTCGCCGAACTGCTGAAATCCGGTCCGCTGGTGCTGAGCTTTTACCGCGGCGTCTGGTGCCCCTACTGCAACCTGGATCTGCAGGCCCTGCAAAAGGCCTTGCCGCAGATAGAAGGCCTCGGCGCGCAACTCATTGCGGTATCGCCGCAAACGGCGGCCAATACACGCCGCTCGGTGCGCGAGAACAACGTCAGCTTTCCGATCCTGTCCGATTCCGGCAATGAAGTTGCAGCGCAATTCGGCCTGCGTTTTACGCTGCCCGAGTATCTGCAGGATCTCTACAAGAACACGTTCAAGAACGATCTTGCCATCAACAACGGCGAACCAAGCTGGACCCTGCCGATGCCCGCGCGCTACGTCATCGGCCAGGACGGCGTGATCGCCTATGCGGAAGTCAATCCTGACTATACGCAGCGTCCCGATCCTTCAGAGCTGCTGCCGGTGCTGCAACAACTCAAGCTCAGCGCAGCCTGATTCCCCCCATCACTGATGCCGGCCTATCCGGGGCCAGCACCGTGCAAACAAATTCACGTCCATGACAGTCGTCGCTGGATGAACGCACTACATTTAAAGGAAATGAACATGTCCAAGTTACAAGGAAAAATCGCTGTCGTCACAGGCGGCAGCAGCGGTATCGGCTTTGCTACAGCAAAGCGGTTCGTCGAAGAAGGCGCCTATGTTTTCATCACCGGCCGCCGGCAGGCGGAGCTCGACAAGGCCGTGATGGAAATCGGCAGCAACGTGACTGCCGTCCAGGGCGACGTCACGAGCATGGATGATCTTGATCGTCTGTACGCAACCATCAAGGAGTCCAAAGGTGCAATCGACGTACTGTTCGCGAACTCCGGTTTCATTGAATTGCAGACGATTGACCAAATCAGTCCGGAGCATTTTGACAAGACCTTCGATATCAACACCAAGGGATTGCTGTTTACCGTACAGAAAGCCCTGCCGTTGATGCGCAAGGGCGGCTCGATCATCCTCGCGTCTTCGATTGCCAACAGCAAGGCGATGCCTTCCTACACCACTTACAGCGCGTCGAAAGCGGCGATCCGCTCATTCGCCCGGACCTGGACGCTGGAACTCAAGGATCGCGGCATTCGTGTCAATACGCTCAGCCCGGGACCAGTGGATACGCCCATCATTGACTCGCAGTTTCAGACCAGGGAAGAGGCGGACAAGCTGCGTGAAACATTCTCGCAAGCGATTCCGCTTGGCCGGATGGGACGCCCGGAGGAACTGGCGTCCGCGGCGCTGTTCCTCGCGTCGGACGACAGCAGTTTTGTAGCCGGAATTGATTTGCCCGTAGACGGCGGCATGGCTCAGATCTAGAAATGATTGGCGGCGCGCCCGGTTGTGAAGCGCGCCGCCGATTGACCATACACGGGACATTCCATGATGAACGAAGATGCGACGATGCTCGCCTTGAGTGCGATCGCACACAGATCCCGGCTGGCGATTTTCAAGGCGCTGGCCGCCGCTGGACCGCGGGGACTTTCCGCGGGCGAGATTTCTGCGCAATTGCAGATCGTTCCCTCCAGCCTGTCGTTCCATCTCAAGGAGATGACGAGGGCTGCGCTGCTGTCGGCGCGGCGCGAGGGGACTTATATTTATTATTCAACGGAAGAGAGTGTCGTTGTCGGCGTGATTGATTTTCTGATTGAAACCTGTCTTGTTGAGAAGAAGCGCCTGGAATAAATCCTAACGAAATCATCGGGTACGAAAGTACACGTCGAAAAATCATCCGATGAGCAAGAACGATGAGCTGACTTTTTCTCTGACAAGCCGAAATCCCCCAGCAAAAGAAAAAGGGCTTACGTTTTACCGTAAGCCCTTGATATTGCTGGTGGCCCCCCCGTGAGTCGAACACGGCACCAACGGATTATGAGTCCGCTGCTCTAACCAAGCATGAGCTAGGGGGCCTGAGTCTGGCCGGGACCGAAGTCCCGATCTGACTTAGTTACCTTCCAGGAAGCTCTTCAGCTTGTCGGAGCGCGACGGATGGCGCAGCTTGCGCAGCGCTTTTGCCTCTATTTGACGGATGCGCTCGCGCGTGACGTCGAATTGCTTGCCGACTTCTTCCAGCGTGTGGTCGGTCGACATTTCGATGCCGAAACGCATGCGCAGCACCTTGGCTTCGCGTGGCGTCAGGGAGTCGAGGATGTCCTTGACCACACCGCGCATCGAAGCGTGCAACGCGGCATCGGCCGGGGCCAATGTGTTGTTGTCTTCGATGAAGTCGCCCAGGTGCGAATCGTCGTCGTCGCCGATCGGCGTTTCCATGGAGATCGGTTCTTTGGCGATCTTCATGATCTTGCGGATCTTGTCTTCCGGCATTTCCATCTTGATGGCCAGCGTCGCCGGATCAGGTTCTGCACCGGTTTCCTGCAGGATCTGACGCGAGATGCGGTTCATCTTGTTGATGGTTTCGATCATGTGCACCGGAATACGGATGGTGCGCGCCTGGTCGGCGATCGAACGGGTAATTGCCTGGCGAATCCACCATGTCGCATAGGTCGAGAACTTGTAGCCGCGACGGTATTCGAACTTGTCCACCGCCTTCATCAGGCCGATGTTGCCTTCCTGGATCAGATCGAGGAATTGCAGGCCGCGGTTGGTGTACTTCTTGGCGATCGAGATCACGAGACGCAGGTTGGCCTCGGTCATTTCACGCTTGGCCATGCGCGCCTTCTTCTCGCCGGCGCCCATCTTCTTGTTGATGCCGCGCAGGTCTGGAAGCGGCAGCACGACGCGCGCTTGCAGGTCGATCAGCTTCTGTTGCAGTTCCTTGATGGCTGGCACGTTACGCGCCAGCACGACGCTGTAGGCGTGGTTGCCGCTGACTTCGCCGTCAACCCAGTCCAGGTTGCTTTCGTTGCCCGGAAAGACCTTGATGAAATGCGCGCGCGGCATGTTGCATTTGTTGACGGCGACGTCGAGGATCTGACGCTCGATCTGGCGCACTTCGTCGACTTGCGCACGCAGCGTGTCGCACAGCTTTTCAACGACCTTGGCGGTGAAGCGGATGCCCAGCAACTCGTTGGAAATGATTTCCTGCGCCTTGACGTACGGCTTCGAGTTGTAGCCTTCTTTTTCGAAGGCCTTGCGCATGTTGTCGAACTGGGTCGAGATGGTGGCGAACTTGCCCAGCGCATCGCGCTTGAGCTGTTCCAGCTGCTCGGCGGAGAAACCTGCGGCGCCGCCGGTGTTGCTGCTTTCGCCTTCTTCTTCCTCTTCCTCGTCGTCCTCTTCGTCGTCCTCTTCGTCTTCTTCATCCGAAGCGGCGGCGACAACGACTTCGCCTTCACTCATGTCAACCAGGCCGTCGACGATTTCGTCGACCTTGATTTCATCTTTCGAGATCTTGTCGGCGGCAACCAGGATTTCAGCGATCGTGGTCGGGCAAGCCGAGATCGCCTGGATCATGTCCTTGAGGCCGTCTTCGATGCGCTTGGCGATTTCGATTTCGCCTTCGCGGGTCAGCAGTTCGACCGAACCCATTTCACGCATGTACATGCGGACCGGGTCGGTGGTGCGGCCGAAATCGGAGTCGACGGTCGACAGCGCAGCTTCGGCGGCGGCTTCGGCGTCGTCGTCGCTGGCGACGTTGGCGACGTTGTCGGACAGCAGCAATGTTTCAGCATCCGGCGCGTGTTCGTACACGGAGATGCCCATGTCGTTGAACGTGCCGATGATGCCTTCGATGGCTTCCGGATCGACGATGTTTTCGGGCAGGTGATCATTGATTTCGGAGAAGGTCAGGTAGCCGCGCTCCTTACCCTGTTTGATCAGGGTCTTGAGCTTTTGGCGGCGACGCTCGAGTTCTTCTTCGGTGGCTTCGGTGTCGGACGAGAACGCGTCTTTCAGCAGCGCCTTTTCCTTGGCCTTGCGGTCCTTGGCCTTGGCCTTGTCGACGGCCTTGAGTTCGGCGCGCTCAACCGCATTCAGTGCGGCGATTTCGTCGTTCTCGGGCTGGAATTCCTTCGGCTTGCGGCCACGGCGGCCCGGCACCTTGACGGACGGCAAAATGTAGCCGGACGTGTCGATGGCTGCCAGTGCGGCGGCGTCGGTGGTCTGGCTGACGCCAGGCGCGATCATGACGCTGACGTCTTTGACTTCGCTCTTGACTGCTGCTTTCGCGGCAGGCTTGGCGGTTTTCGGTTCAGGTTTCTTGATTGTCACAGAAGCTTTCGATTGCACAGAAGCCGGCTTGACGCTGGCTTGAGATAAGTTCTTCTTCGTTGGCGTTGCAGCCGCTTTGGTAGTCGCCTTGGCAATTACCGGCGCTGCAGCGCGAACCGCCGTAGAAGCAGGTTTGGCACTGGTTTTTTTCGCCGAGGCTGTCAATGCAGCTTTCGCCGGCGAGCTTGTTGCCCTTACTGCCGTCGCCGTTGCTTTGCCGGTGGGCTTTGCAGCAGCTGTTTTCTTCGGGACCGATCGTGTTACAGGGGTCGACTTGCTTGCCGGCTTGACGGCCGGCTTGGTGTTTTTAGCGGAAGGTGTCGGAGTTTTTGCGGTTTTCTTCATTGCATCTGCCATAGAATCAAAGCCAAGTGAGTCAAACTCATTGCGCCAATAAAACCATGCTCTTCATGCATCTCATACCAATTGGATACGATTTGCCCGCGCAACGTTCCTAAATCTTTCGTCCCCTGCATTTCTTGTCCAATGCGATGGCTTATTTGCCTTCATTCGCTCTATGGACCGATGGTTCAATGAATCTTTGCCGCATCACGAGTTATGTTTCGCCGCGGAATTAAAGCCCTAGATTATAACATATATAGGGTGTTTTTCCCGGAGATCAAGGCAATCCTGTGTAAGATCCCGCCCCGATCGTCCCTCAACACCTCTCAAAATCATCCGAAATCAGCTCCCGTGAGACGTTTCAGATGCTCCTTCCTTTGCATCAATTCCCGGTACCTGCTTTGGGCAACTTCATCCCTCAGTCCGGTAATCGACAATTGCTTCATTTCGTCCTCGACCTGGCGCATTTTCATCTGGCGCACGGCGCCGGCCATTTCTTGCCGGACGACATCGAATTCGGATTCGGCCTCGGTCTCGGCTGCGATTTCAGCGATCAGGCTTTCAAAATCCGCCCCGCCGTCACGCAGCAGCTCGACCAGCGTCGCGAAATTGGCTTGCTCACCCATGCTGCGGCACGCTTCAACCAGTTGCGTCACCATCTGCGCGTGATCCGGTGCGTGATGGCCGACCACCACCAGGGTGTCGTCGTCCAGATCCGCGGACAAGGCCGGATGCGCCACCAGCAGCCGCACGATCTGGCGCTCCAGTCCGATCGGCGCCATGCGCTTGCTGCGCGGCGGCGGCGCCCGGCGCGCGGCAGTCTGCACCACCGGATTGGACAGCTCGAACAAGGCCTCGATTTCAGCCGGCGAGGTCTGCGTGACCTGTGCCAGGCTGCGCACGATCTGCAGGCGCAAGGACGACGGCGGCAGCGCCTGCAACATCGGCTTGGCGTCAAACTGCGCGCGGGCGCGGCCTTCCGGCGTGGTCATGTCGTTCTCGCCGACCACTTCCTTGATCAGGAATTGCGACAGCGGCATCGCTTCTTTAATCTGCTGCTCGAACGCTTCTGCGCCTTTTTCGCGCACGTAGCTGTCGGGGTCGTGTTCCTTCGGCAGGAACAGGAACTTGATGATCTTATTGTCCGAAGCGTGGATCAGGCACGCGTCCAGCGCACGCCGTGCGGCGCGTCGTCCGGCCGAGTCGCCGTCGAAGCTGAACACGACTTCGTCGGTCTGACGCAATAATTTCTGCACGTGGATCGGCGTGCACGCCGTACCCAGCGTCGCCACCGCCTGCGGGAAACCCAGCTGCGCCAGCGCCACTACATCCATGTAACCTTCGGTCACCAGCACATAGCCCGCTTCGCGGATCGCCTGGCGCGCTTCGAACAAACCGTACAGCTCGCTACCCTTTTGAAATAGCGGCGTTTCCGGGGAGTTCAAGTACTTCGGCTCGCCGCCGTCCATGACGCGGCCGCCAAAGCCGATGACCTGGCCCTTGGTATTGCGGATCGGAAACATCACCCGGTGACGGAAGCGGTCGTAACGCTTGCGGCCCATGCGCTGGCCGCCGTCCTCGTCGCTCTTGTCGATCACCAGGCCGGCTTCGACCAGGGCCGGCACTTCATAATCCGGGAACACCTTGCGCAGGCTGTCCCATTCATCAGGCGAATAACCGAGGCCGAACTTGGCGGCGATTTCGCCGGTCAGGCCGCGGCCCTTCAAATATTCAACGGCGTTCGGCGCCGCCCGCAGCTGCTGGCGATAAAAATCGCAAGCCGCCGACATCGCATCCGACAAGGCCATGCTCTTGGCCTGCTGCTCGGCGCGCTGCGCCGGGGGGATGCGGTCGTCGTTGTCGGGCACCGTCATGCCGACGCCCTGGGCCAGATCCTTGACCGCCTCGACAAAGCCAAGGCCGGAATATTCGATCAGGAAACTGATGGCCGTTCCATGCGCGCCGCAGCCGAAGCAGTGATAGAACTGCTTGGTCGGACTGACCGTGAAGCTTGGCGATTTTTCGTTATGGAACGGGCACAGGCCCATGAAGTTGGCGCCGCCCTTTTTGAGCTGCACATACTTGCCAACCACATCGACTATATCGACGCGGTTGAGCAAATCCTGAATGAACGACTGTGGAATCACAGGGAGTTAGCGTCCTGACAAGATTCAGGCTTTGGTCAAGGCGGCCTTGACCAGAGCGGACACGGCAGTCATGTCGGCGCGACCGGCCAGCTTCGGCTTGAGCACGCCCATGACCTTGCCCATGTCCTGCGGACCGGCGGCGCCGGTGGCGGCCACGGCGGCCTGCACTTCAGCCTTGATCTCGTCATCGGACAGGCCGGCAGGCATGTAAGTGGTCAGAATGGCCAGTTCGGCCTTCTCGATATCGGCCAGGTCCTGGCGACCGCCGGCTTCGAACTGGCTGATGGAATCCTTGCGCTGCTTGACCATCTTGTCAATGATCGCCAGCACCATGGCGTCGTCGAGCTCGACGCGCTCATCGACTTCCTTCTGCTTCATCGCCGCGGTGATCAGGCGAATCGTACCCAGCTTGGCCGCCTCTTTGGCGCGCATCGCCGCCTTCATGTCTTCGGTGATTTGCTCTTTCAGACCCATTGCATTCTCCAGAGATAAGCGATTGATTCAATCTAGCACAAGCCTCAAATCCCGGTCGCTGAAGTGCGTCGCAAAGGACTTATATGAGACCACGTAGGCCGTCGATAAGCGTAGCGAGCAGGACCGACATGTGGATCGAGGAGCGGAATCGTACGAATGTACGATGAGCACCGCAGACCGCATGCCGGTTCGCGCAGCAGCTTAGCGACGGCCTACGAATGCGAAAACCCGCTGTGGTTTGAGCCAGAGCGGGTTTAACGTGGTCGCGCGCACCAAGGCGGCGCGACGGGAAATTCTTAGTACAGCTTCTTAGGCAGTTGCTGGCTGCGGATGCGCTTGTAGTGGCGCTTCACTGCGGCTGCCAGCTTGCGCTTGCGTTCTGCTGTCGGCTTTTCGTAAAACTCGCGCGCGCGCAACTCGGTCAACAGACCGGTTTTTTCAATAGTGCGCTTGAAGCGGCGCATGGCGACTTCGAACGGCTCGTTTTCTTTAAGACGAATAGTGGTCATGTAGATTCAAACCAAAGAGGTTAGGTTGGATACGGAAAGAACGCGATTTTAGCAGACCGAAGCGGCAAATGGAAGCTTTACCGTGGCTTTTTTCCAACCGGACGGCAAAAAATCCAAATAAATCAATGATCTGGGATGCGTGCCGGAAACATACACTCCCGCATTCACGCCAACTCTATTCAATCGCCTGCCCCGCCGCCACGCCCGACGCCCAAGCCCACTGGAAGTTGTAGCCGCCCAGCCAGCCGGTCACGTCGACCGCCTCGCCGATAAAATGCAGGCCCGGCACCTTGTTGACCATCATGCTCTGCTGCGACAGCTCGCGCGTGTCGACACCGCCCATGGTGACTTCGGCCTTGCGGTAGCCTTCCGAACCATTCGGCTTGATGGTCCAGCGGTTGAGCGCTTCGCCCACCTGGCGCAGTTGCTTGTCCGGCATGTCGGCAATGCGCGCCGTGCCGTCGAATCCGTTGGCTTTGAGCAAGCCGTCAGCCAGGCGCGCCGGCAGCCATTGCCCCAGTTGGTTGCCGAGATTCTTCTTGAGCGTGGTCTTGCCTTCGATCAAGACCTCGGCGACATCGATCTGCGGCAGCAGGTTCAACGTCAGCGAGGCGCCCTGCTGCCAGAAGCTGGAAATCTGCAGGATAGCCGGACCGGACAAGCCGCGATGGGTAAACAACAAGTCTTCGAGGAAGTAACCGCGCTCCTTCTTGACGCCGGTCTCCACCTCGACTTCCAGCGCGATGCCGGCCAGGTCGACGAAAGGCTGCCAGCCGGCGCCGTCGAAAGTCAGCGGCACCAGGCCCGGGCGCGTCTCGACCATCTTGATGTCGAACTGTTTGGCGATGCGATAGGCGAAATCGGTGGCGCCGATCTTGGGAATCGACAGACCGCCCGTGGCGATCACCACATGACGCGCCAGGATTTCGCCGGAATCGGTCTCCAGCCGGAACAGCTCGCCGTCCTTGCCGACCGAGGCCACGCCGCACGGCATGCGCCACTCGACATTGCCTGAGTCGCACTCGGCCTTGAGCATGGCGATGATCTCTTCAGACGAGTCGTTGCAGAACAACTGGCCCTTGTGCTTCTCATGGAAGCTGATCTGGTAGCGCTTGACCAGCGCAAGGAAGTCCTGCGGCGTGTAGCGCGACAAGGCGCTTTTGCAGAAATGGGGATTTTGCGAAAGGAAATTCTGCGGCGTCGCGCCGATGTTGGTGAAGTTGCAACGACCGCCGCCGGAGATGCGGATCTTCTCGGCCAACTTGGATGCGTGATCGATCAGCACCACCGACTTGCCGCGCTGCCCTGCCACGGCCGCGCACATCATGCCGGCGGCGCCGGCGCCGATTACTGCTACATCGAATGGTGTTGTCATGTTTGCTTTCGCCAGCCTGCTTCGCTGGCGAAGGCAGGGGCATCATTGGAAATAAGAAGGCGGCGACCGGTCCATCCACAGTTCGGACGACAGACGCATCATATCGTTGAGCGAACCGCGCTGAGCAAATGCCTGGCGCAGCCAGCCGGCGTCGCTGAGCCGGTTGTGCGCCATGTGGCGCAGGCGTTTCAGGGTCAGTTCCTCGACCTCGTTTTGCACATACGGTTGCAGCAACTGCAATTGCAACAGCAAATGCTCGAAGATCGGCAGTTTACTCGAAGTCGCCGGCGTTTCGCCATGCAACGCCAGCATGCCGTTCAATCCGAAGCGGCTGGCCTCGAACCGGTTGTACTGATACAGCAGGTAAAAATCGTCGCGCATCACGAACGGCCGCTCGGTCAGGATCCAGCGCGCCAGCAGCTGCGCGTAGGCGCCCAGATGGGCGGCGTGCTCGATGGTCAGCGGGGTGTCGCAGACACGGATTTCAACGGTGCCGTATTCGGGCTTGGGGCGGATGTCCCAGTAGAAATCCTTCATGCTGGCGACGATGCCCATCTGCAGCAGCTCGTCGTAGTAGGTCTCGAACTCGGCCCACTTGGTCTGCACCGGCGCCGTGCCCGACAGCGGGAACGCACGCACCACGTTGCTGCGCGACGAGTCGAATTTGGTGTCGGCGCCCTGATAGAACGGCGACGCCGCCGACAGCGCGATGAAATGCGGCACGAAGCGAGAGAATGCATGCGTCAGATACAGCGCATCGTCGCCGTTGGCCACGCCGATGTGGATGTGCTGGCCGAACACGGTGAAGGTCTTGGCGAGATAGCCGTACTTCTCGTGCAGGTGATAAAAGCGCTCGCTCGGCGTGATGCGCTGCTCGTTCCAGTGCTGGAACGGATGCGCGCCGCCACCGGAGACGTCGATGTTGAGATATTGGGCGCCGTTGTTGAGGGCGCCGCGCAAGTCCTTCAACTCTTCGATCAGCTCGTCGACGCGGGTATGGATGCCCGAGTTGAGTTCGATCATGCCCTGCGTCATTTCCAGCTTGATCTGCTTTTGCAGCTCGCGCGGCTCAATCCAGGTCAGCAGGTCGACGGCGTCGCTGGCGAGATTGTAGTTGCGGCGATTGACCAGCTGCAGCTCAAGCTCGATGCCCATCGTGAACGGCGTGGACGAAGTGAACGGCAGGATGCCGGCGCTGGACGTCGGAAAATGCGTCAGTCCTTCTTCCTGCACCGGCGCAGCGGCAGGGATAGAGGCAGAGGTAGTGGTAGTAGTCATTCGCGTCCGCTTTCACCAGATTTGATCAGGGCGAATTGGGTGGCGACAGGGCCAAACAATTCCAGCACGATCAGACATCCCGCCAGCAAGGGCACGACGTCGGACGTGGTATGCGGGTACAGGTTGGAAATCGTCTGCATCAGCCCGAGTCCCGCCTCGGTCATCGGCAAGGTGCCCAGCGTGAGTAGTCCGGCCTGCTTCCAGTTCATGCGCGCAAAGCGGGCGAACAGGAACACGCCGCAGCCCATCGCCACGAAACGCGCGGCGATCAGAATCAGCACCGACAAGCCGACCATGCTCAGGTCCGCCAGGCGCATCGAGGCGCCCACGGTGACGAACAGCATCACCACGAACAATTCGTTGGCGACGCCGAATTCCAGCTCCATCAGGTCGTACTGGCGATCCAGGTTCTTCGACATGATGGCGAAGATCAGCATCGTCAGCATCACCGGCAAATGCAGCGCGTGCGCCACGCCGATGGCCAGCGCGATGACCGAAATCACCAACACGAACTGGCGGCTGCCCTGGCGACCGAGCAGGCGCGCCAGCGGCATCATCAGCCAGTAAGTCAGGTAAGCCAGCACGGCCGAACCGATCAGCGAATACGCGGTGTGCTCGACCAGCGTCAGCAGCGGCGTGCCAGACTCATGCGCAATCACCGGCAGCAAGGCGTAGGCGGCCAGGATCGCGACGAAGTTATTGAGCGCGGTCATGGTCGCCAGGCGACGCGTGACCTGGCCTTCAGCCTTGAGGTCGCGCAGCACCACCAGCACCACGGCCGGTGCGGTAGCGATGGCCCAGACGCCGCCCAGCAGGGCCAGTACGTTGGAGGTGCCGAACCACAGCAAGGCCAGACTGACGAAAGTGAAGCACAGTACAGCCGAGGTGACGACGGTGGCCAGCAGCCACTTCTCGCGGCGCAGCCAGCCGATGTCGACGTAGCGACCAAGTTGGTATACCACCAGCGCGACGGCAATGTCGGCGAAGATATTGGTCACGCTCAGCACATCGCCCGACAGCCAGTTCAGGCCGCCGCCGCCGAGGATGAAACCAACAATCAGATAACCCGTGATGCGCGGCACCCATGGCGACTTCGACACGATATGACCGGCTATCAGCCCGAACAGCAACAAGCTGCCGAACAGCAGCAACGCGTTCCACTGGATCGGTTGTGCAAGGGCGAAAGACGGAAGAGTCCACTGCATAGCTCCTCCTGACGTATTTATTTTGACGGTGCGCGCGCTTCGCCTGTTCCTTGGCGATGCTGTTGGAGACGCACTGATGATTGATATGAAGCGATGCTGCTTGAAAGCTTCCTGAACATTAACCGCGGTAGGGAACCCGAGGTTAAACCATTTTTATATTAAACGAAATTTTTTCCTATGATCTGATCGTCTTTTGTTTGCGGTTAAGTGGCGAATGCGTTGCCATTATTCCCAAAGCCGACCATCGGCAGTAATCAGCGCAGACCTTATTTGCTTGTCAGAAAACACCGACAACAGCGCCGTGCGATAACGCGTCAATTGCGCTTGATAAGCGGCGCGCTCGCTATCGAGCAGATTGCGCTTGTAATCAAGCACCCAGACTTCGTCGTCGAACACCACCACGCGGTCGCATCGCAATACGCCGTCGGTTGTAACGATCTCCATTTCGTCACGCGCATGGCGATGCAGGGCGGGATTGAAGAAACGCTCCAGCGCCGGTTGCGCCAACATATTGACGGCCTGGGCCCGGATCACCGCCGCCAGCGGACGCGGGCACGGCAACCAGCGTGCGATGGCCGCTTCGTCGGGCAAATTCACCGGCCAGGTGCGCGCATGCAGCGCACGTTCGAGCAGCGCGTGCAAGGCCACGCCTTCGTCGATGGCGTCATTGCTGTAATTCGCCGGCGCATCGACCACCGGCGCCGGCAGCGGCGTCGGAATGAACAGCGGCAGTTCGAATCGTTCTTCGCGCTGTTGCCCGGCGTCGTTGATCTGCGCAGGCGGCGCTATCAATTCCACGCCCTGCTCCTCGCCGGCGCGGTCGAACAACCGGCTGTACCAGCTGCCTTCCTGGATGCCGCCCTCCAATGCTCCCTTGGTGCCGGCCACACCGCTGACGATCAGCAGTTGCTTGGCGCGTGTCAGCGCGACGTACAGCAGATTCCAGTCCTCCTGCATCTTGAAATGTTCTTCGGCGTCGAACCAGCGGTCGCGCGCCGTGCCGCGCTCGCTCTTGCGGCCGAAGGCGGAGAAATGTGTTGGTGCGTCTTCGTCCTGTGGCCAGTCGCACAGGATGCCGATGTTGTCGTTGGCGGGATCGCTGTGGTTGGTGTCCATCATCACGACCACCGGCGCTTCCAGACCCTTGGCGCTGTGCACGGTGAGGATGCGCACGGCGTCGGCGGCGGCATCAATGCTGGCCTCGTCGGGCGCATCGCTTTCGGCGTGGCGCTGCAAGACGCGCAGCGCATCGATGAATTTCGGCAGGCTGGGATAACGGCCGGCGTCGAGGTTGAGCGCCAGTTCGACAAAGGCCTCGATGTTGCCGAGCGCCTGGCTGCGCATGGATGGCGCGACGGACTGGGCATAGCGCGCGGCCAACTGGCCTTCGTGCAGGATACGATCAAGCAGATCGTGCACCGGATAATGCGGCGCGGCGTCCAGCCATTGCGCCAGCAAGTGCGCGGCGCGGGCGATGGCGGCCGATGCCGATCCTGCGCCGGATTGCTGCGTGGCCAGCACGCGTTTCCACCAGTCGGATTCGCTGCGTTGCGCCAGCGCGATCAGGTCGGCGTCGGAAGCGCCGATGATCGGGCTCTTCAGCACGTGAGCCAGCGCACGCGTGTCGTTGGGCGTGATCAGGAAAGTCAGCAGCGCGATCAGGTCGGCGATCTCGAGCGAATCGAGCAAGCCGCCGCGCTTGTCGGAGACAAACGGAATGCCGGCCTCGCGCAATGCGCTTTCATACGCGATCAGGTGACGGCGCTTCTTCACCAGCAGCATGACGTCGCCCCATTTGAGCGCGCGGCCGCCGACTTGGATGCGTTGACGCGCCAGCAGGATCGCCTGCGCCACCTGACGGCCTTCGTCGCGCCGGCGCGCATCGTCTTCTTCCTCGCGCGGGGTGATCAGCGGATTGCGCAGCGCTGATGGCGCGGCGTCGGTCTTGTCCTCTTCGGCCGCCTCGGGAGCCTGCACCAGCGGCAAGCGCCACACGGCGCCGCCGTCCATGCCCAGCGTAGTTTGCGGTGCGAACAAGGCATTGCGCCCGCTGAAGCTGGTGTTGAGCACGTCGACGATGACGCTGGCGTTGCGGCGCGTCTGGTTGGCGCGCAAGACCGCCGCACCTTGCTGTTCCAGCAAGGTGCGTGCGGCGGCGAACACACGCGGCTCGGCGCGGCGGAAGCGGTAAATCGATTGCTTGGGATCACCCACCACGAACACGCTCGGCTGCGCCGCATCGCCGCCGTAGGCACGCAGCCAGGCGCGCACGATGCTCCATTGCAGCGGGTTGGTGTCCTGGAATTCGTCCAGCAGGATGTGCTTGTAGCGCGCGTCGAGGCGGCTTTGCAGATAGGCCGCGCTTTCCTCGTTGGTGAGCAGCCGGTAAGCGTGCCATTCCAGATCGGCGAAATCGAACACCCGCTGCTCGGCCTTCACTTCCTGATAGGCGTCGAGATAGGCGCGTCCGGCCGTGAACAACGCGCGATTGAGCTTGAGCACGATGCCTTCGGCGCTGCGGCGCTGCAACAGCCGTAGCTCATTGCCGGTCAGTTCAAACACTTCATCGAACAGCGACACCGCGACCTCTTCGTCGACGCCGTAGTGCTTGCTCAATGCCGCCTTCAAATCCTTGGTCTTGGTGTTGCCGCGCGGTTTGCCGTTGTCGTCATAGAACTGCGTCGCCAATGCGGCGAACTGCTCGGCCGACGCGTCGCCGCTCACCAGCGTTTCGATGGCGACCGCGCGTTTCTGGTTGGTTGCCGTGCCCTTGCCGAGCAAGGACGACACCTCGTACAGCCGCGCCTTCAAGGCCTCGTCGCTCCAGACCGTCAGTCGCGCATCGTGCGCGGCGTCAGGGCCGCACAACTCCTCCAGCCATTGCAGCGGCGCGTCTTCCGACGATAGCGGCGGCATGGTTGCAGCCCACCATTCGGCACGCTTGTCGAGGAAGGAATCGAGCAGATTGCGCGCACCGCTGTCGCCGGCCAGCTCGTACAGTTCCAGCAAGGCCAGCTTGATCGCTTGCTGCGCCGGCTTTTGCACCGCCTGCATGAAGCGGCGGTAAGCCTCGTTCATGATCTCGCCGTTTTTCTCGGTCAGCGCATAGCCATGCGGCACGCCCGACGCCAGCGGCGCGATCTGCAGCAGACGCGCAAACCAGCTATGAAAAGTGTCGATCGACAAACCTTGCTGGCCCGCCAGAATCTGCTCGTACAGCGAGCGCGCCAGCGGCATCAGGCGCGGAAGCTCGTCGGCGTCGACGCCGCGCTCCAACAGCAACTGGCGCGCCTGTTCGGCCGGCGCCAGCGTCAGTTCGTGCAGCAACTCCATCAGGCGCTCGCGCATTTCCTGCGCGGCCTTGCGGGTGAAGGTGATCGCCAGCAGTTCGGCCGGCTGTGCGCCCGCGAGCAGCAATCGCAACATGCGCGCCACCAGCAGCCAGGTCTTGCCGCTGCCGGCGCAGGCTTCCACCACCACCGACTGACGTGGATCGCAGGCGGCTGCGGTGAATGCCGCCGCTTCTGCGGGACGGCCGTTGATTTCGTAGGCGGAGATTGATCCTTTGTTGCTTACGCCATTCATGTCGTTCATTGCCAGACTCCCTTGCGGCACAGTCCGCGCACATCGCAATACTGGCAAACCGATTCGATGCCATTGGCCGGCAGCGGCGCATCGTTGCCGATGGCCTGCACGACCGTGATGATCTGCTGCTGCAAGGCCTGCTGCTGTTTCTCGAAATCGGGGGCGGCGACGTCGCCGGTTTTGTCCCGGGACGGCTCCAGGGCGACGTAGTGCGCAGCCGCCATGGTCTGGCCCGACAGCAATCCGTAGAACGGCAGCTGGTGATCTTCGGCATTCTTCAACTTGGCGACCAGCGACGGCAGCGAGCTGGTCTTGTAGTCGAGCACCGCGCGTTCGCCCTCCGCGTTTTCATCAACGCGATCAAGGCGACCGTACAGCTCGATGCCGCCGTCCGGCCACGCCAATGCGTGTTGCAAGGGCAACTCGCCGAGCACAAAATGCCAGCCCTGCGCTTCACGTTCATTGGCCCAGACCAGATAGGCCGGCATCACCTTGCGCCAGCGCGCCTCGTAACCAAGCGCGGCGGGATGCTCGCGGATCGCCTTGCCGAAGACCTCATCCGAGATGGTCGCCAGCAAGGCTGCACGCTGCTCGACCGGCGTCTTCGCATCGCGCAGCGCTTCGTGGTATTTCATCAAAATTTCATGCAGCCAGCCGCCGTAGTCGCGCTTCTCCGGCATGTCGGAGAGCTCATCCATCACGTTCACGCGCAGCATGTGCTGGGCGAAGAATTGATACGGGCATGCCACCAGCCGGTTGTAGGCGCTGGCCGACAACCGCGCCGGCGTCAGCTCCGCGGCCGACGGCGCCGGCATGGTGGACGGTGCGGCAAGCAATTCATGCAGCGGCAAATCGTGGCGCAGTTCGCGTAGCGGCGCCATGCCGGCTTTGGCCAGGCACAGTTCGAGACGCTCCAGCCACGGACTCTTGGGATTCGGTTCGCCGTCCTTGTGGGTCTGCCAGCACAGCACTACTTCGCGATTGGCGCACAGCAGTTCGGTCAGGTCGCGCAATTGCTGGTGCTGGCGCGACAGCCGCGTGGGCAATCCAAGTTCGTGGCGCACGGCATTCGAGAAGAACAGCGTTTCCTGCGGTTGCGACGGCAGGTGTTCGGCGTCGGCGCCGATCACAAGAACGGCGTCGAAATTGCGCAGGCGCGCGCCGTTGAGCGGCAGCATGACGATGCGACGATCGGTGATCGGCGGCATGAACGTGACGGCGTCGAGCTGCAGGTTCAGCAATGCGCGCCATTCCGAGAAGGAGAACAATTCGCCGCCGTCGGTATCCGATTGCCGGGCGCCGAGGTCGTCCAGCAATTGCAGCACCTGCTGGCCGGCGATGTCCTGCGTGAACGCGGCGCGCATGTCGAGCGCATCGAGCAAGTGTTGCGCGCACGCGCTCCAGTCGATCAGGTTCTTGCGTCCCTCGAACAGCGCGGCCTGCGCAGCCACTGCCTGCAAAACCTCTGCGGCAAGCGACCCGCTCTTGAACGCCGCTTGCACGCTGCGCCATTCGCCGGAAATATTCTCGCGCCGCAATTGCCACTCGATCTGCATTACCGCCGCGCTCTTGTCGGCCATGCCGGCGAAGATGAACGGCGACTTCAGCAGGTCGAGCAGTGCAGTGGTTTCGCCGCGCGAGGTGACGACGTCGCACCACGCCGCCATCGCTGCGGCGGCGCGGGTGGTCGACAGCTTCCAGCCGGTTTCGTCGGCCACCGAAACTTGCGCACGCTCCAGCAAGGCGCGCAGGCGGCGCGCGCTGACGCGATCCTGGGCGACGATGGCGATGTCGTTCTTGCCTTGCCGCAGCCAGTCGAGCACGATCTGCGCGCTCTGCAGCGAAGCGTCTTCCAGACTCGCAGCCGGACACAGCGCCAGCGTCGGCGCGTCCATTTGCGGCGCGAACAGGTCGTCAGGCGCGGGGGCCAGCGGTGCGTCGCACAACTCCGGCCAGGCGGTCTGGTACAGCAAGGGGATATCCGGGCCGCGCCAGTCGATCTGCACCGGCTGCACTTCGGCGTGTTCGCCGTAGGCCTCGAGGAAGGCCAGTTCCATCGGTTCGGGGGCGACCGGGCTGATCCACATCAGCGGCGCCAGGGGCGCGTGGGCGCTTGGTTTGGCCAGCGCCAGCATGCGCGTGTAGCGCTGCGCGGTCTTGTCATTGCCGTCGAGCTGGCTCTGCCAGATCGACCACACCAGCTGCGCCTCGTCCGAGAGCATGCTGCGCGCCGACGGCGACAGCTGCGCCAGCGCGGCTTGCCAGCGCTCATCAGCGTCGCCGGGAGTGCGCTCCATGGCCGGCAACAACGCTTGGGTCAACTCATCCGACAGCGACAGCAGCGTCTGCGCCAGCGGCAGCAGGTCGGTGTTGCGGCGCGCCGTAAACATCTTCTTGAGCCAGGCGTGCTGGCGTAATTGCGCGTACAGCTGCATCAGGCGCTCGCTGTCGTCCTGCTGCGGCTGCGGCGCCTGCATGGCCAGCCAGCCGGCCATGGTGTTGATGCGCGGCGGGATGAAGCCGGCCTGTTGCGGCGACCGGCGCTGCAGCACCTGGGCCAACGCCGCGCGCCAGTGCACCGCATGCGAAAACGCCGGCACCACCACCTGATAACCGGAAAAGTCACGCGCCCCCGCTCCAAATGCAGCGCCCAGCATGTGATCGGCCTCCAGCAAGGCGGCCGCGGTCTGCGGCCAGAAGTCGATGGAGGGGCTGATCAACAGGGGCGAATGCAACATTAAAAGGGGGCCGCAGAGAAAAATATATTTATCGAAATGATTGCCGAAATCTATCGACCCGGCATGTCTTTGCCGCATTGTATGCGACCGGCCGGGTCAATTGGCAACCTTGGCAACCGCCCCGCAACAGGCTTTGCCGGATGGCGGCCTATCGGCGGCGGCAAGGCGCACTTTTCCCGAAAATGGGTTATGATTGCCTCCGTACCCCGCCGAATACCCGTTGCCGCGTTTCAAAATACTTGAATCAGGGCACAACGACTCCATCTGCTTTAAGCAAAGTTACGCAATGAAGCAACTCCGGAAGCGTTGATGGCATACGCCAAGCAAATGGTATGTTCCCCCGGCGCTATTTGACCACTTACTTATATATATTCCCTCAGATCGAGGATCTACCATGAGCGAAAACATCAAACACATCTCCGACGCCTCTTTTGAAGCAGACGTCCTGAAATCCGACAAGCCGGTCCTGGTGGACTTCTGGGCTGAATGGTGCGGTCCTTGCAAAGCGATCGCCCCGATTCTGGAAGAAGTCGCCAAGGAATACGAAGGCAAGCTGCAGATCGCCAAGCTGGACGTCGATGCAAACCAGGCAATTCCAGCCAAGTTCGGCATCCGCGGCATTCCGACGCTGATCCTGTTCAAGAACGGCGCAGCAGCAGCGCAAAAAGTCGGCGCTCTGGCAAAAGGCCAGCTGACTTCGTTCATCGACAGCAACATCTAAGAAGATTCACAGCGGCGGTACGCTCGTATCGCCGCTTGTTGTGCTTACCGGTAGCCTGAACAATCGATACACGTAAGCTAGTTTTTTAATTTACACGCCACGCAATTCCCTCCCCCACCTTTTACGATTCCCATCCCGGGACACTCTTATGCACTTATCAGAATTAAAGGCGTTACACGTCTCCGCATTGCTTGAAATGGCAATTGGCCTGGACATCGATAACGCGGCGCGCCTGCGCAAACAAGAACTGATGTTCGCGATCCTCAAGAAACGCGCGAAATCGGGAGAACAAATTTTCGGCGACGGCGCCCTTGAAGTGTTGCCTGACGGCTTCGGCTTCCTGCGCTCGCCTGACGCCAGCTACATGGCGTCCACTGACGACATTTACATTTCGCCCTCGCAAATCCGCCGCTTCAACCTGCACACCGGCGATTCCATCGAAGGCGAAGTGCGCACACCGAAAGACGGCGAGCGCTACTTTGCGCTGGTCAAGGTCGACAAGGTCAACGGCGAAGCGCCGGAAGCCTCCAAGCACCGCATCCTGTTTGAAAACCTCACGCCGCTGCATCCGAACAAGATCATGCAGCTCGAGCGCGAAATGCGCGGCGAGGAAAACATCACCGGCCGCATCATCGACCTGATCGCGCCGATCGGCCGCGGCCAGCGCGGCCTGCTGGTGGCGTCGCCGAAGTCCGGCAAATCGGTCATGCTGCAACACATCGCCCACGCCATCACCACCAACCATCCCGACACCGTGATGATCGTCCTGCTGATCGACGAACGTCCGGAAGAAGTGACCGAAATGCAGCGCTCGGTGCGCGGCGAAGTCGTTGCATCGACTTTCGACGAACCGGCAACGCGTCACGTCCAGGTCGCCGAAATGGTGCTGGAAAAAGCCAAGCGCCTGGTTGAAATGAAGAAGGACGTGGTCATCCTGCTGGACTCGATCACCCGCCTGGCGCGCGCCTACAATACCGTGATCCCGGCGTCCGGCAAGGTCCTGACCGGCGGTGTCGACGCCAACGCGCTGCAACGTCCGAAGCGCTTCTTCGGCGCCGCGCGCAACATCGAAGAAGGCGGTTCGCTGACCATCATCGCCACCGCCCTGATCGAAACCGGCAGCCGCATGGATGACGTGATCTACGAAGAATTCAAGGGTACCGGCAACATGGAAGTCCACCTGGAACGCCGCCTCGCCGAGAAGCGCGTCTACCCGGCGATCAACCTCAGCAAGTCCGGCACACGCCGCGAAGAACTGCTGATCAAGCCGGACCAGCTGCAAAAGATCTGGGTCCTGCGCAAGCTGATGTACGACATGGACGAAATCGAAGCGATGGAATTCATCCTCGACAAGATGAAGTCGACCAAGAACAACGCCGAGTTCTTCGACATGATGCGTCGCGGCAGCGAGCGGTGACTAACACAACGCCGCTGGCTGCGTTGCAACTCCTTGCCGCACATTCGTGCTGTCTGCGTCGTTGCGCCTTGCCAGTGACGCCGTGTTAGCCCCCGTTTAGGGCTATCAATCAGAAAAATCCGCCCGGGCGACCAGGCGGATTTTTTTATGCCCGCGCGGCCTTGGTTGGTTTTCGCCGGTTTGGAAATACCGCTTGACCGCAATTTTCTTCCTACACTACTATTTCAGCCACGCCGCGCTCTGCGCAAAGACAGACCCGGCAATAAAAATTAAATACAGAGACAGCATCGAACCGACAGGTTCAGACCGTTCAGATCATTTACCGGCATCGCTCCCGCTGCCGGGCATTCATCCGCAAGCGCAGCACCGTTGTACGTTGTAGAGCACCGCAGTACTGCCGGTCATGGATCCATGCCGGGGTTTCACCTTTCCGTCCACCAGACGGCATAAAAACAGCAACGCAGACACAACCAATCAGGAGGAGCAAAAGATGAAAGTCAAAATGACAGCCATCGCGGCGACCGTGGTCGCCGCATGTGCAGCAGGATTTGCCGGACCGGCGGCAGCGCAGATTTCGGGAGATGTGGTGAAGATCGGCCTGATCACCGACTTGTCGGGCGTCTACATCGACATCGACGGCCAGGGCGGCATCGAAGCAATCAAGATGGCGATCGCCGACTTCGGCGGCAGCGTCAACGGCAAGAAGATCGAACTGGTCACCGCCGATCACCAGAACAAGGCCGACATCGCCGCCTCCAAGGCGCGTGAATGGTTCGACCAGCAAGGCGTGGACATGCTGATCGGCGGCACCAATTCCGGCACCAGCCTGGCCATGGCCAAGGTTGCCGGCGAAAAGAAAAAGACCTTCATCGCCGTCGGCGGCGCCACCGCACGCCTGACCAATGAAGAATGCACGCCCTACACCATCCACTATGCCTACGACACGGTCGCGCTGGCCAAAGGCACCGGCTCGGCCATCGTCAAGAACGGCGGCAAGAGCTGGTACTTCCTGACCGCCGACTATGCCTTTGGCGCCTCGCTGGAGAAGGACACCTCCGACATCGTCAAGGCCAATGGCGGCACGGTGGTGGGCGCGGTCAAGCATCCACTGGGTGCGTCGGACTTCTCGTCCTTCATGCTGCAGGCGCAGGCATCCAAGGCGCAGATCCTGGGGCTGGCCAACGCCGGCGGCGACACCATCAACTCGATCAAGGCCGCCAACGAGTTCGGCATCAATAAGACCATGAAGCTGGCCGGCCTGCTGATGTTCATCAACGACGTGCATGCGCTGACCTTGCAGGTGACCCAGGGCATGTACCTGACCGACGGCTGGTACTGGGACATGAACCAGGAAACCCGCGACTGGTCCAAGCGCTACTTCGCCAAGATGAAGCGCATGCCGTCGATGCTGCAGGCGGCGGACTATTCGGCGACGATGCAGTACCTGAACGCGGTGAAAGCCAGCGGCACCGACGATCCGGACAAGGTCATCGCGCAGATGCACAAGACCAAGATCAACGACTTCTTCGCCAAGAACGGCTACATCCGTCCCGACGGCCGCATGGTGCATGACATGTACCTGATGGAAGTGAAGAAACCGTCGGAATCGAAGTATCCGTGGGACTATTACAAGGTGGTGCAGACCATTCCTGCCGAACAGGCATGGACCACCAAGGCTGAATCCAAGTGTTCCCTGTGGAAATAAGCCTGGGCTGACCAATCTGACCTGCCGGCGGGGCTTGATCCCTGTCCGGCAGCGTCTCACCTGGCGCCTACCGGACCGAAACGGCCCGAAAACCGCGTCAAATCGGCAAAAAACAACATCCTTCCCCGGCCTCTGACTATATAGATTTGGTGCAAACCCCTGATTTCATTGTATAATTTCGGACTTTTCACCGGCAAGTGATCGACAATCGGGTCAAGAAGCAAGGCGACCGACGAAGTGACGATTGGCTACCACTACTTTTCAAGGCAAAAAAATGAAACAAGGCATTCACCCGGATTACCGCGAAGTTCTGTTCCACGACGTTTCGAACGACTTCAAGTTCATCACCCGTTCGACTATCGGCACACGCGAAAAGGCCGAATTCGAAGGCAAGGAATACCCACTCGTGAAGATTGAAGTTTCTTCCGAATCGCATCCGTTCTACACCGGCAAGCACAAGATCGTCGACACCGCAGGTCGCGTCGAGAAATTCCGCCAAAAGTTCGGCACAGTCGGTTCCAAGACTGCAATCGCAGCAGAATAATCTCTGCACGATGTCAAAAAAGGCAGCTAAGGCTGCCTTTTTTGTTTTTTGCGGAACGGGGTGCAGCTTTACCGCTGCAGGATTGCCCCGCCGTTACCATCCAATACATCCTTTAACGGAATTTTGCTGCACAATATCGGCTACCCGATAATTGCACCCGCACAGTGCAGCAACACGTACAAGAGCAATAACACCTTGATGAAGCCAGTCCGCCTCCCTGCCGCCGCGACCAATGCTCTGCCTCGCTGGGGCCTGCTCGCGCTCGGCTTGCTGTATATCCTGCCCGGCCTGATCGGCCGCGACCCGTGGAAGAACGATGACGCCGCCAGCTTCGGCATCATGTGGACCATGGCGCATGGCAACCTGATGGACTGGCTGGCGCCGAATATCGCCGGCATGGCGATGCCCGCCGAGAGTCCGTTGGCCTATTGGTTCGGCGCCATCTGCATCAAGCTGTTCGGCTGGCTGCTGGGCGATCCGCTGGCGGCGCGCATCTCGACCGTGGGCTGCTTCCTGATCGGCTCGCTGTCGATCTGGTACGCCACCTACCTGCTCGGCCGCCGCAGCGAGGCGCAGCCGCTCAAGCTGGCCTTCGGCGGCCAGCCGGAGCCGCGCGATTTCGGCCGCACCCTGGCTGACGGCGCCTTCCTGATCTACCTCGGTTTCCTGGGCTTGCTGCTGCACAGCCACGAGACCAGCGCCAAAACCCTGCAAATCGCGCTGGTGGCCTACGCCATGTACAGCGCGGCACGCGTGTTCGACACCAACAAGCCGCATCAGGCGCTGTCGCTGGGCGCGGTGCTGGGCTTGCTGGTGCTCACGCACGGCTGGCTGCTGCCGGCCGGCGTGCTGCTGGGACTGCTGGTGTTGTCGGGCCTGCATTACCGTCCGGTGTTCAAGTCGCTGGTGGGATTGACGCTGCCGGCGGCGCTGGCGATCTGCCTGGTCTGGGTCTTTTCGATCCGGGCTTTGCTGCCTGAGGCCAGCGCACAATTCTCGACCTGGCTCAGCTGGAACATCTATCAGATCAACTGGCCGACCATGGCCTCGCTGAAATTCTTCGGCAAGTACGGCGTCTGGTTCGCTTGGCCGGCCTGGCCGTTCGCCGGCTGGGCCGTGTACGCCTGGCGCCGCCAGTTGCAATCGCTGCATATTTCGCTGCCGCTGGCATTCTTCATCCCGCTCACGCTGCTGGTGCTGCTCAATGTGCACAGTGAAGAAGGCATCCTGTTGCCGCTGCTGCCGGCGCTGGCGATACTGGCGGCCTTCGGTCTGCCGACCATGAAGCGCGGCGCCATCAATGCGGTGGACTGGTTCTCGGTAATGACGCTGACCACCTGCGCGGCCTTCATCTGGATCGGCTGGATCGCCAAGGAAACCGGCTGGCCGGCGCAGATCGCCAAGAACGCCTTCAAGCTCGCTCCCGGCTACAAACCCGGCTTCAATGCCATTGCGCTGGCGATCGCGGTGTTGACCACGATTTTCTGGATCATGCTGGTGCACTGGCGCATTTCGCGCCGGCCTTCGGTGCTGTGGCGCGCGGTGGTGCTGTCGTCCGGCGGCGTGGTGCTGTGCTGGGTGCTGCTGATGACCTTGTGGCTGCCATGGGTCAACTACGGCAAGAGCTATGCCGGCGTGGCGCAACAGATCGAAGAACGCATGTCGGCCGTCAAGCAATGCGTGGAGTCCAACGTCGGCCCGGCGCAACGCGCCTCGTTCGCCTACTTCGGCCACGTGCATTTCGAAGACCGTCCGGACATGCGCTGCGACTTCCTGCTGCTGCAGGACAGTATCGACAACCAGAACGCCGAACAGATGCTGCGCCAGTATGAAGGCCGCTGGCAACTGCTGTGGGAGGGCCGGCGTCCCTCCGACCGCGACGAGCGCTTCCGCCTGTATCGCCGCATCGGCAACTGAAGCGATGCCGGCATCCTGATCCAGGCCAGACCGGCGTCGACTTTTCAACAGCATGACATCACGCATCCATACTTTCCGCATTGCTTCGCTGGCCTGGCCGATCCTGATCGGCCAGCTGGCGCTGATCGCCAATGGCGTGATCGACACGGCGATGGTGTCGCGCTTCTCGGCGATGGATCTGGCGGCGCTGTCGCTGGGGGTATCGATTTACGTGAGCGTGTTCGTCGGCTTGTCGGGCGTGCTGCAGGCGCTGTTGCCGACCATCGGCCAGTTGTACGGTGCGCGCCGCTTCGGCGACATCGGCAGAGAAGTGAAACAGGGATTGTGGCTGGCCTTCTTCCTCAGCTGCCTCGGCTGCCTGGTGTTGCTGTTCTCGCCGGTGCTCCTGTCGTTCGCACAAGCCTCGCCGGAACTGGCTGAAAAAGCCACCCTCTACCTGCGCATCGAAGCGCTGGCGCTGCCGGCGACGCTGGGTTTCCGCGTCTATGCCGCGCTCAACAACGCCATCTCGCGCCCCAAGATGGTCATGGCGATCCAGATCGGCGCCCTGCTGCTCAAGATTCCGCTCAACGCCTGGTTCATCTTCGGCGGCCTCGGCTTGCCTGCCTTCGGCGGTCCGGGTTGCGCCATCGCCACCAGCCTGATTGCCTGGCTGATGCTGCTGACCGGCTGGATGCTGGTACGCGGCGCGCCGATCTACCGCGAACTGCGCGTGTTCGGCAGCGGCTTCGTCGCGCCGCAATGGAAGGCGCAACGCAGCCTGCTGAAACTAGGCATCCCGATGGGCCTGAGCTATTTCATCGAAGTCACGGCGTTCACGCTGATGGCGATTTTCATCGCGCGCCTCGGCGCGGTGGCGGTGGCCGGACATCAGATCACCGCCAACGTCGGCACCGTGCTGTACATGCTGCCCCTGTCGCTGGCCAACGCCACCGGCACACTGGTGGCGCAAGCCATCGGCGCACGCGACTGGCAGACCGCCAAGAAGATTTCCCGTGCAGGCATCCGCCTGTCGGCGATCCTGTCGGTGCTGATCGGCGTGGCGGTGTGGTTCGCGCGAGAGCTGATCATCCGCGCCTATACGCCCGACGAAGTCATCATCGCCTCGGCCTTGCCGCTGTTCCTGTTCATCGCGTTCTACCAGCTGTTCGACTCGCTGCAGGTGACCACGGCCTTCGTGCTGCGTGCCTACAAGGTGGCGGTGGTCCCGACTGTGATTTACGCGGTGGCGCTGTGGGGTGTCGGACTCGGCGGCGGCTATATCCTCGGCCTCGATCCGTTCGGCGTATCGCCGGCGTGGCTGCACGGCGCCGCCGGCTTCTGGCTCGGCAACAGCGCCAGCCTGGGGCTGGTGGCGTTCTTCCTGATCTGGTATTTGCGCATCATCCAGCGACGCGCTGCTTCGAGCGCTTCAGGACCTCAGGCGAACGCCCTGCCCTGACCCAGGAAATGCTGGACATCCCCGGCTGCTGCCGGCCGCGCCAGCAGGAATCCCTGTACCTGGTCGCAGTTGAGTTTTTGCAACGCGGCGAGCTGCGCTTCGGTCTCCACGCCTTCGGCCACCACTTCCATGTTCAGCGCATGGGCCAGCGCAATGATGGCCGAGACGATGGCCGGTCCGGAGTCGCCGCCCTGATCCAGGCGCGACGTGAAGAACTTGTCGATCTTGATCTGGCGGCAGTGGAACTGCTGCAGATACGCCAGGCTGGAATAACCGGCGCCGAAATCGTCGATGGCGATGTCGTAGCCGAGCTCCTGCAGGTCGGTGATGATGCGCGCGCTCTTTTCGACGTTCTTCATCGCAGCGGTTTCGGTGATCTCAAACATCAGGCGCTGCGGCGTAATGCCAGCCTGGCTGACGATCGCGGTGACGCTGTCGACCAGGTCCGGACGCATCTGCAGCGGCGACAAATTGAGCGCCACCTTGACCGGCGGCATGCCGGCCGCATCCCAGCGCACTATCTGCGCACACACTTCGCGCAACACCCAATCGCCGATCGGAATGATCTGGCCCGAGCGCTCGGCGATGGGGATGAATTCAGTCGGGCTCATGCTACCCAGTTCCGGATGATCCCAGCGCAGCAAGGCCTCGACACCGGTCAGCGTCCGCTGGCGGCCTTCGAACTTGGGCTGGAAATGCAGCGACAGCTGGTTGTGCTCCACCGCCATCTGCAGCGCGTGGCGCACCGTCAGGTGGCGCATCGCGCTGGCGTGCATGGCCGGCTCGAAGAAACGGTAGGTGTTGCGACCGTTCTGCTTGGCTTCATACATCGCCGCGTCGGCGTTCTTCATCAACGCATCTACAGTGTCGCCGCTGTTGGGATACACCGCGATGCCGATGCTCGACGTCACGCGCAAGGTCGCCTCGTCGACGCGAAAATCCTGGCGCAGCACGCTCAGGATGTTTTCCGCCAGGTTCTCGACCACTTCGGGCGAGGCCAGGTTGCCCATCACCGCCACGAACTCGTCGCCGCCGATGCGCGACACCATGTCTTCACTGCGGATGCAGGCGCGGATACGCTGCCCGACGGCGATCAGCAAACCGTCGCCGACCGAGTGGCCGAGCGAGTCGTTGATTCCTTTGAAGCCGTCCAGGTCCATGAACAGCACCGCAAACGACAATCCGCTGCGCTTGGAGACATGGATCGCATGCTGGATGCGCTCGGCCAGCAAAGCGCGATTGGGCAGGCCGGTAAGCACGTCGTGGGTGGCGAAATGCAGCAGCTTGTCATTGGTGCGGCCGACGATCTTGCGCAGCAGTTTGGTCTTTTGTGCGCCGCTGAAAATCAATGCGGCGATCAGCACAAACAGGGTACCGAGCACCACCGCGCTCATCAGGTTGTCGCTGTCGATACTGGCGTAGGTGCTACTGATGCTATCCGCCGAAAAATTGGCCGCCGCCATGTTCAGGCAATGCATGAAGAAGATGCCAAGGCCCAGCACGCCCGCAAAAATCACACGGCGCCAGAAATGATCGCTCTTGCGCGCATTGAGGGTGTAGATGATCCAGATGTTGAGCACTGCGACGGCCATCGTCGCCAGCACCGACAGAATCTCCAGCCAGGGCGTGTAACGCACCGCCGGGAGGATTTGCATCGAATGCAGGCCGAGCCAGTGCACCACTGCCATGCCGCCGCCGAGCGCGACGCCGTCGGCCAGCATGCGCGGCCAGCGCAGCCGGCGTTGGGTGGAACGATGCAGGAGATAAAACGACAGGCCGATGCACAGCAGCAGCGAGATGCCGGTGAAGAACGCGTTGTAGCCGACGTTGATCGGCAGCTGGAACGCCAGCATGCCGGTGAAATGGGTGGACCAGATGCCGACGCCGAACACCAGCGCACCGCCGGCCAGCCACATGCGGCGGTAGCGCGCGGTTTCCTGCGATGAGATGCGTTCAGCGATTTCCAATACTGTGTACGAAGCGAGCGTCGCAACAAATAGAGAAAAGCAAATCAGCAAAAGGTTATAGGAGCCAGCCATGATCTGATAAATCCGTCTGCATCTTCCGTTCGAACTGCGTGTTACGAAAATGAATCCCGTGAATCCACGACAACAAACAAAGCTTCCCCGATGCATGAAGACGCATCGATGTTCACAAACAAAATCAGGAGAAAAAAGCGTCGCAAACGCTCGTGTTTTTGCATGCGCAGCCGTTTGTCGTTTGCTCTTTATTCATTAGCGACAATCGGTGCCATCCGGCGCAATCCCTTTATCCGCGCCTATTCTAGCTGGTTTGCACCAAAAAATCCCGGCTTCTTCCGCGGCGTTTTCACCCTGCGAAAAGAACTGGCTGTTCTGACGAAATCACAGCTTCCGCCCGCGACTCCGGAATGTGACCGCCAAGGCAACTTTTCTGCCGTGGGGCAGGCGCCGAACGAGGTTCGCGCAAACACCGTTACCGGCCTGAAAGTCTTGCTGGGCGTCATGTTGGGAGATTCCCACACGTTACAATTGTTATCTATCAGTCAAGTTGAAAATAAGACAAGATAGCTACAACTTGGTGACGTTAAGCGGCGTTGATTATAAGTCACATCCTCCGCGTAATTATTCCGAAAACCAAAAGTACCCAATCCTCACCCACTAGGCAGTAAGTTCCAGTCATGGAAAACGCGAACGAAAAATTTGCAAAACGACTGCGCGCCTCGATGGAAAAAGCGGGATATGAACCAAAGCCCGCTGTTCTGGAACGCGAGTTCAATTTGCGCTATTGGGGTAAACCGATGACGTTGCACGGCGTGCGACGCTGGCTTCTCGGCGAGTCCATGCCGAATCAGGATAAGCTCGAGACGCTCGCAGAATGGCTCATTGTCACGCCGCAACATCTGCGCTTCGGCGAAGAAATCGGCAAGCGCATCGACAAGCGCCGCGCGCGCTGGGAAGAAGCCATCGGCTATCGCGAACGCGAGGCCTTCGAAGCCTTCATCAACCTGCCTGCGCCACAACGCAAGATCGTCAAGGAAGTCATCTTCGCCTTCGCACAAGTCGCTGCAGCGCTCCCCCCAAAGGTCGTCAAACCCAAAGCCTGAGATACACCTAGAGACAACACGTCGAGACAATACGCCGCGATGACGCTCACGTATCAATGAGCACCTTCAGAGCCCGCGCGCCTTGATCGCTTTGGATACCGTCATGCAATGCTCGACCTGTTCGGTGATCGCAATCGGTACGGTTTTCTCGCCGCGCAGTACCGCCTCAATCCAACGCGCCGTCACGGCGGCGTCCCTGCCCTCCGGCAAGTCCGGAATCTCTTCCGCCACTTTCTGTTTTTCCACCAGCAAGGTACGTTCGCCGCCATGGAACCAGTCGATCTGCTGTGCACGCCGCGCATTGGCGACGGTCTCGCCTTCGGTGCCGCGCATCAGGAAAGCATCGCCGCGCTGAGGCGGCGCGGCGTCGACAAAATACTTGCCGAGCATTTCCAGGTATTCGGGATGAGTGTACGAAGTCAGGCGCAAGGCCGGCGCCGCAAACGGCTGCATGATCTTCACCAGCGTATGGGTTGAGTTGCGCACCCCGAGCACCCGGCGCATTGCCAGCAAACGTGACATTTTCGGCGCCAGCACCTGGATCGGAATGAATGCCGGTTGCCGGTTGGCCAGGGCAGCCTCCGCTTCGTGCGGACCGATCGCGTGATGGATGCCAAGCGCTTCAAAAATCTCTGCGCTGGTGACGCGTTGCGGATCCTGGGTCACCCCATGCATCAGAACCGGCACGCCTTCGCGCGCCAGCAGCAAGGCCAGCAAGGGTGTCAGGTTGGCCATGTGGCGGGAGCCGTTGTAGCTCGGAATCACCACCGGCGCATAGTCGCCCAGCGGCGCCTGCAATGGCGTGAACGATGCCTCGGCGGCGTCGAGGAAGCCGGCGATTTCTTCCACCGATTCGCCCTTGACGCGCATGGCCAGCAGGATCGCGCCAAGTTCGAGATCGCTGACGCGGCCATCCAGCATCGCCCCGTAAAGCAGTTGCGCATCGTCGCGCGACAGACTGCGCGCGCCATCCTTGCCGCGTCCGATTTCCTTGATGAAGCGGGCCGCAGCCAGCATGTCCTTGTTTGATTCCGTCATGATCCTGCTCTCGTATTGGTGCCGATGTTGTTGCCGTTATTGCTGCCGTTTTTGATGTGCGCAAGAGTACACCATGCGACGCTTCTTGTGCGCCGCCGGGCGCTTGACATTCTCCTGTGCGCCTTTCCTTTACAATAGCGCCTTCGGATGCACCCGCGTCCTCATTGTTTTCCCTGCTGCAATCCATGATAGTTCTCGGCGTCGAATCCTCCTGCGATGAAACCGGTCTTGCGTTATACGACACGCAAAAAGGTCTGCTCGCCCATGCCCTGCATTCGCAAATCGCAATGCACCAGGAATACGGCGGCGTCGTTCCAGAACTGGCGTCGCGCGACCACGTCCGCCGTGCGATTCCCCTGCTCAGGCAAGTCTTTGAACAAAGCGGCATCGTCCACGACGACATCGACGCCATCGCCTACACGCAAGGTCCCGGCCTGGCCGGCGCGCTGCTGGTCGGCGCATCGGTGGCCTGCGGGCTCGGCCTCTCGCTCGACAAGCCGGTGCTCGGCGTGCATCACCTGGAAGGCCACCTGCTGTCGCCGCTGCTGTCGTCCAACCCGCCGCAGTTTCCGTTCGTGGCGCTGCTGGTGTCGGGCGGCCATACGCAGTTGATGCGCGTGGACGGCGTCGGCCAATACGAGCTGCTCGGCGAAACCCTCGACGACGCCGCCGGCGAAGCCTTCGACAAGTCGGCCAAGCTGCTCGGCCTCGGCTATCCGGGCGGCCCGGCGATTTCGCGCCTGGCCGAGTTCGGCGATCCGGGCGTGTATCAATTGCCGCGCCCGATGCTGCATTCCAAGAATTTCGACTTCAGTTTTTCCGGCCTGAAGACTGCCGTGCTGACCGTGGTCAAGAACCAGACCACCAACATCTGCGAACAAGACAAGGCCAACATCGCACGTTCCTTCGTCGACGCCATCGTCGACGTGCTGGTGGCGAAATGCATGAACGCGCTCAAGCACACCGGCATGAAGCGCCTGGTCATCGCCGGCGGCGTCGGCGCCAACAAGCAGCTGCGCGAAGGCCTCAACGCCGCTGCCGCCAAACGACGCTACCAGGTGTTTTATCCGGAGCTGGAATTCTGCACCGACAACGGCGCCATGATCGCCTTCGCCGGCGCCATGCGGCTGCAGCAGCATCCCGAAGCGGCCAAGCGCGACTATGCCTTCAGCGTGCGGCCGCGCTGGCCGCTGGACGAGATCAATACATAGTCACTGCGTAATCAATGCGCAATCAAACGCAATATACGAATAAATACGATTCCCACAGGAAATACGCGCAGCTAAGATGCATCTTTTTTTCAAAAACAGATGCCTCACAGCGACTTTGCAGCCTTCGCAAAAAAATACAAATCCAAATTCAGGAAGATCTCCGCAGCGACAAAAGGAGAGCACGAAGCTGATGACGTGCAGGCGGAAGCCTGGCTCATGGCGGAAGAAATAAAAGCGAAACAGGGATTCGAAATCGACTTTCTGAATCCGGCCCACGTCGATTTGCTATTCAGTTATCTGTACCAGCAACTGGTGAACTACGACGAGAAGACTATCCGCATGGCGGTCCGGTTGGACGCGTGGGATTATGGCGACGATCCTGAACATGACAGCCATCCGCTGCTCAACAAGCTGCGCAGCGATCCGGCCGATGATCCGTTGGCGAAGTTGGAATTGAAGGAGGCCGAGAGTCGGGAGTTGCACGTCAGCCCGCATCATTCACGCGCTGCGGCCTATCTCAAGTTGCTGGAACACTGCGACAACAATATCGCAGTGCTTGCCACATATTTGCTGATTTCCACGTCATGGTGTTATCGCTGCTACAACCGCGCCAGACACACGGTAGAACGACAAATGCAGTTGCCTGAGACGCTCAGGAGTGATTTCATGCCGCGCACGTGGCGGAAATTTCAGTTGATCCGAACATGCCTGCCGCAACAGCGTTCGTTCAATTTTCATTTGCCATGGGGGCAGTAGCCGCTCCCGGCCGGCTGGCGCCCGGCGATTACTTTTTCTTAGCGCCGATCTTGCTTTCCTTGCCCGCCAGCAGATTGGCGATGTTCTTGCGGTGGCGGAAGATCAGCAGCGCGCTCATCGCCAGCACTGCCAGCAGGATGCCGTCTGCGCTGCCGAACAGCAGGCCGTAGTAGAACGGTGCGAACACGCTGGCAATCAGCGCCGCCAGCGAGGAATAACGGAAGGCATAGGCAATCACCAGCCAGGTGACCAGTGTCGCTACGCCGAGCCAGACGTTCAGCGCCAGCAAGATGCCGAGCGCGGTCGCCACGCCCTTGCCGCCGACGAAGCGGAAGAACACCGGCCACAGGTGACCGAGGAAGACGGCGATGGTCGCCAGCGCGACGCCGGTGTCGCCGACGCCGAATTGCGGACCGAATTTAATTGTCAGCCACACCGCCAGCCAGCCCTTGAAACCGTCGCCCAGCAAGGTCAGCGCCGCCGCCTTCTTGTTGCCGCTGCGCAGGACGTTGGTGGCGCCGGGGTTTTTCGAGCCATAAGTACGCGGGTCCGACAGGCCGAAGGCCTTGCTCACCACCACGGCGAATGAAATGGAGCCGATCAGGTAGGCGGCGATCGCAAACAATACTGTATTCATTGAATCCTTCTTTCTTGACGCTGTTTTGCAGCAGCTTGTTTATTCTTCCAGCGCGCAGTGTACAGGCTTGCCGGGCAAGACTTTGACAATGACGTCCGGGGCGATCCCGATCAGGAAACCACGGCGGCCGCCGTTGATGTAAATCTTCGGAATCGCCAGGATGCTTTCTTCGACGTAGACCGGCATGGCCTTGCGCGTGCCGAACGGCGAGGTGCCGCCGATCAGGAAGCCGGAATGGCGATTGGCCACTTCCGGCTTGCACGGCTCCACCGACTTGCAGCCGATCTGCCGCGCCAGATTCTTGGTCGATACCTTGCGGTCGCCGTGCATCAGCACCAGCATCGGCTTGGCCGCCTCATCCTGCATCACCAGTGTCTTGACGACATGATGCTCATCCACACCCAGTTCGCGCGCCGACACGCTGGTGCCGCCGTGCTCTTCGTAGGGATAAGGGTGTTCGGTGAAGGAAACGCCATGCTTGCGCAGGAATTGCGTGGCCTGGGTTTCGGAAATATGGTCTTTTCTGGAGCTCATTTGGCGCACATTATGCCGCAACTTGAAGCGTGTTATCCACGCGGATGATGTTCCGCATGCAATTTCTTCAGGCGCTCGCGCGCCACGTGGGTGTAAATCTGCGTGGTTGAAATATCGGCATGCCCGAGCAGCAACTGCACCACCCGCAGGTCGGCGCCATGGTTGAGCAGATGCGTGGCGAAGGCGTGGCGTAGCGTGTGCGGCGACAGCGGCGCCCGGATGTCGCCTTGCAGCGCGTATTTCTTGATCAGCGTCCAGAACATCTGGCGCGTCATGGCGCCGCCGCGTGCGGTGACGAACAGGGCGTCATCGACCTGGCCTTCGAGGATCAGCAGACGGGCTTCGCGCAGGTAGCGCTCGATCCAGCTGCGCGCCTCTTCCCCGAACGGCACCAGGCGCGTCTTGTTGCCCTTGCCGGTGATGCGCAGCACGCCCTCGTTCATGCCGACTTCCACCGACTTGAGCAACACCAGTTCGGACACGCGCAAGCCGCTGGCGTACATCAGTTCAAGCATGGTGCGGTCGCGCAGGCCCAGCGGCGTCGTCACGTCAGGCGCGGCGAGCAAGGCTTCGACCTGGCCTTCCGACAAGACCTTGGGAAAGCGCGGCGGCTGCTTGGCCGAGCGCAGGCGCAGACAGGGATCTTCGCTGATGCGGTTCTGCCGCAGCGCCAACAGGAAAAAGCGCTTGAGCACCGCCAGCCGGCGATTGGAGGAACTCGCCTTGGTGTCAGCGTGGCGTGCGGCAAAATAGGCGTTAAGGTCCTCCGCATGCGTCGCCAGCAGATCCTTTTGGCGCTCGGTCTGCAGCCAATGTGCGAACAGCGTCATGTCGCGCCGGTAGGCTTCCAGCGAATTCTTGGCGAGCCCGTCTTCCAGCCACAGCGTGTCGCAAAACTCGTCGATAGCGGCCAGGCTGGCGCCGGTGGCTTCGACCTTGGGCGCGCGGCCGGTGACGCTTTTCCTGACGGGCTTGGCGGCGTCAATAGACACGTCAGCAGATACGTCAGTAGCCATCGACACCTTCGTGCGCCAGCAGCCAGCGCTTCACGCTGAGCGGGAAACCGTCTTCGTCGTCGCGATGCGAATAGCCGCCCAGCCCGCCCGCCGCCGTGACGCGATGGCAGGGAATGACCAGCGAAAACCAGTTGGCGCCGCAAGCCTGTCCCACCGCGCGCGGCGCCGACCGGATGAACTTGGCGATCTGGCCGTAGGTGCGCACTTCGCCGCGTGGAATCGAGGCGATTGCATCCCACACGCGGCGCTGGAAGTCCGAGCCGACTTCGGCCAGCGGCAGCTTGAAGCGGTAGTCCGGCTTGTCGATGTAGCGCAGAATCTGTTTCGCGGCCTTGTCGGCCACGGCGTCGGTCGCGTCCTTTTCACGAAAGTGTTTGGGCAGGGTAACCATCTCCAGGATCAGGCCGGCAGAAGTGCGAATACCGATGCCGCCGAACGGTACGTGTACGATGGCGGAAAAAATGTCGCCCGCTTGTGTATTCTTCATGACTCGGAAACATTGAGGGAATACGCTATTTAAGCACATCGCCGCAAACCTCTGCCACCCGCCTTCAACCCCGCTGCAACTCAGGAACCGGATACATGACAACACCTACCAGCCACGCCGACCACCTCGTCGTCACCGCTCCCTCGCTGGCCGAAGGCATTGCCTACATCGAGCAAACCCTCGGCGTGACGCCGCAAGCCGGTGGCGAACATGTGCGGCTCGGCACGCATAACGCCCTGCTCAAGCTGGGCCGGGGTTTTTATCTGGAAGTCATCGCGATCAATCCAGCTGCGCCAGCTCCTGCGCCACAACGCGCGCGCTGGTTCGGGCTTGACTACATGGCCGCGGGCAGCAAGCCGCGCCTGGCGACCTGGGTGGTGCGCACCGACGATATCGAAGCCGCAGCGGCAGCGTCTGCCATCTCGCCCGGCATCGTTGAAGAAATGAGCCGTGGCGCGCTGCAATGGCGCATCACCATTCCCGCCGACGGCAAGCTGGTCCTGGATGGCGTGATGCCCAGCCTGATCCAGTGGAACAGTTCCAGCCACCCGACCGACAACATGGCCGATCTCGGTTGCAGCCTGGTCAAACTGGAGGGATGCCATCCACAAGCCGAGGCAATCGCCGCCAGTCTGGCGCAGATGGGCTTGCAAAGCCACGTCGACATGCACCAGCCGGCGCCCGGGCAAAAGCCGCACCTGTTGGCGCTGATCCAGACGCCAACCGGCCTGCATCCGCTGGGGTTGGCGGAGTAACAACGCGCCTGCAGGCAGCGAAATCCGCGCAGAAAATAAAAAAGGCGCATCTTGCGATGCGCCTTGAAATTACCCTTGTGCGTCCCGGCCGTTTAAACAGCTTCTTGAACCCACGTCTCCTCAGTATCCTCGGTATCAATACCGTTTGTTATGTGCATCACCCACTTTAAATCTTGTTTTTAAAGCCATGAACTACCGACAATACTGCGGCTGAAATTCTGTTGTCCTTGCAGACGAGGTCGCACTTTAACAGTACTTGCTCCGCATTAAAAGTACTTTTTGCGCAAATTTAAAACATGTTTTTTGACAATATTTCAATCGGGAAATATTGCCGTCGCCGCCGCTTCCAGCCTGCGGCGACGGCCTGCTGCATTACCCTTTGATCAGTCAAAAACCAGGTTCGGCAACCACAGCGAAATCTGCGGCACGTACGTCACCAGCGCCAGGAATGCCAGCATCGTCAACAGCCACGGCATCACCGCCACCGTCAGCTCGGTAATCCCCATCTTGGTAATGCCCGAGGCCACGTACAGGTTCAGGCCGACCGGCGGATGGCACATGCCGACTTCCATGTTGACCACGATCAGGATGCCGAAGTGGACCGGGTCGATGCCCAGCTTCATCGCCACCGGGAACAGGATAGGCGCCATGATCAGCACGATCGACGACGGCTCCATCACATTGCCCGCCAACAGCAGCAGCACGTTGACCACCAGCAGGAAGGTGATCGGACCAAGGCCGCTGTCGGTGATCATCGCCGCCATCGCCTGCGGAATGTTTTCGCTGGTCACCAGGAACGAGAACAGCACCGCGTTGGTGATGATGTACAGCAGCATGGCCGACATCGAGGCGGAGTCCAGCAAGACCTTGGGTACTTGTTTCAGGCCCATGTCCTTGTAGACGAACACCGCAATGATGAAGGCGTACACCGCCGCCATCGCCGCCGCCTCCGTCGGCGTGAAGATGCCGGTGTAGATGCCGCCCATCACGATCACGATCAGGAACAGGCCCCAGCCGCTCTTGCGAAAAGCCGCACCGCGCTCCGCCCAGCTTGCCTTCGGCAGGCGCGGATAGTTGTGCTTGCGCGCCAGGTACCAGGTGGTCAGGCCGAGCAGGAAGGCCAGCATCAGGCCCGGCACCACGCCGGCCATGAACAGCTTGCCCACCGAGGTATTGGTCGAGACCGAGTACATCACCATCACGATCGACGGCGGAATCAGGATGCCCAACGCGCCCGAGGTCGTGATGACGCCCGCGCCGAATTTGTTGGGAAAACCCTGGCGCACCATCGCCGGCAGGATGATCGAACCGATCGCCACCACGGTCGCCGGCGAAGAACCGGACACCGCTGCGAACAAGGCGCAGGCCATCACGCCCGCCAGTGCAAGGCCGCCGTGCCAGTGACCCACCATCGCCGTGGCGAAGTTGATCATGCGCCGGGCAACGCCGCCGTGCGTGAGGAAGTTGCCCGCCAGGATGAAGAACGGGATCGCCATGATCTCGAACTTCTCGATGCCGGTGAACAGCTTCAGCGCGACCGACTGGATCGGCACGTCGGTCATGGTGAACAGGAAGGTCAATACCGTCAGGCCGAGCGAGATTGAGATCGGCATGCCGGTCAGCATCAGGCCGAACAGCAGGACGAAGATAATGGCTGCGTTCATACTTTTCCTCCTGCGATTTCTTCGTCGAGGCCTTCGACGTAGGCGTGGTCGTGTTTAGGCAATTCACCGGTCTTGATGAAGGCCCAGCAGACCTGCAGGAAACGGAAGCACATCAGGTAGGAACCGAGCGGCACGGCCATGTAGACCATCCACATCGGTATTTCCAGAACTTCGGAAGTGCTCGAGTGCTGTGAGATTTCCCAGACGAACTGTGCACCCAGCGTACCGACGATGCCGGTAAACAGCGCGCCGGCCAGCAGTCCCAGCACCACGAACTTGTTGCGCCATGGCGTGTTCATGCGATTGATCAGCACATCGACGCCGACGTGGATGCCGGTGCGCACGCCGTACGCGGCGCCGAACTTGGCCATCCACACGAACATGAAAATACACAGCTCCTGCGCCCAGCTGGTGTTGATTTGTATCAGCTGGTCCTGCAACCAGGGAATCGGCAGGCCGGAGGCATAGCGGTGCAACACCGCCACGAAGATGATGACGGTCGCACCCGCCATCAGGAAGGCGATAAGCCACTCTTCCAGGTGGTCCAGAAATTTAAGCATTGTTTCTCCTCGTTGGATGTAAGTGCGGGAATGGGGATAGACGGATCAAACCGAACGAACCGCTATCGAACGTTGCCCCATCCCTGTCAGATCTTTTTTCTCAGGCGACACCTTGTGCCGCCTGAGCTCGTCTTATTTTTCTGACTGCTTACTTCTGACCCAACGCGGCGGCTTCCTTGTTGACCGCGGCGATCAGATCCTTGCCGATGCGGTCGGCCATTTGTGTCTGCACCGGCAGAAGCGCCTTGCGCCATTCAGCCTTTTCCTTGTCGTTGAGGCGATAAATGGTGGTCTTGCCGGTCTTTTGCACGGCGGCCAGCGCGGCATCGTTCTCTTGCTGCGCGATGGCGTTGGCGTACTTGGTGGCATCCTTCATCGCGCCTTCCAGCGCGGTGCGGATGTCAGCAGGCAAGCCGTCCCAGAACTTCTTGTTGACGATCACGGCGTAGCCCAGGTAGCCGTGGTCGGAGACCGTCACGTGCTTCTGCACTTCATGCATTTTCTGGGTGTACAGGTTCGATGGCGGATTCTCGGTGCCGTCGACCACGCCGGTCTGCAGTGCCTGGTAGACCTCAGAGAAGGCCAGTACTTGCGGATTGGCGCCGAGCGCGCGCATCTGCGCATCGAGTACCTTGGACGACTGGATGCGCATCTTCAGGCCGCGGAAGTCAGCCGGCACGTGCAGTGGTTTGTTGGCCGACATGCCCTTGAAACCGTTATCCCAATAGGCCAGACCGGTGATACCCTTTGGCTCCAGCTTCTTGAACAGGTCCTTGCCGATCGGACCTTCGGTCACGCGGTACAGCACTTCCTTGCTCGGGAAAATATACGGCAGGTCGAAGACCTCGAATTCCTTCACGCCCAGCGGACCAAACTTGGCCAGCGACGGCGCCAGCATCTGCACCGCGCCCAGTTGCAGCGCTTCCAGTTCTTCCTTGTCCTTGTACAGCGTGCTGTTCGGATAGACCTCGACCTTCACGCGCCCCTTGGTGGCTTTTTCGGCCAGCTCCTTGAAACGCTCGGCGGCCTTTCCCTTGGGCGTGTCGTTGGCGACGACGTGGCTGAACTTGATGACGATAGGCGCCTGGGCGAAGGCGTTGCCTGCGATGATCGTTGCGGCGGTGAGCGCAAAAACTAATGACTTGAGCTTCATGGTTGTCCCCTTTTTTGGTTTAGAAAATAGTGTAAAGGTGTGGTCACAATTCTGACTGAGCGCATTTTGACATGACAAAAAGCTGACACAACTGTGGATAACCACAATTTGCATGACGCATTGCAACATCTGACGTACGTCCGACGAACATCGTCCACCGTAAGTCTGCTCGCGATAAACTACGCGCATCGAGCCATCGCCCACTTCCGAGTCCATGAAGCCGCAGCACATCTCCTCTCCCTCCCACCTGTTGTCGCCGGGGCGCCGCCACCTGCTGCGCTGGGTCATGCCCATCCTGCTGGTGCTGCTGTTCCTGATGACGCTGATCTGGCTGCCGCGCCAGGCGCAACAGATGGAGTCGAGCGAACGCCAGGAACAGCTCATCGCCGATTCGCTGTGGGTCGAGCAGGCGATCCGTTTCCAGCTCAGCCGCGACGATGAGAGCATGCGCCTGATCGCGCGCGAGATCGTCAACGAGCACCTGAAAAAAGACCAGTTCCGCAGCCGCCTCAACGCGCTGCTGCGCAACAACCGCGAGTTCTATCGCGTCACCTGGTTCAGCGCCGACGGCAAGCCGCTCGCTTCCACCGACGATTTCCCGGTCGCGCGCCACGAATTGTCGACGCCGTCGCAACAGGCCGAAGAGCAGGCGCGCACGATTCGCCGACCGATCTACAGCGCCCCCGCCGTGCCGCCCGGGATCGCCGAGCCGGTGGTGATGGATTACCACATCCCGCTGTTCCGCGAGAATCATTACCTCGGCAGCGTCGTCGCCAGCTATTCGGTGGCGCGCGTGCTCAATGAAATGGTGCCGTGGTGGTTCGCCCAGGACAACGAGATCGTCCTCACCGACACCGACGACAAGGTGGTCGCACGGCGCACGGCCGGCGGCCCGGGCCTGAACGTCTACACCCATCGGCGCGAACTGGAGCTGCCCGGGCTGACGCTGCGACTGCACACCAACAGCACCAAGAGCGCGCCGAAGCTGCTACCCAATCTGCTGGTCGGCTCGGTCATCGTGCTGTCGCTCGGCCTGCTGTGGAGCCTGTGGGCGCTGTGGCGCGACATCAATCGCCGCATGACGGCGGAAGAAGCGCTGGTGCATGAAGTGTCGTTCCGCAGCGCGATGGAAAACTCGCTGGTCACCGGCATGCGCGCACGCGACCTCGAAGGTCGCATCACCTACGTCAATCCGGCCTTTTGCAAGATGGTCGGCATCCCCGCCGACGAGCTGGTCGGCAAGATCCCGCCGATGCCCTACTGGGCGCCGGAAGCGATGGACGAATACCAGGAGCGCTTCTCCAACGTGCTGGCCGGCCGGATTACGCCGCAATTCGAAACCATCTTCCAGCGCAAGGACGGCGAGCGTTTTCCGGTGCTGATTTTCGAATCGCCGCTGGTCGATCAGAACGGCAAGCAGACCGGCTGGATGGGATCGATCCTCGACGTGACCGACCGCAAGCGCGCCGAGGACCTGAGTCGCATGCAGGAAGAAAAGCTGCAGACTGGCGCACGCCTGGCCAGCATGGGCGAAATTGCCTCGACCCTGGCGCATGAGCTGAACCAGCCGCTGGCGGCGATTTCCAGCTACACCACGGGTGCACTCAACATGATGCAGAACGGCGCACTCGATCCAGCCTCGCTGCAACCTGCGCTCGAGAAAATCAATACCCAGGCGCAGCGCGCCGGCAACGTCATCCGCAGCGTGCACCAGTTCGTCAAGAAGCGCGAGCCGACGCGCCAGCCGGTGTCGATCAAGGGCATCGTCGACAACATTGCACCGCTGGTGGAACTGCAGGCGCAGCAATTCCTGGTGGTGGTGCAGACCGCGATTCCCGCCAACCTGCCCAATGTGCTGGGGGATGCGGTACTGCTTGAGCAGGTGCTGCTCAACCTGACCCGCAATGCCATCCAGGCGATGGCGGCGATCGCGCCGGAGCGCCGCATCCTGCGGATTGCCGCCGCACTCGACCGGCAGACGTCGTCGCAGCAATCGACCCAGCAATCCGTGGTGGTGTCTGTGACCGACCAGGGCCACGGCATCCCGCCCGAAGTCGCCGCCGCCCTGTTCTCGCCGTTCTTCTCGACCAAGGCCGAGGGCATGGGGATGGGGCTCAACATCTGCCGCACCACCATCGAATTCCATGGCGGCACGCTGACCTATGCCAACAACCCTGCCGGGGGTACAATCTTCCGGTTTTCCTTGCCTTCCCTGCCCGGGCAGGACTCTGCGGTTTGAACCAGAACAAAAACGCGCGCCTTCGGCCAAGCGTCACTATTTCACATGGCATCGATGCTGCACATTGTTGACGACGAAGAGATCATCCGTGATTCGCTCACGTGGCTGGCGCAATCGCGCGCCATTCCCGCCATCGCCTACGCCGGCGCCGCAGCCTTTCTGGCGGCAATGGAGCAGGCCGGTCCAGACAGTTTCGACGTCGACGGCGAATGCATCCTGCTCGATGTTCGCATGCCGGATCAAAGCGGCGTGGCATTGTTCGACACGCTCAAGAGCCGCGGCGTCACACGGCGGCGTCCGGTGATTTTCCTGACCGGCCATGGCGATGTGCCGATGGCGGTCGACATGCTCAAGAACGGCGCCTTCGATTTCTTTGAAAAGCCGTTCAACGACAACCAGCTCATGGACCGCGTGCTGGAGGCTTTGCAGGCCTCGCGCGAAGCCGGCGAACAGGACGCCGTGCGCACGCGCCTGGACTCGCTGTCGACACGCGAACGCGAAGTGCTGAACCTGATCCTGGCCGGCAAAATGAACAAGGTCATCGCCGACGAGCTCGGCATCAGCATGCGCACGGTGGAAGTGCACCGCGCCCACATCTTCGACAAAATGAACGTCAAGACCGCCGTCGAACTTGCGCGCCTGCTCAAGTAACAACCAACGCAAGCCGAATACCCATGCAAGTCATCTCACTGTTGCTGCCCGATTTCATCCTGATCCTGATGGGCGTGATCATCTTCCGCATCACCAACTGGGGTGAAGCGTTCTGGGCCGGCATGGAAAAGATGGTCTATTACCTGCTGTTCCCGGCGCTGCTGTTCTATTCCACCGCGCGCCTGCAGCTCAATCTCGCCACCACCGGCAAGTTTGTCGAAGTCGGCGTGCTGGCGCTGCTGGCCGGCGTGGCGCTGACCTGGATCGGCAAGCCCTTCATCAAGGCCGGTCCCATGACTTACGAGTCGGGCATGCAGACCGCCTTCCGTTTCAACTCCTACATTGCGCTGGCGCTGGCGTCACGCCTGGCGGGCGAAAAAGGCGTGGGATTGATGGCGCTGCTGATCGGCTTCGGCGTCCCCTTGTGCAACATGGCCGCCGTGCATGCGCTGGCCCATCGCAGCGGTAACCTGGGAAGCGAGCTGGCGCGCAATCCCCTGCTGATCGCAACCGGTTCCGGCCTGCTGTTCGCGCTGTGCGGGTTCACCTTGCCGGAAGTTGCCGGCGCGGTCTTGTCGCGTCTCGGCAGCGCCTCGATTGCGCTGGGTCTGCTGATGGTCGGCGCGGGTCTGCGCCTGGCGGGAATACGTGAAGACAAACTGATGACGACCTACTTCACTGCCATCAAATTACTGGCGGTGCCGGCCGTCGCTTATGTGCTGGGACGCTGGCTCGAACTGCCGCAGCTGCAGTTGCAGATCGTGGTGCTGTTCTGCTCGCTGCCGACGGCGTCGAGCTGCTACATCCTCGCTGCGCGCATGGGCGGCAACGGCCCCATGACGGCCTTCCTGATTTCACTCGGCACGCTGGTGTCGGCAGTGACGATTCCGTTCTGGTTGATGCTGGTGCATTGAGAGTCATCGTCGCCCCGGCGCTCACCGGGACGACGGTTTTACCGTGGAGCTTACTTAACTTGCCCGGCCGGCTCCAGCACAATCCGCTGCACCGTCGCCTCCTCCACCGCCTTGCGCGAATACAGCAGCGGGAAGTATTCCCCGTTCAGCCATTTGTCGGCCAGGTCGCGATAGTGCGGGCTGTCCGGGTCGCCCGATTGGCCCGGCGAATTGACCGCTTTGGAGTTATCCCAGTTGCCGACGTCGACCACCACCCGGAACGACGGGCCGTTGGTCTGGCGGAAGTCGCTGGGGCGATAGGTCGACTGGTTCGGCGAATAGGCGCCGCCGTGTTTCGGCAGTGGTCCGACGTTCAGTTTCGCGCGCGTCGCCTCGTCCACCACACCGGCCAGCGGATGCTCCATCAAGTTGTGATGCAGCTTGCCCCATTGCCATTTGCTGGCGTCATCGCCCTGCAACTTCACCATCTCGGCAAAGGCGCCAGCCAGACTCGTCAGCAAGACGTCATCGCGCTTCTTCGCCGCGTCGGCGCCAAACCGGGCCTGCGGCTGCTCCAGCGTGTCAAGCATCACGGCGACATCGGGCGCGCCCATCGCCGCTGCCGCTTCCTTGCTCAGCACGGCTTCCTTGAAGGCCTTGCCCAGGTGGCGCGTGAGCCAGACTTCATACAGCGCGGCCTGCGGTGAATCGACGCGTTCGACATCATCCCAGCTGTTGAAAATATTTAACGCCGCTTGCGTCTGCGCATCGCCCGACGTCAACGGCTTGAGCAGCGCGCCAAGCCGGCGTGCGGGAATCGCCAGGTCGTCGTTCTGCAGGCGCATCGAATCTTCCAGCGACACCTTCGGCAATGAGGCCAGCACTTCGCTGATGCGCGAGAAGCGCGAATTGTTGGTCCACTCGAAGCCGAGCTTGCGCTCGCGGTAAGGATAGTCGTCCGGCAGGTTCATCTGGTTGGCCGACGCGAACCAGCCCTGCTTGGGGTTGTAGGTTGACGGCAGCTGATCGCCGGTCCAGAATCCGGCCCACTCATAGCGACCGTCGCCCGGCACCGGCAGCAAGCCGTCCCAGTTCGGACGCTTCGGCGCGAGACCGCCCGGCACCCAGCCGATGTTGCCCTTGACGTCGGCGTAGACCTGGTTCTCGGTCGGCGCGCCCCAGTTCAGCATGGCGCGCTTGAAGGATTTGAAATTCTTGGCGCGCATGTAATCGATGCTGCCGAAGTACGGCGACATGCCCGGCTCCAGCCAGCCGGAGCGCACGGCGAAGGCGCGGTTCTTTTCCTGCTCGACGAAGATCACCGGACCGTGCCGCGTGAACTTCAGCTCGGCAGTTGTCGATGTGCCGCCCTTGACCTTGATCGCTTCGCGCAGGACCTTGAAGCGCTCCCACTTGCCCTGGTATTTGTACTCGTCGGGATTGGCGGGATTGAGCTCGTAGACATAGAGGTCTTCTTGGTCGATGTTGAAGATCGTCAGGCCGAATGCAATGGTGCCGTTGTGGCCGATCGACACACCCGGCAAGGCCGGCTCGCCGGCGCCGATGACGTTCAGGCCGGGCGCGCTCAGATGCGTGATGTAACGCAGCGACGGTGCAGAGTAAGCGCGATGCGGATCATTGGCCATGATGGCGCGACCGGTGGCGGATTTTCCCGGCGAGACCACCCAGTTATTGCTGCCTTCCATGGTCTCTTCGGGGTTCTCGGCGGCGGCAATGCGGATAGTCGCGCCTTGATCATCGGCTGCGGTGCTCAGACTTTCCTTGGTGATCTTGACGTTTTGCGTGGCCAGCCCGAATACCTTGAGCAAGTCCTTGGGCAGGCAAGGATCAAGGCCCTGCGGCATGATCGCCTCCCATTGCGGCGTCAGGCCGGAGCGAATTTCATCGGACTTGAGATCGGCCTTGCAGGCGACGTTGGCGCGCGCGACTTCGCTGGTGAGGTTGCGCGTGAGGCCGTGGCTGCGGATGCGCACCACGTCTTCGGCCTGCCACCGCGCCGGCAGGTAAGCCAGTTGCTTGAACTCATACGGCAGCCGCTCGGGATGCACCGTGACATAGTCGACATAGGCGTTGATGCCGGCGACGAAGGCGCTCGCCACGTGTTCGGAATGCTTGCCGTAGGATTTCCACTCGCGCTGCATATCTCCGCGATAGAGGAACAGGCGCGTCGCCTGGTCTTGCGCGACGTAGGCCGGACCGAACACTTCGGACAATTGGCCCAGTCCACGGCGACGCCACAAATCAATCTGGAACAGACGATCACGCGCGGCGTTGAAACCCTGCACGAAGAAGGCGTCGTCCTGGCTGGCGGCATAGATGTGCGGCACGCCCCATTTGTCGACGAGGATCTCGGCCTTCTTGTGCAGGCCGGGGACGCGCAGGGTTTCGGATTCGCCTGCCGCATGGGCCGTCATGGACAGCGCCATCGCGGCGCAACCGGACAGCAGCAGCGCAGCGGATAAAGGTTTCAGTTTTGTCATCAGGTGTCTCCATCTATATTTTTTATGGAGACAACACTTTACAAGGAATGTTGCGCCAGCGCCCACTCAACGTGTTCGCGCACCAGTTCGGAAGGATGCTCGAGACGCGCGTGCAGCGCCGCGACGATGTCCGCATCGCCCTTGTGCGTGCCGGCGGCGTTGCCGAGGCCGACCGCCATGTTGCGCAGCCAGCGTTCGTGGCCGATGCGGCGGATTGCGCTGCCTTCGGTGTTGCGGTTGAAATCGTCTTCGCTCCAGTTCAGCAATTCGATCAGCGAAGCGCTGCCGAGACCATGGCGCGCGTCGAAGTCAGGCAAGGTCGAGGTCTGGGCGAACTTGTTCCACGGGCAGTACAACTGGCAGTCGTCGCAACCATAGACGCGGTTGCCGATCAGGCTGCGCAGCTCGACCGGGATGCTGCCCTTGAGCTCGATGGTGAGGTAGGAAATGCAACGGCGCGCATCGAGCTCGTACGGCGCGACGATGGCCTGGGTCGGACAGACGTCGATGCAGGCGCTGCACTGGCCGCAATGCGGCGTAATCGGTTCGTCGACCGGCAGCGCCAGGTCGGTGAACAGTTCGCCGAGGAAAAACATGGAGCCGGCTTCGCGGTTGAGCAGCAGCGTGTGTTTGCCGCGCCAGCCGAGGCCGGATTTCTCGGCCAGTGCGACTTCCATCACGGGCGCCGAATCGGTGAAGACGCGATAGCCGAAGGCGCCGATCTCCTTCTCGATGCGGCCGGCCAGTTGCTGCAGCCGCGCGCGCAAAACTTTGTGGTAATCGCGGCCGCGCGCATACAGCGAGACCACTGCAGCAGAGCCGTCGGCGCCGCGCCCTTCTTCGCGCTCGCGCCAGTCAGGGGCGGTGTCGCGCGGCAGGTAAGGCATCCGCGCGGTGATCACGCGCACCGTGCCGGGCACCAATTCGGCGGGCCGGGCGCGCTTCATGCCGTGGCTTGCCATATAATCCATCTCGCCGTGGTAGCCCTTGTCCAGCCACGCCTGAAAACCCGCCTCCCGATGCGACAGATCGACGTCGGCAATGCGCAGGTCGGCGAACCCGAGTTCGCGCCCCCAGGCTTTGATGGTGTCGGCAAGTGCTACAAGGTCAGTCATCGATCGTTTTCACTACGTCGCTTAAAACAAGAATCAAACAAGAATTTATGCAGCCATCGCGTCACACCCATTTGCAGGATGAAGCCGGCACCGCAGCCCTGGGCGCATCGCTGGCCCAGGTGCTGGAACCCGGCATGGCGATCTACCTGCACGGCGACCTCGGCGCCGGCAAGACCGCGCTCACGCGGGCGCTGCTGCATGCCGCCGGCTACGCGGGACGCGTCAAAAGCCCGACTTACACGCTGGCCGAACCGTATGAGGTGAAGCTGGCAGACCGCATGGTAACCGTAATCCACTTCGACCTCTACCGCATGGCCAGCCCGGAAGAGTTCCTGGATGCGGGTTTTCGTGAACATTTCAACGAAAACAGCATCTGCATCATCGAATGGCCGGAAAAGGGCGACCCCGTGTTGCCTGCTCCGGATATCAATATCTCGCTAACGGTTGCAGGACACGGACGTGATGTAGAATTACGAGCGTTGTCTGACAAGGGTCATCAATGCCTCGCTCGACTGAAATTCGCTCCAAATCTGTGACATCCAAGACTCGCCGCACCATCCTCAAGGCAGGCGGCACGCTCCTCGTCTCCGTATTGACTCCCCTGCCGGCGCTGGCCTCGCAAATCCTCGCGGTGCGCGTGTGGCCGTCCGACGACTATACCCGCGTCACGCTGGAAAACGACAGCAACCTCAAGGTAACCCACTTCATCGTCAAGAATCCGGAACGCCTGGTGGTCGATATCGAAGGCATCGACCTCAATTCGACGCTGAAAGACCTGGTCGCCAAGATCCAGCCCAACGATCCCTATATCAAGCAGGTCCGCGTCGGCCAGAACCGCCCCAGCGTAGTGCGGCTGGTGTTCGACCTGAAGGACGAGATCAAGCCGCAGGTGTTCACGCTGGAGCCGGTCGGCGAATACAAGTACCGTTTCGTCATCGACCTCTACCCGGCCAACCCGCCCGACCCGATCGCCGCGCTGATCCAGAAGGGCAACTGGCCCAAGGATCAGCAGGCCGAAGTCAGGCCGCCGCTGGCCGAAGCCAAACCTGATCCCAAAGCTGCGCCGCAAGTACAGGATGAAGATCCGCCGTTCGCCGCCAAGGCCAGACCGCAGGACGACACCAAGCTGCAATTGACGCGCATGATCACCATCGCGCTCGACCCCGGCCACGGTGGCGAAGATCCCGGCGCCATCGGCAGCCGCGGCAACCGCGAAAAAGACGTGGTGCTGTCGATCGCCAAGCGCCTCAAGAAGAAGATCGAAGAACAGCCGAACATGCGCGTCATGCTGACCCGCGACGCCGACTTCTTCGTCCCGCTGGGCATGCGCGTGCAAAAGGCGCGCAAGGTGCAGGCAGACCTGTTCATCTCGATCCACGCTGACGCCTTCGTGCAACCGACCGCGCGCGGTTCCTCGGTGTTCGCCCTGTCGGAAAAAGGCGCCAGTTCAACCGCGGCGCGTTGGCTTGCCAACAAGGAAAATTCGGCCGACATGATCGGCGGCGTCAACATCAAGACCCACGACAAACAATTGGCGAGCGTCCTGCTCGACTTGTCGACCACCGCCCAGATCAATGACAGCCTGCGCATTGGCAATGCCGTGCTCAAGGAAATCGGCGGCATCAACAAGCTGCACAAGGGCGCCGTCGAGCAAGCCGGCTTTGCCGTGCTGAAGGCGCCGGACATCCCCAGCATCCTTATCGAGACGGCTTTCATCTCCAATCCGGAAGAAGAAGCCAAGCTCACCGACAACAGTTATCAGGATGACATGGCCGACGCCATCATGACCGGCATCAAGAAGTATTTCTCGAAAAATCCGCCGCTGGCCAAGAACAAGCTGACCTGAGTTGATCGGGGTCTGCCCCGTCTGCGCCACTGTCTCTTCCACTCCCGGCCATCGCGCCGGGAGTGTTCATTTGGACCGCTTTTTTTTGCCGGGCGGCATCGTAACCGGCCTCCAAGGCCGAACAGAACTGTATTCCCGCCTCATTTCCGCCCATCGCAGCAGCCCCGCGCGGCCGTATGATGAATTGTCTCGCGAGGCGTCGGAGTTGCTCTCTTGCGTCCGGGGACAATCATAAAGAGCAAACTGGCGTCCATTGCTGTCACCGGCCTCCGGTTGCTCAAAAAACACAGCGTCATCTTCCACTGCCATACCCAAGGTATTTTCCGACAGCAATATCCGCATTGCGTGTTTTACAACTGGGAGGAACAAGTGAAGATTGCCAACATCACCATCAGCCGTCGTCTTTGGCTGGGCTTTGGATTGCTGACACTGTTGATGATCGCCATGGCGGTCGTCGGCGTGAACCGGCTTGCTCAGCTCAACCACCAGATGAACGACGTCATCCACGACAAATATCCCAAGACCGTGGCCGCCGGCGACATCGTCGACCAGATCAACCTGGTTGCGCGCTCGCTGCGCAACATCCTGCTGCTCAAGGACCCCGCGCAGATCAAGAGCGAAAACGACCGCATCGTCGGCGCCGACAAAGCCATCCAGGAACGCCTGGCCGAACTCGACAAGCGGCTGGCCGACGATCAGAGCCGTGCGCTGCTGGCCGATCTGATCAAGGCGCAAACGAATTACGTCGACAAACGCGACAAGGTACGCCAGATGGTGGTCGACGGCACCAAGGACGGCGCCATCGACATGCTCATCGGCGAAGTACGGCCGGTCCAGAGCGCATACATGACTGCGGTCGACAAGCTGATCAGACAGCAAAACGAGATGATGGTGACATCCGGCGACGAAGTGGAGCGCAACTATGAACACGCCAGAAACATGCTCATCGTGCTGGCCGCCCTCGGCCTCGTGATGGCGGGAAGCATCGCCTGGGGCATCACGCGCAGCATCACCATACCGCTCAACCGCGCTGTCGCAGTCGCCAGGACGGTGGCGTCCGGCGACCTCACCTCCGAGATCGACAGCAGCGGCAAGGACGAAACCGCGCAATTGCTGGAGGCGCTGAAAACCATGAACGACAATCTGCTGAAGATTGTCAGCCAGGTCCGCAGCGGCACCGACACCATCGCCACCGCCTCCGGCGAAATCGCCAGCGGCAATCTCGACCTTTCGAGCCGCACCGAACAGCAGGCCGGCTCGCTGGAAGAAACCGCGTCGGCCATGGAAGAACTCACCTCGACCGTCAGGCAGAACGCCGACAACGCGCGCCAGGCCAATGAGCTGGCGGCGTCGGCCTCGGAAGTTGCGACCCAGGGCGGCAACGTGGTCGGTCAGGTGGTCACGACCATGGAGTCCATCAACGAGTCGTCCCGCAAGATCGTCGACATCATCAGCGTGATCGACGGCATTGCCTTCCAGACCAATATCCTGGCGTTGAACGCCGCCGTCGAAGCCGCGCGCGCCGGCGAGCAGGGACGCGGCTTTGCCGTGGTGGCGTCGGAAGTGCGCAGCCTGGCGCAACGCAGCGCATCGGCCGCGAAGGAGATCAAGACGCTGATCAACGACTCCGTGGAAAAAGTCGGCAACGGCAGCAAACTGGTGGCCCAGGCCGGCAACACCATGAGCGAGGTGGTGCAAAGCGTCAGGCGCGTGACCGAGATCGTCGGCGAAATCACCGTCGCCGGCCAGGAGCAAAGCGAGGGCATCGAACAAATCAATCAGGCCGTCACGCAGATGGACGAGACCACGCAGCAGAACGCCGCCCTGGTCGAACAGGCGGCCGCAGCGGCGCAGTCCTTGCAAGACCAGGCCGATCGCCTGGCGCAGGTGGTCGGAATATTCAAGCTCGGCGGGTACCAGCTGCTCGGTGACGACGGTCTGGTGCAACGCAAGACCAGGCCGGCGGTCGCCGCGAAAGCCCCGCCGATGCGGCTTGGCCGCGCTGCTCAACCGGTGGCGCTCGGCAGCGACAAACAGTGGAAGGAATTCTGATGAGACGCAGCCGGGCAATCGATCAGACCGGCTACTCCTTGCCGATTATTGACGTTTCGAAAAGAACTTGCGGTAGAACTGCCACAGCGCGCCAAGCACGATCGGCAGGATCGCGGCGGCGATGCCGATCAGGACCAGCGTGTTGAGATTCTGACGCACCCATGGCAAGTTGCCGAACAGGTAACCGAACGCCAGCAGGCCGACCACCCACAACAGGGCGCCGATGATGTTGAAGAACTGGAACTTGATGAAGGTCATCGCCGACACGCCGGCGATGAACGGCGCGAAGGTGCGCACGATGGGCGTGAAGCGCGCCAGGATGATGGTCTTGCCGCCGTGTTTTTCGTAGAAGGCGTGGGTCTTGGCAAGCGCGGCGGGATTGAGCCAGCGGTAGTTGTGCGTGAAGACGCGGTGCCCGATGGCGCTGCCGATCCAATAGTTGAGGGTGTTGCCGGTCACGGCCGCGACCACCAGCAGGAACATCAGCAGCCAGATGTTCATGGCGCCGGTGGCGCAAAAGGTGCCGGCAATGAATAGCAGCGAGTCGCCGGGAAGAAAGGGCAACACCACCAGACCGGTTTCGCAGAAGATGATCAGGAACAGCACCACATAAATCATCGTGCCGTATTGTTCTATCAGGATGCCGAGGGACTTGTCGACGTGCAACAGCACGTCCAGTAACTGCAAGTAATCCATGGAACTCATTTCATAAATAGCCGTGAGTGCGAACGATCCTGTTTGGGAGGTAGTGCAAGGCGCGTCGCGCAGCCAAGGGTGGCTCCCTTGGCAAGCGGCGCAACGCAGCAATACGCCCAAACAGGACGTTCCCGAAGGGTTTGCCCCAGAAAGGGCGCTGGCCGCGTTGCGCTCCTTGCGCGTGGCACCGCCACGCGACGCGTCGCACGCCTTGCCAGCGCCCTTTCTGGGGCAAACGCATCTCGCGGCTATTCATGAAATGAGTTCCGCACTCATTTCGTTTTTGACGCCGCTCAGGCTGCGCCGGAATCATACACTACTCGACCCGGCGGGCCGTCGCCGGATAGCAGGGCTGGTTAGGCAGGAACAATGTCAAGAGGCGACTCAACAGGTAAATCGTTTTAAAGAAAAAACTTATTTGATCTGCATGCTCAAGAACAACAACTATGTTTCCGATAACAACGGATATGCCGACCGCTGCACTTCCCCAATAAAAGCGACGGCATGTCTTATCAACGGGAGACTCTGAATGCGCATCACAAATTTGAAAATCGGCGTTCGGCTGGGACTTGGCTTTGCCATTCTGGTTATGCTGCTCATCGCCACCGGCTTTCTCGGCGGCAACCGCCTGGCATCACTAAACGGCGAGATGTCGATGGTCGTGAATGAGACCTACCCCAAGACCGTCTATGCCAACGACATCATCATCCAGGAAAACCTGATCATCCGCGCCACCCGCAATCTGCTGCTGATGTCCGACCCGGAACAGCTCAAGGCGCAGAACGCGATTTTCTCTCCGGCCTTCCAGACCGTGGCGGCCGACATGGACAAGCTGGACAAGGGCATCAGGAGTGAACGCGGCCGTGAGCTGTTCAAGGAAATCCAGCGCAGCCGCAGCGAATACGTCGCCGCCAGCGACCAGGTGCTCAAGAACATCGCCGCCGGCGAAAAAGACAAGGCGGTGGCGCTGCTGTTCGCCGGCGGCACCTTCGACCTGCAGCAGAAGTACCTGAAATCCCTGACCGAGTTGATCAAATACCAAGACAAGCTGATGAAGGACGCCGGCGCATTGGTGGAGCAACAATACCGCAGCGCACTCAACCTGATCATCCTGCTGACCGCGACGGCGTTGCTGGTGGCGGTGGCGATTGCCTATTTCACAACGCGCAGCATCACGCGTCCACTCAACCGCGCCGTCGGCCTGGCCGAAACGGTGGCGGCGGGCGACCTGACCTCGCGCATAGACAGCGACAGCAAGGACGAAACCGGCAAACTGCTGTCCGCCCTCAAGGTCATGAACGCACGCCTGCTGCAGATCGTCGGCGAAGTGCGCGTCAGCACCGACACCATTGCCACCGCCTCGAGCGAAATCGCCACCGGCAATCTCGACCTCTCCTCACGCACCGAGCAGCAAGCCGGCGCACTGGAAGAAACCGCGTCCGCGATGGAAGAACTGACCTCGACCGTCCGCCAGAACGCCGACAATGCGCGCCAGGCCAACCAGCTGGCGGCAACCGCATCGCAAGTGGCGGAGCAAGGCGGTACGGTGGTCAGCCAGGTGGTCGACACCATGAACAACATCAATGATTCGTCGAAGAAAATCGTCGACATCATCAGTGTGATCGATGGCATCGCCTTCCAGACCAACATCCTCGCGTTGAACGCCGCAGTCGAAGCTGCGCGTGCCGGCGAACAGGGCCGCGGCTTTGCCGTGGTGGCTTCCGAAGTACGCAGCCTGGCGCAACGTTCGGCATCGGCTGCCAAGGAAATCAAGGAACTGATCGCCGACTCGGTGCAAAAGGTCGGTGAAGGCAGCAAGCTGGTGGCGCAAGCCGGCACGACCATGGACGAGGTGGTCGCCAGCGTCAAACGCGTCACCGACGTTGTCAGCGAAATCAGCGCAGCCAGTCAGGAACAAAGCCAGGGCATTGAGCAGATCAACCAGGCCATCACGCAGATGGACCAGACCACGCAGCAGAACGCCGCGCTGGTGGAAGAAGCCGCCGCTGCTGCGCAATCGATGCAGGAACAGGCCGGTCGGCTGACGCAGGCGGTCAGCGTGTTCAGGATTTCGGGTAACGACGCCGCTCAGGCGCCGGCTGCAGTCAAGGTTGCGACGGTGGTGCGCAAAGCGGCGCCGGCGATTGCCAAAGCCGTCAAGCCCGCCGCCGCGCCGGCCAGGAAAGTACCGGCAGCATTGCCGGCAGTCAAGCCCATCACCGCCAAAGCTGACGACGGCGGCGACGATCAGTGGGAACAGTTTTAAGAAATAGTTGTAAGACGCCGTTTTAACAAATTCGGTGCAACCCGCCCGAGAGCGGGACCGGATGCAAGGCAGATGCTGGTCAGATTCAAACCGGACGCAACATAAATCATACCGAGCGGAGAATTGACGCGTATGAGTGCAGTCAAGGAACGGGAGGGGAACGACTCCATGATGGACGCCGAACGCATCGGCCTCGAGCTTGAACAATGCCGCAGCTCCCTTGCAGAAAAAGAGGCGCTGCTGGCGGCGTTTTCTCGCTCGATGGCAATCCTTGAACTGGCGCCGGATGGCACCATCCTGTCGGCCAATGAGAATTTCCTCACGCTGATGGCGTACCGGCGCAGCGACATCGTCGGCCACCATCACCGCATGCTGTGCAATCCGGTGCACGCTGAATCACCCGAATACGCCGAGTTCTGGCGACGCCTGCACCAGGGAGAAGTCGTGTCCGGCACCTTGCAGCGCATGCGCAGCGACGGCTCGCGGCTGTGGCTGGAAGCCACCTGCAATCCGGTGTTCGACGCCGAGGGACGCTTGCTGCGGGTGGTTTCAATTGCCGCCGACATCACCGCCCATATCGACGACTCGCAGGAAAAGCACAGCGTGCTGCGTGCGCTCAACCGCTCACTCGGCGTGATTGAATTTTCTGCCGATGGCATCATCGTCGGCGCCAACGGCAACTATCTCAAGACCATGGGCTACCTGCCCGAAGAGATCGTCGGCAAGCATCACCGCTTCCTGTGCGAACCGGATTACGTCGGCAGCCAGGAGTACGAAAATTTCTGGCGCGACGTCAACCAGGGCCGCTTCTTCTCCGGCCGTTTCAAACGCATCGCGCGCGACGGCCGGCCGGTGTGGTGGGAAGCCACCTATACGCCGGTGTTCGATCTCGAAGGCAAGCCGATCAAGATCATCAGCATCGGCTCGGACGTGTCGTACCGCATGGTGCGCGAGCAGCGCGACCGCGAGTATCAACACTTGCTGTCGCTGGGCATCAATGAAACCGACAATGCGGTGTTCATCACCAACGACGCCAATCACATCGTCTTCCACAACACCGGGTTCAGCCGCATGCTCGGCTTCACCGCGGAGGAAGTCATCGGCCGTCGGCCGCGCGAGTTGTTCGAGGGGCAGACCGCCATCCTCAAGCTGATCGAGGACTGCTATGCGGTAATCGCCGAGGGCCGCAGTTTCCACGGCGAAGAAATGATGGTCGACAAACAGGGCCATCCGCTGTGGGTATCGACCGTGGTCAATCCGATCCTCGACGGCGACGGCAAACTGATCAATGCGGTCTGCATCCTGACCGACATCACCAACACCAAGATGCACGAAGTTCTGCAATACAAGGCGCTCAATGCCATGGTGCGTGAGGCCAGCCTGCAGGAAGTGCTGACCATGGTGTGCGTGGAACTGGAACGCATGGCGCCCGACGTGGCGGCGTCGATCCTGCGCGTGGACGAACAGGGCTTGCTGCATCCGGTGGCCGGACCCAGTCTTCCGGAAGAATACAGCCGCGCACTCGAGGGTGTGGCGATCGGCCCGAGCGTCGGCTCCTGCGGCACCGCGGCGTTCCGCGCCGAGCCGGTGGAGGTGACGGACATTGCCACCGATCCGCTATGGGCCGAATATCGCCACCTGGTGCTGCCCACGGGTTTGCAGTCGTGCTGGTCGACGCCGATCAAGTCGGCCGATGGCCGCGTGATCGGCACGTTTGCGTTCTACTATCACAGCAAACGCCGCCCCGATCCCTTCCATCACCGCCTGGTGGATGTCAGCCTGCACTTGTGCGCGCTGGCGCTGGAGCGCGAAGAGGCGCGCTCGCGCATCCACCGGCTGGCGTTCTACGATTCGCTGACCGGGTTGCCCAATCGCAGCCTGCTGCTGGTCAACGCCAACCAGGCCATCGCCAATGCGGCGCGCACCAAGATTCCGCTGGCGGTGCTGTTCATCGACCTCGACCGTTTCAAGCAGATCAACGACTCGCTGGGGCATCAGGCCGGTGACGAACTGCTGCGCACGGTCGCCAGCCGCCTGCAGATCGAGGCGCGCAAGTCGGACATTGTCGGCCGCTTGTCCGGCGACGAGTTTGTCATCGTGCTGGCGCAATGCGACCTGAACCGCGTCACGGACGTCGTCAAGCGCATCCAGGCCAGCCTGTCGCTGCCCTGCCATATTGCCGGCGTGGCGATCACGCCCTCGGCCAGCATCGGCATCAGCCTGTTTCCCGACAACGGTGAGACCATAGAGATCCTGCTGCATCGCGCCGACATGGCGATGTACCAGACCAAGGCCAGCAACCGCGGCCGCTTCAGCTTCTTCAGCGAAGAGATGAATTCCCAGGCGCAGGAACGCCTGGCGCTGGAGGGCGCGCTACGCGACGCGCTGCGTGGCGGCGATTTCGAGTTGCATTACCAGCCGCAGGTCAATTTCCACACCGGCCTGTTGCACGGTGTGGAGGCGTTGGCGCGCTGGCATCACGACCAGCTTGGCCAGGTCTCGCCGGCGCGCTTCATCCCGATCGCGGAAGAATGCGGCCTGATCGGCGAGCTCGGCAAATGGGCGCTGGAAGAAGCCTGCTTCCAACTGCACGACTGGCGCCGACGCGGCATCAACGTGCCGTCGGTATCGGTCAATCTGTCGTCCACCAACTTCCATGATCTGGAACTACCGCAGTTCATCGCCGGCCTGCTGCAACGCTTCGAACTGGCGCCAGGCGACCTGACGCTGGAAATCACCGAAACCGTGATGATGGACACCAATCCCAGCACCACGCGCACCATCCGCGAAGTGCATGCGCAAGGCGTGAAGCTGGCGATGGACGATTTCGGCACCGGTTATTCAAGTCTCGGCTACCTGCGCAACCTGCCGGTGTGCGAGCTCAAGCTGGACCAGAGTTTTGTGCGCGACATGGACCGCGACCAGACGGTGCTGGCGCTGACCAACGCAGTCATCCGCATCGGTGAAAGCCTCGACCTGATCGTGGTGGCCGAAGGCGTCGAAGACAAGCGGCAATACGATTTGCTGAAACAACAGGGCTGCGATGTGGCGCAAGGCTACCTGTTTTCGCGACCGATGCTGGCCACGGTCTTTGAACATTGGCTGAAAAATTTCAAAATCGACAATTTTCTCTAAAAGTTTTATCAGGGAAACAATATTACGTAGCATTATTGCATCGCTTTTCATTGGTCTTACCGCTAAAACCGGTTCATAAACAACGACTTACGTTGTTTTTTGGCTCAAATGAGACCGCATGAAAAGCGAAGTTGGCTATACTTGCTCGCGTTCAAAAAACCGAAGCCTTTCGATCCAGCCGCGCACGCGCAAACGTTTGCTGAAAATTCAGCCCCACAACGTTTGCTCGCGGTTCCCGGGCGTCTTGCGCCCAAACAAAAAGAAAACCACACCATGCAAACTTCTGCCTTCCACTATCGCAGCTGGGCCGTCGGCACCAAGCTCACTTCCCTTACTCTCGCGCTGGTCGGCGCGCTGTTCGTCGCGGCCATCCTGCTGATCGACCTCACCACGTCGGCCATGCTGGAACAGCGTTCGATGAACCAGATCAGCGGCGAGACGCGCGGCGTGGTCAACATGGTCGAGATGTTTGACCGTTCGGTGAACAGCCAGGTGGAACGCTTCTCCAACATGTTCTCCAACTCTTTCCCGGGCAAGTTCACGCTGGACGCCGGCCGCACCGTGCAGATCGGCGACAAGGCCACGCCAGTGCTGCGTAACGGCGACACCGACCTCAACCTCGACTTCACGATTCCCGACCGATTCACCGCGCAGACCGGCGTGACCGCGACCATCTTCGCCAAGACCGGTGATGATTTCGTACGCGTCTCGACCTCGGTCAAGAAAGAAGACGGCGAACGCGCGGTTGGCACGCTGCTCGACCGTGCGCATCCCGGCTACGCGGCATTGAAGGCGGACAAGTCCTACAGCGGCATCGCCACGCTGTTCGGCAAGCAATACATCACCAAGTACGTGCCGATCAAGGATGCCGCCGGCCAGCTCATCGGTGTGCTGTATGTTGGCGTCGACATCTCCGGCGACATCAAGGCATTGAAAGACAAGATCAAGGCGCTGAAGATCGGCGAGACCGGCTTTTTCTATGTGCTCAACGCCAAGGAAGGCAAGGATTTCGGCACGCTGCTGGCCGGTCCGAAGGATGAAGGCAAGAACCTGCTGGGACTGAAAGACGTCGACGGCAAGGAATTCATCAAGGACATGCTCACCAAGAAGCAAGGCGTGATGCGCTATATGTGGGACAACCCGGACACCGCCGGCCATGCCGGCGAAGAAAAGATCGTCGCCTTCTCGCAATTCCCGGCCTGGAACTGGGTCATCGTCGGCGAGACCTACGCCGAAGAAGTCACCAAGGAAATCGCCGCCATGCGCAACCGCTTCATGCTGTTCGGCGCAATCTTCCTGCTGCTGGTCGGCGTGGTGCTGACCATGGTGATCAAGCGGGTCGTGACGCGTCCGCTGGCGCGCGCCCGTGCCGCCGCCGATTTGCTGGCGAGCGGCGACCTGACTGCGCGCGTGCGCGTCAGCGACGGCCAGCAGGATGAAATCGGGCAGTTGATGCGCGCCGTCAACGGCATCAGCGAAGGCCTGGCCCACGTGGTCGCCGACGTCCGTCAGGGCACCGAGCAGATCACAACGGCCTCGAGCGAAATCGCCACCGGCAACCTTGACCTGTCCTCGCGCACAGAGCAGCAGGCCGGTTCGCTGGAAGAGACCGCCTCGGCGATGGAAGAACTGACCTCGACTGTCAAGCAGAACGCCGACAACGCCGGCCAGGCCAACCAGCTTGCACTGTCCGCATCGGAAGTGGCCTCGCAAGGCGGCGCCGTGGTCGGCAAGGTGATCGACACCATGGGCTCGATCAACGAATCCTCGCGCAAGATCGTCGACATCATCAGCGTGATCGACGGCATCGCCTTCCAGACCAACATCCTCGCCCTGAACGCAGCGGTGGAAGCTGCCCGCGCCGGCGAACAGGGCCGCGGCTTTGCCGTGGTCGCATCGGAAGTGCGCAGCCTGGCGCAACGCTCGGCATCGGCGGCGAAGGAAATCAAGGGCCTCATCGACGACTCGGTCGACAAAGTCGAGGCCGGCAGCAAGCTGGTGGAACAAGCCGGCGCCACCATGGGCGAAGTGGTCGCCAGCGTCAAGCGCGTGACCGACATCGTCGGCGAAATCAGCTCGGCCAGCCAGGAACAGCGCGCCGGCATCGAGCAGGTCAACCACGCCATCGTGCAGATGGAACAAACCACGCAGCAAAACGCCGCACTGGTCGAACAAGCCGCCGCCGCCGCGCAATCGCTGCAGGACCAGGCACACAAGCTGACCGCCTCGGTCAGCACCTTCAAGCTGGACGAAACGCATGCCATGGCGTTCGCCGCACCAACGACACCAGCGGCGCCAGCGCACAAAGTCGTCGCCAAGGCTGCGCCGCTCGTCAAACCGGCGGCTGCACCGAAAATCGTGCCCGTCACCAAACTCCCGGCGGCAAAAAAATCCTTGCCGGCGCCATCCAAGGACGAGGACTGGGAACAGTTCTGAACACAATCGGCACAGCAGGCCAAGGGTGATCCGTGAGCGATCCCTGAGCCTGCTGGCGGTATAATCGCAGGATGAACGCACCAGATCGCCCGCCCCGTCCAATTCGCCCCATCCAGGCCCTGCCCGACCAGCTGATTTCCCAAATCGCTGCCGGCGAAGTCATCGAACGTCCTTCCGCCGTCGTCAAGGAATTGCTGGAGAACGCGCTTGATGCCGGCGCCACGCACATCACCGTGCGCCTGGAACAGGGCGGCGTCAAACGCATCGCCATCACCGACAACGGCCGCGGCATTCCGCCTGAGCAGATGCCGCTGGCGCTGGCGCGTCATGCGACCTCCAAGATTGCTTCGCTGACTGATCTGGAAAACGTCGGCACGCTGGGTTTTCGCGGTGAAGCGCTGGCCTCGATCGCCTCGGTCGCCCAGCTCACGCTGACCACCCGCACCGCCGACGCCGCCCACGCTTGGGAAATCACCGGCTCGCAGGAAGGCACAGTCGTGCCTGCCTCGGGTGCGCCCGGCACCACCATCGACGTGCAGGATCTGTATTTCAACACGCCGGCGCGGCGCAAGTTCCTGAAGTCCGAACAGACCGAATACGGCCACTGCGCCGAAGTCGTGCGCCGCATTGCGCTGGCGCGTCCGGACGTGACGTTTTCGCTGACCCACAACGGCAAGACCGTCGATCACTGGAACACCGGCGAATTCGCCAAGCGCAGCGCCCACATCCTAGGCGATGAGTTCGCCAACGCCCGCCTGCCGCTCGACGAGAGCGCCGGCCCGCTGCGCCTGCACGGCTTTGTCGGTTTGCCGACCGCCTCCAAGGCGCGCGCCGACGGCCAGTATTTTTACGTCAACGGCCGCTTCGTGCGCGACAAATTGCTGGTGCACGCGGTGCGCGCCGCCTACCAGGACGTGCTGCACGGCGACCGCTATCCCTCGTACGCGCTGTCGCTCGACCTCGATCCGGCGCTGGTCGACGTCAACGTCCATCCGTCCAAGATCGAAGTGCGCTTCCGCGACAGCCGCAGCGTGCATCAATTCGTTTTCCACGCGGTCAGCCGCGCATTGGCGGCGACGTCGGCCACCTCCTTCGGCAACGCGCCGGCGCCGCAAGCCGCAGGCAACGGTCCGCTGCCGTGGATGCGCGATCAGCAAGCGCAGCCTCAGCCGCAGTATCAGAACGAATTCGGCGCGCAGCTGAGACCGAATTTCTCCGCCGGCAATTTCGGCGTGGCGCAGAACACGGCGGAATACGGTGCGATGTTCCAACCCGGCGTGCAGACCAATCTGGACATGGCGTCGGTCTTCGGCAGCGAAGCAGCGCCGGGCGCTTTCGCCATGCCGGTCTCCGCCAATACACAATCGCTGCCGGCCGACGACTTCCCGCTCGGCTTCGCGCTGGCGCAGCTGCATGGGATCTACGTGCTGGCGCAAAACAGCAAGGGCCTGGTGGTGGTCGACATGCACGCCGCGCACGAGCGCATCCTGTATGAGCAACTGAAGAACGCGCTCGACGACAACTCCATGTTCGTGCAGCCGCTGCTGATCCCGGTGACCTTCTACGCCGACGCCGTCGAAGTCGGCACCGTCGAAGAACATCAGGAAACCTTGAGCGCACTCGGCTTCGACATCGCCGCGATGTCGCCGACCACGCTGGCCGTGCGCGCGGTGCCGGCGCTGCTCAAGAACGCCGACGCCCAGACCCTGGCGCGCGATGTCTTGCGCGACGTGCGCGAATTCGGCGGCTCACGCGTGCTGCTTGAGCGTCGCAATGAACTGCTCGGCACGCTGGCCTGCCACACCGCGGTGCGCGCCAACCGCAGCCTGACCGTGCCGGAAATGAACGCCCTGCTGCGCCAGATGGAAGCCACCGAGCGCGCAGACCAGTGCAACCACGGCCGTCCGACCTGGAGCCAGCTGGCCCTGTCCGACATGGACAAACTCTTCCTGCGCGGTCAATAGCATGACCGCAACGCCACTGGCGGTCGCCATCATGGGACCGACCGCTTCCGGCAAGACTGCCGCTGCGCTTGAAATCGCCAAACACATTCCCTGCGAAATCATCTCGGTCGACTCGGCGCTGGTGTATCGTGAGATGGACATCGGCACCGCCAAGCCCAACGCCGACGAACTCGCCAGCGTGCCGCATCACCTGATCGACATCATCGATCCGACTGAAGCCTACTCCGCCATGCAGTTCCGCAACGACGCGCTGCGCCTGGCGCAGGACATCCGTGCGCGCGGCAAGCTGCCGCTGCTGGTGGGCGGCACGATGCTGTATTTCAAGGTCTTGCGTGACGGCCTCGACGACCTGCCTGAAGCCGATCCCGAAGTACGCGCGCGCCTGGACGAAGAAGCTGCACGCGATGGCGTACCTGCCCTGCACGCACGCCTCGTCACGCTCGACCCGGAAACCGCCGCCCGCCTCAAACCCAACGACAGCCAGCGCATCCAGCGCGCGCTCGAGATCATCGAACTGACTGGCAAGCCGATGTCGGCGCTGCTCACGCAAAAGACCGCGGCGGCGCTACCCTTCACGCTGCTGCCGCTGGCGCTGGAGCCGTCCGACCGCGCCGTGCTGCACGAACGCATCGCGCGCCGCTTCGACCTCATGCTGGAAAACGACGGCCTGCTGGCCGAAGTCCGCAAGCTGCGCGCCCGCGGCGACCTGCACCTGGGCCTGCCGTCAATGCGCTGCGTCGGCTACCGCCAGGCCTGGGAACATCTCGACGGCCAGTACGACCGCGCCGAAATGCGCGAACGCGGCATCATTGCCACGCGACAACTGGCCAAGCGCCAGATCACCTGGCTGCGCTCGACACCGGACCGCATCGTGATCGACTGCAATGCGCCCGACGCGACGCAGGCGGTGATGGCGTACGTGCGTAAGGCGCTGGAACATTGATTGGATAGGGCCGGCAAGCGCGGGTTAATGAAACAGCAATCTTAGGCTTAAATCTCTTGACACAAGCAAGAACGGACAGCATAATCACGGGCTTGCTTTTGGTGATATAGCTCAGTTGGTTAGAGCACAGCACTCATAATGCTGGGGTCGGTGGTTCAAGTCCACCTATCACCACCAAAGACATCTGAAGGCCCGTGTTCGCACGGGCCTTTTTTGTTTTTTACGGTCAACTTGACCTGCGTCAATTGCCTGCCCTGCCTGGCTTGGAGGACAATCCGACATATCAACGGAGGAGCAATGGCTGGAGTCAGCATCAAGAAGATCATGACCGCGAAGCTCGTCACCGTCACCCTGGACGACAAGCTGGAAACGGTCAAAGAGATTTTCGACAACCTGAAATTCCATCACCTGCTGGTGGTGGAAGAGCGCAAGCTGCTGGGCGTGGTGTCCGATCGCGACCTGCTCAAGGCGCTGAGTCCGAACATCGGCTCGGCCCGGGAAACCTACCAGGACACCGCCAGTCTGAACAAGCGCGTGCACCAGATCATGACGCGGCGGCCGATCGTGCTGCAGGAAAGCGCCACGGTCGATGACGCGATCCAGTCTTTCAATACCCACGGCATTTCCTGCCTGCCGGTGGTCGATCTGAACTTCAGGCCGGTCGGCATCGTCACGTGGCGCGACATTCTCAAGAACCTGCGGATCAATCCAACCAATCCGACCGTCGCGTAAACATCGCCGTTAATTCAGTGCAGCCGCATCCGGCACGATCGTCGCAAAACGATCACCCAACGCCGCCAGCGTCGCACGCTGCACCTCCGCCGCCGGCACCACGCCCTTGCCCAGCGCATCCGGCAGATCGCGCGTGGCGCACGCCGCCGCCACCACCGTCGACACATAGCCATGATCCAGCGCCGAGCGTGTGGTGGCACTGATGCACATGTGGGTGGCGAAGCCAGCGATGATCAGCTCCTTTTTCCCCGCCTTCTTCAGCTCGGCGTCCAGCGTGGTGCCGGCGAAGGAATTCGGCAGCGCCTTGACCACCGTGACTTCGCCGTCCTGCGGCTGCAGGCCGTCGATGATGCCGACGAATTCGCGCTGCGGATCGAATAGCGCCGCACCCGGCTTGGCGTGGTGCACCACGTGGAATACCGGTGCCCCGGCGGCGCGCGCCTGCTTGAGCAAGGCGGCGATCTCGCCGACGGCGGCGTCGATGCCGGCCAGCGGCACACCACCGACGGTGTATTCGGTCTGGTGATCGATCAGCACCAGTGCGGCGTCTTGCCACCTTGGCGAACGCGGTGCGGCGCCGGCGATTTGCAGCAGGGTTTTTGGTGTGGACATGGTTTTTCTCCTTGAGGGTGGTGAACGATGGGATCATCCTAGACGGTTAAAATACGTTCATCAATTCACAAAAACAGGTAGCCATCCGTGAATAAATTCACAGCCGCATCCGACTCGTCTGCACTCCTCGCCGCCGACTGGGAAGGCTTGCGCACCTTTGCCGCGTTTATCGAATCAGGCAGCTTTTCCGGTGCCGCGCGCATGCTGGGCGTGACCCATGCCACTGTCAGCCGGCGCCTGCAAACGCTGGAGCATGCCTTGCACGGCCCGTTGTTTACACGACGCGGCGACGACACCGAACTGACGCGGCTGGGCGAAACGGTGCTGGCCGCCGCGCGCGAAATGCAGGCGCAGACCGCGCAGCTGGCGCGCCGCCTGGCCGGCGAAGACATCCGCATGGAAGGCAAGCTGCGCATCGCCAGCACCGACGCCATGGGCACCATGTTCCTGGCGCCGCGCCTGCCGGCGCTGCTGGAGCGCTGGCCGCAGCTCGACATCGAGTTCAGCATGAGTCACCAGACCGTGAGCCTGGCGCGCCGCGACGCCGACCTGGCGATCCGCTTCGCGCGGCCGCAGGACGGCGACCTGATTGCGCGCAAGCTGGGCAAGATCAGCTACTTCCTGTGCGGCAGCCGCGCACGCGTGGCCGAATGGCGCGCCGCGCCGGCTTCTGCGCCGTTCATCGGCTTCGACGACGGTGTGCCGGATATTCCCGAGACGCAATGGCTGGCGGATCATGCCGGCGGCAATCCGGTGCGCTTCCGCAGCACCAGCCTGGTGACGCAATGCATGGCGGCGCGCGCCGGCGTGGGCATGGCCTTGTTGCCGCATTACCTGCTGGCGCCTGAGCTGGAACTGGCAGAGGCTGCGCCACAGTTGCAGCGCGAGGCCTGGGCGGTGTACCACCGCGATCTGCGGGCACTGCCGCGTCTGCGGGCGGTGCTGGATTGGCTGGAAGGCTGCTTCGCCGACGGATCGCCCGCCTGAATCTGGCGGAAGAGCCGCCGGGAAGTTGCCTTGATGACATTGTTGACATTTTCAACGCCTTTTCCGGCCTCCCCGGATCCGCGCCCGCCTGCGGCTCCGCGCGGGATCCGGTGCTATAATCGCGGACCTTGGAAGCACCGACTGCAGGCGCCCCGGATCGCGCCGCACAAGCCGCCTTTCCGGCTGCCGCGACTGTAGTTTGCCCATGCTCAGCTTCCCCTTGCCGGCGCCTGGCCGATGCGCCCCACAAGCCAACGTGCGCAGGACCCAGCCTCCCGCCGCGCGCTCATGCCTGAATGACATTTATGCAGAAAAAAGTATTCATCAAAACCTTCGGCTGCCAGATGAACGAGTACGACTCGGACAAGATGGCCGACGTGCTGAACCTGTCCGACGGTCTGGTCAAGACCGACCGTCCGGAAGACGCCGACGTGATCCTGCTCAACACCTGTTCGGTGCGCGAAAAGGCGCAGGAAAAAGTGTTCTCGGATCTCGGCCGCCTGCGCGAACTGAAGAAAATCAATCCTGACCTGCTGATCGGCGTCGGCGGTTGCGTGGCCTCCCAGGAAGGTGAAGCCATCGTCAAGCGCGCGCCCTTCGTCGACATGGTATTCGGTCCGCAAACCCTGCATCGCCTGCCGCAGATGATCAGCGAGCGCCGCTTTACCGGCCGCCCGCAGGTCGACATCAGCTTCCCTGAAATCGAAAAGTTCGATCACATGCCGCCGGCCCGCGTTGAAGGCGCGACGGCGTACGTGTCGATCATGGAAGGTTGCAGCAAGTACTGCAGCTACTGTGTGGTGCCGTACACGCGCGGCGAGGAAGTGTCGCGCCGTTTCGAGGACGTGCTGACAGAGGTGGCCGGACTGGCCGCACAAGGTGTCAAGGAAATCACGCTGCTGGGCCAGAACGTCAATGCCTTCCGCGGCGTCATGGAAGACGGCGAGATCGCCGACTTCGCGCTGCTGATCGAATACATCGCCGAGATGCCCGGCATCCAGCGCATTCGTTTCGTCACCAGCCATCCCAAGGAATTCACCCAGCGCCTGATCGACACCTACGCCAAGGTGCCCAAGCTGGTCGATCACCTGTACCTGCCGGCGCAGCACGGTTCCGACCGCATCCTGTCGGCCATGAAGCGCGGCTATACGGCGCTGGAATACAAATCGGTGCTGCGCCGCCTGCGCGAAGTGCGTCCCAACATCACGATTTCGAGCGACTTCATCGTCGGCTTCCCGGGCGAGACAGATGAAGACTTCAACGCGCTGATGAAGCTGATTACCGATATCGGCTTCGACAGCAGCTTCAGCTTTGTCTTCAGCCCGCGGCCAGGTACACCGGCGGCCAACCTGGCCGACGACACGCCTGCCGACGTCAAACTGAAGCGCCTGCAACATCTGCAAGCGGTGGTGCAGGACAATGCCAGCAAGATCAGCCAGGCCATGCTCGGCACGGTCCAGCGCATTCTGGTCGAAGGCCCTTCGAAGAAAGATGCCAACGAATTGCAAGGCCGCACGGAAAACAACCGCGTGGTGAATTTCGACGCCGGCCCGAACGGCGCCCGCCTGATCGGCGAAATGATCGATGTCACCATCGTCCAGACTTTCGCGTTTTCGCTGCGCGGCGAGATCATCGTCAAGCAATGACGCCATCGCCATCCGCTATTTAAATCCACCTGACGACACCGAGCCAGATTGAAAAAATCACCCAACCAGCCTCATTACTTCATCCCGCAACCGCTCGACAACAAGCGCCTGGCGCATCTGTGCGGTCCGCTCGATGAAAACCTGAGGCAGATCTCGTCCGCCCTCGACGTGACGATTTTCCGTCGCGGCGAGAAGTTCATCGTCAGCGGCACCAACGCCGAACGCGCGGTCGCGGTCCTTGATCGTTTCTACACGCGGGCCGACAAGCAGGTATCGGTGGAAGACATTCAGTTGGCGCTGGTCGAACAACGCGCCACCGCGACCATCGACGCCGAACTCGACGATGCGGATATCGCGGTTGACAAGAAAGACAAGACCGAGATCGAAAGCCCGATCCTGAAAACGCGCAAGCACGACCTGCGCGGCCGCACGCCGCACCAGAGCCAGTACCTGCACGCCATCCTCGAGCACGACATCACCTTCGGCGTGGGCCCGGCCGGCACCGGCAAGACTTACCTGGCGGTGGCCTGCGCCGTCGACGCGCTCGAGCGCGACGCCGTGCAGCGCATCGTGCTGACGCGCCCGGCTGTCGAAGCCGGCGAACGCCTGGGCTTCTTGCCGGGAGATCTGGCGCAGAAGGTTGATCCATATCTGCGCCCACTGTACGACGCGCTGTATGACCTGCTCGGTTTCGACCGTACGCAGAAGCTGTTCGAGAAGCAGGCGATCGAAATCGCGCCGCTGGCCTATATGCGCGGCCGCACGCTGAACCACGCCTTCATCATCCTCGACGAGGCGCAGAACACCACGCCGGAACAGATGAAGATGTTCCTCACCCGCATCGGCTTCGGCAGCAAGGCCGTGGTCACCGGCGACGTGACCCAGATCGACTTGCACCACGGCCAGAAGAGCGGCCTGGTCGACGCGCTCAATGTGCTCAATGAGGTGCGCGGCATCGCCTTCTCGCGCTTCACCAGCAGCGACGTGGTGCGCCATCCCATGGTCGCGCGCATTGTCGACGCCTATGAAGCGGTATCGACCGTCAGCAATTCACATGTCACTTCCAACACCGCCGTCAAACGCCTCAGCCAGGGCCTGACCCAGTCAGCCAAGCCACGCCATGCAAAAAAATAAACTGACCCTGTCCGTCCAGTACGCCGATACACGCCTGAAGGACAGCGTGCCGCGTCCGCAGATCCGCCGCTGGATCCAGGCCGCGCTGTTCGCGCCGGCGGAACTGACGATCCGCTTCGTCGACACCGAAGAAGGCCGCACGCTGAACCGCGAATACCGCGAAAAGGATTACGCCACCAACGTGCTGACCTTTGCCTACACGGAAGAGGAAGACGCCGAAGTGACGCAGGCCGACATCATCCTGTGCACCGACGTGCTGGAAAAGGAAGCGTTGGAGCAGAAGAAGCCGCTGCTGGATCACGCGGCGCATCTGATCGTGCACGGCGTGCTGCATGCGCAAGGCTACGATCACGAAGACGAAGAAGAAGCGACCGAAATGGAAACGCTGGAAACTGAAATTCTGGCAGGCCTGGGTTTCGCCGATCCTTACGCGGACCGCCGGTAACACTACCAACATCTGCATCAACATCTGCATCAACATCTGCAACATCGGCAGCACTGAACATTGCCGGCCGCAGCCTTGCGCTGCGACGGCATTGTGTTCCCTGCCTATTTTTCTGCCCTACTTCCCACCTTACTTCCCATCCCCGCCGTCGCGGTAACGCCGCACCGCCCTGCGCATGAAATCCAGCTGACGGCCGAAGCGCGTGCAATGGTCGCAGATAGCCAGATGCCAGCGCAACGTCAGCCGCCGGGCGAAAGATAATTTGCTGTCTTGCGCCTCGCACAAGACGCGATGTGCTTCCTTGCAGTTCATGTCATTGCTCCTGTCGCACTCCGTCTGGCATTGTAAATCAGCCAACCCGCCGTCGCGCTTTCAGCGCCGTTCTCCGGCTCCCTGCATGTTGGTCGTGGCCGGACGTCATTTCTTACAATTCACTGACGATTATTTTTCGCAGTGGCTGCTGATGCCGTTGCGAGCCCTGCCATGCCGTGATTTTCACTTTTTTCAAATTCCTTGTAAGAAACCGCCAACTCGTCCGACCAAGCTGCATGAAACACATATTCGCCATGCATTGAGGAGACGAACTTGAACATCCATGCGCCCACGCTTCCGACGACGTCCGCGACCATCCATCCACTGTGGCTGCGCGTCACGCATTGGATCAACGCGCTCGCCGTCGTGCTCATGATCCTGAGCGGCTGGCGCATCTATAACGCGTCGCCGATTTTTCCCTTCTCGTTTCCCAAGGAATGGACCTTGGGCGGCTGGCTGGGCGGTGCGCTGCAATGGCATTTCGCGGCGATGTGGCTGCTGGCAATCAACGGCGTGATTTACCTGGCGCTCAATCTGCTGAGCGGACGTGCACGGCGCAAGTTCTTTCCGCTGCGCCCGAAGGAAGTCTTCCACGACTTTGTGCAGGCGCTCAAGGGCAAGTTGCAGCACGCGTCTCTGGACCATTACAACGCCGTGCAAAAGTTGGCGTATCTGTCGGTAATCGCCGACCTGGTGCTGATCGTGGTCTCGGGACTGGCGATCTGGAAATCGGTGCAGCTGCCTTTGCTGCGCGACTTGATGGGCGGCTATGACAGCGCGCGCATCGTGCACTTTTTTGCCATGAGTTTCCTGGTGCTGTTCATTGTCGTGCATGTCGCGATGGTGGCGCTGGTGCCGCGCACCTTGCTGGCCATGCTGCGCGGACGCTGAACGCCACTAAACAGAGACCCTTACCATGATCAAGAAACCAAATCGCCTGCCGTCTAACCTCGACGGCGAACTGATCCTCAAGGATGCGCGCCGCGAACTCGAATTGTCGATGCCGTCGCGACGCCTGTTCGGCAAGCGCGCACTGACGCTGGGCGGCCTGTCGCTGCTGAGCGGCTGCAATCTCACCGAGCAGGAATCCGTGAACCGCATGCTGACGAAGATTTCACGCATGAACGATGGTGTGCAGGGCTGGCTGTTCGATCCGAACAAACTGGCGCCGACGTATCCGGCGTCGATGATCACGCGGCCATTTCCGTTCAACGCGTTTTATGGCGAGGATGAAATCACCGAAGTCGACGGCGATGCCTATCGCCTTGAGCTCAAAGGCCTGATTGCCATCCGCCGCACCTGGTCCCTGGCCGAGCTGCGCCGCCTGCCGCAGGTGGAACAGATCACTCGCCACATCTGCGTCGAAGGCTGGAGCGCCATCGGCCGCTGGGGCGGCGTGCCGTTCGCCGGTTTCCTCAAGCATATCGGCGCCGACCTGAGCGCGAAGTACATCGCCTTCCGCTGCGCCGACGACTATTACACCAGCATCGACATGGCCACGGCGCTGCACGCGCAGACGCAGCTGACGCTGACGTATGACGGCGACATACTGCCGCCGAAATACGGTTTCCCGATGAAGCTGCGCATGCCCACCAAGCTGGGCTACAAGAATCCGAAGCATATCGTTTCGATCGAAGTAACCAACACTTACCCCGGCGGTTACTGGGAAGACCAGGGGTACAACTGGTTCGGCGGCGCTTAGCAATCTGCCAAGCATCTGCCGTAGTCATGGCGCTTTTGCCAATTTTCAACATCTAGGAGATTCACATGAAAAAAGCACTCTCGACCCTGTTCGCCTGTCTGATGATGGCTGCCGTATCTGGCGCCTACGCTGCCGATACGATGGCCAAGGACGACATGTCCAAGGATTCCATGTCGAAGGACGGCATGAAGAAGGATGGCATGAAAAAGGACAAGATGAAGAAGGACTCCATGGGCAAGGACGCCATGGCTAAAGACGGCATGGGCAAGGATGAAATGAAGAAAGATGAAATGAAGAAGTAATCTTCGTTTCTTTCGACATGTCTGCGGCATCCCCTCGCCGTGGACATGTCCGTCAGTGCACATGTCCGCCGGGAAACTGTTGCCATTTGATCCAGCCTGCTGCTTGCGTTCGTTGCGCGTCTCAGTCGTGAAAATCGGGTTTTAGTAGATTTGTCATATATTTGTTGTATCCTATGGCTCATCGAAACAACGTCGGACCCACGGCTCACGCCATATGCAAGATCACTCTAGTAGCGTCAAATCTCTTGACGCTAAACCACACCGTTCCCTGTTCGAACGTCTCACCGCCCTCATCTCCCCCGAACCAGAAAACCGAGCAGAGTTGCTCGAGGTCCTGCAAGACGCCCATGAACGCAACCTGATCGACGCCGATGCGCTGTCGATGATCGAAGGTGTATTCCAGGTATCCGATCTCGCCGTGCGCGACATCATGGTGCCGCGTTCGCAGATGGACACCATCGATATCAGCAAGCCGATCGAAACCTGGATGCCCGACGTGCTGTCGACCTCGCATTCGCGCTTCCCTGCGGTTGAAGGCGAGCGCGACAAGGTGGTCGGCGTGCTGCTGGCGAAAGACCTGCTGCGCTATTACGCTGAAGAATCCTTCGACGTGCGCGACATGCTGCGTCCGGCCGTGTTCATTCCCGAATCCAAACGCCTCAATGTGCTGCTGCGCGACTTCCGCGCCAACCGCAACCACATGGCCATCGTGGTCGACGAATACGGCGGTGTCGCCGGGCTGATCACGATTGAAGACGTGCTCGAGCAAATTGTCGGCGACATCGAAGACGAATACGATTTCGACGAGGAAGAAGACAACATCCTCGCCATCAAGGACGGCGCCCACGGGCCGCGCTGGCGCATCAAGGGACTGACCGAGATCACCCAGTTCAACGAGACGCTGGAAACCACCTTCTCCGATGAAGACGCCGACACCATCGGCGGCCTGGTCGCCAACCACCTCGGCCGCGTGCCGCGCAAGGGCGACGAATTCGACATCGGCGGCATGCGCTTCGAAGTGTTGCGCGCCGACGCCCGCCAGGCGCATGTGCTGCTGGTGGAAAAACTGCCGGACACGCCGGCAGCCGAGGAAGAACAATAGTTTTTCCGCGTGAATTCTTCTTCGCCCATCCCTGCTGACTCTACCGATGCTGCGGCTGCCGCCAACAGTTCGACGGTATCGCGCCTTGCACGCTGGACGCCGCTGTTCGCCTTGCTGGCCGGCGTCGCCAACGTGCTGGCGTTCGCGCCGTTCAACATCTGGCCGATACAGATCCTCACGCTGGCCTGGCTGTTCCGCCAGATCTCCCGCACTGCCTCTTTCCGCCGCAATGCCCTGACCGGCTGGCTGTACGGCTTCGGCTGGGCGGCCGCCGGCGTGCACTGGCTCTACATCAGCATGCACGACTACGGCGGCATGGCGGGATGGATGGCGGCGCTGGCGGTGGGCTTGCTGGCGGCTTACCTGGGTCTCTATGCCGCGTTGACCGCAACACTGGCGCGCTGGCTGCAGCAGCGCTGGGCGACCTCGCAAATGGTGCTGTTGCTGCTGCTATTGCCGACGCTGTGGGCCTTGTCGGAATGGCTGCGCGGCTGGCTGTTCACCGGTTTCCCATGGCTGACCTCGGGCTATGCACACAACGTCGGTCCGCTGGCCGGCTTCGCGCCCGTGGTCGGCGTCTATGGCTTGGCCTGGATTGCCGCCATCGTCGCCGGCAGTCTCGCCATGCTGAGCCTGCGCACCGGGCCGCGCGTCCTGCCCGCCGCGCTGACGCTGCTGCTCGCCGGCGCCGGCGTAGCGCTGCACACGGTCGACTGGACACAGGCTGCAGGACAGCCGATCAGCGTACGTTTGCTGCAGGGAAATATTCCGCAGGAGATGAAATTCTCCAACGAAGCGCTGCTGTCGTCGCTGATGATGTACGACGATATGATCCGCAGCGCGCCGGCCGACCTGATCGCCACACCCGAAACCGCTGTGCCGCTGCTGCCGCAGCAACTGCCGCCGGACTATCTGGCGCGCCTGGCGCGCTTTGTACAGACTTCGGGCAGCCATCTGGCGCTGGGGATTCCCTTGTCCGACGGACCCGGCCAGTACGCCAACAGCATGGTCGGTTTTTCTCCTGATCCGGCCAGCGAGCGCACACCGTATCGCTACGACAAACATCACCTGGTGCCTTTCGGCGAATTCATCCCGCTCGGTTTCCGCTGGTTCGTCGACATGATGAGCATTCCGCTGGGTGACATGACGCGTGGCAAACCCTTGCAGCTTCCATTCCAGGTCAAGCAGCAATGGATCATGCCCAACATCTGCTACGAGGATCTGTTCGGTGAAGAGATCGCCGCCCAGCTCGGCGGCGCCTACTACACCGGGCAGCCGCAGGCCAGCATGCTGCTGAACCTGTCCAACATCGCCTGGTTCGGCAATTCGATCGCGCTGCCGCAGCACTTGCAGATCTCCCAGATGCGCGCGCTGGAAACCGGCCGCCCGATGCTGCGCGCGACCAACACCGGCGCGACCGCCGTGATCGGCCCCAAAGGCCAGTTGGTGTCGGAACTGCAGCCTTACACGCGCAACATGCTGAGCGCCTCGGTGCAAGGTTTCCAGGGCCAGACGCCCTACATCCTGCTCGGCAACAAGCTGATGCTGGCGCTGGCGATCGCCGCGCTGGCGGCGGCCTGGCTGCTGTCGCGCCGCAAACGCTAGTCGCCACCGCGTTTTTCTTTGTTCGTTCCCGGGCCTGTCTTCGTTATTTCCGGCCTGTTCCTGCGTTTGGGCCGCATGGCCCCCTCAAAAACCGCTAAAATTCAGGGTTTTAGCAATTCCTTGCCCGCCATCACCGGCAACATAAAAAGATGCTTACATTTCAACAGATCATTCTCAAGCTGCAAGAATATTGGGATGCGCAAGGATGCGCATTGCTCCAGCCCTACGACATGGAAGTCGGTGCCGGCACTTCGCACACCGCGACCTTCCTGCGCGCCATCGGGCCTGAGCCATGGCGCGCCGCCTACGTGCAACCGTCGCGCCGCCCCAAGGACGGCCGCTACGGCGAAAACCCCAACCGCATGCAGCACTACTACCAATACCAGGTGGTGCTGAAGCCGGCGCCTGAGAACATCCTCGACCTGTACCTCGGTTCGCTCGAAGCGCTGGGCCTGGACCTGAAGCAAAACGACGTGCGTTTCGTCGAAGACGACTGGGAAAACCCGACGCTGGGCGCCTGGGGCCTGGGCTGGGAAGTCTGGCTCAACGGCATGGAAGTGACGCAATTCACCTACTTCCAGCAAGTCGGCGGCCTCGACTGCAAACCGGTGCTGGGAGAAATCACCTATGGCATCGAGCGCCTGGCGATGTACCTGCAAAACGTGGAAAACGTCTACGACCTGATCTGGACCGAATGGGTCGAGAACGGCGTCAAGAAGAAGCTGACCTACGGCGACGTGTTCCACCAGAACGAAGTCGAGCAATCGACCTTCAACTTCGAATATTCGAATACCGACTTCCTGTTCTCGCTGTTCGGCAACTACGAAGCCGAAGCCAAGCGCCTGCTGGAAGTGCCGCTGGCGCTGCCGGCCTACGAAATGATCCTGAAGGCGGCGCATACCTTCAACCTGCTGGATGCACGCGGCGCCATCTCGGTCACCGAGCGCGCAGCCTACATCGGCCGCATCCGCAACCTGTCGCGCGCCGTGGCGCAGGCATATTACGAATCGCGCGAGCGCCTCGGCTTCCCGATGGCGGATGCCGACGTTTCGCGCCAGGCGGCTTGAATAAAGCATTGATCGGATCGCGCTGCGGCTGACACCCGCTGTAGCGCCAAATAAGCAAGAAATCGGCAAGAAAACAGAAAATGACTCAAACACTTTTAGTAGAACTCCTGACCGAAGAACTGCCTCCCAAGGTGCTCGCCAAACTGGGCGACGCTTTTGCCAACGGGATTTTCAACGGACTGAAATCGCGCGACTTCCTTGAAGAAGGCGCGGTCGCCACCGCTTACGCGACACCGCGTCGCCTGGCGGTTTCCATCACTAAAGTACGCGCCACCTCGCTCGACAAGGCTATCCGCGAAAAGGTATTGCCGGTCAGCGTCGCTCTCGACGCCGAAGGTCGCCCTGCGGCGCCGCTGGTCAAGAAACTGGCGGCACTGGCGGTGCAAGTCGGCGCCACCGTGATCACCCCGGACCAGCTGGAACGCGCTCAGGACGGCAAGGCCGAAAGCTTCTTCTACAACTACACCGCCAAGGGCGGCGCGCTGCAATCCGGTCTGCAAGCGGCACTGGAAGAATCGGTCGCCAAGCTGCCGATTCCGAAGGTGATGAGCTACCAGCGCCAGCACGGCCGTGACGCAGGCAATACCGTGCATTTCGTGCGTCCGGCACACCGCCTGATCGCTCTGCACGGCGCCGCCGTGGTGCCGCTGAACATCCTCGGCCTCGACGCCGACAAGATCACCCAAGGCCATCGTTTCCTGTCACAGGGCGCGATCGCGATCGACTCGCCCGAGACCTATGTCGAAACGCTGATCAGCAAGGGCAAAGTCATTCCCGGCTTCACAGAACGCAAGGAAAAGATCCGCCTCGACCTGCTCGGCAAGGCCGGCGACGACAAGGTCCTGATGCCGGAAGCGCTGCTCGATGAAGTCACGGCGCTGGTCGAATGGCCGGTGGTCTACGAATGCAAGTTCGACGACCAGTTCCTGGCAGTGCCGCAGGAATGCCTGATCCTGACCATGCAGACCAACCAGAAATATTTTGCGCTGACGGATGCGAACGGCAAGCTGCGCTCGCGCTTCCTGATCGTTTCGAATCTGGAAACCGCCAACCCGCAGCACATCATCCAGGGCAACGAACGCGTGGTGCGTCCGCGCCTGTCGGATGCGAAGTTCTTCTTCGAGCAAGACAAGAAGAAGACGCTGGCCGACCGCGTCCCGCAACTGGCTAACGTCGTGTATCACAACAAGCTGGGCAACCAGTTGCAACGCACCGAGCGCGTCCAGGCGCTGGCCGGTGCGATTGCCAAATTGCTGGGCAATGATGTGGCGCTGGCCGAACGCGGCGCGCTGCTGGCCAAGACCGATCTGCTGACCGACATGGTGGGCGAGTTCCCTGAGCTGCAAGGCATCATGGGCACCTACTACGCGCGTCACGACGGCGAGCCGGATGAAGTCGCGCTGGCCGCTTCCGAACACTATCAGCCGCGCTTCGCCGGCGACGCCCTGCCGTCGTCCGCGACCGGCACCGCCGTGGCGCTGGCCGACAAACTGGAAACCCTGGTCGGCATCTGGGGCATCGGCCTGCAGCCGACCGGCGACAAGGATCCGTTCGCGCTGCGCCGCCATGCGCTGGGCGTATTGCGCATGCTGGTTGAAAAGCGTCTGCCGCTGGCGATTCCTGCCTTGCTGCAGGCCGCCGTGGCGCAATTTGCCGGCAACAGCAATTTCAAGGACCCGAGCGCCGACGTCAGCGCCTTCCTGTTTGATCGCCTGCGCGGCTTGCTGCGCGAGCGCAATTACTCGCCCAACGAGATCGAAGCGGTGGTGGCGCAGCAGCCGGCAGTACTCGACAACATCACCGAACGCCTGGATGCGGTGCAAGCCTTCGCCGCGCTGCCGGAAGCCGAAGCGCTGGCCGCCGCCAACAAGCGCATCACCAATATCCTCAAGAAGATCGAGGGTGGAGTGAGTGGCACCGTGCAGAACGGCTTGCTGCGCGAAGCCGCCGAGCAGGCGCTGTATTCGGCCATGCTGCTGCTCAAGCCGCAAGTCGATGCCGCGTATGCGCAAGGCAATTTCAGCGGCGCGTTGAAGGCGCTGGCGCAACTGCGCCAGAACGTCGATGCCTTCTTCAACGACGTCATGGTCAATGCAGAGGACGAACAGCTGCGCAAGAATCGCCAGGCCTTGCTGGCCGAATTGCATCAGATGCTCAACCAGGTCGCCGACATTTCCAAGCTGGCGGCATAAGGTCCATCAAGTTCTCAGGGATAGGGTAAGAAGAACATGAAGCTGATCATTCTGGATCGCGATGGCGTGATCAACCAGGACTCGGACGCCTTTATCAAGTCGCCCGCGGAATGGATTCCGATCAAGGGTTCGCTGGAAGCGATCGCCCGCCTCAACCAGGCCGGTTATCGCGTCGTCGTCGCGACCAATCAGTCGGGCGTAGGCCGCGGACTGTTTGACATGATGACGCTCAACGCCATCCATCAGAAGATGCACAATGCCGCGCAGCAGGTCGGCGCCGATATCGACGCCGTGTTCTTTTGCCCGCATGCGGCCGACGACAACTGCGATTGCCGCAAGCCCAAGCCGGGCATGTTCAACGAAATTTCCAAGCGCTTCGGCGTCAGCCTGCGCGGCGGCGTGGTGACCGTAGGGGATTCGCTACGCGACCTGCAGGCCGGTTTCGTGGCCGGTTGTGCGCCGTTCCTGGTGCTCACCGGCAAGGGCGAGAAGACCCGCGAAAAAGGCGGCCTGCCGCCCGGTACGCTGATCTATCCGGACCTCGCCGGCGTAGTCGACTTCATATTGAAAGCACCGGTAGAAATGTCGGTTTAGTGGATAAGTGAGAAGGCAGCGGGCCGCCGCATTGCGGACACGGCCGCACCGACTCTGAAAAGGGAGACTGTATTTTGCGTATCAACCTGTTTTTGCGTTCCGTGCTGTTCACGCTGGTGATGACCGTGACCACCGTAGTGTGGTCGATGGCGTGCATCCTGTTCGCGCCGTTCCCGTACGCGCAGCGCTATTACCTGACTTCGCGCTGGAACGTCATCGTGATCTGGGCAGCGCGCGTGATCTGCGGCATCCGCTATCAGGTCAAGGGCATGGAAAACCTGCCCGACGCGCCGGTGATCCTGCTATCCAAGCACCAATCGGCGTGGGAAACGATTTTCTACCTGATCATCATGCCGCGTCCGCTGGTGTTCGTGTTCAAGAAGGAGCTGACCTACATCCCGTTCTTCGGCTGGGGCATCGCCTTGTTGCGCATGATCCCGATCGACCGCAGCAAGGGCCGCGACGCCTTCGCGCAAGTCGTGGTGCAGGGACGCAAGCGCCTGGCCGACGGCCAGTGGGTAATCATGTTCCCGGAAGGCACGCGCATTCCGGTCGGCCAGACCGGCAAGTACAAGCACGGCGGCTCGCGCCTGGCGGTGGAAACCAACACCGTGGTCGTGCCTGTCGCAGTCAACGCCGGCGAGTGCTGGCCGAAGGGCTCATTCATCAAAACTCCGGGTATGATCACGGTATCGATCGGCAAACCTATCTCGCCGGAAGGCCTGGATCCTGCACAGTTAAGCCAACGCGTTGAAAATTGGATAGAATCTGAAATGCGCGTGATTTCCCCGGCGGTTTATGCCGCCGTCGACAAAACAAGAAACTGACACCATCGGCCCCACTACATTGAAACTGCTTCGTCACTCTCAGCCGGATCCTAACCAGCTTACGCTGCAACTGGATTTCTTCACACCGACGCCTCTTGAGACGACGCAGGACAGCCCACCGCCACCGCTTTTGCAGCAGGACCTCGCACCGGCGCCCGAACTGAAACAGCAGACGCCGTTGCCGCCGATGTCGCCGCCGATCGGCCGTCCCGCCGATGGCATGCGGCGCATCCAGCTGGGCGAACATCATCTCGACTATGCGCTGCTGCGTTCGAAGCGCCGCTCGATCGGCTTCCTGATCAGCGATGAAGGCTTGCGCGTGACTGCGCCGAAATGGGTGACCCTGGGCGAGATCGAAAACGCCATCCGCGAAAAGCAGCGCTGGATCTTCACAAAACTCAATGAACGCCGCGAACGCTCGGCGCGCCGCCTTCAACCGCAGATGCAATGGCTAGACGGCGCCACCCTGCCCTATCTTGGACAGGACATCACCTTGCGTATCCGCGCCCATCAGGCGGCCGGCATTGCTTACGATGAAGACACGCTGGAGTTGACGGTAGGCTTGCCTGCCGACGCCGGCGAACAGCAGTTGAAAGACCGCGTGCAAGGTTGGCTGCAAGCGCGCGCCAAGGAAACCTTTGCAGCGCGCCTGCCGATCTACGCCGAGAAACTGGGCGTGACTTACCAGTCGTTCGCGCTATCGTCGGCCACCACGCAATGGGGTTCCTGTACTGCCGACGGTCGCATCCGCCTGAACTGGCGCCTGATGCATTTTTCCCTGCCGCTGATCGATTACGTGATCGCGCACGAGTTGTCGCACCTGCGCGAAATGAACCACAGCCCACGCTTCTGGGCCACGGTACAATCGATCTTCCCTGAATTCGAAACCGCCAAGCGCGCCCTGCGCGACAGCGCACCCGAGACTTTGCCGATTTTCTGACCGGCAATTCCGTTCGACAAAAAAATCGGCCTGCCGCATGTCTCCATGCAGCAGGCCGAATCGTTTATACGTCGGTTTACCTTAGTCTTTGCGTTCGATGAACTCGATCTTGTAGCCGTCGGGGTCCGTCACGAAGGCGATCACGGTGCTGCCGCCCTTGACCGGGCCGGCTTCGCGCGTCACGTTGCCGCCCGAAGAGCGTGCGGCGTCACAGGCCTTGTAGGCATCGTCGACCGAGATCGCGATATGGCCGTAGGCGGTGCCCATTTCATACTTGTCGACGCCGTGGTTGTAGGTCAGCTCGAGTTCGGCGTGATCCGGATTGCTGCCGTAACCGAGGAAAGCCAGGGTGTATTTGTATTCTGTGTTTTCGCTGGTGCGCAGCAATTTCATGCCGAGCACCTTGGTGTAGAAATCGATGGAGCGTTGCAGGTCGCCAACCCGGAGCATGGTGTGCAGGATGCGCATAGTGAGCCTTTGCCTAAGAACTTATCGGAGTGCAGGATTGTAGCGCTGTTCGCGTCGGCTTGCCGGCGTGCATTATTTACGTCGCGTTCCAGATCGGGAAAATGCCGCGCGCCTGCGGTCAGATGGCGGCAGGCGCGCAGTGATGGCGATAACGTCAAACGATCAGAACTGCTCCCAGTCGTCGTCCTTGGTGGTGACAGGCGTGCGTGCGGCAGCCGGCAGACGCGGCGTTTCCTGCTTGCGCGCCAGCGATGGCGTCTTTGGCGTCACGTCATGCGAACGCTGCTGGACGGACGACGCGGCGCCGGCATTATTCGGCAGGCGATTGCTATCGATCTTGAACACGCCGACGATCTGCGACAAGCTGGTGGCCTGATCCTGCAGTGATTGTGCGGCAGCGGCGGCTTCTTCCACCAAGGCGGCGTTCTGCTGCGTAACCTGATCCATCTGCGTGACAGCTTGGTTGACCTGCTCGATGCCCTCGCTTTGTTCGCGGCTGGCTTCGGTGATTTCACCGACGATATCGGTCACGCGACGCACGCTGCTGACCACCTCGTTCATGGTCTGGCCAGCCTGCTCGACGAGCTTGCTGCCGGAATCCACTTTCTCCACCGAGTCGTCGATCAGCGATTTGATTTCTTTGGCGGCAGCGGCGCTGCGCTGCGCCAGCGTGCGTACTTCGCTGGCCACCACTGCGAACCCGCGGCCCTGCTCACCGGCGCGGGCGGCTTCCACCGCAGCGTTCAAGGCCAGGATATTGGTCTGGAAGGCGATGCCGTCGATCACGCTGATGATGTCGACGATCTTGCGCGAGGACGCATTGATCGATTCCATCGTATGCACCACCTTGCCGACCACGTTGCCGCCTTCGACCGCGACGGCCGACGCCGACACGGCCAGCTTGTTTGCTTCGCGTGCGTTTTCGGCGTTCTGCTTGACGGTGGAAGTCAGCTCCTCCATTGACGAGGCGGTTTCTTCAAGCGAACTGGCCTGCTGCTCGGTGCGGCTGGACAGGTCCAGGTTACCGGCGGCGATCTGGGTCGATGCGGTGGCGATGGTGTCGGTGCCGTGGCGAACCCGGCTGACGATATCGAGCAGGTTGTCGTTCATGGAGCGCAAGGCGCGCAGCAACTGGCCGGTTTCATCCTTGCCGGACGCATCGAACTGCGAGGTCAGATCACCTGCTGCAACGGTCTCCGCGACCTTGACGGCGCGACTCAAGGGCGATGTAATGCTCCGCGTGACCAGCCAGGCGATCAGGCCTGCGAACACCAGCGCGATGGCGCTTAGTGCAATCACCAGATTGCGCGCTTCGAGATATTCTTCTTCGACTTCCTTGCTGGCAACATGCATCAATTCATTCTGATGCGCGATCAGGGTTTCCACTGCCGACATATAGGTCAGTTGCAGCGGCCGCACCGTCTGCAGCAGCAATACCGTCGCTTCGTTCTTCGCACCGGACACGACCAGGCGCAGCACTTCGTCGCGACCGGCGTTGTATTGCGTGCGTGCATCCATGATCGATTTCATGAGCGCACGCCCCTTGTCGCCGGTGATCAGGCTGTCGAGCTTTTCAAGCGTGGTTTTGGTGTTGTCGCTGGCGGTCCGGATGGTCTGCATTTCCTTGCCGACCTCGTCGGCATCGGTCATCAACAGCACGTTGCGCGAAGATCGCGCGATCACATTGACGTTCTTGATGATGTCGTTGGCCAGCACCGTCTTCGGATACTTGTCGTTGATGACTTCGTCCATCTGTTCATTGAGCCCGGACAGGCGTGTCACCCCGAGCACTGCCATGGCGACCAGCAACAGCACCAGGAAGCCGAATCCTAAACCCAGACGTGCCCCGATCTTGAAATTCGCTATGCGCATACATTTCCCCTTGTCATGTAAAAGTGCAATTGAACGTATTGGCTGACGGCTGACGCGACGCGTCCCGGTTACTCCGATCCGGATGAGTCGATACTACGCGCCGGGAGATCACGCTTCAACAAGCATTTGTCGAAGGCGTCGCTGATGCAATGACGCAATATTGAAGTGCGGAAAATTTCCGCAAGACTAATCCGCAACGCGTCGCGCTGCCATCGGGAAATTCCTGATGACCATGTGCGACGTTCCCCCGTCAGATGACAGCATGCGCAAATACAGGTTTCATCTCACGGTCGGCGAACTATGATGAAAGAAAGGACGATCATCCGCGCAGCTGTCATAAGCGAGCCGCTGCGCGAGAGAACCTGCTGATCTCTTCGCCTGCCTGCCGTTTGCCGCCTTTCGTGGTGCGGTTCCGACAGGGTTGAATCGTCAATGCCGTAAAGCAAGATTTATTTTTGCTTGCAGGCCTTGGTTTGGCGTCGATTATTTGCGTAATACGCAATATTTTAGCAAAAAATTTGTCCGCACGACTTTGCGCCTCACGCAATGTTGGCAGGAGAATTGATAAATGAATATTGGCCAAGTCCTACGCAAGATTCGCAAGGAAAGAAAAGCGAGCCTGGAAGAAATTGCATTGGTCGCCGGCACCGATGCCGCCAATCTGTCGCGCGTCGAACGCGACAAGCAACGCCTCACACCTGACATGCTGGAAAACGTCGCCAAGGCGCTCGACGTCCCGGTGTCGTCGCTCTATCTCATCGCCGAGCAAAACAGCCAGTCAGGAAAAAACACCAGCGACGCCGGCAAGGCGGCGGCGGCGCGTCTGGAAAACGCGCTGGGACGCTTCATCCTGCTGGGGCCGCAGGATCAGCAATTGGCGGTGGACTTCATGGAATTGCTGCTGAAATCGATGCGTAAATAATTTACGACCGCACAGCGGTCACAGATTCAGTCGGCGCGATGTTGCCGCAACACATTGGCCAGCGCGACGAACTGCTCCATCGGCACCGCTTCAGGGCGCGCCTGCGGATCGATGCCGGCCGCGATCAGGTCGGCTTCAACGAGCAAACCGGCGACACAATTGCGGATTACCTTGCGGCGTTGGGAGAACGCCTTGGTGACGACTTCTTCGAGCAGGGACTGATCGCATTCAAGCGGCTGCGCAATCGGGATCATGCGCACAATCGCGGACTCCACGCGCGGCGGCGGATCGAAGGCAGTCGGCGGCACCACGAACATGAGCTGCATGTGATAGCGCCACTGCAGCATCACCGAAAGACGTCCGAAAGCCTTGCTGCCGGGATCGGCGACCATGCGTTCGACTACTTCCTTCTGCAGCATGAAATGCTGGTCCTGAACCAGCGGAGCCAGCTCGGCCAGACGGAACATCAGCGGACTGGAGATGTTGTAAGGCAGGTTGCCGACCACGCGCAGCTTGCGCCCGGCAGGCACCGGAATCGACGTGAAATCGAATTTGAGCGCATCGGCGGAATGCACATGCAGACGCCTCGGATCAAATTGCTTCTGCAGGCGCGCCACCAGGTCGCGGTCGAGTTCAACCACGTGCATCTCATCAAGCGATTCGAGCAACAGGCTGGTCATCGCTGCCAGCCCTGGACCGATCTCAACCATGACGTCGTCCTTCTTCGGCGCAATGGCGCTGATGATGTCGTACAGGACGGTCTGGTCGGTCAGGAAATTCTGGCCGAAGCGTTTGCGGGCGATATGTTTCATAGGGAATTCTTGGCGCGGGCCATGAGCGCCGCCGTCCTGATGGCTTCGACCATGCTGCCGTGGTCGGCGCGACCCAAGCCTTGGGCGGCGAGGTCGAGCGCGGTGCCGTGGTCAACGGAGGTGCGGATGATGGGCAGGCCCAGCGTGATGTTGACGCCCTGGCCGAAGCTGGCGAATTTCAACACCGGCAGGCCCTGGTCGTGGTACATGGCGAGCACGCAATCGGCATGCTCGAGATATTTGTGTTGGAACAGCGTGTCGGCCGGATAAGGACCGGCGACATCGATTCCGCGCGCCTTGGCGGCCGCCAGCGCAGGGCTGATGACGTCGATTTCTTCACGCCCCAGGTAACCGTTCTCGCCGGCGTGCGGGTTGAGGCCCGTGACAAGAATGCGCGGCCGGGGGATGCCGAATTTGTCGCGCAGATCGGCATGGATGATGTCGAGCGTACGACCCAGTCCGTCGAACGTGATCGCCGCCGATACGTCCTTCAGCGCGAGATGCGTGGTCGCCAGCGCCACCCGTAAATGCGGCGCATCGCCGCCGGCCAGCATCATCACCACCTGCGGTGTGGAAGTACGTTCAGCAAGGTATTCAGTATGGCCGGTGAAAGGCACGCCGGCGTCATTGATCGTGCTCTTTTGCAGCGGCGCGGTAACGATGGCATCGAATTGTCCCTGCAACGCCCACTCGACCGCCACGTCGAGCGTCTGCAGCACGGCGCGGCCATTGCGCGCATCGAGCACGCCCGGAACGACCGGTTCGCTGGTGGGGCAGTCAATGACGATCAAGCGATCTTGCGGGAAGTTGGGCAGTCCGCTGTTGCGAAAGGCCTGCAACGACAAGGCCGACAAGGCGATGGCGGGGTCCAGCGCCTGCGCCGTCTGTGCCAGGAAGGCGGCGTCGCCGAGCAGCACGCTGCGTACTTCTGCACGCAGCTGCCAGGCGGCGCGAATGGAAATTTCCGGGCCGATGCCGGCCGGCTCTCCGCAGGTGATCGCCAGCGTGGGGCGCCGGCGTTGATCTTCAGAGACTGCGGGCAGGGCTTCGGACATCAGCGGAATCAGTTATCGTCGGTGCGGAATTCGACGTAGGCGCGATCACGCAATTGACGCAACCAGTCTTCGCTCGCCTCTTCGATCTTGCGCTCGCGAATGGCTTGGCGTGCGGCCAGGCGCGCACGTTCCTTGGAGCCGTCGTCGGTCTTGCGTTCAACCACCTGGATCAGGTGAAAACCGAACGGCGATTCAATCGGCTGGCTGACTTCGCCCGGCTTCAATTCGTTCATGGCGCGCTCGAATTCCGGCACAGTGTCGCCCGGATAGATCCAGCCCAGATCCCCGCCCTTGGATGCAGACAAGTCGTTCGAATACAGTTTGGCCAATTCTTCGAAGGTTGCTGCCTTGTGGTCCAGGCGCTCTTTCAGCTCCAGCAGTTTGCGACGCGCTTCGGCGGCTGAGACCACCTGATTGACCTTGATCAGGATATGGCGTGCATGGGTTTGCTCGACGGCCGGTGCTCCTGCCTTGTCGGCGACGCTGGCGTTGCGGCGATCAACCAGTTTGATGATGTGGAAGCCGTTGCCGCTCTTGACGATGGCGGAGACTTCGCCCGGTTTCAGGCTTGCCACCGCATCGAGGAACAACTGCGGCAAACGGTCTTGCGCGCGCCAACCCAGGTCGCCGCCGTTGAGCGCATCACTGCTGTCGGAATAGGTTGCTGCGGTCTTGGCGAAATCAGCGCCTGTCTTGAGTTGGCGCAACACTTCTTCAGCGCGTTGGCGGCGTGCGGCAACTTGCTCAGGGGAGGCATTTTCCGGAACCCGCACAAGAATCTGCGCCAGGTTCAGGTCTTCGTGCTTGACGGCGGTGTTGTTCTCCGCTGCCAGATAGTTGTCCACTTCGGATTCCGACACCAGCACCTTGTTGTCGACTTCGCGTTCGCGCAAGCGCTGCATGATGATTTCGCGACGGATGTCTTCGCGGAAGGCAGGATAGGCCATCCCTTCGCGCTCGAGCTGGACGCGGAAATCGGCGAGCGACATCTTGTTTTGTTCGGCAATGCGCAGGATCGCGCGATCCAGCATGACGTCATCCACAACAATGCCGTTTTCTTTCGCCATTTGCGTCTGCGCACGCTCGACGATCATGCGTTCCAACAGTTGGCTTTGCAGCTGGTTGCGCGGCGGCAGGGCGACGCCCTGAGCGGTCAGACGCTTCTGCACCGATGCCAGGCGTTCGGCCAGTTCCTGACGCGTGATCACGTCGTTGTTGACGACGACGATGATGGAATCAACTGGACGCGGTGCACGCGAAGACGCCGCAGCCGGCGCGGGAGCTGCCGGCGCCGCAGAAGGCGGCAGCTGCAGTCCCGGAACCGCCGGCGTCGCGGTGGCGGCGAACTGCGCCTGGGCGCTGCCGGCCATGCCCAGCGACATGCTCAACAGGACGATGCCGGAAGTGATGCGGGCGAAAGGATAACGGCGCAGGGAGAAGGAAGCGTTCATATGATTATCGGTTTAATAACGTGTGAGATCGTCTGGCTTGTTGATGATCTGATAGCCGGGAATACTGGCGCTGAGCGCATCCAGCGGGTTCGAGCCAATCTTGGAGAAACCATTCAGCTCAAGCTGAATGAAGAACGAAGTGGACGCCTTGCTCGACGAAGTCGGAATGCGCTGCGCCACCAGGCGGAACACCCAGCAATCGGCCTTGTATTCCATGCCCAGCAAACCTTCGGCCACGGTCTTGTCGGGGATCGAATAATTGATGCGGCTGACAGCATACCAGCGTTGCGACACCGGCCATTGACCGGAAATGTCCATCTGCTTGAGGATACCGGTCGCGTTGGTGCGATCGAGGCGGTAGGTCAGATTCAGCACTTTCTTCGGCGCCGGTTGCCAGCGCGCGCCAAAGGTTGAACGCACCATCTGGCGCAAGGTCTCGCTGTATTGCACTGTGTTGTCGAGCGACAGCTTGTTGGTAACCTGGCCGCCGAGCGACAGCAAGAGGTCCGATTTGCTGCCGTTGATGGTGGAGGTGGTGCCGTCCAGAATCACCTTTGGATCGGCAAAATAGAAGCGTTGGCCAACCGCCATACGCAGTCGCTCAAGGCCGTTGTCCTCGATGAAACGGGACACCAGCGCACCGGTAATCTGGTTCGCGTCGCTGATGCGATCATGCCCGACGAAACGGTTTTCGCTGAAGATCTGCGCAAAGTTGAAGTCGGCCACGCCCGAGTCGAAATTCGGATACTGGCTTTGATCGCGGTACGGCGTACGGACATAGAACAGGCGCGGCTCCAGAGTCTGCGTCATGTTGCGTCCGAACAGCGTGGTGTCGCGTTCAAACGTCATGCCGGAATCCAGCGAATAAGTCGGCACCACGCGCGTCAGATTGGTCGGCGCGCCGACGCCGACATTATTGAGACGATACGTGGTGGCATCCATCATCACCTTGGGCGTAATGAAATAACCCGGACGCACGATCGGGTACGAAACCGACTGATTGGCGTACATGCGATCGCCGCCGACCATTTCGGAACCTGCGGTGGAGCCGGTCGTAAACGTGTTCGAGAAGCGCGCGAATTCAGAAACGAAATTCAGATCGAACCCGCCGACGTCCTGGCGCGCCGCCGAGAGGGTCAATTGCGGCAGGCGGTCGTACGGTTTCTGGATCGGACTGTTAATGTCCTGCAGCAACTGGTATTTGGTCACGCGTCCGACTGCGCTCCAATAAGTGCTCGAATAACTCAGACTGGCATCACGAATCAGCAAACGCTGCGTACTGGCCGTTACCGAATGGGAAAAATCGCTCGGATAATCGTTGTCGGATGCCTTGTTGACGTTCCAGCCGAACACCAGTCCCGGCGCCAGTGTCTGCGAATGCAGGGACGAAATCGAGTAGCGCCCGGTGCCTGTCTGGCGATCCTGGATGCCTTCCACCGTCGTCACGCCGGAGTAGCCGTCCCCAAGATAGCGGCCTTCCGCACCGAGCAGCAATCCACGCCGTGCGATGAACCGCGGATACAGCGTCAGGTCCCGATTGGGTGCGATATTGAAATAATAAGGCACCGTCAGCTCCGCGCCGCCCGTGCTGGTGACGCCGAACGTCGGTGGCAGCACGCCCGACTTGCGCTCACCGGACAAGGGGAAGGACATCAGCGGCGCGCCGAGGATAGGTACGCCCTTGAAATACACGATGCCGCTATGCATGGTGCCGACGTCGCGACCGCTGTCGAGATCCATCGTGGACGCCTGGATGTACCAGTCGGGATCGAGCGCTTCGCAGGTGCTGTAGGTGCCTTCTGTAACTTTGGCCTGGTCATCGGACAGGAAGTCGATCTTCTCGGCCTTGCCGCGACCGCCGTTCTTGCCGAACAGGTAAGTCGGATTGGTGACGTAACCCTTGCCCGAATCCATGTTCATCAAGGCCTTGTCACCGGTGTAGCGATCCTGCAGGCGCTTCATCCAGACGTGTCCGGTCGCTTCGACCTCGTCCTTGATGATGCGGTATTCGGCCTTGTCGGCCTTGATGGTGGTTTCGCCGCGCACGACTTCGACGTCGCGATCGAGGTTGATCTGGCGATCAGGCCGGCCGGTCATCTGTTCGGCGCTGACGTTGACGGGTGCATCCTTGTCATCGGCCTTGGCATTGGGCTTGGCCGGCGTATTCTGGGTGGTCTGCGCCTGCGCGGAGAGCGGCAAAACGGTCGTTGCCGACGCCGCGACGGCAAGAGAAGCCAGGGACGTAAAGAACCGCGACATCCGCAAGTCGGCACTACGACCAAATGGAAACTTGAAAAAGCGGATCATGTAAAGAAGCGTTCAAACACCATGGCAGGCGATTTTTTGGATTTAATCCCTTATTATATGGGAACTCAACATCATCAAACGAATTCCTCTGATTGTTCATGTCTTTAAATAATTCCCCTGCCGATCCGCGCCTGTCCCAGTTGCAAGAATGGCTGCCCACCCTCGCAGTCCCCACCAAGGTCGAGACGCTGCGTCCCGCTTCGGCCGACGCCAGCTTCCGCCGTTATTTCCGCGTGGACACGCCGGACGGTAAAACGCTGATCGCCATGGATGCGCCGCCGCCGCAAGAAAACGTGCGCCCGTTCATCCACGTCGCCGAAGTCTTCGGAAAAACCGGCGTGTCGGTGCCGACGGTGCTGGCGCAGGATGTTGAACGCGGCTTCCTGCTGCTGTCGGATCTGGGCACGACCACTTACCTGAACCAGCTCAACAACGACACCGCCCACAAGCTCTACATCGACGCCATCGACGCGCTGGTGCTGCTGCAGACCCAGAGCAAGCCGGATGTGCTGCCGGAATATGATCGCGCCCTGCTGTCGCGCGAGCTGCAACTGTTTCCCGATTGGTACATCGCCAAGCACCTGAACGTGACGCTGACCGACGATCAGAAGAACACGCTGACCAAGGTGTTCGACTCCCTGCTCGCCAATAACCTGGCGCAGACGCAGGTGTTCGTTCATCGCGACTACCACTCGCGCAACCTGATGGTCCTGCCGACCGGCAATCCGGGCATTATCGATTTCCAGGATGCGGTGTACGGGCCGATCACGTACGACCTGGTTTCACTGCTGCGCGACGCCTACATCCAGTGGGACGAAGAAATGGTGCTTGACTGGGTCATCCGCTATTGGGAACGCGCCAGGCGCGCCGGTTTGCCTGTGGCGCCGGATATCGATACCTTCTACCGCGATTTCGAATTCATGGGCCTGCAGCGCCATCTGAAAGTGCTCGGCATATTTGCACGCCTTTACCATCGCGACGGCAAGGATGCCTATCTGAAGGACATGCCGCTGGTCATGGAATACACGCTCAAGGCCGCGCGCCGCTACAACGCGCTGATCCCGCTGGTCAGACTGATCGAGAAGCTGGAAGACAAAGCGCCGCAAGTCGGCTATACATTCTGAGGCCGGATACGCCATGAAAGCGATGATTTTTGCCGCCGGCCGCGGCGAGCGCATGCGCCCCCTGACCGACACCTGTCCCAAACCCCTGCTGAAAGTACGCGGCCGTCCGCTGATCGTCTGGCAGATCCTGAACCTGGTGCGCGCCGGCATCACCGAGATCGTGATCAACCACGCGCATCTTGGTCACCTGTTTGAAGAAACCTTGGGCGACGGCACGCAGTTCGGCGCCCGGATTCACTACTCCTCCGAAGGCACTGCGCTGGAAACCGCCGGCGGCATCGCCAAGGCACGCCACCTGCTCGGCGAAGAAGCATTCGTCGCCATCTCCGGCGACATCTATATCCCCCATTTTGATTTCGAACAGGTCAAGACCGTTCTCGAAGACAACGACCTGTGGGGAAATCCGATACCATTGGACAAGCGCGACGTCGCCTGGATTTATCTGGTGAAAAACCCGCCGCATCACCCCACCGGCGATTTTGCGCTGAACAGTTTTTCGATCGCCAACGAAGGCTCGCCCTTGTTCACCTTCGCCAATATCGGCGTGTACCGGCCGCAAATGTTCGACGCCATCACGCCGGGTGAACACGCCAAGCTCGGACCGCTGCTGCGCGAATACGCAGCGCGCGGCCAGGTCGGCGGAGAAATTTACCGCGGCGAATGGATCAATGTCGGCACCGTCGAACAGCTGGAAGAATTGAATACGCCCCTCGCCGGCAGATAATCCGGATCATCCGGAAGAAAGCACCAAGATGACCACAGCTTCCTTTACCGCCCGCCGCGCCCAGTTGATCGCGCAGATGCAAGCAAAAGGCGGCGGCGTCGCCGTCATCCCGACCGCGCACGAAGTCATGCGCAACCGCGACGCCGACTATCCTTATCGCCACGACAGTTATTTCTACTATCTGTCCGGCTTCACGGAACCGGAAGCGGTCATCATCCTGATTGCTGCGCCCGGCAAGGACAGCCGCAGCATCCTGTTCTGCCGCGACAAAAACCTTGAACGCGAAATCTGGGATGGCTATCGCTACGGCCCCGATGCCGCGCGCCAGGAATTCGGTTTCGACGAAGCCTTCGCCGTCGATACGCTGGACAAGGAAATGCCGCAATTGCTGGCCGATGCACCGGCCGTCTTTTATGCGCTGGGCCACGACGTCAAGCGCGACGCGCAATTGCAGGGATGGCTGCAAAGCGTGCGTGCGTTGGGTCGCTCGGGCATCACCGCGCCATCGTCCATCGTCGACGTCAATGTGCTGCTGGACGAGATGCGCCTGTTCAAGGACGCGAGCGAAATCGCAGTGATGAAACGCGCCGGCATCATTTCTGCCGAAGCGCATTGCCGCGCCATGCGCCTGTCGCGTCCCGGCCTGCGTGAATATCACCTGGAAGCCGAGCTGCTGCACGAATTCCGCAACAACGGTTCGCAATATCCTGCCTACGGCTCCATCGTCGCCACCGGCGCCAACGCCTGCGTGCTGCACTACCGTGCCGGCGACGCCGAGCTCAAGGACGGCGACCTGGTGCTGATCGACGCCGGCTGCGAGCTCGACAGCTATGCGTCCGACATCACGCGCACGTTCCCGGCCAACGGCAAGTTCTCCGGCCCGCAAAAGGAGTTGTACGAAATCGTCCTGGCCGCACAAGACGCCGCCATCGCCGACACCCGCCCCGGCAAGCGCTTCATGGACGGCCACGACGCCGCCGTGCGCGTGCTGGCGCAAGGCATGCTCGACACCGGCCTGCTCGACAAGAACAAGGTCGGCTCGCTTGACGACGTGATCGCCAAAGGCGACTACCGCCAGTTCTACATGCACCGCACCGGCCACTGGCTGGGCATGGACGTGCATGACGTCGGCGAATACCGCGACCCGGCCACCGCCGACGGCGACAAGCCGTGGCGCACGCTGCAACCGGGCATGGTTCTGACGGTCGAGCCGGGCATTTACGTGCGTCCTGGCGAAGGCGTGCCGGAAAAATACTGGAACATCGGCATCCGCATCGAAGACGACGCTCATGTCACGCCGGACGGTTGTGAAATCCTGACTACGGCGGTGCCCAACAAAGTGGCCGACATCGAAGCGCTGATGCGCTCGGCGTGAATCGTGACGGCCATGTTTCCACGCCTGCCATGAGTTCTTCCGACACCGCCACTCCAGTCCGGCCGGATTACGACGTCATCATCTGCGGCGCCGGCCCGGTCGGCTTCAGCGTCGCCACGCTGCTGTACAAGCGCGGCATGCCAGCGTACCGCATCGCGCTGATCGACGCCAAGTCGGGCGAACAGGCGGAGCAAGATCCGCGCACGATTGCGCTCTCGCACGGCAGCCAGCAAATCCTGCATGAAATCGGCGCCTGGTCCCTGATGGCGCCGTCGGTGACGTCCATCAACCAGATCCACGTGTCGCGACGCAAGCATTTCGGTCGCACGCTGATCAATCGCGAAGACTATGACCTGCCCGCGCTCGGCTACGTGGTGCGGTATGGCGCGCTGGTGAAGGCCTTGTCGGCAGCACTCACTCCGAACGGAGTGACCGTGCTGCGTCCGGCACAGGTGTCCGCCATCGACGAGCAAGGTTTGCAGGCCAGCGTACAACTGGCCGACGGCCGCAGTTTCAGCGCCGGCATCGTGGTGCAGGCCGAAGGCGGCGTGTTCTCGGAACAAACCGCCAAGGCGGTGCAACGCGACTACGATCAGGTCGCCATCGTCGCCCACGTCACCGCCACGGCCACGATCGCCCATCGCGCTTTCGAACGCTTTACTGCGCAAGGGCCGCTGGCTTTGCTGCCGCAGGATGACGGATATGCGTTGGTGTGGTGTGTGCGTCCGGACACGGCGAAGCATCTGTTGGCGCTTGATGACAACGCTTTCTTGCATGAACTCGGCGAAGTCTTCGGCGGACGCGTCGGACGTTTTTCTTCCAGCAGCGCCCGCCATAGCTATCCGCTGGGCCTGAATGCCGCCCCTGGCGCCTCCGCCCGCACCGTTGCCATCGGCAACGCCGCGCAAACCCTGCACCCGGTCGCCGGCCAGGGACTCAATCTCGGCTTGCGCGACGCCGTGGTATTGGCCAGCGCGCTGACGCGCACAAGCTCCGGGCCGGCCGCACTCGAACACTTCGCGACGCAACGGCGTCGCGACCGCAATGCCACGATCAAGCTCACCGATGTGATGGCGCGGGTTTTTGCCAGCGCGCCGGATGGTGCGCCGTCACAAGCCTTGCTTGGTTTGTCATTGGGACTGATCGACGTGGCAGCGCCGGCGAAACGGGTGCTGGCGGAGCAGATGATGTTCGGCTGGCGTTAAGGGTCGGCCCTGAATCCCTTGCCCGCAGCGCCCGGCATGAGACAATGCAGCATTGCCGCACGCTTGCGGTCCCGACCGATAAGACCATGAAATAAGATCATGAAACAAGATCCCCGCTTCCCCAATCTGTTCATCCTCAACCACCCGCTGATCCAGCACAAGCTCTCGCACATGCGCGACAAGCGCACCTCGACGCGCACCTTCCGCGACTTGCTGCGCGAGATCACCTTGCTGATGGGCTACGAAATCACGCGCGATCTGCCGCTGACCACCGAGTCGATCGAAACGCCTCTGGTCACTTATGATGCACCCGTCATCGCCGGCAAGAAGCTGGCCGTGGTTCCCGTGCTGCGCGCCGGCATCGGCATGAGCGACGGCTTGCTGGAGCTGATCCCGTCGGCGCGCGTCGGCCATATCGGAGTCTATCGCAACGACCAGCATCAGCCGGTGGAATACCTGGTGCGCCTGCCCGACCTGCAAGACCGCACCATGATCTTGTGCGATCCGATGGTGGCGACCGGCAACTCCGCCGTGTATGCCGTCGATGTCCTGAAGAAACGCGGCGTGACGGCGGAGAACATCATTTTCGTCGCGCTGGTGGCGGCGCCCGAAGGAGTACAGGTATTCCATGATGCGCATCCGGACGTGAAGCTGTACGTCGCTTCGCTCGATTCGCACCTCGACAGCCATGCCTACATCGTGCCGGGCCTGGGTGACGCCGGCGACCGGATTTTCGGCACCAAGTAAATCTCCGCATCATGAAAAAAAGCCGCCGGGTTTTGAATCCGGCGGCTTTTTTATTTACTCGGCATCAAGGCGGACTACTCAACCGCCTTGACCATGTCTTCGATGACCTTCTTGGCGTCGCCGAAGACCATCATGGTCTTGTCCATGTAGAACAGTTCGTTGTCCAGACCGGCGTAACCGGCAGCCATCGAACGCTTGTTGACGATGACCGTCTTGGCCTTGTACGCCTCCAGGATCGGCATGCCGGCGATCGACGACTTCGGATCCTTCGCAGCCGGGTTCACCACGTCGTTGGCGCCCAGCACCAGCACCACGTCGGCCTGGCCGAACTCGCTGTTGATGTCTTCCATTTCGAAGACCTGGTCGTAAGGCACTTCGGCTTCCGCCAGCAGCACGTTCATGTGGCCTGGCATACGACCGGCCACAGGATGGATTGCATACTTCACGATCACACCCTTATGGGTCAGCTTCTCGGTCAGCTCTTTCAGTGCATGCTGCGCACGTGCTACCGCCAGGCCGTAGCCCGGGACAATAATCACGGTTTCCGCATTGCCCATCAGGAAGGCCGCATCGTCAGCCGAGCCCGACTTGACGTTACGCTGCGCCTGACCGCCAACCGCCGCGGCAGCCGCCGGATCGCCGCCAAAACCACCGAGGATCACGTTGAAGAACGAACGGTTCATCGCCTTGCACATGATGTACGAGAGGATCGCGCCGCTTGATCCGACCAGCGAACCGGCAATGATCAGCATCGAATTGTTCAGAGAGAAACCGATGCCCGCCGCCGCCCAGCCGGAGTAGCTGTTCAGCATCGACACCACCACCGGCATGTCGGCGCCGCCGATCGGGATGATGATCAATACGCCAAGCACGAAGGCGATGGCCGCCATGACGATGAACGGCAGCCAGTTCTGCGTCAGCACGAAGATCACGCCGAAGCCGATCATCGCCACCGCTAGCAACAGGTTCAGCATGTGCTGACCGGAGAAACTCACCGGCGCGCCTTGGAACAGGCGGAACTTGTACTTGCCCGACAGCTTGCCGAACGCAATCACCGAACCGGAGAACGTGATCGCGCCGACGAAGGTCCCGATAAACAATTCAACGCGATTGCCCAGCGGGATCGCTTCGCCGTGCGCGGCGATGTTGAAGGCCCAGGGTTCGGCCACGGCCGCAACGGCAATACAGACTGCCGCCAGACCGATCAGCGAGTGCATCGCCGCGACCAGTTCCGGCATCTTGGTCATCTCGACGCTCTTGGCCAGATAGGCGCCGATGCCGCCGCCGACCACGACACCGCCGGCCACCAGCCAGAGGCCGATGCCCGACGTCGGCATGTCGCCCTTGAGCTTGATGATCAGCGCCAGCGTAGTGACCACCGCAATGGCCATGCCGGCGATGCCGAAGGCGTTGCCGCGACGCGCCGTCGATGGATGCGACAGACCTTTCAGTGCCTGGATGAAGAACACCGAGGCCACCAGGTACAGCAGGGTTACCAGATTCATGCTCATGCTTATGCCCCCGCCTTGTCTGTCTTGGTTTTAGGTTCTTTTTTCTTGAACATCTCCAGCATGCGCTGCGTGACCATGAAACCGCCGAAGACGTTGACCGCCGCCAGCGCCACGGCCAGCGTGCCGGCGATGCGGCCGACCGGTCCTTCGGTCAGGCCCGCAGCCAGCATGGCGCCGATGATGATGATCGCCGAGATGGCGTTGGTGACTGCCATCAGCGGCGTGTGCAAGGCCGGCGTAACGGTCCAGACCACGTGGTAGCCGACGTAGATCGCCAGTACGAAGATGATCAGGTTGATGATGGTGTGACCGACTTCCATGGTGTCATTCCTTTCTGTGGCTGCGGCATGAATTTAAATATCCATGCCGCGACCTGTTTGGTTTTATATGGCTTTCAGGCTGGTGATGTGATTCTTGTCGTCGACGAAGACGATCTTCGGTACATAGCTGGCGATTTCTGCGTCCGTCATGGGTGCATAGGTGCAGATGATCAGCAGATCGCCCAGGTGCGCGCGGCGGGCTGCCGCGCCGTTCAGGGAGATCTCGCCGCTGCCACGCTTGCCGCGGATAGCGTAGGTGGAGAAGCGTTCGCCGTTGTTGACGTTGTACAGCTCGATCTTTTCAAATTCACGGATATCGGCGGCGTCCAGCAGGTCTTCGTCGATACCGCAGGAACCTTCGTAGTTCAGGTCACATTCGGTCACAGTCGCGCGGTGAATCTTCGCGCGCAGCATGATTCGTTGCATAAGGCTTTACTCTTTAATTCTTGGTTCTGCTCCGGCGCGCTTGCGCGAACCGGTATGGATAAGATGTTGCATTGATGCTGCTTTATTTGCGCAGCACTTCGCCGCCGCTGCACAGCAAGGTCGCCGCGACGATGTCGTCTTCGCGGTTGATGACCAGCTTGCCTTCGGCGTCGACGATCAGCTTGAGGAAATCGAGCACGTTGCGCGAATACAGGGCCGAAGCGTCGGCCGCCACCAGCGCCGCCAGATTGCCTTCGCCGATGATGTGCACGCCGTGCTTGATCACGGTCTTGCCCGGCTCTGACAACGGACAGTTGCCGCCCTGGTCGACCGCCATGTCGAGGATGACCGAACCCGGCTTCATGGCCTTGACGGTTTCTTCGCTGATCAGCACCGGCGCCTTGCGGCCGGGAATCAGCGCAGTGGTGATGATGATGTCGGCCTGCTTGGCGCGTTCGTGCACCAGTTCAGCCTGGCGGCGCATCCAGTCGGCCGGCATCGGACGGGCATAGCCGCCGACGCCCTGGGCGATTTCCTTTTCTTCCTCGGTGATGAAGGGGACGTCGAGGAATTTGGCGCCCAGGGATTCAATCTGTTCCTTGACGGCTGGACGCACGTCGGATGCTTCGATCACCGCGCCGAGGCGCTTGGCGGTTGCGATTGCCTGCAGGCCGGCCACACCGGCGCCCATGATCAGCATGCGCGCGGCCTTGACGGTGCCGGCGGCGGTCATCAGCATCGGCATGAAGCGCTGATAGGTATTGGCAGCCATCAGCACGGCCTTGTAGCCGGCAATGTTGGCCTGTGAGGACAGCACGTCCATCGACTGTGCACGAGTGGTGCGCGGTGCGGCTTCCAACGCGAAAGCGGTCAGTCCGGCGGCAGCCATCGCTGCGAGGTTGTCGGCATCGAACGGATTCAGGATGCCGACCACGACGGTGCCCGACTTCAGGCGCGCACGTTCATCTGCACTCGGTGCACGCACCTTGAGCAATGCTTCAGCACCATAAACGTCGGCCGTGGCTGCGATGACCGCACCGGCAGCGACATAGGCTTCGTCCGTAATGCTGGATTTGATGCCGGCCCCCGACTCCACCAGCACTTCATGTTTGGCGGCGACCAGCTTCTTGACCGTTTCCGGGGTTGCCGCAACGCGTGTTTCTCCGTCCCGACTTTCGACGGGGATGCCTAGCCTCATTCAGAGCTCCTGTAGTTGTAAATTCTTACCGGAATCTTACACGTAAAATTTAAAGATCAACAACTTTGCGCAAAAGCTTTGCAGGAGCCGGTACTCGCATATGCGATGCGTTCCGGGCCGCCGCGCTGAAGCCTTTGCCCAGCCACGGTAAAATGTCGGCTCTTGTAAGGAATATTATGTCTGAAGTCTGGAAGCCCTCCGTCACAGTCGCCGCGATTATTGAGCGCGAGGGCCGTTTTTTGATGATAGAAGAGGAAGCCGGCGACGGCTTGCGCCTGAACCAGCCGGCCGGCCACCTGGAGCAGGGCGAGATGCTGACGCAAGCGGTGGTGCGCGAGGCACTGGAAGAATCCGCCCACGATTTCGAACCAACCGCGCTGATCGGCATGTATATGTCGCGCAACGTCTCGTCCTCGCGCGGCGGTGCCGACACGACCTATTTGCGTTTCGCCTTTGCTGGAAAATTGGGCGCGCAGCACGACCGTCCGCTCGATGACGGCATCGTGCGCACACTCTGGATGACACGCGACGAAATCGCCGCCAGCCGCGAACGCCATCGAAGCCCGCTGGTGCTGCGCTGCGTGGACGATTACCTCAGCGGCCAGCGCGGTCCGCTGTCGCTGCTGTATACCGACGCGAGTGTGACGGCAGCAGTCGGGATTGATGCAGGAGTTGCCCATGGCTAAGAAAAAAGTGGTGATCGGCATGTCCGGCGGCGTCGACTCGTCGGTCTCGGCCTGGCTGCTGAAAGAACAGGGTTATGAAGTCATTGGCCTGTTCATGAAAAACTGGGAAGACGACGACGATTCCGAATACTGTTCGACGCGCCAGGACTGGATCGATGCAGTCAGCGTCGCCGACGTGGTTGGCGTCGACATTGAAGCGGTCAACTTTGCCTCCGAATACAAGGACCGCGTGTTCGCCGAATTCCTGCGCGAATACCAGGCCGGCCGTACCCCCAACCCGGACGTGCTGTGCAACGCCGAGATCAAGTTCAAGGCCTTCCTCGACCACGCCATGCACCTGGGCGCGGATCTGATCGCCACCGGCCACTACGCGCGCGTGCGCGAGAATCCGGCCGGCAAGTTCGAACTGATGAAAGCGGTCGACGCCAGCAAGGACCAGAGCTATTTCCTGCACCGGCTTAACCAGGCGCAATTGTCGAAGACGCTGTTTCCGCTTGGAGAAATCCACAAGACCGAAGTGCGCAAGATCGCCGAGCAGCTGAAACTGCCGAATGCGGCCAAGAAGGACTCGACCGGCATTTGCTTCATCGGCGAGCGGCCGTTCCGGGAATTCCTTAATCGCTACCTGTCCTACGAACCCGGCCCGATGAAGACGCCCGAGGGCGACATCGTGGGCGAACACGTCGGCCTGAGCTTCTACACGCTGGGCCAGCGCAAGGGCATCGGACTGGGCGGCATCAAGGCGCACCAGAACGCCGACGGCAACAGCGACGCCTGGTACGTCGCCCGCAAGGACGTCGAAACCAACACGCTCTATATCGTGCAGGGTCATGACCATCCGTGGCTGCTGTCGGCGCAGCTCGGCGCCAGCCAGATCAGCTGGGTGGCCGGAGAAGCCCCCGACATGGCCGAACTGAGCGCCAAGACGCGCTACCGTCAAGCTGACGTACCCTGCTCGTTCAGCGATGCCGGCGGCCGCTTTGACCTGCGCTTCGCCGACCCGCAATGGGCCGTGACGCCGGGCCAGTCGGCAGTTCTGTACCAGGGCGATGTTTGCCTCGGTGGCGGCATTATCGAGTCCGTGTAAGCGCTTCTTCTCCTTCAGAAACGCCCCGCTTGCCTTGCGCAGCGGGGCGTTTTTGCTTTTTCGGCAACGGAAATTCCACCCACCGGTTTCCCCGTGGCAAGAAACTCGCAACAAATCATAAAAGAGCTTGCAATCTAGGATTAAATGACGAATAATCTAAATAAGAATTGTTCGCATTTAATAGGAGGTCGTGATGAACCAACTGATCGAGCACGGAACCGAGCGTCGCAACAAGCCAGCCACTGCAGCAAATGGCTCCCCCATTACTCGCATCAAGAGCCAGGATTTGTTCCGGCAAATGCGCGAGCTGGAAATCGACCACGGCGGTCGTATTTACAAACTGCGTCTGACACAACTGAACAAATTGATTCTGACGGCGTAACCATATTAACGAGTCGCTTCAGGATTCGTAGTGAAGCGATGTAAAACCAGCCAGCCAACGGTGATGCCATGCGTTACGCGTTAGCCAGCCAAGCTAGCCGATTAAGGAGAGTTTGATGGTTACCGACAAAATGGATTCCGCGTTCGTGGAACCAAATAACGCACCGGCACAGCCAGAGCTGCTGGTCTCAGCAGTGCTGCATTTGATGTCTCATTACACTGCCAGTAATCAGGAAACCAAAAGCTGCGTCAAATTGGCGTCAGTGATTGAACGACACCTGAAAGCGCTGGCGGATTTGCCGAATCTGGCGCCGGTATTGCGGGCAACTTGCCAACAATTATCGGAACAGTGGGGAACCGTAGTGGAACGGACAATGCCGCAACCCGAGAAATTTAATCTGTTCGCTCGCATCGTTTCAGGAGCGAGATCCATTTAAGAGCCTACATACCCGGGCGGCAAGGCGTACAATGATCGTATGTGTTTGTAACAACATTTCCGAAGGCAAGATTCACCAGGCAGTGAACGCAGGCATGACTACCATGTCCGAGCTTCGCAAGGAGCTCGGTATTGGCACTTCCTGCGGAAAATGCCACACCTGCGCCAAGCATGTCCTCCGCGAATGTCTGAGCAACTCCAATCAAACACGCAACACAGTGCAGACTCTGGTATTCCGTGCGAATACCATGATTGCCTAAAGATCATTTCATTCATGAACGCTTCATCGCCTACTATGAGTAGCAGCTCGTCCAATCCCGTTGGTCTCGCTTGGCGCCAGGTCAAGAAAATCGGCCCGCTCGGCTTCATCATCCTGCTGCACATCGCCTTCTTCTATGCATTGCAAAGCGGCCTGATCCATCAGGTCGCCAGCGCGATCCCGAAGGAAGTGATCGCCACTTTCATCACGCCTGAGCGTGCGCCCGAACCGGCGCCGCCAAAAGCGCCACCGGCGCCGCCCAAGGTCGTTCCCGTGGTCAGGAAGTCAGTGACGCCACCGCCGCCAATCCCGGTTACGCAAGCACCGGCGCCAACCGCCATCAGCGCACCGCCAACGCCGCCCCAACCGGCTGAACCATCGCCGCCAGCCGCCGCTCCAGCGCAGGCCCCTGCATCGCCGCCAGGTCCGCCGCCGATCAAACAGATTACCTCCGGCATCGAATACATTGAACCCCCGCGCGTCAGCTACCCTGCCGCTTCCAAGCGTATGGGCGAAGAAGGCGTCGTCCAATTCCGGGTACTGGTCAATACCGGAGGCAGAGCCGAAAAAGTCGACATCATCAAAGGCTCGGGCTCATCCCGCCTGGATGATGAAGCGCGACGCGCAGTCATGCGCGCGGTATTCAAACCCTATATCGAAGACGGCAAGGCAATTGTCGTGTCCGCCACCGGCGTCATCAATTTCAAGCTCGATCGCTAATTTATTCGCTCATTCGTTCATTTATTCATTCGTCTATTCATTCAAGTCAATAAGCAAAGGAAGTCATCATGGAAGTAAGTCCGTACGGATTGGAAAGCCTGTGGGCGCAAGGGGATTTCGTCACTAAAGGCGTCGCAGTGCTGCTGGTCGCCATGTCGATCGCATCCTGGTATGTCATCGTCACCAAGGCGCTGCAACTGCTGCGCTTCCGTCGCGCATCCGATGCGGCCGGCCATGCATTCTGGGATACCACCAGCCTGCCGGAAGGCGTCGCCACACTGGGCAACGACAACCCATTCGCCGAAGTCGCCAAAGCAGGCGTCACATCGATGAGCCACCATACTGCCCACAAGGGCCACCTGCATGACCAACTGTCGGTCAGCGACTGGGTGACACTGTCGCTGCGTCAGGCCATCGACGAAGCATCGGGCAAGCTGCAAACCGGCATGGCCGTGCTGGCGTCGGTCGGCTCGACCGCGCCGTTCGTCGGTCTGTTCGGCACCGTCTGGGGCATTTACCACGCACTGGTGTCGATCGGCACTTCCGGCCAAGCCAGTATCGACAAGGTCGCAGGCCCTGTCGGCGAAGCGCTGATCATGACTGCGCTGGGTCTGGCAGTGGCGATTCCTGCAACCTTCGGCTACAACGCCCTTGTGCGCGGTAACAAGACCACGATCGCCAAGCTGAACAAATTCGGTTTCGACCTGCACGCGTTGTTTGTCACCGGCGCCCGCTCTGCCAACGAGGACGCCGAAACAGGCGCCACCAAAAGCGCCAAGTTGACGGCTGTCGGGAGAGCGTAATGGCGATGGGTTCCCTGTCCGATTCGGACGACGACTTCAACCCGGAGATCAACACCACGCCGCTGGTCGACGTGATGCTGGTGCTGCTGATTATTTTCATCATCACCATCCCGGTCATGAATCATGCGGTGAAGATCGATTTGCCGCGCGCCACCAACCAGCCGGATGAGCCGAAACCGCAAAACATCAGCCTGTCGATCGATGCTTCCGGCAAGGTGTTTTGGAATGAAGAAGCGATCGACAGCGAGCAATTGACTGCACGTATCGCCGAAGCCGCCAAGAAGCAACCGCAACCCGAATTGCATCTGCGCGCTGAACGCACAACGCAATACGAAAAAGTCGCGCAAGTGATGGCGGCGGCCCAGTCGGGCGGCCTGTCCAAGATCGGCTTCGTCACCGACCCGCAAGCGAAATAAGTCTCTGCCGTTTCGCTGCCAGCAAAGCCCCCACCCTCGCCGGCGGGGGCTTTGTTTTTGCAGGCCAGGAACAAATCTCATTGCGCGATAGAAATAAAGTAAGAATGATTCGCGCTAATTTAAGGTGAAGTCTGTAACCCGCTGCGCTATGATGCGTCCGTTCACACGGCTGAGCTTCATGTGCGCCGGATTGCTTATCCACCCCGCCAGCCGATCTTCTTCCCACCCTATTCTCAGAGGTACCTATGAAAGGCGATCCAGCGGTCATCAAACTGCTCAATGCTCAGTTAACCAACGAACTGACAGCGATCAACCAGTATTTTTTGCATGCCCGCATGTACAAGCATTGGGGCTTTGAAAAAATTGCAAAGAAAGAATACGCAGAATCCATCGGTGAAATGAAACACGCCGACAAGCTGATCGACCGCATCCTGATGCTGGACGGTTTGCCGAACCTGCAGGCCTTGCACAAGCTGATGATCGGCGAGAATACGCCCGAGATGCTGCAATGTGACCTGAACCTGGAAAAAGCTGCGCACAAGACCGTCAAGGAAGGCATTGCCACTTGCGAACAGCATGGCGATTATGTCTCGCGAGAACTGTTCCAGATGATTCTCGACGATACCGAAGAACATATTGACTGGCTCGAAACCCAGCTCGATATCATCGACAAGATCGGCATCCAGAACTACCTGCAAACGCAGATCATCGCAGAGTAAAGAACCAATCCTGCTTCGAGAGCCGACGCTCTCGGGCGAGGGCGTAAAAAAAGCGCAACCTTCCGGGGTTGCGCTTTTTTTTCCTGAGACGCCGTGATCTGCATTGACACGCAGAGACACCACTCTTACTGCGGGAAGGTATCCCTGAACGACTGACGTTCCGACAGCTTCTCGTACAGGCGCAGCAATTCCGGATAGTTGTCTTTCCATTTGGTTTCCGGGAAACGAAACTCCAGCCATCCCAACGCACAGCCGACGGAGACGTCCGCCAGAGTGTAGTGATTGCCGACGCAATAATTCTTTTCACCCAGACCCACCGACATTGCCTTCAGGCCGGCTTCGACCTTGCTCCATTGCCGCTTGATCCATTCCGGACTTTGCTGGCGTGTCGGGCGCTTCTTTTCAAGACGAACCAGGATGGCGGCTTCGAGCAAGCCATCGGCCAACGCCTCCCAGCATTTGACTTCGGCGCGCTCGCGACCGCTGGTCGGCATCAACTTGCCAACCGGCGTCAGAATATCGAGGTATTCGGAAATCACGCGCGAATCGAACATGGCGCCACCATCGTCCATCATCAGACACGGTACTTTGCCGAGGGGATTGAATTGCTGGATCGTGGTGGTCTCACTCCATACGTCTTCCAGCACCAATTCGAAATCGATCTTTTTTTCCGCCATGACAATGCGGACTTTGCGAGCGTAAGGGCTTACCAGCGAGGCGATCAGTTTCATAACATTTCTTGTAATAATCCGGCCCGATTATAGCATCGGGGATTGACCATCAACGCCTGAGACGGCCGTCCGGAGGACAAGCGGCAACGTTCCGGATTACGGGCCCGGGCAATGGTAAAATCGCGAGTCAACGCAGGTCCGCAGCGCCGCCGGACCAAGACAGCACGCATTGCGAGCCCTGCGCATCTTATTTTCAACGTCTTTTCATCCGCATATCATCATGTCCCTTTCCGCACTTTCCGCCCTCTCCCCGCTCGACGGCCGTTACGCCGCAAAAACCGACAAGCTGCGTCCCATCCTGTCCGAAGCAGGTTTCATGCATCATCGGGTGAAAGTGGAAATTGCCTGGCTGCAAGCTTTGTCGGCTGCCGGTTTTGCCGAGATCAAGCCTTTCTCCGCCAACGCCACCGCGCTGCTGGACAAGCTGGCCGCCGACTTCACCGAAGCCGACGCCGCCCGCATCAAGGAGATCGAAGCCGTCACCAACCATGACGTCAAGGCGGTCGAATACTGGCTCAAGGAAAAGGTCGCAGATGTACCGGAACTGGTCGCCGCCTCCGAATTCATCCATTTCGCCTGCACCTCCGAAGACATCAACAACACCTCGCACGGCATGATGCTCAAGTCCGCGCGCGACACCGTCGTGTTGCCGGCATTGCAAGGCCTGATCGCCAAGCTGACCGAACTGGCGCATGAACACGCCGCCGTGCCGATGATGTCGCGCACCCACGGCCAGCCGGCGAGCCCGACCACGCTGGGCAAAGAAATCGCCAACGTCGTCGCCCGCCTGCAGCGCGCCGTCAAACGCATCGCCGCCGTCGAGATCCTTGGCAAGATGAACGGTGCTGTCGGCAATTACAACGCCCACCTGTCCGCCTATCCGGAAACCGACTGGGCGGCGTTCTCCAAGAACGTCATCGAACAGCGCCTGGGCCTGGTGTTCAATCCGTACACCATCCAGATCGAACCGCACGACTACATGGCCGAACTGTTCGACGCCGTGGCGCGCGCCAACACCATCCTGCTGGATCTGAACCGTGACATCTGGGGCTACATCTCGCTGGGTTATTTCAAGCAGCGCACCAAGGCCGGTGAAATCGGCTCTTCGACCATGCCGCACAAGGTCAATCCGATCGACTTCGAGAATTCCGAAGGCAACCTCGGCATGGCCAACGCCGTGCTCAAGCACCTGTCGGAAAAACTGCCGGTCTCGCGCTGGCAGCGCGACCTGACCGACTCGACCGTGCTGCGCAACATCGGCGTGGCATTCGGCTATGCGGTGCTGGCCTATGACAGCTGCCTGCGCGGCCTGAACAAACTGGAAGTCAATCCGACACGCCTGGCTGCCGATCTGGACACCACCTGGGAAGTACTGGCCGAGCCGGTGCAAACCGTGATGCGCCGTTACGGCATCGCAAATCCGTACGAGCAGTTGAAAGAGCTGACCCGCGGCAAAGGCATTTCCAAGGATGCGCTGCGCGACTTCATCAACGGCTTGGCCATTCCGCAAAACGCCAAGGACCATTTGCTGGCGATGACGCCTGCGAATTACATCGGCGAAGCGATCGCACTGGCCAAAAATATTTGATCATTGCAACGATCGGGCGGAAACCAAAGCCGCCCGGTCCACTCAAATTGCGCGGTAATCAGCTTCATTCACAACATCAATGGATGAGTGAAATCAAATCTGCCTATCTATTGCCGCCGATGAAAACACCTTATTCTGTTGAGTTACCCTACCGGCACCTCCCGACTGCGCGAGATCAGACTCGGCACGCGGTCGCGCCAATGCCGGTACGATGCAGAACAACCCGCTGCACAACCTGATACTCCACCAGCAATCGCCATGGAACGCTACACAAAACCCGCCATCCTGTTGCACTGGCTCATTGCTCTGCTGATCATCGCCGCCTTCGCGCTCGGCGTGACGATGACCGACATTCCCGGCCTGACGCCGACCAAGCTCAAATATTTTTCCTGGCATAAGTGGCTGGGCGTGACCGTACTCGCTCTGGCTTGCCTGCGCCTGCTCTGGCGCCTGACGCATGCAGCGCCGGCATACCCGGCGCAGATGCCGCGCTGGCAGCAAGGCGCCGCGCATGCGCTGCATTTCCTGCTGTATATCCTGATTTTCGCGATTCCGGTTTCCGGCTATCTGTACAGCCTTGCCGCCGGCATTCCCGTGGTCTATCTCGGCGTGCTGCCGCTGCCGGTGATCATCGATCCGAATCCCGAACTCAAACCCTTGCTCAAGCTGATGCACTACTGGCTGAACATGACTTTGCTAGCCGCTTTCTGCCTGCATGTGCTGGCCGCACTGAAGCATCAATTCATCGATCGCGACGGTGTGCTCAGACGTATCCTGCCCTGATCATCTTTCCCGAGGAAATTTCATGACTCTGCGTACTACATTGGTCCATGCCATGCTCGGCGGCATCGCCGTCTTCGGCCTGGCCGCCTCCTCCGCTGCCATTGCAGCCCCGCTCAAAGTCGACACTGCCAAAAGCACGGTCGGCGCCGTCTTCAAGCAACTGAACGTGCCGGTCGAAGCAAAATTCAAGAAATTCGTCGCGCAGATCGATTTCGACAGCGCCAAACCCGACGCCGCCAAAGCCAGCGTGGACATCGACATCGCCAGCTTCGACCTGGGCGAGGCTGAGTACAACAAGGAAGTGCTGAAGAAGGAATGGTTCAACGCCGCGCAATTCCCCAAGGCCACCTTCGTCGCCAGCTCGATCAAGCCGACTGCGGGCGCACCGGCCGGCACCAAGTATGACGTCGCCGGCAAACTGACCATCAAGGGCAAGACTGCGGACGTGCACTTCCCGCTGACGGTCAAGAAAGAAGGCAGCGGCCAGACGTTTGACGGCGCCTTGCCGATCAAGCGCCTGGCGTTCAACATCGGCGAAGGCGAATGGAAAGACACCGGCATGGTCGCCGACGAAGTGACGATCAAGTTCCACGTCGTCACCACACCTTAAGACTTACTTATAACAAAGCGTTTCGACACCCCACTGCTCATTGAAAAGGATTCACCATGAAACTGAAATTCGCCCTGATTTCCCTGCTGGCGGCGACATCCGTCACGGCTTTCGCCGCCGATACCTACACCATCGATCCAAGCCATACCTATCCAAGCTTTGAAGCGGATCACATGGGCATTTCCGTATGGCGCGGCAAGTTCACCAAGACTTCCGGCACCGTGACGCTGGATCGCGCGGCCAAGACCGGCTCGCTGGACATCACCATCGACGCATCGTCAGTCGATTTCGGTCACGCCAAGCTCAATGACCACGTCAAGAGCGCCGATGTGTTCGACGTGCAGAAATTCCCGACCGCCACGTACAAGGGCACGTCGATCAAGTTCGACGGCGACAAGCCGGTTGCCGTCGACGGCGAGCTGACTTTGCATGGCGTGACCAAGCCGGTGCAACTGAAGATCAACAAGTTCACTTGCATCCAGCATCCGATGCTCAAGCGCGAAGTCTGCGGCGCCGACGCATCGGGAACCTTCAACCGCACCGACTTCGGCATCAACTACGCCGTGCCGCCGTTCGCACCGGAAGTCAAGCTGGCGATCCAGGTCGAAGCGATCAAGTCCAACTGATCCGCCTCCCTTCCGGAAAGGCCGATGCGTGTCATGCGCATCGGCCTTTTTTTGTTCCATATCATAAGTTGCATCCGCACTCCCGCGCATAATGGACACAGGCCTGAAAACGCCCTTCCGCCCGCCTCGCGGGGGTGATGGAAGGCGCTGCCCAAGTGCAAGTTTTTTGAAAACGCGCTACTCTAGCGCAGTTCCCGCGGTACCTATTTAGGATAAAGCAACGATGTCGATAGCAGATCTTCGCAAGGATTACAGCCGCGCCAGTTTGTCGGAAAACGACGTCGCCACCGATCCTGTTGTTCAATTTTCAACATGGTTCGATGAGGCGCTGAAAGCGGAACTCCCCGAGCCCAATGCCATGAGCGTAGCCACCGTCGGCGCCGACGGTCGGCCGTCATCGCGCATTGTGCTGCTCAAGCAGGTCGACGCCGCCGGTTTTACCTGGTTCACCAACTATCACAGCCGCAAGGGACGCGACATCGAGGAACATCCTTATGTCGCCTTATTGTTCCATTGGGTAGAACTAGAACGCCAGGTTCGTATCGAAGGAAGGATAGAGCAGGTCGCCGCGGCCGAAAGCGACGCCTATTTTTTCAGCCGTCCGCTACGCAGCCAACTGGGCGCCATCGCTTCCGAGCAAAGCGCGCCGGTCGACAAGCGCGAAACGCTGGAAACGCAGTTCACTGCAGTGGAACAAAAATACGGAGCGCATCCGGTTCGCCCCGCGCATTGGGGCGGTTACCGCGTGATACCGGAAAAAATCGAATTCTGGCAAGGTCGGCCATCTCGCCTGCATGACCGCGTTGTCTATACGCGCGGAGCAGACGGTACGTGGAGCCGGCAACGCCTGCAGCCCTAGCCCGTCTTTGTTGACGACGCCATCGGAAAGGGCCGCGCTACAGCATCATTACTCGCACGGAGGGAATTATCGTGTTTTGGGAAAAGAAGCTAGCAGCTTGGGTCGACAACGTACGACACGCAACGGCATTGCCGTTGCGCCTTGAGTTATGGAACGGCAGCCAATTCGATTTCAGCGACAACGCACCGCAAGTCACCTTGCGCGTGCCGCACGTGTCCGCCCTGCCTTACCTGTTCCGCCCTTCGCTCTCCAATCTGGGAGAAGCCTACGTCGAAGGCAAGATTGACGTTGACGGCCCCGTCGCCAGCATCATCAATGTCGCCAATCTGCTCGCCGCCAAAACCCTGAAAGCCGAAGGCAAGCTTGCCCGTATCGTCCGCACGGTGCGCCACAGCAAGGAAAAGGACGCCGAAGCGATTCGCTACCACTATGACGTCTCGAACGAGTTCTACAAACTCTTTCTGGACGAAAACATGGTGTACTCCTGCGCCTACTTCGAGAACGGCGATGAAGACCTGGCGACCGCACAGATCAAGAAGATCGATCACATCCTGACCAAAATCAAGGTACGTCCCGGCGACCGGCTGCTCGACATCGGCTGCGGCTGGGGAGCGCTGGTGCTGCGCGCGGCGCAGAAATTCGGCGCGCGCTGCGTCGGCGTCACCTTGTCCGAAAACCAGTATGCGCTGGCCAAGGAGCGTGTCGAAAAAGCCGGCCTGAGCGACCGCATCGAAATCCGGCTGCAGGATTATCGCGACGTCACCGGCACCTTCGACCGCATCACCAGTGTAGGCATGTTCGAACACGTCGGCCTGAAGAACCTGCCGATGTACTTTGCACATGTGAACTCGCTGCTCGCCGATGACGGCCTGGTGATGAACCACGGCATCACCAGCACGGACATCGAGAATGGCGAGTCCCCGTATGGCGGTGGTGAATTCGTCGACAAATATGTGTTCCCCGCCGGGGAATTGCCGCATGTCAGCCTGGTGCTAAAGACCATGCAACAAGGCGGGCTGGAAGTTTTCGACGTTGAAAACCTGCGCCGTCACTATGCCAGGACCTGCGCCATCTGGGCCGACAACTTTGAAGCGCGCGCAGAGGAAATCAAGAAGCTGACCGACGAAAAACGCTATCGCATCTGGCGCGTGTATCTTGCCGGCAGTGCGCATTGCTTCGACAAGGACTGGATCTCTCTCTATCAGGTCGTGTGCGGCAAAGCGAATCGCCCTGCCGACGCATTACCGCAATCGCGACGTTATATCTACGACGCTCAGCCGTAGCGACGCAATTGTTCCAATGAAAACAGCCGGCGCTAAGGCCGGCTGCTTTTTTGCTGCGTATCCTTGGCCAATTCCCGGCCAGGATTTATTCGCCCTTGCTCTTCTCTGCGAACACCTGCCGAAATTTTGCCAGCTTCGGCGCCACCACAAAAGCACAATATCCCTGAAAAGGATGCTGCTGGAAGTAATTCTGGTGGTAGTCCTCGGCCTTGTAATATTTTTCCACCGGACTCAGTTCTGTCACGAGCGGTGCATCCCAAACCAGCGCCATCTCTGCAATGATGTGCTTGGCAGTATCCTGCTGCTCCGGCGAATCGTAGTAAATCACCGAGCGATACTGCGTACCGACGTCGTTGCCCTGTCGATTCAACGTAGTGGGATCGTGGATGGTAAAGAAGACTTCCAGAATTTCCCGGAAGCTGATGAGCGCCGGATCGAAGCTCAGCTTCACCACCTCTGCATGGCCGGTATCACCATTGCAGACCTGCTCATAAGTCGGATTCTCTACGTGGCCGCCGGTGTAGCCGGACTCCACGTGCTGCACGCCCTTGAGCTGCTGGTACACGGCTTCAAGGCACCAAAAACACCCGCCGCCAAGAACTGCTGTTTCAGTTGAAGTACTCACGATCGCTCCTGCGTCTGGATTCAAATGGATCTTGCGGCACGTGCTTTGCAATTCATGCCCGCATAGCTACGTTTATACCATTGCTCGCGGACAAAAACCTAGCGTCGGCGAAATGGGCGCTGACGCCGGGGCTTCCAGCCAGACATTTTTCAGCATCTGCAGATGCATCAAAATTCAACAATTTAACGTACCTAAAAGTTACATTCAGAAAATACCCCAGGCTTGTCCCAAGGAGGCCTTGGGTTACGTCCGGTGTTTTTTTGGGCATAATGTCCTACTTGTCAGAACGTTTCCACAGGCCTTAGATGCATTCTCGCTCCCCGCGCGCCACCACGCGCGCTTTTGACGCCGCTCATTTCCGCAAGGCATTGTCCCAGTTCGCAACCGGCGTCACCGTCATCACCACGCGCCTGGACGATGGCACCTTGCTGGGACTGACCGCGAGCTCGTTCAATTCAGTGTCGCTGTCGCCGCCGCTGGTGCTGTGGAGCCTGTCCGAACAAGCCAGCAGCATGCCGGTTTTCTCCGGTAATTCGCATTACGTGATCAATATCCTGGGCGCTGAGCAAACTGCGCTGGCGGAACAGTTTTCGCGCAAGTCAGTAGACCGTTTTGACGGCGTTGAATATACCTTGTCGCGCACCGGCCAGCCTGTGCTCAAAGGTGTCTCTGCCTGGTTCGAATGCCATAACCGCAGCCGCTATCCGGAAGGCGATCATGTCATTTTCGTGGGCGAGGTGGAACATTGCGAAGTCACTCCGCAAGCTGCGCTGGTCTTCCATGACGGTCGATTTGTGAAGACCGATGAGATGTGAAAGCTGAACTGCTTACGCAAATAAAAAAGCGCCCGAAGGCGCTTTTTTATTTCTGCATACAGGAATCAGAACTTGTAACCGACCGACAGGAAGGTCACGATAGGATTCAGCGTCAGACTTGTGGACGACTTGAACTGCGTGCCGGTTGGCAGTGTAGTTGTGATGTCGGCCTTGGTCTTGAGCGGGATGTACGCGACCGAGAAACCCAGCGACCAGTTTTGATCGAAGTTGTAGGTTGCGCCCACGTTCAACACCGGCGCCAGGGAGGAGCTCAGATCTGCAGTGGATTTGCCAGAAGTAGTCGCACCACTTGAGAAGCGGCTCGCCAACGCGCCCTGGAACTGACTGGTCAGCTCGACGTCCGAGTACCACACATACGACACACCTGCGCCCACGAACGGACGGAACTTGCTGGTGCCGTCGCCGAAATACCATTTCGCGATGATCGCCGGGCTCCATTGCTTGGCCTTGCCCAATTCACCTGCGCTTGCCAGCGTTCCGGTGCCGGTCAGCTTGAAGGTTGGCGGAATACCGACGTCTGTCGTCACCGCAAAGTTATCGGTGAAGAAATGCGTGAATGCTACGCCCAAGGTATCCGCATTGCCGACCGACGCGCCGCTGCCCGGCAGGGTAGTCTGGATTGGGCTGTTGACACGCAGCGTTTCGCTCGAATCCTGCGGCGCCAGATGGAACCATCCCAGATTGACGATGTTGCTGCCGGCGGTTTGTGCCATTGCTGGCGCAGCGAAAGCGGCAGCGATGGACAGCGCAGCGATTTTGGGCAAAAGGGAAAATTGTTGCTTCATGTGTCGTCTCCAAATGTGAAGGGCTGCGCCCTGTTTTATAAATTATTCCGACTATGGTTCGGAAGTGACGGCAACGTTGTTCGTCGCCTGTTCTTGTTGAATGCACATTGGGAACGATTGCCCTCCCGCCTTACACTCGCCTGACAAAAAGAACGCGCGTGCTATTCTTTTGCGATACTATGCCAGCTTTAATTCGCTTTGTATAGACGTGTATTTTTTTGGCAACTGGAAATAATTTCCCTGCCAAAAACCGTGCGGAAGAAGTGAGAAAAAGAACGTCAGGTCGCCAATAAACGCGACAGGATTCCGCTCGAATCGAAGGCTGCGCGACGCAGCCGATCATTGATGCCTTGCCATTCCGCAGCCTGCGGCAACGACTCCACCACGATGACGTCAGCGGCTTCGTGATCCATATCTCGCAGCGCAGCATAAAGATCATGAGCATAGCGATCAGCATCCGCCGGCATGGCCACCGAAGCGTGCGCCGACATTGCGGCGGTGCGATAAATCAACGCTGTTTTGTAACCGCCCGCAGCGAGCTGTTGCAGCACGCCGGCGAGTTGTTCCGGCGCCACCTGGGCGACCGGCGTATGTGGCGCGTAGTGCGCATCGAGCGTACCCGAGGCGCGCGGCGCAGCTGCATCGGGAGCGCGTGGCGCGACACCCAGCACTGCAGCAATCTGGTCGACGCTGATCTGGCCGGGGCGCAGCAAGACGGCGCCATGTGTTTCCACACGCGACAGATCGACAATGGTTGATTCGATGCCGACTTCACTTTGGCCGCCGTCCAGGACGTAATCAAGCAGGCTGTCGGCTTCGCTGAATTCTTCGCGCACATGTTGCGCCGTGGTCGGACTCACGTGACCAAATTTGTTGGCTGAGGGACCTGCGACGCCGCCCTTGCCGCCCTTGAATTCACGCAACAAAGCCTGCGCAACCGGATGCGACGGACAGCGTACACCGATCGAATCCTGACCGCCGGAAGCGGCTGCCGGAACATGCGCGGCGCGCTTGAGAATCAGCGTCAGCGGACCGGGCCAGAATGCCTCGATCAATGCGTGGGCCTGCGTTGGCACGTCGGCGGCCCAGTACGAAATGTCTGCTTCAGGCGCGACGTGAACAATGACCGGATGATTGGCAGGACGACCTTTGGCGGCATAGATGTCGGCAATCGCCGCGGCATTCTCTGCGTCGCCGCCGAGACCGTAGACAGTCTCGGTAGGAAATGCCACCAGCTTGCCGGCCTCCAGCTTGCGTGCGGCGAGCCGCACCGCATCCATGTCGATCGTCATCATTGCAAAGTCCTTACGGCGCGATGCCGAGAATGACGCAGGCGGCAACCAGTTGCGCCTGCGCCTGTTCCATGGTCGGCCCGACAAAGGTGACGTGTCCCATCTTGCGTGCGCGGCGCGCATGCGCTTTGCCATACAGATGCAAATGCGCGCCCGGCAGCGCAAGGATCTTGTCCCAAGCCGGTTCCCGCATGCTGTCGCTGTCGCCTTCGTACCAGACATCGCCGAGGATGTTCAACATGACCGCCGGAGAATGCTGGCGCACGTCGCCCAGCGGCAAACGCGCCATAGCGCGCGCCTGTTGTTCGAACTGGCTGGTGATGCAGGCGTCAATGGTGTAATGACCGCTGTTGTGCGGGCGCGGCGCCATCTCGTTGACGACCAGCGAACCGTCCGTCAGCACGAAAAATTCTATGCACAGCACGCCGACATAATCGAGCTTGGCAATGATCGCCAATGCGGCGTCCTGCGCCTTCTTTGCAACAGCGTCAGAGACATGATCCGATGGCACAGTGGTGGTAAACAAAATGCCGTCGCGATGAACGTTCTCGGCAATCGGATACACCACGGCAGCGCCGTCGGCGCCGCGCGCCACCAATACCGAGACCTCGTAGGCCAGCGGCAGCATTTTTTCCAGCAGGCAGGTCACGCCCTTCATGTCGGCGAACGCTGCCTTGACATCGGCGATGCTGCGCACGCGCACCTGGCCCTTGCCGTCATACCCCATGCGTACGGTCTTCAGAATCCCCGGCAGCAAATCGGCGGGGATCGCATCGATATCCGCTTCGGAAGCGATCACCTTGTGCGGCGCAGGCTGCACGCCGGAACTGGCGCTGCAGTCGACGAAGAAACGTTTTTCGGCGATGCGGTCCTGCGCAATCGACACACCGGCTGCAGATGGCGCGACATAGGTTTTTGCGGCCAACGCGGCAAGGCTGTCGGCGGAGACGTTTTCAAACTCGGTGGTGACCGCGCCGCACAGCGACGCCAGTTCTTCCAAACCCTTGGGATCGATATACGAGGTACGGATCAGGCGATCGGCAACTTGTCCGGCCGGACAATCTTCCTCCTGCTCCAGAACGGCGACCTTGAAGCCCATTGCCTGTGCGGCGTGGGCAAACATGCGGCCGAGCTGGCCGCCGCCCATCACCCCCAGCCAGGTGGCCGGGGTCGTGGTGGGGATCGAAACGGTATTCAACGGGGACTGCTTCTGACTCATAACGGCAACTTCATATCCAGGGCAACTTGCGTTTGCTTGACGCGGAAGGCTTCCAGCTTCGCAGCCAGGGCATCGTCGGTGGTCGCCAGCATGGCGATGGCCGACAAGGCGGCATTGGCGGCGCCGGCTTCGCCGATGGCATACGTTGCGACCGGAATGCCCTTGGGCATTTGCACGATGGACAGCAGCGAATCTTCGCCGCGCAGATACTTCGACGGCACCGGCACACCCAGCACCGGCACGATGGTCTTGGCCGCGATCATGCCCGGCAAATGCGCGGCGCCGCCGGCGCCGGCGATGATGGCGCGCAAGCCGCGCGCACGCGCGTTCTCAGCGTAATCGAACATCTGGTCCGGCATGCGATGCGCGGAGACGACTTGCGCCTCGTGCGGGATGCCGAATTCCTTCAGGATGGCCACGGCGTGCTGCATCACGTCCCAGTCGGACGACGATCCCATGACCACGCCGACGACCGGCGCTTGTGCGTTGTTCTCGCTCATCATCAGTCCTTCAGGGCATTGCCGGTCAGGCGTTCCAGCGCTTCACGGTACTTGGCGCCGGTCTTCTCAATCACTTCGGCAGGCAGCGCAGGCGCAGGTGGCGTCTTCTTCCAGCCGTCGACGGTTTCCAGATAGTCGCGCACGAACTGCTTGTCGAACGATGGTGGCGAGATGCCGACCTTGTAGCTGTCGGCAGGCCAGAAGCGCGACGAGTCGGCGGTCAGCACTTCGTCCATCAGGTGCAGCACGCCGTTGTCGTCGAGACCAAATTCAAACTTGGTGTCGGCGATGATGATGCCGCGCGTCGCTGCATAGTCGGCGGCTGTTTTGTACAGCTTGATGCTGATGTCGCGCATCTTGTTGGCCAGTTCGCTGCCGATGCGTTGTTCCATGTCGGCGAAGCTGATGTTTTCGTCGTGCTCGCCGAGGTCGGCCTTGGCGGCCGGCGTGAAGATCGGCTCCGCCAGCTTGGCGGCCTGTTGCAGGCCTTCCGGCAATTTGATGCCGCAGATCGAACCGGTATCCTGATAATCCTTCCAGCCGGACCCGATGATGTAGCCGCGCACCACGGCTTCCACCAGGATCGGTTTCAAGCGTTTGGCGACGACGGCGCGGCCACGCACCTGTTCGACCTCATTGGCGGCAACCACGGTTTCCGGAGCGATGCCGGTCAGGTGATTCGGCACGATGTCGCCCAGCTTCTCGAACCAGAAATCCGACATCTGGTTCAACACTTTGCCCTTGCCCGGAATCGGTTCGTTCATGATGACGTCGAAAGCCGACAGGCGGTCGGTCGTCACGATCAGCAACTTGTCGTCGCCGACGGCGTAGTTGTCGCGCACCTTGCCGTTGCCCAGCAGGGGCAGTGAAGTGATGGAAGTTTTGTAGAGGCTGGTCATGTTGATTCCGGTCATTCCGTGGGTTGAAGCTCTGGGATTCGGGGTTACCCTGGAACGGCGAAAACGCCGTTTTTCTACCCACCTTTAAAGTCAAAAAACCGGGACTGCTGTTGCCAGTCCCGGTCGCTTGGTTCGCTCGCTGATCGCTTGCTGCTTATTGCACGATCTGGGAGAGCTCGCCCTTCTTGTATTTCTCTGCAATCTTTTCCAGCGGGATCGCCTTGATCTTGCCGGCCTGGCCTTCGCAGCCGAACGACAGGTAGCGCGCCTTGCACACCAGCTTCGCAGCTTCGCGGGCAGGCTTGAGGTAATCGCGCGGATCGAACTTGCCTGGATTTTCCATCAGGTAGCGACGGATCGCGCCAGTCATCGCCAGACGGATGTCGGTGTCGATGTTGATCTTGCGCACGCCGTGCTTGATGCCTTCCTGGATCTCTTCCACCGGCACGCCATAGGTTTCCTTCATGTCGCCGCCGAACTCGCGGATTTCAGCCAGCAGTTCTTGCGGAACCGAAGACGAACCGTGCATCACCAGATGGGTGTTCGGAATGCGCGCGTGGATTTCCTTGATGCGGTCGATGGCGAGGATGTCGCCGGTCGGCTTGCGCGAAAACTTGTAAGCGCCGTGCGAGGTGCCGATGGCGATGGCCAGTGCGTCGCATTGCGTTTGCTTGACGAAGTCGGCGGCTTGCGCGACGTCGGTCAGCAACTGTTCACGCGTCATCTTGCCGTCGGCGCCGTGACCGTCTTCCTTGTCGCCCATCATGGTTTCCAGCGAACCGAGCACGCCCAGTTCGGCTTCCACCGTGACGCCGATGGCGTGCGAGAACTCGACCACCTTGCGCGACACTTCGACGTTGTATTCGTAGCTGGCGACGGACTTGCCGTCTTCCATCAGCGAACCGTCCATCATCACCGAAGTGAAGCCCGACTTGATCGCGGCCATGCAGACCGCCGGCGACTGGCCGTGATCCTGGTGCATGACGACGGGGATGTGCGGATAGGCTTCGACTGCGGCTTCGATCAGGTGGCGCAGGAACGCCTCACCGGCGTATTTACGTGCACCGGCGGAGGCTTGCATGATGACTGGCGCGCCAACTTCGTCGGCAGCCTGCATGATCGCAGTGACTTGCTCCAGATTGTTGACGTTGAACGCTGGCAGACCGTAGCCGTTTTCGGCGGCGTGGTCCAGCAATTGACGCATGGATACGAGAGGCATGATAAAACTCCAGAACGATAAAAATCAGTACTCGCCGACCCTGAGAATCTTCAGGGCATTGGTGCCGCCGACTTGTCCAATCGGCTCACCCCAGGTCACGACGATCAAATCACCCTTTTGCACGACGCCTTGCTCCAGCAGCAAGTCCTGCACGGCCTTCAACACCACTTCGGTGTCGGTGGACTGCGCCAGTTCGAACGTACGCACGTTGCGGAACAGCGCGGCCTTCTGGCGCGTCGCGACGTTGGGGGTGATGGCAAAAATAGGGACATCAATGTTGTGCCGGCTCATCCACAAGGCGGTGGAACCGGACTCGGTCAGCGCGGCAATCGCCTTCACGCGCAGATGATGCGCGGTGAACAGCGCGCCGTACGCGATCGACTGGTCGACGCGAGTGAATTGCAGATTCAGGAAGTCGGCGTCGAGCTTGCAGTCTTCGGATTTTTCCGCGGCCAGGCAGATGGCCGACATGGCTTCGACGGTTTCCACCGGATACTTGCCCGAAGCGGTTTCGGCCGAGGTCATCACGGCGTCGGTGCCGTCCAGGACGGCGTTGGCGACGTCGGACACTTCCGCGCGCGTCGGCACGGCGTTGACGATCATCGACTCCATCATCTGGGTGGCGGTGATGGTCAGCTTGTTGGAGGCGCGCGCCATCTTGATCATGCGCTTTTGCAGACCCGGTACGGCGGCGTTGCCGACTTCCACGGCCAGGTCGCCGCGCGCCACCATGATGCCGTCGGAGGCGTCGAGGATTTCCTGCAGCAATGGGATCGCTTCAGCGCGTTCGATCTTGGCGATCATCAGCGGCTTGTGGCCGAACGGCTCGCCGGCGACGTTGCCGAGCTGGCGCGCCATTTCCATGTCGGTGGCATTCTTGGGGAACGACACGGCGACGTAATCGGCCTGGAAGCTCATCGCCGTCTTGATGTCGTCCATGTCCTTGGCCGTCAGCGCCGGTGCCGACAAACCGCCACCCTGGCGGTTGATGCCCTTGTTGTTGGACAGCTCGCCGCCGATCTTGACGACGGTGTGGATCTCATTGCCCAACACACGCTCGACCACCAGCACGATCAGACCGTCGTTGAGCAGCAGCACGTCGTCGCCCCTGAGGTCACGCGGCAATGCCTTGTAGTCGAGGCCGACACGCTCCTGGTTGCCCATGGCGCAGTCGGCGTCGAGGATGAACTTGTCGCCGTTTTCGAGATTGATTTTGCCGTTTTCAAACTTGCCGACGCGGATCTTCGGACCTTGCAGGTCGGCCATGATGGCGACCTTGACGCCACAGGCGTCGGCCACTTCGCGCACCAGCACGGCGCGGTCGATATGGTCCTGCGCCTTGCCGTGAGAGAAGTTCAGGCGCACCACATTAACGCCCGCCTTGATCATGCGCGTCAGCGTGTCTCTGTCGCTGGAAGCGGGGCCGATGGTGGCAACAATCTTGGTGGCTCTTTGCATGAAAATCTTTCTCTGGTGGTAAAGCTGTTGTTCTTTTATTGGGCGCGCTGCATCAGGATTTCCACGGCTGGCAAGGTCTTGCCTTCGAGGAATTCCAGGAAAGCGCCGCCGCCGGTCGAAATATAGCCGACCTTGTCGGTAATGCCGTATTTGGCGATTGCCGCCAGCGTATCGCCGCCGCCCGCAATCGAAAAACCGTCCGAATCCGCAATCGCCTGCGCCAATGCCTTGGTGCCGCCGCCGAACTGGTCGAATTCAAACACACCGACCGGACCGTTCCAGACGATGGTGCCGGCCTTGGCCAGCTGCGCCGCCAGCGTTGCGGCGGTCTTCGGACCGATGTCGAAAATCATGTCGTCGTCGGCTACATCCTTGGCGTCCTTGACGGTCGCCACCGCAGTCGGCGAAAACTCCTTGCCGCACACCACGTCGACCGGGATCGGCACCGATGCGCCGCGCTTGGCCATCATGTCGATGATGGCCTTGGCTTCCTCGACCAGATCGGCTTCGGCCAGCGACTTGCCGATCTTCAGGCCGGACGCCAGCATGAAGGTGTTGGCAATGCCGCCGCCGACGATCAGGTTGTCGACCTTGTCGGCCAGTGCTTTCAGGATAGTCAATTTACTGGAGACTTTCGAGCCGGCGACGATCGCCACGAGCGGACGCGCCGGCTGGTTCAGGGCCTTGCCCAGCGCATCGAGTTCAGCTGCCAGCAGCGGACCGGCGCAAGCGACCGGCGCAAATTTGGCAATACCGTAGGTGGTGGCTTCAGCGCGGTGGGCAGTGCCGAAAGCATCATTGACATAAACGTCGCACAGCTTGGCGATCTTTTGCGCCAGCTCGTCGCTGTTCTTCTTTTCGCCCTTGTTGAGGCGGCAGTTTTCCAGCAGGACAACCTGGCCGGGAGCGACGTCGACGCCTTTGGTCCAGTTCGAGACCAGTTTGACTTCTGCGCCCAGCAATTCCGACAGGCGTTTGGCGACCGGCGCCAGCGAATCTTCCGGCTTGAATTCGCCCTCGACCGGACGGCCAAGGTGCGAAGTCACCATCACTGCCGCGCCGGCGTCGCGCGCCTGGCGGATGGCCGGCACCGACGCGCGGATACGCGTATCTTCGGTGATATTGCCTGCATCATCCTGCGGCACGTTCAGATCGGCGCGAATGAAAACGCGCTTGCCTTGCAGTTGGTTGGAGGAGATGAGGTCGCTGAGTCGGTTGAATTTCATTTTTCGCGGAATCTAAGGTGGGGCAAAAAGGCGTTATTTTACTCTACCCGCCCTGCTCCCAGCATGGTTTTCAGACAGGAATGCAGCATTCGGCGGCATTCGACAATATTTGGCGTTGCACTCCCGCAGTAATCGGCCCGGCAAGCGGCCGAGGCCTCCCGGGAAGGGCTTACAGCGCCAGGCGCAGCACGGTAAATAGTGCCATTCCGGCAACAATCGTCCCCAAAAGATGTCGCGTTACCAAGAAAAACACGCCGCCGCCGATGCCGGCCAGCAATTTGGGATTGGCCCAGTTGATGTCAATCGCGCCATTCGTCGTCACCAGGTCCGGCAAGATGATCGCCGCCATCGCCGCCGCAGGTGCATAACCGAGCGCGTGCTGGAGCTTGGGCGGCAACTTGACGGCATGGCCGAACAGGAAAAAACCGCTGCGCGTGATCAATGTCGACACAACCAACAAGACTATAGAAACCCAAACGTCGAAGGCGTTCATTCTTTTTCCTTGTCGATGAATTTGTCGGCCACCATTGCCGCGGCCATGCCGATCACCACCGCCAGCAACAGGCCCAGCCGGTAAGGCAGGCTGATTGCCGCCACCGCGACAGCACCGGAGACCACCACACCCGCCAGCGCCGCGCGGTTGATGATCATCGGAATCGTGATGGCGATCAGCGCCAGCGTGCCGGCGAAACCGATGTTCCAGCTTTCCGGGATCTGGCTGGCCAGCAGGATGCCGACGATCGCGCCGATCTGCCACGCAAACCAGCCCGGATAGCAGATCGCCTCGAAAAAGCCGATTTTGCCGGCCGGCTGATGCACCGTGTGCGCGGGAAAGCGGCGAGGAAAAAATCCCATCGAGATGTCGCCGTTGAAGTAGCCGTACCAGACCCGCCGGTACCAAGGCAGATGAGCAAAATGAGGCGCAACAGCGGCGGAGAAAATGACGAAACGGAGATTGACGATCATGGCCGTCAGGAAGATCACGATCAGCGGCGTATGCGCCGCCAGCAAGGGCAGCACCGCGAACTGGGCGGAACCGGCGTAGACCGTCAGCGTCATCGCCAGCGATTGCCAGAGGGTCATGCCGGACTTGACCATCGCCATCCCCGAGACCACGCCCCAGGCGGCCACGGCCGGAATGGTCGAGGCGCTCGCGCGCCAGCCTTCCTGAAACGCTTCCTTTTCGATGCGCCGCGCCGCGAGTGCGGCCGCAGTTGCTACATTGACTGCCGGGTCAGGTCGACTGTCCCCGGCGTCTGTCTCCTTATTCATTCTTGCCCTGGTCCGCTTTTATTGAATGCGATGAACTTGCAATACGGCATTTTTACGCAGTCCAGACATTTTACAGATGAAACTTTTTACGCGCTTGTTCCGTTAAAATGTGGTCTTTGCCTCTTGAACCCCTTCGGAGACCTCCCATGTCCATGGATGACCGCGACGGAAAAATCTGGAAAGACGGTGCACTGATCGACTGGCGCGATGCGACCATCCACGTGCTGACCCATACGCTGCATTACGGCATGGGCGTGTTCGAGGGCGTGCGCGCCTACAAGACGCCGCAGGGCACGACGATTTTTCGCCTGAAGGAACACACCCAGCGCCTGTTCAATTCGGCCAAGATTTTCCAGATGGAAGTGCCGTTCGACCAGGCCACCATCTTCGAAGCGCAACGCCAGGTGGTGCGCGAAAATAAACTCGAGTCCGGCTACATCCGCCCGCTGATCTGGATCGGCTCGGAGAAGCTCGGCGTCTCCGCCAAGGGCAACAAGATCCACGTCGCCATCGCTGCCTGGACCTGGGGCGCGTATCTGGGCGAAGACGGCATCAACAAGGGCATCCGCGTCAAGACCTCGTCGTTCAGCCGCCACCACGTCAACGTCTCGCTGGTGCGCGCCAAGGCCTCCGGCTATTACATCAATTCGATCCTGGCCAACCAGGAAGCGCTGGCCGACGGTTACGACGAAGCGCTGTTGCTGGATACCGACGGTTACGTCTCGGAAGGCTCCGGCGAAAACGTCTTCATCGTCAAGAACGGCAAACTCTACACGCCCGACCTCGCCTCATGCCTCGACGGCATCACGCGCGATGCGGTGCTGACGATGGCGCGCGACCTCGGCATCGAGGTCATTGAAAAGCGCATCACGCGCGACGAAATGTATTGCTGCGACGAGGCCTTCTTCACCGGCACCGCCGCGGAAATCACCCCCATCCGCGAACTCGACAACCGCACCATCGGCAACGGCGGCCGCGGTCCGATCACGGAAAAACTGCAAACCTTGTTCTTCGACGTCGTGTCGGGCAAGGCGCCCCAATATCAGCATTGGCTGACACTGGTTTAATTTAAATAAGCAATATCGCACCGGAGAAACACCATGAGCCAAGTCCAACAAACCCAGCCAGTTCAACTCGACGGCAAAGACCTGCCGGCACACTGCCCCAATCCGAACATGCCGCACTGGTCGTCGCACCCGCGCGTGTTCCTGGAGCTCGACGACCACGGCGCCGCCAAGTGTCCGTACTGCGGCACGCAATACCAGCTCAAGCCGGGCGCCGTCGTCAAGGCGCACTGAGGCCTGAGATCGCCGCCTGCCCAGCAGTAGCAACACCAATAAAGAGGACCACCAGGAAACGATTGGTCCTCTTTGCTTTTTCCTCCTGGAGAAGACATGCCGCGCGCCAAACTGTTACATGGTTCACCCGATGAAATCGAAGCAGCGTATTACGATGCGCTGTCCCGCGCCGACCTCGATGCGCTGATGGCGCTGTGGGCCGACGACGAGGAAATCGTCTGTATCCATCCCGGCGCAGCACGCCTGGTCGGCCATGTCGCCATCCGCAACAGCTGGGAAGAAATCCTCGCGCGCGGCGGCCTGCACATCCAGCCGCGCCAGCTGCATGCGGCACACACCATCACCACCGCCGTGCACAACGTGATCGAGGACATCCACCATCCCGACAACAGCCAGCCGGACGTGCACGTCATCGCCACCAATGTCTACATGAAGACCGCACAAGGCTGGCGCATCGTCACGCACCACGCCTCGGTCGCACCGGGACCGGCGCCGTCGGAGCCGATCGCCGAGACCATGCTGCACTGATATTTTTTCTGCGCCGCCCGCTTGGCATCCCGTCCTGCGGCGGCGCATCCACTGTTCTCCATCCATGCACTACATCGCGCCTCGCTGGCTTCCCGGCGGCAACCTCCAAACGATTTATCCGTCGACCTTCATCGCCAAGCCGCCGGTGCATTTCCGGCGTGAACGCTGGAACACGCCCGACGACGACTTTATCGATGTCGACTTCGTCGACGGCCAGCCAGGGCAACCGCTGGTGGTACTGTTCCATGGACTGGAAGGTTCCTCCGACAGCCACTATTGCCGCGCCCTGATGGCGGCAGTGGCTGCGCGCGGCTGGACCGGCGTGGTGCCGCATTTCCGCGGCTGCTCGGGTGAAATCAATCTGGCGCCGCGCTTTTACCATTCCGGCGACAGCAGCGAACTTGACTGGATATTGCGCCGCCTGGTCACGCATCGGGCGACCATCGGCGCCGGCAAGTTCTACGCCACCGGCGTCTCGCTTGGCGCCAACGCTCTGCTGCGCTGGCTCGGCGAATCGCAGCACCAGGCCGAGTTCATCGACGCCGCGTGCGCGGTGTCGGCGCCGCTCGACCTGGCCGGCGGCGGCGCGGCGCTGGCGCATGGTTTCAACCGGATTTATTCACATGTGTTCCTGCGCACCATGCGTCCCAAATGCCTGGTCAAGCTGGATCAATTCCCCGGCCTGTTCAGCCGCGACGCGCTGCTGCAGGCCCGCGACCTCTACACCTTCGACAACATCGTCACGGCGCCGCTCCATGGCTACCGCAATACCGAAGACTATTGGGACCGCGCCAGCGCCAAGCACATCCTCCACGACATCACGGTGCCGACACTGGTGCTCAACGCCAAAAACGATCCATTCCTGCCGCCGCAGTATTTGCCGGAAAGCGCTGCCGCCTGCGTCAAACTGGAATATCCTGACGAAGGCGGCCATGTCGGCTTCCCTACCGGCGCACCGCCGGGCGAGCTGGGCTGGCTGCCGCAACGCATGCTGCATTTTCTGGAAGGCAAATAAGCAATGGATGACGTCGTCAGGCAAGCGATGGCCAAGTGGCCGAATGTGCCGCACTGCTTCGGCTGGCTGAAGCTGGATGCGCGCGGGCACTGGCGCATGCGCGACGAGCGCGCCCAGCATCTTGATCTTCCCGGCGACAGGATCGCGCATCCGGCACTGCTCGGCTTCATCAATCGCAATTACACCCATGATGAGGAAGGCCGCTGGTATTTTCAGAACGGTCCGCAACGGGTCTATGTTGATCTGGAACTGACGCCGCATATCGTGCGCACCGATCCGGTCGCGGGATTCATCACCCAGACCGGCGCCACACTGGGAGCGATTTCACAAGCCTGGCTGACGCGGGAAGGCCAACTGGTGCTGGCATCGAGCACTATCGTCGCTGCGCTGGACGACCGCGACGCCGCCGCCGTGCTGGCGACACTGACGGTTGGGGGCCGGGCGGCCGGTGATGAGGAAATCATGGAGTGGCTGGACGGAAGCGATGCAGCCGGACTTGTTTTCTCCCATGACGGCCGCGACCTCCCTTTGCAACGAATCGGTGCGGACGAGCTGGCCGGACAATTCGGTTTCGTCACGCACCCTCGCGCGACTTCCTGACAAGGTCTTGAGTCGTGACGATTATCCGCGCCCCTTGGTTTCCTTCATCTCGTCTTTCCACTGCTCCTTGAGATCGCGCTCACGCGCATCAATCATGGCCTGATCGTAGAAGGTGGCATCCGGCGCCTTGCGTGCGATGCCGAGCTGCTCCAGCGCCGCCGGCAAACTGCCTTGCAGTACATAGGATTCCGCCAGCGCCATGTGTTGCAGCGCTTGCTTGCCCTGCGCCGCATAGGCCTTGGCGAGCAGATCCTGCACCGCGACTTCCTGGCGATACAGCTGCGCCTGGTCGCGCAAGTAGGTAACGGCGACGTCGTAGCGCTGCCCCTCGATCAACGCATCCGCGTACTGATGCGCCACCACGCGCGACAAGGGGAATTGCTTGCGCGCAGCGTCGGCTTCCTTGAGCGCTTGGGCGCCTTGTTTTTTAGCCAGCTTGATGTCAATGTCGAGATTGGTGAACAGAATGCTCGGCACCATCGGCTGCGACGCCGCGCGCGCTTCCTGCAACAGGCTCTCGGCCTTGTCGTAGGAACGCTGCAGATAAGCCGCGTACGCCAGACCGTACTTCGACACCATGATCTGCATCTTGGTGTTCTGGCGCAGCTGCGATTCAAAGTACGCCTGGGCATCGCGGGTACCTTGCGCCGTATTGTTCTGCAACAGACGTACGCGCGCGCGAATCAGCTGAAAATCGGGATTGTCGGCGCGCTGCCTGTAACGCTGGTCGCGTATGCGCGCCTGGATGTCGGCGATACGTTCGGTGGTCAGCGGGTGGGTCAGCAGGTAGGGGGGCACTGCGTCGCCGAGCCCGCGCGACGCGCTTTGCAGACGACCGAAAAACGCCACCATGCCAGAGGTGTCGAAGCCGCCGTCGCGCAGGATTTGCAAACCGACGCGATCGGCCTCGCGCTCGGCGTCGCGGCTGAAATTAAGTTGCCGTTGCATCGCAAGGCCGGTGCCGCCCATCATCGTCGCCATGGCGGCGTCGCCGCCGACTCTGGAGACGCCGGCCAGCGCACCGAGCACGATGGAAGCTAGCTGGATCATGGAATTCTGCTTTTGCTGGCCGATCATGCGCGCGATGTGGCGCTGGGCGACGTGACCGATTTCATGCGCCAGCACCGAGGCCAATTCGGACTCGCTCTGCGCTGCCAGCATCAGGCCGGAGTGTACTGCGATGAAGCCGCCCGGCAAAGCGAAGGCGTTCAACACCGGATCGCGCACCGCGAAGAAAAAGAAATCGTAGCCTGCTTCACCGCGCACGTCCGGCCGCACGGACACCAGGTTGGAGCCGAAGTTGTTGAGGTATTCCAGCACCGGGCCGTCATCGAGGTAGTCGGGATCGCGCCGGATATCGCGCATGATCTGCTCACCGAGTTTGCGCTCCACCAGCGGCGACAATCCCTCGCGTTCGGTATCTCCCAGCGTCGGCAACGTCTGCGCAACACCTGTGGTCGGCGCGACGGCCAGCGGCAGCGTCGCAGCAGTCAGCGCGAGCGCGGCGAACAGGGAACGCAAAGCTGGACGCAACAGCGAACGACGACGATGTGTTTGTTCAGAAGATACAGACTGACGCATAGACGGGCACTGAGTAAGGGGTGGCTTGGAGCGTGAGTGGCTCTTTCAATGCCTGCTATGATACCTGCAGTAATGACCGATTTTCACTTTCCGCCGCCATGACCGATTCCAACACGCCAAATTCACCGGCCGACGCCAACCAGGGCCTGACCCATTTCGATCAGGGCGGACAAGCGCACATGGTCGACGTCGGCGCCAAGCAGGACACTCATCGCATCGCCGTCGCCAGCGGCGTCATTTCCATGAAACCCGAAACGCTGGCCGTGATCCAGTCTGGCACCGCGAAGAAAGGCGACGTCCTCGGCATCGCCCGCATCGCCGCCATCATGGCATCCAAGCGTACCAGCGACCTGATTCCGCTATGCCATCCGCTGGCGCTGACGCATGTGTCGGTGGATTTTTCCATTGATGCAGTCTTGTCGCGCATCAGTTGCACGGTGCGCGTGGAAACCAACGGCAAGACCGGCGTCGAGATGGAAGCACTGACTGCCGTGCAGGTCGGACTGCTGACGATTTACGACATGTCCAAGGCGATTGACCGCGGCATGGTGATGTCCGATATTCGGGTCCAGGAGAAACATGGCGGAAAATCGGGATCGTGGTCGCAGGCCTGAGACGTTTGCTGTGGGCGTAAAAAAAGCGTGCTGATGCACGCTTTTTTATTACCGCTGAACGGATTAACCGCGGCAGACTTCTGGGGCGTATTTTGCAGGCAGCGTCGGCAAGTCTGCAGCCGGTGTGGTTGCCGTAGCCGGTGTGGTCGCCGTAGTTGATGTTCCGGGCGCGGTCTGACACAACCAGGTAATCGCGCTTGGATTGCTCGCCGACGGCACCAGCTTCAGGGTCTTTCCATTGGCTTCGCCACCAATCTCGCCAAAGGTGATAGTGATAATGCCGCCTTGCGCGATCTTGATGTCGGAAATCGACTTGATATCGGTCGACGGCGTAAATGTATAACCGGTCGCGTTCTGGTCAAAGCCGGTGCCATTCTTGGAGGCAATCGTCTCCGATACCGCCATCTTTGCCGGCGTCGCCAGATTTAGCCCTTCCGCCACTTTCGTGCGGACCAGGTAATCCCGGTATTGCGGAATCGCCACCATCGCGAGGACACCTACGATGGCGATAACGATCATCAATTCAATCAGGGTGAAACCGGTGGGTGAGTAACGTGCAGACCGCTTCGCTTGCATATTGTTTTCCTATTACAAAAAAATCGAGTTTCGGGAGCGTTGCCTGGCCATCTGTCCACGGCCGTCGTTTTCTCTCGGGCAACGCCAGACTCCCCGCATGGATCATATTCGCCCACGGCGAATTTGTGAACATCTTTATAACCGCACGGGCGAGGCGGAATTTATCATCCGGCCTCGCCCGGTTGCTTCAGACCTTCTTTATGCCGCGTGCTTTTGCGCCCTGCGTGCCAGCCAGCTGCCGACCATCACGACGCCGATGGCACCGACCACGCCGGGCAGGCTCAGATGCAGTTGCAGGCCGGGCACCTCGAACTCATGGTGCGGCAGATAGGTCTGCACCCAGCCCTTGATCGCCACGTCGGAGATGATCATGCCGCCCGCAAGATAGCCGAGCAAAGCCGCGCCCAGCGTGATGATGAGCGGCGCCTTTTCCATCAGCTTGAGCACCAGCGTGCTACCCCAGACAATGATGGGGATGCTGACCAGAATGCCGAACACCACCAACAGCAACTGATGTTCGCCGGCTGCCTGTTCGGCAGCGCTGGCAATCGCGATGACGTTGTCCAGGCTCATCACCAGGTCGGCCACGACGATGGTTTTGATCGCCGACAACAGCTTGTCGCTGCCATTGATTTCACCATGGCCGTCGTCTTCGCTGAGCAGCTTGGTGCCGATCCAGAACAGCAGGACGCCCCCCACCAGCTTGATGAACGGCATTTGCAGCAAGGTCACCGCGAAGGCGATCAGCACGATACGAATGGCGATGGCGCCGAACGTGCCCCACAGGATGCCGCGCAAGCGCAGGTTGGCCGGCAGGTTGCGGCACGCCAGCGCAATCACGATGGCGTTGTCGCCACCGAGCAAAATATCGATCAGGATGATCTGGCCGACCGCCAGCCAGTTCAGTTCCGTCAAAAAATCCATACAACCCCCAAAATATTCGTGAACACTAAAGCAATATGGGGAGCCGGAGCTCCCCATATTGGTATGTCACCGGTCAGGCCGGGAAGTTCTGCCGAGTTTGCAACGATCGCAACAACGTCGACAAATCAATCCAGCCTGCCGTTCGCTTGCCAGTGCGGCAAATGAATTACAGCACCGACTTCAGCAGACGCGCCATTTCCGACGGATTGCGTGTTGCCTTGATGCCGCACTCTTCCATGATCGCCAGCTTCGCTTCGGCAGTATCAGCACCACCCGAGATCAGCGCGCCGGCATGGCCCATGCGCTTGCCTGGAGGCGCAGTCACGCCGGCGATGAAGCCGATGACTGGCTTCTTCATGTTGTCCTTGACCCAGTACGAAGCGTTGGCTTCGTCAGGACCGCCGATTTCACCGATCATGATGACGGCATCGGTGTCCGGATCGTCATTGAAGGCCTTCATGATGTCGATGTGCTTCAGACCGTTGATCGGGTCGCCGCCGATACCGACTGCGGACGATTGACCGAGACCCAGTGCGGTCAGTTGACCGACGGCTTCATAGGTCAATGTGCCCGAACGGGAAACCACGCCGATGCGGCCCTTCTTGTGGATGTGACCCGGCATGATGCCGATCTTGATTTCGTCCGGTGTGATCAGGCCTGGGCAGTTAGGACCGAGCAGCAATGTCTTGCTGCCGGCCTTGGCCATGCGGTTTTTCAGTTCCAGCATGTCGCGCACAGGAATGCCTTCAGTGATACAGATGGCCAGGTCCAGGTCGGCTTCGACAGCTTCCCAGATCGCAGCTGCTGCGCCTGCAGGTGGAACGTAGATCACCGAAACGGTCGCGCCGGTAGCCTTCTTGGCTTCGGACACATTCGCGAAAATTGGAATGCCTTCGAAATCTTCGCCGGCCTTCTTCGGGTTCACGCCTGCAACGAAAGCGTTCTTGCCGTTCGCGTAATCGCGGCACATGCGGGTGTGGAATTGACCGGTTTTGCCGGTGATACCTTGGGTGATGACTTTGGTGTCTTTATTGATCAGAATCGACATAGCTATTCCTTGTCCTATTATTTACCGTTGGCTGCAGCAACAACTTTTTGCGCAGCTTCTTCCATGCTGTCTGCCGAGATGATCGGCAGGCCGGAGTCGGCCAGCAGCTTCTTGCCGATTTCTTCGTTGGTGCCCTTCATGCGCACAACCAGCGGCACTTTCAGGGAAACGGCCTTGGACGCAGCGATCACGCCTTCGGCGATCACGTCACAGCGCATGATGCCGCCGAAGATGTTGACCAGGATGGCTTTCAGTTCTGGGTTCTTCAGCATGATCTTGAATGCTTCGGTAACCTTCTCTGTAGTTGCGCCGCCGCCGACGTCCAGGAAGTTGGCTGGCTCGCCGCCGAACAGCTTGATGGTGTCCATGGTGGCCATGGCCAGACCGGCGCCGTTGACCAGGCAGCCGATGTTGCCGTCGAGGGAAATGTAGGCCAGGTCGAACTTGGAAGCTTCGACTTCAGCTGGATCTTCTTCGTCCAGATCGCGGTAAGCGACGATTTCAGGATGACGGAACAGCGCGTTGGAGTCGAAGTTGAACTTGGCGTCCAGAGCGATGACCTTGCCGTCGCCGGTCAGGATCAGCGGGTTGATTTCGGCCAGCGACGCATCGGTTTCCCAGTATGCCTTGTACAGACCTTGCAATTGCTTGCGCGCGTCGACCACGGACGCGGCTGGAACGCCGATCTTGGTGGCGATGCTGTCAGCGTCGGCATCGGTCAGGCCGGTCGACGGATCGATGGCGATCTGGTGGATCAGTTCAGGGTGGCTTTCTGCAACTTCTTCGATGTCCATGCCGCCTTCGCTGGAAGCCATCAGAACCACACGTTGGCTGACGCGGTCGGTGACCATGGAAACGTACAGTTCCTTCTTGATGTCCGCGCCTTCTTCGATCAGCAGGCGACGCACTTTTTGGCCTTCAGGGCCAGTCTGGTGCGTGATCAATTGCATGCCGAGGATCTGGCCGGCGTATTCCTTGACTTGTTCCAGGGACTTGGCGACTTTCACGCCGCCGCCCTTGCCGCGGCCACCCGCGTGGATTTGCGCCTTGACGACCCACACCGGACCGCCCAGCGTTTCAGCTGCCTTGACGGCATCTTCAACGGATTGGCATGGAATGCCGCGTGGAACGGTCACGCCGAATTGGCGGAGGATTTCTTTGCCCTGATACTCATGGATTTTCATGGGAGCTTCCCTTTAAGACACTATTAAATAAAACTTACTGGATTGAAATCCGGCTGGCGGCAACACCGCGCGGCGCGAATGGAGGCAAGAATCCGCGCTGGCGCGTTTTCCCCGAACGAGGAGACGCGTGGCTGATGCAGCCGGGCGGATTGCTTAGTAGAAGGTGCAGACAGTGCATTGGGCATAGAGAATGCCATTTGATCAACATTAGTCGTTGTCGCATTGCGTGTCGTCATCGCAAAGATTGCCATGACAGCCGCTAATGCGGCGCAGCAAAAACCCGGAGATTTTAGCACAGCTCGCCCCGCCTAGGCAGCAGGATGGGCTTATGGAGACTATTTTTGCGGGATTGCCGTACGGACAAAAGTCCACGCTACAGCAGGGGTATTGACGAACTACCGAAGGGAAACCTTGATTAATCGACCGATCGGTCAATCAAAATCGTCATGCTCACCGTCGCTCCACGCAGTTTTGACCGCCGCTTGAATCGCCCGATGCGAAAAACCACGCTGCTGTAGAAAACGCATGCACTTGGCGCGCGCCACGCCGTCGGTCGGCGCTTCATCGAATTTGCGCCGCAAAACTTCGCGCGCCCGCTCGTTTTCACCCTGGGTGAGCCCAATTTTGGCTTCCCCCAGCGCTTCGCCGGTGATGCCGTGGCTTTTCAATTCGGAAAGGATGCGGTTGTTGCCGTAACGGCCAACGCGACGATTCACCAAGGATTCGGAGAAACGCTCTTGAGAAAGGAATTTGGATTCTTGCAGCCAGTTCAGCAGAGCTTCGATATCGTCGTCATCTTGCGCGTAAGGAGTTAGCTTACGCGCAAGTTCCAGACGACTATGCTCACGTGAAGAGAGATATTTGAGCGCTCGCGCCTTCAGGCTGATTTGCGGCCTGGGCATCGGTCACACCGTCGCGATCGTTGCGACCGACAAGACACGAGCGAAGTACAACGACATCAGGATTCTTCGGCAGCGACGTTCTTTGCAGAACCTTTGCCAGTTGGTGCCGGTGTTGCAGCAGCAGGAGTACCTGCACCACCTGCAGCCAATTCAGGAACGCCCAACGAAACGCGTACCTTGTTTTCGATTTCGCGCGCCAGTTCCGGACGTTCTTTCAGGAAATTGCGTGCATTGTCCTTACCCTGGCCGATACGTTCGCCGTTATAGCTGTACCAGGCGCCGGACTTTTCCACGATCTTGGCGTCTGAGCCCAGATCGAGGATTTCACCTTCGCGCGATGTGCCTTCGCCATAAAGAATGTCGAAGTGAGCTTCGCGGAATGGCGGCGCCACCTTGTTCTTGACGACTTTGACCTTGGTTTCGCTGCCGATGACTTCGTCACCAGACTTGATCGAGCCGGTGCGGCGGATATCCAGGCGCACGGAGGCGTAAAACTTCAGCGCGTTGCCGCCGGTGGTTGTTTCGGGGTTGCCGAACATGACGCCGATCTTCATGCGGATCTGATTGATGAAGATCACGGTGGTGCTGGTGCGGTTGATGCTGCCGGTCAGCTTGCGCAGCGCTTGCGACATCAGGCGTGCTTGCAGCCCCGGCAGGGAGTCACCCATGTCGCCTTCGATTTCGGCACGTGGCGTCAGGGCAGCGACCGAGTCGATCACGATCAGGTCAACACCGCCGGAGCGCACCAGCGCATCGGTGATTTCCAACGCTTGTTCACCGGTATCGGGCTGCGAAATCAGCAGTTCGGATAAGTTGACGCCCAGCTTCTGCGCGTAAGTCACGTCCAGTGCATGTTCCGCGTCGATAAAGGCGCAGGTGCCGCCGATTTTTTGCATTTCAGCAATGGCTTGCAGTGTCAGCGTGGTCTTACCGGAGGATTCCGGACCGTAGATTTCAATCACGCGGCCGCGCGGCAGACCGCCGACGCCCAGCGCGATGTCCAGGCCGAGGGAGCCGGTCGAGACGACCTGGATTTCCTCGAGGACTGCGCCGTCTTCCATACGCATGACCGAGCCCTTGCCGAATTGCTTCTCGATCTGTGCAAGGGCAGCGGCCAGCGCTTTGCCCTTCTCAGAGTTGTTCGCGGATTTTTTATCGTCCATAGGGTTCTTTCAACAAAGTGTTCGTTCGGATCAGTCAGAGATCAACTAAGCAGCACTGTATAAAAAAACAGTTGTTTGTGCAAGTTCTTTTTCTGCTGTTGCAATCCGGAATAGCGGAATGGGCCGAAATGGCGCGACAGCGTAAGGAACACGATTGCGATCGAAAAAAATTTCGATAGTCTGTTAGTATGCCGCCGATTCCCCGGCTCCCGAGATTCCGATTATAACGGCCCTGCCGGTACGGTTCATGCATGCACAACGTCTGTTCCTCGTTTTTCGGAAGCGACGGCTGTAGCGTCTTTCAGCGATAATGCAGATGATTTCAAGGAATATCCCAGATTTATTGCGGATATTCGACGTATTTGATATACATTTCTAGCTAGTAATATTACGAGTTTCCTGCTTTCCCCCTATGACCCTGGTTCCATTCAGCCGCATTTCCAGCCTGCGCTCGCTCATCATCGACGACATGCCGGCCATGCGCCAAAACATTCGCATGCATCTGGGCCAGCTCGGCATCACCAAAGTCGACCAGGCCGGCACGCCCGACGAAGCGATTCGCGCCGTCCAGGGCGGCAGTACGTACGACCTCATCGTCTGCGACTACAACCTGAACAAGGAAACCAACGGTCAGCAGTTGCTGGAATTCTTCCGCACCCAGCATATGCTGTCGCCCACCACCATGTTCATCATGGTCACGGCCGAAAGCGGTTACAACCTGGTTGCCAGCGCCGCCGAATTCCAGCCTGACGCCTACATGCTCAAGCCGCTGACGGCGTCCAAGCTGGCCGACCGGATCGACCGCCTGCTGGAAAAGCAGAACGCGCTGCTGCCGATCAATGAAAAGCTCAAGCGCAAGGACCAGGCCGGCGCCATCGTTGAATGCGACAACGTGCTGAAGGTCGCGCCCAAATGGATCGTCGACATCCTCAAGACCAAGGGCAGCCTGCTGATCGAATTGCGCCGCATCGAAGAAGCGCGCGCGGTCTACGCGCAGGCGCTGGAAATGCGCGACGACCTGGTATGGGCCAAGGTCGGCATGGCGCGCTGCAATATCGTGGCCGGCCAATTCGACGACGCCAAGGTGCTGGTGCAAGCCGTGCTGGCGCAGAATTCGCAATACATTGAAGCCTACGACCTGCTGGCGCAGATTGAAGAGGCGCAAGGCAATCAGCAACAGGCGCTGGATGCCCTCGCGCGTTCGTCCGAAATCATCCCGTCGGCGCGCCGCAGCCGCCTGGTCGGCGACGCCGCCTACCGCGTCGGCGACCTGGACCAGGCCAAGGAAGCGTTCGACAAGGTGCTCAAGCACACCAAGGGTTCGCTGACCGCGCAGCCGAGCGACCTGCTGACGCTGGCACAGGTGCACGTCGACACCGGCGACGGAGATGCGGCGCTGGCGCTGCTGGCCAATGCGCCCAAGCGCTACGCTGAATCGAAGATGTTCATCTCGACGCAATCGGCAGTGGCGGCGCAGGCGTATGTTCAGCTGGGCGACATGATTTCCGCCGAAATGGCGTTCGAAGCGGCACGCAATGCCGCCGAAGGTACCCCATCTGAAATGGGGACGTTGGCGCTGGCCAAGGCTGCGTTCTCGGTCGGTCGCGACGAAGAAGGCGCGCAGCTGATTTCACAGGCCGTCAAGTCCGACCACGAAAACAAGACGCTGCTGACGCTGGCGCGCAAAGTCCTGGCTGATTGCGGCAAGGAAAGCATGACCGACGAACTGGTCGACGGCGCCGTCAAGCAATGCATGGGCATCATTGCCGAAGCGAACGCCTTGATGCGCAGCGCTAAGCCGGATGAATCGCTGGCCAAACTGGAAGAAGCGCTGCACAGCATGCCGGAAAACACCGGCGTGCTGATGGCAGCCGCCCAGCTGCATCTGCTGTGGATGAGCCAGCGCGGGATCAATCAGGATTACGTCAAGCGCGTCAACCGCTACCTCAATACGCTGGACCGCCTGATCCCGGGCAACGACCGCGTCAGCAAGATGCATAAATTCCTACGAGACGCGGTTGCCAAAGCTGCGCAGAAGAGCTGATCCATGGACGCAAAACTGGCCGCCATTATTGTTCACGACATCAAGAATTCGCTCGGCGTACTGGAGGGTGAATTGCGCGTGCTTGCCGCCGAGTCGCCCGACGAGCGCGCCGGCCACGCGCACCTGACCTGCCTCACGCTGCAGGAAAAGCTGATCGGCTTCCTGACGCTGTATAAAGCGTCTTCGCAAGGACTGACGGCGCAGATCGAAGCGCTGTCGCCGCAGGATTTCCTTGAAGGCCTGCTACGCCACCTGACCATCAGTCAATCTGGCCTCGAGGTCGCGATCAATAGCGCAGGCATGCCGCTGGTCGCCTTCTTCGATGAAAATCTGGTCGGCCTGGCGCTCGAAGCCGCGTTGCAGAACGCCACCCGCTTCGCCCGCTCGCACATCGAACTGTCCTGCCGCAAGGATGGCAACGGCGTGGTATTCAGTATCCGCGACGACGGCCCCGGCATCGGCACGCACGAAATCAAACCGTCCACCGGTCTCGGCATGGATTTGTGCAAGGCCATCGCCGCCGCCCACCAAAAGGGCGACAAGAAAGGCGAAGCATTGCTGAGCAACCATCCCGACGGCGGCGCCCAGTTCGAACTGCATTTACCCTGACATCGTGCTGATTCTCTGCGCGCCCGGCATGCGTTGAACGCATAAGCAAGCGCGAAAAAAATCGTTCTTTTCCCCGGACTTCGTCCGTAGAGTCATCCCGACAGGGACAGGCTGGCCTCGTTTGCAACGAGGCGGCCTGACAGACTCGAACAAGAAAAGGACATCATGCAACGCCGCCACTTCCTCCAGTTGAGCACTGCCACGGCAGCAACCTTCGGCTCTGCCGCATTGGGCCTGCCGCTGATCGGCCGCGCCGCCGACGCGCCCAAGACCATCCGCCTCGACTATGCAACGTATTCACCACCCAGCCTGGTGCTGAAGAAATTCGGCTGGCTGGAAGAAGACCTGAAGTCCTCCGGAGGTTCGGTGAAATGGGTGCTGAGCCAGGGCAGCAATCGCGCGCTCGAATACCTCAACAGCGACAGCGTCGACTTCGGCAGCACAGCCGGTCTGGCCGCCCTGCTTGCGCGCGCCAACGGCAATCCGGCCAAGGCGGTGTATGTATTTTCGCGTCCCGAGTGGACCGCGCTGGCAGTACAGAAAGACTCCACCATCAAATCGGTAAAGGAACTCAAGGGCAAGAAAATCGCCGCCACCAAGGGCACCGATCCTTATCTGTTCCTGCTGCGTGCGCTGCATGAAAACGGTCTCTCCAAGAGCGACGTGGAAATCCTCCACCTGCAACATCCCGACGGTCGCGTCGCGCTGGAACAAAAACGCGTCGACGCCTGGGCCGGACTCGATCCGCATCTGGCGGCCAGCGAGCTGGAAGCCGGCTCGAAGCTGATCTATCGCAACGTCAATTTCAATACCTACGGTTTCCTCAACGTCAGCGACAGCTTCGCCGCCAGATATCCGGACGAGGTCAAGCGCGTGATTCGCGCCTACGAACGTGCGCGCCTGTGGATCATCAAGAACCCGGACGAGACCGCCAGGCTGATCGCCGAAGAAGCCAAGCTGTCGCTGCCGGTGGCGCAACTGCAACTCAAACGCAATGATTTTTCCAACCCGCAGATCGGTAAGGAACATATCGACGCGCTGCGCGCCGCTGCGCCCATCCTGCTCGACGAAGAACTGGTCAAGGGCGGCACCGACCTCTCCAGAACGATCACCACGCTGATCGATCCTGCTTACTCGCAAGGCCTGATCCGCCAGGCATGAAGCCATGAAAGAGTCGCACTCGCTACTGTCGCTGGAAGCGCATCAAGCTGGTTTTTTGCACGATGCGCAAGACCGTGCCACGGAGGTCGCCCGCGCGCCGAAGAAGCCCATCAACTGGCCATGGGGAGCCCTGCTGCCCGTGTTTTTTTTGGGCGCGCTGGAAATCGGCTCAGCGCTGGACCTGATCCCGTCACGGCTGCTGCCGCCGCCGAGTGAGATTGCGCAGACCATCTACGCACTGGCCAAGCGCGACCTGTTCGCCCACATCGCCGTCAGCGTGGCGCGCGTAGCCGCAGGCTTCTCCATCGGCGCGTTGCTGGCGGTCGTCTTCGGCGTCTTGGTCGGCATGCATAGACGCGCCGAGTCGCTGCTGGAGCCGTCCTTTCAGGCGCTGCGTGCAATCCCCAGCCTGGCCTGGATTCCCTTGCTGCTGCTGTGGCTGGGCATCGACGAGACGCCCAAGATTGTATTGATCGCCATCGGCGCGTTTTTCCCGGTCTATATCAATCTGGTGGCCGGCATCCACAATGTCGATCGCAAACTGCTCGAAGTCGGCGAAATCCATGGTCTTTCATCACGCGACCTGATTCGCCGCATCCTGCTGCCGGCGGCTTTGCCGAACCTGTTCACGGGATTACGCACCGGACTCAGCCTGTCCTGGATGTTCCTGGTCGCGGCTGAACTGATCGCCGCCACCAAGGGCGTCGGCTACCTGTTGTCCGACGGCCGCGAAAGCAGCCGTCCCGACATCGTACTGGCCGCCATCATCATCCTGGCCACGCTGGGGAAACTTTCCGACAGCCTGCTCAAGCATATCGAGACGCGCAAATTGCGCTGGCGCGACGTGCTGGCTTCTCGGCCAGACTGACCCGGCTGACCATCTTTCGACTTTACCTTTTCTCCTCATGACAACTCAATTGCAACGCCGCCGCCTGCTCCACGCTATCGCCACACTGACCTCCGCCGCTGCAGCCGGCAGCTTCGCCCTGCCCGCCTTCGCACAGACCGGTAAGCCGGTACTGGCGCGCATCGGCTATCAGAAATCCTCGACGCTGCTGACCGTGCTCAAGGCCAACGGCACGCTGGAAAAACTGCTGGCACCGCTCAACGTCAAGATCAGCTGGCACGAATTCTCCAGCGGCCTGCCGCTGCTGGAAGCGCTCAACGTCGGCGGTGTCGACCTCAGCGCCGACGTTGCCGATACCGTGCCGGTGTTCGCCCAGGCGGCCGGCGCAAAGCTGACCTACGTGGCGCAGGAGGCGCCGTCGCCATCGGCGCAAGCGATCGTCGTGCGCGCCGATTCGCCGATCAAGACCGTGGCCGATCTCAAGCGCAAGAAGATTGCCGTGACCAAGGCGGCCGGCGTGCATTACCTGTTGATTGCAACATTGGAAAAGGCCGGCCTGAAATTCAGCGACATCGATGCCGCCTATCTCACCCCGGCCGACGGCCGCGCCGCCTTCGAACGCGGCAGCGTGGACGCCTGGGTGACCTGGGATCCGTTCCTCGCGGGCGTGCAGAAACAAACGCAGGTGCGCATCTTGTCGGATGGCCGCAATGTGGCTGACTACCAGCGCTATTACCTGGCCTCGACGCCGTTCGCTGAAGCGCATCCGGACGTGCTGGCGATCGTGTTTGATGAATTGAAAAGGACGGGATTGTGGGTACGCCAGAATCCGAAGGAAGCGGCCGCTTTCCTGGCGCCGATCTGGGGCCTGGATGCGCCGACCATTGAATTGGCAAACAGCCGCCGCAGCTATGACGTGCGCGCGGTGGTGGTGAATGCGCTGGGTGAACAGCAGCGCATCGCCGATGCCTTCTTCGCGGCAGGCTTGCTGCCGAAGAAGGTCAACGCCACCGACGTGTCGATCTGGAAGCCGGCGTAAGCCGGCCGTTCAAATCGGGATAAATGAGGATAAGCATGGACTGGCTCGACGCAACGACAGCGGCACTGGCGATCATCGCCGTACCGCTGGCTTTGCGTTATTCCTTCCGTACAAATAAAGATTCAGGCGCCGAGACGGCGGCCTGCGATTGCGCAGCAGCTACGGAGACCAAAGCGGCCGAGTCAGTCAACCGTCAAGACTTTCCTCAGGAAGAAGAGCCGACGCAAGAGCGGCAACCCGATTCTCTTTCGTCGTCTCGACGATAGGTCTTCACTCTTAAACCAGGCTGGCGCGCACGCTGATGTCGGCTTTCAGTACCTTCGACACCGGACAGCCCTTCTTGGCAGCATCGACCGCTTCGTCGAACTTGGCCTGATCCGGATTCTGCAATTTCGCCTTCACATCCAGCACGATGGTGGTGATGGAGAAGCCGTCTTCCACTTTCTCCAGCGTCAGTGTGGCGTTGGTGTCGATGCGTTCCACGCCGAGTCCCGCCTTGCCGAGACGGCTGGACAAGTCCATCGAAAAGCAACCTGCATGTGCGGCGGCGATCAGTTCTTCGGGATTGGTGCCGACGCCGTTTTCAAAGCGCGTGGAAAACGAATACTGCGTCGAGTCCAGTGTCTTGCTTTCGGTGGTCAGCGCGCCCTTGCCATCCCTCAGGCTGCCGTTCCAGACGGCGGAAGCTTGTCGTTGCATGGTGTTCTCCTTTGCATCATTGGACTAAAGGGTCATCATGCGACGTCTGCTGAGACGGCGACATAGGACAAGCGCGCAAGCAGGCGTAGGAGTTGACGAGGTCGGTACTGACGCCAGCATCGCGATCAAAAAAAAGCCGCTCCAAAGAGCGGCTTTCCAGTCCGATCAAACGTCGATCAGGACAGTTGCTGAATACCAGCCAATACCCAGCCGCCGTTGCCGGAGACCGGCTTGGACAGGTTCCAGATTTCATTGAACTGGGTAGGCGAAGCGTTCTGGTCTTCCTTGATGAAGCCGAAGAATTTCACGCTTGCCAGATAGTCGTTGCCGACCGTCTCGACGCCCAGCATGTCCGCATCCAGCGACACCACGTCGGTGTGATTGGCCGAGGCGCCGCGCTCGGTCAATTGCATCTTCAGTTCACCGAACATTTCAGGCGTCGTGAATTCACGGATGTCATTGGCGTCGCCCTTGTCCCAGGCGGCTTGCAGACGGATGAAGTAAGTCTTGGCATTGCGCACAAAACCGACCGTATCGAAGTCCGCGGGAACGCCGTAAGACGATGGCTCAAACGCTGCAGCACCGGCGCCGCCGACAGCAGCAGCACCGCTGCCGAAGGTGTTGCCTTGCAGCGCCTTCGGTTGCTCGGCTTCCAGTTGCGAGCCGATGGCCGGCGTCTGGTTGCTGAAGTCGCCCTGATTGGCGGCGTAGGCCGGACGCTCATTGCTGTTGCTGTTGGCTTCCGATTTGCGGCGGAACATGCGGTAGATGAACATGGCGGCGAAAGCCAGCAGGGCGACCATCAGAATGGTGCTGATCATGCTTGCCATGGCGCCGCCAAGGCCGAAGTGCGACAACAGCGCGCCCAGGCCGAGACCCAGCAAGGCGCCGCCGAGGATACCCTTCCATGGGCTAGGCTTCGGCGCCGCTGCTGCAGGGGCTGCGGCGGGCGCAGCCGGCTTGGCCGCTGCGGCCTGGTTCTGCTGCATAGGGCTTTGCGCCTGGCGGCTGGCGCCCGACGATTGCTTGCCGATCGAACCACCGCCGCCGAGGCGCTTGGCCTCAACGCTGGTGACGCCGATGGCGAGGGTCATCGCAGCCACTATCAGCGCGACAAATACTTTTTTCATGCTATCTCCTGAGATGGAATGTGATGCGAAGGCGGTCGCATCGGCCGTAAAACAATAGAAACTAGTTGGTGCGTGTACCGGTTCAAGTCGGATGCAGCAGATGACAGGGTCGCAACGCAAGACAATGCAAGATGCGCGCAATCAGCTATCGCCGCACGAGGGACGAAAACCGGTGTTTGCCGCGAACGGCAAAGGGGGACTTAAACGCGCGGCGGACGGCCGGCGAGAGGGAGGAAAGGCGGTTGGCGCGCATCGTCGCTGCGCAGAGCAGGCGCCAATGTGGCCGAGTCTGAGACAAAGGCCATGGCCGGATTGAGCACGGTTTCGTCGCCCACGCCGGCATGGCTGGAAAAATCTTCGGTATCGGCATACGACAGATCGTCGTCGCCATCGGCGGAGTCGGCCAGCGCCTGCTGTTGTGCAGCGGCATCATCGGCATTCACCTCGCCACCGGATGCGGCGGCAAGTTCCAGTGCCTGGCGCAATTGTTCCTGTTGCTGCACTTGCTGCTCAAGCGCCACCGAGTCGATGGCCGTCTTGTACGTGAGCATCCCTGCAAAGACTTGCACGGGCAGCAAACAGATCAGCAAAATGGCAAACAGACGCTTCATCGCAGTTTTAAGACAATCAACTCGAAAATTATACCAAGAGTAAGCTCAAATGCGGGCGTTAAGCTGATTTATCAAGGGCTTACAGAAAAATAGCGCGCCTTTGCGCCAGCGCAAGAGCAGGCCTGATTATGCATTGCAATAGGCCTCGATTTAGTAGAATATGCAGAAAAATATAGCAATACTCCTAAATATAACTCGAGACAACGGCCGCCACCTGCGCGGATCACTACCATGCGTATCCTGCTTGCAGAAGATGACAGTGTTCTGGCCGACGGTTTGACGCGCTCGCTGCGCCATTCCGGTTATGCCGCCGATTGCGTCAAGAACGGCATCGAAGCCGACTCTGCGCTGTCGACCCAGGATTTCGACTTGCTGATCCTCGACCTCGGCCTGCCCAAGATGTCCGGCCTGGAAGTGTTACGACGCCTGCGCGCGCGCAACTCGCGCTTGCCGGTATTGATCCTCACCGCCGCCGACTCGGTCGAGCAGCGCGTGCAGGGCCTCGATCTGGGCGCCGACGATTACATGGCCAAGCCGTTTGCCCTGTCCGAACTGGAAGCACGCGTACGCGCCCTGACCCGGCGCGGCGCCGGCGGTGGCCCGACCGTCATCCGCCACGGCTCGCTCAGCTACGACCAGGTTGGCCGCATCGCCTACATCGGCGAGCAAATGCTTGATCTTTCCGCACGCGAACTGGGACTGCTCGAAGTATTATTGCAGCGTACCGGCCGGCTGGTCTCCAAGGAACAGCTGGTGGATCATCTATGCGAATGGGGCGAGGAAGTCAGCAATAATGCGATCGAAGTCTATGTCCACCGCTTGCGCAAGAAAATCGAAGTCGGCGGCATCCGCATCGCCACCGTGCGCGGCCTCGGCTATTGCCTGGAAAAACTGCCCGAGTCCATCGCGAGCGCCGGCGTTGCCAGCAACGCCTGAGCACACCGCGTCTCCAACCTCCAACTCACCTAGCGCAGGCCTGAGCCATGCCTGACGCCCGCCACATTGATCCGCAACCCGTCGTTGCCGCAGTCCCTCCCAAGGGCAAGCGCCGCGCCACTATCGAGACGCAGCCGGAAGAGCGCATCCAGCGCTCGCTGTTCGGCGAAATCCTCGACTGGATGCTGGCGCCGCTGCTGCTGCTGTGGCCGATGAGCATCGCCATCACCTACCTGATCGCACAATCGATCGCCAACCAGCCGTTCGACCGCGCGCTGGAAGACAGCGTCACCGTGCTGGCCCAGCAAGTCTCGGAAGTCAACGGCAAGACCGTGGCGCGCCTGCCGGTCTCGGCGCGCGACCTGCTGCGCGCCGACGACATCGACAACATCTATTTCCAGATCACCGGCCCGCGCGGTGAATTCGTCGAAGGCGACCGCGACATGCCGCAGCCACCGGTTGACGAAGACAAGACCATCGGCTCCGTGCAGTTCCGCAATGACATCCTGCACGGCAACGACGTACGTATCGCCTACACGCAAGTCGACCTGCGCCGCACTTCTGAACAACGCGCCGCGTCGTCGAAGGAGCCGCGCCTGGCCACGGTGCAGGTCGGCGAGACATTGGAGAAACGCGCCCAGCTCGCCAACGAAATCATCAAGGGCGTGATCCTGCCGCAGTTCGTGATCCTGCCGGTGGCGCTGGCGCTGGTGTGGTTCGCCTTGTCGCGCGGACTGTCGCCGCTGTCTGAATTGCAGCAGCGCATCCGCGCGCGCCGTCCCGATGATCTGAGCCCGATCGACTCGGGCCAAGTACCGGAAGAAATCTCGCCGCTGGTGCGTTCGCTCAACGACATGCTGGCGCGATTGTCGCAAACCATCGCGCTGCAAAAACGTTTCATCGCCGACGCCGCGCATCAGATGAAAACGCCGCTGGCCGGCATGCGCATGCAGTCCGAACTTGCCCTGCGCCAGACCGACCAGGCCGACATCCACCGCTCGCTGGAGCAACTGGCCAAGAGCTCGGAGTCGGCCACGCGCCTGGTCAATCAATTGCTGTCGCTGGCCCGCGCCGAAAACCAGACGCCCGCGACCGCACCATTCGAACCGATCGAATTGTCGGAGCTGGCGCGTAACGTCGTGCAGGACTGGGTGCCGATGTCGTTCACGCAGCGCATCGATCTCGGCTTCGAGCAGCCCGGCCATCCCATCATGATCTCGGGCAACTCCATCATGCTGCGCGAGCTGCTCAGCAACCTGCTCGACAACGCCCTCCACTACACCCCGGCGCTCGGCAGCGTCACGGTGCGCGCGCGTGCCGACGAAGACAGCGGGCAGGCCTTCCTGGAAGTGGAAGACACCGGTCCCGGCATCGCTCCGACCGAACGCGGTCACGTATTCGAACGCTTCTACCGCATCCTTGGCACCCACACCGCCGGCAGCGGCCTGGGACTTGCCATTGTGCGCGAGATCGCGCAGCAGCACGAAGCGACCGTCGACATCTCCAACAACCCGCGCAGCACCGATCCGAAAGCACCCGGCTGCCTGTTCCGCGTGACGCTGCGCATGACGCCGCGCCAGACCTACATGGACGACATCGGCTGATATGGAAAACAAGACTGCATCCAATTTCTGGGACAAGACGCGTCGCCTGACCATGACACTGCTGGGGCTGTGGTTCGTGGTCACCTTCGGTGCCGTGTTCTTTGCGCGCGAACTGGACCGCGTTAACCTGTTCGGCTGGCCGCTGTCGTTCTACATGGCGGCGCAGGGCATCATGCTGGTCTACCTGGCGATCGTCGCGGCGTACACGATCCGGATGGGCCGAGCAGAACGACAACTACAACAAACCGGCGAGCACACGCATGGAGAGTGACAAGAGTTTTTTCTGGCGACTGACGCGCTACTACTCGTGGTACACGGTCGGCTTCATCCTGTTCCTGCTGGTATTGGCGGTGCTCGAGCACGAAGGCATGCCGCGCGCCTGGATCGGCTACCTGTTCATGTTCGTGACGATCGCGCTGTACGCCGGCATCGGCGTGGTCAGCCGCACCTCCGACGTACCCGAATACTACGTCGCCGGGAGGCGTGTGCCGGCGCTGTTCAACGGCATGGCGACAGCGGCCGACTGGATCTCGGCGGCGACCTTCATCAGCCTGGCCGGCGGCCTCTATTTGCAAGGCTTCGACGGCCTCGCCTACATCATGGGCTGGACCGGCGGCTATTGCCTGGTGGCGCTGCTGATCGCACCTTACTTGCGCAAGTTCGGCCAATACACCATTCCCGACTTCCTGGCCGAACGCTATCCGGGCCGCTACAGCGGCAACCTGGTGCGCATCCTCGCGGTGATCGCCACCATCATCATTTCGTTCACCTATGTGGTGGCGCAGATCTATGGCGTCGGCCTGATCACCTCGCGCTTCACCGGCATCGATTTTTCGATCGGCATCTTCCTCGGGCTGGCCAGCATCCTGGTGTGCTCCTTCCTCGGCGGCATGCGCGCGATCACCTGGACCCAAGTGGCGCAATACATCATCATCCTGTTCGCCTACCTGATCCCGGTAATCTGGTTGTCGGCCAAGCACACCAGCGTGCCGGTGCCGCAGGTGGCCTACGGGTCGGTGCTGCCGAAACTGAATGCAGCCGAGAAACGCATCGCCGACGATCCCAAAGAAAAAGAAGTCAGCGCGATCTTCCAGGCGCGCGCCGACGACTACGAAAAGAAACTGCGCACCCTGCCGCGCTCATGGGAAGAAGGCCGCATCGACGCCCAGCATCACATCGAGGAAGTCAAACGCAACAGCCATGCCTCGCTGGCCGAGATCAAGAGCGCCAGCCGCGCGCTGACGGCCTACCCCAAGAGCGCCGAGGAGGCCGAACGCAAGTGGACCGACGCCAAGGCCTACAATATCGCGCGCGCGCAACCGCCGGTGTCGCAGACCGAGCCCTTCCCCGGCAAGGATGAGGACGCAGCCAACATCAAGCGCAACAATTTCCTGGCGCTGGTGTTTTGCCTGATGGTCGGCACCGCAGCATTGCCGCATATCCTGATGCGCTACTACACCACGCCCTCGGTGCACGAGGCGCGCAAGTCAGTGTTCTGGACGTTGTTCTTCATCATGCTGATCTATATCACGGTGCCGGCGCTGGCGATCCTGGTGAAGTACGACATCTACACCTCGCTGGTCGGCAGTACCTATTCGCACCTGCCCGACTGGGTCTACTACTGGGCAAATATCGACAAGGTCAATCCGCTGGTCAGCATCACCGATCTCAACCACGACAGTGTGGTGCAGCTCGGCGAGATCGCGCTCGACGGCGACATCATCGTGCTGGCCACGCCGGAGATCGCCGGCCTGCCGTATTTCATTTCGGGGCTGGTGGCGGCGGGCGGTCTGGCGGCAGCGCTGTCGACTGCTGACGGCCTGTTGCTGACCATTTCCAATGCGCTGTCGCACGATGTGTATTACAAGGTCATCGATCCGGCCGCCTCGACGCAAAAACGCGTGACGATTTCCAAGCTGCTGTTGCTGGTGGTGGCGTTGCTGGCCGCCTATGCGGCGTCGCTCAAACCGGGCGACATCCTGTCGATGGTGGGGGTGGCATTTTCACTGGCAGCGTCGACGCTGTTCCCGGCGCTGGTGTTCGGGATTTTCTGGAAGCGCGCCAATCAGCCCGGCGCCGTCGCCGGCATCGTCGCCGGCTTCGTGATGTGCGTGTACTACATGCTGACCACGCATCCGGCCTTTGGCGGCAATGCCGCCAACCAGTGGTTCCACATCGCGCCAATTTCGGCCGGGCTGTTCGGCGTGCCGGTCGGCATCGCCGCGCTGGTGATTGTCAGCTTGCTGACGCCGCCACCCGATGAACGAACGATTGCGCTGATCGATCACATTCGCACGCCGTAGTCGTCAACATGCGTCAACGCGCGAACGGTAATCCCGGCACTTCCTGCGCCGGCATCACCGTCACGGCCACCTGCATGGTCTGCTGACCGCCGCCGATCAACACGCCGCGCAACGGCGAGATGTCGAGGAAATCGCGTCCCCATCCCAACGTGATGTGGCTGACATTGGGGAAGATGCCGTTGGTCGGATCGGCATCGATCCAGCAATCCGGCTGGCCGTCCTGGCCCGGGCAATACACCGATACCCATGCGTGCGACGCATCGGCGCCGATCAGGCGCGGCTGGCCCGGCGGCGGCTGCGTCAGCAGATAGCCGCTGACGTAGCGCGCCGATAACCCCAGCGAGCGCAGGCAGGACAGCATGAAGTGGGCATAGTCCTGGCACACGCCGCGCTTGCTGACGAAGACGTCGGTCACTGGCGTCGACACCGTGGTCGCTTCGGGATCGAACGTGAATTCATTGAAGATGCGTTTCATCAGCGCCTCAACGCCGTGCAGCAACGGCAATCCGGGTGTGAAGCACTCTGCAGCGTAATGTGCGAATTCGCGTTTAATCCGGACATGCGAGGATTCGAACAGAAACCGCGACGCCTCTAGCCTGTCGACAGAAAGGCTGCGACCGGCGTGATACGACAGCGTCTCGGCTACCGTCTCCCAGGCCGGCGTGGCGGTAGGCAACTGGCGTGATGAGATCTCCACCCATGACTCTGCATAGACATCGAGGCTGGCATGATCCTGATCCAGCGAGAACGACTGCAGCGCATTGCCGAAGCTGTCCGTGTAGAGATTGATCAGGTTAGTCGGTCCCGGCAGGATGTTGATGAAATGCGAGGTGCAGGTCTGCCACGGCAGCGAGCGCGGGGTCAGGCGCAGCACCTGATGCGACAGCCGTACCGGCGCCGCATATTGATAATTGGTCTCGTGCACGATGTGATAGATAGCGTCGCTCATCGTCATACCCCCTGGCTCACCGGCGCACTGAGCGGCGTGAAGAAATGCCGCGACAGATCATCGGTCAGTGAGAAGCCTGCGCCGCGCGCTTCGCGCATCAGCTGGATCAGGCGTTCGCCGGCGGCTTCCGAGGTCGCCGCATCGCGCGCAAAATCAGGCAGCGCAAAACTGTTGAGCTGCTCGCTCAGATGCGCCGGGATGTTCATGCTGAGGATGCCGAGCTGCTGCGCGATGTCGGTCAGGTAGTGCTGCAGCATGCGGAACTGGTAGGCAATGCTGTGCGGATTGCTGACGTCGAACACCAGCAGGTGCAGCACCTGCAGCCACTCCGGCGTACGCCGGTAGCGCACGCGATAGGTGACGATGCTGCTCGAGGACTCCAGCAGCCAGGTCAGCGCCGCGTTCTGGCGCGCCGGCTCGAGTTGCATGAACTGATCGAACAAGGCCGCCAGGTGCACCATGCGTTCGATGTGGCGCCCGATCATCAGGAACTGCCAGCCTTCATCGCGTGTCATGTCGTCCAGCGCATGGCCGGCCAGACCGGAGCAAGCCTGGACGACGTTGTTGAGGACGTGCAGCATGGCGGTCGGCGAGTTGATTTTTTCCTGCACCATCGGCGGCATGCGATTGAGCGCGTGCCAGTTGTCCAGCGACAGATGCTCGCGCACCTGGTAACCGGAATGATGCAGGTGACGCACGTGCGTGGAGATGCTGACCGTGGCGCTGGGGTCCGCGATCGCCGCCTGCAGACTCTGCTGAAGGGCGGTGATGGTGGGATGCGCCTGCTCCGATTTGGGCATCAGGATGCCGAGGCGGATGCAAATCTCGCTGACGCTGCGCAGGATCACACGGTTGTCGGATTGCGGTTCGATCGTGCATTGCAGGGTCGTGCGCAACAAACGTGCGAGATTGTCGGTGCGTTCGGCGTAGCGGCCCATCCAGAACAAGTTTTCCCCGGCATGCGAGGAGACGTCTACGGTGGTGCGAATCAGTTCCGAAGTGCGCGACACCGGATCGGTCATCGCGCCGGGGCCGACGGCGACACTGGTCTCTGCGGCGGCCATGGCGCTGGCAACGCCGGCGGCATCGTCCGCATCAGTTTTTTCGCCAAGAACCCAGACGTCCTTGCTGGTGCCGCCCTGCTGCATGGAGACGACGTCGCGGCGCTGACGCGGGGCCACGCGCGTGAGGCCGCCCGGCATCACGTGATAGCCGCCTTCGCCGTCGGCGGCGGCAAACACACGCAGGCTGACGGTGCGGTTGGTCAGGTGATACTCACCGCCGCGCGACAGTACCGGCGCTTGCGACAGCCGCACCCACTCCTGCGCGACGTAAGCGTGCGGCTGCAATTGCAGGCTTTCAATCAGGCGACGGCGCGCGGTCGCATTCAGCGTATGACCGAACACCGGCTGCATGCGCATCGACGGGAAGGCCGGCATGATCACCAGTTCTTCCAGATGCGCCAGCGTATAGTCCAGCGCCGGCTTTTCGCCGCACCACCATGACGCCACGGCCGGCAAGGCGAGTTCTTCGCCGAGCAGGCGTTGGCTGATCGCCGGCAGGAAACCATGCAGCGCAGTCGACTCCAGCACGCCGCTGCCGAGCGCGTTGGCGATCAGCACGTTGCCGGAGCGCGCAGCCTGCGTCAGGCCGGGAATGCCGAGCGCGGAATCCGAGCGCAATTCAAGCGGATCGCAGTAGTCATCGTCGAGGCGGCGCATGATCGCATGCACGCGGCGCAGGCCGGTCAGCGTCTTGAGATAAACCATGTCGCCGCGCACAGTGAGATCCACGCCTTCGACCAGCGGGAAGCCCAGCGTGTGCGCCAGGAAGGCGTGCTCGGAATAAGTTTCGTTGTATGGTCCCGGCGTCAGCAGCACCACCATCGGCGGTTCACTGCTTTTGGGCGCGAGTCGCGTCAGGCATTGATGCAGCGCGTGGAAATAATTCAGCAGCGGCTGCACGTGCATGTCGCGCATCGCTTCGGGCAAGGCGCGCGTCATGATCTGGCGGTTCTGCAAGGCGTAGCCGGTGCCAGAAGGTCCTTGCGTCCGATCAGCGATTACCCACCAGTTGCCGTCGGCCGAGCGCGCCAGGTCGATGGCGTACAGATGCAGGTGCACGCCGCCCGGCGGACGTACATCGCGGCATGGCCACAAATAGCCATGCTGGCCGAACACCAGCGCCGGCGGCAACAAACCTTCGGCCAGCAGATGCTGTTCGCCGTAGAGATCGTCGAGCACGGCGTTGAGCAGGCGCGCACGTTGTGCGACGGCGGCGGACAGCTGCTGCCATTCGTCGGCGGCGACGATCTGCGGCAGCAGGTCCAGTTCCCACGGACGGCTGACGCCTTGCGGATCGGCATAGACGTTGTAGGTCATGCCGTCGGAGGCGATGGCGTCGCGCACTTCGTCGGCGCGGCGGCGCATCATCTCGGGCGAAAGATTTTCCAGCTGATCGATCAGCGTGCGCCAGTGCGGCCGTAAGCGACCGTCGGCAGCCAGCATCTCGTCGTAACGATCGGCGTCGGCGGTGTAGCTTTGCAGGAGGCGCTGATACATAGATTTTCGAGGGCGCCGTTGCCGCAATCACCCAGGATGGCGATGATCTGCGGCAACGGCAGAACGGCCTGCGTTGTTAATTAGTAATGTCGCAAGTCTAACGTAAATGGGAACTCGATTGATGGTCGCGCAGCGCTTACTTCCATCTTTCCCGGCGTGTGGTTGAGACGCAGATAGCGTGTCAGACGCCGGCTTTCCGCTTCGAAGGCATTTACCGGGAAGGTCTCGTAGCCGCGTCCGCCCGGATGCACCACGTGATACTGGCATCCGCCCAGGCTACGGCCGTTCCAGGTATCGACCAGGTCGAAGGTCAGCGGCGAATCGATGCCGATGGTCGGATGCAGCGCCGACGGCGGTTGCCAGGCGCGATAACGCACGCCGGTGACGAACTCGCCGACCACGCCGGTCGGTTGCAGCGGCACGGCGACACCGTTGCAGGTGAGCACATAGCGGTCCTTGGCCATGCCGTTGACCTTGACCTCGAGCCGCTCCACCGATGAGTCGACATAACGCGCGGTGCCGGTCGAGCTACCCTCTTCGCCCAGGACGTGCCATGGCTCCAGCGCGGTGCGCAATTCCAGTTGCATGCCCTTGACCGCAAAGTCGCCGATCTTGGGAAAGCGGAATTCGAAATGCGGCGCGAACCACTCGGCCTGCATCGGATAGCCGGCTTCCTGCATGTCGTCCATGATGTCGTTGAAATCCTGCCAGATGAAATGCGGCAACAGGAAACGATCATGCAGCTCGGTGCCCCAGCGCACCAGACGCTGCGGCTTGTACGGCGTCTTCCAGAAACGCGCCACCAGCGCGCGCAGCAGCAACTGCTGGGTCAGGCTCATGCGCGCGTGCGGCGGCATTTCGAAGGCACGCAATTCCAGCAGGCCGAGGCGGCCGGTGGCGCTGTCGGGCGAATACAGCTTGTCGATGCAGAACTCGGCGCGGTGCGTGTTGCCGGTGACGTCGATCAACAAATTGCGCAGCAAACGGTCGACCAGCCACGGTGCACAACCGCCCTGGGCAATCTGCTTTTCCATTTCGGCAAAGGCCAGTTCGATTTCCACGGTGGAATCGTTACGCGCTTCATCAATGCGCGGCGCCTGCGAAGTCGGACCGATGAACATGCCTGAGAACAAATAGGACAGCGACGGATGGTTGTGCCAGTAGCTGATCAGGCTGCGCAGCAGATCGGGCCGGCGCAGGAACGGCGAATCCGCCGTCGTGGCGCCGCCCATCACCATGTGGTTGCCGCCGCCGGTGCCTGAATGATGGCCGTCGAGCATGAACTTCTCTGTGGTCAGGCGCGACTCGCGGCCGGCTTCGTACAGGTGCGTGGTCTGGTCGACCAGCTCGCGCCAGTTGTAGGCCGGCTGGATGTTGACTTCGATCACGCCGGGATCCGGTGTGACGCTGAACTTGCGCACGCGCGGATCATTGGGCGGCTCGTAACCTTCCATCAGGACCGGCTGGCCGAGTTCTTCGGCGGTGGCTTCGATGGCCGCTACCAATTCAAGATAATTGTCGAGCTCGGCAAGCGGCGGCATGAACAGGTACAGCACGCCGTTACGCACTTCGGCGCACAGCGCGGTGCGGGTGATCCAGTCGGCAGACTGGAACAGCGCAGGCGCGCCGCCGGCGAATCCCTGTGCACCGGGCACGCCCTTGCCGGGGCCCGTCAACGGACTGCCGCGACGCGTGTTGTAGTGATTCGGCTGGAACGCCACCGACGTCGCACCGTTGAGCGCGGGCCGCTGGACGAACTTGAGGCGCACATCGTTCGCCGGCGACAAAGGCGCAAACTGTTGTGTCGGATCGGCTGCATGCACATAAGGATAGTCGGTCGACTTGACCCATGGCTGCGAATCCAGCGGCAGGCGATAGCCCAGCGGCGAATCGCCCGGATACAGGTAGCAACGCTCGCTGCGCAGGAACCAGTCGCCGCTTTGCCAACCAAGGTTGTCGGGGCGGCGCGCCACCGGCAGCACGTAGCCGGCGACCTTGTCGAGGCCTTGCGAAAAGACGCGCATGAGGCGCGCGCGTTCCTGCTTGTCGTCGAGCTTGGAATCGAAAGGATCGACGTTGCCCGGCAGGCGGCGCTCGCGCCACATGTAGTAGAACACGTCCTCATAGGCCGGGAAGATGTGCTTGCCGTCGAGCGCCAGGCGTGCAGCCACGCCCTTGAGGAAACGCTCCGGGATGTCGTCGTCCTTGACGTTGGGTGTGGTTTCGTCGCCGATCAGATCACGGTTGTGCCAGATCGGCTGGCCGTCGCGGCGCCAGTAGCAGTTGAGCGCCCAGCGCGGCAATTGTTCGCCCGGATACCACTTGCCCTGGCCGAAATGCGGCAGGCCCTGCACCGCGTATTTTTCGCGCATGCGGTGGTACAGATCGGCTGCCAGCGGCTTCTTGGTGGCACCCAATGCGGCGGTGGCCCATTCAGGTTCGTCGGGATAATCAAGCGACACGAAAGTCGGTTCGCCGCCCATGGTCAGACGCACGTCGAGCGCGTCGAGGTCGTCGTCGATGGCGTGGCCGAGTTCTTCGATTTCGCTCCATTGTGCTTCGGTGTACGGCTTGGTGACGCGCGGCGCTTCCCAGAAGCGCGACACGCTCATCGAATGTTCGAATTCCACTTCGCAGGGATCGACCATGCCGCTGACCGGCGCCGCCGACGACGGCTCGGGCGTGCACGACAGCGGGATATGGCCTTCGCCGGCGAACAGGCCCGAGGTCGGATCGAGGCCGACCCAGCCGGCGCCCGGCAGATAGACTTCGCACCAGGCGTGCAGGTCGGTGAAATCGGCTTCCGGTCCGGATGGGCCGTCCAGTGATTTCTGGTCGGCGGTGAGCTGGATCAGGTAACCGGAGACGAAGCGCGACGCCAGGCCGAGGTGGCGCAGCACCTGCACCAGCAGCCAGGACGAATCGCGGCAGGAACCGGAACCGATCTCGAGCGTCTCCTCCGGCGTCTGCACGCCCGGCTCCATGCGGATAGTGTAGGCGACGGCGTCGGCCAGCTTCTGGTTCAACGCAACCAGGAAGTCGGCGCTGTTCATCTTCTCGCGCGAAATGCCATCGAGGAATTTCTGGAAGCGCGGTGTCAGCGGCAGTGTCTTGCGATACGGCGACAACTCGTTGAGCAGCTCCTCGGCGTACTTGAACGGAATTTGTTCGGCATACGGCTCAAGGAAAAAGTCGAAAGGGTTGATGACCGACATTTCGGCCACCAGATCGACTTCGATGCGGAATTCTTCGGTCTTCTCGGGGAATACCAGCCGCGCCATGTAATTGGCCTGCGGGTCCTGCTGCCAGTTGATGAAATGCGGCTCGGGAAGGATGCGCAGCGAATAGCTCAGGATCCGCGTACGGCAATGCGGCGCCGGGCGCAGGCGCACGACTTGAGGTCCCAGATTGATAGCACGGTCATAACGGTAAGACGTGACATGGTTCAGCGCCACATGAATTGACATGAAGATCCTTTACTACAAACAAGTTGAGCTGATGGACTGCTGTGATGGACTGCTGTGATGTCCTATTGTTGCTTGGGTTGCACCAGATCAGGAAACGTTCACCTGTGGTGCATATTAATGAAATCCCTCAGGCGTGGATAGATTTCATTTTCCCAGCGGCGTCCGTTGAAGACGCCATAGTGGCCCACCGCCGTCTGCACATGGTGCAGGCGCATGTACGGGCGGATGCTGCTGCACATATCCTGTGCAGCGACAGTCTGGCCGACGGCGCAGATGTCATCCTTCTCACCTTCCACGGTGAACAGTGCGGTGCGCCGGATCGCCTTGAGGTTGACCGGTCGCCCCTGGAACTGCAGCAAACCGAGCGGCAAGGCGTGTTCCTGGAACACCACCCGCACCGTTTCCAGGTAAAACTCGGCCGGCAGGTCCGACATGGCGAAGTATTCTTCGTAGAACACCTTGATCGCTTCGGCCTTGTCGTGTTCGTCCTCGATCAGGTAGGTGTACAGGTTGCGGAAGGCGTCGACGTGGCGATTCAGGTTCATGTTCATGAACGCCGCCAGCTGCATGAAACCCGGGTAGACCTTGCGGCCGCCGCCGGGATGGCGCGCCGGCACCGTGCTGACCAGATTCTTCTCGAACCATTCGATTGGCTTGCTCTTGGCCAGCTCGTTGACTGTGGTCGGATTGACGCGCGTGTCGAGCGGCCCGGCCATCAGTGTCATGGTGCGCGGCTGGGCCGGGTCGTCGCTCTCGGCCATCACGGCGGCGGCGGTGATGGCCGCCACGGTCGGCTGACACACCGCGACCAGATGCGCGCCGGGGCCGATGACCTGCAGAAAACGGATCAGGTGACCGACGTATTCGTCGAGGCCGAAGCGGCCGTGTTCGAGCGCAATGTCGCGCGCATTGTGCCAGTCGGTGATGTAGACGTCGTGGTCGCGCAGCAGGGTCTTGACGGTGCCGCGCAGCAGCGTCGCGAAGTGGCCCGACATCGGCGCCACCAGTAACACCGCCGGTTGCTCGGCCGTTGTTTCCTTGCGGAAACGCAGGAGCGTGCAAAACGGTGTGCGGTCGATGACTTCTTCACGCACCGCAACGGTGCGCCCGCCGTCCAGAACGCTGTCGATAGCGAAGGGAGGGCGCACATGCGTCAATTGCGTGCGTGCAAATACCTCGTAGGCTGCGGCCATTTTGCGCAGCATGGGGCTGGACGGCAAACCCGGCCAGCTATGCCCCAGAAACGGCGCTGCCGCCCGGGCCGAAGCGCGCAGCGGATCGGTGGCGTCGGCGTATTGCTGGTAGGCCTGGTAAATATTTGTCATATACAACCCACTCCCTCGGTTTCACCAGTCCCTCCTTCGATGCAATATGCATGCCATTGACCTTCGGGAGCGTATGAGCCGCGACCGACATCATGGACGTCGCTGGCACGCCCTTTGCAAGTAGAGGACTCGCAACATCCGCAGGCCGAAAAATGGCGGTCTGCCGCTACGGACGCGTCCACGCAAACTGCGCGTCTGAACGCGCCTGAGATCTGTAGCGAGAGGCCATCAGCCGGTGGCGGACGGAGCGCAGGAACCGGAGTGTGCTTGAGCACATGAGGATCCCGAGCACCACCCGACGCCGGATCATGGCCTCGCAGTAAGATCGCAGGCACGTTCAATAAATGACGCGCCAAAGTCAAAAGCACCCATACACATAAAGGACTGACATGCCTAAAACGACTTTGCGCATCACCAGCAAGAATTACTCGTCCTGGTCCATGCGTGGCTGGCTGCTCGCAAAATTTGCCGGGTTGCCGTTTCAGGAAGACATCGTGTCGCCGGACGACCCCGATGCGCGCGCAGAAATCCTGCTGCTGTCGTCGTCGATCCTGGTGCCCAGCCTCAAGCACGGCGAGATCTTTGTCTGGGATACGCTGGCGATCGCCGAGTATCTCAACGAAATCCGCCCGGCCGCCAAGCTGCTGCCGGCCGACCAGGCGGCGCGCGCGCATTGCCGTGCGATCTGCGGCGAAATGCATTCCGGCTTCAGCGCCCTGCGCTCGGCATTGCCGATGAACCTCAAGGCGCACTTCCCCAATTTCAAAGTCTGGTCGCGCGCGCAGGCCGACATCCAGCGCATCACCACCATCTGGAAGGAGTGCCTGGCCACCTATGGCGGCCCCTTCCTGTTCGGCGAACGCACCATGGCCGACGCCATGTATGCGCCGGTGATCACGCGTTTCATCACCTATGACGTCAAGCTGGAGCCGATCTGCGCGGCTTACAGCAAGCGCATCATGGCGATGCCGGAGATGAAGGAATGGATCGCCGCCGCACAGAAGGAACCTGAGGATATCGACGAACTGGACGTGGAATTCTAAGAAAAGCCAAGAGTGGATCAGGAGACGCAAGCCAAGGTATTTCATCAGCCAACCGAATGCGGCCCGCCGCAGAAAGGACCAGTGTCATGAATACGATAGCCGAAACAAAGCCGACCTCCCTGAATGTGTTCTCCCACGTCAGCGAAGGCGACACACAGTATGAACAAGGTGGCCTGCGCGACTTCTTCCTGTACCGCGACCTCGGCATCGCCGCAGCCACCGGCGGCCAGGTCGTGGCTCAGCTGGTCAAGGCCAACATGGCGCCGGAAGCCGGTACCGGCTGGCACCGGCACGAAGCGAACTTTCATATTGTCATCATGCTCAAGGGCTGGGCGCGCTTCATGTATGAGGACCAGGTCACGCTGGTGAAAACCGGCGATTGCGTGCACCAGCGTCCGGGCATCGTGCACTTTCTGTTCGACTACTCGCCGGACATGGAGTACCTGGAAATCGTCAGCCCGGCCGACTTCACCACCATCGACATGCCCGCGCCGGCCGCGGTTCCCGCGCCGACGCCGTGGGCCTGAATCAGGAGGAACAAATCATTTTCAATCCGCATCATCAAAGCGCTCATCAAACCGGAGCGGCCATCGCTGGCGCAATTGAGGACCAGAACCGCATGCAATTTTCGCTGTCCAAAAGCGGAAATGGCGTGATAGTCTGTGCCTACCTTCACCAGCGATGAGGATGCCGGCAACTACCAATGAACAAATAATATTCGCCCAGTCTCAAGCTAAAGCCCCAAGCTAAAAATCCCCCGCATCAGCACCAGAAAATGAAGCAAATTTATGGCAAATTTTTTCGATGAGATGTACTCCGACGGCACCGTTTCGGTCCGCAAGCACTACGATGAATTCGCGGCGTGGCTGTCGTCCCAAACTGCTGAGACCATCGTTCGCAAACGCGCTGAGTCGGACCTGATTTTCCGCCGCGTCGGCATCACCTTCGCGGTCTACGGCAACGATGCCGGCACCGAGCGGCTGATCCCCTTCGACATCATTCCGCGCATCATTCATGCCGCCGAATGGGCCAAGCTGGAAGCAGGCCTGGTGCAGCGCGTCAAAGCGCTCAACATGTTCATCCATGATATTTATCACGGCCAGAAGATCATCAAGGCCGGCGTCATCCCGGCTGAGCAGATCCTGAAGAACGCGCAATACCGTCCCGAGATGCAGGACGTCGACGTCGCCTCCGACATCTACGCCCACATCGCCGGCGTCGATATCGTGCGCGCCGGCGAGGGCGAGTTCTACGTGCTGGAAGATAACCTGCGCGTACCGTCCGGCGTGTCCTACATGCTGGAAAACCGCAAGATGATGATGCGGCTGTTCCCCGAACTGTTTACGCGTCACAAGATCGCGCCGGTCGATCACTATCCCGACATGCTGCTCGACAATCTGCGCTCGGTCGCGCCGGTCGGCGTGGTCGATCCGACCGTGGTGGTAATGACGCCGGGCATGTACAACTCGGCATATTTCGAACATGCGTTCCTGGCGCAGCAGATGGGCGTCGAGCTGGTCGAGGGACAGGACTTGTTCGTCAAGGACAACACCGTCTACATGCGCACCACGCGCGGACCGAAACGTGTCGACGTCATCTACCGCCGCATCGACGATGACTACCTTGATCCGCTGGCGTTCCGTGCTGATTCCTCGCTGGGGGTGCCGGGTCTGCTGGCCGCCTATCGCGCCGGCAAGGTCACGCTGACCAATGCCATCGGCACCGGCGTCGCCGACGACAAGTCGATCTATCCGTACGTGCCGGACATGATCAAGTTCTACCTGTCCGAAGAACCCATCCTCAACAACGTCCCGACTTATCAGTGCCGCAAGAAGGAAGACCTTTCCTATACGCTGGCCAATCTCGACAAGCTGGTGGTCAAGGAAGTACACGGCGCCGGCGGCTACGGCATGCTGGTCGGCCCGGCGTCGACCAAACAGGAGATCGAGGATTTCCGTCAGCGCGTGATCGCAAAACCCGATGGCTATATCGCCCAGCCGACGCTGGCGCTGTCCGTTTGCCCGACCTATGTCGACTCAGGCATCGCGCCGCGCCATCTCGATCTGCGTCCCTTCGTGTTGTCCGGCAAGACCGTCTCGATGGTCAAAGGCGGCCTCACGCGCGTGGCGCTCAAGGAAGGCTCGCTGGTGGTGAATTCGTCGCAAGGCGGCGGCACCAAGGACACCTGGATTCTGGAGAAATAAATCATGTTGAGCCGCACCGCTGACCACCTGTTCTGGATGGCGCGCTACACCGAACGCGCCGAAAATACCGCCCGCATGCTCGACGTGCACGTGCAGACCGCCCTGCTGCCGCAATCAACCGACGACGCCGAGCAAGGCTGGCGCGCGCTGCTCGGCATTTCCGAGCTGCAGTATGGCTATAACAAGAAGTACGATGCGCTGACGCAAAAGGATGTCATCGATTTCATGGTGCGCGACCCCAGCAATTCGTCGTCGATCGCGTCCTGCCTCAAGCAGGCGCGCGAGAACGCCCGCGCAGTGCGCGGCGCGCTGACCACCGAAGCCTGGGAAATCCAGAACGCCACCTGGATCAAGATGCAGGGTTATCTGCAGACCAATGCGCTGGAGCAGAACCCGAGCGACTTCTTTGAATGGGTCAAGCATCGCTCGCATTTGTCGCGCGGCGTCACCATCGGCACCATGCTCAAGGATGAAGCCTTCCACTTCATCCGCCTCGGCACCTTCCTCGAGCGCGCCGACAACACCGCGCGCATCATCGACGTCAAATTCCACGGCGCCAAGGAAACCGTCAAGTCGGGCCAAAGCCAGCAGCAAGGCCTGTTGAGCAAGGAAACCAAAGGCCAGGACAGCCAGATCGACTTCTACTACTGGGCGGCGATCCTGCGCTCGGTGTCGGGCTTCGAGATTTACCGCAAGGTCTATCGCGACGTCATCACGCCGGAACGCGTTGCCGAATTGCTGATCCTGCGCGCCGACATGCCGCGTTCATTGGCGGCCTGCATGGACCATGTGCTAAGCAACCTGAAACACGTCCGCAACGACGTCTCGGCCGATACCGAACGCTTCGCCGGCAAGCTGGACGCCGATCTCAAGTTCAGCCGCATCGAGGAAGTCTTCGATGCCGGCCTGCACGATTACCTGACGGTGTTTTTGGAGCGCATCTTTGAGCTCGGCAATCGTATCAGCAAGGATTTTCTTGTTCCTTTGGCAGCATAAATCGTAAAAAATTTATTAATTGCCAACCTGACGGTTAAGAATTGTCTGGAATTTGCCGATAATGTGTCAGGTCCACGACATTTGGGCCCCGCCCGCACTCAGTGCCGGCGGGGCTTCCTGTAAAATCCGGCTTTTACATTTTTAGCTCACATCATGACTTATTGCGTCGCCATGCGCCTGAACGAAGGCCTGGTCTTTTTATCCGACTCGAGAACCAATGCGGGCGTCGATCATATCGGCACGTTCCGCAAAATGAACGTCTACGAGAATCCGGGCGAACGCGTCATGGTGATGATGACGGCGGGCAATCTTTCCATTTCACAATCGATCCGCCAGATCGTGTCGGAGAAGACCAACGCCGAAGGCCGCACCATCTGGACCGCGACCTCGATGTACGAAGCCGCGCAGATTCTCGGCGACGCGATCCGCACTGTGCATCAGCGCGATGCGGAAGAATTGGCCAAGTTCGGTATCGACTTCAATGTGAGCATCATCTTCGGCGGCCAGATCAAGGGCGAGCGCTGCCGCCTGTTCCAGATGTATTCGGCGGGCAACTTCATTGAATCGCACGACGAGAACACCTATTTCCAGATCGGCGAAGCCAAGTACGGCAAACCGATCATCGACCGCGTCGTCACGCCCCACACCTCGCTGGACGAGGCTGCCAAGTGTGCGCTGATCTCGATGGACTCGACGCTGAAGTCGAACATCTCGGTCGGTCTGCCGCTGGACCTGCTGGTCTACAACAGCAATGACCTGGCGGTGACGCGCTTCGTCACCATTGACGAGCACAACCAGTATTTCCAGATGATCCGCCGCAGCTGGGGCTCGCAATTGAAGCGCGTGTTCGAGGCGATCGACGATCCGGTCTGGGACGCCGCCCCTGAAGCGACGCTCAATGTATTGTCGTCATCGGTCGACCACAGCCAGCCGGTGCGCGTGCAGCCGCCGGAAGCCGTGGCCCGCGATGTGCCGCCGGTCACCCGGCAGACCCTGGCCGGCGACGGCGAAGCGGAAGTGGCGCAGCAACCGAACTGATCGCGCGCTGCAGATCATCCAAACAAAAACGGCTGCAATTTCTTGCAGCCGTTTTTATTGCCCGGCGTCAACCGGGCGGCAATGTCCGAAAGACTCAAACAACGATCGTCTGAGCTTCTCCTTCGGCGCGGGCGCGGATTTCGCCGATGCGGAACACGGTCTCGCCGGCCGCCTTCAACTGCGCTTCGGCGGCGGCGGCGTTTTCCTTGGAGACAATCACGGTCATGCCGATGCCGCAGTTGAAGACGCGGTGCATTTCGGCGTCAGCCACGCCGCCGTGCTCCTGCAGCCAGGTAAACAGCGGCGGCATGGTCCAGGCCTTGCTGTCGAGCACGGCAGTCAGATTGTCTTGCAGGACGCGCGGGATGTTTTCGACCAGGCCGCCGCCGGTGATATGGACCATGCCTTTCACTTCCATAGCCTCCATCAGCGCCAGCAATGGCTTGACGTAGATACGGGTTGGTTCCAGCAGCACGTCGGCCAGCTTGCGGCCGTGGAAATCGGCGTTCAGGTCAGGCTTGGCGACTTCCAGGATCTTGCGGACCAGCGAATAACCGTTGGAGTGGGCGCCCGAGGAGGCCAGACCCAAGACGACGTCGCCCGGGATGATCTTGGTGCCGTCGATCAGCTTGGATTTTTCCACCGCGCCGACGGCGAAGCCGGCCAGGTCGTATTCGCCGTCCGGATACATGCTCGGCATTTCAGCGGTTTCGCCGCCGATCAGCGCGCAACCGGCTTGTTCACAGCCCTTGGCGATGCCCTTGATGACATCGGTGGCGCTGGCCACGTCCAACTTGCCGCAGGCAAAGTAATCGAGGAAGAACAACGGCTCGGCGCCTTGCACCAGGATGTCGTTGACGCTCATGGCGACCAGATCGATGCCGACCGTGTCATGCCTGTTCAGGTGAAAAGCCAGTTTCAGCTTGGTGCCGACGCCGTCGGTACCGGACACCAGCACCGGCTCCTTGAATTTCTTGCTGATTTCAAACAACGCGCCGAAACCGCCGATGCCGCCCAGCACGCCTTCGCGGGTCGTACGCTTGGCAAACGGCTTGATAGCCTCGACTAAAGCGTCGCCCGCATCGATGTCGACGCCCGCGTCGCGGTAAGAGAGGGAAACATTGGATGATGAAGTCATGATGATATTGGCACTGGAGGCGGTAAAATAGAGGAGTATCTGCGGCAACAAGGCCGCTGAAACCTGAAGTAAACCGTGATTTTAACAAACCGATTCATCTAAAGCCCTATTTCCATGCCTTTTTCTTTAACGGATGAGCAAAAACAAAGCTTGTTGTGGCTCACCTTAGGGCTGTTGTTGGTAGGCCTCCTGATATTGCTGGGGCCGATGCTGACCCCGTTTGTCACCGCCGCCATCCTGGCCTACGCCCTCAATCCGGGTGTCGACTGGCTGGCGCGCCGCCGCATCGGGCCGTTTTTGCTGCCGCGTGTGGTGGCGGTGCTGATCGTCGTCCTGCTGCTGTTGCTGGCCGGGCTGGCACTGGTCCTGATCGTGGTGCCGGTGCTGGTGAAGGAAATTCCGCTGCTGCAGCAGCAGATCCCGAATTTCCTCGACAAGCTCAATGCCAAGGTGGCGCCGCGCCTGAGCGAATTCGGCATCCACGTGCGCCTCGACATCACCGGCATCAAGCGCATCCTGACCCAGCAGCTGGCCACCAGCGGCGATGAAATCTGGGCCTCGGTGCTGGCGTCGGCCAAGATCGGCGGCACCGCGCTGCTGACCTGGGCCGCCAACCTGCTGTTCATCCCGATGGTGCTGTTCTACCTGTTGCAAGACTGGCATCCCTTCATCAAGCGCCTGCGCGGCATGATCCCGCGCCGCTGGGTCGGCAAGATCAGCGCCATGACGGAAGAAGTCGACGACCTGCTGGCGCAATACCTGCGCGGCCAATTACTGGTCATGTTGATCCTGGCGACCTATTATTCCGTAGCGCTGGCGATCGCCGGCTTCGACATCGCCTTGCCGGTCGGCATCCTGACCGGTTTGCTGGTGTTCATCCCCTACGTCGGTTTCGGCCTCGGCCTGGTGCTGGCGCTGATCGCCGCCGTGCTGCAATTCACCGGCCTGTATGGCCTGGTGGCCGTGGCCATCATCTATGGCATCGGTCAGGTGCTGGAAAGCTTCATCCTGACGCCGCAACTGGTGGGCGAACGTATCGGCCTGCATCCGCTGATGGTGATCTTCGCGCTGCTGGCGTTCGGTCAGTTGTTCGGTTTTGTCGGCGTGCTGGTGGCCCTGCCCGCCTCGGCGATCATGTCGGTGGTGGTGCGCCACCTGCGCCAGCATTACCTGAGCAGCAGTTTCTACAATAGCGAGACATGAGACAACTTCTGCTGGATTTGAGCGCGCAGCAGCCGCCGACTTTCGACACGTTTGTGACAGGCCAGAATGCAGAATTGCTGCAACGCCTGCAAGACATCGCCGCGGCGCACGCGCAACCGACCTTGAGCGATCGCTTCATCTATCTCTGGGGCGAAACCGGTGCGGGCAAAACACATCTGCTGCATTCGCTGGCGCAGAAGATCCCGACCGGTTCCCGCCTGATTTCCGCCGATGCCGACGACGGCGCCTTCGACTACGACCCGGCCATCCAATGCTACCTGCTCGACGACTGCGAGCAGTTGCCGCCGGCGTCGCAGATCGCTGCCTTCGCCCTGTTCAACCAGATCCGCGAACTGGGTGGCTACCTGGTCAGCGCAGGCGCACAGCCGCCGGCACAGCTGCAGGTGCGCGAAGACTTGCGTACGCGCCTCGGCTGGGGCCTGATCTATCAAGTAAACGGTCTCACCGACGACGAGAAGATCGCCGCGTTGACGCAATCGGCGCAGGCGCGCGGCATGACCGTGTCGCCCGGCATCCTGTCCTATCTGCTCACCCATTACCGGCGCGACATGCCTTCACTGTCGCGCATGCTCGACGCGCTCGACCGCTATTCGCTCGAAACCAAGCGCCCCATCACCCTGCCGCTGCTACGCGACCTTCTTCAACAGGAAGCTGAAAACGAAACGCCATGAATCTCGCCTTATTTGACCTCGACCATACGCTGATCCCGATCGACTCCGACCATGAGTGGGGCGAGTTCCTGGCGCGCACCGGCGCCATCGACGCCGCTGCTTTCCGCAAGGCCAACGACGAGTGGTTCGCACATTACCAGGCCGGTACGCTGGACCCGGTGAAGTATCTCGAGTTCGCCTTCGGCACGCTGTCCAAATTCCCGCGCGCCCAGCTGGACGCCTGGCATGTGCAGTTCATGGACGAAGTCATCAAGCCTGCTATGGCGCCAGCCGCCCTCGCACTGGTGCAAAAGCACCTCGACGCCGGCGACCTGGTGGCCATCATCACCGCCACCAACAGCTTCGTCACCGAACCGATCGCCAAGCTGTTCAAGGTGCATCACCTGATCGCCGCACTGCCGGAGTTCGATGCGGAAGGCAACATCACCGGCCGCCTTCTGGGAACACCGACCTTCGGCCCGGGCAAGATCGTGCACACCCAGGCCTGGCTGCGAGAGCAAGGCAAGAGCATTGCCGACTTCCCGCAAAGCCATTTCTACAGCGATTCACAAAACGACATCCCGCTGCTGGCCGCCGTCACCCACCCGGTCGCCACCAATCCGAACGACAAGCTCAAGGCACATGCGATTGCCCAAGGCTGGCCCATCCTGAATCTCTTCGACGCCCACGCGCAATGATCAAAAAATTCATCCGCTCCTTCCTGGGCAAGAAAAAAGAGCTCGACACCACCGAGCCCACCGTCCTCAGCCAGAAGCAGCACGGCATCGATCTGCAGCTGGTCTCGCCGAACGCGATCCGCGTCACGCAGACCTTGCAGGAAGCCGGCTTCAAGGCCTTCATCGTCGGCGGCGCGGTGCGCGACCTGCTGCTGTCGGTCAAGCCCAAGGACTTCGACGTCGCCACCAACGCCACGCCCGAAGAGATCAAGCAATTGTTCCGGCGCGCCTTCATCATCGGTCGCCGCTTCCAGATCGTGCACGTGATGTTCGGCCAGGAGCTGATCGAAGTCACCACCTTCCGCGGCAGTTCGGCGGACGCCGCCCCCAAGGACGAACACGGCCGCGTCCTGCGCGACAACACCTTCGGCGAACAGCATGAAGACGCGGTGCGCCGCGACTTCACCATCAACGCCATGTATTACGATCCGGCGGCGCAAACGGTGCTCGACTACCATGGCGGCATCGCCGACATCCGCGCCAAGACCTTGCGCATCATCGGCGTGCCGGAAGCGCGCTATCGCGAAGACCCGGTGCGCATGCTGCGCGTGGTGCGCTTCGCCGCCAAGCTCAAGTTCAGCATTGACGCCGCCACCAGCGCGCCGATTCCGGTCATGGCGCCGCTCATCAACAACGTGCCGGCCGCGCGCGTGTTCGATGAAATGCTCAAGCTGCTCATGAGCGGCCACGCGCTGGCCTGCCTGCAACAGCTGCGCAAGGAAGGCCTGCATCACGGCCTGCTGCCGCTGCTGGACGTCGTGCTGGAGCAGCCGCTCGGCGAAAAATTCGTCACCCTGGCGCTGGCCAATACCGATGCGCGCATCAAGCAGGGCAAGCCGGTCTCGCCGGGCTTCCTGTTCGCTTCGCTACTGTGGCATCAGGTGCTTGAGAAATGGCGCGCCTACCAGGCTTCCGGCGAGTACCCGATCCCGGCGCTGCATCTGGCTGCCGACGACGTCCTCAACGCGCAGACCGAGAAGCTCGCCCTGCAGCGCAAGATCGCTTCCGACATGCGCGACATCTGGGCCATGCAACCGCGCTTCGAACGCCGCACCGGCAAGGCGCCATATAAATTGCTGGAACATCTGCGCCTGCGCGCCGGTTACGACTTCCTGCTCCTGCGTTGTGCCTCCGGCGAAATCGATGCAGAGCTGGGCGACTGGTGGACCGACTTCATGGAAGCCGACAATTCCGGCCGCGAATCACTGCTGGCGCGCAAGCCCACGACAAGCAGCGCCGGCGGTGCAGCGTCGGCAGGTTCCGCTGGTACGGGTGCTGGTGCTGGTGCTGGTGCTGGCCCTGCTCCGGCAGCGCGCAAACGCAAGCGTCGCGGCGGCCGCAATCGCAGCAAGAGCGGTGGCGGAGAAGGCAGCGGCAGTGGCAGTGGCGGCAACTCCTCGTCTGACGGCGACGCATGACGCCTGCGGCAACAGCCGTAACGGCGGTGCGCGCCTTCATCGGCATCGGCGGCAACCTGGGCGACGCCCGGGCTACGGTGGAAGATGCATTGCGCCGCCTGGCGCTGTTGCCCGACACCGTGCTGAGCGCACAATCGCAGTTGTACCGCACTGCGCCGGTTGACGCCGGCGGCGACGATTACGTCAATGCCGTTGCCCAACTCGACACCACGCTCACGCCGCACGCATTGCTCGCGGCCTTGCAAGCCATCGAACTGGCGCATGGACGCGAACGTCCTTACCGCAATGCACCGCGCACCCTCGATCTCGACATCCTGTCCTACGGCGACCTGCAGCTTGCAGACGACGTACTGACGCTGCCGCATCCGCGCATGGCGCTGCGTGCCTTCGTGTTGATACCCTTGTTGGAGATTGCACCGGACGCCGTCATTCCCGGTATCGGCGCAGCGCGCGACCTGCAAGCGCAAGTGCGGGATCAGGCGATCGAACTGCTGAACTGACCCGAACGTTCAGGTCTCGACAGCGCCTGCCGGAGGACGCAGTTCACCCAAACGCCGATGGTGTCCCTTGAGCCATACCGGCAAATCGTTGGCCGGCATCGGCCTCGCGATCAGGTAACCCTGCCCTATCATGCATCCCGATTCTTGCAGCAAACGCCAGTCTTCGATTGTCTCGATACCTTCGGCCACGGTCACCAGTTCCAGACGCCTGGCCATGTCCAGTGCGGATTGCAAAATCACGCGCAAGTTCTGGCGCGAATGCGCGCCGTGCACGAATGAGCGATCAATCTTGAGTTCCGTAAAAGGGATGCGCGCCAGCTGCTGCATCGACGAGAAGCCGGTGCCGTAGTCGTCGATCGACAAACCAAAACCCTTGAGGCGCAGCCGCGCCAGCGTACCGAGCGCCGTGCCCAGATTGGCCACCACCGAACCTTCGGTAATTTCCAGCACCATCTGATCCGCCTGCAATGCATGCTGCGCCAGCAGGTCGACGATCTTCTGCACGAAGCCGGGAATGTCGAGCGACAACGGCGACAGGTTCACCGCCACCTTCAGCGGCAATCCGCGCTCGTTCCATAGCGCCGCCTGCGCCATCGCCTGCGTCAGCATCGACAAGGTCAGCTCATGGATCAGGCCACTCTTCTCCGCCAGCGGAATGAAACGATCGGGCGGCACCATGCCGTTGGCCGGATGCATCCAGCGCGCCAATGCTTCGACGCCTTTGAGCATGCCGGTGCGGATATCCACCTTGGGTTGATAGAAGGCGATGATTTCGCCGTTGCGGATCGCCGCCGCCAGTTCCGTTTCGCACACGGCGGGAAGCGCATCGTCTTTCGTCGGGAGGGCAAGATTGCTGTCGAATGATTTCAGCGCGCCGAGGATCTTTTCCTGATTGAGCGGCTTTTGCAGCGCGCCCAACACGTGCATGCCGAGCGCCTCGATCATGGTCTCCACTGACGCCAGCAGGGATGTCTCGCGGCTGGAGGCGACGATGATGGGGAAATTCAGTTTTCTTTCCTGCAGGTGCTGGATGAACTCGACGCCGTCCATGCCGGGCATCTCGAGATCGACGATCACGAGACTCGGCGGCAACTTCAACAGCCCCAGCAAATCGAGTGCTTCCTGGCCGTCGCCGGCTTCGTAGATCATTTCCACACCGAGATCGCGCATCAGGCCCACGGTGTGCAAACGTTGCAGAGGACTGTCGTCGACAATCAGCAAAGTCTCAATGGTAAAGGGCGTCATGTTAGTAGCCATGTTGGTTGATCACGGAAGACATGTTCTCAAGAGAAATCACATCGCTTACGCCGCCTTGCGCCAATGCCTCTTTAGGCATGCCGAAGACCACGCAACTGTTTTCATCCTGTGCATAGGTTGACGCGCCTGCGTCGTGCAACTCCTTCATGCCGCGCGCGCCGTCGTCGCCCATTCCGGTCATGATGATACCCACTGCATTCTTGCCGGCAGCTTTGGCGACGGAACGGAACAAGACGTCCACCGATGGCTTGTGACGGCTGACGAGAGGGCCGTTGACCACCTCTACATAGTACTGCACGCCATCGCGCTTGACCATCATATGGGCCCCGCCCGGCGCAACAAGTGCGCGTCCTGGCAACACCAGGTCGTAGTGCTCGGCTTCCTTGACCTCGATGGCTGAAATGGCGTTGAGGCGTTTGGCGAAACTGAGTGTGAACTTCTCCGGCATGTGCTGCACGATGATGATGCCCGGACATTCTTCGGACAAATCACGCAGCACTTTTTCCAGCGCTTGCGGCCCACCGGTCGAGGCGCCGATGGCGACGATTTTCGGCGTAACGGGAATCAGGCCGTCGAGGTAGCCGGGCGCATCCAGCATCGCGTCGGCCGTCAGCCTGCTGCCGTCGGCAATGCCTGCCGCGACGGAATCATGGCGCGCATTGCGCTCGACTTCGTTGCCGAAACTCAGGCCCCCGGCCGCATTCGACGCGGTCGGCGCACGTCGCAAGCGGGCCTGAGCAGCAGCGCGTATCGCTGCGATCAGGTCATCCGAACTATCCTGCAGGAAGTCGCGTATGCCCAGCTGCGGTTTGGTGATGATGCCGACTGCGCCCGCCGCCAATGCCTCCATCGTCACCGAAGCGCTGCGCTCGGCCAGCGATGAACAGATCACCACCGGCGTCGGCCGTATCGCCATGATCTGGCGCAGGAAGGTGATGCCGTCCATGCGCGGCATTTCAATGTCGAGCACGATGACGTCGGGCCAGTTGGCCCGCATTTTCGCCATGGCGAAAATCGGATCCGGCGCCGTGGCAATGACGCTGATGTCATGACAGGGCTCCAGCAGATCCTGAATGACCTGGCGTACGACCGACGAATCGTCGACTATCATGACCTTGATCGTCATGTCTGCTCCTTGCCAAACGCTGCAGTGCGTAGCGGTCTGCCTGCGGCTGCAGCAGGGACTTTTTCCATGTCGTGCGAGACACCATGGCCCCGCCTGACCCAGACGTCGCCATTGTTGAGATCGAAACGCAGGTAACGATAACCCTCGCCCGCCACATCCTGCGCCGTCACGGGGATGTGATGCTGCTGCAGGATGTCGAGTGCAAAATCGGCATTGGCCTGGCCTATCCTGAGCTTGGTCGGCGGCAGGCCCAGCACGTTGCCGCCGCCGAAGACCTTGACCGTGTAATCGGCAATGCGCGTGCCATGCACCCGAACCTGCTCCAGCAAGCGTGATAAAGCCTCGTCGCCGTACCGGCCGTCTGGCGCTTCGTGTACTTGCACGCCGTCAGCACCCAGCCGGGGGGAATGCCTGCGCTCCGGCAAGACGAAATGACAGAGCCCGCCGAAATGTCGCACCGGATGCCACAGCGTGATCGCCACACAGGACCCGAGCAGCGTCTCGACCTGCAGGTCGCCCTGGCCGAAATACACTTCTCCCAGATTGACGAAGATGCGCTGAGTCATGGCAGCCTCATGGCAGCCGCCGATAGATTGAGGGCGCGTGCATCTGCAGCTCCAGCGGCATGCCGTGCAGCGATTCGGAATGACCGACGATGAGCCAGCCGCCAGGACGCAGCTTGTTCACCACGGAACGCAAGACATCAACCTTGGTCGGAAAATCGAAATAGATGATGACGTTGCGCAAGAACACGACGTCGAACTGCCCATCCATCTCAACCGGCAGGCTCAGCAGATTGCGCTGCTCGAAGTTCACGCGCTTGCGGATCTTCTGGTCGATCAGGAAATGGCCGTCGTACTCGCCGGTGCCGCGCAGGCAATAGCGCGACAGATACGACGGCGGGATCAACTCTCCGCGCACCATCGGATACAGGGCGCGCCGGCCGAACGACAGCACGCGCTGGCTGATGTCGGATGCGAGGATGCTCCACGGAAGCTGGCTGCGATGATCGTCCAGCACCATCGCGATGGAATAGGCTTCCTCGCCGGTCGAGCTGGCGGCGCTCCATACCTTGAGCGGATGGCGCCGGTCGATTGCCGGGAGGATATCGTCGCGCAAGGCGTCGAAGTGCTTCTGTTCGCGGAAAAAATAGGTCTCGTTGGTAGTGATCAGGTCGATCGCGCGCTGACGCTCCGCCTCTTCCTGCGGACGCGAAATCAGCGCGTGGTACTCCTTGAGGCTGGACAGGCTCAGCTCGCCCAGGCGACGCGAAAGGCGGCTGCACAGCAGCGCCTTCTTCGAGAAGGGCAGGTACAGCCCGATGTGCTCCCTGAAAAGCTGCTGGAACAACAGCATTTCCTGATCGCTGACATCCAGTGCCATTGACTCGATGCTGGAACTCATCTGCGTGATCCCCGGTTAACGATTGCCTGCTTCGTATTTCGTGGCGCCGCCGACGGCGGGCGGCGCCTTTTTTAATTTCTACTGTCCGGAGGGCGTCGACATTTCCTCGACGGCAGCCATGCCGATCAGCGTCGACAACTCATCCACCGACAACACCGCCTTGACGTCCAGCACCACCACGAACCTGTCCTTGATGTTGATCATGCCTTCGATGAAGTCGGCGCGCAGGCGCGCACCGAACGACAGCGGCGGCTCGATCTTTTCATCTTCGACGGTCAGCACTGCACGCACCGCATCCACCATCACGCCCAGAAGCAGGCCCTGCTGCTCCTGCATCAGCTCCATGATGACGATGCAGGTGCGCTTGGCGACCGGCGTCTGCGCCCTGCCGAAGCGCACCGACAAGTCGATCACCGGCACCACGGCGCCGCGCAGGTTGATCACGCCGCGTAAAAAATTCGGCATCAGCGGCACTTCGGTGAGGCTGCTGAATTCGATGATTTCGCGAATATCTTCAATCGGCATGGCGAACAACTCTTCGCCCAGCACAAAGGTCAGGAACTGGCGGCTCTGCACCGGTTCCTGATGCTGCGTCCTGGCGAACGACGATTCGCCGTTAAGCGACAAACTTGGCATGCATGTACTCCTCAAACATCCGACAACACCGTTTCCATTTTTCCATCGGCAGCTGCAGCGCCACCGCCGAGATATTTTCCTTCGCGTACCGGCGGCTCCGGCGGCACTGAGGCACGCTCTTCATCAGGCGCCCCCAGTGAAAAATAGCCCATCAGTTCGCGCAATTGATGGGCTTGCTCATTCATTTCTTCCGACGTCGCTGACAATTCTTCGGAGGCCACCGCATTGAGCTGGATGGCTTGCGTGATCTGGCCGATGGCGCTGTGTATCTGCACCAGGCTGGCGTTCTGGTCGCGCGCCGACAGCGAGATCGCCTCGACCAGGTCGGCGGTCTGCTGGATCGATGGCAGCATGCCTTCCAGCAGCATGCCCGCCTTCTCGGCCAGGCCTACACTGTGGTCCGACACCGAGACGATTTCCTGGGCGGCGATCTGCGATCGCTCGGCCAGCTTGCGCACTTCGTTGGCCACCACCGCAAAGCCCTTGCCGTTCTCACCGGCGCGCGCCGCTTCGATCGCAGCATTGAGCGCCAGCAAATTGGTCTGATAGGCGATATCGTCGATGACACCGATCTTGGCAACAATCTGATGCATGGCTTCCAGCGTCTCGCGTACGGCCTCACGCCCTTCGGTCGCAGCTCGTGCCGATTCGCTGGCGATGGCATTGGTGTGATTGGCGTTGGCGGTGTTATGGCTGACCGTCACCGAAATCTGACCAATGGCGCTGCTGGTTTCTTCGGAATCCGCCGCCTGCTGGGATGAATTCTTGCTGAGTTGTTCGGCGGCCGAAGTCAGCTGTCCCGACGCCGAGGCCAGCGTCACCGCCGCCGTATTGACGTCCCTGAGCACCAGCGCAAGCTGATCGAGCATGCGCTGCGCGCTGTGCAGTACGCTGCCCTGCCCTTTCTTGCCGACGGCAAACTGCACCGTCAGGTCACCATCGGCGATCTTGCGCAATATGCGCATGACTTCACGCGGATCGCCGCCGATCTGGCGCGCAAACGTATGGCGCGTGTACAGCGCCAATGCCAGCGCGATGAACAGCGCGAGCGCGGTGACTGCGACAACTTCTTCCAGCGTCCGGCGCTCAAGCGTCGCCGCCTTGGTCTTGTTCACTGTCGCCTGCCGCACGTTCTCGTCCACCAGCGCGGCCAGCTGTGAACGCAGGCTATCGGATTCAATGCGCAGCGAATCAGGATTCCCTTTGGCGTCTTGGTCGCGCAACAACTGATCGCGCCGTTGCTCAACACGTTTGACATAGCCGTCGATCAGCACATCAGCTTGTCGCTGCAGGGTGCGTTCCAGATCGCTCAGGACCGTGGTCGTCTTGTAGTTCGCATAGGCTTGCCCGAGATCGTCCAGCCGGTACTTCAATACATCGGCGATGCGTTTCCGCTCCACAGGTTCTTCAGATTTCTCCATGTTTTGCAGGGACATGGCAATCTCGACCGCGACCTTGTTGGTCTGGTTGAGGTTCACGATCGTCAGCAGATTGACGGTATAAATTTCCTGCAACATGGCATTGACGCGAAACAGGTTGACCACGCCATCGGCCCCAACCGCGGCGGTGAGCAGCGCACCGAAAGCAAAACAGACTGCGAGCTTGCTGGAGAGCTTCATCACAATTCCTCCTCGCCTCAACCTATCGTGGCGTGCCGGTCAAAAGCGCTTGAACGAAGATTCGTCAATCGGATCGTCGCCGCCGTCCAGCATCGAAATGCGGGCGGGCTTGACGAACTTTGTGCTGATCGTGGGCGGCTCGTTGACCACCTTGCCGGGCTTGGATGTTTTCTTCGACTGCGGGCGCTTTTCTTCACCGACCTGAAAGAACAGGATCAACTCCTGCAATTGCATGGCCTGCGCGCTCATTTCTTCGGAGGTGGACGATAATTCTTCGGATGCCGACGCCGTCAATTGCGTGGTCTGCGCCATCTGGTGCACGGCGTTGTTGATCTGTTCGAGACCGGCCGATTGCTCGCGCGAAGCGGCGGAAATCTCCTGCACCAGATCGGCGGTCTTGCGGATCGACGGCACCATCTGATCCAGCAGATGACCGGCTTTTTCGGCCAGGCTGACACTGTTCTCCGCAACCGCGATGATTTCCTGCGCGGCAGTCTGCGAACGTTCCGCCAGCTTGCGCACTTCTGCCGCGACCACGGCGAAACCCTTGCCGTGCTCGCCGGCGCGCGCCGCTTCGATGGCCGCGTTCAGCGCCAGCAGATTGGTCTGGTAGGCAATGTCGTCAATGATGCCGATCTTGCCGGCGATCTGCTTCATGGCCATCACCGTTTCGCGCACCACTTCACCGCCTTCCACGGCGGAACTGGCGGACTTGCTGGCGATGCTGTCGGTGACGCGGGCGTTCTCCGCATTCTGCGCGATCGTGGCGGTGATCTCTTCCACCGAGGCGCTGGTTTCTTCCACATTGGACGCTTGCTGCGAAGCATTCTTGCTCAGCGCCTGCGATGACGCCGAGATCTGCTCCGACGCCGACGCCAGCGAACTGGCGGTGCCGTTGACGTCGCCGATCACGGCGGTCCACTTGGCGATCATCTGCTGGGTGCTGTGCAAGACGCTGCCGGTATCCTTGTCCGACACCGGCACCTTGACCGTGAGGTCGCCTTCGGCCACCTTGCGCAGCACGATCATGGCGTCGCGCGGCTCGCCGCCGAGTTGCGAACGAATCACGCGGTAGGTGAAGAACAGGCACACCAGCAACAGCAGCATCGAGGCGCCCAGCAGCGAGAAGATCACCATCTCCAGTTCGGAATAGCGCGCCTGTGCGACGTTCACGCGTCGCTGCGTGCGCTCATCCACCATGCGCAGGAAGTCATTGATCGGCACCATGATGCGGCCTACCATGGCGCGGTAGTTCTGGTCGAACATCAGTTCTTGGGCCATTGCCTGGTTGGGCGCACCGGTCACGGTAAAGTTGCCGGCGCCGTCATCGAACTGCCCCTTGACGGCGTTGAACGCCGTAATCTCGGTCTTGGTCAACGCATCGGAGGTGACCTTCGCTTCCTGCATTTTCGCCAATTCCGGTGCGGTGAAGCCGGCCTGCTTCATCAGGTCGAGCAGCGGCACCGCCGGATCGGCCGGCATGGCGTTGAGCTGCTTGGCCATCACCAGGTCAAGATTCACACGCTCATAGTTCTTCGGACGCGGACGCTTGCCGTTACGGATATCGAGCACGATGTAGTAACGCTCTTCGTCGTTGGGGTCCCCCGTCGTGACATAGGCGCGACCGAACTTGGTCAGGTCTTCCGAGCTGCGCCGCATTTCGTTGGCCAGAACAAACGAGTAGTACCGCGATTCGTGCGCCAGGTCGAGATTGGTATTGGCCTCCTTGAGCGCGCGCGTGACACTGACGATCGATCCCATCAGCACCGCCAGCACGATCACCAGCCAGACGAATAGCTGGCGGATGCTCATTCGTTGCGTCAACTTGTTTTTCATGACTACTCCCCTGTTCTGCATTCTGTCTTTCTGGTCGGCGTCGCGGTGGATGGAATCCTTCACGCGCACCTGCTTGTTCATGTCAGTCATTCGCCGCGCTCATGCGGCTCTCGGTACGTCTTACCTCGGCCTGTTCCATCCTTCCGGTATGCGCGATCAGATGCGGCACATCCAGAATCAGGGCGACGCGCCCATCGCCGAGGATGGTCGATCCGCTCAACCCCTTCACCTTGCTGAACAGCTTGCCGAGCGGCTTGATCACCGCCTGGCATTCACCCAACAGGTTGTCGACCAGCAGGCCCGCACGCAACGGCCCGTACTGGACGATCACCAGGCTCTTGCGCGCCGATTCACGCTGCGGCAGGTCGAACAGTTCACGCAAGGGAATGAACGGCAGCGGCTCGTCGCGCAGCGTCACCACGTTGTTGTGCACCTGATGACTGGACAGGTTGATGCATTCCACCACCAGGTCGAGCGGGATGACGAACACCGCACCGCCCACCACCACCTGGAAGCCGGCGATGATCGCCAGCGTCAGCGGCAGGCGAATGCGCACCATCGTGCCCTGACCGGGGTTGCTGTAGATCTCGACCTCGCCTTGCAGCGCATCGATGTTGCGCTTGACCACGTCCATGCCGACGCCGCGACCGGACAGCGACGTCACTTGCTCGGCGGTAGAAAATCCGGGCTCGAAGATCAGGCGGAATATGTCGCGTTCGGACAAACCCGCATCTGCCGTCACCAGTCCCTGCTGGACCGCCTTGCGCAGAATGCGCTCCTTGTCGAGGCCGCGTCCGTCGTCGAATACTTCGATCACCACGCTGCCTGATTCATGCGTCGCGTTAAGGCGCAACACGCCGATCTCCGGCTTGCCGGCGGCGCGCCGCGATTCCGCCGATTCAATGCCGTGATCCATGGCGTTGCGTACGATATGCATGAGCGGGTCGGCGATCTTTTCCACCATCGACTTGTCGAGTTCGGTGTCGGCCCCCGTGACGATCAATTCGATGTTCTTGCCGATCTCACGCGACATGTCGCGTACGACACGCGGGAAGCGTTGGAATACCTCGTTGATCTGCACCATGCGCAGCGTCAACGCGGCGTCGCGTATCTGCTCCACCAATCCGGAAATCACCTGTGTCGCTTCTTCAAAACGCTGATCCTTCTTGCGCTTGGCCACAAGGCTGGCGCCGGCGCCGGCGATCACCAGTTCGCCCACGAGATCGATCAGCTGATCCAGTTTGGAGACTTCGATCTTGATGAATTTCTGTTCCAGGTTTTTCTTTTCGTCTCCGACTTTCTGACGCAGGGCAGGCATGCGTGCAGAAATCGGCGACGCTGTCACGGCATGCGGATCGGACTCGGCGACGGCATCGACAACATCGACTGTGTCGATTTGCAGCTGACGCCATTCAATAGCGTTCAGGGCGCCGGACTGCAACAGATGCAACGCGACTTCCTCGCGTTCGGGCAGACTCTGCAGCCAGCTCCGGTACTCGGTGAGCTGACTGTGCGGCGCCAGGATGATGATGTCGCTGTCTTCGCGCACGAATTCAAAGACGCTATCGATTTCCTCGCGCCGGGCCGTGCTGGAAAAACCGATTTCAAAGCCGAGATAACAGAGTTCCGCGTCCATGTCATCGGCGGCCGGAATGGCGAGATCGATCACATGTGCATAGACCATGCTGCCCATCGTCAGCAGATAGCGCAGGAAGGACAAGGGATCAAGACCGTCGCGCAAGACGTCGGGACTGAAGCGCAACGACAGGTGCCAATGCGGATTGGAGACCGCGCCGGGGTCGGGTGCTGCGCCCGGTGCATCGGGCGTGGCCACGTCAGCGACAAGGTTTGCAGCGACATCGACGCTTTCCGCCTGCGGTTGCGCGACATGCGCCAGGTACGTATTGAGTGTTGCTTCCAGTTCGGCACGCCGGACCGGATCGGGATCCTGCTCTTCCTTGAGTTCGGCGATGGCGTCGACCAGCTCGCTCATGTAGTCGCCGCAATTGAGCAGCAGCGACATCATGGCGTCATCAAGCTTCACGATGCCGTTGCGCACCTTATCGAGGACGTTTTCCAGCAGATGGGTGAAGCTGACGATGCTGTCGAAAGCGAACAGTCCCGCCGACCCCTTGATCGTATGCGCCGCACGGAAGATGGCGTTGATCGCGTCGCGGCTGGCGCCATCGCTTTCGATCTGCAGCAACGCCGCTTCCATGGCGACGAGCAGTTCGCGCGCTTCCTGCACCAGAGCGTCGCGGGCGGCATCTTTTTTCATGCCAGCCCCTGCAACGAAGTTGACGACGAAGTCGAATCGGCCCGCATCAGATCCTGCAGTTGCAACATGTTCAACACGCTTTGCACGGCCGGGCCGACACCGCTCAGCAACAGCTGCTTGTACTGCGCGGCGGCCTCGCGCCTGAGCAGCAGCAATAGCTGCAGACCGGCGGTGTCGAGCTCGTCGCAGGCACTCAGATCCAGCTCCAGCACATCGTCGGCGCCATCGAGCACACCCAGCAGTTGCGGCTTGTACTCGGCTGCCTGGAATATGGTGAAGCCTCCGCTCACCAGCAGCAGCAAATGTCCGTCGCGCGTGCTTTGCGTCAATGGCATGTCATGTCCTAAGGAGTCACCAACTTGGCCACGGCGTCGAGCAGCACCGGCGGCAGGAACGGCTTGTGCACCCAGGCGCGCACGCCGATGGCCTTGCCTTCCTGTTTGCGCTTATCGCCGCTTTCAGTGGTCAGCATGAGCACCGGCGTGAACTTGTAGCTCGGGTTCTGCTTGGCTTCGCGCACGAAGCTCAGACCGTCCAGATTGGGCATGTTGACGTCGGAGATGATCAGATTGTATTTGCGGCCGTCGAGCTTGTTGAGCGCGTCGCGGCCGTCGATTGCTTCGACCACGTCGTAACCGGCAGCCTTGAGCGCGATGCTGATGGTCTGACGCAGGCTGAACGAATCGTCAACGATGAGAATGGTCTTGGGACTCATGTCAGCGATCCCCGCAAGAAGTCGTTGCAGAAATGCCCGTGCTGCCCGCGGCGTGAAAAAAACTCGGTTCGTGCATGCATGCCATCCTCTTCAAAAGAAATCAACTTGTGATTGCATTGACTTGTCGGCCTGCTGGCCGGCGTGTACCTGGCGTTGCTCCTGCGTGGTATAGGTTTTTTCGAGATCGGACAGCCATGCCGCGCTGGGCGGCAAGGGTGCGGCGCTCTCCACCAGTCCCGTCAGCTTGACCATGTCGAGCTGGACGTGATCAAGGATCTGGCTGATGCGATCCTGGAATTGCAGGTTGACCAGGATGTCGCAGACCTCCTGGTCAACCTCGCGATTTTCTTCTTCAAGCTGGCCGACGGTGCCGCTGAGCTTGTCCGCGGATTGGCGGAAATCGGCGATGACCGAATCGATCACCATGCGCGAGTCGTCGACCATGCGGCCGGCGTCTGCATCCAGCTGGTTGGCGGACAAATGCGTGGCCTGGATCTGTTGCTGGACCGCCTTGGTCTTGCTGACGATCTGACGACCCGTCTCGGCGGACCTGGCCGCCAGCTCGGTCCAGCTGGCCTGGTCGGAGAACAGGTCGGTCACGCCGGTGCGACCGGCGATTTGCTCGACCTGCAGGCCAAGCTGGCGAATGTCGTCGTTGTGCAGGCTGAGCGCTTCAATCTTGCGCAGCAAGGCGTCGCGCGTGGTCAGCACTTGCTCCAGCGCGTCGGCGATGCCGCCGAGCTGTTGAGCGGCGTTCTGAATGACTTGCAGGACGTCGCCGTTCTTGCCGCCTTCGGCCAGGCTCACCGCACCGCCAAGGCGTTGATGGATGCCGACGAAACGCTGGGTGAGCTTGTCGATGGCTTCCTGCGTCTGGGTGCGCGCGAGTTGCACGTTGTTGCGCCAGGCCGGCACCACCGCCTGCACCAGCACCGGCAGATCCGACGCCCGGGTTGCCGGCTCCTTTGTATGGGAAGAGGGAACGTCCACCGCCGATTGCCCGCCGGCTTGCGCCGGACTGGCCCCAAGCACCCAGGCCACGCCTGCGATCAGCGCACCGGCGATGACACCTTGCCACCATCGCGGCGCGAGCAGCGCGAGCAAAAGAGCATTGGTCCCCCACAACATAAGCAAGGCGCGGTAATTCGACTTCACGATGTTCCAATCTGAATGTTTGATTTTTGATGGTTCCGGCGGGACGACCCCCACATCGCCTCCACATATCGCGTCACTTGCCGCCTCTCATGCATTAACGGCAACATGCAGCCGGTTTTTTATACATTCGTCGAGAATATTTAAAATTTCCGCAGACCAACGTTCTGTATCGACGGTCATGTTCTGCGTTCCTTATTCTGGACCGCCGGGGACTTGGTCTGTGGGCCGAATAGAGGCAGAATTCAGCTTGATTTGTCAGAGTATGCGTTGCCATCCAGAAACAAGCTTCACCACCCTTATTGATCCCATGCAAATTCCTGTCGCGTTACAGACCGTCGGCTTGCTGGCGCTGTCGAATATTTTCATGACCATCGCCTGGTACGGTCATCTCAAGAGCCTGGCCTCCAAACCCTGGTGGATCGCGGCGCTGATCAGCTGGTCGATCGCGCTGTTCGAATACCTGTTGCAAGTGCCGGCCAATCGCATCGGCTACACCCAGTTCAGCCTGGCGCAACTGAAGATCATGCAAGAGGCGATCACGCTGACCGTGTTCGTGCCGTTTGCAATGATTTACATGCAGCAGCCGTTCAAGCTTGACTATGTGTGGGCGGCGCTGTGCCTGGTGGGGGCGGTGTATTTCATTTTCCGCAGTTGACGTCCCGCTCGTTCTGCGGAACCGGTTCTGACAGTGCGCTGACAGCACGGCACGACTCTCGTACAATGCGGACTCCCATCCACTGTGTGCGGTGCAATATCCGCCAAGAGCGAGAATGGATCTAGACAGCTACCACTACATCGTCATCGAAGGCCCGATCGGCGTCGGCAAGACCACGCTGGCGCGCAAGCTGGCCGAGCGTCTCGGCGCGCAGTCCGTGCTGGAACAGCCGCAGGAAAATCCCTTCCTCGAAAAGTTCTACCGCGACGCCGGCCGTTACGCGCTGCAGACGCAGATGTTCTTCCTGTTCCAGCGCATCCAGCAATTGCAGGAGCTGGCGCAGTCGGACCTGTTCAACACCCGCTTCGTCGGCGACTTCCTGCTGGAAAAAGATCCGCTGTTCGCACGCCTGACGCTGGCCGACGAAGAACTGAAACTCTACGAACAGCTTTACCAGCACCTGCGCACACATGCCGTGCAGCCGGACCTGGTGATCTACCTGCAGGCGCCGGTGGAGACGCTGGTCGAGCGCATCCGCAAGCGCGGCATCCCGATGGAAGCGTCGATCTCGCACGATTACCTGCAGCGCCTGGGCGACAGCTACAGCCGCTTTTTCTATAACTACGATGCTGCGCCGCTGCTGATCGTCAACAACGAGCACATGAACATGGCCGACAGCGACGAAGATTTTGAGCTGCTGCTGTCGCACATCGTTGAGATGCGCGGCAAGCGCGCATTCCTGAACCGAGGAGAATAACCATGGCCGCCTATCTGCAAGACGCCCCAAGCCCGGCAGCACGCAAGAAAGCCGTCACCATCCACACGCTGCAAGCCATGCGCGACAAAGGCGACAAGATCACCATGCTGACCTGTTACGACGCCAGCTTTTCAGCATTGATGGACCGCAGCGGCGTCGACACCGTGCTGATCGGCGATTCGCTGGGCATGGTCTGCCAGGGTCATCAGTCGACCCTGCCGGTGACTATCGCCGACATCGCCTATCACACCGCCAGCGTGGCGCGCGGCAACCTGTCCATGCTGATCATCGCCGACATGCCGTTCGGCACCTACGGCTCGCCGCTGGCGGCATTCGACAACGCCGTGAAGCTGATGCAGGCCGGCGCGCACATGGTGAAGATTGAAGGCGGCGCCTGGCTGGCCGACACTATCCGCCTGCTGACTGAACGCGGCATTCCGGTCTGCGCGCACTTGGGCCTGACGCCGCAATCGGTGCATCAGATGGGCGGTTTCAAAGTACAGGGCAAGACACTGGAAGGCGCTGAATTGCTGCATGCCGACGCCAGGGCGGTGCAGGCGGCCGGCGCTTCGCTGCTGGTGCTGGAAGCGATTCCGGCGGCGCTCGGCGCGGACGTGACGGCGCAGTTGCGCATCCCCACCATCGGCATCGGCGCGGGCCCTGACTGCTCCGGCCAGGTGCTGGTGATGCACGACATGCTGGGCGTGTTCCCGGGCCATAAGGCGCGCTTCGTGAAAAATTTCATGGACGGTGCGGCCAGCGTGGAGGATGCCGTGCGCGGCTATGTGACGGCGGTCAAGGACGGCGGTTTCCCGGCGGCGGAGCATTGCTTCTGAGCGCGCTCCCTGGGTATCGGCAGACGCAAAAAAGCCCGCTCGCGCGGGCTTTTTATTTTCAGGGACGGTTTCGCGTCAGCGAATGTCCTTGATGTCCTTGTAGCGATCCAGGCTGACGGCCAGGTTCTTGCTGCACTCGTCGGCATTGCTGATGGTCGGCGACAAGGCTTCCAGCAGGCCGTCGTGCACGCCGTAGACCAGCGCATGGATGCTCAATTCCTGACCGCGTTCCCAGGCATCGGTGACGATGGTGGTGCGGCAGATGTTGGCGACCTGTTCGAGCACGTTGAGCTCGCACAGGCGGTCATGCTGATCGCCCTGCGACATGTGGTCGTGGAAACAACCGATGTGCTTTTCGTGGACGTCCTGCACGTGCTGCAGCCAGTTGTCGGCGAGGCCGACGCGGCGCTTGGTGAGCGCTGCCTGCACCCCTGCACAACCATAGTGGCCGCAGATGATGATGTGCTTGACCTTCAGCACGTCGACCGCGAACTGCAACACCGACAGGCAATTCAAATCGGTGTGCACGACCACGTTGGCGATGTTGCGGTGGACGAACAGTTCACCCGGCAACAGGCCGAGCAGGTCGTTGGCCGGAACGCGATTGTCCGAACAGCCGATCCAGAAATATTCGGGGGAACGCTGCGAGCCGAGCTTCAAAAAGAAGTCGGGATCCCGCGCGGTGATTTCACTTGCCCAGCGGCGGTTGCCTTGCAGCAGTTGCAGCTGAACCTGGTCTTGTTGGCTTGGTATTGTCATAGTCGGCAAGATCGAGTTTCACGCTTGTCGTCGCATCGCACCCGAAAGGGCCGATCGCGGCGGGCATGAGGATGAATGAAAGAAGACCGGACGTTCGCCATGTTTGCCATGGCGGGCGCTGGATGCGGCCTGGCGGCCGATGGCGCATGCTAACGATGTCTTCCGGAAATGTGCGGCGCATGTTCTGAGCACTGTGTTACCAGCACCATGGGCCGCGACTGCATTGTATAGAAAAAACGCCGCAAAAACCGGCGCGGCCTCAAACGGCGGCGCCGGTCTTGTCGGATTTACTCGAAGAATTCCTTGACCTTGTCTTTCCAGGTCTTGGTCTGCGGGCTGTGCTTGGCGCCGCCTTCGGCAGTCAGTTTTTCAAATTCGCGCAACAGGTCCTTCTGACGTTCGGTCAGCTTGACCGGCGTTTCCACCACGACGTGGCAGAACAGATCGCCGGCGTAGCCAGAACGCACACCCTTGATGCCCTTGCCGCGCAAGCGGAACGTCTTGCCCGACTGCGTTCCTTCGGGAATCGTGAAGGAGGCCTTGCCGCTCAGGGTCGGTGCTTCGATGTCGCCGCCCAATGCCGCCTTGGCGAACGAGATCGGCATTTCGCAATGCAAGTCGTCGCCGTCGCGTTGGAATACTTCGTGTTGCTTGATGTGAATTTCGACATACAGGTCGCCCGGAGGACCGCCGTTCATACCAGGTTCGCCGTTGCCGGACGAACGGATGCGCATGCCGTCATCGATGCCTTCAGGAATCTTCACTTCCAGCGTCTTGTTGCGCTTGAGGCGACCGGCGCCGGCGCAAGTCGGGCATGGCTCGGGAATCACCTTGCCGCTGCCGTGGCACTTCGGGCAAGTCTGCTGAATGCTGAAGAAGCCCTGCTGCATGCGTACCTGGCCGTGGCCGCCGCAGGTGCCGCAAGTGGTCGGCGAGGTACCGGGCTTGGCGCCGGAACCGTGGCAGGTATCGCACTCGTCCCAGGACGGTACCCGGATGGTGGTGTCGAAACCGTGCGCCGCTTGTTCCAGCGTGATCTCGAGGTTGTAGCGCAGGTCGGCGCCGCGGTACACCTGCGGACCCGCGCCGCGACCACGTCCACCGCCGCCGCCACCACCGAAAATGTCGCCGAAAATGTCGCCGAAGGCGTCGGCAAAGCCGCCCGCACCCGCGCCGCCACCGCCGCCCATGTTGGGGTCGACGCCGGCATGGCCGTAACGATCGTAAGCGTCGCGCTTCTGCGCGTCTGACAGCATCTCGTAGGCTTCCTTGACCTCCTTGAACTTCTCTTCCGCGCCCTTGCTGTCGGGATTGCGGTCAGGATGGTACTTCATCGCCAGCTTGCGATAAGCCTTCTTGATCTCGTCGTCGGTCGCGTTTTTCGCTAAACCAAGGATTTCGTAAAAGTCACGTTTTGCCATGTTTTATAACACCTTGTTATTGGGCTTCCCCCGCACCTGCGCGAGAACCAACAATGTGAAAAAGCCGAGAGACGATCTTGCGACCATCTTGCTCGGCGTGTCGGACGGCAAAGCCGGCCGACGTGTTTCTAAATCTGAATCCGAATGCTGCGTCGGGCTGCGGACGAAAGAAAAATTTCCCTTCGTCCGCAATCCGGATTACTTCACTTCCTTGAAGTCGGCATCGACAACGTCGTCGTCCTTCGGACGCGATTCGCCTGCACCTGCCGCGCCTGCGCCAGCCGCACCGCCGGCCGCAGCCTGCTGTGCCTGCTGGTCGGCGTACATCTTCTCGCCCAGCTTTTGCGCAGCCACGGACAGCGCTGCCGTCTTGGCGTCGATGGCGGCCTTGTCGTTGGCCTTCAGGACTTCTTCCAGCTCCTTGATGGCGGCTTCGATGGCGTCCTTCTCACCGGCTTCCAGCTTGTCGCCGTACTCGGTCAATGCCTTGCGTGTCGAGTGGACCAGCGCGTCGCCCTGGTTGCGGGTTTCGGCCAGTTCCTTCAGGCGCTTGTCTTCGTCGGCGTTGGCCTCGGCGTCGCGCACCATCTTCTCGATCTCTTCTTCATTCAAGCCGGAATTGGCCTTGATGGTGACCTTGTTTTCCTTGCCGGTGGCCTTGTCCTTGGCGCCGACGTGCAAGATGCCGTTGGCGTCGATGTCGAAGGTCACTTCGATTTGCGGCGTGCCGCGCGGCGAAGGTGGAATGCCTTCCAGATTGAACTCGCCCAAGGCCTTGTTACCGGCCGCCATTTCGCGCTCGCCCTGGTAAACCTTGATGGTCACCGCAGGCTGGTTGTCGTCGGCAGTCGAGAACACCTGGCTGAACTTGGTCGGGATGGTCGTGTTCTTCTTGATCATCTTGGTCATCACGCCGCCCATGGTTTCGATACCCAGCGACAGTGGCGTGACGTCCAGCAGCAGCAAGTCCTTGCGCTCGCCCGACAACACCGAGCCTTGAATTGCGGCGCCGACGGCGACCGCTTCATCCGGGTTGACGTCCTTGCGCGGTTCCTTGCCGAAGAATTCCTTGACCTTCTCCTGCACCTTCGGCATGCGGGTCATGCCGCCGACCAGAATGATGTCGTCGATGTCGGTGACCTTGACGCCGGCATCCTTGATGGCGGTGCGGCATGGCTCGATGGTCTTGGCGATCAGTTCTTCCACCAGCGATTCCAGCTTCGCGCGGGTGATCTTCAGGTTCAGGTGGACCGGTGCGCCGTTGGCCATGGCGATGTACGGCTCGTTGATTTCGGTTTGCTGCGACGACGACAGTTCGATCTTGGCGCGTTCGGCCGAAGCCTTGATGCGTTGCAGGGCGATCGCGTCCTTCGACAGGTCGAGGCCGTTGATCTTCTTGAACTCGTCGATGATGTAATCGATGATGCGTTGGTCGAAATCTTCGCCGCCGAGGAACGTATCGCCGTTGGTGGACAACACTTCGAATTGCTTCTCGCCATCGACGTCGGCGATTTCAATGATCGAAACGTCGAAAGTACCGCCGCCCAGGTCATACACGGCGATCTTGCGGTCGCCCTTTTCGGTCTTGTCGAGGCCGAACGCCAGCGCTGCCGCAGTCGGTTCGTTGATGATGCGCTTGACTTCCAGACCGGCGATGCGACCGGCATCCTTGGTTGCCTGACGTTGCGCGTCATTGAAGTAAGCCGGCACGGTGATGACCGCTTCGGTGACTTCTTCGCCGAGGTAGTCTTCGGCGGTCTTCTTCATCTTGCGCAGCACTTCTGCGGAGATTTGCGGCGGCGCCAGCTTGTTGTCGCGCACGCCGATCCAGGCGTCGCCGTTGTCGGCCTTGACGATCGCGTAAGGCATCAGGGAGATGTCCTTCTGCACTTCCTTTTCGTCGAACTTGCGGCCGATCAGACGCTTGGCGGCGTAGATGGTGTTTTTAGGATTGGTGACGGCCTGGCGTTTGGCAGGTGCGCCAACCAGTACTTCGCCGTCTTCCTGATACGCAATGATCGAAGGCGTGGTACGCGCGCCTTCGGAGTTTTCGATGACTTTCGGCTGGCCGCCTTCCATGACGGAGACGCACGAGTTGGTTGTACCCAAGTCAATACCAATGATTTTGCCCATGATTTTTCCTTCGATCCTTAAGTCCCCGTTAGGGAACAACAATAGTTTTGATAGTTTTAATATGTGGAGAAAAATCTGACTTTCAAGCGACGAGTGTCACTTAAAAGCAAATTTTGTGCCGTTTATCGTTTTTATCTGTACAGCGACAGCTTACTTGCCTTGCGCAACGGTCACCAGAGCCGGACGCAGCAGGCGTTCGGAGATGGTGTAACCCTTTTGCAGGACGGTCACGACGGTGTTGGCTTCCTGCTCCGCCGGCACGGCCGAAATCGCCTGGTGCTTCATTGGGTCCAGCTTTTCACCGGCTTGCGGACTGATTTCCAGCAGCTTGTTCTTTTCGAAGGCAGCCGACAGTTGCTTCAATGTCATGTCGACGCCTTCCTTGAGCGATTCGACCGACGGTGTTTCGATCTTCAGCGCCATTTCCAGGCTGTCCTTGACCGACAGCAGCGACTCGGCGAAGCCTTCGATCGCAAACTTGTGGGCGCGGCTGATATCGTCCTGGGCGCGGCGACGGATGTTCTCGGCTTCTGCCTTGGCGCGCAGGAAAGCATCCTGCATCTCGGCGATCTTGGCTTCGGCGGCGATCAGCTGTTCTTCCAGGCCCGGCTCGACGGCTTCAGACGCCTGCGTCTGCGCTTGTGCGTCCTGCACTGCTTCGTTTTCCGCTGGTTTTTCCGTATCTTGCATAGTTAATACTCTCCGACATGGTACGCATGGTAGGTTTTACGCGCCTTATGGCGCTTGGGGCTGCACATGAGGCTTAACCCTAGTTTTTCAATGGTTATTACGCGCCGAGGCCATATCCAGAAGTCATATGGCATCCAACTAAACGTTCTAACGTCTTGTTACAGAATTTACTACACTTGAAACAGGCGTTTGCGATGCAACATTTATGATGGTGCGATCAGACTCGATTTATGTTTTCCCCGCCAAATTTCAAGGAGACGTCATGAAATTGCCGCTTATCTCCGCCACCATCCTTGCCTATACCCTGCTGGCAGCAGCGTGGATCAGCTATTCACAACTGGTTGCGCTGTATTGAAGCCGGGACCGGGATTCGTCCCGGTAGCGCCGCACGGCGCCCCGACCTGCACAAAATTTCCTCAATGCAAGACCAGCGCAGCCCGCTATTTTAACAGGCTGCAGCCCGATCACGTCCAGTTTGCGGCGTTGATACTATTGCGTGGCGCCGTGGCGGCGGGCCTGTTCGGCGGAGATGGCAGCCTGCTTTTGTTCTTCTTCGCGCGCAGTGGCGCCGGCCAAGGTTGGCCAGCCGATCAGGTGCTGTTCGGCAATTTCCATCATGCCCTGGCCCCAGGCGGGCGCATCGTTCAGGCACGGGATGAAATGAAACTCGCGGCCTCCGGCGTGCAGGAATTCGGCCTTGGCTTCCATCGCGATTTCTTCCAGCGTCTCAAGGCAGTCGCTGGTGAAGCCGGGGCACATGACGTCGACGCGCTGCACGCCCTGGCGCGCCAGTTCCTGCAAGGTCGGCGCAGTATAGGGTTGCAGCCACTCGGCCTTGCCGAAACGCGACTGGAACGTCACCACGTATTCCGCCTCGCTCAGGCCCAGCGCTTCGGCCAGCAGCCGTGCGGTCTTGTAGCATTCGCAATGGTAAGGGTCGCCCAGCAGCAGCGTGCGTTTGGGCACGCCATGGAAACTCATGACCAACTTGTCCGGCTGGCCGTTGGCGTCCCAATGCGCCTGCACCGACTGCCTGAGCGCCTGGATGTAACCGTCGTGGTCGTGGTAATGCTTAATCAGGCGCAGTTCGGGTACATTGCGCACCTTGGCGAAGTGCTGGAATACGGCGTCGAAAATCGAGGCCGTCGTGGTGCCCGAATACTGCGGATAAGCCGGCAGGATCAGGATGCGGTCGCAACCTTGCGCCTTGAGTTCATCGAGCACCTGCGACACCGCCGGACTGCCGTAGCGCATCGCATACGTCACGTGTACGCGGTGGCCGCGCTCAAGCAGGCGTGCGCGCAGCAAGGCGGCCTGGCGTTCGGTGTTGAGCCTGAGCGGCGAGCCTTCCGCGTCCCAGATGGAGGCGTATTTTTCAGCCGACTTTCCCGAGCGGAACGGCAGAATGATGCCGTTGAGGATGAACCACCAGATAGCGCGCGGGATTTCCACCACGCGCGGATCCGACAAAAATTGCTTCAGATATCGGCGCACCGCGCGCGCGGTCGGCGCGTCGGGCGTGCCGAGGTTGACCAGCACGACCGCTGTCTGCGCAGTCGCGCCGTGGGTGTAAGGAGGTTCTTTGCGAAATGACATGGAAATCCGTGAAGGTCTGGCGTTAGCTGGAAGGAGGCGATGCTGCCGGGGCGTTACAGCGCCAGCAGCTCGCGTGCGTGCTTGCGGGTGGTCGCGGTGATTTCCAGGCCGCCCAGCATGCGCGCGATTTCTTCCACGCGCGACTTGGCGTCGAGCGCTTCGATCTGCGATACGGTCTTGCCGGCGTCGTTGCGCTTGCTGACCTGGAAGTGCTGGTTGCCTTGGCTGGCGACTTGCGGCAAGTGCGTCACGCACAAGACCTGGCGATCCTGGCCGAGGCGCTTCAACAGGCGGCCGACCACTTCGGCCACACCACCGCCGATGCCGCTGTCGACTTCGTCGAAGATCAATGTCGGCGTCGCCGTCGAGCTCGACGCGATCACCGAAATCGCCAAGGCGATGCGCGCCAGTTCGCCGCCGGAGGCGACTTTCGCCAACGGCCGCGGCGCCACGCCGGCGTGGCCCGCCACCAGGAATTCCACCTGTTCGACGCCGTAAGCCGCCGGTTCACAGCCTTCCAGCGCGATGGCGAAACGTCCGCCCGACATGCTCAGATCCTGCATCGCGGCGGTGACCGCTTCACCCAGCGCCTTGGCGGCTTTGGCGCGGCCCTTCGACAATTTCTGCGCGGCGCCGGTGTAGGCGGCCTGTAGTTTTGCTTCTTGCGCGCGCAAGGCGTCAAGGTCGCTGGCATCGGCCAGTTGCTTCAATTCTTCCGCCAGCTTGGCGTGCTCCTGCGGCAAGTCGTCCGGCGCCAGGCGGAATTTGCGCGCAGTGGAGTGGATTGCTTCCATCCGCCCATCCACCTGCCGCAAACGCGCCGGATCGAGCTCAACCCGGCCCAGGTAATCGTTGAGCGCATAGACCGCTTCCTGCAGCTGGATTTGCGCCGGCTCCAGCGCATCCATGACCGGCTTGAGCGCGGCGTCGACGTCGGTCAGCTTGCCCAGCTTCTGCGTCAGCGACGACAGTTGCGACAGGATCGGCGACTCCGATTCGGAGATCGCATTCAACGCTTCCTGCGCGCCATCGATCAAGCTGGCGGCATGCGACAGGCGACTGTGTTCGTTGCTGATATCGCTCCACTCGCCCGGCTTGACGGCCAGCTTTTCAAGCTCGCTGACCTGCCATTCGAGGCGTTCGCGCTCGAGCAGGACATTCTTGGCGTTGACTTCGAATTCTTCACGCTGTTTCGCCAGGGCGCGCCACGTCTTGTAAGCGGCGGCGACGGCTTTGGCCTCGTCCAGCAAGCCTGCCTGGCTGTCCAGCAACTGGCGCTGCGCGTCGGCCTTGAGCAGCGACTGATGCGCATGCTGGCCGTGGATGTCGACCAGTAGTTCGCCGAGTTCGCGCAATTGCGTCGCGGTGGCGGCGATACCGTTGATGAAGGCTTTGGAGCGACCGGCGTTGTCGATCACTCGGCGCAGCAGCACGCCGCCATCCTCTTCCGAAAACTCATGCGCTTCAAGCCAGGCGGCAACATCGGGGCCGGCGCTGAAATCGGCCGTGATGTCGGCCTTGGCCGCGCCTTCGCGCACCACGCTGGCATCGCCACGGCCGCCCAATGCCAGCGCCAGAGCGTCGATCAGGATGGATTTGCCGGCGCCGGTTTCGCCGGTGAAGACGGAAAATCCGGGAGCGAACTCAAGTTCGATGGCATCGACGATAACGAAATCACGAATCGAGAGGGTACGCAGCATGGGATGGTGAAATTGGTGTTTTATCAATATCGGCGGCGTCTTTCCTGATGAGAAGACGCCCGAGGCGCTTATTGTCGCCTATTCTACTGAGCGTGGGCTTATTGCAGGCGGCCTTCAACCGATGGGTATTCGTTCCAGTGCAGCTTTTGCCGCAAGGTGTCGTAGTAGCTCCAGCCTTCCGGATGCAGGAAGGTGATCTTGTGCGCCGAGCGCCGGATCACGATGCGATCGCCGTGCGACAGGCTGGTCAGCGACTGCATGTCGAAGTTGGCGCTGATGTCGCGGCCGTTGACGACCTGGATCGAAATCTCGCAGGAATCCGGAATCACGATCGGACGGTTCGACAGGGCATGCGGCGCAATCGGCACCAGCACGATGCCGTGCAGGCTCGGATGCAGGATCGGTCCGCCGGCCGACAAGGCGTACGCGGTCGAGCCGGTCGGCGTGGCCACGATCAGGCCGTCGGAGCGCTGGTTGTACATGAAGCGACCGTCCACTTCCACGGTCAGTTCGACCATGCCGGACGAGGCGCCGCGCGCGACCACCACGTCATTGAACGCAAGCGCATTGAAAATCTGCTCGCCGTCGCGGAATACCGTGGCTTCGAGCAGCGAACGGGTCTCGACGTCGACCTTGCCGTCCAGCATGTCGGCCAATACCGGTATCATGCGGTCTAGCGAAATATCCGTCATGAACCCCAACCGCCCCTGATTGATCCCGATCAGCGGCACATTGAACGGCGCCAGCTGACGTGCGATGCCGAGCATGGTGCCGTCGCCGCCGACCACGATGGCGGCGTCGGCGAACTGGCCGATCTGTTCCGGCGACATGGCGTCATAGCCTTCCAGCGCGATGTTCTGCGCGGTCTCGGCTTCGAACACGATGGTGTGACCATGCGCCTCCAGGAAGGCGGCGATGTCGGAAAGGGACTGCGCGATGCCGGCGGCATGATATTTGCCGACGATTGCGATGGTTTTAGGCGTTGCCGCCTGCACGGGTAATTTGATGGGCCACATGCTGCGGATTAAAGCATAATTCGGGGCCTGTTAACAATGAATTTGCGAGTGCGAACGCGCGGCAGGCGTTGACTGCCCAGGCGCAGCGACGCGACATAGCGGTGCTATGGCAAGGAGCGGCAACAACGGCAGGCGACGCCTGCAGCCGTTACCGGAGGGTTTCAGCCAGGCAGTGCACTGGCCGCGTTGCATGGCTTGCCAGCACACTGCTGGCTGAAACGCACCTCGCAAATTCATTGTTAACAGGCCCCAGACTACTCTGAACCGATTTCATGAACAAAACCAACATCCAGGCAGTCCTGTTCGACCTCGACGATACGCTGTGGGCGATCGAGCCGGTGCTGCATCTTGCCGAAACCCGGCTGTACGAATGGCTGACCCAGCATGCGCCGGGCGTGGTGCAACGCGAGAGCATTCTCAGCCTGCGCGCGCGTCGGCAGCTGTTGGCGCAGACCGATCCGGCCTACAAGATCAACCTGTGGGCGTTGCGCCATGCGGCGCTGACGGCGGTGCTGGCCGAGCATGGCGAAGACCCGGCGCTGGCCGACCCCGCCATGGAAATTTTCACCACCGGCCGTAATGCCGTTACGCCCTTTGACGACGTCGTCCCCGCTCTGCAGCAGCTGAAGCCGCGCCTGAAACTGGGCACCGTGTCCAACGGATTCGCCGATCTGGCGCGCATCGGCCTGGCCGAGCATTTTGAAATCTCCATCGCTGCCCACCAATTCGGCACAGCCAAACCCGATCCGGCCATCTTCCACGCCGCCTGTACGGCGCTCGGCGTGGCGCCGGAACACACCGTCTACGTCGGCGACGACCTCACGCTGGACGTGCTTGGCGCCCAGCAAGCCGGCTTGCGCGCCGTCTGGATGAACCGTTTCCAACGCGCGTTGCCGGATCACGTCCGGCCCGATGCGGTATGCACCGATCTGAACGAATTGGCGCACTGGCTGGCGTCATAGTGTGCGGGGACAGATATATATGGCGGGATGTTGGCACGCTTGGCCCCGTCTCGTTAGAATGAAGACATGCAACTAGATAATCGCGCTCAAACCCTGCTCAAAGCCCTGGTCGAACGGTACATCGCCGACGGCCAGCCGGTCGGCTCGCGCGCGCTCTCCAAGATTTCGGGACTGGAACTGTCGCCGGCGACCATCCGCAACGTCATGGCCGACCTCGAGGAAATGGGCTTCGTCGCCAGTCCGCACACCTCCGCCGGACGCATTCCGACGCCACGCGGTTACCGCGTGTTCGTCGACACGCTGCTGACGATCGAATCGACCGATGCCCTTGGCGCTTTCGATGAAGCGGCGCTGGGAACCAAACTGCAATCGCGCTCACAGATCAACTCGCCGCAAAAGATCATTTCCAATGCGGCGCAGGTGCTGTCGTCGCTGTCGCAATTTGCCGGCGTGGTGATGACGCCGAAGCGCGAATCGATCTTCAAGCAGATCGAATTCCTGCGCCTGTCCGAAAAGCGCATCCTGCTGGTCATCGTCGGTCCCGGCGGCGACGTGCAGAATCGCCTGCTGCTGACGGAGGTCGACTACACGCCTTCGCAACTGGTGCAGGCGGCCAATTACATCAACCAACACTACGGCGGTCTCGGCTTCGACGAAGTCCGCCTGCGCCTGCAAAACGAACTGCGCCAGCTGCGCGACGACATGACCAGCCTGATGCAGGCCGCCGTCGAAGCTGGCAGCGATGCCATGGCGGACGAATCCGACAACGTGGTGATTTCAGGTGAGCGCAATCTGCTGAGCGTCTCCGACCTGTCGTCGAACATGACCTCGCTGCGCAAACTGTTCGACATGTTCGAACAGAAGACCAGCCTGATGCAGTTGCTGGACGTATCGAGCAAGGCCACCGGCGTGCAGATCTTCATCGGCGGCGAATCGCAACTGGTGCCGATGGACGACATGAGCATCGTCACCGCGCCGTATGAAGTCAACGGCAAGATCGTCGGCACGCTGGGCGTGATCGGTCCGACGCGCATGGCGTACGAACGCGTGATCCCGATCGTCGATATCACCGCCAAGCTGCTGTCGAGCGCGCTCAGCGGCAACAACAGCTGAGCCGGGCCAAACAGAACTGGCAGCTGCGGCCAACTGTTGCACATCGCTTACCCTTCTTTACAGCGCCGGCGCTCATCATCGCAGCGGCAATAAAAAAGCCATCCGGCGACAGCGGGATGGCTTTTTTGCAAACAGGGCCCGGATTGAATCGGGCCGGGATGAATGCTTATTTCTTTGTTTTGCGGCAATCCTTGCAATGACCGTACAAGGCCAGCGCATGATCAGCGATCTCGAAACCGTGCTCTTGGGCAATCTTGAGCTGACGCTTCTCGATTTCGGCGTCGAAGAACTCCTCGACCTTGCCGCAATCCAGGCAAACCAGATGGTCATGGTGCGAGCCTTCGTTGAGCTCGAACACGGCCTTGCCGGTTTCAAAGTGATTGCGCTGCAGCAGGCCGGCTTGCTCGAACTGCGTGAGCACGCGGTAGACCGTGGCCAGGCCGACATCCAGATTGTCCGCCAGCAGCATTTTGTAGACGTCTTCCGCACTGAGGTGACGCACCTCGGTGTTTTGGAAGATTTCCAGGATTTTCAGACGCGGCAAAGTAGCCTTGAGGCCGCTGGCTTTCAGTTCGGATGGATTATTAGGCATGTTTCAGTAAAAATCGGGTTATCTGCTTTATCATATAGCGTTTTAGCACAATTGCTCAACCAATTGAAATCTTTATGCGAATGTTGCCTTCCTACCGTACTACCGCTCTGGCGCTGATCGCCCTGAGCACCCTGCTGTCCGGCTGTGCATCCAAAAAACCGGTGGAAGGCGCAGCAGCGCCCGACGCGACCGGCGTGCAGGTTTCGAAGAGCAGCAGCCTGTTCGGCTTCCTCAAGCCTTATCGCATCGATATCCAGCAAGGCAACTTCGTCTCCAAGGAGATGGTCGCGCAACTGAAGCCGGGCATGACCCGCGAGCAAGTGCGCTTCGTGCTCGGCACGCCGCTGCTGGCCGACATGTTCCACTCGGACCGCTGGGACTATGAATTCCGCCTGGCCAAGGGCAACGGCGAACTGATGAGCAGCCGCGTATCGGTGTTCTTCAAGGACAACCTGATGGAACGCTACGAAGGCGGCAACGACCTGCCCACCGAGCAGGAATACCTGTCCCTGATCGCCGGTTCCAAGAAGGGCGCCATGCCGGAACTGTCGGACGCGCCGACCAACACGACGCCGCCGTCCTCCGCCAAGTAACCACGCCACCACGCAAGTTCTGGCAATACTCGCAACTACAAGCAAAAGCATTATGAGCGTATTGAAAATCGCCGTCGCCGGCGCATCCGGCCGTATGGGCCGCATGCTGATCGAAGCCATCCAAAACGCCGACGACATGGTGTTGGCCGGCGCCCTGGACGTGCCGGGTTCGCCCAGCATCGGCAGCGACGCCGCATCGTTCCTCGGCAAACCTGCCAACGTCGCGATTGAATCCGACCTGGCCAAAGGCCTTGCCAACGCCGATGTCCTGATCGACTTCACACGTCCCGAAGGCACTCTGAAGCACGCCGAATACTGCGCCGCGCATGGCGTCAAGATGGTCATCGGCACCACCGGCCTGGAACAGGACGCCAAGAGCGCCATCGCCGCCGCCGCGGAAAAGACCGCCATCATGCTCGCTCCCAACATGAGCATCGGCGTCAACGTCACGCTCAAGCTGCTGGAAATGGCTGCCAAGAGCTTCTCGCACGGCTACGACATCGAAATCATCGAAGCGCATCATCGCCACAAGGTCGACGCGCCGTCCGGCACCGCCCTGAAAATGGGTGAAGTCATCGCCGACGCCATCGGCGTCAAGCTCGACGACGTCGCCGTCTACGCCCGCGAAGGCATCACCGGCGAGCGCGACCCGTCGTCGATCGGCTTTTCCGCCATCCGTGGCGGCGACATCGTCGGCGACCACACCGTGCTGTTTGCCGGCATCGGCGAGCGCATCGAAATCACGCATAAATCCTCGAGCCGCGTCACCTACGCCCACGGCAGCCTGCGCGCCGCACGTTTCCTGGCCGACAAGAAGACCGGCCTGTACGACATGCAGGACGTGCTCGGACTGAAGTAAGCATCCATCGCTGCATCTGGCAACGGATGCAGCGAATCTTTTTGCGGATGCGCGCTCCAACGGATTGCCATTTATTCTTTCTGCTTCCAACCAAGAGAACACGATATGGAACAAACCGTTGGATTCGCTCATTACTGGGCGCAAGGCGATGCCGTTTCGCACGCTGTCGCGTATGTCCTGCTGCTGATGTCCGTCGCCAGCTGGTACTACATTCTTTCCAAGACCTGGAGTTCGTGGCGCATCCGGCGCGGCAGCAATGCCCTCGACGGTTTCTGGAAAGCGCCCACGCTGACCGACGCCATTGCCGTCATGCGCACTGTCGACAGCGAAGAAATTTTTACTCCGCTGGCGCAACGATCCTCCGAAGCCGCGGGCATCTCGTCCAAACAAAGCACTCCCTCCCTCAATGCCGCCACCGATCCAGGCGAACTGATCACGCGCACGCTGCGGCGTGAAATCAACCGTGTCTCGGCGCGGCTGGAGCGTGGCCTGACGCTGCTGGCTTCGGTCGGTTCGACTGCGCCGTTCGTCGGCCTGTTCGGCACCGTCTGGGGCATCTACCACGCGCTGGCGGCGGTCTCGGCCAGCGGCACGGTGCAGATCGACAAGGTCGCCGGTCCGGTCGGCGAAGCGCTGATCATGACTGCGCTGGGGCTGGTGGTGGCGATTCCCGCCGTGCTGGCCTACAACGCCTTTACACGCATCAACCGGCTGACGCTGGCCGAACTCGACGGCTTCGCACACGACCTGCACGCCTACCTCACCACCGGCGAACGCGTCGGCAAGGGGGAAGCATGAGTTTCGGCGGCTTCAACGACAACCACCAGGCCGGCCCGATGGCCGAGATCAACGTCACGCCGATGGTCGACGTGATGCTGGTGCTGCTGGTGATCTTCATCCTCTCGGCGCCGCTGTTTACGCATTCGCTGCAGCTCGATCTGCCGACCGCGAAATCGGCGCCGGCACCGGAAAAACCACAAACCGTCAGCGTCGCCATCGACGCCGCCGGCAAGCTGTATTGGCAGGACCAGCCGGTCACGCTGGAAGAATTGACGCGGCGCATGGCCGATGCCGCAGGCAAGCAGCCGCAGCCGGAAGTACAGCTGCGCGCCGACAAGGCGACCCGTTATGAAGTGATTGCAGACGTGATGTCGGCGGCGCAGAACAACGGTGTGAACAAGCTCGGTTTTGTAACCGATCCAAAACCAGATACAACCAGTACAGAGAAGAAGTAATCATGGCAACAGCACGCCTGAACGGCGAACTCATCACCGACTGGGACAGTTTCCACCGCCAATGCGCAAGTGTGTTCGGCTTCCCCGATTTTTACGGCAGCAACATGAACGCCTGGGTCGATTGCCTGAGCTATTTGCGCGACGACGACGGCATGAGCAAGTTCGTGCTCAAGGAAAACGAAGTGCTGACCATTGAAGTCCAGCACAGCGACAAGCTGCGCGCCGCCGCGCCGGACATCGTGGAAGAACTGCAATTCTGCGTCGCCATGATCAACGAACGCTGTGAAGACTACGACGAAACCGCCACGCTCAAGCTGGCGCTGCTCTGAGAACCTGTTCTCGATCTTACTGCGAGGCCGTGACCAGGCGCCGGCTGGCGGCCTCTTGCTACAGATCGAGAACAGGCTCTAAGCAAATTCAATCGATCAACTGATCACCGTCATAGAACGGATACGGCCCGTCGAATTCACCAACGTAAGCCGTATGGCTGATCAGCCCCGTCTTCTCTCCCCACCAATGCAGCTGGAACCCCGGCGGCTCCATCACGAATTGCGACGGCGCCTGCGGATCCAGGTCCAGCACCACCTGATGCGATACACCCGGACAGGTTGACGCCATCGTCCCGCCGAAGCGCGCCTGTATCGACCGATGCAGATGACCGCAGATGACCCGCTCGACCTGAGGATGGCGACGTACCACCGGCTCCAGCAGTTGCGGATTGATGAGGCCGATGTCGTCCATGTGTCCGATACCGGTGGTGAACGGCGGATGATGCATGGCGATCACGGTCGGCCGCTGCGATTGTTCGCTCAGCACCTTGTCCAGCCAGTCCATGCTGGGAGCGGCCAGTTCACCTTTGCTGGAACGCGGGATCACCGTGTCCAGCGTAACGATCCGCAGCGGATGATCCTCGATCACGTATTCGATGCGCGCGTCGTCGGCCGCGCCTTGCAGGTAAGCATGGTCCGGGAACGCCCGGCGCAGCGCGGCGCGCTCGTCGTGATTGCCGGGCAGCAGGTAATACGGCATCGCCAGCGGCGCCAGCAGTTCGCGCAGGGCCGCATACTCGTCGGCCAGGCCGAAGTCGACCAGGTCGCCGGTGAACACCACCGCATCGGGCCGCTGCTTGAGCCGGTTGACCTGCGCGACGCACCGCCGCAGGCTCTCGGCGGTGTCGACCACACGATAGGATTTTTTACCCTGCGCCTTGATGTGCAGGTCGGAAATCTGGCACAGGATCATGAGCGCGTCTCCCCGGAAAAATGTTGCACCGGCAATTGCATCACCGCATGTTCCGGCACACGCAGGCCGATGCGTTCGCCGGCGTGCCAGACGCCGCGCCGGCGCGTCTCGACGATCACCGGCATGTCGGCGCCGACGTCCACCATCAAACGCGTGCGGTCGCCCATGAAAAAGGTCGACATGACGTCGCCGAACATTTCCGCGCCGGCGGTATCGAGCGGCACGATCTCGACGTCTTCGGGACGGAACATCACCGTCGCCTGCTGGTCCGTTTTCCCATTACCATTCGCATTCGCCAGCGGCACAATGCCGGCCGGAATCTGCAGGTGACCGACACGCGTCACGCCGCTCACGCGGTTCATGGTGCCGATGAAGTCGGCCACGAATTCCGACGCCGGCCGATAGTAGATATCTTGCGGCGTGCCGATCTGTGCGATCTTGCCGCGCTCCATCACGACGATGCGGTCGCCCAGCGCCATCGCTTCGCCCTGGTCGTGGGTGACGTAGATCGCCGTGATGCCGAGCTTGCGCAGCAGCTGGTTGAGGTCGGCGCGCAGCGTTTCGCGCAGCTTGGCGTCGAGTGCGGTGAGCGGCTCGTCCAGCAGCAGCACGCGCGGCTCCACCGCCAGTGCACGCGCCAGCGCCACGCGCTGCTTTTGCCCGCCCGAGAGCTGGTCGATGCGGCGATGGCCGAGGCCTTGCAGGTGCACCATCTCCAGCAGCGTATCGATCCGCGCAGCGCGTTCGGCTGCCGGCATCTTGCGGATCTTGAGGCCGTAGGCAATGTTCTCGCCGACCGTCATGTTGGGGAACAGCGCATAGTTCTGGAACACCATGCCGACACCACGCTTTTCAATCGGCAGGTCGGTGACATCGTCGTCGCCGAACAGCACGCGGCCGCCGGCGTCGGGGAATTCCAGTCCGGCGATCAGCCGCAGCGTGGTGGTCTTGCCGCAGCCGGACGGCCCCAGCAGCACCAGTGTTTCGCCGGGATGGATTTCCAGGTCGATCGGCTCCAGCGCGGGCGCGCCGCTACCGCTGCCGAAGGTCTTGGCGCATTGGCGCAGTTTGATGGAAAGAGAAGAGTTCATAGGCGTACGCGTGTGCGTGATGTCTGGGTCGCCCATTGCATGGCGACCAGCAGCGGCACGATCATCAAAAGAAAAATCAGGGTATAGGCGGAACCGACTTCCAGCCGCATCGAAGCGTAGGCGTCGGCCAGTCCGACCGGCAAAGTCATGGTCAGCGGCGTATGCAGCATCCAGGTGATGTTGAACTCGCCGATCGACAAGGTCACCACCATCAGCGCACCTGCCAGGATGCCCGACGCGGCGTTCGGGATCACCACGCCGAAGAAGCGCTGACGTGCACCGGCGCCGAGGCTGGCGGCGGCTTCTTCCAGCACCGCCAGTTGCGACGACTGCATCACCGCCAGCACCGGCCGCACCATGAACGGCAAGGTGAACAGCACGTGTCCGACCAGGATGAACAGCAGACTGCCGCGGAAGGCGCGGTACTGGCCGTAGGCCATGATCAGCGCAAGCGACGTGGCCAGGCCGGGCACCGCCACCGGCATCATCAGCAGCTCTTCGAAGACGCGCGCCAGGCGGCTGTTGCCACCTTTGTAGCGCGCCAGCATATAGGCCAGCGGTACGCCGACCAGCAGCGTCACCACCAGGCAAGCCAGCGCAATCGCAATGGAACGCCAGATGGTCATCTGATAGGTATCCCACACCTGCGCGACCCAGCGCAGTGTGAAGCCGCTCGACAAGCCGACGAAGAAGTTCTCCGTCACGCCGGCAAGCACCGACAGCACCACCGGCACGATCAGGAAGGCGCACACCAGCAGCGTGAACGTCAGTTGCAGATAAAACCGCAGGGAGTGTTTCATTGTGTTCCCTTCTTCATGCCGTGGCCGGAACGCTGCTGCCTGACAGCGAATGCGCCAGCGCCAGGGCGATCCAGGTGATCAGGCCGAGCACGATGGACAAGGCGGCGGCCATGGCGAAATTGGCGTAGCTGGTGAATTCGTTATAGATCGCCATCGGCAAGACATCAATATTGGTCGCCAGCGTGAACGCGGTGCCGAAGGCGCCGACGCTGGTGGCGAAGCAGATCGCGCCCGACGAAATCAGGGCCGGCATCAGGGCCGGCACCACCACGTCGAAGAACACGCGCAACGGATGGGCGCCGAGCGACCTCGCCGCTTCTTCGAGCGCAGGGTCGAGCTTTTCGGCGGCGGCCATCACGGTCAGGATGACGCGCGGAATCGAGAAATACAGATAACCGACGAACAAACCGGCCAGCGAGTACGCGAACACCAGCGACTCGCCGAACAGCTTGTCGGTCAGCGCGCCGATCAATCCCTGGCGTCCGGCCAGCATGATCACCATGAAGCCGACCACCACACCCGGGAACGCCAGCGGAAACGTCAGCATCGCCAGCAACAGCGACTTGCCGGGGACGTGATTGCGTTGCAGGAACAGGCCGACCAGCGACGAAATCGCCAGCGTCGCCACGGTGACCACGCCCGACAGCAGCAGCGTCGACACCAGACTCCACAGATAGTGGCGATTGGTCACCACGGCCAGATAGGCCATCGCGCCGGTCGGACCGCTGGCGCCGACGCCGACCAGGCGCAGCATCGGCAACAGCCAGAACGCGGCGAACAGCGTCATGCCCGGCACCGCAAACAGCCAGACCTTGCCGGCCGGACGTTTGCGGTGCGGCTGACTTGAACGAGTCAGTTGCACGGACATGTTTACTTCACTTCAGAGAGATAGCGTTCGCTGAACTGACGCTGGACGTCGGCCATCTTGCCGTAGTCGACCGACTTGGCGCGGGCATAGTCGGCAGCCGGCAGGAAGCGGGCTTCGGCTTCTTTCGAAATCGCCGAGGCGCGCACCGGACGCAGGTAGGCGTTGGCCCAGATGGCCTGGCCTTCGTTGGACAACAGGAAGTCCAGCACCTTCTTGGCGTTGGCCTGGTTCGGGCCGTTCTTCACGAGGCTGACAACGTAGGGAACCGTGACGCTGCCTTCGGCCGGGATCACGAACGCGACGTTGGCCTTGTCCTTGTATTTGGCGCGGTAAGCATCGAAGTCGTAGCCGAACAGGATCGGGATCTCACCCGAGATCAGGCGTGCGTAGGAAGTCTGCTTCGGCACAATGGGTTGATTTTTTTGCAGCGCCTTGAAGTAGTTGATGCCCGGTGTGAAGTTGTCCAGCGTGCCGCCCAATGCCTGGTTCACGGCAACCGCACCGACATAGCCGACGAAAGCGCTGGCCGGGTCGAGGTAGCCGATCAGGCCCTTGTATTCCGGCTTGAGCAGGTCATTCCACGAACGCGGTACCGGCTTGCCCTTCAACGCGTCAACGTTGACCATCAGGCCCATGGTGCCGGAGTGAATCGTGGTCCAGTAGCCTTCCGGATCCTTCAGGCCAGCAGGCACGTCGTTCCAGCCGGCCGGCTTGTAAGGAGTGATGATGTCGTTCTTCTTCGCCTCAATGCCGAAGGTCACGCCGACGTAGGTGAAGTCGGCAACCGGGCTGGCCTTCTCGGCCATGATCTGCGCCAGCGCCTGGCCGCTGTTCTTGTTGTCGGGCGGCACGGTGATGCCGGTCTTTTCCTTGATGGTCTTGATCTGGGTGGCCCAGTCAGCCCATTCCGGCGGACAGTTGTAGCAGATGACGTTTTGCGCCGCGGCGCTGAACGAAGCAGTAAGACCCGCGAAAGCGGCAGTGGCCGCCATTGCCCGGAGAATGCGTGACAAACGTGGAAGTGATCGCATGTCGTTTCCTTTCTATTGCTGTTGATGTGAACGAATAAAGAATCTGAAGAAAAAAGCCTCAGGAGAAAAGCCGCACCGAGCCGCCGTGGCGAATCGTGTGCGCAAGTATTTGCGAGACCGGACCGGCGCTCCCTTCGGTCTGGCCGATGGCCGCCACCAGCGTACGCAGGGCGACTTCGCCGATCTGTTCGGACGGCTGCACCGCGCTGGCCAGCACCGGCGACATCATCTCGCCCAGCGGGATGCCGTCGAAGCCCATGACGGAGACGTCTTCCGGCACACGCAAACCCAGCCCGCGCAGATCGCGCATCGCGGCCAGCGCCAGCAAGTCGTTGGAGCAGAACAAGGCGCTCGGACGTTGCTGCGGGTTGGCGAATGCCTGGAGATGGGCACTGGTAAGTCCGGTATGGCGCGGCACTTCGATCGGCGTCATCGGCGTGAGCGCATGCGCTCGCATGGCGTCGAGGTAACCGTGGTAGCGCTGGATAGCGCGGTCGGAGGCGTTAAATTGACCGGTGAGCATCTGAATACGCGTATGGCCGAGCGCAATCAGGTGCGCCACGGCATCACGTGCGGCGGCGCGGTTGTCGACCGAGACCGACAGGCGTGAAGCCTGCTGCGGCTGGTTGTAGGTCAGCACGTAAGGGATGCCTTCACGGTCGAGCACATCCAGCGTGCCGCTGGCGCTGGCATCGGCCACCGTCAGGATGACGCCGTCGACGCGATGGCTGAGCAAGAGGTTGACCGCCGCCGCTTCGTCTTCCTGGCGGTATTCGGTGGCGGTGAACATGACCGAGTAGTCGAGTGCGCGCGCCGCCAGTTCGATGCCTTGCAGGCATTGCGCGAATACCGTGTTGGACAGCGTCGGCACCACCACGCCGACCGTGCGCGAACGTCCCGCACGCAAGTTGCGGCCGTTGAAATTGGGACGAAAGCCGAGCGCGGCAATGGCCTCGTTGATCTTGCCGGCCGTGTCGGCGCTGACCGATGCCGGGCTGTTTAGCAGGCGCGACACTGTCGCGGTGGACACGCCGGCTTGCAGGGCGACTTGTTTGATGGAAGGCGGCACGATGATGGCTGACTATCTGACTGGAGGTAGATGGAATCGCATGAAAACGATTACATCGTGCCAGCGCATTGTTACCGGCTTATGACCATCAAACAGATTCGCAGGACGCTGCGATTTCTACTCGATATTCGAATAGAAACATTTCAATTTGCCAACAAGTCATTTTTGAGAGTTTTCTTATATAAATCCGAGGAACTCTGCCTCAGAATGGTCTTGCCGTCTGCGCACCATCCCGCCTGCAGTCTGCTTATCCAGAGAGGCTTCATGAGACCCCCTTTGCTCCGTTTCTTGTTTTCCGCCTTGGCGTCGCCGCTGTTCAGCGCAGCCGCAGGCGCCCATGCAGCCGATACCACAGAACTGGTGGTCAAGGGCACGATCCGCCCTTCCGCCTGCCTGGCCAGCTTTCCCGGCAATAGCGTGATCGATTTCGGCACCATCAAATCGGACCCGCAACTGAAGGAACGCTTCAAGGACCTGCCCGCGCAGCGTGTGGACATGCGCATTTCCTGCGACGGCCCCACCAAGATCGCCGTGAAGGCCGTTGATAACCGCGAAGCGACGCGTGAGAAGGACATTCCCGGCATCGACGCCGGCGACAACTTCGGCCTGGGCCTGTACCGCGGCAAGAGCATCGGCGGCTACGCCGTGCGCTTCGCCACCGCCGTCGCCGATGGGCAGTCGGTCGGCATCCTGGGCCGCCCCAACGGCAGCGCCGCCTGGAGCAGCAGCGCCCTGCGCGGCCTGCGCCAGGACGGCAGCCAGGTCTCGTTCGGCGCGGGGAGCACGCCGGTGGCCTTCAGCGAGCTGGTGGCTGGCCTCGACATCAGCGCCAAACTGAGCCGCGTGGCCTACCAGCTGCTGGCCGACGACATCCAGCTGGACGGCTCGATCAGCATCGAGATGCTGTATCTCTGAAACAGTCGCGCCGGATCCCCGAAGCCGCTCTTGCATGGAGCGGTTTGTTATTTCCACTATGCAATTCATGGCCGGATTGACATCGATACAGAACTAGGTCTCCCCTCTGGCGAGCCGGTATAATGCCGGGTTTCGATCTTTCCTTTGCCTCAACCCGACATGCAAGATAAATACAGCCCAGCAGAAGTAGAACAATCCGCGCAACAGCACTGGATCGCGACCGACGCGTACAAGACCGTCGAACACGCCAAGGACAAGCACGGCCGCGACAAGAAGAAGTTCTATGCCTGCTCCATGCTGCCTTACCCATCGGGCAAGCTGCACATGGGTCACGTCCGCAATTACACGATCAACGACGTGATGTACCGCTACCTGCGCATGAGCGGCTACAACGTGTTGATGCCGATGGGCTGGGATGCGTTCGGCATGCCAGCCGAAAACGCCGCGATGGAAAACGGCGTACCGCCGGCGCAATGGACTTACTCGAACATCGAGTACATGAAGAAGCAGATGGCGTCGATGGGCCTGGCGATCGACTGGTCGCGCGAAATGACGGCCTGCTCGCCCGAGTATTACAAGTGGAACCAGTGGATGTTCCTGAAGATGCTTGAGAAGGGCATCATCTACAAGAAGACCGGCACCGTGAACTGGGATCCGATCGACCAGACCGTGCTGGCCAACGAACAAGTCATCGACGGCAAGGGCTGGCGCTCGGGCGCGGTCATCGAGAAGCGTGAAATCCCGATGTACTACGCCAAGATCACCGACTACGCCGAAGAACTGCTGGAACACGTCGAAACCAAACTGCCGGGCTGGCCCGAGCGCGTGCGCCTGATGCAGGCCAACTGGATCGGCAAGTCGACCGGCGTACGTTTCGCCTTCCCGCATGACATCAAAGACGACGGCAAACTGATCAACGACGGCAAGCTGTGGGTCTTCACCACGCGCGCCGACACGGTCATGGGCGTGACCTTCTGCGCCGTGGCGCCGGAACACGCGCTGGCGACCTTCGCCGCGAAGAACAACCCGGCGCTGCAAGACTTCATCGCCGAGTGCAAGAAAGGCAGCGTCATCGAAGCCGACATGGCGACGATGGAAAAGAAGGGCATGCCGACCGGCCTGTTCGTCACCCATCCGCTGACCGGCGCGCAAGTCGAAGTGTGGGTCGGCAACTATGTGCTGATCACCTACGGCGACGGCGCCGTGATGGGCGTGCCGGCGCATGACGAACGCGACTTCGCTTTCGCAAAAAAATACAACTTGGCGATCAAACAAGTCGTCGCTGTCGACGGCAAGACCTACTCCACCGACGTGTGGGAAGAATGGTACGGCGACAAGGAAGGCGGCAAGACCGTCGACTCCGGCAACTACGACGGCCTCGGCTATCAGGCCGCCGTCGATGCGGTCGCCGCCGATCTGGCCGCCAAGGGCCTGGGCGAAAAGAAAGTCACCTTCCGCCTGCGCGACTGGGGCATTTCGCGCCAGCGCTACTGGGGCACGCCGATCCCGATCATCCACTGCGCCGATTGCGGCGACGTGCCGGTGCCGGAAAAAGACCTGCCGGTAGTGCTGCCGGAAGACTGCGTGCCGGACGGCAGCGGCAACCCGCTCAACAAGCATGAAAAATTCCTGCACGTCGACTGCCCGCAATGCGGCAAGCCGGCGCGCCGTGAAACCGACACGATGGACACCTTCGTCGATTCATCATGGTATTTCATGCGCTATACCTCGCCCGCAGCTTCCAACGGCGGCAACGACGCCATGGTCGATTCGCGCAACGATTACTGGATGCCGATGGACCAGTACATCGGCGGCATCGAGCACGCCGTGCTGCACTTGCTGTACGCGCGCTTCTGGACCAAGGTCATGCGCGACTTCGGCCTGGTCAAGTTCGACGAACCGTTTACCAATCTGCTCACGCAAGGCATGGTGCTCAACGAAACTTACTATCGGGAAGACACCACCGGAAAAACAATCTGGATCAATCCGACCGACGTAGAGTTGACACTTGATGACAAGGGACGTCCGACCTCCGCGATTCTCAAGGAAGACGGTCAGCCGGTAATCATCGGCGGCACCGAGAAAATGTCGAAATCCAAGAAAAACGGCATCGACCCGCAAGCCCAGATCGACCAGTACGGCGCCGACACCGCGCGCCTGTTCACCATGTTCGCGTCGCCACCGGAGCAGACATTGGAATGGTCCGGCACCGGCGTCGAAGGCGCCAACCGCTTCCTGCGCCGCGTGTGGGCGTTCGCTTACAACAACGCTGCGCGCATTGCAGGCGCCGGCGCGGTTGATGCTGCTCAACTGAACGATGCTTTGAAGACGCTGCGCCGCGAAGTGCACAAGGTGCTGCAACAGGCCGATCACGACCTGAAACGCATCCAGTACAACACGGTCGTATCGGCCTGCATGAAGATGCTCAACACGCTCGAAGCCGCCAAGCTGGAAGACAGCCCGGTGGCCAACGCCGTGCTGGCCGAATGCACCTCGATCTTCCTGCGCATCCTCAACCCGATCACGCCGCACATCACCCATGCGCTGTGGCAGGAACTGGGCTTCGCCAAGCAGCACGGCGACATCCTCGACGCCGACTGGCCGCAAGTCGACGCCGCCGCGCTGGAGCAGAGCGAGATCGAAATGATGATCCAGGTCAACGGCAAGCTGCGCGGCAGCATCACCGTCGCCAAGGACGCCGATAAGGCCAGCATCGAAGCAGCCGCGCTGGCCAATGAGAGCGTGCAGAAATTCCTGACCGGCGCACCGAAGAAAGTCATCGTCGTCCCCGGCAAGCTGATCAACATCGTTGCCTAGTAAATTTTCGCTCACGAACCTGACCACGGACACACACATGCCATTTCAACTCCACCAACGCAAAGTACTGCAATGGTTCCTGATGCTGCTGGCAGCGGTCATGCTCAGCGCCTGCGGCTTTCATATGCGCGGGCCGGCGAACCTGCCGTTCAAGACGATTTACCTCGGCTTTGCGGACAACTCGCAGCTGGGCACGGAACTGAAGCGCTACATCCGCGCCAGCGGTGCGGAAGTGGTGTCCGACAAGGAGGAGGCGGAAGCGGTGCTGCAAGTGATCGCCGACACCCGCGACAGAAAGATCCTGACCTTGAATACCAACGGCCGCGTACGAGAATTTTCGCTGTATCAACGTTTCAGCTTCGTGGTCAGAGACAACAAGGGCGCCCTTCTGGTACCGCTGACCAACATCACGCTCAAGCGCGACATTACCTACGACGAAAACCAGGAACTGGCGAAGCAGGCTGAAGAAGCGCTGCTGTACCGCGACATGCAGAGCGACCTGGTGCAGCAGATCCTGCGCCGTCTCTCCGCCAGCAAAAACGCCACAGCCGGCACCGCAGACGCCGTCGAGGAATAAGCGATGCAACTGCGGCTGGATGCGCTCGACACTCATCTGACGAAATCGCTGTCGGCGCTGTACGTCATCGCCAGCGACGAACATCTGCTGGCACTGGAAGCCGCCGACAAGATCCGCAAGACTGCCCGCGCCAACGGCTACACCGAGCGCGACGTGCTGGTGGTCGAACGCAGCTTCAAATGGGGCGAACTGCTCGCCGCCAACCAGTCGCAATCGCTGTTCGGCGACAAGAAGCTGATCGAGCTGCGCATCCCGACCGGCAAACCCGGCAAGGACGGCGGCCAGGCGTTGCAGGAATATGCCGCCAACCTGAACCCCGACAACCTGACCATCATCAGCCTGCCCAAGCTCGACTGGGCCACCGCGAAAACGGCCTGGGTCGGCACCTTGCAACAGGCCGGCGTGTACATCGACATTCCGCTGGTCGAGCGCGCACATCTGCCGGGCTGGATCGGCAACCGGCTCGCCGCTCAGCAGCAGAGCGCCGACCGCCAGTGCATGGATTTCATTGCCGACCGTGTTGAAGGCAACCTGCTCGCCGCGCATCAGGAAATCCAGAAGCTCGGACTGCTCTACCCGGCCGGCAAGCTGAGCTTCGAACAGGTGCACGATGCAGTGCTGAACGTGGCGCGCTACGACGTCTTCAAGCTCAACGAAGCGATGCTGTCGGGCGACGCCGCGCGCCTCATGCGCATGATGGACGGGTTGAAGGGTGAAGGCGAAGCGCTGCCGCTGGTGCTGTGGGCCGTGGCCGAGGAAGTACGCACGCTGCTCAAGCTCAAATCCGGCGTCGCGCAAGGCAAGCAGCTCGGCATGCTGCTCAAGGAATACCGCATCTGGGGTCCGCGCGAAAAGCTGATGGATCCGGCGCTGCGCCGCATCAGCCTGGCCACGCTGCAAACCGCGCTGCAGGAAGCCGCGCAAATCGACAAGATGGTCAAGGGCTTGCGCGCCAAGGCGTTCTCGGGCGATGCCTGGGATGCGTTGTCGCAGCTGGGTCTCAAAGTCGCGCGAGGTTACTAATTTAGTCAGGACTTGCACAAAATTGTCCCAGCTAGGCGTGCCGACGAAGACAGTACGGTTGTACGGCTAGGAGGTACAACGACGCTGGGGCGGTTTTGTGCAAGTCCATTAAGAGAACATTCATCATGACGCTCAACATCGAACACTACATGAACGACATCGGCCAGCGCGCCCGCAAGGCATCGCGCGCCATGGCCCGTGCCGACACGGCGGCAAAGAACCGCGCGCTGGCCCTGATCGCCGCCGCCATCCGTCGCGACGCCGATACGCTACGGGCCGCCAACCAGCAAGACCTGGCCGCGGCACGCGCCAACGGCTTGTCGGATGCCATGCTCGACCGTCTGACACTGTCCGACAAGGCCATCGCCACCATGGCCGAAGGCCTGGAACAGATCGTTGCACTGCCCGACCCGATCGGTGAAATCTCCAACATGAAGTATCGCCCGACCGGCATCCAGGTCGGCCAGATGCGCGTGCCGCTGGGTGTCATCGGCATCATCTACGAAGCGCGTCCCAACGTGACCGTGGACGCCGCCGGTTTGTGCATCAAGAGCGGCAACGCCACGATCCTGCGCGGCGGCTCGGAAGCGATCCATTGCAACCAGGCGCTGGCGAAACTGGTCAAGGAAGGCCTGGCCGGCGCAGGTCTGCCCGAAGACGCGGTGCAAGTGGTCGAGACCACCGACCGTGCCGCCGTCGGCGCGCTGATCACCATGACCGACTACGTCGACGTCATCGTGCCGCGCGGCGGCAAAGGACTGATCGAGCGCCTGATCAAGGAATCCAAGGTGCCGATGATCAAGCACCTGGACGGCATCTGCCACGTCTACATCGACGACAAGGCCGATCTGCAAAAAGCGCTGGACGTCGCCTTCAACGCCAAGTGCCATCGCTACGGCACTTGCAACACCATGGAAACGCTGCTGGTGGCGCGCGACGCTGCCGCCGAGGTGTTGCCGAAACTGGCGGAGCTGTACCGCGCCAAGGACGTCGAGCTGCGCGGCGACGCGGAAAGCCGTCAGATCCTGGCCGGCTATCCGCTGCTCAAGGAAGCCGTCGAGGAAGACTGGAGCACCGAATACCTGGCGCCGATTTTGGCCGTGAAAATCGTCGCCGGCATGGATGAAGCGATCGACCACATCAACACCTACTCGTCGCAGCATACCGACGCCATCGTCACCGAAGACTACACGCGCGCCATGCGTTTCCTGCGCGAAGTGGATTCGGCCTCGGTCATGGTCAATGCCTCGACGCGTTTTGCGGATGGTTTCGAATATGGCCTCGGCGCCGAGATCGGCATCTCCAACGACAAGCTGCACGCGCGCGGCCCGGTCGGACTGGATGGCCTGACCTCGCTCAAGTATGTCGTGCTGGGACAAGGACAAGTACGCCAGTAAGCCTTATCGTTTTACCTCTCAGAACCTGTTTACGATCTGTAGCGAAAGGTCATCGCCGGTGGCGGCCGGAGCGGAGCTCAGTTATGCAACCCTGGAGTGTACTTCGGTACATGAGGATTCCGAGCACCGCCCAAGGATTGCCAATTCGCGGATCATGGCCTCGCAGTAAGATCGCAAGCAGGTTCTCAGCCAATCGCCAAAAGGAAGCCGCATGCTCTGGATCAAAGCCCTGCATATCGTGTTCATCGCCTCGTGGTTCGCCGGCCTGTTCTATCTGCCGCGCATCTTCGTCAACCTGGCGCAGGAAACCGAGACCGTCACCAGGGAGCGCCTGCTCGGCATGGCGCGCCGCCTGTACCGTTTCACCACCGTGCTGGCGATTCCTGCCATCGCGCTGGGCTTGTACCTGTATCTGGTCATCGGCATCGGCAAAGGCCCGGGCAACGGCTGGATGCATGCCAAGCTGGCGCTGGTGATTCTGGTGATCGGCTACCATCACGCCTGCGGCTCGCTGCTCAAAAAGTTCGAAAACGGCAAAAACAAGCGCAGCAACACCTGGTTCCGCTGGTTCAACGAAGTCCCGGTATTATTGTTGCTGGCCATCGTGATTCTGGTGGTCGTCAAACCTTTCTGATATTTCTGATTCATCCTTTTACGGAGTCCTTCATGGGCAAGGTATGTGAATATTTCTTCGCGCCGCACTCTCCCTTTGCCTATCTGGGACATGCGCGTTTCGTCGCTCTGGCCAAGCAGTACGACGTCCAGGTCGTGCTCAAGCCGTTCGACCTGAGCAAGATCTTCGGCCAGTCCGGCGGCTTGCCGCTGGCCAAGCGCGCACCGCAGCGCCAGGCCTATCGCCTCAAGGAACTGGAACGCTGGAGCAAATTCCTCGGCTTGCCGATGAACCTGCAGCCGACCTACTTCCCGGTGCAAAGCGACGTCGCCGCGCGCCTGATCATCGCCACGCAACTGGCGCACGGCACCAATGCCGCGCTTGAACTGACCGGCGCAGTGATGCGCGCGATCTGGGAAGAAGAAAAGAACATCGCCGACACCGACACCCTGCTGGCGATCGCCAACGGCCTCGGCCACGACGGCGCGAGCTTGCTGAAGTCCTCGGAAACCGCCAGCGTCCAGGCCGAGTTCGACCGCTTCAGCGAAGAAGCCACCACCGCCAACGTGTTCGGCGCGCCGTGGTTCATCGTCGACGGCGAAGGCTACTGGGGTCAGGATCGCCTCGACTTCGTCGAACGCGCGTTTGCCGAAAAGTAATTTGAAGTAGAAGCAATAGCAGAACCAGCAATAAAAATTCGTCATTCCCGCGCAAGCAGGAATCCGGCGGCGCAGATCGGAAGATGCCGTCAACGCCGCCGGAAGAAGCATCCGCCACACGACATCAGGTTGTGCGGCGACCCAGGCATCAACCCCAACGGACAAAAGGTACCCCTCATGACCACCAATTATTCCTATTTTTGCCCCTGCCCGCGCGGCCTCGAAATCGCCCTCGCGGAAGAACTCAATGAAATCGCCCAGCTGGCCGGCCCCGACGCCAACCTGAAAGTGCATACCCAGGTTCCCGGCGGCGTGCATTGCTCCGGCAGCATGCTCGGCGCCTACCACCTCAACCTGCGCTCACGCATCGCCAGCCGCGTGCTGCTGCGCCTGGCGCACGGCTCATACAAGAACGAGAACGACATCTACGACATGGCGCTCGAGCAGGAATGGGAAAACTGGTTCGAGGTGTCGCACACCATCCGCGTCGACGTCACCGCAGTCAAGTCGCCGTTGCGCAGCCTTGAATTCGCCACGCTGAAAATCAAGGACGCCATCTGCGACCGTTTCCGCGAGCGTTTCGACGAGCGTCCATCGGTCAACACCAAGACGCCGGACATGCGCATCTCGGGCTTCCTCGACGCGCACACGTTCACCCTCTATATCGATACCTCCGGCGAAGCGCTGTTCAAACGCGGCTGGCGCGACGACACCGGCGAAGCGCCCCTGCGTGAAAACCTCGCCGCCGGCCTGTTGCGCACCAGCGGCTGGAAGCCGGGCATGGTTCTGTTCGACCCGATGTGCGGCTCCGGCACCATCCTGGCCGAAGCGGCGCAGATGCTGGCCGGCATTCCGCCGGGCGCACGCCGCCGTTTTGCGTTTGAAAAATTCGGCAACTTCGACGCCGAAGCCTGGCTGGCGATCAAAGGCGATTTCAAGCCGAATCCACTGCCGACCGTGCCGACGATCTTCGGCAGCGACATTTCCGGCGACATGGTCAATATCGCGCGCAGCAACCTGCGCAAGGCCGGCATCCAGTTCGAGGTGCCGTTGAAGCAGATCGAAGCGCAGGAAGTCAAGCCACCGGTCGACGCCAACGGCAATCCGAGCACCGGCATCATGCTGACCAATCCGCCGTACGGCGAGCGCCTGAGCGTGCGCGGCGATGCGGCCGTGCCGACCGACGAACTGTTCGTCGCCTTCTTCAGCGCCTTCGGCACCACGCTCAAGCAGCGCTTCGCCGGCTGGAGCGTGTTCCTGTTCTCGGCCGACCTCGGCTTGCCGAAATTGTTGCGCCTGAAGGAAGCTCGCAAGACGCCGTTCTTCAACGGTGCGCTGGAATGCCGTTTGTTCCGCTTCGACATGGTGGAAGGCTTCAACCGCCGCGAGGCGGCCAAGCCCAAGCCTGAGCAGGCTTAAGCACCCTTGGCGGGATGATTGTCAACGTCACCGAAACAATTCATCCCGCCACGCTGTATTTATCCCAAGCTCGCTTTTCCTTACAGTTGCTCCCATCGAGGCCAATCGTGGCCTCATTCATCAATGGGAGCCAACATGACCACCACTACCCTCAACACCAAAGCCGATTACGCCGCCTTCCTGCTGCGCGTCACGGCGGGCCTGTTCTTCCTGGCGCATGCCGCGATGAAGATTTTCGTCTTCACGCTGCCCGGCACTGCCGCTTTCTTTGAGTCGCTGGGCCTGCCCGGCTTCCTCGCTTACCTGATCATCCTGCTGGAAGTGGTCGGCGGCATCGCGCTGGTGATCGGCTTCTACGGCGACCTGCTGGCCATCCCCCTTGCGATCGACCTGGTCGGCGCCATCTTTACGGTGCACGGCAAGAACGGTTTCTTCTTCAGCAACCCCAAGGGCGGCTGGGAATACCTGGCCATGTGGATCGTTGCCCTGATCGCGGTCTACCTGCTCGGCAACGGCGCCTTCGCCGTCAAGCGCAAGAGCCTGAACAACGTTGCATAATCATTATCTTGAAACCTGCGCGGAGCTGAAGTCCCCGCGGGGTTTCCCTCTTTTCGGAGTACTGCCATGTCTACCGCATTGCCATCGCTTTTCGTTTCTCACGGTTCGCCCATGCTGGCGGTGGAACCGGGCAGGACCGGGCCGCTGTTGCGCAGCATCGGCGAGCGCCTGCCCACGCCGAAAGCCATCTTGATCGTCTCGCCGCACTGGGAAACCCAGGCGCCGCGCGCAGGCAACCTGGCCAAGCAACGCGTGATCCATGACTTCGGCGGTTTCCCGCAGGAATTGTATGAACTGGATTATCCGGCCGCCGGTTCTCCGGAGCTGGCAGAACGCGTCGCCGGCTTGTTGCACGACGCCGGTTTGCCTGCCCGGACCGACGGCGGCTGGGGCCTCGATCACGGCGCCTGGGTGCCGCTGCGCTACTTGTATCCCCAAGCCGATATTCCGGTAGTCCAGTTGTCGCTGCAACCGCATCAGCCGCCGGCTTATCACTACCGCATCGGCCAGTTGCTGGCGCCGCTGGCCAAGGAAGGCATCCTGTTGGTCGGCTCGGGCAGCTTCACGCACAACCTGCGCGAACTGCGCCGCAACGACGCGGATGCCGGAGACGCTCCGCATACGCTGGAGTTCCTGCAATGGTTCCTGACGCAGATGCAGAGCGGCAATCTGGAAGCGCTGCTGAGCTATCGCGAATCGGCTCCGCATTCAGTGCGCACGCATCCGACCGACGAACACCTGCTGACGCTGTTTTTCGCCATGGGGGCAGCCGACGACTGGACGCAATTGGTGCATCTTGACAGCGGTTCGACGTATCATAGTCTGCGCATGGACGCCTTTGCCTTCGGTTCGCAATCGTCCATCCTCGCCGATTTGCCTGCTGCGGCATAACCTGTCCGGAAAGACCTCGCTTGAACAAACTGCGCGAAATCGAATGCTTCATCGCCGTGGCCGAACTGGGCAGCTTCGTCAAGGCGGCCGACGCGCTGAATGTGTCCAAGGCCGCGGTGTCGCGCACGATTCTGGAATTGGAAGCGCGTCTCGGCACGCGCCTGATGCAACGCACGACACGCCGGCTTTCACTCACCGAAGCCGGCGTGCTGTATCTGGATCGCTGCAAGCAGATCGTCTCCGCGCTGGAAGACGCCGACCAGATGCTCACCGCCGGCAACACCGATCCGACCGGCCTGCTGCGCATCAACGTGCCGCAGACCTTCGGCGTGCTGCACCTGGTCAAGGTCTGGCCCTGCCTGCTGCAACGCTATCCCGGCATCAAGCTCGACATCACGCTGTCGGACCGCATCGTCGACATCATCGAAGAAGGCTACGACATGGCGATCCGCATCGCGCGCCTGCCGAGCTCGTCGCTGATCTATCGCAAGCTGGCCTCGACGCGCATCGTCGTGTGCGCCGCGCCCGACTATCTGGAACGCCACGGCACGCCGCTGCATCCGGAAGATCTCAAGGACCACATGGTGCTCGGCTACAGCTATTCGGCCGACAAGGATGAATGGCATTTCGAAGGTCCGGACGGTCCCGTCAGCGTCAAGACCAACGTGCGCATGCACGCCAACAACGGCGACACCTGCGTGGCCGCCGCGCTGGCCGGGATCGGTATCACGCGCCAGCCGACTTTCATGCTCAACGACTACATCCGCAGCGGCAAACTGGTGCGCGTGATGCCCGACTACACCTCCGTCGAGCTGGGCATCTACGCGGTCTATCCGAGCCGAACGCATTTGCCGGCCAAGGTGCGCGCCACCATCGACTTCCTCGTGCATGCTTTTGAGGAAGCGACATGGGAAGATCACTGATCATCGCCACTTCATCAATTGCAAATGGACGCTTGCTGACCGCAAGCTGACGACATGAAAAAATCCGCTCGCTTGCGGATTTTTTTTCATCTCCCTTTTCTTCGCATCGCTTAAGGCGCACAATCCGCGCTCGTCGCGCTGAATGGTCTGACCAATTCAAACCGGCGTGGGATACCTGCAAAACCGCCTGTCGGACTCGCATTCAGAGCGTTTCCGTTGTGAACCGGTGACTTGACATACTTTTCAGATTGCCTCAAAGTGACCACATTACAGACTACATGTCCATATATTGGACGACCGAGAATAATAAAAAGGCCGTAGTCGCCACCCATACAGTTACTGAAACCTGAGGAGAATAGGCATGCAACCCACCACGCCCGAGGCATCGAAAATGATGCCCTACCAATACCCGAACCCGAAAGAAGCGCCGCTGGAAATCGTGGTCAACTCGGCCATTCCCGACGACGAAAAAGTCTGGGTGCCACAAGCCGAGAACGTCTGGTTCCGTCCGCTGTGCCTGAACGTGTCGCAAGGCTACTGGACCAACCTGCTGCGCGTACGCAAGTCCGGCGTGCTGAGCCGCCATCGCCACCCGGCTCCCGTGCACGGCATGGTGCTAAAGGGCCGCTGGCGCTACCTGGAACACAACTGGATCGCCGAGCAAGGCAGCTACGTGTTCGAACCGCCCGGCGAAACCCACACCCTGTACGTACCGGAAGACGTGGAAGAAATGATCACCTACTTCCACATCACCGGCGTGATGTACTACTGCGATCCGTTCGGCAAGTTCGAAGGCTACGAAGACGTCTTCACCAAGCTCGACATGTGCAAGGCGCATTACGAGAAGGTCGGCCTGGGCGCAGACTTCGTGCAGCAGTTCGTGCGCTGAAGACGTGAGCAATCCGATGAGCTACGTACAAGCCGATTACAACTTCCAGGGCGCCGTCGCCGTCGTCACGGGCGGCTCCGGCGGCATCGGCGCGGCCATCAGCGCGCGCCTGGCCCAGGCCGGCGCCGAAGTGGTGTGCTGGGATCTCAAGCCGGTCGCCGACTATCCCTACGGCCAGGACACCGTCGACGTCACCAGCGCCGCGTCGGTGGACGCCGCCACGCAACGCCTGCTGGCCTCGCGCGGCCACATCGACTTTCTGATCAACAACGCCGGCTTTGCCGGGTCGACCGTGCCGCTGGATGAGTACGACGTCGACGAATGGCATCGCATCGTCAACGTCAATCTGATGGGCGTGTTCCACACCTGCCGTTCGGTGGTGCCCGCCATGCGTGCTGCGGGCCAAGGCCGCATTGTCAACATCGCCTCGCTGGCCGGCAAGGAAGGCACACCCAACGCATCCGCCTACAGCGCCTCGAAAGCCGGCGTGCTGGCGCTGACCAAGTCACTCGGCAAGGAGCTGGCCAACGCCGGCATCCTCGTCAACGCACTGGCGCCGGCCGCGGTGAAGACCACGCTGCTGGAACAGATGAGCCCGGCGCACGTCGCCACGATGATCGCCAAGAGCCCGATGGGCCGTCTCGGCTATGTCGAGGAAGTGGCCGAGATGGTGGCGTGGCTGTGCTCCGGTTCATGCACGTTCAACACCGGCGCGGTGTTCGATCTGTCGGGCGGACGCGCAACGTATTAGTACTACCCGTCCGACCGCCACAAGTGGTCGGATGTTTCATCAAACTGCAACAAGCACCGCAGAGACGGCGCAGGCAGGTGAATTTTTTGCAGCACACCTGCAGCGCTTTCATTTACATTGGAGACAACATGGAAGTCCAAAAGAGCAGCAAGCTCAAACGCATTCAGTGGGTCGCACTGACGTTCCTGATGCTTGCCGGCATCGTCAATTACCTCGACCGCAGCACGCTGTCCATCGCCAATCATTCCGTCAGCCAGGAGCTGGGATTGAGCGCATCGGAGATGGGCCTGCTGCTGTCCGCATTCTCGCTCGCCTACGCCTTCTCGCAATTGCCTATCGGCGCGATGCTCGACAAGTTCGGCGCGCGCGTGATGCTCGGCGCCGGCATGATGGTGTGGTCGGTGGCGCAACTGGCCGGCGGCTTCGTCGGTTCGCTGCATCAGTTCCTGGTGGCGCGCGTGTTCCTCGGCCTCGGTGAAGCGCCGCAATTCCCGGCCGGCGCCAAAGTGGTGTCCGAATGGTTCGCCGTGCGCGAACGCGGCGGCCCGACCGGCATCTTCGTCGCCTCGTCAACCATCGGCCCGGCCCTCGCGCCGCCGATCCTGACCGTGCTGATGCTGTCCTTCGGCTGGCGCATGATGTTCGTCATCATGGGTATCGCCGGTATCGCGGTCGCAGTGGGCTGGTACATCTTCTACCGCAACCGCAATGAAGTCGAACTGACGCCGTCCGAAATGCTGTACCTCGCCGACGGCACCGACAACGACCCGAACGCCAACGCCAAGCTGACCTGGCACGAATGGAAAGGCCTGTTCAAATACCGCACCACCTGGGGCATGCTGTTCGGCTTCATGGGCGTGATCTACATGGTGTGGCTGTACCTGACATGGTTGCCTGCCTACCTCGAACATGAACGTCACCTGAGCATTGCACGCACCGGCTGGGTGGTGGTGATTCCGTACATCTTCGGCACGCTGGGCATGCTGTCTTCGGGCTACATCGCCGACGGTCTGATGAAGCGCGGCATGGCGCCGATCCGCAGCCGCAAGTGGCCGATCTGCGCCGGCCTGATCGGTGCGGGCGCGTTCACCATTCCTGCTGCTTACACACCAAGCACCTTCATGGCGATTGTCTACATCTCGCTGGCGATGGCGTTCGTGAACATGGCAAGCGGCGGCGCATGGGCGCTGGTCAGCGTGGCGATCCCACGCCGTCTGGTGGCCTCGCTGGGCAGCCTGCAAAACTTCGGCGGCTACCTCGGCGGCTCACTCGCTCCGCTCATCACCGGCATCGTGGTCGATAAGACCCATTCGTTCGTCAACGCCCTGCTGATCAGCGCCGCAGTCGCATTCGCTGCCGCGCTGGTGTACATGTTCGTGGTGAACAAGCCGATCGAAGGCGACCGGGTAGCAGCGTAATTTTATTTTCGATCTGAAGGAAAGCACATGACATTCACTCCCAATCTGTTCCAGGGTAAAACCGCGCTGGTCACCGGCGGCACCCAGGGCATCGGCGGCGCGGTGGCGCGCCAGCTCGCCGCCATGGGCGCCAAGGTCATCGCGGCAGGCTTGCCGCCGTTCGCCACGGAAGAGTTCGACGGCACCGGCGTCACGCTGGCCGAACTCAACGTGGCCTCGGAAGACAGCGTCAAGGCCCTGTTCGCGGGCATCCAGCAACTCGACATCGTGATCAACTGCGCCGGCATCATCAAGCGCGGCGCCGAGCATGAGGTCGAGGTGTTCGAACAGGTGATCGCGGTCAACCTGACCGGCACCATGCGCATCTGCTCCGCAGCGCGCGCTCTGCTGAAAGAGAGCAAGGGTTGCATCGTCAACCTGGCGTCGATGCTGAGCTTCTTCGGCGGCGGCCTGGTGCCGGCCTACAGTTCCAGCAAAGGCGGCGTGGCGCAACTGACCAAGTCGCTGGCGATCGCCTACGCCGCCGACGGCATCCGCGTCAACGCGGTGGCGCCGGGCTGGATCGCGACGCCGCTGACCAAGGCGCTGCAGGAAGATCCGGCGCGTTCCGGCCCTATCCTGCAACGCACGCCGCTCAATCGCTGGGGCACGCCGGAAGACATCGGCAATGTCGCGGCTTTCCTGTGCACGCCGGCAGCCTCCTTCATGACCGGCGCCGTGGTGCCAGTCGACGGCGGCTATCTGGTGTCCTGATCCTGCAGTAACGCATTACCTTCCCGGCGCTGCCGCCCTATCCGCAGTGCCGGGAAAACCCTCGGCTATAATGCCCCTCTGCAGTTCTGCTCCTCCCCTGATTTCCTTTTCCCGGCTTCACACCCGATGCCCATGCCGCTCATGCCGACCTCCGACACCGCCGCCGAAGACAATCCCAAAATCGCCGGCACCGCCGCGTTCTCCAAGTTCATGGCCGTGCTGCAGCTGATCGCCGACCAGGACGCGCCGCTGTCGATTGCCCAGCTCAGTGCACTGAGCGGCTATCCGCGTCCGACCGTCTACCGCATCCTGGCGGCGCTGACGGCCGAAGGCATGGTGGTGGAAAATCCGCGCACGCGCCATTTCGAACTCGGCCCGCGCCTGATCAATCTCGCCAGCAAATCATGGTCGCGCTCGGATGTGCGCACCGCCGCCATCGACGCCCTGCAACAGCTGCGCGACACTACCCGCGAGACCGTCCATCTGGCCGTGCCCAGCGACAACGGCATGGTCTACATCGAGAAGCTGGAAAGCCCGCAAGCCGTGCGCATGACCTCGCGCGTCGGCACGCGCGTGACGCTGTATTCCAGCTCGGTCGGCAAAGCCTACCTGGCTGCGCTCGACGAGGCCACCCGCAATCGCCTGCTGCGTTCGGTCAGGATGCAGAAGTTCACCGAACACACCATCACCGACCTCGACGTCCTGCGCGCCGAACTCGCCGTGGCCCAACAGCGCGGCTACACCGAAGATCGCGAAGAGAACGAAGCCCAGATCTTCTGCGTCGGCGCCCCTATCTTCGGCGCTGAAGGCACGCCGGTCGCCTGCATCAGCGTCAGCATTCCGCTGTTCCGCAAACCCGCGCAATTGCAGCAGGCCTTGATCGATCCGCTGCTGTCGACCTGCAAGCTGATCACGCAGAAGCTGTCCGGCCCGGGTCGCTGACACTGCCCCTGACGCGGACCGCCGCAGATCACTCCATCCGCTTACACCTCCGGCGCGATCTCCACGCCATACAATTTGCTTCCCTCGACATTGTGCAAAGACACCGTCATGACCTTGGTCCTGGCATCGATCTTGGCGATGCCGAAAAACTGAAACAGATCCGCCGGCGAGCGGTTCTGTTTCATGTCGGCGGGAATGCTCACATAACGCACGTCCGGCCCGAACGTCCGGTCTATCTCGCCGGGGCCGAAGGTGCCTGCATGCAGCGGCCCGCCGACAAATTCCCAGAACGGCTTGAAGTCGGTGAACTGCGCCTTCTCCGGCAGGTAGTAAGTCGCCGATGCGTAGTGCACATCGGCCGTCACCCACACCACGTTCTTGATGTTGTGGCGTTTGATGAAGCGCAGCAGCTCCGCGACCTCCAGCTCGCGCCCGGACGGCTTGCCGTTGTCGGCGTTGGCCCACGCCTCGAAGGTGCCCTGCGGTACATCCGCATTCAGGTCGGGCACGACGATGGAAATCGGCATGTCGCTGGCGATCACTTTCCATGTCGAGCGTGAGCGCAGCAGCGCCTGCTTGATCCAGCGCATTTGCGCCGCACCGAGGAAAGCCGCGTCCTGTCCTTGCAGCGGCTGGCGATTCGGCGAATTGGCGCCGCGGTAGCTGCGCTCGTCGAGCATGAATACTTCCAGCAGCGGACCGTAGTTGAATGAACGATAGATGCGCTCAGGATCGGCGACGTCGATGCGGAACGGGTTGTACTCGAACATCGCCTGCCGTGCGCGCTGCTTGAGCACATCCAGCTCGCGCTCCTGATAGCGCTTCTCCGCTGCGCCGATCACCTGGCCCGGATACCAATTGTTGCGCACCTCGTGGTCATCCCACTGCACCAGGAACGGCACCTCGGCCATGAAGCGCTTCTTGTTGGCGTCCATCAGGTTGTAGGCAAAATTGCCCCGATAGTCGTCGAGCGTCTGCGCGACCTTGGACTTGGCCGGCGTCACCAGATTGCGCCAGATGCTGCCGTCATCGAGCTTCACTTCGGCCTGGATCGGACCGTCGGCATAAATCTGGTCGCCCGAATGGATGAAGAAATCCGGCTTGAAGCGGCGCATGGTTTCATACACGCGATAGCCGCCCCAGGCTTCGTTGATGCCCCAGCCCTGCCCGGCCTCGTCGCCGGAAAACGCGAAGCTGATGTCACGCTCACCGCCGCCGGGAATGATCAGGCTGCCGGTCACCGGCGCACTCCATGCCGACTCATGCTGCAAGTCATGAAAGCGCAGGCGGTAATACAGCCGCTGCGACACCGGCAAGCCGCGCAGATCCACACGCGCGGTGTAATCGTTGCGCGCCAGCGCGGCGGGACCGGCAACCGTGACCGTGTTCTTGAAATTCTCATGGACCGAATACTCCACCACCACGCGCGCCGCGCGATCGGTGCGGCTCCACAGCATCGCCGCATCGCGCGTGATGTCGCCGCTCATGGCGCCGCTGTCGACCTGCGGGCGCAAGCGTTCCGAGGTCACAACGGCAGGCGCCTGCTGGGCGAATGCGGACGTCAGCGAACCTGCGCTCAACAGCGCGCCGGCGCCGAGCGCCGCATCACGCAGAAAATCGCGGCGTGAAGGCGGAGACAAAGGTGCGGACGGGGACGAAGGCAATGATGGTGAAGACGGCGAAGAGGAAGATGCTGCATCGTCGGACATGGCGGACTCCTTGGCTGATCATATGGAAAATTGCAATGTAGCAATGCAATGTGACCGTTCCATGAACAAATGCCGACCTGTGCAGACCCGGGATCACTCGTATTGAGATTCTCGATGTTGCTCCACCCAAACCCTGAATGACTTCCGTTCCCTGCCAATAAACCTGGCGAGACGCCAACAGTTGCGCAAGCGGCTCGTTTTTGACGACGCACCAAGCGGACGCATCATTTCGCACGATTTACGTGCGATTTCCACGCGGCTCCAGGAACCTCAAAAAAATCCCTTTTAAATTCAGTCGCTTAATAATTTGCACCGAAATGGAATGAAATTTGCTTAATAGAGTGCTTTTAAAATATTTTTGCACAATTATTGGGAGATTTTTCTGTGGATGATCACAAAAATGGTGCCGATGCGCTCTTCATTTTGCTCGGCGCGATCATGATTCTGGCGATGCATGCCGGCTTTGCCTTTTTGGAACTGGGCACCGTGCGACGCAAGAACCAGGTCAACGCGCTGGTCAAAATCCTCGCAGACTTCGCGGTATCGACCATTACCTACTTTTTCGTCGGCTATTACGTTGCCTACGGCGTCAGCTTTTTCAGCGGCGCCGAAGTCCTGTCGGCGCGCAGCGGCTTTGAACTGGTGAAGTTTTTCTTCCTGCTGACGTTTGCAGCCGCCATCCCGGCGATCATCTCCGGCGGCATTGCCGAGCGCTCCAAATTCTATCCACAACTGATCGCCACCGCAGTGCTGGTCGGCCTGGTGTATCCGTTCTTCGAAGGCATCGCCTGGAACCAGCACTTCGGCGTGCAAGCCTGGATCAAGAACGCATTCGGCGCCGAGTTCCACGATTTCGCCGGCTCCATCGTGGTCCACGCCGTCGGCGGCTGGATCGCGCTGCCTGCAGTGTTGTTGCTGGGCGCGCGACGCGGACGCTACACCAAGGACGGCAATATCGCCGCGCACCCGCCGTCGAACATCCCCTTCCTCGCACTGGGCGCCTGGATCCTCACGGTAGGCTGGTTCGGCTTCAACGTCATGAGCGCGCAAACCCTCGACAAGATGAATGGCCTGGTCGCGCTCAATTCGCTCATGGCGATGGCCGGCGGCACACTGGTGGCGCTGGTGATGGGCAAGAACGATCCGGGCTTCGTCTACAACGGTCCGCTGGCCGGATTGGTGGCGGTATGCGCAGGCTCCGACCTGATGCATCCGCTGGGCGCGCTGGTCACCGGCGGCATCGCCGGCGCGATCTTCGTCTGGATGTTCACCCGCACGCAAAACAAATGGAAGATCGACGACGTGCTCGGCGTGTGGCCGCTGCACGGCCTGTGCGGCGCCTGGGGCGGACTGGCGGCCGGCATCTTCGGCGCCAAGGCGCTGGGCGGCCTGGGCGACGTGTCCTTCATGGCGCAACTGTGCGGCTCGCTGCTCGGCATCGGCATCGCCGTCATCGGCGGCTGGATCGTCTACGGCTTGCTCAAAAAAGCCATCGGCATTCGCCTCGATCCGGAACAGGAATTCGAAGGCGCCGATCTGTCGATCCACAAGATTTCATCGACGGCGGAGCGGGACACCAGTTGGTGATGGACAATGAAAATCAAGTAGGCGGCACCGACATCCAAGGGCGTGACAGGCAAGCTGCACGCCCTGTTTGATATTCAATATCAACAGCATGTCATATACTGCCTGACAACAATAAGATCTCTCGCTCTGCGTGCAAACCGTACCGCCCTGCGATCGCATTCGCACACACTGACCGGCTCTGATCTTCATGTCTTTTGATTTCCACTCTTTTGTCTTCTTGCTCAGTGTCGCGGTGATTCTGCTGACACCGGGGCCCACCAACACCCTGCTGGCTTTGGCCGGTTTGGGATTGGGCATTCGGCGCGCCCTGCCCTTACTCGCCTTTGAGTTGGCCGGATACATTCTCTCAATTTCACTGTGGGGCATATTGCTGGCGCCAATCCAAGTGCAATTTCCATGGATTGCCACGCTGGTTAAAGTCGCCAGCAGTGGCTACCTGGCCTATACGGCAATCAAGGTCTGGCGTGACGCCAGGTTATTGCAGACGCCGCAACAAAGAAGCATCACGCCAAGAATATTGTTTGTGGCGACCCTTCTGAATCCGAAAGGACTGCTGTTCGCATTGGTGATCTTTCCACCGCACGCATTCGAAACCTTGCCGGCCTACGCACTCGCGATGGTCCCTTTTACCTGCCTGTTGGCGCCGATAGGCGCTCTCTGGATCAGCGTAGGTAGCGCATTGAATACCAAGCGCCTGAGCTTCATTGGTCCCCGCAAGATTCAGCAAATAAGTTCGGTAGCGCTGGGGATGTTCTCGGCACTCATCGCCTGGACGGCGTTTCGATAAACATTGCCGCGAGGAGGGAGAGCGCTTCTTTGATACTGTATTTACAAGCGCTGTTGCAAACAAACCCGGTCAAAGAAAAAGCCACCCCTTGAGGTGGCTTTTTCTTTTCAAGAGACACGCCATGATGTCGCGCGAACGCTTCCATTCCTCACCGCTCACGCCCGCATGTAAGCCCAGCCCTCGGCCTGACGCTGCGCGATATGCAGCACTGCCGCAGCCACCACGCTCACGCCGTCCGGTGCGGTGAACAGATTTGCTTCCAGCGTGTTGCGACAGATGCGTAGATGACTATCGAGCGGGGATGGCGTATCCAGCGCAGCAGCGACCGCGCCGGCATTGATCACCAGTTCGACCTGCGCGGTGGGCGCCTGCTTGAGCAGATTGGCGAGATTGCGGCGGCCACGTTCAAGGGCGCCGGCGGTGGGAGCGTGAATGATCAGTCGCAGGTTTTCCATGGAGGTCTCCAGTAATAGTCGCGGATCTTATTCCACACCCAGCCATGACGACAGATGCGTAACGTACTGAGCGAATTCAGCCGCGTTGCGATCGCGCGGGCGCGGCAGATCGATGTGCAGGTTTTCCACCACGGTGGCCGGGCGATTGCCGAGCACCACGACGCGGTCGGCCAGGTACACCGCTTCCTCAATATCGTGGGTAACGAACATGACGGCCGAATTGGTGGCCTGCCAGATGCGGATCAGTTCGGTCTGCAGGTTGCGCCGGGTGAGCGCGTCGACCGCGCTGAACGGTTCGTCCATCAGCAGGATGTCCGGCTTGACCGCCAGCGCGCGTGCGATGCCGACCCGTTGCGCCTGGCCGCCGGAAAGTTGATGCGGCCAGCGATCGTGCAGGTCGGCGAGACCGGTCAGTTGCAATGCTTCGGCCACGCGTGCAGCGCTTTCCTGGTTGTCGATGCCGAGCGTCTCCAGCCCGTAGGCGATGTTGGCATCCACGGTGCGCCACGGCAGCAGGCGGCTGTCCTGGAACACGATGGCGCGCCGGCGGCGGCCGGGACGTTGCGGCAGGTTGAAACGCATCTCGCCGGAGTCGGGCGTCAGCAAGCCGGCGGCGGTGCGCAGCAGCGTCGACTTGCCGACGCCGGAACCGCCGACGATGGCGACGAAACTGCCGGCCTCGATGTCCAGTGACAAGTCCTGGATCACCGGCGTGGTCGCGCCCGGATGAGAGTAGGACAACTGGTCGAATTCGATTACGGACGCCATGCCAGCACCTTCCTTTCGAACAGGACGTAGAGCAGATCGGTGGCCGCGTACACCGCAGAAATCGCCAGCATGTAGACCACCACCGCATCGTAGGCGCCGACGCCGGCGGCGGCGTTCATCTCCTGGCCCATGCCGGGGACGCCGAGCAACTCCGCCGCGATCAATGTCATCCAGGCCTGGCCAATGCCGGTCCGGATGCCGGCCAGCAGGCCCGGCGCAATCGCCGGCAGCGTGATGCTGACGGAGCGGCGCCAATAGCCGCCCTGGCCGAAGCTGCGCGCCAGTTCATAGAAGCGCGGATCGATGTTGCGCACCGCGCTGTAGGTGGCGAAATAGTTGACCCAGAACACGCCGATGGCGACCACGAAGGCGGCGCCGGCGTGACTGACCTTGAACCAGGCGATGGCGAACACCACCCAGGCCAGTGGTGGAATTGGCCGCAGGATGCGCGTCACATACGCTTGCAGCATGTCGAAGCGCTGCACCGTCGCTGCCGCCAGGCCGACCACGATGCCCGCCAGCGCACCGAGGCTCAGTCCCCACACGTAATGAATCATGCTGGAGCCGATCGCCGGCAACAGCCGGTCGCTTTCCCATTCAAGCCGGAAGGCCTCGGGCAGCAGGAAGGGATCGGGCAGGATACCGGGATTGACCCAGCCGAACACGCCGACTGCCTTCCACAGCAGCACGAACAGGACCACGCCGGCAACGCCGTAGGCGATGCGCGTCGGCAGGGAATAGGTGCGAGTCAGCATGGTCGCGCGGCGCTCGCTGCATCAATGCGCGGCGGCATCGTAGAAGGTGGTATTGAACATTTTGGGCACATCCACTGCAGGTCCGGACAAGGTGCCCGTATCGGCCTGGAATTTCTGCAGCGCCAGCGTAGCGGGAATGATGGTGTTGGGATCGGCGACGAACTGGCCCTTGGAATTGCGGATCGCCTGCTCCACCAGCTTGACCGGCAGGCGACCGCCGCCGACGTATTTCTGCACCATCGGCGCAGCCTTGGCCGGCTCGTTCTCAAGCAGCCTGGTGGCGGAAATATGCGCGGCGAGCAAGGCCTTCACGAACGCCGGTTGTTCGCGCAGTATCTTTTCGCGCACCAGCAGGACCGCGCCGGGTTGCTTGGGAAACAGGTCGGAGCCGCGCGCGATGACCTTGGATTTGGGCGACTTGCCGAGCACGTTGGTGGTGGTCGGTTCGAGGATCACGGCGCCATCGATGGCGCCGGTCAGCAGCGATTCCTGGATTTGCGATTCGCCCTGATAGATCAGCTTCAGTTGCGAGACGTCGGCGCGGATCCGGTTGCGCAGCCAGTATTGCAACGCGGCTTCCGGTACGGCGCCCTTCGGATAGCTGGCGACGATGGCCTGGCGTCCCTTGTCCTTGGCAAAGCGCGTGAACGCCGAAGCCGCCGCAGCCGGATCGCCCGAAGCGAAGTAAGGCGCCAGTTCGCCGAGTGCGACGAAGCTTACCTGTTCAACGATATTGGACGCCACCACCTTGATGTCGGCGCCCTTGGCGCGCGCCACCAGCGCCGGGCCGATGCCCACGTACGCAACGTCAAGCTGGCCGGCCAGCAGCGCCTGCACCATGGCGGGGCCGCTCTGGAACTGGACCAGCTTGGGCGCGCCACCGTCTTTCGGGAAAGTGCCTTGCTCCAGTGCAATGAACAATTGCGCATCGGGAATGATCGGCATGTAGCCGACTTCGATCGGTGCGGACACGGCAGACTGGGTGCCGGCCAGTGCAAACATCAGCGGCAGCACGACCCGGATGAACAATCGCTTCATTTTTTTCTTTCCCGATAAGAAGTAAGCGCAATCGACGCAGCCGGTGATTATAGAGGAATCCGTCTGCATGTCTTTGCGGTCATACTCCGGTAAAAATCGCTCCCTAAAATCCCGGTCAAGCGCAATTTGCATTGCACCTACCGGAGCCGGCGGTCGGGAAACATACCGGCACCATATTTCTTCCCCTTTCGCTTCCCTGACGTCCGCGGCCTGCTGCGCGCGCGACGCTTGCGAAGGTCATATCGTTGTCATACAAGCTGATTAAAATTGCATGTTAAACAACATGTTTTGCTTATCCGGGATATGAACCAGCCTCACACCGATTTCAGCCTCACGCCGATGATGGGCCGTCACCTGCAGCAGCCGACGGCCGACGCCCTGGCGGTGAACGTGCCGGTGATCACGTTCGAGGAAAACAACGCCACGGTGCTGGAAGTCTTCAGCCGCCATCGCGAACTGGTGAGCCTGCCGGTGCTCGAGAACGAACATCCGATCGGGCTGATCAGTCGCAATATTTTCATGTCGCAGATGTCCAAGCCGTATCACCGCGAGCTCTACGAAAAGAAGAGCTGCATCGCGTTCATGGACAAGGATCCGCTGATCGTCGAAGTCGACACGCCCATCGAGACGCTTGGCGCGCTGGCGGTTGCCTCGGGTGACAAGACATTGGCCGACGGCTTCCTGATCGTCGACGGCGGCAAGTTCGCAGGGCTCGGCTCGGGCCTTGAACTGATGCGCATGCTGGTCGAGCTGCAAGCCGAAAAGAATCGCCAGGTGATGCAAAGCATCGACTACGCCAGCGTCATCCAGCGCGCCATGCTGAGCGCCTCGCGCGCCGCAATGGCGCAGGCCATCGGCGACGCCTGCCTGGTGTGGGAACCGCGCGACGTGGTCGGCGGCGATTTCTATCATCTGGAATGTTTCCCCGACGGCTGGTTTGCCGCAGTCGCGGACTGCACCGGGCATGGTGTGCCGGGCGCCTTCCTGACCCTGATCGCCTCGTCATCCATCAAGCAGGCGCTGGAGCAGCACGGTCCGCGCGACCCCGCGCTGGTGATGGGCGAAGTCAACCGCAGCATGAAGCAGGTGCTGGGGCAGCACGCGGCTGCAACGCAGTTGTCCGAATCCGATGACGGCATGGATGCCTGTTTCTTCTGGTTCGATGCAGGCTCGCAGCGGCTGACCTGCGCCAACGCCAAAATGTCGCTGCTGACGCTGCAGCCCGGTGCAGAGATGCTGCAGACCTTCGACGGCGAGCGCACCGGACTCGGTTACGTCGACACGCCCGACGACATGCAATGGAGCAATCGCGAGGTGCAGCTAAGCGACGGCGCCATCGTCATGATCGCCACCGACGGCATCATCGACCAGATCGGCGGACCGAAGAACATTGCCTACGGAAAACAGCGACTGCGCAAGGCCTTGCTGGAGCATCGCGACCTTCCGATGCCGGAAGTCGGAAAAAAGATCATGGAAGAACAGCGCCTCTACCAAGGCCAGCAACGCCGTCGCGACGATCTGACCTTTTTCGGCTTCCGCGTGGGCGACTCCGTTATCAACCATCCACCAGGCAGCAGAACAGCATGAGCGGCATGAACAATATTCAAAAGCAGTGGGATGATTTCCACAGTTACGTCGAGCGACGCGACGTCATTTTCTATTACGTCGGCTATTTTTCGCAGACCATCATTGCGGCCATGGCCGATGCGGTTAAGCTGCGCGTCGAGCATGCCGGCGCGGTGGCGCAGACGCGCCGCAAACTGTTTTCCTCCTTTATCGAGATGGCGCAGAACATCGTGCATTACTCGGCGGATTCGTATGAGAAGGAAGGCAACAGCGAGGCCTCCATGCGCCATGGCGCAGTATTCATTTCGCTGACCGACGAACGCTATTACCTGCACTGCGCCAATCCGGTCAATGCGGACGTGGCGGAGAAACTGCGCGAAAAGCTGGAACATCTGCGCTCGCTGACCATCGACGAGATCAAGCTCGAGTACAAGGAAACGCTGCGCGCCGAAACGCCTGCCGACAGCAAGGGCGCGGGACTGGGATTTCTGACGATGGCGCGCGATGCCAGCGCGCCGCTGGAGTTTGAATTGTCACCGGCGAGCGGCCAGGGCAAAGACCACGGCACCTCGATGTTTTATTTGCGGGCGACCATCTGAGGACCCGCAACACATCAGAAAACAAAAAACAACGACGGGCGCCACCGCCTGTCTGCCTATCAAGAATGAGCATATGGACAATTTATTTATAGCGGCAAGCCCGAGTTCCCCCGAAGTCGATTTTCGTTTCGACGAGCGGCGACTATCGCTGAAGGGCGAATCCTATCCGGAGAACGCGGCGCAATTCTGGGGCGACATCATTGCCGCGCTGCGCAGCTTCCTGACCGCGGATACCGACGCAACGGCGGTCACGGTCAACGTCGCGCTGGCCTACTTCAACAGCTCCAGCACCAAGATGCTGTTCTCGCTGTTCGGCGCGCTCAACGACAAGGCGAAAGCCGGCACCGAGATCGTGCTGAACTGGTACCACGACGAAGACGACGACACCATCTTCGAGTTCGGCCAGGAATTGATGGAAGACTTCCCTGACCTGGTGTTCAACGATCACGCGGTGAAAAGCTGATGAGCGACATCGACCTGTTTGAAGCCGAAACGGCCGTGCTGGCCAACGCCAACGATGTGCTGGCCAGCGAGGTCGTCAGCGCCAATGAGTATCGCGTCGCGCTCAAGGAACTGGTGCAAGGTTATGGCCAGCTGATGCGCGAAAGCCGGCGCCTGATAGCGCGCAGCGACCGCACCGAGCGCGAACTCAACCTGCTCAACTCACGCCTCAAGCAACTCAGCGACGAGCTCGACTACAAGGCCAGGCATGACAACCTGACCGGCGCGCTCAATCGCGGCGCGGTGTTCGACCTGGCGCATCGCTTCCTGGAAGATTCGTCGCTGTCGCTGATCGTGCTCGACATCGATTTCTTCAAGCGCATCAACGATGAGTTCGGCCATCCTGCCGGCGACGCCGTGATCCGCGAGCTGGTCAACCGCCTGCGCAAGCCGCTGGACGGCAAGGGTGAAATCGGCCGGGTCGGCGGTGAGGAATTTACGGTGCTGCTGCGTGACGCTTCGCTGGACGACGCAGTGCAGCTGGCGGAGAAAGTCCGGCTGGCGATTGCGGGAGAATTGTTTTCCTGCCTGCCGTCGCGTCCGGTGACAGCCAGCTTCGGCGTATCCTGGAGCAAGGCCGGCAGCGACTTTGAAGACGCCTATGCGCGCGCCGATGCGGCGCTGTACCAGGCCAAGCACGGCGGCCGCAATCGGGTTGAGCGCGATAGTTAATTCGCAGGTATTTCCATGGCTGCAAGCTTTCATATTCAAACCAACGTTGCCGTCAATTATTGACAGATCGTTCCAGAACATTTAAGCTCCTCTCATGGCCCGATCCAAAGAATTCGATCGCGACGTTGCGCTGGCGCGTGCGATCGCTGTTTTTTCCCAGCACGGTTTCGAAGGAACCTCGACGGAAGCATTGCTCGTTGCGATGGATATCCGTCGTCAGAGCCTGTACGACACGTTCGGCGACAAGTGGAAACTCTATCTCGAAGCATTGGAGCGGTACGCCTCGGACAGCATCGGGGCACAGCTTGTGGCGCTCGAAAGCGCAGCCGACGGCAAGGCCGGAATGACGGCCTTACTGACGCATGCCGTGGCGCGCGCGCTGGAAGACAGCCAGCCTTCGTGCCTGGGGATTTCGGCCATTTGCGAATTCGGCCGCAGTTCACCAGAGGTTGTCGGCCTGACCGACACCATGGGCCGGCTGCTGACGCGCGCAGTTGAACGCCGCGTGCGCGAAGCCATTGACGCCGGCGACTTTGCCGCCGATCTCGATGTCGCAAACGCAAGCCAGTTCGTGTTGGCGACCCTGACCGGCATCAAAGTCGCAGCACGCGCAGGCGCATCAGAGGCTATGCTGGCCGGCATCGCAGACATGGCGCTGCGCAGTTTTCGTTAATGAGGCGCCTGGACGCGTCTCGTTTTTTTTGCTTTATTTTGGACTAATCAGTCAATTAAGGAGAAGTACATGGCTCAACAACTTTCCGGCCGTCGCGCCTTCGTCACGGGCGGCTCGCGCGGCATCGGCGCCGGTATTGTTCGCCGCCTTGTGGCCGACGGCGCGCGCGTGGTGTTCACCTATGTTGCATCGCCGGAGCGTGCCCAGGCCCTGGAAGCGGAACTGGACGGACGCGCGATCGCGTTGCGCGCGGACAGCGGCGACGCCCCGCAATTACGGGAGGCCGTTGCCAAGGCGGCTGTCATGCTGGGTGGATTGGATATTCTGGTCAACAACGCCGGCATCCTGATCCGGGGCAACGTCGCCGATTACGCCCAGGAGGACTTCGACCGCATGCTCGACGTCAACGTGCGCGCATCTTTCGTCGCGATCAAGGCGGCGCTGCCGCATATGAGACGCGGCGGGCGCATCGTGAACATTGGCAGCATGGTGGCCGACGTGGTGAGGTTTCCCAACGGTTCGATCTATGCGCTCACCAAAGGTGCGATCGCTTCGTTTACCCGCGGTCTGGCGCATGATCTTGGTCCGCTCGGGATCACCGCCAACAACGTGCAGCCGGGACCAACCGACACCGAAATCGTCAGCGCGGAAGTGCGTACTGCGCTGCAACCAATGATGCCGGTCGGCCGCATGGGGCGCGATAGCGAAATCGCCAGCCTGGTGGCGTGGCTGTGTTCGGAAGACGCTGCGTTCATGACCGGCGCGTCGATTACCGCCGACGGCGGTTTCGCGGCCTGATCGAGGCCTCATGATTGCAGCCGGCGCAGCTTGCCCGGCTGCAGTTCCGATCAGTAGCGCTCGAGCCAATGCGCATACGGCGCCGGCAAGGTCCACGACGCCCGTTCCACACCCAGTTCCTTCGCTGCGAAATAGCCCCAGTGCGGATTGGCCAGATGCGCGCGGCCGACCATGACGAGGTCGAGCTGCTGCTCCTTGACCACGCGCTCGGCGATCTCCGGCGTACCGAAACCCCAGGCCGACGACACCGGCACATCCGCTTCGCGGCGCACGCGTTCAACGATCGGTGCGAGGAAAGCCGGTCCCCAGGGAATCGACGTCTCAGGAATGGTGAAGCCCATCGTGACGCTGATCATGTCCATGCCGGATGCCTTGAATTCGCGCACCAGGCCGATCGATTCCACCAATGTCTGTTCGTCGCGGCCGTCGTACTCGAGCACGCCGAAACGCACGGTCAGCGGCAGGTTTTCCGGCCACACTTCACGCACGGCGCGCAGGGTTTCGAGCAGGAAACGGCTGCGGTTTTCGACGCTGCCGCCGTAGATGTCGTCGCGCTGGTTCGAGTGCGCCGAGAAGAAGCTTTGCGCCAGGTAGCCGTGCGCGAAATGCAGTTCCAGCCATTCGAAACCGACCTCGCGCGCACGCACGGCGGCATCGACGAAGTTCTGGCGCACGCGGGCGATGTCGTCCAGCGTCATGGCGCGCGGCACCTTCGGCAAACCCTTGCCGTAGGCGATCGCCGACGGTGCGATGGTTTCCCAGCTGCGCGGATCGTTGTCCGTCATGTGGTCGTCGCCCTCCCAAGGACGGTTGGCGCTGGCCTTGCGACCTGCGTGGGCGATCTGGATGCCTGGTACTGAACCGGCAGCCTTGATTTCGCGCACAATCGGCGCGAAGGCTTGCGCCAACTCATCCGACCAGATGCCGGTACAGCCCGGCGTGATGCGGCCTTCGGGCGCTACCGCAGTTGCCTCGACCACCACCAGGCCGGCGCCGCCGCGCGCCATGGCGGCGTAATGCGACAGGTGCCAGTCGTTGACCTTGCCGTCGATGGCGGAGTATTGGCACATCGGCGGCACCGCGATGCGGTTGCGCAGGGTGACGTCTTTGAGCGTGAAGGGCTGGAACAATGCAGACATGAGAAACCTTTATAGATAGCGAGGGTGACATCGGTCGATTTGGTTCGTTATTTCGAATATATACGAACAATGGAACAATTATAACCCAAGGTGTATCATGTCCGCATGCGTCCCTACAAACACCCTGCCGCCGACGAGCTTGCCCTTGAGCGCGTGCTCTACGCCCTGAGCGACTCCATTCGTCTGGACATCGTGCGGCATCTGGCGCGCGTGGAAGCCGCAACCTGCGGCGAACTGGACGGCGGTCGACCGAAGTCGACCGTGTCGCATCACTTCAAGGTATTGCGCGAAGCCGGCCTGGTGCTGACCGAAACCACCGGCACCAGCCACATGAACACACTGCGCCGCGCCGACATCGACAGCCGCTTTCCGGGATTGCTGACGGCGATCCTAGCGCAGTAACCGCCCTCCGCCGTTCTCCTTTCCTCAGTACCTCAGGCGGCCACGCCTTTCGGACGCCGCACGGCGCGCACTTTTCCGCTGGCGCCCCCGCCGCAAAAGAACAGATCGGCGCCGTTGGATTCCAGTCCGCTGACACCGGTGTCGCGCGGCATCGCCAATCGTTCGATGACGGCGCCGCTGGCCGGATCGATGCGACGAATTTCACTTTCTTCTCCTTCCCAGGTGCCGTGCCACAGCTCGCCGTCGACCCAGGTCACGCCCGTGACGAAGCGGTTGGAATCGATGCTGCGGATCAGCTTGCCGGTGGCCGGATCAATCTGGTGGATTTTGCGGTCGCGGTACTGCCCCACCCACAGGCTGCCTTCGGCCCAGGTCAGGCCGGAATCAAAGCCTTGGCCGGGCGCCGGGATCGACGCCAGCACCTTGCCGCTGGCCGGGTCGATCTTGTCGATGCGCTGCTCGGCGATCTGATACAGATAGGTGCCATCGAAAGCGGTGCCGGCGTCGCAGGCGCGCTCCAGCGTGCGCGCCGCATCGCCGCTGGCGGGATCGAAGGCAATCAGGCTGGCGCCGGTGGCGGCCCACACATTGTGGCCGTCCCAGGTGACGCCGTGCACGCGCTCGGCGCCGGGAAAGGGGCCATACTCGCGCACGATTTCTGCTGCATGCACGGCTGGTTCAGGTTTGGTTTTCACATTGCTGTTGCTGGTCATGGAGGTCTCCTGTTGATGCGCCGTGATCGGCGCGCAAGACAACTTTAGTCCATCGCCAGTGCAGCGGGGAGTAACAAGATTGTCGTGATTGCCGTGACCCCGACGCCACCCGCCAAAGGCGTCGACAGCCAACGACGCGTACGCGCCTGGCCGATGGCGTTTGCGTGGCCAGCGGCTTCCAGTCCTGCCAGCGCGCGTTGCACGGTACGCTGGCTGGCCCCGAGCGCCAACGCCAGCGCCGAGGTCGACCATGCCGCGCCGTCGGCAAGCAGCGCCAGCAATGCCGCCTGGTCGCCGGCGATGGGCGGCTCGAGGATGACGACTTCGCGCTCGCCCAGCGGCTTGAATGCGAATCCGCGCGGGGTGGCCTCGATCTGCGCCAGCGTCGCGACCAGCGCCCGCAGGCGGCCGACCTCGACACGCAAACGTGCGCGGTGCGACTCGTCCGGGCGGCGCGTATTGAAGACCCGGGCAATCAGGGTTTCGCGATCCACATCGCCAGGCCAGGCTTCGGCCAGAACGCGCGCCAGCGTGAACAGCAGCGGACGGCGCGCCAATGGCTTCCACGCCGGTCCCGGTCCCGATCCTGCCCCAATACCTCGTCGGCAAGCGTCAATTACCAACGCGTCCGAGACCATCAACGCAGCGACTTCATCCAGCCGCAAGGTTTGTTCACGGCCTGCGGAGACGCGCCTGGCTGCCGGTCGACCAAGCACGGACTGTGCTTCGGCCACCTCGGCCAGCAACGCCGGCACGCCGGCACGCGTCGCCGCGTCGTGTGCACGCGCCAGCGCCGCCTGGGCGACGGTCATCTGCAACGATCGCAATGCCAACTCCGCCGCTATCAGCGCCGTCACCGTCGCCAATGCAGGCGGCAGGCCGCGCGCATCGAGCCGCACCAACGCTGCTTCGGCCTGCTCAAGACGGCCAAGCAACACCAGCCTGCGTACCGCAATCAATCGCGCCTGCAAGGCATTGGCGCGATCCCCATGCGCATCCAGCGTGACCGTGGCGGCAGCCAATGCGCGCGGCGAACTGCCGATGTCGCGCACGGCCAGCGCCACTTCCGCTTCGGCGACGACACAACGGGCGCGCGCCAGTTCTTCGTGCGTGCCAAAACCACGCGCGGCGCGGCGCAACAGTTCCCGTGCGCGCGGATGTTCGCCGAGCTGAGCCATGGCGATGCCGCGCAAGGCCAGCGCAGGAGGATCGTCGCGCAAGGCGACGCGCTTGAGCGCGCCAAGCGCGTCGCCGGCGGCAAGCGCCCGTGCGGAAGCGGCGATTATCGAATCCATGTGTTGTCGTCAGCAGACATCAGCGGACTCCGCTGCAGCGTCCGGCTCCACCGGATCAACGTGGGTCATGACGTCCAGCACGTGATGCTGCTCCATGACGCGCCGGCGCGCCAGCGTGGCGATGGCATGTCCCTCGGTCACGGTCTGCCGGCCATCCAGTTCGAGGTGCACGTCGACGATGGTGAGGTCGCCCATCTTGCGCGTGCGCAGATCGTGCACGCCGAACACGCCGGGTGTGTCCAACAGCGTGCGGCGGATCGCCTGCGATTCCTCTTCCGACACCGCCTTGTCCATCAGGTCGTTCAGCGCGCGCCAGAAAAACACCGCGCCGGTACGCACGATCATGAGGCCGACGATCAACGCCGCGATCGGATCGAGCAAGGGGAAGCCGAGCAGGTTGCCGGCGATGCCCAGCGCCACCACCAGCGACGACACCGCGTCCGAGCGCGCATGCCAGGCGTTGGCCACCAGCATGCTGGAACGCACGCGCTCGGCGACGCCCAACATGTAGCGGAACAGTATTTCCTTGCTGACCAGCGTCGCCAGCGCCACCCACAACGCTGCCAGATGGACCTGCGGCACGGTCGGCGCCTGCAGCTTGAAGAAGGCGGAGATCAGCATGCCGATGCCGACCGCCAACAGCGCACCGCCGAGCGCCAGAGAAGCAGCCGTCTCGAAGCGTTGATGGCCGTATTGATGATCGGCGTCGGCGGGATTGCGGCTTTGGCGCGCCGCGAACAACACGACGAAGTCGGCCACCAGATCCGACAGCGAATGCACGCCGTCGGCGACCAGCGCCTGCGACCCCGAAAACAGTCCCGTGATGATCTGCAACGTGGTCAGTACGATGTTGACGACAATACTGACCATGGTGCTCTGACGCCCTGCGAGATAACGCTGGTCGGCGCTCCCAGTGTCGTTTTTTTGGATAATTAGCATATTGACAATTCACACTTTTGAGCCTAAACAACCCTTGTACTTAACGGCGATTTACAGGATCATCTTGCCACATAACAATTCACCTAAAGGAACCGGAAATCCTGCCGATGAGCTCTGCACAAGGACTTCCGAGAAATAACATGGAACAATCAAGCCCGCAATCGCTGTCGCTCAACTTCGACAGAGTCAGCGGAGAACTGCTCGCTGCATTCACCCCGGTTGCGGGTGTTCAAGTCCCGAATCTCGTGATGCTGAAACAAATCCTCACCGATGGCGGCTTCACCAAGCTGTACATCGATGAAGCGGCGCTCGGCGATTTCGCCGCCAAGATCGCCGACGGCAAGGAAGCCCATTCGCAAAAGATCGGCGAGCGGCGCGACGGCGAGTTCCTGGTGGAAGTCTCGGACGATTTCATGGAAGCCTATCTGACGCTGGTGCCGCCGCAAGGCGGACGCGCGCGCGCCGTCGAAGTCGTCAATGAAATCCGCGCCCAGGGCATCACCCAGGGCATCCTGCACGAAAAGCTGCGCGGCGCGCTCGCCACCGGCCACTGTTCCAAGCTGCTGATCGCGCGGGGCGAGGATCCGGTGCAGGGCGAACACGCCCGCTTCGAGGCCCTGCTCGACAAGAAGGAAGAAGAACTCGCCGAAATCGACGACGACGCCGTGGTGCATTACGCCGACCTCGGCCACTTGCTGCTGATCAACGTCGGCGATCCACTGATGCGGCGCACGCCGCCGGTGCCGGGCGTCAACGGCGTCAACATCAAGGGCCAGGTAGTGCCGGCGCTGCCGGTTCCCGACCTCGGTTTCAACAAGGACTGCGTCGGCGCCGAACCCTCCAAGGACGATCCCGACCTGCTGGTCGCCGCCATCGCCGGCCAGCCGCAACTGATCACCAACGGCGTCAAGATCAATCCCATCGTCGAGATCGAAGATGTCGACCTGAGCACCGGCAACGTCGAGTTTTCGGGCACGGTCAAGATCAAGGGCGACGTCAAGACCGGCATGCGCTTGCGCGTGTCGGGCGACGTCTTCGTCGGCGGCACGGTGGAAGCGGCCGAGATCATTGCCGGCGGCAACATCACTGTCAAGGGCGGCATCATCGGCCACGCTGAAACCCAACCCGGCATGGCCTCCATCGTCGCCAAGGTCAAGGCCGAGGGTTGCGTGCAGGCATTGTTCGCCGAAAGCGCGCACATCGAAGCGGGCGACAGCATCATGCTGGCCGGCAATGCGCGCCAATGTGAAATGCTGGCCGGCAACGAGATCCTGGTCGGCAAGACCAATCCCAAGCTGGGCCAGATCATCGGCGGTCGCGCCCAGGCCACCATGCTGATCAAGGCGGTCGCGTTCGGCTCATCGAGCGCCGCCACCACCAAGATCCAGGTCGGCCTCGATCCCTATCTGGAAGAAAAGCTGCGCGCCAAGGAACAGGAATTCCAGAAGAAGCTCGACGACCTCAACCGCGTCATCAAGCAGCTCGCCCACTACAAGCAGAATCCCGAAAAGGCGCGCAACGGCGCCGGCGAAGAGGCCGAACTCAATCGCAAATTGCTGGCGCAGGAGGTCAAGGACCTGGTGGCCGAACAGAACGAGATGAAGGAAGACCTGGTCGCGGCGGAATCGGCGCGCATCGTCGCCGTCAAGACCGTCTACGAAGGCGTGGAAATGCGCATCGCCAAGCAGGTCTGGCAAGTACTCAGCGACCTCGGCGGCGGCACCGCGCAGCTGCAGGGCGGCAAGATTTCCTTCGGCGGCAAATAAGGAAACGAAGCATGGCCGATTTACCCTTGCTGGACGGCGCCGGCTTGCGCGTCCTGGCCGAACGCAGCGCGGCCGTGACGGCCGCCTGCGCCTGCAACGAAGCGTCCCTCGCAGCATGGACCAGCACGCCGCTGTCCTTTCCCGAAACGCAGCTGCAGGACATCGGCACCCTGCTGCCCGATCCCTACGACGAACCCGGCTTCACCGAATACCACCCCGACGGCACCCGTTATGAATCGGCCGACGCGCCGGTGGCGCCGCGCCACTTCCCCTACAACCGCTGCAATGTCGCCGCGTGCAAGGTCTGCGGCCGCTGCTTCCTGCGCTATACCGAAGCCGGCGGTTATTTTGTCGACCGCCGCATTCGTGCGCTTAACCGGCCGGAGCTGGTGGTTGACGCTGCCTAGGCCCTAGGCTTTCATGCGCATCGCAGTGATGATGCCGTAGGCGCACAGCGTTTCTTTGCCGTTGCGCACCGCGCCCACTTCGATCTGGCAGATGGTCAGCGTCCTGCCGCTCTTGACCACCCTGCCGCGGCCGATGAAATATTCCCCCTGCGCCGGCGCCAGCAGATTCAGCTTGAGTTCCGTGGTCAGCACTTCTTCGCCGGCATCGAACAGGCTCATTGCCGCATAGCCTCCGGCAGTGTCGGCAATCGTCGTGCTCATGCCGGCGTGCAGGAAACCGTTCTGCTGGCCCAGTTCGGGGCGAAAATCGAGACGGATCTCAACCAGCCCGGGCGCCACGCTATGCAGCCGTGCACCGATGGTGCGCAGGGCGCCCTGCCGTGAAAAACTCTCCTCGACGCGGCGGACCATGTCCGCATCCACTACTTGCGTAAGCGTTCCTGTCATCGTTGTCTCCTGTATTTTTTTGTTCGTCGATGCTAACGCATTTTTTCACTTCGGCGCATGCAGTTCGCTCGCCATCAATATCTGGTACAGCGTATCGGCCGGCCGGCTCAGGCGTTTGGCGGTCAGCGCCACGTACTCGACATCGGGAAACACCGGCAAGCTGGCGTGGTTGACCGGCAGGTTCAGTTCGCGTGACGCCAGGTGCTGCGGCAGCACGGTCAGCCCGAGGCCGCCGCGCGCCGCCGCCATGCAACCGGCGTGGCTGCCACTGGTGCAGACGATGCGCCAGTGACGGCCTGCCGCCCCCAACGTAGCCAGGATCGCCGCGCGCGTCACGCTCGGTTCGGGCAGCAGGATCAGCGGCAAGGGTTGCGCCAGGTCGACCACGGTTTCCGGCCGCGCCAGCCATACCAGCGGCACGCGGAACATGGCCTGCCCGCGTTGTTCGCCGGGACGGCGCTTGCCGACGATCAGATCAAGGTCGCCGTTGTCGAGGCGCTGGTACAGCTCGCCGGTGAGACCCATGGTGATTTCCAGCTCGACCTCGGGATGCTTGTTGCGGAACGCCGCCAGCATGTCCGGCAAGGGGCCCATCGCCAGATCATCCGGAGCGCCGAAGCGGACACGTCCACGCAACCTCGGCGCGGTGAACTGGGCCTCGGCGCGGGCGTGCGCTTCGAGGATCAGGCGCGCATGCACCAGCAGGCTTTCGCCGTCTGCAGTCAGCGCCAGCGAATGCGTATCGCGCACGAACAGCCGCCGGCCGCTGCCTTCCTCGAGGCGGCGGATGTGGTCGCTCACGCTCGACTGCGTCAGCCCGAGCCGGCGCCCGGCCTCGCTGAAACTGCTGGAAGCGGCCACCGTGGTGAAGGTCTTGAGCCAGACGGGATTGAACATGGGTGCTCCTGACGAAGCTGCAAACTTGCTTATCGGCATATCCGATCACAGTTCACATGATTAAAGGGGTTCCCGATGATAGGTCTTTTTTCTATCATGTGGCAAAGGCTGTCTCGCCTTGCCCCTCTTCGTTGCCCCTCTTCCTTGCCATCATGAAACGCTACCTGCCCGACACCTTCACCTGGATGCTGCTCGGCACCGTCCTGCTCGCCACGCTGCTCCCGGCCACGGGCCGCTTCGAGGACTTCATGCACCTGGCCAGCAACGCCGCCATCGCGCTGCTGTTCTTCCTGCACGGCGCGCGGCTGTCGCGCGAAGCGGCGCTGTCCGGCTTCAAGCAGCCGCGCCTGCACCTGCTGACGCTGGCCTGTACCTTCGTGCTGTTTCCGTTGCTGGGGCTGGCGCTGCATGCGCTGTTTCCCGGCCTGCTGACGCCGGAGCTGTGGCTGGGCGTGCTGTTCGTCTGCACCCTGTCGTCGACCGTGCAATCGTCGATCGCCTTTACCTCGATTGCACGCGGCAACGTGCCGGCGGCGATCTGCGGCGCCACCGCCTCGAACCTGCTGGGGATCGTCTTCACGCCTATCCTGGTGACGCTGCTGCTGCATCGCCACCAGGACGGCGGCGGCCTGCAACAAGTCGGCGGCATCCTGCTGCAACTGCTGCTGCCATTTGTGCTGGGCAACGTGCTGCGTCCCTGGATCGGCGACTGGGTGCTGCGCAAGAAAAGCCTGCTGGCAGTGGTCGACCGCGGCGGCATCCTGCTGGCGGTGTATGCGGCGTTCAGCGTCGCGGTGGCGCAAGGCGTATGGCATCTGTTCCCGCCGCAACAACTGGCGCTGCTGGTGCTGGTCAACGCCATCCTGCTGGGCGGCGTGCTGACGCTGACCACCTTCGGCAGCCGCGCACTGGGCTTTGCACGCGCCGATGAAATCGTGCTGGTGTTCTGCGGCTCGAAAAAATCGCTGGCCTCGGGCATCCCGATGGCCTCGGTGCTGTTCAGCAGCAGTGGCGTGGGCATCGTCCTGCTGCCGATCATGGTGTTCCACCAGATGCAGCTGATGCTGTGCGCGATACTGGCGCGGCGCTATGCGGAACGTCAGGATGCTGACTTGGCCGCCGCCGACGGCAAGGCGCAAACCGCCTGATTGCCCACCAAAGACCGCCCTGAAAGCCTACTGACAGGATGGTGTCAGTAGCCCTGGATCATGATGTCTTCCATGCCCTCCGGCATATCTCTCAACCAAGAAAAAGGAAGACATCATGACAACGCAAATCAACTGGTTCGAAATCCCCGTCACCAACCTGTCGCGTGCGACCAAGTTCTACGAAGCCGTGTTCAACGCCAAGCTGCACGTCGAAACTGATTTCGACTCCGCGCCGATGGCGATCTTCTACAACGCCGCCAAAGAAAGCTGCGGCTGCCTGACCCAGACCCAGGCCTTCAAAGCCAGTACCGACGGCGTACTGGTCTACCTCGACGCCGGCGCATCGATCCAGCAAGCGATCGACCGCGTCGCACCCGCCGGCGGCAAGGTCGTGCTCGACAAGCTGGAACTGCCGAAGCAGCTCGGCTACATCGCCCACTTCATCGACACCGAAGGCAACCGCATCGCTTTGCACGCGATGCAATAAAAGAAGCAACTAGCGAAAGAAGCAGATGCCCGCCACTCGCCAAAGATCGTGGTGGGCGGCGCCTGCGACTCATGCCAGAATGGCAGCCATTCCACTTCCTGCCAGAACCGATGCGCCGAGCCGACCGCCTGTTCCAGATCACCCAGTACCTGCGCGGGCGCCGGCTCACCACGGCGCGCCAGCTGGCCGACTGGCTGTCGGTGTCCGAGCGCACCGTGTACCGCGACATCCGCGACCTGTCGCTGTCGGGCGTACCGGTGCAGGGCGAAGCGGGAGTCGGCTATCGCATCAACAAGACCGGTTTCGACCTGCCGCCGCTCATGTTTTCGCCTGACGAAATCGACGCGCTGGTCATCGGCATGCGCATGGTGCAGGCCTGGGGCGGACCGCAACTGGCGGCGTCAGCCGCGGCGTCGCTGGCCAAGATCGTGCTGGCGCTGCCCAAGGACAAGCGCGACTTCGTCGAGAACACCGCCTTGTTCGCACCCAGCTTCCACATCGACCAGGCCCACGGCGAGCGGCTGGAAGAAATCCGCCAGGCCATCGGCAGGCGCAGCACCCTGCAACTCGATTACGTTGACGCCCGTGGACAGGCCACGCAACGCATCGTGTGGCCGCTGGCGCTGTACTTCTGGGGCGGCGGCTGGTCGATCGCCGCGTGGTGCGAAACGCGCGGCGACTTCCGCTCGTTCCGGCTCGACCGCGTGCGCGCCATGACGCCGGCGCACACCTACCCGGATGAGAGCGGCAAGCGCCTGGCCGACTTCGTGCGCGCGGTGCGCAAATCTCAGTATCAGGATTCCGCATAACCAGATGCTGATTTCTTCGTTCGCATCGGCGCGGCTTCGGTTTAGTCTGCAAGTCACGACAACCAGGCCGAGGTCTCCATGCACCGCGCGACGAACAAGAACAACTCTGCTTCTGCTTCTACTCCCGCTTTTGCCTCCGCTTCTTCTGCTATTGCAGCCGCAACCAGCTTCAGCCTGGCCGACCGCTGTGTCTTGTGCGTCGGCGGACTGACCGGCGCGCGCAATCATTACCGCCACGCCATCGAGGAACGCCAAGGGAAATTCATTCACCACGACGGCGGCCGGGAAGACAGCCTCCATCGCCTGCAACCGATGCTCAACGGCGCCGACATGGTGCTGTGCGCATCGGGTAACATCAGCCACAACGCCTATCACCTGGTCAAACAGCTGTGCAAGAAAATGGGCAAGCCCTGCGTCATGGTCAAGGGTACCGGCATTGCCTCCTTCATCGACGGGCTCGGCAGCCTGAGCGGCAAGTTGTCGTCTTCGCAACGCGGCGAGACGGTGCTCAAGTCGGGCCGCCACGCCTGAGCCATCTCCGGTCCCGCCAACCCGGTTAGCAAAAAAACCAAAAGCCCCCTACAATCTGCGCAACGCATCATTACCGTTTCGATCATTCGATGGCGTCGGTGCATCATCTAGCGACGCCACGCGCACCAGGGAGTCTGTTTGAAAACCATCCATCGCATCGCGCTTGCCTGCGCGCTGCTGGCGCCGGGCCTTGCAGGCATGAACGGCGTCGCCAACGCCGCGCCCGCCGCGACCTTCGGCATTGAAGTCGGCAACGCGCTGTTGTGCCTCAACCAGCTCAACAGCAAATATTTCTACGATTACCTCTTCGAAGCCTTCGGCAAGCCGTACAAGAACGAAGGCGGCGCCTACTGGTTCAAGGCCGCCGGCAGCAATCTGTGGGGCATGGAAGTCACCGACATCCTGGTCAACGACAGCAGCAGCCCGGCTGACTTCATCGGCGCCAATATCAACGGCACGCCGCAGGCGCTGGGCGACGCCATCACAAAGAGCGTCGGCATCCGCTTCACGCTGGATGACGCCACCAAGTATTCGCTGCGCCAGTCGCAGGCCGGCAGCGTGATCGCCTACGCCGACACCAAGGCCAAGATCTACTGCGCCAAATCCAAATACCTGGTGCCGGGCAAGCAATAACGCCGGCGCAAGCAACATGCAAAAAACGGCCTCGCTTTCATGCGAGGCCGTTTTCTTTTCTGCAGTACTGAGCCATCCGATCAATCTGCTGCCGGGAAATCCACCACCGTGTCGTTGACGCGGTTGAACAGATTGGTGAAGGTGATCGCCGTCACCGCCAGCAAAGTGTCGACGATCTGAGCGTCGCTGTAGCCGGCCGCCTTGACCGCCGCGACCGACGCCGCAGGCACGGTGCCGCGGGTGGTCACCAGTTCCCGCACAAACACGGTCAGCGCATCCAGTTGCGCGTCGCCGGAGGCTTCGGCGCGGCGCAGGCCGATCACGGCTTCGGCGGACAGGCCCAGCTTCTTGGCCATCAGCGAATGGGCAGCGAGACAGTAGTCGCACTCGGCCGCTTCACTGACCGCCAGCTTGATGGCTTCGACCTGCTTGCCTTTGAGCGAGCTCTTGCGCAGCGCGGCGTCGAGATTGAGCGCAGCTTCCAGCGCGACCGGGCTGTTGACGCCGATGTCGGCGAAGGCGTTCGGGACTTTGCCGACCGCACCCTTGATGGCAGTGAACAATTGCGCGGCCTGGCCGGTGACGGTGGAGATGTCTTGAGTATGGAGACGGGGCATGATGCTTCCTTTCAGTGAGGGAAAATAAGAGCAAATAAGATTAACTAAGAGTTGGTTCACAACCGCCGCCGTTGCCGTTTCAGTTGCCGTTGCAATCAAGCGCGGTATGGAATGAAGTATAGGGAGTCGAAATGGAATTTTTAATGGCAAAATACGCCAATAAATTGACCAATCGTACCAATCACACTTTCCAGGCCTTTTCGCCATGAACGACGCCACCGATACCCTGAGCCGTCTGCTCCAGCTCTACCCCGTGCGCACCACGCTCGACATCCGCTGCCATTTCGGCGCGCCGTGGCAACTGCCGGAACCGACGTCGGCGCCCGGCACGGTGCGCTATCACATGATCGTGTCCGGCGACGCGCTGATGGAAGCCAATGGCGAACGCGGCGTGGTGTTGCAGGCCGGGGACATCGTGGTGTTTCCGCGCGGCAGTGCACACACGCTGCATGCCGGCCGCGGCAAGGCGATGCCGTCGCAGGTCGCCACCGGCGGAGACGATTTGCTGATACGCGTGGAAAACGGCGGCGCCGGCGCGGCCACCGATATCCTGTGCGGCCAGTTCCATTTCGATCCCGCCGCTTCGGCGGCGCTGCTGCCGTCGCTGCCGGCGACGCTACTGGTCCGCACCGCCGGACGCACCGATTTCGCCGGGTTGCAGGCGTTGATGAGGATGCTGCAGGTCGAGACAGACACCGCTCGCCCCGGCGCCCATGCGGTGGTCACGCAGTTGTCGTCGGCGCTGTTTGCGCTGCTCATGCGCGCCTGGCTGGAACAACAGGACGCGGCAGCAACGCCCGGGCTGTTCACACTGCTGGGCTCACCGCGCCTGCAACGTGCGCTGCACTGCATGCTGGCCGAACCGGGCCGCTCCTGGTCGCTGGACGAGTTGGCCGCGGCCTGCCATCTGTCGCGCACCACCTTCGCCCGGCTGTTCCGCGCGGCGGCGGGCGCCACCCCCGGTGAAATCCTCACGCGCACCCGCATGGCGCAGGCGGCGCAATTGCTGGCCGATCGCCAGCAAACCGTGGCCGTCGTCGCCGAAGCGGTCGGCTACCAATCCGAAGCCTCGTTCAACCGCATCTTCAAGCGCCATTTTGGCATCGGCCCCGGCCAGCACAGGCGACAGGCGCGTCCGGAATAAATCCGGATTGCCATCTCCATACTTATTTAGTATCGATATATATAAATCAAGATATTTTACATAGCCAAATACGACTTCTATAATCGGCCCACAAGAAGAACAAGCATGCTCAGGGATGGATAAAGCGCCGATCAACGGCGGCATGAGCAGGAGACCGTCACCGCGCAGCATCGAGCCGTGCGCCCCGCCAGCCTCCCGCCCGCGCCGCAACTTAAGATCTGCGCCCGCCACAGTCCCTGTCGTTCCACTCCGTACAGATGCAAGGGAAGTCGATCATGGCCGTTGGCGCAAAAATCTGGAATACCGCATTGCTGGCAGCCGCCATGTCGTCGGCGTTGTCGCCTGCGGCGCATGCAAAAAAAGCCTCGGACGAAGCCGCTCCGCCGCAAGTGGTCACGCTCGGCGCCGGCGCGCAGCAATACGCTTTTGCCATCTACGCCAACAATGCGCTGGCGCAGGACAACAGCTCCATCACGCGCGCCGTCATTCTCGAACACGGCGTCAAGCGCGATGGCGATCACTACTTTGAAACCGGCCTCGCGTTCCTGCGCAAGGCCAGGCTCGACCCGGCACAGACGCTGCTGCTCACACCCAACTTCCTGACCGAAGGCGACGCCCTGTCCGACAACAAGATGGCATTGTGGCGCGGCGACAACTGGATGCAGGGACAGGATTCCACGCACGGCAAAACCGGCATCAGCTCGTTCCGCGTCTTCGACGACATCGCCACTTACCTGAGTTCGGGACGTTTTCCTGCGCTGAAGGAAATCGTCTTCATCGGCCACTCGGCCGGCGGCCAGCTGATGCAACGCTATGCCGTGCTCAACAACAGCGACGAAAAACTGAAACAGGCCGGCATCAAGGTCCGCTATGTGATCTCCAGCCCCTCGTCCTATCTCTACTTCGACAACAACCGTCCCGGCGACAACGGCTTCGCGCCGGCCGGCGGCATCCTCTGCCCCGGCTACGACAATTATCGCTACGGCCTGGGAGAAATGATTCCCTACGGCCTCGGCGCCGACGGCAAGATCAGCGGCGAACAGCTGTTCAAACGCTACGCCGCGCGCGACGTCACCTACATGGTCGGCAGCAAGGACAACAACCCCAACCACCGCTTCCTCGACAAGGCCTGCGGCGCACGCCTGCAAGGCGCCACACGCGTCGAGCGGCACGACAACTACCTGCGCTACGAGCAATTCCTGGCGCAGAAGTGGAAGACGCCGGTGCACCACCCCGACTTCGAAGTGCCGGGCGTCGGCCACGAAGCGGCGGGATTGTTCGGCGCGGATATCACCGTGGAAAAAATCTTCCCGGCGAAGTAACGCATCAAGAAAAACGCAGCACACATGAAGCGGTGAACACGGCACAACAACAATAAAGCCGGTTCAGAAAACCGCCACAAAGATAAAAATCAGGAGACAGGGAAAAATGAACAAACCACGTTTTGCCGCGCACCGTCGGCAAATGCTGGCGCTGCAGGTCATGACCATGCTGGCCGCTGCGCCATTACTGGCGCATGCACAGACACCGCCGAGTTCCGGCAGCATCTTCGACGCCAATCGCCAGCAACTCACGCCGACCGACCGCGAGCGCCTGCAAACGCAGGAGCAACCGCGCGGCCGCGTGCAGATCGAGAAGGAAACCCAGGACGCCGATGACGCCTCCACGCCTGCATCGACACCCGCACAACAGGCCGCCGTCAACATCAAGGTGAGCGGCTTCACGCTCAGCGGCAACACCGCCATCGACGACGCTCGCCTGCAAGCCGAGCTGCAGGAATTCATCGGCCGCGATCTGGATTTCAACGGCTTGCGCCGGGCCGCCTCGAAAGTCACCAACCTGTATCGCGAACGCGGCTACATCGTCGCGCGCGCCTATTTGCCGGCGCAGGAAATCCGCGACGGCAAGATCGCCATCGCGGTGCGTGAAGGCGTGATCGGCCAGGTCAGCGCCGACACCGACAACAACGTGCGCCTGAACAAGGCGGTGCTGCAGCGCTACCTGGATGAACTCCAGCCAGGCACCGTGATCCGCGAAAGCGAACTGGAAGGTACCCTGCTGCGATTGTCCGATCTGGCCGGCGTCTCGGTGCGCGCAGTGTTGCGGCCGTCGGCGCAAGCCGGCGCCACCGACATCGTGATCCGCGTCAGCGAGATGACCGCGATCACCTCGCGCGTTTCCATCGACAACTACGGCAACTATTACACCGGCGCCAATCGCCTGTCGGCCAACATCAATCTCAACGATGCGCTGGGCCTGGGCGAGAGCTTCGGCATCAATACCCAGAACTCGTTCGAAGGCCTGCGCATCGCCGGCCTCAGCTTCGCCATGCCGGTCGGGGCCAGCGGCGTATCGATCGGCGCCAGCGTCGCCGAACTGCAATACAACGTCGGCAAGAACCTCAAGGACGCGCAGGCCAGCGGCTCGGCCAAGGTCTCCAGCTTCTTCATCAACGACGCGCTGTACCGTAGCCGCAAGGCCAACGTCAATCTGTCGCTGGCGGCCGAGTTCCGTCACTTCCAGGACATCACCTCGGCCACCGTGGTCGACAAGTCCGCGCGCTTCTGGAGCGCCACGCTGTACGGCGACTGGCGCGACAACCTGCTCGGCGCGCAAGGCAACAACCAATGGAGCCTGCGCTACGGCCGCGGCCAGCTCGACAAGGAAACCGCCAACGACGCCGCGCTCGACGCCATCACGTCGAAGGCAGGCGGCAATTACAGCAAGAGCAATGTCTCGTTCAGCCGCCTGCAGCAACTGGGCGGCGGCTACTCGCTGCTGGCTGCAGTCAATGCACAGTTCGCCAACAAGAACCTCGACGCTTCCGAAAAAATGAGCCTGGGCGGCCCCAACGGCGTGCGCGCCTATCCGGTCGGCGAAGCTGCCGGCGACGAAGGCGTGCTGGGTCGCATCGAGCTGCGCAAGCTGATCGGCGTGTACGGCAACTCCGTGGTCGAAGCTGCCTTGTTCGCCGACGCCGGTCGCGTCACCGTCAACAAGACTCCCTGGGACGCCAGCGAAAACCACCAGTCGCGCTCGGGCTACGGCATCGGCGTCAACGTCTACAACAAGGACCTGGTCTTCAACGCCGCCGCGGCATATTCGCCCGGCGTCAATCCGACCACCGAGCAGCGCAATGCGCGCCGCCTGTGGATCTCGGTCTCGGGTTCGCCGCAAGCGTTCTCGGCGTTCGGTTCCGACACCACCGGCAAGGGCGAGGATTTCGAAGAACCGGAAACCGCCTTCGTCATCTACGGTTCGCTCGGCCTGGTGCCCGAATACGTGCGCCGCGACGGCGCCACGCCGGCGGCAACCGCCGACCAGAGCAAGCTGGCCACGCCCAACGGCCGCAACATGCCGGGCTTCTGGCGCGTACGCGACAACGTCTCCTACATCGGTGCGCATAGCGGCATCCAGCTGTATGACCAGTGGAAGTTCCTGTGGCAGCTCGAAATGGGCCTGTCGCTGAACTACACCAACCGCAGCGCCGAAGCCGTGCCCGACTGGACCCACTCGCAGGACCTGCGCAACACCGGCGTGGCATTCAATCATCCCTCCGCCGGTACGCTGATGTATGGACGCTGGGATACGCCGATGAAGGAGAGCACCACCTCCTTCGATCCGTTCCAGGGCCTGACCAGCGCCGCGCATTACAACATCATCGGTTCGCCCGGCTTCGTCACCAGCATCACCAAGAACTCCGGCCCGGCCGGCGACGCCATCAATTCCAACAACGACGACGCCGCCTTCAACCGCCGCCAGGACGGCCTGATCGGCTACTGGTCGCCGAAACTGTACGGCTTCCAGCTCAAGCTGGCGTATTCCAACAACAGCATGAAAGCAGCCTCGGACGTCGCCACCGGCTATCTCTACGGCGGCAGCCTGTCGTACGAGAGCGGCGGCTTCTCCGCGGTGGTCGCGGCCGAGCAGCACATCAATTACTTCGGCATCGCCAGCCTCGGCCGTGATGCGCGCGGCGTCGGCAGCAGCACGCACGTGACCGCCGGCACCTCGTCGAGCGACTTCAGTTTCCGTTACGGCGTCGCCTACGATTTCGGCAAGACCAAGATCTCGCTGATCGCCGACGACCTGTCATATTCGGAATCCGGCGTGGTCAACACCAGCACCACTTCGACCGACATGTCCAACTACCGCCGCCGTGCGTACATGATCGGCGTTTCACATCAGATCGGCGCGCTCGAATTACGCGCCAGCGCGGCCAAGGCGCTGGCCGGCGACTGCAGCATGATTTCGGGCAACAACGTCAAATGTTCGACCGACGGCATGGGTGCGACCTCGCAGGCGGTTGGCTTCTCGTACAAGTACAGCAAGCAGACGCGCTTCTTCGGCCAGTACGTGATCCTGCGCAATGAAGCGCTGGCGAACTACAACTACGCCGTCTCCGGCGTGCTCGGCGCCACCGGCCTGTCGGCCGGCGTAGGCACCACCATCCGCGCCCTCGGCGTGGGCTTCAACTACACGTTCTGAGGTGCGCGATGACAAACGTTTCCCGCAATAGCAGCAGTACCCGCAACGGCAACAAGAAAATCCATCCGGCGCTGAAGCCGGCCTGCGTCGCCGTGCTGACCGCCTGGTGTGGCCTGACCGTGTTGCCGGTGCACGCGCTCGACGCCGGCGCGTTGCCTACCAACGGCCAGATCACCGCCGGCAGCGGCAGCATCGGCCAGAGCGGCAACACCATGACGGTCACGCAGACCAGCGACCGCATGGCCGCCACCTGGAATACCTTCAACATCGGTGTCAATGCAACTGTGAATTTCGTCCAGCCGACTTCGTCGTCGGTAGCGCTGAATCGCGTCACCAGCAGTGATCCCTCACAAATCCTCGGTCATCTCAACGCCAACGGCCGGGTCTATCTGATCAACCCGTCCGGCATCCTGTTCGGCGCCGGCTCGTCGGTCAACGTCGGCGGCCTGGTGGCGTCGACGCTGAACATCTCCGACGCCAACTTCATGGCCGGCAAGAATGTCTTCGCCCTCGAAGGCGCGACGGGTTCCGTGATCAATCAAGGCAACATCACTGCAGCCGACGGCGGCTACGTCGCCTTGCTCGGCGCACAGGTGCGCAACGAAGGCAACATCATCGCGCGCCTCGGCAGCGTGGTGCTGGCGGCCGGCGAAAAAATGACGCTCGACTTCAACGGCGACGGCCTCATCAACGTCGAAGTCAACAACGCCACGCTCAACGCCAACGTGCTCAACAGCGGCTTGCTGCAGGCCGACGGCGGCGCCGTGATCATGACCGCGCGCGCCACCGATGCGATGCTGTCCAACGTGGTCAACAACAACGGCGTGATCGAAGCACGCAGCCTGCAGAACCGCAACGGCAGCATCCTGCTCGACGGCGGCGACTCCGGCGTGGTCGCCAACAGCGGCACGCTGAATGTGTCGGGCCTTAGCAGCGGCGACACCGGCGGCAGCGCCAAAGTCCTCGGCCAATACGTCGGCCTGTACGACGGCACCCGCATCGACGCCTCCGGCGACGCCGGCGGAGGTACCGTGCTGGTCGGCGGCAATTATCAAGGCAGCGGTACGGAGCATCAGTCCGACGCCGTCTTCATGGGCGGCGACGCCACCATCAAGGCCGACGCCGTCCATGGCGGCGACGGCGGCACGGTGGTGTTGTGGTCGACCGGCAGCACGCGTTTCTATGGCGACATCAGCGCGCAAGCGAGCGGCGCCACAGGACGCGGCGGCAAGGTGGAAACCTCGGGCCACGATCTCCAGGCCAGTGGCCTTGTCCACGTTGGCGCAGCGTCCGGACAGGGCGGCGATTGGCTCATCGATCCGTACAACCTCAACATCACCAGCGCCGCCAGCGTCAACATGACGGCATCCTCGCCCTTTACTTCGAGCGGCGCGGCCAACTCCACCCTGAGCTCGGCGACGCTCAACGCCTCCTTGTCGGAAGGCGCCAACGTGGTCGTCCTCACCGCTGCCGGCAGCCCCACGAACGGCGGCGACATCAACGTGCTCGACGACGTCAAGGCGGTCGGCAATTCGTCGCTGACCTTGCAGGCGCATCGCAGCATCAACATGACCAATCATGTGATCAGCAACGCCACCGGCAAGTCGCTCAACGTTTCCCTGATCGCCAACTTCGGCAATACCGGCAACGGTTCGATCGCGCTGTCCGGCAGCACCATCTCCACCAACGGCGGCAACCTCACCGCCAGCAGCAACACAATCAACGTTTCCGGATCGACCATCGACGCCGGCGGCGGCAACATCAACATGGTCGCCAACCAGGCCAACGTCTCCGTCGCCACCGACGCGTTCATCGTGACCGGCGGCAGCCGCATCGTCACCAACGGCAGCGGCTCGATCGTGGTTGACGGCACCACGCTGGGCAGCGGCAACGGCACGCGCATCTTCAGCACCAACAACACCATCGCCGCTACCGGCACCGGCAACCTGACCGTCAGCGGCAACGCCAGCTCGGGCTTCGGCGTTCTGGTCTGCTCGACTGCAGCGACGTCGTCGCAGACGCTCACCGTCGGCAGCGGCAACCTCACGGTCAAGGCCAACAGCGGCGGCTTCGCAGGCGCCAGCCGCGGCGTCTACCTGGCTGCCAGCGGCACCGGTTCGGTCACGCTCAACGCCACTGCGGGCGGCGCCATCAACGTCAACGGCAGCAGCACCGGCAGCTACGGCACCGTGCTCAACTCCACCGGCGCCAGCTCGGTGATCAGCATAGCGACCACCGGCGACATCAACATCACAGGCAATACCTCCGGCGGCACCACGCCGGCACTGGCGCTGATCAGCTCGGGCAACGGCACCAGCTCGGCTGCGGGTTCACAGGTCAATGTCACCAGCACCGCCGGCAACATCACGATGACCGGCAACAACACCGTGATCAACAATTCGAGCGGCTCGTTCAAGGCGCTGTCGATCGATGTCGGCGGCCAATATGCCGCCGTCAACGTCAAGACCACTACCGGCAACATCAGCCTCAACGGCACCAGCGCCTCGGGCCGCGGCGTCGATATCGCGCCGTCCGCGCTGAACGCCGTCGTCAACATCGGCGCCACCAGCGGCAACATCGCGATCAACGGCAACAGCACCAACAGCTTCGGCGGCTACGGCATCTTCTTCAATTCGAGCGGGAGTTCCACCGGCGTCAACGTCACCACCGTCAACGGCGACATCACGCTGCGCGGCGACTCGGTCGGCACCTCGGATGCGATCGCGCTGGGCGGCAACGGCACTGCCTCGGTCAACAACATCTCGTCCCAGGGCGGCAACATCACGCTCAACGGCAACTTCCATTCGCCCAACGTACCCGAGCTGGATCACGGCATCGCCATCCTCGGCGTGACCAACAAGATCCAGACCACCGGCTCCGGCAACGTCACGCTGATCGGCAATGCCGCCGACCAGGGCGATGGCGTCAGCTTCTACAGCAGCGGCAACGCGCTGGTGAGCGTGGAGAATGGCGCGCTGAGCGTGACCGGCTCCAGCGTCTACGGCGATGGCGTCAGCATCCTGACCGGCACCAATGCATTGCGCGCCACCGGCAGCGGCTCGGTCACCGTAACCGGCACGTCGACCAACGCAGGCGGCATCACGATCTATCCGTCGACCAATGCCAGCAGCGCGACTATCTCGACCAATACCGGCAAGCTGACATTGGACGGCACCAGCGGCAGCGCATCAAGCAGCGCCGGCATCACGATCCGCAGTCCAAGTTCGGGCGCAGCGGCCGGTGTGAATATCTCGTCGAACAGCGGCGCCATCGCACTCAACGGCACCGCCAAGGGCAGCGGCGACGGCATCGCCTTCGTCGGCAGCAGCACCAACGGTTTCAATACCATCAGCACCGGCGGCAGCGCCGGCATGACGCTCAACGTCAGCAGCAACGGTGTCGCCGGGATACGCTTCAGCGGCGGCACCAATTCCCTGAAGGTGGTCGACGGCGTCCTGCTGGTCAACGTCAATGCGCCCAACGGCTCGCCGATCGTGCAAAGCGGCGACGCCACCACCTTTGCCGCCAGCGGCAGCGGCGTGGTGATCTACAACTTCGGCCGCGGCATCAGCAACCTGCTGACCAACGCCGCGACGGCGCCGACCACCGCCGCGCTGCAAACCGACCAGACCGCCAACGCCTGGAACCGGCCGAGCGGCAACAGCAACGTGTTCTCGCCGTTCAACGAAAGCGCGCGCCGTCTGACCATCGACGTCGCCACCGCCGCTCAGGCAGGTGAACCGGCAGGCAATTCATCCTCATCCAACTCCAGCACTCAAGGTAACGACAATGCTCAATAAACCTCTTTCCCTTCGCATCGCCACACTGGCGCTGGCGGCCATGACGATGGCCAATGCGGCCTATGCCGCGCCGGCCGGCAAGAAGTCGCCGTACCACGATTACTTCTACTTCCTCGGCGAGATGAACAAGGCGTCGACGGTGATGGTGATCGAGAACAAGATCGTACCGCCCGAGCTCGGCAAGAAGATCGTCTCGGCGGTGGATCAGGTCATCAAGAACGGCGACCAGCCCGGCGCCAAGCGTCCGTCCGACTATCTGCAATACGAGCCGCTGATCCTGGCCATCGCCGGCCCCGACGGTTCACGCATGCACTCCGGCCGCAGCCGCCAGGACATCCTGTCGACCAACCGCCGCCTGATGCAGCGCGAGCGCACGCTGGATCTGATGGAAGCGATGAACAAATCGAAGGCGGAAGTGCTGGAACTGGCCGAGAAAAACCTCGACACCATCGTGCCGGCCTACACCAACGGCGTGCAAGCGCAGCCGACCACATTTGCCCACTATCTGCTGGCGTTCTCCTCGGCCTTCGGCCGCGACAGCGCACGCCTGCAGGAATCCTACGCGCGCCTGAACCTGAGCCCGCTCGGCGCCGGCGCGCTGGGCACTTCCAGCTTCCCGGTCGACCGCAAGCGGCTGGCGGAACTGCTCGGCTTTGACGGCCCGATTGAAAATTCCTACGACGCCGCACAACTCGGCGCGCTCGACCAGGGTATGGAACTGGTGAGCCTGTGCAGCAACGCCGCACTGACCATCGGCATCCTGATGCAGGACTTCCACACCCAATATCACCAGCCGTATCCGTGGATCATGATTCAGGAAGGCCGCCTCACCGGCACCAGCAGCATCATGCCGCAGAAGCGCAATCCCTACGGCCTGAACGTGCTGCGCCTGCAGGCCAGCGACATCGTCGGCGGCGCCATGACCTTTCAGCTGGAAGCGCACAACGTCTCGCCCGGCATGCCCGACTACAAGCGCGACCAGGTGGAGAAGACGCTGGAGCTGACCTCCAACGCCTTCGTCAAGCTGGCCGACCTGCTCGACAACCTGGTGATCGACAAGGCGCGCGCATTGCAGGAAGTCGACGCCGATTATTCGACCACCACCGAGCTGGCCGACATCCTGCAACGCGACTCCGATGTGCCGTTCCGCGTCGGCCATCACTTCGCCTCCGACCTGGTGACCTACGGCCGCACCAACAAGATGAAGCCTGCGGATATTCCGTTTGACGTCGTGCAACAGATCTATACCGAAGCCGTGAAGAAATTTGACTTCGAACGCACGCAGTTCCCGCTGACGCAGGAGCAGTACAGGAAGTCGCTGACGGCGCAGAACATGCTGGACTCCAGCAAGGGCCTGGGCGGTCCGCAACGCGCCGAAGTCGAGCGCATGCTCGGCGTGGAAAAGAACAAGCTGGCCAAGGATGAGGCGTGGCTCTCGCAGCAGCGCCAGAAGCTGGCGGCGGCATCGGCCAAACTGGATCAGACCTTCTACAAGCTGGGCAAGTAAATCAGAAAGCAAGCCGGCGCGTAGAGTAGTAAAGACTTTCGCAAGAAAGAAAAGTAGTGGAGTAGGTTTTCAGTCCCGGCCAGTCCGGGACTTTTTTTATGCGCGCAAGGCGCGCGCCATGCTTTCCCGATCGAGCGCCTTGTCCCACGCGCAGACCACCACGCAGGCCAGGCAATTGCCGATCACGTTGCTCAGCGAACGGCATTTCATCAGTCGTTCCACACCGAGCAGCAGCACGATGCCGCCCACCGGCACGATCTGCAGCGTGCTCAGCGTCGCCGCCAGCGCAATGAAGCCGGAACCGGTCACGCTGGTGGCGCCCTTGGACGTCAGCATGCAGATCGCCAGCAACGACAGTTGCTGCCACAGGCTCACCTCGATGCCGCCGGCTTGCGCCAGGAACAGCGCCGCCATGGTGAGATAGATGTTGGTGCCGTTGAGGTTGAAGGTATAGCCGGTCGGCAGCACCAGCCGCACCACCGCGCGCGAACAGCCGAGGCGCTCCATCTTTTCGGTCAGTCCCGGCAGCGCCGCCATGGATGAGGTGGTGAAGAACACCAGCAGCAGTTCTTCCTTGATGAAAGCGATCAGGCGGAAGATGTTGACGCCCGCCACGCGTGCGATCAGTCCCATCACCACGCAGATGAAGGCGATGCTGGCGAGATAGATCGCGCCGACGAAATGCAGCAGCGGCAGCACCGACGCCAGGCCGTAGCGGCCGATGGTGTAGGCCATGGCGCCGAAAGCTGCCAGCGGCGCGACCTTGAGGATGATGTTGATCATCCCGAACAGGATGCGCAGATTGGCTTCGATGAAATTGAGGAGGCTGCGGCCGCGCTCGCCCATGCGCGACAGCGCGACGCCGAACAGCACCGCCAACAACAGGATCTGCAGGCTGCTGTTGCGCGTGAACGCTTCGAAGAAGCTGTTGGGAATGATGTTGAGCAGGAAGTCCGTCGCGCCCGAGGTCGACAGCCGCGCCGCATAGTGCGTGCTGTCGGTGACGTGCGACAGGTCGAGATGGGAGCCGACGCCCGGTTGCAGCAGGTCGGCGGCGAGCATGCCGAAGCCGAGCGAGACGAAGGTCATGATTTCAAAATAGACGATGGCCTTGCCGCCGACCTTGGCGGCGTGCCTCTTGTCCTGCATGCCGGCGATACCCGACACCACCAGCGCGAACATGACCACGCCGATCAGCATGCCGATCAGGCGCACGAAGCCATCGCTGAGCGGCTTCATCTGCACCGCCAGCTGCGGATCGGCGTGGCCGAGCGCGATGCCGATGGCGATGGCGACGACCATGTGCAGGAAGGCGTTTTTGTAGAGGGGCTGCGTCATTGGCTGCCTGGCTGGTTGTGCAGCAGGCGGTCTCCGGGTTGTAATTTATTGGTTGGGTGAAATTTTATACGTTTGGGGGGAAGTTCGGGGAGGCTTGGGCATGAGGGTTATCCGCTATTGTGATTCCTGTTTTGTCCCGACTTTCTTATCGTGCGTTGATTAATGCTGTTCTTTCTTCGATCAACCCTTCGCCGGGGGTAGCCCGGCAGCTACTCACTTTTCTTGTCTCGCCAAGAAAAGTAAGCCAAAGAAGGCGACCGCGATTCGCCGCCCCGCTGCGCGGGGTTCCCGTTGATGCCACGCACAAATCGGGAAGGGAAACAAACTCGCTTCGCTCAGACAAGTTTCCCTTCTTTTTCCGATTTGTGCGCGTCACCAACGGCGACTCATAAGCGGACCGGCCAAACTGGCTCGCTGCGCATCGCCTGGGGTCGCTCGCCTTCGGCGTCGCAATTGTCATGTCTGCGAAGGTAGCGAAGAACGCAGACCATCACTCCACCTCCCTCCCCTGGCGAGGCGCAGCGAGCCAGTCTCGAATTCCCGCTTGCGAGCAGCCGGTGGCGGCAGGTGCAAATCGGATAAAGAGGGGAAACTTGTCTGAGCGTAGCGAGTTTGTTTCCCCTCCCGATTTGCGCCTGACGACGCCGGGGACCCCGAAGGGGCTGCGAACTTGCGGTCGCCTTTCTTTGCTTACTTTCTTTGGCGAAGCAAAGAAAGTGAGTAGCTGCCGGGCTACCCCCGGCTAGGTTGATCGAAGAAAGAAAAATCTAAGCTACCGACGAACCGAAGTCGAATCAAAATCCCAGATGTAAAATGTATCCACCTGAAGACTTCCAAACCCAAAAGAGATAACAACAATGGAACTCCGCCACCTCCGCTACTTCCTCGTCGTCGCCGAAGAACAGCACTTCACCCGCGCCGCGGAACGATTGGAGATGCAGCAGCCGCCGCTGAGCCACCAGATCAGGATGCTGGAAAAAGAGCTCGGCTTCGACCTGTTCCGCCGCCACCCCAAAGGCGCCGAACTGACCGCCGGCGGCGCGGCATTCCTGCAGGAGGCCAAAGCCATCCTGCGCAGCGTCGAGTTGGCGGCAGCCAAGGCCGCACGCGCGGCGCAAGGCTTCGAAGGCACCATCGTGATCGGATTCACCAGCTCGGCCGCCGCACATCCGCTGATCCCCGGCATCATCCGCGCCTATCGCGACGCCTACCCCGGCGTGCACCTCGACCTGCGCGAAGGCAACGCCGCAGAACTCACCGAGGAAATCGAAGAAGGCAAGGTCAATCTCGGCTTCCTGCGCGCACCGGTCAGCCAGCCACGCGGCATCGGCTTCGTGCAATTGCTCGACGAAGAAATGCTGCTGATCCTGCCCATGGGGCATGCACTGCTGGAGAAGCAACAGAAAGGCGACATGCCGACCGTGTCGCTGCGCGCGCTGGCCGACGAACAATTCATCCTGGTGCGGCGACACGGTGCCCCGGGCATGTATTCAAACCTGATCGAGGCCTGTGAAAACGCCGGATTCACGCCGCACATCGCCTCTGAAGTCGAACGCATGCTGACCAACATCAGCCTGGTCGCGGCGGGCGGCGGCATCTCGGTGGTACCGGCGTCGATGAAGGATTTCCATCGCGACAGCGTGGTGTATTGCCGCATCCGCGACGCCAAGCCTGCGCTGGTGGCGCCGATCACACTGGTCAGCCGCACCGCCAGCATCTCGCCGGCGGAAAAGAATTTCCTCGACCTGGCGAAAAAAATCACGCGCCAGCACAAGAAAAATTAAAAGAGATTGAAGTTCAGGACGACGCCGGCAAATCACTGCTGCTGCGGATGCAGTCGCGGCCTTGCGCCTTGGCAAGGTAGAGCGCCTTGTCGGCGGCACGCATAAGCTTGTCGGCCGCGTCGACATCACGGATCGGTACGAACGCACTGACGCCGGCGCTAATGGTGACGATGCCCGCCTCGTTGCCTTCATGCAGAAGGCCCAGCTGGCGCACCGCCATGCGGATCCGCTCGGCCACCGCCATCGCACCGGCTTCGTCGGCGCCAGGCAGCAGGATGCCCACTTCTTCGCCGCCGTAACGCGCCATCAGATCGCCCGGACGCGCCTGCTGCGCCTTGATCACGCGACCGACCTTGCGCAGGCACTGATCACCGGCGAGGTGGCCGTAGATGTCGTTGTATTGCTTGAAGTGATCGACGTCGATCATCACCAGCGCCAGCGAATTGCCGGTGCGCATGGCGCGGCTGAATTCTTCCTGCAGGCTGAGATCGAACTGGCGACGATTGGCCAGGCCGGTGAGATCGTCTTCCAGCGCCAGCCGTTCCAGCGCCTTGTTCATGCTCTCCAGATTGACGCGAGCCTGGTCCAGCTCCATTTCCGTGTCCTTGCGTTCGCGCATGAGCGAATTGAAGGCGCTGCCGAGGTCGCCGATTTCATCTTCGCGATACGACAGCGGCACCTCGTCATACGTCTTGGAGGCGCGGATTTTCTGGATGTGGCCATGCAGCCGGTGCAAAGGATCGATCAGGGCCGACATGATCAGCCAGGCCAGCCAGCCGGCCAGCGCCGCCAGCGACAGCGACACCAGCAAGGCCTTTTCCTGCATGTCGCGAACCGGCTGGAAAGCATCCTCCTGCAGATAGATCGAACCGATGATCCAGTCCGCCGTCTTCATGCGCTTGAACGAAAACATCGCCGGCTGGCCGCTTCGGCTGGCGCCTTCCATGCTGCCCTCAAAGCCGGCCAGCGCCTGCTCCGTGCCGCCGCTCTTGCCGCCGGCGCTGTCGGCGTGCTGCAGGATGCGCGCCTTGTCGATGTGGTCGACGATGACGCCCTTGGCGGTGATGATGTAGATGAAGCCGGTCTTGCCGACCTTGGTGCCGGTGAACTGGCCGAGAAAATTGGCTTGCTGCAGGTCGATGGCGGCAACGAACACCATCTCGATGTTGCCGCTGTCGTCGAACAACGGCTCGGTCATCAGCACGATGGCGCGCTTGGAAATCTGGCTGCGCAACGGCTCGGAAATCACGCCGTGCTTTTGCGCCAGCGTGCGTTGCATGTACTCGCGGTCGGCGACGTTGAAGCGGCCGATGGCACTGGTGTCGTTGAAGTTGGCGAGCAACTGGCCGTCGGCGCCGAACACCGAGAAATTGAAAAACACCTCGGTCAGGCTGGTGTGGCTGGCGAGGTAGACCTGCAGCTGGTGCGGGTCACGCCGCGCTTCCGGCGGCAGGCCCTGCAACAAGGCGCGCAGGGTGACACGGCGCGTGTGGAAGCTCTCGTCGAGGGCGGTGGCAACCATCTTGATCGTGGTGTACTGCTGCACGCCGATCAGCGCCTTGATGTCGCGCTTCATGACAGTCAGCGAGACCGCCACGATCACCGCGGTCGTCACGAGGACGGCAGCGACCACCACCATGATGACCTTGGCCTTGAGCGTCCATTTGACTCGCAACAGGTTGTTCAAAATGTTTTTCTTCTCGAAAATACCGATGGATTCTGTCCAGAAACCGGCTCAATGGTACCCGAGTTTGCACACGGCAATCCCCGGAAGACCTTGCAAAAAATTCATGACTTTATGGATTTCCGCGAGGAAACAAACTATTTCAAATCACCTGCAAAGCCTGTAGCAAAGGCAGCCGCTCGACGAAGAAACGCTGCGCCTGCAGGCTCAGTTCGTCCAGGTTGTCTTGTTCGTCCTCAAGGCGCACGCCGTCGCGCACGATTTTCTTGCCGCCGGCGGAGATGTGCCGCCATACGAAGCCGACGATGGCGTCCGGCGTCTCCTGCCCTTCCAGCACCGCCAGCATGAACAGTTGCTGGATGCGATCGGCCGGCACGCCGCCGCCGGTGACCGGGCTGGCCAGGTGTTCGATATCGCCGTCGGCAGTGCCGTGCACCGCCTGCGAGAGCAGGTGGCGGTTCAGTGCGGCGCTGCCGTCGCGGCCGTGCAGGATGTCGGAATCGGCCTGCACCGGCGCGGCGTGGCCGTTGCCGATCAGCATCATCAGGGTATCCAGCACCTGCTGCAGACCGAGGTTGCGGCTGCCGACGATGCCGGCGATCTCGCCCAGTGAATGCGGCAGGCCATCCGCCAGCACGGCGATGACCGGACCATAAATGTGCTGGTTGAGCGTGATCTCGGACGACACCGTTTTGAGCGTCATCGGGATGTTGTCCGGTGCGGTCAGCAGGACCACTCGCTGTTGCGCCAGCAAGGCGTGATGGCTGGCGGCGTCCAGCGCCTGCGCGCCGCGCACCCAGTAGTCGCGCCGGAATTGCTGGTTCACCATGAAGTCGCGCACGCTCTGGCGCAGGTGGCGGTCGTCGACGGCGTCGCAGAATTCGCGCTGCGGCGGCGTCAGGTTGGCCATGTCGAGATGGTCGCGAAAATCCGCCGAGCAGGCGAATTCCAGACCCGCGTCGGACCAGATTGACGCCATGTCGGCGAACGACTCGACGTGCCAGTCGCGGTTGAAATACTCATGCGCGAGGTAATGCCGGCTCTGTTTTTTGAGGATGCCGATGCGCTCCTGCATGAACGGATTGGCGCGCGCATAGACCGGGTCGGCAGCGAACATGCGCTCGGCGAAATCGAGCGCGGCGTCGATGCGTTCGGCGCTGCCCTTGCCAGTGTTGGACGGCATGTCGAAATGGCGCAGCAGCAGGTCGCGCAGCGGCATGAACGCGGCCCAGCCGGGCTGGGTGTTGTAGCTGACGTAGAGCACGCCGCCGTGCTTGAGGCGACGCGCGACGAAGTCGCGGATGAGCGCGCGGTTGTCGGCCGAGACCCAGCTCCAGATGCCGTGCATGGCGATGAAATCGAATTGCGGCAGATCCTCACGCGTGCAAAATTCGGCGAAGCTGGCCTGCTCCAGTTGTGCGCCGTTGCGGGACTTCTGCGCCAGCGTCTGCGCATGCGCGGCCTGGGCGGCGTTGAAGTCGTTGCCGTACCAGTTCACCGGCGATGCGGCAGCGTGGATGTTGATGCTCAGGCCCTGGCCGAAGCCCAGTTCGCAGGCGGTGCGCACCAGCGGGCTGTCGAGGCCGGCGGCGGCGAACGCCAGTTGCAACCGCGCCGGATTGAGTTGCGGATAGTAGCCGTGGGTGTAGCCGATGTCGGTGACGTAGCCGTCGGTCCAGTTGCCGTTCATGTGGTCTGATTTTCTGATGGGCGGAACCCGCAGTGTCGCAGAATCTCTGTTTTACCGGTAGTTGGCAATGCCGAGCACCGTTTCGTATTCGGCGATCGTGACCGCTCCCGACGGTGCGCCGAATGCACTGCCGGTGCTGCGGATATGCTGTGCAAAGTTGCGCATCATGTGCGCATACGCCAGCGTCGCCGAGATCGGGAAACTCAACACGCGAAAACCCAGCGCCTCGAACTGCGTCGCGGTCAGCGGCGGCGTCTTGCCGTCGACGGCGTTGAACATCAGCGGCGCATCGATGGCGGCGATGGCCTGGCGCATCTCTTCTTCCGACTGCAGCATTTCCAGCAGCACCAAATCGGCGCCGGCGGCGGCGTAGGCCTGGCCGCGCGCAATCGCTTCGTCGAGGCCGAGCGGGATACGCGCGTCGGAGCGGCCGATGATCAGAAAGTCGCGGCTCTTGCGCGTAGCGACGGCGGCGCGGATCTTGTCGGCGTGCTCTTCCTTTGAAATCAGTGCGAGGCCTTTCATGGCGCCGCATTTCTTGGGCGTGACCTGGTCTTCCAGGTGGATCGCCTGGACGCCGGCGGCTTCGTAGTCGCGCACCGTGCGCACGACGTTGTTGAGGTTGCCGTAGCCGGTGTCGGCGTCGGCGATCACCGGCACCTGCACCGCGTTGGCGAAGGCGCGGCCGCGCTCGATCATTTCGCTCATGCCGAGCAGGCCGATGTCAGGCGCGCCCAGCAAACTGGCGGAGAGGCCGTTGCCGGTCATGTAGACGGCCTCGAAACCGGCCTGTTCATAGATGCGCGCACCGAGCGCATCGTGGCAGCCGGGCGCCACCACGATGCCGGGTTGGCGCAGGCGCTGAGCCAGTGTGATCGTCACTTTCTGTGTCATGTCGTTTCCTGCAAAAAATTGCGCCGCCAGTGACGGCGGCGCGGTGTTCATGTAATCAGACTTGCATGGCCTTATTCAGGCGCGCGGTCGTTCCTGATCTTGAGCATCGAGCACAGCACGAAACCGATCATCGGGCTGACCGCCAGCACCAGCAAAGCCATCGAAAAACTATGCGTGGTTTCGCGGATCCAGCCTACCAGATATGGGCCGATGAAGCCGCCGATCTGCGCGAAGCCGTTGATCATGGCGATGCCGCCGGCCGCTGCGGCGCCGCTCAGGAATTGCGTTGGCAATGTCCAGAACACACCTAGCGTGGCCCACAAACCCATCGCGGCGATGCAAATCAGCACCAGGCCCAGCACCGGCGACGGCACCAGCGCACTGGCTGCCAGGAAGACGCCGCCGAACAGGCCGGCGCAGGCGGTGTGCATCTTGCGCTCGCCGGTGCGGTCGGAACTGCGCGCCACCAGCACCAGGCCGACGGCGGCGCAGATGAACGGAATCGCCGAGACGATACCGGTCTGGAAGTTGTTGAGGCCGCCCAGGCTCTTGACGATCTGCGGCAGCCACAGCACCACGCCGTAAATCGCCACGGCGTTGAACATGTAGATCAGCGTCAGGATCCACATGCGCTTGTCGCGGAAGATTTCGCGGAATTCATGCTGCGCATGCACGGCGTTCTTTTCCTGCTCGGTGGCCAGCGTGGTGGTCAGCCAGCGGCGTTCTTCCTGGTTCAGCCAGTTGCCTTGTTCGGGACGGTCGACCAGGTAGAAGAAGGTGACCACGCCCATGATGATGGCCGGCACGCCTTCCAGGATGAACATCCATTGCCAGCCCGCGAGACCGAACCAGCCGTGGGTCGAGCTGAGCAGGTAGCCTGACAGCGGTGCGCCGACCACCGACGACAGCACGGTCGCCAGCATGAAACCGGCAACGGCTTTGCCGCGCTCTTTCTTGGGGAACCAGTAGGTCAAATACAGCAGCACGCCCGGTGCGAAGCCGGCTTCGGCCAGACCCAGCAGGAAGCGCAGCGCATAGAAGCTCCACTCACCCTGGATCGACGCCATAGCGCAGCCGACAATGCCCCAGGTGACCATGATGCGAGCGATCCAGATGCGCGGACCGACCTTGTGCAGGATCATGTTGCTCGGGATTTCAAACGCGATGTAGCCGAGGAAGAAAATGCCCGCGCCGAGACCGTAGACCTTGGCGCTCAGGCCGAGGTCGGCGTTCATCGTCAACGCGGCGAAACCGACGTTGACGCGATCGAGGTAGTTGATCATGAACAGGAAGAAGCAGTACCAGACGATCTTGCGATGCAGCTTGCCGATGACGCGCTTGCCGATCTCGGTTCCGGCGTCCAGCGCGCCGGCCGATGCTACGTTGGCGTGAGCCATGTTGTCTCCTTGTGTGAGGTTTGTTATCAGAACGGCATGTCGAGACGCCGCCTGCCCCGGGCATTGCTTGCGCTTGTACTTTTGCTTGCTGGCGGGGAAGCCAAATTATACGAGATACCAATTGGAAGGTAAAAAGGTCAGACCAATTTCAAGGAAGATTGGTCGATTGGTGGCGCGAACGAGGCGCGCATGTACAGATTTAAACAGTTAGCCCACAGATAGATATACCTGCGCAGCCTTTACCGGCCTAGAATGCCGGGCACCCACAACAAGAAAACGCCCGCCATGCCGAGCAACAAGATTCTGCTTGCCGCCACGATTGCCATGCTGATCTGGCTGGCCGCCTACCTCCGTCCGGAATTCGGCTTCTGATTCTGCGCAGGCCCGTTCAGGGCGGCAATTGTCGCAACGGAAACCGCATGACGAACATGGCTCCGCCCAGTTCGCTGCCGTCGACGCGGATGCTGCCGCCGTGGCGCGCGACGATTTTTTTCACGATCGACAAACCCAGGCCGTAGCCGCCGGTGGCGCGGTCGCGGCTCTGGTCGAGCCGGTAGAAGGATTCGAACACGCGCTCGCGCTCGGCTTCTGGAATGCCGGCGCCGTCATCTTCCACCACCAGCGTCCACGCATCCGGCGCCGCCATCTCGGCGCGCACGCGGATGACTGAACTCGCGTGCTGGGCCGCGTTGCGCACCAGGTTGGAATAGGCGCGCGCCAGGGTGCGTGCTTCGGTGACCACTGTCGTGAGTTGCGCGTCGACGCTGCAGCGCAGTTCAAGTTTGCCCAGCGCCAGCGCTTCCGCGGTGACGCCGCAGGCATCGCGCAGGAATTCCGGCAAGGACACGGTCTCGGTGAAGACGCCCTGGCGGTCGTGTTCCAGCATACCGAGGGTGAGCAATTCGGCGACTAGCGCCTCGAGCTCTTCGACGTCCTTGCGCAGGCCGAGGATGCGGTTTTCGGTGGCAGTATCCTGCGCATGGTGCTGCAGGATGTCGAGGCCGAATTCAAGTCGCGACAGCGGCGTGCGCAACTCATGCGAGACCGCGTTGACCATGTCGCGCTGCGCATGGATCAGCTTGCCGATGCGATCAGCCATGCGGTCGAAGTGGCTGCTCAGCTGGCGGATCGATGAGCGCCCCGACAAGCCGACGCGGGCATCGAGCCTGCCGCCGCCGAAACGCGCGGCTGCCAGGCGCAGCTTTTCCAGGTCGCGCCAGTGCGGAATCAGCCAGATGCAGACAGCAGCAAGGATGGTGGCGAAGACCAGCGCGTAGGCCACCACCTCCACCATCGGCAATTCCTCCAGCGACTGCACCCGCACCAGCCCGCCGTCGTCGAGCCTGACGTAGACCACGCAACATTTGCTGCCGGTGATTTCCCAGCCGACGCGATGCTGGACCAGTTGCTCGCGCACGGAAGGCGGCAGTTGCTCCAGCGTCTGCACGGGCCGGCTGTAACGTTCGGGCGCGGCAGCGCGCAACTGCGCCAGCAAGGCGTCCTGCTCGGCTTGGCTGCGGCCGGAGAGCAGGCGATTGAGCATGAAGCTCTCGCCGTTGAAGCCGGAGCGGACAGCCTTGGCGAACTGGCCGGCGAACAAGTGCGGGAAACCGTAGTTGACCACGAGGATGGAGGCGACCACCAGCGCCGCAATGACAAGGTACAGGCGCACCAGATTGCGCAGCATTCAATCCTCCCACGCAATCGGACTGAACAGATAACCCCGGCCCCACACCGTCTTGATCTTGCGCGGCTCCTGCGCATCGTCGTTGAAGCGTTTGCGCAGGCGCGAAATGCTAACGTCGACGGTGCGATCCATGCCGTCGAAGTCGATGCCGCGCCAGCGCCGCAGCAATTCATCGCGACTGAGCACCTTGCCGGCCGCCTGCACCAGGATCACGAACAGGTTGTAGTCGGAAGTCTTGAGATCAATCTCTTCGCCCTTCCAGCACACCTGGCGCGCGGCGAGGTCGATCTGCAGTTCGCCGAATTGCAGCTGGCGCACTTCGGCGACGTCGGACTGGCCTTCATGGCGGCGCAGGATGGCGCGCAGATGCGCCAGCAGCAGGCGCGGCTGGACCGGTTTGAGCATGTAGTCGTCGGCGCCGATTTCGAGGCCGGCGACCTGATCGAAAATATCGGCGCGCGCAGTCAGCATCATCACCGGCAGCGAAGAATCCCTGCGCAGCTGGCGGCAGATGTCCATGCCGTCCATGCCCGGCAGCATCAGGTCGAGGATCACCACGTCCGGTTTTTCGCGTGCGACGGCGGCCAATGCCTGGTCGCCGCGCAGCACCACCGCCACTTCAAAATCATAGCGGCACAGATATTCCGATATCAATTCGGCAAGACGCACGTCGTCTTCGATCAACAGTATTTTTTTCATCCCTGACAGTTTTTCCTGGTCGCTTCCCGTGCGCATGATAGCCGCCTCACAAGGCCGTGGGCCGGCGCATTACAAACAAACACATGTTGACACATGGCCGCACATTTTCCTTACCAAACTCCCACAGACTGCGGCGCCGCGGATGCCGACAATGGCGCTCATTCATCACAGGAGAAACCATGACGCATCCACATCGCCGCATTGGCAAGGTAGCCGCTGCTGCCGCAGCAGCCACCCTCACTGCGGCTGTTGCCATTCCGGCATCGGCGCAACAAACCGCCGCCGCAAACAGCGACACCAAAATCACGCTGGGCCTGGGCGCGGCCTACATGCCGCGTTATGCCGGCAGTGACGAATACAAGGCCGCCGCGCTGCCCGTCATCAGCGTAGTCACACCCTGGGGCGGCTTCATCGACGCCGGCGAAGGCATCGGCTATCGCCACACTTTCGGCGACAAGTTCATCGCCTCGGCGGCGCTCGGCTACGACGCCGGCCGCAAGGATTCCAACCAGAGCCTCAAACCCGGTTCCGACAAATTGAAGGGCATGGGCGAAGTCAAGGGTGCGGCGCTGCTCAACCTCAGCCTCGGCTATCGCCTCACGCAGAACCTGACGCTCAGCGCCGGTGCCTCGCAGCCGCTCAGCAACCGCGATCGCGGCCGTAATTACTACGCAAAAGTCGACGCCACGGTGATGACCATGCCCAGGGACAAACTCGCCGTGGCCGGCAGCGCGCACTTCGGCAGCGACGATTACAACCAGAGTTATTTTGGGGTCACCGCCAACCAGAGCGCAACCAGCGGCTTCAGGAAATATACGCCGGGCTCCGGGCTGTACGCGGTCAAGGCAGCCATCACCTGGACCCATCGTTTCGACGACAACTGGTCGCTGCTGGCCGCTACTGAAGCGACTCGCTACATGACAAAGGCCGGCGACAGCCCGATTGTGAAGGCGCGCACCAGCTACGGCACGATGGCCGCCGTGAACTACACGTTTTAAGCAATAATTGCATGTCCGCTGCCGGCAGCACCGGGCATGCAATCGGCGCTATAGTCTGGTCCTGTTAACCTTTCACCCGGACCGACCATGACCACGCCCTCCTCCGACCTTGTCGCCCTGCGCGGCATCGTCCGCCAGTTCGCCGAAGAACGCGACTGGCAGCAATTCCACACCCCAAAGAATCTGGCCATGGCCTTGTCGGTCGAAGTGGCCGAGCTGGTTGAGCATTTCCAGTGGCTCAAGACCGGTGAACAGGAGGAGCTCGACGAGGCGCGTCGCACCGGCGTGCGCCACGAGCTGGCCGATTCGCTGGTCTACCTGATCCGCCTCGCCGACCGTCTCGACGTCGATCTCTACGACGCCGTAATCGAGAAAATGCAGCTCAACCGCGAGAAATATCCGGCCGACAAGGTCAGGGGACAATCGCGCAAGTATGATCAGTATTGAAACCCAACCGCAGCGCACCCTGAGCACAAGCGTTGAGCCGGATTAGAATAGACGGCTTCGCACCTCCGGAAATCATCATGAAGCAGTCCCTCCTCCGCGCCGCCTTGCCTTGCTTGTTGGGCGGCTTGCTGTCCGTCGCCGCGTTGCCGGCGCATGCCGACATCAACAGCGCCATCAACGCCTACGGCGAACAAAAGTATGACGCCGCCTACCGCGAGTTTTCGCAACTGGCCACACAGGGCGACAACCGCGCCAAGTCCTTCCTTGCGCTGATGACCTTGCGCGGCCTCGGTACCGCGCGCGACGTCAAGCAAGGCGCGAAGCTGGCGCGCGAGTGCGCCGAAGGCGGCGAGCCGACCTGCGCCGCGATCTACGGCGACCTCAACCTGCCGGGCAAGGGCTTGCCGGTCAACTTCCCCGAAGCGCGCGCATGGACGCGCAAGGCCATCGCCGGCGGCGACCAGCGCGCCGGCTTCGGCCTGTGGCAGGCCTATACGCTCGATCCGGCCAACCAGTTCATGGTCAACGGCAAGGGCGACGACCGCAAGTACAACGCCATCGCCCGCCGCACCATCGCTGAACGCGGCGATCAGATCGAAGCCATCGACGGCCTGGCCGGCGCCGCTGCCGCCGGCTACCTGCCGGCGCGACTGATGCTGGCGAACGTGCTGCTGGAGCAAAGCGGCGCCGGCACCACCAAACAGATTCGCACGCTGCTCGACGGCATTCCGGACCTCTCGCCCAACTACCAGAAATACCTGGCGCTGGCCCAGCAGGTGGACACCCTCGGACCATCGCGCGCGGCGCCCAAGCTGATCGCCGACGCCATCCCCACCGTCATGACCGCAGCCGGGCTGGCGGCGGAACGCAGCGGTACGCCCAACTCGACGCAGTGCAAGGATTTCCGCCTGATGTCGATCAAGGACGTGAGCGCCGTGGGCGACGCCATCTGGCTGCCCCTGAAGCAACCGCTGGTAGCCGGCACCTATCCGGTCCAGGGTAGCTGGACTGAAAACTGGCACGTGTACTTCTGCGGCGCCGAACGCGTCTTGCGCATGCAGTTCAACGTCGACGGCATGGGTGGCGCGTTTTACGAGGCCAAGTCCTGAGCCGGAGCCAATCTTGCACGATGATTCAGGCTATGATGGCGACCACTCAACCACGCACCTGCACCTTACTCGGCTTCCATGAAAGCATCGCGCCCCGCCGAACCGTCTGAAACGCTCGACCAGGGCGTCTACGAAGCCATCTTCAACGGCGTCATGCACGGCCGTCTGAAGCCCGGCACGCGCCTGCAGGAAGCCACCCTGTGCGAGCAGTTCGGCGTCAGCCGCACGGTAGTGCGCCAGGCGCTGCGCCGCTTGTCGGAAGTGCAGATCGTCGACATCGTCGCCAACAAGGGCGCTGCCGTCGCTACACCCAGCCCCAAGGAAACCCGCGACGTCTTCGCCGCGCGCCGCGCCATCGAAGGCGCCATCGTGCGCGAAGCAGCGCGCCGTATCGAACACGGCGACATCGAGCGCCTCAAGCAGCGCCTGCGCGCCGAACACGATGCCCTGCACGATCAGGACCATCCGCGCTGGGTGGCGTTGGCCGGCGGCTTTCATCTGGCGCTGGCGGAACTGTCGGGCAACGCGGTGCTGCAGCGCATGCTGACCGAACTGATGACGCGCTGCTCGCTGATCGTCGCCCTGTACGAAGCGCCCGGAGAAGCCAGTTGCGAACACGACGAGCATGCGCGCCTGGTGGAACTGCTGTCGCTGCGCGACGGCAACGCCGCCGCTGATGAAATGGAGCGCCATCTGCTGGCGCTGGAAGCGCGGCTGCGATTGCCGGCCTGATTCTTTTCGTCCTCCGTCATTCCCTCGCTTCCCACTCGCTCCCTTTGCCCCTTTTTGTGCGCCCGCGCTTGGTGCAAACACGTCTTTCGCACCAAAATCAACAAATGTATACAATTTAATATATACAGATAATTATATATAAATCAAATAGTTAAGTAACTATAATGGCTGGCACTTAATTTGCATGTATACAATTCAAGGGCAACCCCGCCCCGACCATTGTCCATCCATGCAAGGAGCTTTCCGCCATGAAACGCCGTCAATTTCTGCTCGCCTCGGGCGCAACCGCGCTGTCTGCACTATCAACGCTGTCCGCACCGGTCATCGCCGCCACCAGCGCACCGCGCCTCAAGATCGGCTTTATCTATCCTGGTCCGGTAGCCGACATCGGCTGGTCGTTCCAGCACGATCTCGGTCGCCGCATGCTCGAGCGCGAATTCGGTGCGCGTATTGAAACCGTGTTTGTCGAACGCGTGCCGGAAAGCCCCGAAGCCGAACGCGTGATGCGCCAGCTGATCGACGACGGCTGCAAGATGATCTTCGCCACCTCGTTCGGCTTCATGAATCCGGTGATCAAAGTGGCGGCGGAATATCCCGACGTCATCTTCGAACACTGTTCCGGCTACAAGAGCGCGCGCAATGTCGGCATTTACCAGACGCGCTTCTACGAAGGCGCCTACCTGCTCGGCACCATCGCCGGGCGCATGACCAAAACCAATACGCTCGGCTACGTCGCGCCGATCCCGATTCCGGAAGTGATTCGCAACCTCGACGCCTTCGTACTGGGTGCGCGCAGCGTCAATCCTAAAGTCACGGCCAAGGTGGTGTGGATCAATTCCTGGTACGACCCCGGCCTGGAACGCGACGCCGCGCAGACGCTGGTAGCGCAGGGCGTCGACACGCTGTACCAGAACACCGACTCGCCGGCGCCGGTGCAGGTGGCGCAAAGCCGCAAGCTGTACGCCTTCGGCCAGGACTCGGACATGACGCGCTTCGGCCCCGATGCACACCTCACCGGCAACGTGCTGAACTGGGGCGTGTACTACGTCCACAAGGTGCGCCAGGTGCTGGAAGGCAAGTGGAAATCAGAGGACACGAAATGGGGCATGAAGGAAGGAATCGTGCAGCTGGCGCCGCTCAATCCGGCCCTGCCCAAGGACGTCGTCGCGCTGGTCGAACAGCGCCGCAAGGCCATCATCGCCGGCGCGCTGCAGCCGTTCGCCGGACCGATCAACAACCAGGCCGGCCAGGTGCAGGTAGCGGCCGGCAAAGCCGTGCCCGAGTCCGAGCTGTGGACCATGAAGTGGTACGTGGAAGGCATACAGGGAAAACAACCATGACGGAAATCGATTTCTCGGCGCTGGGGGTCTACCAGCGCTACAAACTGATGGCCAGCCTGATCGTGCCGCGGCCGATCGCGCTGATCACCACGCTGGGCGAAGACGGCACCATCAACGCCGCGCCGTTCAGCATGTTCAACATGCTCGGCGAAGATCCTCCGATCGTGATGGTGAGCATCAACCGCCTGCACGACGGCGGCCTCAAGGACACCGCCGCCAACATCCTGCGCAGCGGCGAATTCGTGGTGCACCTGACCGATGAAGCGATGTGCGAACAGATGCATGCCTGCGGCGACGCGCTGCCGTCGAGCGTGAGCGAACTGGCGCATGCGGGACTGCATGCGGTGCCGTCACAAAGCGTGGCGCCGCCGCGCATCGCCGAAGCGCCGGTGGCCTTCGAATGCGTGCTGCACGAGAAGCTGGAGACCGCCAGCCGCTACATTTTCATCGGCCGGGTAAAATGGCTGGCGGCGCGCGACGGCCTGGTGGACACCGAACTGTGGCGCGTGCGTTTGCAGGACTACCACCCGGTCGGCCGTTTCGGCGCCAGTTTTTACGTCAAGACCGGCGAGCGGTTTTCGCTGGAGAAGGCGCAGGCCAGCTCGACTCCCATCGACGAAATGTGAGAACAATAAAATGAACATGACATTCAACGAGAGCGACAACAAGGCCATGCGACTGGCCATCGAAGCATCAAGGGAAGCACTGGCCGACGGCGACATGCCGTTTGGCGCGACGCTGGTGTCGGCCCAGGGCGAGATCCTGCTGATCTCCGCCAACAACCAGAACAGCGCCGCCGATTGCACCGGCCACGCCGAGATGGTGCTGGTGCGCACCGCACAAAAGCAACTCGGCCTCGGCGCCCTGCGCGGCAGCACCGTCTACGCCAGCGGCGAACCCTGCGCCATGTGTTGCGGTGCGATGTTCTGGGGCGGCGTGCGGCGCGTGGTGTACGCAGCATCAACGGCACAGATCGCCGAAACCCTGGGCGGTCCGCTACTGCCGCTGCGCAGCGCCGAGGTGCTGGCGGACGCCACACCGGCAATGATCGTGGACGGGCCGTTGATGGGTGATGAAGCGTTTGCGGTGCTGCAGCGTTTTGTGCCGGATTGATGGCATCAACGCATCATTTCACGGCGGCAAATAATTTCCTTTTAAAAATATTTCCGTAAAACATGTCGTCGCTACAAGTGTAAATTTCATCCGCCTCGCTTCAGAAAACGGCAAGCCTGTCGTTACCGGGAATACCTTCTGCTCAGAATGTTGCCAAACGTGCTGTGCAGAAGACCAGTTTGATTAGCCCGTTGCCATGAATCGAGTACAGCCCATGAAGATGCCTGATATGTCGCCGCATGATTTTTATCAAGTGAACGCATCGCATGCATTCGGCCTGCTCGCTTCGTCGGCGGAGATCCGCTTCGAACGCCTGACGCGTTTGGCCAAGCGGCTGTTCAACGTGCCGGTGGCGTTCGTCAGCCTGGTGGAGGCGCATCGTCCGTGGCCGCTGCAGAAACACGACGACGGCCGGCATGCTTTCGCCGCCGCCGATCTGCTGGTGGTGCAGGACACCGTGCTGGACCAGCGCTTCCAGGGCAATCCTTTGCGCATGGGCGAGTCCCGCGTACGCTTTTACGCCGGCTGCCCGATCCGCGTCGGCAACGGCGACCAGCTCGGCACGCTGTGCCTGATCGACGACCAGCCGCGCGCCTTCGACGACGACGACCAGGCGCTGCTGCGCGATCTCGCCAAGATGGCCGAGCAGGAATTGTTCGCCATGGAACTCGCGACCATTGATGAACTTACCCGCATTCCCAACCGGCGCGGCTTCGAAGCCATGTCGGAGCAAGCCTTGAGTCTGTGCAAACGACTCGACAAGCCGGTCTCGCTGTTCTACTTCGACCTCGACCTGTTCAAGCAGATCAACGATCGTTTCGGCCACGCCGAAGGTGATCGCGCGCTGCAGGATTTCAGCGCGATCCTGTCGCGCAGCTTCCGCCAGTCCGACATCGTCGGACGGCTGGGCGGCGATGAATTCGCGGTGTTGCTGCCGAACACCGGCAAGCAGCAAGCCGAAGTCGCGCTGCGTTTCCTGGATAAAGCGGTGAAGCTGCACAACCGCAGCGCCAAACGCGCCTACAAGTTGTGCTACAGCGTCGGCCACATCGACAGCGACGCCACCACCTCGATCACTGAATTGATGCAACGCGCCGATGCGCGCATGTACGAAGACAAGAAGCAGCATGGCCATCATCGCAGCGGCAGCGGCGCCTTCGCCGCGCTGCTCGACATGCTGCTGCCGCTGCAGCGCAAATACCGCCACTGAGCGGCGCCTTCCCGGCTTTTCGACACGGGCTCGCCTTCTTGTATCATGTGCCATCTTCACTACCGGGGAGAGCTGCATGAATCTGGGCGTCACTGAGCCACTGCCGGAACCTGGCGCGCGCAAACCCGCCGCCGTCGCCAACCTCGCGATCGCTTTCATTCTGCTGGTGTGCGCCTTGTTCATCATCGTCGACCTGGTCCAGCTCGGCGTCGCACGCCGCGAACAGCTGGCCGACAGCAGCGTTGCGCTGACCAACGTGGCGCGCGCCATACGGCGCCACGCCGACGACACCTTCAAATCAGCGGACGTGTCGCTGATCAGCATGGTGAAGCTGGTGGAGAATCAGGGCTATACCCCCGCGGGCCGCGAACAGCTGGCCTCGCTGATGGGCCAGAGCGCCACCACGCTGGGCCAGGTCCATGCCTATTTCGCTTGCGACGAACGCGGCCGCCTGGTGATCGATTCGACCCCGCTGTATGCAGAGCTGGACGTCTCCGAGCGCGACTATTTTCGTTATCATCGCGACCACCCCACACGCGATGCGTATGTCGGCGCGCTCATCAAGAGCAGCACCACCAACACCTGGATCATCACTGTCTCGCGTCGCGTCAACCACGCCGACGGCAGCTTCGCGGGCGTCATCATGGCGGCGCTGGACCTGGAATATTTCCGCATGTTCTACGACACCTTTGACATCGGCAAGAAGGGCGTGATCTTCCTCGGCACCAACCCGGGCACGACGCTGGTGCGACGGCCGCTGTACGAAAAATACGTCGGCCGCAGCATGGTCGACCTGCCGATCTACCGCGACCATATCGCCCGGAACGCTTCCGGCCTGCTGACCATGAAATCGGCGGTGGACGGCGAAGTGCGCCTGACCGCCTACGAACATCTGCAACATTATCCGTTGTTCATTTTCGCGGCGCTGTCGCGCGATGAGGTGCTGGCCGGTTGGGTCAGCGACACCATCATGCACGCCTGCGGCATCGGCATCCTGGTGCTGACGCTGGCCTTTCTCGGCTGGCGGCTGGTGCGCCAGATCAGGCTGCGTGCGAAGACTGAAATCTCGCTGCGCGAAGCGCGCGATTCACTCAACGAGCTCAACGCCACCTTGCAGCGTCTGGCGCTCGAAGACGGCCTGACCGGCCTGGCCAATCGCCGCCATTTCGACCTGGCGCTGCAGGAAGAATTAAGCCGCGCCACGCGCAACGCCAGTTCGCTGGCGCTGATCCTGATCGACGTCGATCGCTTCAAGCAGTACAACGATTTGTACGGCCATGCGGCCGGCGATGAATGCCTGCGCCAGATCGGCCGGGCGGTGAAGGCGGTGCCGCGCCGCACCGGCGATCTGGCCGCGCGCTACGGCGGTGAAGAACTGGCGGTGCTGCTGCCCGGCGCCGACGTCGCCACGGCATTGCAGATCGCCGAGGAGCTGCGCGGCAAGATCGCCGCGCTCAATATCACGCACGCAGGCAATCCGATCGGCAACGTCACCGTCAGCGCCGGCATCGATGCGCTCACGCCGGCACGCGCAGGCGACCTGCCGGAGACGTTGATCCGGCAAGCCGACCTGGCCTTGTACCAGGCCAAGAACCTGGGTCGCAACCGCGTCTGCGTTGCGACCGAGCCTGCCTGAAAATAAGAATCGGGATTGACTGCACTGCCCGCATCCGCGCCGTGAAATAACGCAGCTGGATGCGGGTCAGTTACCCGGTACCGTTCAACTGCTACCGCGTTGCCGGACGGCTTAGCGCTTGAGCTGCGACAGGTCGCGCACTGCGCCGCGATCGGCGGAGGTGGTCAACGCGGCGTAAGCCTGCAGCGCCTGCGACACGACGCGTTCGCGGCCCAGCGGCTGCCATGCGTCACGACCGAGCGCTTCCATCTTGGCGCGGCGTTGCGCCAGGTCTTCGGCAGTCACGCGCAGGTTGATGGTGCGCGCCGGGATATCGATGTCGATCATGTCGCCTTCTTCCACCAGGCCGATGGCGCCGCCTTCGGCCGCTTCCGGTGAAGCGTGGCCGATCACCAGGCCGGACGAACCACCCGAGAAACGACCGTCGGTAAACAGCGCGCACGCCTTGCCGAGGCCCTTGGATTTGATGTACGACGTCGGGTACAGCATTTCCTGCATGCCCGGGCCGCCCTTGGGACCTTCATAACGAATGATGACGACGTCGCCGGCATGCACGGTGTCGCCGAGGATGGCTTCGACTGCGGCGTCCTGGCTCTCGAACACGCGCGCCTTGCCGGAGAACTTGAGGATGCTTTCATCCACGCCGGCGGTCTTCACGATGCAACCCTTTTCGGCGATGTTGCCGTACAGGACCGCCAGGCCGCCGTCCTTCGAATAGGCGTGCTCGATATCACGAATGCAACCTGCGCTGCGGTCGAGGTCGCCGTGCTCGTAACGCTCGGCCTGCGAGAACGCGGTCTGCGACGGCACGCCGCCCGGCGCTGCGCGGAACAGCTTGTGGACGGCCGCATCGCTGCTGATGCGGATGTCGTATTTTTCGATTGCTTCGCCCATGGTCTTGCTGTGCACGGTCGGCAGCGAGGTGTCGAGCAGACCGGCGCGCGCCAGTTCGCCCAGGATCGCGATGATGCCGCCGGCGCGATGCACGTCTTCGATGTGGAACTTGTCGGTCATCGGCGCGACCTTGCACAGGCATGGCACCTTGCGCGAGATGCGGTCGATGTCGGCCATGGTGAACTCGACCTGCGCTTCATGCGCGGCGGCCAGCAAGTGCAGCACGGTGTTGGTGGAGCCGCCCATCGAGACGTCCAGCGCCATGGCGTTTTCAAACGCCGCCTTGTTGGCGATGCTGCGCGGCAGGACCGAGTAGTCGTCCTGTTCGTAATGGCGCTTGGCCAGTTCGACGATCAGGCGTCCGGCGCCCAGGAACAGTTCCTTGCGGTCGGCGTGGGTGGCGACGATGGTGCCGTTGCCCGGCAGCGCCAGACCCAGCGCTTCGGCCAGGCAGTTCATCGAATTGGCGGTGAACATGCCCGAGCACGATCCGCAGGTAGGACAGGCGGAGCGTTCGATTTCGGCGACGTCAGCGTCCGACACGGTGCTGTCGCCGGCCTTGATCATGGCGTCGATCAGGTCCAGCTTGATGACCTTGCGGTCGTTGTTGACGACCTTGACCACCTTGCCGGCTTCCATCGGACCGCCGGAGACGAACACCACCGGAATGTTCAGCCGCATCGCCGCCATCAGCATGCCGGGCGTGATCTTGTCGCAGTTGGAGATGCACACCATGGCGTCGGCGCAGTGCGCATTGACCATGTATTCGACGGAGTCGGCGATCAGGTCGCGCGACGGCAGCGAGTACAGCATGCCGCCGTGGCCCATGGCGATGCCGTCATCGACGGCGATGGTGTTGAATTCCTTGGCGACGCCGCCGGATGCTTCGATCTCGCGCGCCACCAGTTGGCCCAGGTCCTTCAGATGCACGTGGCCCGGCACGAACTGGGTGAACGAGTTGACCACCGCGACGATCGGCTTGTCGAAGTCGCCGTCCTTCATGCCGGTGGCGCGCCACAAGGCGCGGGCGCCGGCCATGTTGCGGCCTTGGGTGGTGGTGCGGGAACGATAGACTGGCATGGTGGGTGTCTCCTCAGAATGCAGAGTGGAAATAGAAAGCGGATTGACGAATCAAGTGCGCAAGAGTGCCGCGTGCACAACAAGTTGTCCAATATATGATTTGGTGATCTGTAATTCGTATTGCATATTAAAGAAAGAGCGCCGTTGCACCCGCCCGCCGTAAAAAGGCCGCAACGGTCGCGAGGACGGTTGCGGCTTTTGCTGAAGCGGATGCAATCAGCGAGACAGGCGCCGAACCTTACTGGAAACAACTCCCTCGTGAGCGATGGCCAGGCGGCCACCTTCCAGACGCGGCACATCGACAGCGTTGAGCATCTTGCCGTCGATCTCGCCCACCACCACGCCGCCATGCGCCAGCTTGAACAGGCTGACTGCACGCGTCAGCGCCTCGGCCTGTTCCTGCAGCGAGCGCGCGGCGTTGGCGGCCTGCTCGACCAGTGCGGCGTTGTGCTGCGTGACTTCATCCATCTGCGTAATCGCGCCGCTGACCTGCACGATGCCGTGACGTTGCTCCTGGCTGGCGACGCTGATTTCCTCGACGATGCCGGTCACGCGCTTGACGCTGGCGACCACCTCATCCATGGTGCTGCCGGCCAGCTCGACCAGTTCGGTGCCGCTTTCGACCTTGTGCACGGAGTCGTCGATCAGCACTTTGATTTCCTTGGCGGCGGCGGCCGAGCGTTGCGCCAGGCTGCGGACTTCCGACGCCACCACGGCGAAGCCGCGCCCTTGTTCGCCGGCGCGCGCCGCCTCGACCGCGGCGTTCAACGCCAGGATATTGGTCTGGAAAGCGATGCCGTCGATCACGCTGATGATGTCGAAAATCTTGCGCGAGGAGGCGTTGATGGAACCCATGGTCTCGACCACCTGGCCGACCACGCTGCCGCCCTTTTCGGCCACCGTCGAGGCGGTCGCGCCAAGCTCGTTGGCCTGATGCGCGCTGTCGGCGTTGCGCTGCACGGTGGCGGTCAGTTCTTCCATGGCGGAAGCGGTTTCTTCGAGCGAGCCGGCCTGCTCTTCGGTGCGCGCCGAGAGGTCGGCGTTGCCCGAGGCGATCTGGCCGGAGGCCGCGGCGATGGTGTGCGCACCTTCGCGGATTTCACCTACGATGTGGGCCAGGTTATCGCGCATTTCCTTCATCGACGCCAGCAGGCTGGACTGGTCGCCGTCCTTGGTGCGGATCTCGATGGCGAGGTCGCCCTTGGCGATATGGTCGGCGATCTCGGCGGCGTAGTCAGGTTCGCCGCCGAGCTGGCGCAGCAGACCGCGCGTGATCAGCACCGCCACCGCGACGCCGATCAGCAACGCGGCGACGGTCATGCCCGCAATCCATGCGATGGAACGATCGAACAGACGGTCCGAATTCTTGCTGGCCTCGGCCACGGCTTGCTCGGTGGTCTTGATGAGGGCGCCCATGTCCTGCACGATCTGGCGACGCAGGGGGCTGCATTCCTTGACCAGGAATTCTCCGAACTCCTGCATCTGGCCGGCCTCGCGGTATTTGCGCGGGCGGTTCAGTTCTTCCGCCATCTTCAGCAGGCCGCTGCTGACCTTGTCGAAACCGGCATCGCCCTTCAAGGCCGGCGTCATTGTCTTGAGCGCGGCCAGGTAGATCGCTTTTTGCTCGTCGAGGATCGCCAGTTCCTTGGCCGCGTCGCCGTTGTCGGTGAAGATGAACGCATTGCGCGCCGCCAGCCCGGTCTGCGCCAACGCTTCGCGCGCGACGTACAGCGGCTGCAATTTCTCGGCCTGAACCTGGTCGCCGTACTGGACGGTGTCGAGGATAGCCTCAAGGCGCAACAGCGAAAAAATTGCCATGGCCGACAACATGAAAGCCAGCAGCCCGAATCCCAGGCCGAGGCGTACCCCTATTTTTTGTTTATGCAAAGCGCGCACGCTGATTCCCCATCAACAATCTGATTAATTGAAGTCCCAAGGATGAAGCGCAGGAATACGTGTTTATTCCCGGCAACAAAATCCAGAATTTTTGAGTATGCTTGGGTTGGAGCCGGAATAATCCAGCCTGCGTGTGAGACGTTACCGGGCGAAAAGTCTTTGCCGGCGCGGCACACGCGGGCATGACGATATCACAGGCGCACGCTGGTGCTTTGATTTATCGCAGCGACGCCGTGGCGAAGCGGAGACATAATGACGGCAGGAAAGATGAAGAAAAATCGACGAGGGGAAATCATGAAGAACAATATCATCCGCCGCAGCACGACAATACTGCTGACCTTACTGCTGCCGCTGGCCTTGCTGGGCGCCTGCGACCGCTCGGTTGACGAGAAGCTGAGCGCGCAGGCAAGCGCCGAAAAATCGCTGGGGATTTCGCCCACGCTGTTCGCCACCAAATTCAACCGCAGCGTGCGCGACGTGCTGGAGGACCGCAAGGACGACAACGCCGCGCGCATGGCGCCACTGTATGCGATCGACGTCACGCAATTGCACAAGGGCGGCGAGAAGCACACTTTCCAGACCCAGGTCGGACCGGCGCAAACCTCGCTGATCGGCAGCCTGGCCAAGGATGGCGACCTCAAGACCATCGGCGTCCTGCTGGCCAGCCGCACCGAAGGCGCGCGCGATGAATTCTTCCTGTGTGCAGAAACGGCGGCGCGCATCCTCACCGACGGCGACAAGGCCAAGCTGCCCGACCAGATCAAGCGCCTGGTCAACAACGCCATCAACAATCCCGGTCAGCGCATGACGATCGCCATCGGCCAGCGCCTATTGTCGGCGGAGATCATCAAGCAGGGATTGATGTTCGAGATCGAGCAGAGCCAATAAGAAGATTTTTATACGTCCAGCCTGATCAGGCGCGTCGATTTGGCGGTGCCGCCTGCCATCAGCTGCGTGATGCGGCCGTCGGCCACGGTCAGCTTGACCTTGATCACGCTCGGCGAGGGCGGCTGCATCAGGTAGCCCTGCTCGATGATGATTTCGCAATCCTTCACGCCGCCGTGGTCATGCAGGTAACAGGCCAGTGGTCCGGCTGCGGTGCCGGTGGCCGACTCTTCCGGGATGCCAAAGCGCGGTGAAAACATGCGCACGCCGGCATGGCGTCCGCTCACCGTGGTCATGTCCGAGTACACGTAGTAACCGATGACGTCGAGCTCGTTGCTGATCGCTTCAATCAGCAGCGAATCCGGACGCACAATCGAAACCGTCTGTTCATCCGGCAGGGGCACGATCAGGAAGGCGTTGCCGGTGTTCACCACGGTGGGCGCGAGATCGGCGTGCAACTGTCCTGGCGTGAGGCCGAGCGAGGTTGCAATACGCTCAACCAGTCCGGAGCCGGCATCCAACGTGCGGTATTGGGGCGCGCGCTGCTCCATGAACACCATCTCGCCGGCAATCAGGATATCGAGGTTGCCGTCGATCGACTCTTTGGAAAAATTGCCTTCGCCGATGATGCCCAGCTTGCGCAGCAAGGAGAAGGTGGCGATGGTGGCGTGGCCACAATGCGGGATCTGCCGCGTCGGTGTGAAGAATTCGAGCTTGACGGTGGCGCTCTGCGAGGACGACACGAAAGCGGTCTCGGACAAGCCGAGCTGGCGGGCGATGTGGAGTTTTTGTTCGGTAGTGAATGCATCGGCGTCGAGGACAACACCGGCAGGATTGCCGCCGGCTGCGCCATCGATGAAGGCGTTAACGATCTGTGCGTCGACCTGCAAAATGAATCCCCCGAAGTATTTGAGCCTCAGGGGATTCTAGCGCAACCACAAAATACTGCATGGCGACGATGCTTTGTTTCGCCAAATATGGGTTCCTGCGCGTGCTATTTCTCCGGGAACGGTTCGGTGAGGATGCCGGTCAGGCTTTGGACGCCATCGATATAGTTGCCCAGGCGCATGTTTTCGTTGGCGCTGTGCTGGTTGTTGTCGGCGTTCACCAGCGGCACGATCACGAACGGAATCTTCAGCGCGCCGACCATGGCGCCGGTCGGCACGGTGCCGCCCATCATGCGGATCTGCACCGGCTCCTTGCCGTAGGTCTTGACGAAGGCGCTGCGCAGCCATTTGCCGATCGGCGAGGCGAGATCGGTGCGCACCGCCATGCTGGACGCCGACACGCGGGCGTAATCGAATGAGGCCAGTTTCGGATAACGCGCACGCTCATCGTCGGTGGGCTGACCATGCACGAGGTGGAAGCCCTGCTTCTCGACATGCGCCTTCACCAGGCCGAGCAACACTTGCGGATCGGTTTCGGGCACGGTGCGCAGATCGAGTTCGGCAATGGCTTCGCCCGGCACGATGGTGCGCGCCTTGGCGCCGACGTCGGCAGCCTGCATGCCGCGCACGTTCAAGGTCGGGTATTGCATCGCTTCCTGATAGTTCTGTCCGACCTTCTCGGACTGGGCGATGCCGAGGCGCTTGCGCAGCGCGACTTCATCGTCGGGCACCGCGCGCATGACGCGACGCGATTCGTCGTCGAGCTTGACGGCATCGTAGTAGCCGGCGATCGTCACGCGGCCGTCGTCATCCTTCATTGACGCCAGCAGGCGCGCCATGGTCTGCGCCGGATTGGCGGCGTAGTTGCCGTAGTGGCCGCTGTGGCTGTCCTGACGCGGCCCGAACACCTTCAGCGTGGCCTGGGCGACGCCGCGATTGCCGAACACCAGCGTCGGCAGATTGCTGGCGTGCATCGGGCCGTCCAGCACCACCAGCAGGTCTGCCTTGAGCAATGCCTGGTTCTGGTCGATCACCTTGCCCAGCGACGGCGAGCCTTTTTCTTCTTCCGCATCGAGGATGATCTTGACGTTGACCGACGGCGTCACGCCGCTCGCCTTCAACGCATCAAAGGCAGCCAGCATCATCAGGATCGGCGCCTTGTCGTCAGCCGCCGCGCGACCGAACAAGCGCCATTCCGGATTCGGATTGGCGCCGTAGAGCTGCTCGATCGGCAGCGCTTCCCACTGCCCGGCGGCGTTGCGTTGCTTGAGCGTCGGCTTCCATGGGCTTTCCTGTTGCCACTCGGATGGCGTCACTGCCTGGCCGTCGAGGTGGGCATAGAACAGCACAGTGGTGGCGCCGGCCTTGTTACCCGGCAGCTCGGCGAACAGCATCGGCTTGCCGTCGTTGGCCAATTGCTGCGTGCGGAAACCGCGGCGTTTGAAGGCCTGCTCGAACCAGGCGGTGTTGCGCTGGATGTCGGCGGCGACGATGGAATCGTTGGGAATGGCGATGGCCTCGACCCATTCCCTGAACGTGCCCTTGGCGGCGGCAGAAGTTTGTGCGACGCCGACTTCAGCGGCTTGCAGCGACGCGGAGCACAGCATCGCTGCGGCGATACAGGCGGCAGAAAGTGAAAGGGACAGTGAGCGGCGGGACAGTTTTTTCACGGGATTTCCTCTTGGCAATGGATGCCACATCATACAGAAATCACCGCTCTCGCCGCATTGAAAATAATTCACGGATGCGCATCAACTATCGCTGCGCATCCGTGGTTCATGCCGACGTGTTCAGGCAGAGGTATCGATGATGCTGCCAATCGCCTTGAAGCCGTCCGACACTTCGTCTGCCACGGTATGTGCGGCGGATTTGACGGCATCGACCGCGGTGTCGACGGTATCGCTGATTTCATTGCCGACTTTGACGGCGGCGTTCTTGACGGGAGCAACGACGTTGTCGTAAATGGCGTTGCTGTAGGACGAGGTGACGGACGAGATGCTCATGGCTGACTCCTGCAGGTTGTTGATAATTCTTCTGCGTTCAGCATAGCCATTCGCTGCGCGGACCGGAACCCATGCAGACGTCATTCCAGGTAAAACCGTTTAAAGATTTGTAAACCTGAGCGCCATCGGGATCAAGGCGTGTTGATGAAACGCTCGATCATGCCCGCCGCCTTGTCGATGTTGAGCACGCCTTCCAGGTGACCGCCCGGCCCTTGCAGCAAATACAGCGTGCCGCGCCCGCCCAGCTTCTTGAAACGCTGCAGCGCCTCCGAAGACAGCTTGAGCGGGAACACCAGGTCGGTGGAACTCGGGATGAACAGGATCTTGGCCTTGATGCCTTTGACCTCCTCGTCGCTGAGGTGGTACAGCTGATTCGCTTTCGACATGTAGATGATGCTGTTGCCATCGGCGACTTTTGCGCGGGCACGGGCTCCGGCTTCCAGCGTCGCTTCGATCTTGAACTGGTTGCCCATGGCGGCGCCGGGCGGCTTGGCGGCATCGGCCGGAGCGTAGCCGAACGCGGCTTGCGCCCAGTCCCAGTGGCGCGTCTGCACCGTCACCACCTTGAGTGCAGCGGCCACGCCGTCGTCCGGATCGCCGCTGCCGTAGTAATCGCCCTGCCGCCATTTCGGATCGAGCCGCACCGGCAACGACCATACGTCAAGCAGGCCGATCACGTAAGGACTGATGTCAAAACCGGGACCGATGACGTGCACCACGCGCTTGACGAAATCGGGATACAGCGCAGCCCATTCCATCGCCTGGATCGAGCCGCCCGACGCGCCCATCGCCGCCACCAGCTGGCGCACGCCGAGCTTGTCGAGCAGTTGCTTGTGCACGCGCACCGAATCGCGCATCGACACCACCGGGAAGCTCATGCCATACGGCTTGCCGGTGGCGGGGTTGATCGACGCCGGACCGGTGGTGGTCACCATCGGATCCTTGGTGTTGATGTTGACCAGCGTGTCGGCGCTGATGACGAAATACTTGTCCGTGTCGATCGCCTTGCCGGGACCGATCAGGCTGTCCCAGTAACCGGGCGCGGCGTCGCTGTCCTTGTATTTGCCGGCGGCGTGCGAGGTGCCCGAATAGAAGTGCGCGACAAAGATGGCGTTGTCGCCGGTATCGTTGAGCTTGCCGTAGGTTTCATAGCCGACGCGCACGTTGCGGATTTCCTGGCCGCCGACGGTGGTGTAGGACGCCAGCGTGAAGACCTGTTTGGTCACCAGCGGCAACGGCGCCGCGCTGTGTTGCGCCGGCTGTGCCTGCTGCGGCGACGGCGATGGTTGTGACAGCGGCGGCTGCGGCTGCCGTGCCTGCAATTGCTGCGTCGAAAACGCGGCGCCGGACAACGCCGACAGTGCAATGAAGAACGTCAATGCGCAATACGCGCGGCGAACAGGGGTCATGAAGTCGTCTCCGGATTGTGTGAATGTGCGGGTCCGGCAATGCGGAGCAGCCACTTTACGACAAGCTCCGGCACGCTACAACCACCCATGTGTAAAAATACGGGCTTGCATTCATGCTTTCATTACGGAGACTTCCCTTGCCTATCGCCAAACTTCCCGACGTCGCCGGTCTTTTGCAACTGCACAACGCGCATGGCGACAGCGCCGTCATCAGCCTGTACGGCGCCCAATTGCTGTCATGGCAAACCGTCGACGGCTGCGAACATCTGTATTGCACGCCCGAGCCTTCGCTCAAAACCGGCGCGTCCATTCGCGGCGGCGTGCCGGTGTGCTTCCCGCAATTTTCCGGACGCGGCGCCTTGCCCAAGCACGGCCTGGTGCGCAATCTGGTCTGGCAGCTCGATGGGGATGTATTGAGCGGCGCCGACCAGGACGTCGCCTATGCACGCCTGTCGCTGTCGGACTCCGACGCCACGCGCGCCTTGTGGCCGCACAGTTTCGCCTTGCAGTTGCAGGTCGAGCTCGGCGCCGGCTGGGTCAGCGTTGCGCTCAACGTCACCAACACCGGCGACGGCGCCTTCGATTTCACCACCGCGCTGCACACCTATCTGGCCACACCCGACGTACGCAATGCCGGCGTCACGCAACTCGGCAACGTGCGCTTCACCGACACCACCGTCGGCAACGACGAAGCAATCCATGACGGCAGCGTGCTGCGCATCGCCGACGAAACCGACAACATCTATTGGGCGCCCCCGGCCGCGCTGGCACTGCAGCAGGACGGCAAGCCGTTCCTGCATCTCGAGCAGCAAGGTTTCGCCGACAGCGTGATCTGGAATCCGGGTCCGGCCAAGGCGGCCCAGCTCGGCGACATGCCGGCGCAGGACTGGACCCGCATGCTGTGCATCGAAGCGGCGCAGATCGAGCACCCGGTGCGCCTGTCGCCGCAGGCGACCTGGCGCGGTTTGCAGCGCCTCACACGCGCAGGTTGAGTTTGGTCCGGCGGGTTATTTTTCGAGCAGCACTTTTTCCACCGACCATTTGCCCTGCTCCAGGCGATAGATCGTGTAGGCCGGATTGATCAGCGCGCCGTTCGCATCGAAGGACACGATGCCGGTCAGTCCGGAGTAGCGGATTTCATGCAAGGCGGTAGTGACGGCTTTCGGGTCGAGCGAGCCGGCCTTCTGGATGGCGGCGATGAGGACATTGGCGGCGTCGTAGGCGAACAGGGCGTAGTGCGTGATCTCGCCCTTGAAGTGGGCACGCATCTTGTCGTTGAACTCGCGCCAGCCAGGCAGGCGATCGCGCGGCACGCCGGTTTCCAGCGCCCACACATTATCCTGCACACCCTCCGCCAGTTGCACGAACAAACCCGTCGCAGTGCCGCCGGTGGCCACCAGCCGGGTGTTCATGTTCCGGCGCAGCATGCCGCGCGCCAGCAAGGCGCTTTGCGTCACGACGCCGCCAAACACGATCACGTCGGCGTTGATCTTCTGCACATTGTTCAACACCGGATTGAAATCGGAAGTCTTGCTGCTGATGGCCTCGCGACTGACGACGACGCCGCCGGCGCGGCGCACGCCGGAGATGAAGGAATCGGCGAAATCCGTGCCGTACACCGTCCCATCCTCGATCACGGCGATCCGCACAGCCTGCAACTGACGAACGATGAATTCCGCCAGGCGCACGGCGCCGACGCCATCGTGTCCCTGGACCTGGAAGATGGTGCGCAAGCCTTCCCGCGTGAAGCGGCTGCTGGTGGTCGCCATAGGAATCTGCGGAATGCCGGCGGCGCTGTAGAGCTCCGCCATGGCGATGCTGGGGCCGCTGTTCCAATGGCCGATCACGCCCACCACTTTGGAACGGATGAAGTATTGCGCAATGGGCGCGGCGAACAGGGCGTCACCCTTGTCGTCTTCCACCAGCAAACGGAACACCAGCTGCTTGCCGCCAATGCGGATGGCGCGGCGGTTGGCGTCGTCGAAAGCCAGACGCACGGCCGCGATGCCGCTCTCCGTGCGCGGCGATGTCAGCGGCGCGGCCACACCCACCAGCACCACCTGTTCGTTCGCGCCGGTGGATTGAGCGTGCGCCGCGACGGCCAGGCAGAGCGCCGGCAACAAGATGGTCAGTTTCATCGGATCCCCCCTCCCGCTTCCGCTTCCGCGCCTCGAAGGCGACGGCGTCATTGATGACCGATTGATTGTGCGCGCGCGCCTCCATTGTCTTTACGACAATGAGCGTGGTATTGCTCCTCCTGTTCTGCCACTACATCGCCGCGCAGCGTGGCGCGGCGGCCACAACTGCGCGGTCGACTCTGCGCCGGTCAGTTCATTTCCAGCAACAACGCGCCCTGCGCCGCACCTGCCTCCAGCAAACGATGCGCCGCGGCAACCTGCGCCAGCGGCAAACGGCCGGCGATGTCGATGATCAATCCTGCCTCCAGGCGCGTCATGGCGGCGGCAGTGGCGAGGCGATATTGAGCGAGATCCTTGATGAAGGACAGGATGCTGGGACGCTCCATCAACACGCCTCGCAATTGCGCCGCCACCAATGCCTCGGCCGGTGCGCCCTCGCCCGAAATCGAGCCGATGGTGATGGCCATGCCGCCGCTGCGCGTGGCCTCGATGCTGCGCAGGAAATGCGCGCCGCCGATGCCGTCCACGACGATGTCGGCGCCGCCGCCGCCGGTGTAGTCGCGCACCGCCGCGACGAAATCCTGCTCGCGATAATTGATTGCATGATCGAGTCCGCGCGAGCGCGCCAATGCCGCCTTCTCGTCACTGCTGACGGTGCCGATCACGCGTGCGCCCATCGCCTTGGCCCATTGCGTGAGCACCAGCCCGAGTCCGCCGGCGGCGGCATGCACCAGCACCGTCTGGCCGGGCTGCAGGCGGCCGTAGTGGTTCAGCAGCAGGTAGCCGGTCATGCTGCGCAACAGGCCGGCGCCGCCCTGCTCGAACGAGACCTTGTCCGGCAACGCGATGGCGCGCTCGGCGGCGACGTCGACCACCTCCGCATAGCTGCCATTGGTCGCCGACCACGCCACGCGCTGGCCGACGCGCGACGCGTCCACTCCCGCACCGACCGCCGTGATCACGCCGCTGCCTTCGACACCGAGCACCGCAGGCAAAGGCAAGGGATAACGGCCAACGCGCTGATAGACGTCGACGTAGTTGACGCCGGCGACATGCTGGCGCACGCGCACCGCCCCCGCAGCCAACGGCGGCAAGGTGCGCGTGACGAGTTCGAAGTTGGCGGCATCGCCATAGGCGGTCAGTTCGATAAGCTGGGTGGTGACGGTGGAGATTGCGGTCATATCTGTGCTCCTGTAATGAATGAGGAAGGTGGACGCTCAGAATAACTTCGTGCAAAATCGAACGGAATTCCCTATTTAGGCGCAAGTACTGTGCAAAAATCATCGAAACCGACCATATCGCCCGAGCAGCTGTCGTGGGATGACGTGCGCTACTTCCTCAGCCTGGCGCGCGGCGGCAGCCTGTCGGCGGCGGCGCGCGAACTTGCGGTGGAACACTCGACCGTGTCGCGCCGCATTGGCGCGCTGGAAGGCGCGATCCAGCTGCGCCTGTTCGACCGCCTGCCGCGCGGCTGGCAACTGACCGACGAAGGCAAGACCCTGCTCGACGCCGCCGAACGCATCGAGCTCGAAGCACACGCCTTCGGTCGCGCGGTACAAGGGATGACGGCGATGCAAGGCACGGTGCGGCTGTCGGCGCCACCGGCCCTGACCAGCCACTTCCTGATGCCATTGATGGCGCAGCAACACAAACGCTGGGAAGGAATCCAGCTGGACATGGTCGGCGAAATCCGCGCCGCCAACCTGCACCGTCGCGACGCCGACCTGGCGTTGCGGCTGTCGCGCCCGGACGATCCCGGCCTGATGGCGCGCCGCCTCGGCAACGCCGGTTACGGCCTGTACGGCCATGCGCGCTGGAAGCGCACCGCGCGCAGCAAACGTGAGTTCATCGGCTACGGCGAAGCGCTGCAAGGCGGTCCTCACCAAGCCTGGCTGGCGCAGTACGCCGACGGTGCGCCGTATGTCATGACGGCCAATGATTTTTCGCTGCTGCATCAGGCCTGCCGTGCCGGCCTCGGCCTGACCATCTTGCCGCACTTCATCGCGCGCGGCGACGCCGAGCTGGTCGAATTTGACAGCGGCCAGCCGGCGTGGCAGCGCGAGTTGTGGCTCACTGTGCATCCCGACCTGCGCCGCTCGCCACGCGTGCAACGCATCGCCGAACTGGTGGCGGAGATTGTGCAGGAGCGGCAGGATTTGCTGGTGTGAATTCGAACTAGAGAGATACAGAATCGGCATCTCCGGTATTCTTTGACAATCACAAATCGAGGCCAACGCTGATGCTGCTGTATATCATCTACCTGATCGCCATTTCCGCCGAAGCCATGTCTGGCGCCATCATGGGCATCCGCCGCGAGATGGACCTGTTCGGCATTTGCCTGATCGGCACCGTCGCCGCGCTTGGCGGCGGCACCGTGCGCGACATCCTGATCGGCCACTATCCGCTGGGCTGGGTCGCGCATCCGGAATACCTCGCTTTCACCATCTGCGCCGCCATCGTCACCGCCGTGGCCGCGCGCAAGATGCATCACTTCAAATCGGCCTTCCTGATCGTCGACGCGCTCGGCCTGGTCGCCTTCACCATCATCGGCTGCGACATCGCACGCGGCTTCGCGCATTTCAATCCGTTTGTGGTGGTGATATTCGGCATGATCACCGGCGTCTTCGGCGGCCTGCTGCGCGACGTGCTGTGTAATGAAATCCCGCTGGTGCTGCAACGCGAAGTGTATGCCAGCGTGTCGCTCGTCACGGGCGGTTTGTACGTCGGCATGCTGTGGCTGAACATCGATGCATCGGTATCGACGCTGACGGCGCTGGGCGTGGGATTCCTGTTCCGGCTGCTGGCGATCCGCTATCACTGGACGCTGCCGAAATTCAACGACAAAGACATTCGCGGTTTCGAATAACACCTCACTCCACAGGAGCGCTTCACCATGCACGTCAGCCAGGAAACACCAGAACAAACCACCGCCCGATTGCGCCAGGTCATGGCGCAAGCCAGGCTGGAAATCTTTGACGGCGCCTACGCGTTTTACGAAACGCCGGTCGCGCAATTCCCATCGCACCGCGTCGCCGATGCACTGGCCTTCGTGCGCGACGAAGAAGTGTGGAGCTTCCTCGCGCCCGCCGATGCGACGGTGGCGGCAGTGGATAAGTTCGTGCTGTTCTCGTTCCACTTCCCGCCCGCGCTCGACAACTCCGGTTTCGTCGGTTGGCTGGCCTCGCATCTCAAGGCCACCATCGGCACCGGCATCCTGGTGGTCTGCGGTCAGAACGCCGGCCAGGGCGGCATCTTCGATTACTGGGGCGCACCGGAAGTGGTGGCGCAAAAAGTGATCGCCGAGGTGCAACGCCTGCGCGGCCCACTGTAGTTTTTTTCATGCAAAGCCGACACGCTGTTCATTTGTTGAAACAAACACGGCGCGTCGCCACCTTCCGCTGAATTTTTCTCTCTTGTTGCCGCCGCACCTGTGCGCGCAGAATGGCCGTTCCAAGCTCGTCCGCCATATAACAACCAAGAGTTCACAATACCGGAGCCGGCCGCATGACAACTGATAACGCCCCCGACAAGCACGCCATCGCCGCGCAACTGCTGCAGGCACAAGACCATGCGCGGCAGATCACGCCCATCACCACGCAGGCGCCCGGCTTCGACGTCGCTGCCGCCTACCAAGTCGCCGACCTGATCCACCAGCAAAGACTGGCGCAAGGCGCGCTCGCCGCCGGCCGCAAGATCGGCTTCACCAACGCCGCGATGTGGGCCAGGTACGGCGTGGAGGCACCGGTATGGGGACACATGTATGACCGCACCATCGTCGACGTCGCCGGGTCGCAAGGGACATGCAGCGTCACGCAGTTAGCCGAGCCGAAGATCGAGCCTGAGATCGCCCTGCACTTTCATCAGGCGCCGCCCGAAGATGCGGACATCGCCGCACTGATCGATTGCATAGACTGGATTGCACCGGCGTTTGAGATCGTGCAGTCGCACTATCCGGGCTGGCAGTTCAAAGCCCCTGACACCATTGCTGACGGTGGATTGCACGGAAGATTGTTTGTGGGAGAACGCACCTCGCTGGCCAGCTTGGGCAGCGATGCGTTGACGCAGCTGGCGTCATGTTCCGTGGATCTGTTCTGCAACGGCGCCCTGCGAGAAACCGGCAAAGGCGCAAACGCCCTCGGCAGCCCGCTCGCCGCGACGGCGCATCTGATCGCCGTGCTGGCGAAACAGCAAATCCGCCGCCCGATCCAGGCCGGCGAAATCATCACGACCGGCACGCTGACTGCGGCGTTTCCGGTCAGCGCCGGAGAAACCTGGAATATGGAATTCGGCGGGATTGCACTGCGGGGAATGACGTTGACGTTCACTGCCTGACATCGAATCAACAGGATAGCCGACAGCAGCAGCAACTACGTCGGACCATCCCTCAACACTTCGCTACTGCGTCTGACTCAGGAATCTTGAGGAACGGCATCGCTGGGCGTCGGCTTTTCCGTCATCGGCCTGTTCAGACAGGAAATCCGATTCTGTCCCTCTGACTTGGCCATCTGCAAGGCGCTGTCGGCACGCTGCAGGAGAGCGTCCATATTCTTGTCGCCATGCTCACTGACGGCGACCCCGACGCAGATGGTGAAGGGCGGCAGATTGTCACTGCGATCGTCGGCAATGCCGCGACGCAGTTTTTCGGCGATGATCATCGCGCCGTGCAGATTCATGACAGGCAGCGCCAAGGCAAATTCTTCGCCGCCGACGCGGCTGATGATGTCGGTGTCGCGCAAGATGCGCGCCGCCAGTTCGCCGAAGCGGCGCAGCACGGCATCGCCGACGGCGCGTCCATGCTTGTCATTGATCTGCTGGAATTGATCGATATCGCAGATCGCCATCGACAAGGGTTTGGCCGTGCGACGCGCCAGCCGGAATTCACGGTTGGCGTATTCGTCGAATTGACGCCGATTGGCCAGCCCGGTGAGCGGGTCGAGGGTAGCCAGCTCGTAGAGGTGCGCATTGTAGAGGCGGATTTTCGTGATCAGGGGACGGAAGATCAGCAGCGCCTCCAGCGCCAGCACAATCAGCAGCAGCGCCAGCAAAACCTGTTGCGCCAGACGTGCCTGTGCAATGCGGGCATCGGCTTGCCCGGCGAACAAGGCAGCCGCACGATCCAGCGCAGGCAACAGCAGATCGCGGGAATGGTGTTGCAGCGCCTTATAGGCCGCGTCGCCGGCGCTCATCGTGGTCGCCGCCATGAAGCGGCGCGTGTCGTCCAGGAAGCTGCGCACCTCGGCATCGAGCGGTGCGTTGCCGCCAAAATACAGTTCATGTTCAGCCGCGGTGAGCTGACGGGCGGCGGGGTCGGCTTTGCCGCTGAGCGTATCTTGCAGGCGCTCCATCTCGCTGACGGCATTTTGCAAGGCCTCGCTGGTGGACGTATCGCCCACATACAGGTCCGTGCTCAGCAGTGCGATGCGTTGCGACAGTGCGCGCTGCTGCTCGACGACATGAACCCGCTGTGCGCTACTGCGTTGTTCGATGATGATGTTGTCGAGAAGAAAGTACGCCGCCAGGAACAACAGCGCCGTCATTGCCACGCCAATGACATAGGCGATGGTCATGCGGGTGGCGCTGATCTTTCTGTCGGGCAAGCTGGTCCATGTTGTTTTGGCTGGCTTGGTTTCTTGGGCCGCACGTGTCATCGTGGTGCTTTCTTTGATTGGAACGCCGCATGCGCGATGCAGGGCTGAGGGTCGGTATTATGACATTAGTGGTGGGTATGAAGATTGCTGCAGAGATGATCAGTCAGATGGGATGCTAGGGTTGGCGGACGACTGCCTGCACCAGCATCTTAGGCTGGCCAACGAAAATAGTCATAGGCCGCTACTGTTTTTTGATTTGACGGAATACCCCGGACTACGTCAAAAGCCATATCGGTTTATCGACGACGGCAGTTTGCTTCAATCACGAATACCCCCCACCGCCAGCTAGCCACTTCTCAAAGAAAATATAAAGACGTACTCAATGGAATGTCTCAGATCGGCTATTCTTACAAGAACAAATGAGCAGCCTGAGTCGAAGAAGAGCAAGCATCGTGCTACGACTTTAGAGCTGTAAAGAAGAAAAAAGGGAAGGGAAAACAGATGCTCTTAAAAACAGCTATAACGCTCGGCATTGCTATTTTTTCTCCATTGGCATTCGCCAGTAATGGAATCGTAACTATCCTGCAGGACGGAACCACGATGACATTTATCGTGATTAATCTTTCACTGACGCTCTATTTCACAGTATTCCGATTTAATCGATTCGCAGTACAACATGGCCCCGAAATACTAACAACCATCGGCATATTTGGATGTTTTTTGGGTATCGCGCTAGCCTTGCTGCACTTCGATTCTGCCAAAGTCTCATCCAGCGTTCCCCATTTGCTAGAAGGCGTCAAAACAGCATTCTGGGCTTCTGTAAGTGGAGTCTTTGGATCATTGTGCATTCGTTTTCGCCACCATCAACAAAAAACCCCAATTCCACAAAGTAGCGGTGCGCCCAAATCAGCCAGTTTAGATGACGTTGTGGCCGCAACCCAAGCTCTGCAAAAAAGCCTATCTGGCAGCGAGGACGGCAGCCTACTCTCTCAGCTAAAGCTCATGCGACAAGAACAAAATGATCAATTAATTGCGCTACGTGGCTCGTTTGACGCATTCGCAAACAAGATGGCAGAAGATGGATCGAAGGCGTTAATTGAGGCGTTAAAAGAAGTGATTAGAGACTTCAACACACAGATCAACGAACAGTTCGGCCAAAATTTTCAGCACCTAAATATGGCTGTTGAAAAACTCGTGATATGGCAAGTTCAATATCGAGAAGAACTAGACAGGCTACAAGTAGTACAACAGTCGTCAGCAACCGATTTACAGAATGCGGCAAACGGAATGTCATTGATGGTAAGCCGCGCAGACGGTTTCACCGAAGCTGCTTCAAGTCTCGAACAATTACTTCGAGGTATAGCTCAGCAATACGTAGCTATCGAGGAGTCTCAACGGTCCCTGTCGACTGTATTGATTGAAATGAAAGATGTAACTCCATTATTCGCGAAAAAATTAGAAGATCTCGCTGATGCAATGAAACTAGGAGTTGCAAGAGTTCAATCAGATGTCAGCGATGTAGTTAGAAATTTCGGAACCCAAATGCAAGGATCTTCGGCAGAAATGAAACAGCTGCTCACCGAAACTATCAAGCTGTCTCAGAAACAAGTGAACGATGAAATGCAGAAGGGACTAGATACCGTCAGACAAAGCGTTGTGTCTTTAGACAAGGGGTTACAAGAAGAACTGACAAAGAGCTTGGAATCACTTGGACGCCAGTTGGCTTCGTTGTCCGAAAAATTCGTAGCAGACTACAGCCCATTAACGGATCGGCTACGCGAAGTCGTTCGGCTCGCTAGTGCCCAGTAATTATGGACATTGAGCAGAGTAATCAGTCGCATTGGATTCCGTTGGCAGATCTAATGACGGGACTAATGATGGTCTTCATGTTGCTAACCGCGGCTTTTATGCTTCGAGTTGAGCAGACGACTACCCTAGTGGTGAATGAATTCGAAGAGACAAAAAATGACATGTTGCAAGCGCTTCAAAAAGAATTCTCTCGAGATTTGAAGCAGTGGAATGCAGAACTACTGGGCGATATGACGATTAGATTTAATGATCCAACTGTGCTGTTCGCCACAGGATCATCTGAACTTAAACCAAAGTTTAAGCAAATGCTGAGGGAATTTTTCCCTCGTTACGTAAAAATGCTCACGTCAGACAAATATCGGGAAGCGATAAAAGAGATAAGAATTGAAGGCCATACTAGCCGCAGTTGGACAAATAGCACTGATACGAAAACCGCATACTTCTTGAATATGGAACTCTCACAGGCTCGCACAAGAAGCGCCCTCGAATTTCTATTAAGGCTTCCCAGTGTAGAACGACAACAGGACTGGCTAGTAAGCCATGTCACAGCCAATGGTTTATCGTCGTCCAGGCCTATCTCACCTAGCGATAATTCTGCTGCTGCCCAGCTAGCCAACCAACGTGTGGAGTTTCGTATTGTCACGAATGCGAGCGACAGATTAGATCAAATTGCTCGCGAGCTTAAGGCAGAACAACCTTGAAGCTTCCAAATTTCCTTCTTGCTTCCGATCTAAATGCATTGCGTCATGAAATGGGAGCTTCATTAGCAGTCAACTTCAAGATCGAAAACATATATAAGCCTATCGATCTTCGTGATCAGCTCAGACAAGACGGTATAGAAGTCAAATTCGACGAAGTGCAGGTTCTACAAGATGGCACGCTTTCCTATAAGGGATATCGTGTCCTTCTATACATACGCGACATATCGAATTATGGACAACGCGAAGAAATGCCAAAATTCCATCTGGCCTTTTGCAACACGCTCGACAAAATGAAGAGAAATAATCGATTTCCGCGCTACGTTGTGGCCAATCGAGACGATGGTATGTTCCAAGTGAATATTATGGAGCAGATTGCAAAACCGAAAATAGTGGAACTAAATGTTTGCCAAATGTGTTTAGCATCTATTTCCTGGAACGGTTTTCAAATGGACCTTACTCGCTCCATCCGTGTTGAACGCGTAAAAAGCTTCTTGCTAAAGGAGTTTTTTACTAAGTACCCTCAAGATCTGATCTTCGAAAAACCAAATCACACCTCAGAAACGGCACCGCTGAATGACTACTCTCTGGATTGGGGAGATATATCTGAGCGAGTCAAACAAACACGAGGATATTGCTGTAGTAAATGCCGCATTTCGCTCGGCATGCGAGATGCGAAATATATGCAAGTCCACCACGTGAATGGTATGAAGAATGATAATTCGGATGAAAATCTTGCTGTGCTATGTATCCGATGCCATGCAGACGAGCCGATGCATGGACACATGAAGGCATTACCAGCCTATTTGGATTTTGTTTCGCGCTATCCCGTTTAAGTTAATATTCACGGCGATATTAGGCGTTGTTAAAGGAATGGGGAGTTGTGGTCACATGGCCAGGTAATTATATTCACATCGCCATTTCGAAAATATGAAAAAAAACATTTGGACTGATCAAGATCTACTAAAACTCGATCAAAAATTCGCCGAAGAAAATATCGCATTTCATGCTCGCCCCATGCGCGCAGCGATAGAGCTGATGGGTGGCCTATTTTCATTGGACTTGCTTGACAATGACGAAGCCGAATTCATTATAGCGGCATATCAACGCCTCATCCCGGAGACGGATACTATTTGGCCTGGCATGGGTATTGGTATCGCCGCGTCAGTCGACCAGGTACGTAAAATAACTGCCGGCGTCGGCTTCGGAAGACCGATATTGTCGCTAGAAACGGTACTAAATTTTGATACTGATGTTCAAGCATTGCAATGGTGCAGACATGACCCTGACATAGCGGCAAAAGGCTTTTTTTCTGGAGCCGATCTCCACGATTTTACATATGGCATAGATGATTTACGTGAATCAAAGTCTATTGCTATTCGCTACTGGCATCTAGCTTTGTCAAATCTGGAGGACGTTGCCAACATTCTCAGCACCGGATATAGCACCGCATCGGTTATTCAACCCATTTGCATGACCGCAGAATTATCAATAAAAGCCGCGTTACTTTATTGCGACGTAGATCCAGATGAAGTTCGAAAATTTAGTCACCAACACAAAGCTATGGCCGCACGCCTGTCAGTTGTTAAGAAGCACAGGGACGATATCATGGTCGAATCTGTCGTGACGAAATTGCCCAGCTATGTAGGTACACGATACGACCTAACCAATTTAACACGACTCGATATTGTCAAACTCGCTCTCGGCGTGCAGTTCGTAGCCGCATCTTCCGTACGACGACTAACAGATAGAGACTTTGCTGCCCAGCTCGAACACGATAGTTGGCCTGGTGTCAGAAAGTCATTTTTTTGATTCTGCAATGAGGAGTGATAGGAGTAGCGCGTGTCTGAAATAATAAATACAAACTCTCGGTTAAATGAAATCCATTCGTCTGCAGGAATGGCTCATTTTAATCGAACTCATTCCCGGAGCTTTTCACTAAACATCTTTAAGCTAAATGCACAGGAATTGATCGCGATTACTCGGCAGGTACGCGATCCTGATGAAGGAATCCGCCTTATGTCTGACGCCAATAAAGAGGCGGGACTTCAGACTCATAGAGAGATAAACCGACTAGTACACAATTTTGTAGCTGCGGCAAAAACGTTAATAGACCATACCCGCCAATTCGTCACTGAAAACTATGCAAACACGCCTATTGCTTCATCCTATTCAGAACGGCTGAATGTGGACTTTGCGGAAGTTCCTGTAGCTAAGTTTGTACAGGATCTCCGAAATTACATGCTGCATAAAGGGCTTCCGCCATCAAGCATGTTTTTAGAAATAGAGCAAGATCCTCATCATGGAGCGACAGTCAATTCTGGTGTTAGGTACGAATCTGATGCACTGCTAGAATGGCCACGCTGGACTGCGCCTGCGAAGGCATACATTGAGTCGGCTGGAAAATATGTTCATGTACACATATTCGTTGAAGAATATCTAGAAAAGGTAGTTCAATTCCATGAATGGCTTACGGCCGAATTGGATCATTTTCATGAAAAAGACATCGCCGAATTGTTATGCCTACAGGCTGAAGAACAGAAAGTAGATAACGCTTCAATTGCTGAGAAGAAGATTTTGGCATCAAGCATACCCCACGAGATAACTCATCCGGACACACCCTCCTTCGAATTCTCGAACGAACTAGCTCGCGATATAAACGAATTAAGCGTCGACCTGCTAAGTAACATATGTGCCATCGAAATGGCACAGTTGCCCGACTCGTTTTCTACTGCCAAACCCGTTGCCACTGTGACCCCAGTCGAAATTCCAACGTTTTGGGGACAAGACTCTGCGGGCAACCAGGCTGTAGTTTTTATACAAGTAGAGGATCAGGTATTTGGTTTGCGTGACGCGGGGATTTCTAAATTTCTCTCTCTGCAGGATAAAATCCTTAAGGAAAACTGGACCCAACGAATGCTCAGTAGAGAATTCATCGAACATGCAATTATCCGTTGGAGCCGCGCGTCGTTTAGGGCTGAGAAACATATAAATTTTTCTGAGATCTTAGTTAACGAGTGTCGAAATGCTGTAAAACTTTTAGAGATCTGGATTCCAGTTGCGCATTTTGAAACAGAGGTACCTTTTAAATTTGGCTCAGCACAAATTGCCCCAATTACAGAAGATACGTTTAATCGACTAGCGGAACCTCACATTGAAAATTCAAAGCATCAAAAAGCTGATGTCGAAAGTATGTTCAAGAATTTGCGCCGAAGAATTCAAGGTTTTGCTGCAGTGGTTTTAAACGTAGAGGCAGAGACGGAAAGGGCTGCCCAATATGGAAAAATCCTCGCTCAGAACGTTGTAGGTCTTTTACGATTCTTTTGCCCTGGTGCCCACTCAGCATCTCGCTTGTGTCCTATTGCATTGATGGGCTCAGAAATCATTCCTCAGTCAAACATAATTGTTTTTAACGAAAGTCAATTTTCATACACTGAACAGATCATCTCCAAATCTTTCGCAGAATGGAGATTGTCAAAAGAAAAATTAGCTGATTTAGAAAAAATGAGTTTTTCCAGAGTAGGTAAATTGGTATGGCCTGATGGACTCAATGATTTTGAGCTTGCACTTCGATCCTGCTTGCTCGTTTATAGCACCGGAACTACTTTCCCGAACCAAATTGATCGTCTCGCACACACATTGTCATCCTTAGAGATTCTCTTACTAAGGCATGATGCAGAAGCAGTCGAGTTCAACATAGGTGAACGCGTAAGTTTACTTCTGGCGGAAACCGAGGCAGAACGAATTGACATAACAAGTAATGTCCGCGAAGCATTTCGTCTAAGGCGACGACAAGCCACGATTGCTCCAACACCTTTTGAACAAAAATCGCTGGAAGTTTTTATATTCCGTGCATATAACGTGCTCCACCGCGCATTGCAGAACATTGATATTTTCGGTAGAAAATCCGACTTTATAGACGCAATTGACCGGATTAATATAGAGAATTGACCTATCGCGTCTAACGTTGTGATCAAAGCAAACTAAATCATCGCAGTGCGATGATGCGTCCTATTTTGTTTGGTACCTTCAAAAAAATGGATGATACGAGGTTACGGATGAACTCCTAAGGAGTCGCTACACATCCGGTTGACCTTAACTCAAGACATCGTGGATGCGGGTAGCTATACAAGTTCAACAAAGACATCCGAAACGAATCTCCACACAAGCGATAACAGCTTGAAGCAATCGGCCACCCCAGAATCCATCACACTGAACAACCCTCGAGTTCACAAAACACCTCAAATCCCGCGTAAAATGCGGGGTTCGCGGGTGTAGCTCAATGGTAGAGCAGAAGCTTCCCAAGCTTACGACGAGGGTTCGATCCCCTTCACCCGCTCCAGGGTGCAAGACGATCACGCGCTTTTCTTCGCTGCTCTATTTGCCTTTTGCCTGCCTTTTGCACGCCGCATAACAATTCCATCCTCCGATCTTTCGCTTCACGAGTCATCCATGTCAGAAAACAAGTCCGGCAAACCGCTTTTTTACGATCCGACCGAACATCGCATCCGCAGCTTCGTCACGCGCGCGGGTCGCTTGTCCGGTGCGCAGGCGCGCGCCATTGAGGAGCTCGGTCCGCAGTTCCTGTTGCCGTATGCGAAGGAGACGCTGGATATCCATGCGGCCTTCGGACGCATGGCGCCGACGGTGTTCGAGATCGGTTTCGGCATGGGCGACACCAGCGCGAAGATTGCGGCGGATATGCCGGAGAAGAATTTCATCGGCGTGGAAGTGCATACGCCGGGAGTGGGTAGCCTGCTGAAACAGATCGGCGAACAGAGTCTGAGCAATATGCGCCTGATCCAGCATGATGCGGTTGAAGTGCTGACCAACATGATTGCGCCGGGCTCGCTGGCGGGCGTGCATGTGTTCTTTCCCGATCCGTGGCACAAGGCGCGCCACAACAAGCGCCGCCTGATCCAGGGGCCGCTGGTGAGTCTGCTGGCGTCGCGTCTGGCGCCGGGCGGTTACCTGCATTGCGCGACCGACTGGGAAGAGTATGCGATCCAGATGCTGGAAGTGCTGGGCGCGGAACCGGCGCTGAAAAACAGCACCGATGCCGCCGAAGGTTATGCGCCGCGTCCCGATTACCGTCCCGTCACCAAGTTTGAAAACCGCGGCCTGCGTTTAGGCCACGGGGTGTGGGATCTGGTGTTTATCAAGCAGGGCTGATCTCTTCTAACCTGTTTGCGATCTGTAGCGAGAGGCCATCAGCCGGTGGCGGACGGAGCGGAGGAACCGGAACGTACTTGAGTACGTGAGGATTCCGAGCACCGCCCGACGCCGGATCATGGCCTCGCAGTAAGATCGCGGACAGGTTAGGCGCGCAGTTTGAATACGCTGACTGTGCGCGCAAGACCTGCCGCCTGATCCTGCAGGCTTTCTGCAGCGGCGGCGGCTTGTTCCACCAGCGCGGCGTTCTGCTGCGTGACCATATCCATTTGCACCACCGCACGATTGACTTCGTCGATGCCGGCGCTTTGCTCGCGGTTGGCGCGCGTGATCTCGTCCATGATGCTGGCCACCTGCGCGACGGCGCCGACGATCTCTTGCATGGTCTGGCCGGCGTTGCCGACCAGGCTGGTGCCGGTGTTGATCTTGGTGACGGAGTCGCCGATGAGCTCCTTGATTTCCTTCGCGGCGGTGGCGCTGCGTTGGGCCAGCGTGCGCACCTCGGATGCGACCACGGCGAAGCCCCTGCCCTGTTCTCCGGCGCGGGCTGCTTCCACTGCGGCGTTGAGCGCGAGGATGTTGGTCTGAAACGCGATGCCGTCGATGACGCCGATGATGTCGACGATCTTGTGCGAGCTTTGCTCGATGGCGCTCATGGTGTCGACCACGGCGGCGACCATCTGGCCGCCCTTGACGGCCACGCCCGAGGCGTCGGCGGCGAGCTTGTTGGCCTGCTGCGTGTTCTCGGCGTTCTTTTGCACGGTGGAGGTGATCTCTTCCATCGAGGCGGCGGTTTCTTCCAGTGAGCCGGCTTGCTGTTCGGTGCGCGAGGACAAGTCCTGGTTGCCGGTGGCGATCTCGGTGGAGGCGGTGGCGATGGTGTCGGTGCCGCTGCGCACTTCGCTGACGATGCGCACCAGGTTGTCGTTCATGTCCTTGAGCGCCTGCAACAGTTGCGCGGTCTCGTCCTTGCCGCTGACGATGACTTCGGAGCGCAGGTCGCCTGCGGCCACGGTCTGCGCGATCAGGACGGCGGTGTTGAGCGGACGCGTGATGCTGGTGACCAGCCAGACTGTGACGATGCTGCCGAGGATCAGCGCCAGCACGATCGACACCACCAGCGTCAGGCGCGCTTCGCGATAATCGGCGGCGGCATCGAGGGCGATCTCTTCCCGGAATTTGTCGGCGGACTTGCGCACCTCGGCGACGATGTCGTCGATCATCTGGGTCGGCAGGCGGTCCGCGCCTTTGACGGCCTCATCGACGCGGGCGACGCTGTCGCGGTCTTCCGGTTTAAATTCATTCTGGAGCGCGGCGAGATAGTGGACGCCGAGATCGGCGTGCGCCTTCTGCGCCTGCTTGAGCTTGTCGGTGCTCATGCCGAGCGCCGGTAGCAAGGTGGTGAGCTTCTCGAGGTTGACCTGGGTGGCTTTGCCTTCGTCGATGAAGGCCTGGCGGTACTTGTTGAAGGTGGCGTCATCCTTGCCGCGCAGCAAGGTGTTCTTCCATTCCTGTACCTGGATCTTGAATTGCACCTGGGCGCTGCGGGCGGAGTCGATGGCTTTTTCGATGGTGCCGGCTTTTTGCATCGCCTGCGTGTTCTGCTCAAAGCTTTCGTTGAGCGTCATCCATCCGCGTACGCCGACGAAAACAGTCGCCAGCAACAATAAGGCCGCCAGCAAACCCAGACGCGTGCCTATCCTGAAATCGGTCAGCTTCATATACCCTCCATGCATGTCAGCGCGGAACTATGGCAGCGAGCGGAACCGACCGGCTGCGCACGGCCGGTCGGTTTCTTATCAGAATAATTACATTAACGGCAGGAGAACCCCGCCGCTGAAGACCTAGCCGGAAATTTCCCGGATCAGGGAAATGATTTCCGCGCCGTAGGTTTCAAGTTTCTTTTCGCCAACACCGGTAACACCGCGCAGGTCGTCAAGGGAAGACGGTTTGGCCTTGGCAATTTCGCGCATGGTGGCGTCGTGGAAGATGACGTAGGCCGGCACGTTGTGTTTGCGCGCGGTCTCGACGCGCCACCAGCGCAGCTTGTCGAAGATGGTCTGTTCTTCGCTGGAAAGGTCGGTCTCGACGTAGTTGGATTTGGAGGAGGACGTGCGCTTGGGCTTGACCGGTTTCTGGTACTGGCGCAGCTGGATCTTTTGTTCGCCGCGCAACACCGGCTTGGCTTCTTCGGTGAGCTTGAGCGAACTGTAGTTTTCATGGTCGACGCTCAGCAAACCCAGCGCGATGACCTGGCGCAGCACGGCGCGCCATTCGGCTTCGCCATATTCGCTGCCGATGCCGAACACCGATAACTGGTCGTGGCGCCATTGCTTCACTCTCTCGCCATCGATGCCGCGCAAGACGTCCAGCACATGGCCGGCGGCAAAACGCTGCTCGACGCGATAGACGGTCGACAAGAGTTTTTGCGCCATCAGGGTGCCGTCGAAGGACACCGGCGGCGTCAGGCAGATGTCGCAGTTGCCGCAGGCTTGCTGGCCGTGCTGGCCGAAATAATCGAGCAGGCGCACGCGGCGGCAATGCAGGGTTTCGCACAGGCCGAGCATGGCGTCGAGCTTGATGCCGAGCACGCGCTTGAAGGTTTCGTCGGCTTCGGATTCGGAGATCATGCGGCGCTGTTGCACCACGTCTTGCAGGCCGTAGGCCATCCAGGCGTTGGCCGGCAAGCCGTCGCGGCCGGCGCGGCCGGTTTCCTGGTAGTAGCCTTCGATGCTCTTGGGCAGGTCCAGATGGGCGACGAAGCGCACGTCGGGCTTGTCGATGCCCATGCCGAAGGCGATGGTGGCGACCATGACGATCTTGTCTTCGCGCAGGAAGCGCGACTGGTTGGCGGTGCGCTTGGCGTAGTCCATGCCGGCATGGTAGGGCAATGCGTTGATGCCGCTCTGCTTGAGGAATTCGGCGGTCTCTTCGACCTTCTTGCGCGACAGGCAGTACACGACGCCGGCGTCTTCGGGGTGCTCGCTCTCGATGAAGTCGAGCAGCTGTTTGCGGCCGTTGGCTTTTTCGACGATCTGGTAGCGGATGTTGGGGCGGTCGAAGGACGACACGAACTGGCGCGCGTCTTCGAGCTGCAGGCGATGGATGATTTCTTCGCGGGTCTGCTGGTCGGCGGTCGCGGTCAGCGCAATGCGCGGGACGTTGGGGAAGCGCTCGTGCAGCACCGACAGCTTGATGTATTCAGGACGGAAATCGTGGCCCCATTGCGACACGCAATGCGCCTCGTCGATGGCGAACAGCGCGATGTGCGCGGCTTCCAGCAACTCGAGGCAGCGCGGCGTCATCAGGCGCTCGGGCGCGACGTAGAGCAGGTCGATATCGCCGCTGCGCACGCGTCGCTCGATCTGCATCGCTTCGTCGAAGGTCTGGGTGGAATTGAGGAAGGCGGCGCGCACGCCGACTTCAGCGAGCGCATCGACCTGGTCCTGCATCAGCGCGATCAGCGGCGACACCACCACGCCCACGCCGTCACGCACCAGCGCCGGCACCTGGTAGCACAGCGACTTGCCGCCGCCGGTCGGCATCAGCACCAGCGCATCGCCGCCTTGCACCACGTGCTGGACGATGTCGGCCTGCTGGCCGCGGAACGACGAGTAGCCGAATACGGTTTCGAGTATGTGCAGCGCTTTGCTCTGCTGCTCCTGAACGAGTTCTGACATGTGATGCGACATCCCTTGCTGACCACAACCAATAAAAACATCAATTACACGAGGCTGGGTCGAATCCTGGCCGGGGCGACACAGTAATGTGCCGCCCTTGATGCAATGAGCTTACTCTACCCAGGCCACCACGCCGGTGTAGGCAGTAACGAGGATCACCAGGCCAAACACGATGCGGTACCACGCGAACGCAGTGAAATCATGCGAGCTGATGTAGCGCAGCAGCCAGCGCACGCACAGGAAGGCCGAGACGAAGGCGGCCACGGTGCCGATCGTGAACAGCGGCACGTCGGCGGCGCTCAGCAGCGCGCGTTCCTTGTACAGCGAATAAATGGTGGCGGCGAACAGCGTCGGAATCGCCAGGAAGAACGAGAACTCGGTCGCGGCCTTGCGCGACAGGCCGAACATCATGCCGCCGATGATGGTGGCGCCGGAACGGCTGGTGCCCGGGATCAGCGCGAAGGCCTGTGCACAGCCGACCTTGAGCGCGTCCAGCGGCGTCATGTCGTCGACCGAATCGATGCGCGAGGAGGAGTAGCCCATGCGGCCCTTGTTGCGACGCTCGACCCACAGGATGATCAGGCCGCCGACGATGAAGGCGATCGCCACCGGCACCGGTGCGAACAGTACGGCCTTGATCCTCTTGCTGAACAACAGACCGAGGATCGCCGCCGGCAGGAAGGCGATGATCAGGTTGATCACCAGGCGCTGTGCCTTGCGATCGGAAAACAGGCCGATCAGCACCGAGGCGATGCGCACGCGGTATTCCCAACACACGGCCAGGATGGCGCCGGCCTGGATGACGATTTCGAAGACGTCGACCTTTTCCTTGGAGAAGCCCGGACCGGCGAAATTGAGCAGACTGCCGGCAAGGATCAGGTGTCCGGTGGAAGAAATCGGCAGAAATTCGGTCAGGCCTTCTACGATGCCCATGATGAGCGCTTTGAGCGCGAGGAGAGTATCCATGCTGAGGGGGAGTAAGGGAAAGTAAGTGGGTGGAAATCGGTGTTTGCCGGCGGCAAGGCCGGGCGAAGTCAGCATTTTACTGGCTTGGCGCGGAAGGTGGGGGTTTTGCGCCAAAGTCCGCGTCCTTGGCGGGATTTTCTCGAACTAAGTCAGACAATAAGTCAGACCGGCGTCAGGCCGACGTCAGCAAAGAAAAACGCCACCTGCGCTCGTGGCGGCAGATGGCGTTCACTTCACTGCTTGGGTAAGCGGCGAATCCGTTTGCAGCTAATCGCTCAGACCGAGGTCGACAAAGGCTTGTCCAGATCGACGCCCAGCTTGACGGCGGCATCCTTGAGCTTGCCTGCATCGGCGCCGAAGACTTCGGTCAGCGCGGTGTAGGCGATCCAGCGAGCATCGACTTCGAAGAAGTCGCGCAGGTTGGCGCGCGTGTCGCTGCGGCCGAAACCGTCGGTGCCCAGCGTGACGTAGCGCGCCGGCACGTAGGCGCGGATGCTTTCGGACAAGGTGCGCACGTAGTCGCTGACGGCGATGACGGGCGCCTTGCCGGATTGCAGCTGCTGCGTGACATACGGAAGCACGCTCTTCACGCCCGGCTGCAGACGCGCCTGGCGTTCGGCGGCGATACCGTCGCGCGCCAGCTCGGTGAAGCTGGTGACGCTCCACACCTCGGCCGTGACGCCGAACTGCTCCTGCAGCGTGCGTGCAGCCGACAGCGCTTCCTTGAGCATCGGTCCGGCGGCCAGCAGGCGCACCTGCGCGTCGGCTTGCGGTGCGAGGCAGTACATGCCGCGCAAGATGCCGTCCTTGACGTCGCGGTCTTGCGGCAAGCTCGGCTGCTCTTGGTTCTCGTTGGTGACGGTGACGTAATAGAACACGTCTTCGTTGCGCTCCAGCATGCGACGCATGCCGTCGTCGACGATCACCGCCATCTCGTAGGCGTAGGCCGGATCGTAGGACACGCAATTCGGAATGCCGGCGGCGGTCACGTGGCTGCTGCCGTCCTGGTGTTGCAGGCCTTCGCCGCCGAGCGTGGTGCGGCCCGAGGTGGCGCCGATCAGGAAGCCGCGCGCACGCTGGTCGGCCGCCGCCCAGATCAGGTCGCCGATGCGCTGGAAGCCGAACATCGAGTAGTAGATGTAGAACGGCAGCATCGGCAGGCCGTGCACCGAATAGCTGGTCGCCGCCGCCGTCCACGACGAAATCGCGCCGGCTTCGGTGATGCCTTCTTCGAGGATCTGGCCATCCTTGGCTTCGCGGTAGGACAGGATGGAGCCGATGTCTTCCGGCTCGTACAACTGGCCTTGCGAAGAATAGATGCCGACCTGGCGGAACAGGTTGGCCATGCCGAAGGTGCGCGCTTCGTCGGCGACGATCGGCACCACATAGCGACCAAGATCGGCGTCCTTGAGCATGCTGCCCAACATGCGCACCAGCGCCATGGTGCTCGACATTTCCTTGCCTTCGGCCTCAAGCGCGAATTTGGCGTGGGTCTCGATGGCCGGCACGCGCAATTGCGCCTTGTCGTCGGCGTTGGCGACGCGGCGCGGCATGCGTCCGCCCAGCGAGGCGCGGCGCGCCAGCAGATGCTTCATCTCGGCGCTGCCGGCGGCCGGTTTGTAGAACGCCAGATTCTTGCATTCCTCATCGCTGATCGGCAGCTTGAAGCGATTGCGGAAGGCGATCAGCACTTCTTCGTCGAGCTTCTTTTGCTGGTGCGTGGTCATCTTGCCCTCGCCTGCCGCACCCATGCCGTAGCCCTTCTTGGTCTGCGCCAGGATCACGGTCGGCTGGCCGCGATGGTTGGCGGCGGCGGCGTAGGCGGCATGGATCTTCTTCATGTCGTGGCCGCCGCGACGCAGGCGATTGATTTCTTCGTCGGTGAGCGTCTCGGCGATGCGGCGCGTGCCGGCGGTCTGGCCGAAGAAGTGCTCGCGATTGAACGCGCCGTCGTTGGCGGCGAAGGTCTGCAACTGGCCGTCGACGGTGCGGTTGAGCGCATCGATCAGTTCTCCGTCCTTGTCGCGTGCGAACAGGCTGTCCCAGTCCGAACCCCACAGCAGCTTGACAACGTTCCAGCCGGCGCCGGCGAAGATGGTCTCCAGCTCGTCGACGATGTGGCCGTTGCCGCGCACCGGACCGTCCAGGCGCTGCAGATTGCAGTTGACCACGAAGATCAGGTTGTCGAGTTTTTCACGCGAGGCAAGACTCAGGGCGGCCAGCGATTCCGGCTCGTCCATTTCGCCGTCGCCGAACACGCCCCACACCTTGCGGCCCTGGTCTTGCAACAGGCCGCGATGTTCGAGGTAGCGCAGGAAACGCGCCTGGTAAATTGCATTGATCGGGCCGATGCCCATCGAGCCGGTCGGAAACTGCCAGAAGTGCGGCATCAGCCACGGATGCGGATACGACGACAGGCCTTGCTTGCCGTGTTTCTTGGCTTCGATCTCGCGGCGATAGAAGCCGAGGTCGTCTTCGGTCAGTGCGCCTTCGAGGAACGCGCGGGCATAAATGCCGGGCGCCGAATGCGGCTGGAAGTAGACCAGATCGCCGGCGAACTGCTCGTCGCGCGCGCGGAAGAAATGGTTGAACCCGACTTCGAACAGGTCGGCGGCGGAGGCGTAGCTGGCAATGTGGCCCCCCAGTTCGCCGTAGGCGCGGTTGGCGCGCACCACCATCGCCAGCGCGTTCCAGCGCATGACCGAGGCCAGGTGTTCTTCAATCGCCTGGGCGTCGGAACCGCCCGGGAAGGGAGGCTCCTGCTCGGGGCGAATGGTGTTGATGTAAGGGGTGTTGCGGGCGTCGCGCCAGTTGATGCCCCATTGCTGGGCGGCGGCCGACATGCGCGACAGCAGAAAGCGCGCGCGGTCGGGTCCGACTTCCTGCAATACGCCTTGCAGCGCCTGCAGCCATTCCTGGGTTTCTTGTGCGTCGATATCGATGTCTTTGGCGATGCCGCTAGCTGATGACAGATCCACTTTCTGGTCTCCTCCTGAGTGAATTGACGACTGTACGCCTGAGCAGGCCGCATGAGTCACTGAAATCGACGCTTTGGCATACAATAAACAGCACAAAATGCCGCCCACACAAAATTCACGGAGATAAATTCTGCATATGGAACTCGACGCCATCGATTTACGTATTCTGAGCATGCTGCAGCAAAACAGCGCGCTGAGTAATCTCGAACTATCTTCCAAGATTAACCTTTCTCCGTCGCCGACGCTGGCGCGCGTCAAGCGGCTGGAGAACGAAGGCATCATCTCGCGTTACGTCGCGCTGGGCAATCCGCACCTGCTCGGGCTCAAGGTCAATGTCTTCATCAAGATCAGCCTGGAGAAACAGGAGTCGGCCACGCTGGCGCAGTTCGAAGAAGCGGTGAGCGCCTTCGACGAAGTCATGGAGGTTTACCTGATGACCGGCGACGAAGATTATCTGTTGCGCCTGGTGGTGCCGGACCTGCAGGCGCTTGAGCATTTCGTGCTGGACCACCTGACCAAGATCCCCGGCATCAAGAACATCCGCTCCAGCTTCGCGCTCAAGCAGGTCAAGTACAAGACCGCGCTGCCGCTGGGCAACCTGCCGCGCTGATTTTCTTCCGTTGTTCCGGCAGAAATAAAAAAAGGCGGATCGCATCGCTGCGAACCGCCTGCACCGACGTTCATCACGTCGGTTCATGAGGCCTTGCTTGCGCATGCTGCACCTCACTCCCTCACCCCACTACAGAACTGCTTGCTGCTTACAGCTACTACCCCCACTACAAATTCATTGACCTGCTTTCAGCGTCTTCCGCATTCCGTATTCCGAATTACGCGGCGTAGCTCAGGTTGTCCAGCGACAAGGCCGGTGCGCTGGCTGGCTTGGGCAGGTGATGCACCTGGGCCGCTTTGGACGACACGACGTTGCGGCTTGTGTTCAAGGCCAGGGCCGGCGCTGCCTGTTCTGTTGCGTATTCCATGTGCTGATCGTCGAGCTTGAACACGCTGACCAGTTCGGCCAGGCTGCTGGTCTGGCTTTGCATCGACGCTGCAGCAGCGGCGGCTTCTTCCACCAGCGCGGCGTTTTGTTGCGTTACCTGATCCATCTGGGCGATGGCGTGGTTGATCTGTTCGATGCCGCGGGTCTGTTCGTCGCTGGCCGAGCTGATGTCGCCCATGATGCCGGTGACGCGCTGGATGCTGTCGAGGATCTCGCCCATGGTGGCGCCGGCTTCGTCAACCAGCGCTGCGCCGGCATCGACCTTTTCGACCGAAGTACCGATCAGTTGCTTGATTTCCTTTGCTGCCGAAGCCGAACGCTGGGCCAGGCTGCGCACTTCCGAAGCGACCACCGCAAAACCGCGCCCTTGTTCACCTGCACGTGCCGCTTCCACTGCGGCGTTGAGCGCAAGGATGTTAGTCTGGAAAGCAATGCCGTCGATGACGCCGATGATGTCGACCACTTTCTTCGACGACTCGTTGATCGAGGCCATGGTTTCCACCACACGGGCCACCACTGCGCCACCCTTGACGGCGATGTCGGAGGCTGTTGTCGCCAGCTTGTTGGCTTGTTGTGCGTTCTCGGCGTTTTGCTTGACGGTGGCGGTCAGTTCTTCCATCGCCGAAGCGGTTTCCTGCAGGGAGCCGGCTTGCTGTTCAGTACGGGACGACAGGTCCAGATTGCCGGTGGCGATTTCGCTCGAGGCAGTCGCAATGGTGTCGGTGCCGTGACGGACGTCGCCGACGATGCGCAGCAGGTTGTCGTTCATTTCCTTGAGAGCCAGTTTCAGCTGACCCAGTTCATCCTTGCTGTCGACCGTGATGGTGCTGGTCAGGTCACCGGCGCTGACGTTTTGTGCAATCGTCACGGCTTCCTTCAGAGGACGCGAGATCGAGCGGGTCAGCCACCAGGCGATCAGCGAACCGAGCAGCAGCGAGACCGCGCTCAAGGCCAGCATGGTCCACTTCGACACTTCGTAGGCTTCTTGCGCTGCAGTAACGCTCTCGGTGGCGCTGGTACGCATCACGACGTTGAATTCGTTGATATGGGCGATCACTTGCTTGAGCAGCGGCATGCAGTCGGCGACCAGCGATGCCTTGGCTGCTTCAGTCTGCTGGGTTGTGGCCAATGCGCCGATCTTGGTGGCGATTGGCAGGTATTTGCCTTCCAGTGCGCGCAGCTGTTCGAGCATCTCGCGCTCCTTGGCAGTGGCGTCAGCCGGGTTCTTCGTCAATGCGGTCAATTCCTGCATGCCGCTGTCGATGTCTTTCTGTGCTTTGGTGATCAGTTCGATGTCGCCTTTTTGCTGCGCCGGGTCAGTCACCAGCACCAGGTTGCGGGCCGCGATGGCGCGCAGGCCGACGGCGAACTGAACCTTGCTCAGCGCCAACAATTTACCTTCATCGACCGATGTGATGAATTCGACACGATCGTTCAGCTTGGCGACCTGGCGCAGGCCGAATGTTGCTCCGGCGACCAGCAGTGCCAGGACGATGCCAAAACCGATAGTGAGGCGTACGCCGATTTTCCAGTTTTTCATGTTGTTCTCCCTTGGGGTTGTGTGAGGGGACTGCCGGGACTGCTGGATGTTTCTAGTGGGTGAACAGATTTTCAGATAAATCGGTGCGGGCGAATATCGGGCTTTTCCTGAGTGGATGAAAGCACATGCTTTCTTCAGAGAAATTGGGTGGCGTCATGCTTGTTTTTTCGGCAACCGCTATCATGTGCGGTCAGTACGGTTGCGAGGGGGTTGCAGCCGGCGCAGGCTGGCATGCCTACCAATGCATAGCTATGCACCCATCATAAAAATTACCTACAGGCAGCAGTAATGGATACCCGAGAAACAGAGCGCATTCTGGCCTTGCGACAACTTGATGCGCTGGCCGTGCTCGACAGCAAGGTTGCGGACGGACTGGAACACATCACCCACCTGGCGGCGCGCCATTTCAAGGTGCCGATGGCCTTCATCTCGCTGATTGACGGCGAGCGCCAGTGGATCAAGCGCAGCGTCGGCATGACCATGCGCGAGACGCCGCGCAAGGAATCGTTCTGCGACTACACCATCCGCACTGCCGAACCGATGGTGATCGAAGACACCCACCTCGATCCGCGCTTCCGCGATTTCCCGCTGGTGACCGGTCCGAGCGCGGTGCGCTTCTATGCCGGCGCGCCGCTGCTGACCGCCGACGGCCACGCCATCGGCAGCTTCTGTATCGCCGACAAGGTGCCGCGCACGATGAGCGAAGACGACCGCGCCCAGTTGCAACGCCTGGCCTCGCTGGTGATGTCGCACTTGTCGCTGCGCCGCGCAGTCGACCGGCTCGATCCGATTTCCGGCATGGCCAATTCGCATCAGCTGGCCGATGAGCTCGACCTGCTGGCTGCCATGGGCGTCGCCGAAAAACGGGCGCTGGTCTATCTCGACATGCCCGACGCCGCTGCCGCGCATGACATTGCCAGCGCGCTCGGCGCAGCGGCCTACGATGAACTGGTGCGCAATACCGGGCGACGCCTGCAAACGATGATGCATGAACATGCGACGGTGTTCCACATCGTCGGCACGCGCTTCGCGCTGCTGTCACATGCGCATGACGTGGAGAATTTCCACACGGTGCTGGGCGGCATGGACGACGCCTTCGATGCACCGCTGCATATCCAGAACATTCCGTTGAACCTGGCGCTCAACGCCGGGATGGTGAGCTTCAACACCGACCGCGAAGGCGTGCTCGATGCGCCGCGCAAGGCGCTGGCGGCGATCAAGCAGGCTCAGAGCGAGCAACGCCGCTGGTCGATCTACAACGAGCAGGAAGACGACACCCACCGGCGCGCATTCCGCTTGCTGAACGATATTCCGCAGGTGCTGCATGCCGATGAATTCCGCCTGGTGTTTCAACCAAAGCTGGATCTCGCCAGCAATACCTGTCACAGCGCCGAAGCGCTGCTGCGCTGGACGCACGCCGAACTCGGTGCGATTTCGCCGGCTGAGTTCATTCCGCTGGTGGAAAAGACCGCGCTGGTCAAACCCGTGACCGACTGGGTGCTGGAAAGCGCGTTCAGGCAGATGCGTGCCTGGGCCGCGATCGGCAAACGTCCGAAGATCGCGCTCAACGTCTCGGCGCGCAACCTGGAAGAGCCCAACATTTGCGCCCGCCTGGCCGAACTGTGTAATCGCTACGACATTTCACCGTCGCAGATCGAGATCGAATGCACCGAAGGCTTGTGGATGAACAGCGAAAAGGTATTGCAGACCTTGCATGACATCCGCAGCCTTGGCATGAGCATTGCGCTCGACGACTTCGGCACCGGCTACAGCAATTTCTCCTACCTGCAATATGTGCCGGCGACCACGGTCAAGCTGGATCAATCGCTGATCCGCAATGTCCACGCCAACCAGCGCGACCAGCGCATCGTGCGCTCCATCATCGCGCTGGCCAAAGACCTCGACTACCGTATCGTCGCCGAAGGCGTCGAGACCGAAGAGATCATGGGCCTGGTGAAGGACTGGGGCTGTGATGAAGTGCAGGGATATTTCTTCGCACGGCCGGTGGCGGCGGAGGAATTTTTGGCTTATCTGAACTAATTTCTGCGGAAGCGCGGTCGGTCGCCTTCCCGCTCTCTTCATCTTTGAGCTCCGGCGTTGCCATGCTCCGGTAGCCGCAACATCGAGCGCCCGGAACTAAATCCCTGTTTTCACTGCCTATAGGATAGCTGGTGCTTAGCCAATCAAGGACTACGCGCCCGCATACGCAGATGCGAAGTTGTAAATAATGCAACATTACAAATACTATCTCTCCAAAACCTAGCTGGTTCGTACTTCAGAAGAGTACGTCGGGATATGTTCCGCACCCTGTAAGCATCACCATATTGTCGCTACATAAATGAATTCCACTATGGTCCTGCATGCATTCACCTGAATCACGGCAATTAAATTTCCCCACAGTGCTGCTCATCGCGTTCGCCCTTGCGACCGGAAGCAGCTCCGTCTACGCGCTCGGCTTCTATGCGGGCCACTGGTACGTCTACCTGCTTTTCTCGCTTCTCGCGAATGCCTTGCTGGCAATGGGATTCCGAAAAAAGGCGATCTTCTTCGATGCCTTCATCGGTGTCTTCTTTTGGCTCGGATTCTGGCTCAAGCTGACCTTGCGCATCATATTCACGAAAGGTCAGTTCAGCGAAGCGGTCGGTACGTTCGACCACTCCGGCGCGGCCTTTGACCGCGGCCTGCTGGTCGCGTCATGCGGCATGCTGGGGCTGATCCTGGCGTCGCTGCTACGGCAACGCTATTTCCATTATGCCGACAAGCATGACGGCAGTATTTACCAGCCCGGCTTGTATGCCTTTTATTGCAAGCACCGGAAGATACTATGGCTGGGTTATTTCTTGCTGGCCGCTTTTATTGGCCTCAGCAATCTTTATTTCGGCATTTATCAGCGTGGCGAAGTGGCGCAGACGATCCTGCCATTCCATATGAGCGGCATTTACAAATGGCTGCTGCTGTTCGGACTTTCTGCGTTCGCGGCGCTGATGTTCAAGTTTGAATATGTCGTCAATCAGAAACGTACGCTGTCGCTGGCCCTGATTTCGCTGCTGGAAAGCTGCCTGACCAATGTGTCGCTGCTGAGCCGTGGCATGATCCTCAATACCAGTGCACTGTTCTACGGTCTCATGGTGAATCTGCGCTTTCGCGGCGTGCGCAGCCGCCTCCAGTTTTTCGGCGTCATTGCCTGCGCGTTCGTCGTGCTGTTTGTCGGGTCCGTACTGACCGTCAATTACCTGCGTTCCGAAGGCTCAATACTTGCTCTGATGAGTGCCCCGTCGGTGCATCAGCAAGGCGAAGCCGCATTGTCCACCGAGCGCAGCATTTCCGTCAGCCTGAACATGGCACCGCCACTGTTTGTAGATCGATGGGTAGGAATTGAAGGCGTCCTGGCAGTCTCCAGCCACGATGCGCTGGGCTGGGATTTATGGCGGCAGGCCTGGGCTGAGCGCTATACCGAAAGCAGCACCAGCTTCTATGACCTGAATCTGATCACGTCGCCGTACCTCACGATGGACAGCACCAAGAATCACTTCATCAGCCTGCCAGGAATCGTCGCCTTCTGCTTCTATCCGGGCTCGTTCCTGTTCTTGCTTTTTGCCGTGCTGGTGACAGGCCTGGCCGCCGGTGCGGTGGAATTTCTGGTCTTCCGGTTCTGTGGAAGAAATCTGATCCTGTGTTCGCTGTTCGGCCAGATCGTTGCCTATCGCTTATGCAGCTTTGGCTACGTTCCGAATCAGACCTACCTGCTGTTTGGCACCATCGGACTCAATATCATGCTGATTTATTTCGCCGAGAAGTTCCTCAGCTCTCGCTCCAAAAACGGGCACTCCCTGCATCTGGCAAAGTAGCGCCTTTATCCCCTCCCCCGCCGGCCAAGCGCCGTGCGGCTGGCGGAGGGAGAAATTCCTGACCTGTCTCAATTGAAACCGGCACGGCAGAGCGACGGAATCAGAAGCGCTGCGCACTGAACGGCGCCATGTCAATCTCGGGCAACTGCCCCGCCAGCAACTGCCCGACCAGGCGCCCGGTACGCGCCGATGATCCGAGTCCGATATGGCCGTGGCCGAAGGCGTGGATGATGTCGGCGCTGCGCGACGACGGGCCGATGCAGGGCAAGCCGTCCGGCATGCTGGGACGACGTCCCAGCCAGTAACGCACACGATTCACAGGCAAGTCGCGCGGCAGCGCCGGGAACAAACTCAATGCGAGGTCGCGCATGATCGCGGCGCGCCGCCAGTCCGGCGCGGCATCGAAGGACGCAATCTCGACCTGTCCCGCCACGCGCAAGCCCTCTTGCGTCTGCGTGGCGATGACCTTGCGGTCCATGATCATCATCGGGGTGCGCGGCCGGCCTTCGGGCGCGAGCACCATGGCGTGGTAGCCGCGCTCGGTTTCCAGCGGCACCTTGTCGCCGGCTTGCGCGGCCAATGCTTTCGACTGCGCGCCGGCGGCGATGACGGCGGCGTCGCAAACGATGTCACCGGCGTCGGTCTGCACCCCCACCAGTTTCTTCCCTTCAAAACGAAAACCTGTTGCCGTCGTCGCCTTCAGACGCGCGCCGCGTGCGCAGGCATGCGCCGCCAACGCCGCGATGTACGCACCGGGATTGCGGCAATGCCCGGCTTCCGGAATCAGCACGGCGAAACCGTAGGACGGATCAAGGTCCGGTTCGCGTGCGTGCAGTTCCTGCGCAGACAATTCCTGCCAGCCGATGCCAAGCTTGCGGCGAATGCCCCAGCCCCGCGCGTCGGTTTCGAAGTGCTCGCGCGAACGATAGATGTGCAGCAGACCGCCAAGGTCGATCAGGTCGCCGACGCCGGCGCGGTCCGCGATTTTCTTGTGCAGCGGCGCCGCGCCCTGCAGCAGCGGCCGCAATGCCGCCGCAGCCGCGCTGATGCGCGCTGTCGTGGAACCGGCCACCAGATAGCGCAACAGCCACGGCAAGGTGCGCGGCAGGTAGCGCCAGCGCACCGATAGCGGCCCCAGCGGATCCGCCAGGAAACCCGGCACCTTCTTCCACACGCCAGGCTCGGAAGGCGGCAGCACCGAATGCGAAGACAGCCAGCCGGCGTTGCCGTAGCTCGAGGCATGCTCGCCACCCGGCTGCCCCGGATCGACGATGGTCACCTGCAAACCCTGGTCGAGCGCATGCAGCGCGCTCATCAACCCCACCGCGCCGGCGCCGATGACGACGACGTGGCGCTGCACGGAGGCGGCAGAAATTTCTGAGGGGGAAGCGGAGGAAGTGGGCGTAGTCATGGCCTCAAGTATACGCAGTTTGGCGTCACTACACTGCCAGGTAAGCGCGGCGCACGGCGTCATCGCGCGCCAGTTCCTGCATGGTGCCCTGGTAGCGGATGTGGCCGTTTTCGAGGATGTAGGCGCGGTCACTGACCAGGCCGGCGAAATGCAGGTTCTGTTCCGACAGCAGGATCGCCATGCCGGCCTGCTTCAGGCGCAGGATCATGTCGGCCATCTGTTCGACGATCACCGGCGCCACGCCTTCGGACGGCTCGTCCAGCAGCACCAGGTAAGGATTGCCCATCAGCGTGCGCGCGACGGTCAGCATCTGCTGCTCGCCGCCGCTCATGTGGCCGCCGGCGCGCTGCGGCATTTCACCGAGATTGGGGAACAACTCGAACAATTGCTGCGGCGTCCACACGAAGGCATCGGGCCGCGGCGGCTGGCGGCCGACTTCGAGATTCTCGAGCACGCTCAGCTCGGAAAAGATGCGCCGGTCTTCCGGCACGTAACCCATGCCCATGCGCGCGATCTTGTGCGGCTGCGTACGGCTGATATCCTGGCCGCGAAACACGACCTTGCCGTCGGCGCGATCGAGCAATCCCATGACGGCCTTCATCGTGGTCGACTTGCCGGCGCCGTTGCGGCCCATCAGCGCCACCACTTCGCCGCGCCGGACTTCCAGGCCGACGTCGAACAGGATGTGGGCCTGGCCGTACCAGGCGTTGAGATTCTCGACACGCAACAGGCTGTCCGTCTGCACGCCGCTCATCGCGCTTCCTTTTCGAATGTCTTGCCGGTGCCCAGATACACCTCCTGCACCTGCGGATGATTGCGGATGGTTTCGCCGTCACCTTGCGCGATGATGCGGCCGCGCGCCAACACGATCATGCGATCGGCGAAGGCGAACACCACGTCCATGCTGTGCTCGGTAAACAGCACCGAGAGCTTGCGCTCGACCACCAGCTCCTTGGTCAGCGCCATCAGTTCGTTGCGCTCACCCGGCGCCATGCCGGCGGTGGGCTCATCCATCAGCAGCAGGCGCGGACGGTTGGCCAGCGCGATCGCCAGCTCGACGCGCTTGACGTCGCCGTAAGCCAATACGCCGCAGGGACGCTGCGCCTGTGCGGCCATACCGACCGTGGCCAGCAGTTCCATCGCTTCATCGCGATACCTGCTGGCCGCCGGACGCCACAGGCTGAACACCTTGCGCTCGCGCGAGATCAGCGCCATCTGGATGTTTTCGACGACGGTCAGGGAGCTGAAGGCGGCGGAGATCTGGAAGGTGCGGCCGACGCCCAGACGCCAGACATCGCGCGGCTGCATGCTGCTGCGCGCATTGCTGATCTCGCGGCCGTCGAAGTGCACCGTGCCGGCGTCGGGCTTGTACTGGCCGTTGAGGATATTGAAACAGGTCGACTTGCCGGCGCCGTTCGGCCCCAGCAGGGCCAGCAACTGGCCTTCAGGCAGGTCGAAGGACACGCCGTCCAGCGCCTTGACGCCGCCAAAACTCTTGCCGAGGTCGCGTACTTGCAGCAGGCTCATGCGGCCTCCCCTGGGTTCTTGCGCCATCTGCTGGAGAAGCCGGCGATACCTGCAGGGAACAACAGCACCAGCGCCAGGATGACCGCTCCCAGCAGGGCGCGCCAGTAATCCGTCTCGCGCGCGATCACGTCCTGCAGCCAGGTGAACACGGCCGCACCGGCCACCGGCCCGAACAGCGTCTGGATGCCGCCCAGCATGACCATCACGAGGCCGTCGACCGAGCGGCTCACGCTGATCGCTTCCGGTGAAATGCTGCCCTTGGAAAACGCAAACAACGCACCGGCCATGCCGCAGAACAAGCCGGCAACAATGAAGGCCATCCATTGCACGCGCTTGACGTCGATGCCGATCGCTTCGGCGCGCAATGGCGAATCGCGGCCGGCGCGCATGGCGTAGCCGAACGGCGCAAACAGCACGCGCCGTAGCAGCAACACGCCCGCCACGCTGAACGCCAGCGCCAGATAGTAAAAAGCTGTCGGCGATGCCGCCCAGGCCGAAGGCCAGATGCCGACCAGGCCGTTGCTGCCGCCGGTGACCTCGTCCCACTGGAACACGATGGCCCAGACGATCTGCGCGAACGCCAGCGTCAGCATCGCCAGGTAGACGCCCGACAGCCGCACGCAGAACCAGCCGAACAGCAGCGCACCGACTGCGCCCGCCAGCGGGCCGGCGATGAGCGCCACTTCCATCGGCAGGTGCAGGCCGGTCAACACCAGCGCCGCCGCATAGGCGCCCAAGCCGAAATACGCGGCATGACCGAAGGAATGCATGCCGCCCGGCCCCATGATGAAATGCAGGCTGGCGGCGAACAGCACGGCGATCAGGATTTCCACCAGCAACACGCTCAGGTAAGGGAAGCTACCGGCCAGCAGCGGCGCTGCCAGCAGCAAGACAAACCCGGCCACGCCAACACGGCGCTGCAGGGTGTTTGCCGGGCGCAGCGGCACCTCGGGCGGACCGGCGACACGATTGGCGACCTGCGGCTTGCCGAGCAGGCCCCAGGGTCGTAGCACCAGGATCAGCGCCATGACGAGGAACTCGGCCACCAGCGTCAACTTGGACAGCGAGACCACGACCCCGCCAATCGAGATCTGGCCGAAGGCCACGCACAGCGCCTTGATTTCGGCGATCAGCAAGGCCGCCAGGAAGGCGCCGCCGATTGAACCCATGCCGCCGACGACCACCACCACGAAGGCGTTGCCGATGGTTTCCAGGTCGAGCGCCAGGGTGGCCGGGATGCGCGGCCCCTGCAGCGCGCCGCCCAGGCCGGCGAGGAAGCAGCCGAGCGCGAACACGCCGGTGAACAGCCATGACTGGTTGATGCCGAGCGCACCGGCCATTTCGCGATCCTGGGTCGCCGCGCGGATCAGTGTGCCCCAGCGCGTGCGGTTGAGCAGCAGCCACAACAGACCAAGCACGACCGGGCCGATGACGATCAGCACCAGGTCGTATTGCGGCAGGCGACGTCCGAGGAGCTCCACCGAGCCGGCCAGGCCGGGGGCGCGCGGACCGAACAGGTCTTCCGGCCCCCACAGGTAGAGGGCGGCGTCTTTCAGCACCAGCACCACCGCAAATGTCGCCAGCAACTGGAACAGCTCGGGTGCGCGATAGATGCGGCGCAGGATGGTGATCTCGACCAGCGCGCCGAGCAGCGCCACCACGCAGGCCGACAGCAGCACCGCGCTCCAGAAGCCGACGCCGCTGGCGCCGATCAGGCTCACCAGCGTATAGGCGATGAATACGCCGAGCATGTAGAACGAGCCGTGGGCGAAATTGACGATGCGCGTGACGCCGAAAATCAGCGACAGGCCGGCCGCCACCAGGAACATGGCGGAGGCGTCGGCAAGGCCGTTGATCAGTTGTACTGCGAGGCTGGAAAAGGTCATTGCATGTATTTGCCGGAGGACGGCGCTGCGGCTTGCGCGCACGCCATCGGGGAATATTGGGCTAGAGTATACGATGCCGCGCCGCCAAACGTCCTGTGCGCCCACCCTTGCCAACAATGGAGTCTGCATGTTTCTTGATTTTTCCCAGGTTGATCCGCGCCAGGCGTATAGCTGGCTGGCCTCGGCCGTCATCCCGCGGCCGGTGGCCTGGGTGTCCACCGTGTCGGCGGCGGGCGTGAGCAATCTGGCGCCGTTCAGCTTCTTCCAGATGATCACGGGCAAGCCGCCGACGGTGATGATTTCGCCGCTGGTGCAACGCGACGGCGGCATCAAGGACACCGTGCGCAATGCACAAGAGACCGGCCAGCTGGTGGTGAACCTGGTCGGCTTCGACATGGCCGACGCCATGAACGAAACCTCGTTCTCATACGACGCCGACGTCAGCGAATTCGAGCGCTGCGGCGTCGCCACCGCACCGTCGACACTGGTGCGGCCCGCGCGCGTCGCGGCAGCGCCGGTCAGCCTCGAATGCGAACTGGTCAGCTGCACGCCCTATCCCGCCGACGCGCCGTCTTGCCACATCCTGCTGGGCCGCGTGCTGGCCGCGCATTTCGACGAGAGCATCCTCAACGACAAGCAACTGCCCGACCCGGTCAAACTCAATTTGCTGGCGCGAATGGGCGGCGACTGGTATGGCCGCACGCGCAGCGACGCCAACTTTGAATTGTCGCGTCCGCGCGGTTGGGAGAAATGAAGGGAAGCAAGATAGAAACGCCGGGATTTCCTGATAAAGTTGGACCCCGGCCGCATGCGCGCGCTGGGCCAACAATAAAAACACGGCATGCTGAGCCGCAAGGAACGATGTGATGAAGAAGCTGACCCTGGTTGTCTTTGACGGCGTACAAGCGCTGGACGTGGCTGGCCCCCTGGATGTGTTCTCGGAGGCCAACCTGTTGCTGCCGGCCAAGGATCATTACCAGATTACGCTGGTGGGCGAACGGCCGGACAGCGTCATGTGCTCCAGCGGGATGGAGTTCCGGGTCCATGTCGACTATCCGAATTTCCACGCCGACAGCGACTTGCTGCTGGTGGCAGGCGGGCCGCGCGTACCGGAATACCGGCCCGATCCCGCCTTCATGGACTGGCTGAATGACCGCGCGCGCGGCGCCGCGAAATTCGGCGCGGTCTGCAACGGCGTCTTCCTGCTGGGCCACGCCGGATTGCTGACCGGTCGCGAAGTGACCACGCATTGGGATCATGCCGAGCGTCTCGCCAGACAATTCCCCGAACTGAACGTCCGGCCCGACAAGATCTTCGTGCGCGACGGCAATCTGTTTACCTGCGGCGGCGTCACCGCCGGCATCGATCTGTGCCTGGCGCTGGTGGCCGAAGACTGGGGTCACGAGCTCGCCATCAAGGTGGCCAAACGGCTGATCGTCTACATCCGCCGCGAGGGTGGACAGTCGCAATACAGCCCTTATCTTGCGGTCGGACCGAATGAGGATTCGCTGGTGGCCAAGGTGCTGAAATACGTGACCGACCACATCAGCGACGCCCTCACCATTGAAGAAATCGCCGATGCGGTGGGGGTCAGCCGCCGCACCTTTTCACGCGCCTTTGCCAAGCATGCAAACGTGACGCCGTCGGTGTTCGTCGAACAGGTCCGCATCGACTTCGCGCGTAAGCTGCTGGAGGAAACCGACGTGCCGCTGAAGACGGTGGCGTTCCGCTGCGGCTTCAGCAACGCGACACAGATGCGCATGATCTTTTCGCGTCAGCTGAACACCACGCCGAAAACTTACAGAGACGGTTTTCGCGCGGAGCGTACCTGAGACTGAGACCGCACTATGCGCTCAGCAAGCGTCCGGTAAGCAAGGCGTGCAGCGTGCGGAAGGACAGCACGATGATCGAGGTCGTCAGCACAAACAGCAGCAGCGCCGCGATGAATCCCAACCCCTTCCCTCCCACTGCACCGGCGTAGATGAACGCCGCATTGGTCATGGCCGCCATCGGGAAGCCGATGCCCCACCATGTCGACGAGAACGGCGCCGGCTTGACCAGCAGGCGGTACAGGATGATCGCAAACAGGAACAGGCCGAAGTAGAACAGCAGCGCGGCGAACATGTCCACCTTCTGCGCCAGGTTGACGTAAGCGATGAAGCCGACCGCGAACGGCGCCATCAGGATCATCTTCGACGGACGCATGGCGGCGCCGAGCGGATCGTGATGAATCAGGCGCGAAAAAATCAGGATGAAGAAAACAATCGCGCTGACGCTGCCGATGGCGGCCGCCAACAGATTCACCTCATGCGTCCAGCTCGCGGTAAAGCTGCCGCCCGTGACCACGATGTCGAGACTGCCGACGCCGCCGATCAGCCAAGCCGGCACCGCGCTCGCCGGGGCGGCGTTGCCGTTCAGCAGGCGCGAGATCATGAGCACGCTCAGCGCCAGCGTGATGAGGGTGCCGATGCACCAGACCACCAGTTGCGCTGTGCTGTTGTAGCTGCCGATCACGCTCGAGAGCAGCATGATGCTGATGCCGACGGTGCCGAAGAAGCTGCCGCTGACAGGATGTGCGAACTCCGCCTTGACGATTTCCGGATGCAGAATCAGCTTGCCGAGATAGGACAGCGCCAGCACGACGAACAGCGCCAGTGCGACGACACCGATGGTCTCGGACACGGCGATGTTGACGCCGTAGGCCTTGCCGGCCAGACGCCAGGCCAGCGCAAGGCCGGCGATGCTCATGACGGAGCCGAACAGACCGATCGGCATATGACGGACAGATTGCGTGCGCGCGGCCGGAATGGCGGCACGGCTGGTTGAGGCAGTTTCCATACAGACTCCATGTAGATGCGGTGTATCACCGTATGCCCGGATTCTGCATGAGCTCTGCGCGCTTGATTCGTCGCCGACGGCGCTTGTCCCAAAAGCGTGATTGCTTGTCCCGAAAACGATCAGGGGCTGTTGCGTGATGACACGGCGTTGATGCGTTGCATCAAGCCGATGGTGGGAGCGCGCTATGCCGAGAGTAGTCCGGCAGCAACAGCCGTGCAGAGGACGACAAGCCACGGCGGCCACTTCCCGAACGCCAGCAACAAAAAGGCGGCGAGTCCGAGCCAGAAATCGTTCCAGGACCGGATGCCGTTGCTCCAGACGGGATTGTAGAATGCCGCCAGGAGTATCCCGACCACGGCGGCGTTGATGCCCAGCATCGCCCTTCGCACGGCCCCGTATCGACGCAGCGACTCCCAGAACGGCGCGAAAGCGACGATCAACAGGAAGGCCGGCAAGAAGATGGCAAACGTCGCGATTGCCGCGCCCGTCCATCCATTCGGCGTTTGCGAAGATATCGCTCCCAGGAACGTGGCGAACGTGAAGAGAGGGCCGGGAACAGCCTGCACCGCGCCGTAACCGGCGAGGAATGCGTCGTTCGACACCCATCCGGCCGGCACGACTTCGGCTTGCAGCAGCGGCAGCACGACGTGGCCGCCGCCAAACACCAAGGCGCCGGCGCGATAGAAGCCGCTGAACAGCTTCAGTGCATAGATGCCGGATCCTTCGGCGATGATCGGCAAGATGATCAGGAAACCGATAAAAAGGAACAGACTTGCGATGCCTGTGGTACGGCTGATCGTGACATGCAGTCTCGCGTCGTGGGGCGCGGTTGGTGTTGCGAGAAACGCGAACCCGTACAAGCCGCCGATGGCAATTGCGGCGACCTGCCCGATTGACGACGGCGCCGTCAGGACGACGGCGGCAGCGACCCCGGCCATCACGGCGCGTTTCATGTCTGGCGCGAGCGTCCTGCTCATTCCCCATAGCGCCTGCGCCACCACCGATACCGCCACGACTTTTAGACCGTGTATCCAGCCCACGCCCAACTGGGCGCTGAAGTGACTCAATCCGATCGCGAACAGGACCAGTGCAAGCGCCGAGGGCAAGGTAAACCCCATGAAGGCCGCGATGGCTCCAGGAATACCGGCGCGCGAGATGCCGACCGCCATGCCGACCTGGCTGCTCGCTGGGCCGGGAAGGAACTGGCACAGCGCGACGATATCCGCATAGGCCTGTTCGCTGAACCAGTTTCTGCGTACGACGAACTCTTGCCGGAAGTAGGCAAGATGCGCGACGGGTCCGCCGAATGCCGTCAGGCCAAGTTTGAGAAATACAAAGAACAGGCGTACTGTCTCGCTGCCATTCCGAAGGCTGTTCATCGATTCAATGCCCGCTGAAAAAAATCATTTGGCCGCCAGACGAAAACGGCTGGCATCCTTCGCCGGCGCGGCGCCGAAGAGGCGCGAATAGTCACGGCTAAACTGGGAGGGACCGTCGTAGCCCACCTGATATCCCGCGCTTGCCGCATCCAGGCCATCGCCGACCATCAGGCGACGGGCCTCTTGCATTCTCAACTGATTCCTGAATTCCAGCGGGCTCATTGCCGTGACGGCCTTGAAGTGGTCGTGAAACGTCGAACGACTCATTCCGGCGATTCTGGCAACCTCGTCGATGCGAAAGACTTCCTTGAAATGCGCCCTGATCCAGATGATCGCGCGGGCGATCTGTCCATGCCGGCTGTCGGACTGCGTGACCGCATGAATGACCCCGCCGCCTGGCCCGGAAAGCAGCCGATAGAAGACCTCGCGTACCGCCAGCGGTCCGAGCGCCTCGATGTCATCAGGCGTATCCAGTAACGTCACGAGGCGTGTGGCGGCATCGAGAAGGCCCGCGGTCATTTCATTGAGGGTCAGACCTGCAGAGAGGCCACCCTTCCCGGCCTGACGCGGATGCCTCAACGCCAGCTCCGTTAGTTCCGGTGAATTGAGGTCGAGTTGCAGACTCAGGTACGGATGCTCCTGGGTCGCCTCGACGACCGTGCCCACCACAGGAAGCCCGACCGATGCCACCAGATAGCTGGCCGGGTCGTAGTGAAAAATACTGGCGCCCAGCGAGGCGCGCTTGCGCCCTTGTGCAACGAAACAGACGGTCGGCTCGTAGATGACCGGCATCGGCATGGTCGGCGCCGAACAGCGGATTAGCTTCACGCCGGGAAGGGCGCATTCAAACGTGCCGTCAGTCAAGGCATGGCGCGCGACGGCGTTCCTGAACAGCTCGGACTGGCTCATGGGTTTCCATTCCACGGATTTTGGCTAGCGAGGGCGCTCTTTTCAGCGATCTCGGACGATCGTGCAAGCTTACCGGAAATTCCGTCTACCGGTGCTCTCCCTGAAATCAAGAGAATGGACCCAAGGCGAAGAGTGCTTTTGAACCGGCTCTACGCAGGAAGCCACTCAACTCAATCATCTTCATACGGAGAAAACGACCATGACCACACCGACCTCACTCAACCACTACCGCCTTCTCGGACGCTCCGGCCTGCGGGTCTCGCCGCTGTCGCTCGGGACGATGACCTTCGGCTCCGATTGGGGCTGGGGCGCCGATGACGCAGAAGCACGACGCATCTTTGATGCCTACGTGGATCGCGGCGGCAACTTCATCGACACTTCAGTCAACTACACGAACGGCGCCTCCGAGCGCATTCTCGGCAGCTTTGTGAAAGGCAAGCGCGACCAGCTCGTAATTGGCACGAAGTTCACGATGGCCCGCGACTTGGCCAATATCAACTCCGGCGGCAACCACCGCTTCAATCTCGTGCGCTCGGTCGAAACCAGCCTGCGCCAGCTGAACACGGATCGCATCGATCTGATGTACGTCCACGCGTGGGATTTCACTACCAGGCCGGATGAAGTCATGCGCGCGCTGGACGATCTGGTGCGCGCAGGAAAAATCCTCTATCTGGGCATCTGCAATACGCCGGCCTGGCGCGTGGCGGAGCTGCAGACCCTCGCCGACCTGCGCGGCTGGTCGCCGTTGGTTGCGCTGCAGATCGAATACAGCCTGGTGGAAAGAACCGTGGAGCACGAGCTTCTGCCCATGGCGCAAGCGCTGGGACTTGGCGTACTGCCCTGGTCTCCGCTGGGCGGCGGCATCCTGACCGGCAAATACGGCCGCGCCGATCTCTCCGATGAAAACGAAGCGGACGTCGCCACCAGCCGCAAAGGTGTGATCGCGTCGACGGGCCATCTGAACCAGCGCTCGCTGGATATTGCCGATGTGGTCGGCGTCGTCGCCGGGGAGCTGGGCGTCTCGCGTTCGCAAGTCGCGATTGCCTGGACGCTGAACAATCCGGCGGTCGTCTCGCCGATCATCGGCGCGCGTACGTTGCGCCAGGCGGAAGACAATCTGGGCGCATTGGAAGTGACGCTGAGCGAGGATCAACTGACTCGCCTGAACCAAGCCAGCGCGCCGGCGCCGATCTTTCCCGAGCGCTTTATCGGACGCCCGATGGCGCAGCAGCTGATCTTCGGCAATGCCACGTTGACCGACAGAAAGTGAACCGTGGTCCGCAAAGCGCCTGCCTGGCCAGGCCTCGTCCTGGCCGGCGCTGCGTGCTGCACATTCGTGCATGCGCCTTCGGTCGCCGACCAATCGAACATCAACCCGACCATCAACAAAACAGACTACGGAACCACGATGAAAAAACATCCCTACATCGGCATGTGGGTCACCAAAGACGGCCGTATCCGCCAGGAACTGCTGTCGAACGGACGGTATGACGAGGCGCGGGGCGCCAGAAAAAGCATGTACCAAGGGCGGTATGAAGTCAGAAGCAAGCATATCGACTACTGGGACGACACCGGATTTACAGCGGACGGCGACTTTGTCGGCGATGACGAACTGCATCACGGCGGCATGATTTTTACCGCGAGAAGTAAGCGGAGGCTCACCTCGGCGAGGACGAATTCCGGAAGTTATCTGCGAGTCGAACCGACTGACATTTTGCCGAATGCCGAAAACGCAGAGCAAAAAGAAAAGACCCACCGAACGGTGGTCCTTCTAAATACTGGTGCTGGCTGCAGGACTTGAAATCGCCCTCCTGATTACAAGTTCGACGTAGAAAAAATCAATAACACCAATCGGCAGTGCGCAATTGCCGGCTTGCGGACAGATCAACATCGCAACGTGCGACGACGTTCTCGACAGCGATCGTGCAGCAGGATTGATGCCCGGATAAGAGCGGGCCTTTTCATCCGCTGTAACAATTTCCCCACGGCACGCAACCTAAGCGTCGCACAGGGAAATGTTTGTCTAAGTGCACCAATTCCGATAAATTGATCCGTGCTGCCTTCAGAGACGACATCAGTCGCAGTAAGCGGCAGTGAAAACAGTACAAAAATAATGCAAAAGCCGCCTTCACAGAAGGCAACAATAAAAAAGGGGAAATGTATGCACGGTGGAGTGATAAAGATTGCAGCAGGTGTGATTGGTCTGATTACGGCTATTGTCGCCGGCACAGCTTTCGCAGCTGGCTCGCTGGCCATTGACACACTGCAGGGCAAGGAATACGGATTCTCTTTCAACCATCCGTCGTACGGCGTCGCTGACGAGCGTGCAAAGAGAGAGTGCGGCCCGGATTGCAACATTGTGAAACGCTTTGAAAACCAATGCGCCGCGTTTGCTGCCGATCAGGCTGCCGGCTCTACCGTTTACGGCTGGTGGCAGGGTGCGGCCACCAGCGCCGTCGTGCAACAGCGAGCCCTATCCGAATGCCGAAACCAGGGTGGATCCAGCTGCATTGTGCGCGCGTGGGGCTGCGACACGATAAAGGCGAACGACAGACAAGCCAATGCAAAAACGCCGAAGCAAGATGGCAATGCATTCACCATGCTGGGCGAGTGGACGCTGGATTACACCACGGCGCGCGGCTATTCGGCAAACGGCATCGTGCGCGTAACGAACGCCGTCGGCGATGGTGTCTTCCGTGGCGTTATCGTGCTGTCGTATACCTTCAGTGGCGTCACCAAGCAGATTCAGGAAGATGCGCTGATTACTGTGCAGGGGGAAACGATCGCCATCAATGGCAGTAACCCGGTGTTTGTGTCAGGTAGCGGTAATTACAACGCAGACAATTACACGCTCAACAAGATCAGCAACAACGTCCTGAAGGGGGTCAACAAAGACAATGCCGGCGCGGGCGGCATTATCGTTCTAATCAAAAAGTAGCTGAGCCATTGTCATGCATCCGGTTTTCGCATGCTTGTTCGAGCGTACCCTGACGGCAAGTAAAGAAACGTAGGGGCGTTCGCGACCGCTATCTCTTGAACAAGAGTCTGCAACCGGCCAGAAACCGACATTGGATTAAGAGAAGACCAAGTCATGATTACAAAAGAAGACGCCCCTGTCGGATGGACTTTACTGATGTCTGAATTGGAAGACGCAAAAGAACATCTCTCTAGTTTGATCGAGGATATGCGCCAGGATCCAGAGTATGACGACGCCAATCTACGGATTGATCTTGGACATGTCTTTTCGCATCTCAATAGAGCATGGCATCGCCGCGACTTTCACGAAGATCTGAGTGATATGGAGTGGGAAAAAGCAAGCCAATTTCCTGCAGATATTGAACCGTTATGAAAGGTTGACTACCCACGTCCGCAAACGGGCGGAAGCAGTCGCTACTAGCGAATAACTTAGAATCAAAATAAGACATCGGTGCGTAAAACAGAGGAAGCTTTAAGTGAAGAATATCCAGGTAATCGATGGTGCAATAAATTCCGTATATGACATTTTCTCGGCAACGGAAGAAGAGTTTTCGAGGATTTTTCCTACGGGAACTGACATCGCTTTTATAGACGAGGTCATGCAGAATGGCGACGCTACAGTGCTCGCAGCGACTTTCAAATCAATCTGGCAGCGTAGGATTGAAAAGAAAAATGCGGTGGGAATTCATGGACTGCTGTTCTACGAACTCGAAAAGAAGAAAATTTACTATCCCACGCGACGAGACGAAGATGCAATAAATCCAAACGGCACTCATTTGCGATGATGCCCGAAATCGGCCAACAGCAGACCTAGCAGAGAAATTTAGTCTTAGGGAAATGGTTAATCATGCGTGGGAAATTTTTGTTCTTAGAGGCACTTATTTTTTGCGCTCCAACTACATTGGTCTTTCTTTATGGACTTCCCTATATCGTAGGAGGCTCTCTTTATCAGTTATTTGATGGGAATCCTCAAGCCGCAATAGGTGTCGCTGGCTGCATATGGGCATTGTTTGAGTTCTGGAAGCTTGCTATATACACAGCACTACAGCAAGCCTACAGGTTCGGACTGTCTTTTATATCTGCACTCATAGGTGCACTTGTCGGAATGGTAGTTATGCATCAAGGAATTCCCTATGGCGTCTTTGCCGTTCTGGTTGGATTGCCGTTGTCTGTAACATTACATTTTTCGTATGAGCAGTCGCGACTCAGAAAGCGGTCTTCAATCTGAAGAAATAAGTCCGCAACCGGCCAGAAGCGGACGTTCGTCAAGAGCATAAAGCGGTACATTTCCTATAGAGAAATATATGAGTAATCGAACTTTTGCCTGCCTGTACTGCAAAAAATTGCAGCGCAAAGACCAAAATATCGACGCATTTCACTGCCCACTATGTGGTCGAGAAAGCATTCGGGTTCATTGGAAGCTTCATGTTCCGTCTCCCAAGAAGAAGAAAAAATGGGACTCGTTCTGGGATAGATATCTTCTCGAGCTACGCCAGATTGAAGAATTTAAGTCCAATAAAAACATCCACGAACTTCGTCTGCCGCTTTTGAATATGCACTTGCGGCAATAGTCCAACAAGAGTCGACGTCTAGATTCATTATGTGAAGTTACGCATGAAAGTAGAAGACATATTGGATGGCTATCTTCTTTCCGTTGATTGGCAGGAAAATAAAACCTTTGCAGCCATAGAAGCTACTACTGTTGAAGGCAAGAAAGTTCGAATCGCTGCCATCGCATTAGGTGACATTGACGTTCAAATTTTCTTTCACGGCCTCAGTTTCAGAGCGGGCCTCAGTACTGATGACGGACGACCATGCCTCGGCGAAATTGAGGGATTACTTGTATCCCCTACTCGACTGAATCTCGAAGGAGATTTCGGCTGTTTTGAAGTAATAGCAGGTTGCATCGAAATTACAGAATGCGAAGCCTCCGAGTAACGGCCGCAACCAGCCAGAAGCGGACTTAATCGGCAAAAAAATAGCCCAATTAATTTGGGCTATTTTTTTGCGAGTAAAAATCATCCAGTTTTAGCGACTGCATAAAATCACCAAAAACAGGCCGCTTCGCAAAAAAGAAAAAGCCCACCGAACGGTGGGCCTTTTAAATACTGGTGCTGGCTGCAGGACTTGAACCCGCCACCCCTGATTACAAGTCCGCCGCAGAAATCATAAAATCAATAACTTAGGTTATTTTCTGCTTCGCAATAAGGATTTATAGCCGGTCGCAAAGGCTTATTACACGCGGTTAAATTGCGAATTGCGAAGCGGAATTTCCAGTTCTTAATGCGAATACGGGGCTGTTCCTGATAAAGTTGAGCGATAAACATAGCGCCGAGGTCCGCAATCGACCAGGAGCTGCCAATTACCTAAATCAAAAAGAGGGGAGTCATGTTTTTGCTGTTCATCGCGTTGCCATCCTTGCTCACCATAGGTTTTTCGTGCATCACTTGGAACAGCCTCAGTCGACCGTGGTTGTTTGTCATTCTCTCGACCGTGATCCTTAACATCATGTATGCCTTGGTGGCACTCTACTATGGGCCTGGCGCAAATACATTTTTGGAGTATAGAGACCCTGCCAGCGCCTCTGGGGACAAGCCTCTGCTTGGTGCAGATGCTGTATTCATGATTCAGTGTTCAGTAGCGGCAATTCTTCTACTGCTCGTTGCGGGGTATTTCTTCCGCAAAACCACTTAGACGAGTCCTGCATAGGCCGTTAGACGTCTGCTTCCGGTCAATAACGGTCGCTGTTATCAATTCCCGAAAATGACAGCGGCAAGCGCAATTACGACTTAGCTCGAGAATATGTATAACTTGTTAAACCTGTTTGCTGATGGAGTAGAGTTAGAACTAGCGCTTGCCTTCGCTCTACCTATTATTTACACAGCACTCTCTTTGATCTTCTTTTGGGGGCGAATCAATCACCCTTGGCTTTTTGCGTCCGCATCTTTGATCTTGCTTTTTATTTGCTATAGCCTGGTGATTGGCTGGACTCTTCCTGAGCCTCCGGCAGAGCATCTCCGGATTGTAGAACACCCCCCTCTATTTGGCCCCCTAAGGGTTCCGATGTTGAATTTTACTTCGCTCTCATTACCGATCCTGTATTTTTTAGGAATGTGGTTTCGCAAACCTCGAGAGTTAGCTCGATAGAATGCCCGCAGCAGCACCACAGGAAGAAACAATGCGTCCAACTACCCAGTCAGTGTTCCGTACTATGTCGATGCTTGGGGTCGCTGCCGTTATTGGCATGACTGGAGCCACATTTACAACCTGCGGCGTAGGGCTCGCCCACGGAACAGGGACGTGGTGTGCTGCCTTGCCCCTGATGTGGTTCATTGGCTTCCCTCTCGCGATAATTGCGGCGCTGATCGTTGGCTTACCGCTTGCACTTTTGTTTTGGAAGTTTCGTCTAACGCGATGGTGGCAGTACGGAATAGCTGGCTTTATCTGCGCCATACCTCTCTGGATCGAGCTTGCTCAACCGTTCACATCTGTTCGTTGGGTACAGTCCGGTTTTTATGATTCTTTGAACTATCTAGGATCAGGGCTCGCAAGCGGACTTGCCTACTGGTGGATATGCCGGAGAGTAAGCCTTCGTGGCGGCACTGCTGAGATAACTCCAAAATCCAAGCGGCCTGCGTGATCGTCCGCAAAGTGAGCGAAGCTAACGTGATCAGCAAAAAAATAGCCCAATTAATTTGGGCTATTTTTTTGCGAGTAAAAATCGTCCAGTTTTAGCGACTGCATAAAATCACCAAAAACAGGCCGCTTCGCAAAAAAGGGGCGTTGCGAAGCAAAAGAAAAAGGCCCACCGAACGGTGGGCCTTTTAAATACTGGTGCTGGCTGCAGGACTTGAACCCGCCACCCCCTGATTACAAGTCAGGTGCTCTACCAGATGAGCTAAGCCAGCAAAAACTGAGACGGCGATTATAACCTATTTAATTCTGGTTAGTACAGGCCTTCCACCTTTTTTTGGTGGTTCCGGCTCATCGTCGGGTGCGGGCTTGTTATTTGCGTTGGTTTTGTCTGCGGTCGGGACCGATGCCAGGCCGGGTGGCGGCGCGGATCCCGGTGCGGATTCAGGGGCATCTTCGGTCTCGCCGACGGCCAGTACGGCCGGCGCTTCGAAGGCCATTCCCTGGCCGTTTTCACGGGCGTAAATCGCGATGACGTTCTCGACGGGGACCGAGATGTCGCGCGAGACGCCGCCGAAACGGGCGCTGAAATTGATGAAGTCGTTGTCCATCTTGAGGCCGCTGGTGGCTTCAAAACTGATGTTCAGGACGATCTCGCCGTTCTTGACGAATTGCATCGGGACGCGCGTGCTGGCGTCCACGACGACCGCAATATGCGGCGTATAGCCGTTGTCCGTGCACCATTCGTAAATAGCGCGCAGGAGATAGGGTTTGGTAGACACTTCTGGCATGACGTAAACCGATCCGGAAAGACTGACTGCGCTGGCTTGCCTCATTTGCGCCGAGGCGGCAGTCTTAAATGCGTTCGCCGATTGTCCCTTGTGTGGATCAACCGGCGAGGCGCGATGATGCTTGATGCTGCGTGCTGCTGAGCTCTGTCGATTAACGACGCATGACCTTTTCGGAAGGCGTCAGCGCTTCGATGTAGGCAGGACGCGAGAAGATGCGTTCGGCGTACTTCATCAGCGGCGCTGCAGTCTTCGACAATTCGATGCCGTAGTGGTCGAGACGCCAGAGCAACGGCGCCAAAGCGACGTCAAGCATGGAGAACTCGTCGCCAAGCATGTACTTGTTCTTCAGGAACAGCGGCGCCAATGTGGTCAGGCGATCGCGGATTTCCGAGCGGGCCTTTTCGTGGGCTTTTTCGGCGCCCTTGGTCTTTTCGTTTTCCAGCGTGTGGACGTGGATGAACAATTCTTTTTCAAAATTGAACAGCATCAGGCGTGCACGCGCGCGCATCAGCGGATCGGCCGGCATCAGTTGCGGATGCGGGAAGCGTTCGTCGATGTATTCGTTGATGATGTTGGATTCGTACAGCACCAGGTCGCGTTCGACCAGGATCGGCACCTGGCCGTATGGGTTCATGACCGAAATATCTTCCGGCTTGTTGAACAGGTCGACGTCGCGAATTTCAAAGTCCATGCCCTTTTCGAACAGGACAAGACGGCAACGTTGCGAGAATGGGCAGGTTGTGCCCGAGTAGAGAACCATCATTTTTGTAGTGCCTTAGAAACAAAGGGGCGAGACGCCGTACGCCTCACCCCGATACGTACACCCGCAGACTGCGCGGGCACGAAAAACTCTGCTTTACTTGACTTCTTTCCAGAAGGAGGCGTTCAGACGCCATGCCAACACGAGGAACAAGCCCAGGAACAGCAAAACCCAGACGCCGAGGCGCTTACGCGTATTTTGCGCGGGTTCGCCCATCCATTGCAAGTAGCCGACCAGATCGGCCACCGCATTGTCGTATTCGAGCGCGGATAACTTGCCCGGTTTCAACTGTTCAAAACCCACAAATTTGTGGATGGTCTTGCCTTCTTCATGTGGATCTTTCTCTTCTGCAAACTTCGGCGCGCGAATGCCTTGCAGTTCCCACAGGACGTGCGGCATGCCGACGTTCGGGAAAACCATGTTGTTCCAACCGGTCGGACGGCTGTCGTCCTTGTAGTAGGTACGCAGGTAAGTGTAGATCCAGTCAGGACCGGAACCGGCTTCGGACGCCTTGGCGCGGGCGATCACGGACAAGTCCGGAGGCACGGCGCCGAACCATGCCTTGGCGTCTTGCGGCAGCATGGTGGTCTTCATCAGGTCGCCGACTTTTTCACCGGTGAAGAGCAGGTTGTTCTTGATCTGGTCTTCGGTCAGGCCGATGTCGCGCAGGCGGTTGTAACGCATGGCCGACGCCGAGTGGCAGTTCAGGCAATAGTTGACGAACAGCTTGGCGCCGTTTTGCAGCGACGATACATCGGTGGTGCGATTCGGCGCCTTGTCCAGCGGGTAGCCGCCTTCGTTGGCGTAAGCCAGCGCCGGCAGCAGCACGAGAGTCGCGATCAGTCTTTTCAGCAATGTCATTTTTATCCTCTTGGCGGCTGGCTTAGTGCGGATGATAGGTAACGCGGTCTGGAACCGGCTTGAACCGGCCCAATGCGCTCCACCATGGCATCAACAGGAAGAAGCCGAAATAGATGAAGGTGCCGATCTGGGCGATCGTGGTGCCGACGGCGGTCGGCGGTTGCACGCCGAGGTAGCCGAGGGCAACGAAAGCGACGCCGAAGACCAGGTAGACATATTTATGCCAGCTTGGGCGATAGCGGATCGACTTGACTTGCGAATGATCGAGCCACGGCAGGCCGCCGAGGATCATGACGGACACGCCCATCAGCACCACGCCCCAGAACTTGGCGTCGAAGATGGCCATGCCGGCGATCACGGCAACGCCGATCACGATCGCGGCGATCTTGAAGATGCCGCTGCGCTGGGAGCGGAACACCAGCAGCGCAACGTAGGCGGCGACACCGGCCATCAGGTAGACCATGAAGTCGGATGTCGTGGCGCGCAGGATCGAGTAGAACGGTGTGAAATACCAGACCGGTGCGATGTGTGGCGGCGTCTTCAGCGAATCGGCCGGGACGAAGTTGTTGTATTCGAGGAAGTAGCCACCCATTTCCGGCGCGAAGAACACGACGGCGGTGAACACGATCAGGAACACGGCAACCGCCATGATGTCATGCACGGAGTAGTAAGGATGGAACGGCACGCCGTCCAGCGGGATGCCGTTGGCGTCCAGCTTTTCCTTGATTTCAACGCCGTCCGGGTTGTTCGAACCGACTTCGTGCAACGCGATGATGTGCGCCACGACCAGGCCGATCAGCACCAGCGGAATGGCGATCACGTGGAACGAGAAGAAGCGGTTCAGCGTGGCGTCGGAGACGACGTAGTCACCGCGGATCCACAGCGACAGGTCAGGACCGATGAAAGGAATCGCGCCGAACAGGTTGACGATCACCTGCGCGCCCCAATAGGACATTTGACCCCATGGCAGCAGGTAGCCCATGAAGGCTTCGCCCATCAGGCACAGGAAGATGGCGACGCCGAACAGCCAGACCAGTTCGCGTGGTTTGCGATAGGAACCGTACAGCAGGCCGCGCACCATGTGCAGGTAGACCACGATGAAGAACGCCGAGGCGCCGGTGGAGTGCATGTAGCGCACCAGCCAGCCCCATGGGACGTCGCGCATGATGTATTCGACCGAAGCGAACGCCAGCGTGGCGTCGGGCTTGTAGTGCATCACCAGGAAAATCCCGGTCACGATCTGAATGACCAGCACCAGCAGCGCCAGCGAACCGAAGGCGTACCAAAAGTTGAAATTCTTGGGAGCGTAGTATTCGGAAAGGTGCGCTTTCCAAGTGGAAGTCAGAGGGAAGCGGGCGTCAACCCAGTTCAATGCTTTGGCGGATACCGGTGCGTCTTTGGGCAATTGTTTTTCGTGGAATGCAGCCATGCTTACGCCTCGCCTTTCTCATCTTTGCCGATGACCAGCTTGGTGTCACCTTCAAACATATACCGTGGAACCTGGAGGTTGTCTGGGGACGGTTTGTTTTTGTAGACCCGGCCCGCCAGGTCGAACGTCGAACCGTGGCAGGGGCACAGGAAACCGCCCTGCCAGTCGTCCGGCAGCGACGGTTGCGCACCGGTCTGAAATTTGGAGCTGGGCGAGCAGCCGAGGTGCGGGCAGATGCCGACCACGACCAGCAGGTCCTTCTTGATCGAACGCCATTCATTGAGGGCGTATTCGGGCGTGGTCGAGAATTCGGTGCGCTTGGATTCCGGGTCGGCCACCTGGGCATCGACCTTCTTGAGCGACTCGATCATTTCCGGCGTGCGCTTGAGGATCCACACCGGCTTGCCGCGCCACTCTACGGTGCGCATTTCGCCCGGCGTCAATGTGGAAATGTCCACTTCAACCGGTGCACCGGCGGCTTTGGCGCGCTCGGATGGTTGAAAGGTGGAAACAAATGCCCCCGCTGTAGCCAATCCAGCCACACCACCTGCCGCACAAGTCGCGACAAGCAATCCGCGTCGACTGGAGTCGACCTGTTTTTCGTTACTCATACCAACCCCAATTAGTGAAAATACGAAAACTGCACGGAACTTCCAGCAACCCTAGATTATAACTAACCTGGGATGCCTTTTAAAGCGAATAAGATTCGGGAAATGCAATTTATGGAACTTTTTTAATATTTCAAGCCCCACAGGAAAATGTCTCGTGCTTTGTATTGTGCAATAAATTGCCAGCAATTTACTTTTTAATCGAAGCACGATATAACCGACTGCATTGTTTTGCAACAATTTCTAGGAGAAAAAGATGGGCATGATGCAAGAATTCCGCACTTTCGCGCTAAAGGGAAATGTTGTCGACCTGGCAGTAGGCGTGATTATCGGCGGCGCGTTCGGCAAGATTGTGGAATCCCTGGTGCAGGACATCATCATGCCGGTGGTGGGCCGCATCTTCGGCGGGCTGGATTTCGCCAACTATTACCTGCCGCTCAATGGCCAGGGAACGCAGTTGACGCTGGTTGAAGCGAAGAAAGCCGGCGCGGTGTTCGCTTACGGCAATTTCCTGACTATTTTGATCAACTTTCTGATCCTGGCCTTCATCATTTTCCAGATGGTGCGCATGATCAACAAGGCGCGCGACCTGGCCATCCATGAAAAAGCGACGGAGCCTGCTGCGCCTGCCGCACCGCCGGAAGACATCGTGCTGTTGCGAGAAATCCGCGATTCGCTGAAGAAGTAAGCGGATTCCACCCCGCGCCAACGAAAAAGCCCGCGATGCGGGCTTTTTTCATGCTGCGGCGGAATGCAGGAAATCAAGAAATCAGACCGGATTATCGATGTCGACGAACTGATGGCGGATGCCGAAGTGGCCCGCAAGATGCGCCCCGAGCGCCTGTACGCCGTAGCGCTCGGTCGCATGATGGCCGGCAGCGATGTAGGCGACGCCGGTCTCGCGCGCCAGGTGCACGGTCGGCTCGGAGATTTCGCCGCTGATGTAGACCGATGCGCCGGCGGCGATGGCGTCGCCCAGGAAGCCTTGCGCGGCACCGGTGCACCAGGCGATCTTGCCGAGCGGTTGGCCGGCGTCGCCGATCAGCAGCGGTGCGCGGCCGAGGCGACGCTCTATCAGGCGCGCCAGGTCGCCGACCGTGGCGATGTTGGCATCGGCTTCGGGCCCCCCCAGCCAGCCCAGCTTGTCTTCGCCGAAGCGATCGCTGCCGACCAGACTCAGCTGGCGCGCCAGTTGCGCGTTGTTGCCGAGTTCCGTATGGCCATCCAGCGGCAGGTGATACGCGAACAGATTGACGTCGTTGGCCAGCAGCGCCTTGAGGCGCTTGTGCTTGGTGCCGATTACGCGTGCGTCCTCTCCACGCCAGAAATAACCGTGGTGCACCAGGATGGCGTCGGCCTTGAGATCAAGCGCCGCTTCGATCAGCGCCTGGCTGGCGGTGACGCCGCTGACAACCAGGCCGATTTCCCCGCGCCCTTCCACCTGTAGCCCATTTGGGCAATAATCGCGGTATTGTGCGATATTCAGCGTTTGCGCCAGGTAGTTGGCAAGCTCTTCCCTATTTGCTGTGCGCAGGGTCATCTTTCATCCTCATCTTTATTTCAATATGCGACGTTTTTGGCTGTTGTTTGCTCAAACCGTGACTGTCGGTTTGGCGGTCTGGTTCATTGTAGCTACCTTGAAGCCCGATTGGGCGAGCGGTACGCTCGGTTCCCGGGTCCGCTCCGCCTCCTCCACGGTGCAAATGCAGGAAGCCGCACCGGGCGCTCCCACCCCGAACTCCTATCGCGACGCCGCCCGCCAGGCCATGCCGTCGGTGGTCAACATCTTCACCACGACGGAAGCGCGGCCGCAAAAAAATCCGTTCATGGATGATCCGTTCTTCAAGAAGTTCTTCGGCGACCAGTTCGAGGACCAACAGCAGGACGACAAGCAATCCAGCCTCGGTTCGGGCGTGATCGTCAGCCCGCAGGGCTATATCCTGACCAACAACCACGTGGTCGAAGCCGCCGACGAAATCGAAGTGGCGCTGGCCGACGGCCGCAAGGCGTCCGCCAAGGTGGTCGGCACCGATCCCGAGACCGATCTGGCGGTCATCAAGATCAACCTGCCCAATCTGCCTGCGATCACGCTGGCGCACGTCGAGCAGGCTACCGTCGGTGATATCGTGCTGGCCATCGGCAACCCTTTCGGCGTCGGCCAGACCGTCACCATGGGCATCATCTCGGCGCTGGGCCGCAATCACCTGGGCATCAATACCTTCGAGAATTTCATCCAGACCGATGCGGCGATCAATCCGGGCAATTCGGGCGGCGCGCTGGTTGACACCAACGGCAACCTGCTGGGCATCAACACGGCGATTTATTCGCGCACCGGCGGCAACCTCGGCATCGGCTTTGCGATTCCGGTGTCGACCGCGAAGACCGTGATGGAAGCGATCATCAACCACGGCCAGGTCGTGCGCGGCTGGATTGGCGTCGAGCCGCAGGACATCACGCCTGAGCTGGCAGAGAGCTTCGGCCTGACCAAGAAGACCGGCGCCATCATTGCCGGTGTACTCAAGAACGGTCCCGCCGACAAGGCCGGCATGAAGCCGGGCGACATCCTCATCAGCGTGGAAGACAAACCGGTCACCGACACCACCGAAATGCTGAACCTGATCGCCCAGCTTATCCCGGGGCAGAAGGCGAAAATGACGGTGCTGCGCAAGGCGCAGGAGACCACGCTGGAGATCGTCGTCGGCAAACGTCCGCCGCCGAAACGTGAAGAACGAGAGTAAGGAAAGAACGCAACATGCATATCCGTGACCTGACGCAATTCCTCGCCGAACTGTCGGAGAACAACAATCGCGCCTGGTTCGTCATGAACAAGCCACGCTACGACATCCTGCGCGCGGAGTTCCTTGAACTGGTGACGCAGCTGATCGCCGACATCAGCAAGTTTGATCCCATCATGGCCAGCTGCAATCCGAAGAAAGCGCTGTTCCGCATCAACCGCGACATGCGCTTCTCGCACGACAAGAGCCCGTACAAGACGCACTTCTCGGCGTCGCTGACCGCGAGCGGCCTGAAGAAGCCGAGCTCGGGTGGCGGCCCGGCGTACTACTTCCACATCGACGCTGACGGCCAGTTGCTGATCGCGGGCGGCGAATACATGCCGCCATCGGATCGCCTGCGCGCGATTCGCCAGCGCGTCATTGAAGATGCTGCCGGCTTCAGCAAAGTGCTCAGGAACAAGACCATCAAGGACAACTACGGCGGCTTGCAGGAAGAAGGCAAGCTGACGCGTCCGCCGAAAGGCTTCGACGCCGACAGTCCGCATCTCGAGTACATCAAGCTGAAAAACTTCATCGTCTGGAAGGAATCGAGCCTGAAGAAGAAGATCCCGGCTGATATCGGCAAGGAAGTATTGGCCGGATTCAAGGACGCCTATCCGTTGGTGAGCTGGCTGCGCCAGGTTCCGCTGATCATTGCGGAGTGAATTGAATCCGCTGCAAAACAAAAAGGCCACTGCATGCAGTGGCCTTTTTCAATATCGGAGGTTCGTGCCGGTCAGCTGCCGACGGTGTCTTCACGCTGTTCCGGCGCACGCGTGGCTTTCTCGAAGATCGGCGCCACCAGCAGGCCGACTTCATACAGCAGGCACAGCGGCACGGCCAGCATCAGCTGACTCATGATGTCCGGCGGCGTCACCACGGCGGCGATGACGAAGGCGCCGACCACCACGTAAGGGCGGATCTGCTTGAGCTTGGCCAACGGCACCAGGCCCATGCGCACCAGCACGATCACGATGATCGGCACTTCAAAGGTAATGCCGAAGGCCAGGAACATGGTCAGCACGAAGTCGACGTAGCTGTCGATATCCGGCGCCACCGAAACCGACTTCGGCGCGAAATTATTGATGAAGGGGAACACCACGCCGAACACGAAGAAGTAGCAGAACGCCACACCCATCAGGAACAGCAGCGAGGACGAAATCACCAGCGGCGCCACCAGGCGCTTCTCGTGCGAATACAAACCCGGCGCGACGAAAGCCCACATCTGGTACAGCACCCATGGCAGCGCAATCATGAAGGCCATCAGCATGGTGACCTTGACCGGGATCAGGAACGGCGTGATCACGCCGGTGGCGATCATCTTGCTGCCGACCGGCAGCGCGTTGATCATCGGCGCCGCGAGCAAGTCGAAGATATGCGCGGACCACGGCATCATGCACAGGAAGATGATGAGCACCGCTGCCGACGCTTTCACCACGCGGCTGCGCAATTCGATCAGATGCGAAATGAAGGTATCTTCGCTACCTGACGTTTTCTGTTCTTCGGCCATGGAATTACTGCAGGAGTGGGATGGAAAACAAGTCCATCGGGATTAGAAAAAACCGGCCGATTTGCCGGCGCCGATAGGACGATATTTGGCCACGCGCGCCGCGGCGGAAATCACGCGGGTGCGGCGGCCGCTCTGGTTCTTGTACCACGAAGGAACACCGGAAGTGCGCGCCAGTTTCTTCTTGCGAAAATTCTTGGCTTTGATGACCAGCGCTTCCGGGCTTGGCGTTGTACTCCAGCTGGTGCTGCTGCCGGAACTGCTGTCGTTCCAGGCATCGTGGATGGAATTCTCCGCATCGGCGACGCTCTTGGAAATGCTGCTGTGGACGTCCCCGGCGGCGTCTTGCACATCCTTTTGCATCTTGCGCAGTTCTTCCAGCTCGATCTCGCGGCTGACTTCCGTCTTGACCTCGTTGATGTAGCGTTGCGCGCGGCCGAACAGCGAACCGGCCATACGCGCCACCTTGGGCAGGCGCTCAGGACCGATCACCACCAGCGCGACGACGCCGATGAGAGCCAGCTTGGAAAGTCCGATATCAATCATTGCAAGGGTAACAATCGAAAGTGAATGCCGAGAAAATCAGCGTGCGCGAGGCCGGGCCGGCGGGGCATCAGGAACAACGATAGCCCGCGCAGCCTCGCCAAACCACAAGCGGCGAAACGGTGCGGGCGTCGGCGGAAGACTCAGCTGCCGGATTTTTCTTTGTCTTTGGCTTGCACGTCGATGATGGTCTGATCCTTGGCGACAGGCTTGTCTTTGTCTTCTTCTTCGCCCTTGACGCCGTCCTTGAAGCCCTTGACGGCCTTGCCGAGGTCGGAACCCATATTGCCCAGCTTCTTCGTGCCGAACACCACCATGACGATCACCAGAACAATCAACCAATGCCAGATACTGAACGAACCCATTTTTCTCTCCTAAGCGGACACGCGTGCCCTGTATTCAAATAAATCTTTGTTGCAATATTCCTGCCAGGCCGGATGCGTTGTCCTTATCCCTGCAGCACGGACTTGGTGCGCCACGGATGGGCGCCGCCAATGACATGCATGTGGAGATGGTACACCTCTTGGCCGCCGTCCGGGCCTGTATTGAAAAGCGTCTTGAAACCGCCGGTCTTGTTGCCGGTCGCGTCAAGCTGGTAGCCGCATCCCTGTTCCTGCGCCAGTTTTGGCGCAAGCAGGGCCATTTTACCCAATAGCGCCGCATGTTTCTCGCCGCAGTCGGCCAGCGTAGCGACGTGCAGTTTCGGGATGATCAGGAAATGCACCGGCGCGGCCGGGTTGATGTCGTGGAACGCCAGCACGTCGTCGTCTTCGTAGACCTTCTTCGACGGGATTTCTCCGGCGGCGATCTTGCAAAAAATACAGTTGTCCAAAGCTGCTCCTCCTGGGGTGTCCCGGTTAATCGCCGCTGTTGCGGTCGTGAATTCTTATGCGTTGATGCTGATTGTGTTGATTACGCGTCCGCCGGACGAGCTGCCTTCTCTTCGAGACCAGACAAGCCTTCGCGGCGCGCCAGTTCGTTGAGCACGTCTTGCGGCTTGAGGTCGAAATGGGCCAGCATGACCATTGAGTGGAACCACAGGTCGGCGCACTCGTAGAGCACCTTCGAGGCATCGCCGCTGACGCGCGCGTCCTTGGCGGCCATGATGGTTTCGGCGGCTTCTTCGCCGATCTTTTTCAGGATGGCGTCGTCGCCCTTGGAAAACAGCTTGGCGACATAGGACGTGGCGGGGTCCCCGCCGTTGGCCAGCTTGCGCGACTCGATCACGTCGGCAAGGCGGCGCAGTGTTTCACTCATGGCGTTACCTTGGGGGCTGTCTTGGTAATTGTCTTGCGTACGCGCTTGGGCTTTTCCTGGGCGGGCGCCGCTTCGTCGTCTTTGAGCACCGGCTCGACGGTTTGCCACTCGCCGGTCTCGGCGTTGCCTTCGAACTTCTGGAAGAAGCAGGAATGACGGCCGGTGTGGCAGGCGATGCCGGCCACCTGCTCGACCTTGAGCAAGACCACGTCTTCGTCGCAGTCGAGGCGGATTTCGTGCACCTTCTGGAAATGGCCGGACTCTTCACCCTTGTGCCACAGCTTCTTGCGCGAACGGCTCCAGTACACGGCTTCGCCGGTCTGCACGGTGCGGGCCAGCGCTTCGCGGTTCATCCAGGCGAACATCAGCACGTCGTTGGAGCCGACTTCCTGGGCGATCACCGGCACCAGGCCGACTTCGTCCCACTTCACCTTGTTCAGCCATTTTGCACTGATGCTCATGCCAGCCTCATCGGGATATTTTGATCCGCCATAAAACGTTTCGCTTCCTGCACGGTGTGTTGACCATAGTGGAAAATGCTTGCCGCCAGCACTGCATCGGCCTTGCCCTGCTTGATGCCGTCAGCCAGGTCCTGCAGGCCGCCGACGCCGCCCGAGGCGATCACGGGAATGGCCACCGCTTCCGACACTGCGCGTGTGAGCGCCAGGTCGAAACCGCTGCGGGTGCCGTCGCGGTCCATGCTGGTCAGCAGAATTTCACCGGCGCCGAGTTGCGCCATCTTGCGCGCCCACTCGACCGCGTCCAGCCCGGTGGCGTTGCGGCCGCCGTGGGTGAAGACTTCCCACTTGCCTTCGCCGGTCCGCTTGGCGTCAATCGCCACCACGATGCATTGCGAACCGTATTTGCTCGCTGCGTCTTCCACCAGTTGCGGATTGGTTACCGCCGACGTGTTGATGCCGACCTTGTCGGCGCCTGCATTAAGCAAGCGCCGTACGTCGTCGACTGCACGCACGCCGCCGCCTACGGTCAGCGGAATGAAGACCTGCGACGCTACCGCTTCGATGATGTCGAGGATCAGGCCGCGGCCGTCCGAGGAAGCGGTGATGTCGAGGAAGGTAATTTCGTCCGCGCCCTGTTCGTCGTAGCGGCGCGCGATTTCAACCGGGTCGCCGGCATCGCGCAACTCGAGGAAATTGACGCCCTTGACGACGCGACCGGCCGTCACGTCGAGACAGGGGATGATGCGTTTTGCGAGTGTCATGATGGTTCGCTGTCGGACCCTTCGGATTCCGTCAATTCGTCGGCGCGGTCCTGCGCCGAGCTCAGGTCCAGCGTGCCTTCGTAGATCGAACGGCCGCAGATGACCGCTTCGATACCTTCGTCCTGCACGCCGCACAGAGCTTCGACGTCCTTGATGTTGTGCACGCCGCCGGAGGCGATGATCGGAATCGAGACCGCCTGCGCTAGGCGCACGGTGGCTTCGATGTTGACGCCGCCCATCATGCCGTCGCGGCCGATGTCGGTGTAGACAATGGCTTCGCAGCCGTAGCCTTCGAACTTCTGCGCCAGGTCGATCACTTCATGGCCGGACAGCTTGCTCCAGCCGTCGGTGGCGACCTTGCCGTCCTTGGCGTCGAGGCCGACGATGATCTGACCCGGGAACGCGCTGCAGGCATCGTGCAGGAAGCCCGGATTCTTCACCGCGGCGGTGCCGATGATGATGTAGGACAGGCCGTCATCGAGATAGCGCTCGATGGTGTCGAGGTCGCGGATGCCGCCGCCCAGTTGCACGGGGATTTCCTCGACGTCGTTCTCGACGGCGAAATCACGCACCGCCTTGAGGATGGCCTTGACGGCCGATTCGTTCTTCGGCTTGCCTGCGAAGGCGCCGTTGAGGTCGACCAGATGCAGGCGACGCGCGCCCTGCATCAGCCAGTGCCGCGCCATTTCGGCGGGGTCCTGGGAGAATACGGTGGCTTGGTCCATATCGCCTTGCTTCAGGCGAACGCAATGACCGTCTTTCAGGTCGATGGCAGGTATCAGCAGCATGGCTACGGTAATGACGTTGAGTAAGTGAAGGACAGGTCAGCGCACTATGTTCAATATGCGCATGGCCTGGCGGTGGATAAAAGTACTGCGCAAGAATTAAGCAAAAATCAAGGTTTCCAGTGTACGAAATTCCGGTACAGCTGCAAACCCGCAGCGGCACTTTTTTCCGGATGGAATTGTGTTGCAAAAATATTATCGCGGGCCACGGCGCAGGCGAACGGCGCGCCGTAGACCGTCTCGCCGACAGTATGGGCGCTGTCGGCCGGCTGCGCGTAATAGCTGTGCACGAAATAGAAGTAGGCCTGCTCGTCGACGCCCTGCCACAGCGGATGCGCGACTTTCTGATGCACGCGGTTCCAGCCCATTTGCGGGACCTTGAAACGCGAACCGTCTTCCTGGATCCGGCCGTCGAGCTGAAAGCGCACCACCTTGCCGGGCAACAAGCCGAGGCCGGGCGTATCGCCTTCTTCGCTCCAGTCGAACAACATCTGTTCGCCCACGCACACGCCGAACAGCGGCTTGCTGCGCGAGGCCGCGATCACCGCGTCCTGCACGCCGGACTCGCGCAGGCTGCGCATGCAGTCCGGCATCGCGCCCTGGCCCGGCAGCACCACCCGGTCGGCCGCTTCGATGTCGGCGACTTCGCCGGAGATGCGCACGTCGGCTTCGGGCGCGACATGGCGCAGGGCTTGCGCGACCGAGCGCAGGTTGCCCATTCCGTAATCCACTACAACAATTTTATTCATATCGAAAAATGCAAACGCACGGAAAGTGTCAATGGCGGAACGGAGTGTCCCGCCCGGCTCACATTACAGGCTACCTTTGGTGGAAGGAATCGTTCCCGCCGAACGCGGATCGAGTTCGATCGCCATGCGCAGGGCGCGGCCAAAAGCCTTGAATACGGTTTCGCATTGATGGTGCGCGTTGATGCCGCGCAGATTGTCCACATGCAGCGTGACTTGCGCATGATTGACAAAACCATGGAAGAACTCGCTGGTCAGGTCGACGTCGAAGCCGCCGATCATGGAGCGGGTAAAGGGGATGTGATATTCCAGGCCTGGACGGCCGGAGAAGTCGATCACCACACGCGACAGCGCTTCATCCAGCGGCACGTAGGCATGACCGTAGCGGCGGATGCCCTTCTTGTCGCCGATGGCCTTGGCGAAGGCCTGGCCGAGCGTGATGCCGACGTCTTCCACGGTGTGGTGCGCATCGATGTGCAGGTCGCCCTTGGCCTGGATGTCGAGGTCGATCAGCCCGTGGCGCGCGATCTGGTCCAGCATGTGATCGAGGAAAGGCACGCCGGTGTCCAGCTTTTGCTGGCCGGTGCCATCCAGGTTGATCGCGACGCGGATTTGCGTCTCGTTGGTGTTGCGGACGACTTCTGCAGTTCGTGGAGTTGACATGATCAGGGTAAAACAGACATTACAAAAATGACAAAGGTGCTTCCTAGATGCGCTCTTGAAGCGTTTCTTTCAAGGCGATCAGGAACAGGGAATTCTCTTCGGGTGTACTGACATTGACTCTGAGGCAATTTTGCAGCGATGGATGCATTTTACCGGCATTTTTGACTAATACCTTACGTTGCTGCAGCCCGGTGAATACTTTATCCGCATTTGCCAGCCGGACCAGCAGGAAATTGGCGGCGGACGGGAACACTTCAACGCCGTCGAGCGCCGCCAGCGCCGCCGCCAGACCGGTGCGCGCATTGCGCAATGCCGCCGCCTGACGGTCCAGTTCGGTGGTGTGGTCGAGCACGAACTCGGCCGCCGCCTGCGTCAGCACGTTGATGTTATAGGGCGGCCGCACCTTGTCGAATTCCTGCAACAAGGCGGCTCCCGCAGCCATGTAACCAAGGCGGATGCCGGCCAGCCCGAGCTTGGAGACGGTGCGCATGACCACCAGATTGTTGAATTCCGGCAAGCGCGGCATGAAGCTTTCCTGCGCAAACGGCTGGTAGGCTTCATCAACCACCACGATGCCGCCGTCACCGACCGCGCGGATTACCGCTTCGATGTCGGCCACGTCATACAGCGTGCCGGTCGGGTTGTTGGGATACGCCAGGTAAGTAATCGCCGGCCGGTGCGCGGCGATCGCCGCCAGCATGGCGTCGCGATCGAGCGTGAAGTCGGCCGTGAGCGGCACGCCGATGTACTCGAGCCCGGCGAATTTCGCCGACACGCCGTACATCACGAAGCCCGGCTCGGGCGCCAGCACCTTGGCGCCGGCCTGGGCGCATGCCACCGAGACGATGGAAATCAGCTCATCCGAACCATTGCCCAGCAGCACGTCGAAGCCGGTCGGCACGCCCATGTGGCGGCACAGTTTTTCCTTGAGCAGCTTGTAGGACGGCACCGGATAACGATTCAACGCCACCGCGGCCAGGCGTTGCCCGAGCTCGTCACGCAAGGCCTGCGGCAGCGTGTACGGGTTTTCCATGGCGTCGAGTTTGACGAAGCCGGCGGCATCCGGCACCGGATAGGCGGACAGCGCGCGCACGTCGGCGCGGATGATGCGTTCAACCAGGGACTTGCTCATCGGATATCTGTGTCGAAGTGGGATCAAGGTCGGCCACGCGTTGATCGATCAGCGCGCAATAGGCCGGATTCAGTTCAAAGCCGACAAACTGGCGGCCACAGCGTCGCGCCGCCACCGCCGTGGTGCCGCTGCCCATGAAGGGATCCAGCACCACGCCGCCGGGTGGGCACGACGCCTTGATCATGCGCTCGACGATTTCGAGCGGCTTCTGGGTCGGATGGTCGGCGCGCTCCTTGTGCTCGCGATGCAGGCGCGACACGCTCCAGACGTCCTTCGGGTTGTACCCCATCTCCAGCCACTTGGCGCCGACGAAGATCGAGCGCGAGCGCGCCTTCTTGGTCTGGGCATCGTACGGAATGCGGATGGCGTCGAGGTCAAAATAGTAATCTTTTGCGCGTGCGAAGAAACCGATGGTGTCGTGCACCGAAGAATACTTGCGCGTGCTGCCGCCCATGGACGGCACGCGGCGGTCCCAGACGATTTCGTTGAGCATGGTCATGCGACGCTTGAGCATGACGAAGATTTCCGGCGAGTAACGCCAGGTCAGAAAAATGTAAAGACTGCCGTTGGGCTTGAGCTTGGGAAGCGCGGCATCGATCCACTGCTCGGTCCACGCCAGGTAAGCATCGTTGTCGAGCTTGTCGGAGTCGTTGCCGTAGTCCTTGCCGAGACCGTAAGGCGGATCGGCAATCAGCAGGTCGATCGCACCATCCGGAATGCGCGCCAGGCCGTCCAGCGCATCTTCGCAAAAAACGCGGTCGCGCCAGCTCATCGCCGACCCGGCCGGGCTGACTGAGCTGGGCGGACGCGCAGGGTCGTCATTTGAGGCGCAACTCGGCGGAACGGGCGTGCGCCTGCAAACCTTCGCCGTAAGCCAGTTCGGCGGCAACCTTGCCCAGTGTCTGGGCGCCGGCTTCGCTGACCTGAATGATGCTAGAGCGCTTCTGGAAATCGTAGACGCCCAGCGGCGACGAGAAACGCGCGGTGCGCGATGTCGGCAACACGTGGTTGGGCCCGGCGCAATAATCACCCAGCGCTTCAGAAGAGAAACGACCGAGGAACATGGCGCCGGCGTGACGGATCTTGTCGGCCCATTGCTGCGGCTGTTCGGTGGAAATTTCCAGATGCTCGGCGGCGATCGCGTTGGCGATCTCGCAGGCTTCGTCCATGTCGCGCACCTTGACCAGCGCGCCGCGATCGGTCAGCGACGTACGGATCACATCCTTGCGCGGCATGGCGTCGAGTTGCTTGTTGATGCTGGCTTCGACCTTGGCGATGTAATCGGCATCCGGGCACAGCAAAATGGATTGCGCCAGCTCGTCATGCTCGGCTTGCGAGAACAGGTCCATGGCGATCCAGTCCGGATCGGTGCTGCCGTCGCAGATCACCAGGATTTCGGACGGACCGGCGATCATGTCGATGCCGACCGTGCCGAACACGCGGCGCTTGGCGGCGGCGACGTAGGCATTGCCGGGACCGACGATCTTGTCGACTTGCGGAATCGTGTCGGTGCCGTAAGCCAGCGCGCCGACGGCTTGGGCGCCGCCGATGGTGAACACGCGGTCGACGCCGGCAATCGCCGCAGCGGCCAGCACCAGTTCGTTCTTCACGCCGTCCGGAGTCGGCACCACCATGATGACTTCCTGCACGCCGGCCACCTTGGCCGGGATGGCGTTCATCAATACCGACGACGGATAGGCAGCCTTGCCGCCCGGCACGTAGATACCGACGCGATCCAGCGGCGTGACCTTCTGGCCCAGCACGGTGCCGTCGGCTTCGGTGTAGAGAAAACCGTCGGAGCCGCATTCCTTCTTCTGGCGCTCATGGTAGGCACGCACGCGGTCAGCGGCAGTCTGCAAGGCGGCGCGACGCGCAGCAGGCAAGCCGTCCAATGCTTTTTTCAACTCGTCCTGGCCGATTTCCAGCGCGGACACGGCGGTGGCGGACAGGCGATCGAAACGGTTGGTGTATTCCAGCACGGCGGCATCGCCGCGCGCCTTGACGTCGGCCAGGATGCCGGCAGCGGCGCGATCGATGGCCTCGTCCTCGCCGGCCTCAAAGGCCAGCACGGACGACAGAGTCTGCCTGAAGCCGGCGTCGGTGGAATCGAGTTTTCGGATTGCTATGCCCATGATGTCGCCTTCGGTGCTTTCAGTACGTTCGATGCTTGCGCTGTGATGTTCAGCGCATGTGTCTGTTATGCGTTTGCCTGCGACGCTTTTTCGAATGCTTCGAGGATCGGTTGCAGGCGTTCGCGTTTCAGTTTCAGCGCAGCCTGGTTCACCACCAGGCGCGATGAAATTTCCATGATGTGTTCGACTTCCACCAGCTTGTTGGCGCGCAAGGTGCCGCCGGTGCTGACCAGGTCGACGATGGCGTCGGACAGGCCGACCAGCGGGCCCAGCTCCATCGAGCCGTACAGCTTGATCAGGTCGACGTGCACACCCTTGGACGCGAAATGTTCACGCGCGGTCTTGACGTACTTGGTGACAACGCGCAGGCGCGCGCCCTGGCGCACCGCACTGGCGTAATCGAAACCTTCCTGCACCGCGACCGACAAACGGCACTTGGCGATGTTCAGATCGATCGGCTGGTACAGGCCTTCGCCGCCATGCTCCAGCAATACGTCCTTGCCGGCCACGCCGAAATCTGCCGCGCCGTATTGCACGTAAGTCGGCACGTCCGAGGCGCGCACGATGATCACGCGCACGGCCGGGTCATTGGTCGGCAGGATCAGTTTGCGCGAGGTCTCGGGATCTTCGGTGACTTCGATGCCGGCCGCCTTGAGCAGCGGCAGCGTTTCTTCGAAGATGCGGCCCTTGGATAGGGCCAGGGTGAGCTGCGGAGTGAGTTGCTGAGTCATTGTTTGCTATCGATTATTTGACGCGTTCGATCTGGGCGCCGATCGAGGACAATTTGTTTTCCATGCGATCGTAGCCGCGGTCGAGGTGATAGATGCGCTCGATCAGCGTCTCGCCTTGCGCGGCCAGGCCGGCGATGACCAATGACGCCGAGGCGCGCAGATCGGTCGCCATCACCGGCGCGCCGATGAATTTTTCCACGCCCTTGACGATCGCCGTATTGCCTTCGATGTCGATGGCGGCGCCGAGGCGATTCATTTCCTGCACGTGCATGAAGCGATTCTCGAAGATCGTTTCAGTGACGTGGCTGGTGCCTTCGGCGATGCAGTTCAGCGCCATGAACTGCGCCTGCATGTCGGTCGGGAAGCCTGGATATTCTGTGGTGCGAAAGCTGACCGCCTTGGGACGACGCGCCATCTGCACGCGGATCCAGTCGTCGCCTGTCGTCAGGATGACGCCGGCTTCACGCAGCTTGTCGAGCGCAGCGTCGAGCAGGCTGCTGCGGGTATTCTTCAGTGTGACGTCGCCGCCTACGGCCGCCACGGCGCACAGGAAGGTGCCGGTTTCGATGCGGTCGGCGATGACGGTGTGCGAAGCGCCGTGCAGCTTGTCGACGCCCTGGATCACCAGGCGGTCGGTGCCGATGCCTTCGATCTTCGCGCCCATCGCGACCAGCAGATGCGCCAGGTCGCTGACTTCAGGTTCGCGTGCGGCGTTTTCCAGCACGGTCTCGCCTTCGGCCAGTACGGCCGCCATCAGCAGGTTTTCGGTGCCGGTGACGGTGATCATGTCGGTCACGATGCGGGTGCCCTTGAGGCGCTTGGCCTTGGCGTAGATGTAGCCGGCATCGATGGTGATTTCCGCGCCCATCGCCTGCAAACCCTTGATGTGCTGGTCGACCGGACGCGAGCCGATGGCGCAGCCGCCCGGCAGCGATACCTTGGCTTCGCCGAAGCGCGCCAGCAGCGGACCGAGCACCAGGATCGAGGCGCGCATGGTCTTCACCAGTTCATAAGGCGCTTCGAGCTTGGTGATGTCATTGCCGTTGAGGGTGACGCTGTGATCGTTCTGCTCTGCGCGCAAACCCATCTGGCGCATCAGTTTGAGAATCGTGCTCACGTCCTGCAGGTTCGGCACGTTCGACAAATTCAACGTATCGGCGGTCAGCAGGCCGGCGCACAGAATAGGCAGCGCAGCATTCTTGGCGCCGGAGATGACGACTTCGCCGGAGAGGCGATTACCGCCGCGGATTAAAAGCTTGTCCATGAAAAAGCTAGGCCTTATTTCTGAAATTCTTCGGGAGTGAGGGTCTTCATCGACAGGGCGTGAATTTCCTCGCGCATGCGATCGCCGAGCGCTGCGTAGACCAGCTGGTGACGCTGGATCAGACGCTTGCCGGCGAAGGAGTCGGACACGATAACGGCGGTAAAGTGCTGGCCGTCGCCCTCGACTTCGAGGTGCGAGCAGGCCAGGCCGGCAGCGATGTAGTTCTTAACGAGTTCAGGTGTGGGTAGCATGATGCGGCTCTTCACTAGGTAATCAAGGTAAATGGCGAACGTCGGACGTCGCCATCAATATGCGTCGATGTGCGTCAATGTGCGCCCGCGCGCAGTTTGTAGCCGCTCTTCAGCATCCGTACCGCCAGCGTCGACAGCGCGATGAAGAACACCACGACAATCGCCAGGCTGATCAGGGGATTGATGTCGGACTGCCCGAAAAAGCCGTAACGGAAACCGTCAATCATATAAAAGAACGGGTTGAAATGCGAGACTGTTTGCCAGAATGGCGGCAGCGAGTGGATCGAATAGAACACGCCGGCCAGGAAGGTAAGCGGCACGATCAGAAAATTCTGGAACGCCGCCAACTGGTCGAACTTCTCCGCCCAGATCCCGGCGACCAATCCCATGGTGCCGAGGATGGCAGCGCCCAGCAAGGCGAAGATCACGATCCACCACGGCGCCACGAAGCTCAGGTGACCGAACCACGCCGTCACCACGAACACGCCGGCGCCGACGATCAGACCGCGCACGACTGCTGCCAGCACGTAGCCGCCGAACATTTCCCAGTGTGACAGCGGAGTCAGCAGCACGAACACCAGGTTTCCGGTGATTTTGGACTGGATCAGCGAGGACGAGCTGTTGGCGAAGGCGTTCTGCAACACGCTCATCATGACCAGCCCGGGCACCAGAAAGCCGGTGTATTGCACTCCCGGATACACCTGCACGCGGTCTTGCAACACGTGGCCGAAGATCATCAGGTACAGCATGGCGGTCATGATCGGCGCCGTCACGGTTTGCGTGGCGACCTTCCAGAAACGCAGCACTTCCTTGTAAAACAGTGTTTGAAAACCGGTCATTTGACGCCTCCCATGATCTGGATGAAGACATCTTCCAGATCAGCCTGTTGCAGCTGCATGTCGTCGATCACCGCGCCGCCTTCGCGCAGCGCCGCCAGGATCGGCTCGACGTCGTTGTAGTCGTTTACGCGCAGCGTATATTTCAGGCCGGACAACAATTCTTCGGGATGCGTCACCAGCGGACGCAGGCTGTCAGGCAAGCCGCCCGACTTCAGGCGCAGCACCAGTTGCGAACCGGAAATGCGCTTGATCAGCGCATCCGTCGAATCCAGCGCCACTACCTTGCCGAACTTCAGCATGGCGATGCGGTTACACAGCGCCTGCGCTTCTTCAAGGTAGTGCGTGGTCAGCACGATGGTGTGACCTTCGCGATTGAGGCGACCGATGAATTTCCACAGGGTCTGGCGCAGCTCGACATCGACGCCTGCAGTCGGCTCGTCAAGCACGATGACGGGCGGCTTGTGCACCAGCGCCTGGGCCACCAGCACGCGCCGCTTCATGCCGCCGGACAGCGCACGCATATTGGTGTCGGCCTTGTTGGTGAGGTCCAGGTTGTCCATCACCTCGTCGATCCAGCGGTCGTTGTTCTTCAAGCCGAAATAGCCGGATTGCATGCGCAGCGTTTCGCGCACGGTGAAGAATGGGTCGAACACCAGTTCCTGCGGCACTACGCCGAGCTTGGTGCGCGCCGCACGGTAATCGGTGACGACGTCGTGACCGTGGATGGTGACCGAGCCGGAGTCGGCACGATTCAAGCCGGCCACGATCGAGATGAGCGTGGTTTTGCCGGCGCCGTTGGGGCCGAGCAGGCCGAAAAACTCACCCTCTTCTATCGAGAGCGAAACTCCGCCCAGCGCCTGTAGCGACTGATAGCGTTTTTCGACGTTGTTGATCTGTAGAGCTGCCATTTTTTGGTCCGTATTCGGGACGCGTCAGAGTAAGCAAAAAGGGAACGAATCAGGCTGCCGGCCTTTTGCATCAAGGCAACAAGCGGTGCAGCGAAACGTTGGATTATAGGGGATTTCCGCTCTTGCAGCCGGAATGGGGGAAGCGGCTGCCGGCATTGCCGGCCGCCTTCAGGAGATCAGTGGTGTCGGTCGGATGCGGAAGTCGGCGCGCCCAGCAGCGACGCGGCGCCGTACAGGTCGACCAGGCTTTGCAGATTGGCCGGCAGCACGCCGAATTGCAGCGTCAGCCCCTTTTTCCTGGCGGCGCGTTGCCACGCCAGCAAGGTGGCGACGGCGGAAGAATCCACGGTCGCAACGCCGCTCAGGTCGATCGCCGACTGGCCGCCGGCAATTGCCTGCAGGCCGGCCGCCAGCGTGGCGCTGGCATTGTCGGCGGTAAGGGTGGCGGCGGGTTTGAACATGTCAGGTTTCCTGTCGGTCCCGGTTACTTCTTGCCCGAACGCGCAGCCAGCTGCTTGTTCTTGTCGGACAGGCTCTTGATCAGGCCGTCGATGCCGCCCTTGGTGATTTCGCTGTTGAAGGTGCCTTTATAAGCCTCCACCAACCACGCGCCCATCACGTTGACGTCATACATCTTCCAGCCCGACGACAGCTTTTCAAGACGATAGCTCAGCTGGATCGGCTCGCCGCGCGACTGGATCACTTGCGAACGCACTTCCACTTCAGTGTCGGCCGGATCGGCGCGCAGCGGCTTGTATTCGATCTTCTGGTCGCGGATTTGCGACAGCGCGCCAGAGTACGTATAGATCAGCAGGCTGCGGAATTCGGTGATCAGTTGCTTCTGCTGCTCAGGCGTCGCCTGACGCCAGTAGCGGCCGGCCGCCAGCGAGGTCATGCGCTCGGAATCGACGTAAGGCAGGATTTTTTCTTCCACCAGGGCAACGATGCGGTTGATGTTGCCCGCCTGGATTTCCTTGTCGCTCTTGGCGGTGTTGATGACGTCGTCGCTGATGCGCTTGACCAGCGCGTCGGGCGCTTCCTGCGCAGAGGCAGCAAAAGCGAACGTCAGCGCGGAAGCCGACAGGGCAATCGCCAGAAATTTGGTAAGCATGTTCATAATCTACGATCCATTCATAAATAAGGCGCCACGATCCGTTTTTCGCTTTCGCCGCCTGCCGCAGCCGTGCCGGAGATGATCCGATACGCTGTTGCCATTCCACTTTGCCACAATTTTGTGCAACGCGTGCGGCGGGTTAAAACGGATATTGGATACCGGACATCCAACGTGGATGCATTCTCCGGATTTTCAAGTGAGGCCGGGCGCGATGATCGCGCCCGGCCGGTTCCACCTGTAATGCAGGTCGCGCGCCGGTTACGGCTTGACGACTTCTTCCTTGCTGCGATGATCGTCCTTGGTGCCGTCGATTTGCGATTGGCGGCTTTGCAGATAGGTGTCGCGCACGAAGTCATACTTATCGAGCGCGGCGTCTTCCAGCAGGTTGGAAGCGTCCAGCAACTGTGCGCGCTTGTCGATCACGCGCACCACCGAACCGACGTTACGCCAGCGCACCGGCTTCTTGTACGACCACAGATCGCCATAAAAATCGGCCGGCAACGCAGCGGTATCGCGAATCGTCGACGGGCCCAGCAGCGGCAGCACGACGTACGGGCCGGAGCCTACGCCCCATTTGCCCAGCGTCTGGCCGAAGTCGGACTTCTGCTTCGGCAAACGCGCTTCGGTACTGACATCGAGCACGCCGACCAGACCGAAGGTGGTATTGACCGCCACGCGCATGAAGCTGGTGACGCCCGTTTCAACGCGGCCTTGCAGGATCTGGTTCACCGCCGACCACAGGTCGCCGATGTTGCCGAAGAAGTTGCCGATGCCGGTCTGCACGAAATTCGGCAAAACGAACTGGTACGCTTGCGCGGCTGGTTTCAGCGCCACCTTGTCGACGGTGTCGTTGAAGCTGAACATCGCGCGGTTGAAGCCTTCAAGCGGATCGTTCGGGTTTTGCGAAGTGGCGCAACCACTGAGCGCGGCGACCATGGCCAGCGCTCCGATGCGAGCTGTTATTTTCATTTTGAATTATCCTTTCCCTCTGCTGCCTTGCTATATAAGAACTGGCTGATCAGGTTCTCCAGCACGATCGCCGATTGCGTCATCTTGATCGTGTCGCCTGCCGCCAGATTTTTTACATCACCCCCCGGTTCGATACCGATGTATTGCTCACCAAGCAGACCTGAGGTCAGGATCTTGGCCGAACTATCCTTTGGAAATTGGTAGCGCTCATCCATATTGAGCGTCACCGATGCCTGAAATGTCTTGTCGTCGAAGCGGATCGCATCAACCCGACCGACCACCACGCCGGCGCTCTTGACTGCGGCGCGCGGCTTGAGGCCGCCGATGTTGTCGAACTTGCTCGTGATCGAATAGGTCTTCTGATTGAACGAGAACGAGCTCATGTTGCCCGCCTTGAGCGCGAGGAAAACCAGCGCAGCCGCTCCCAGCAAGACAAACAAGCCCACCCACACGTCTAATGTTTTACGTTGCATACACTGCCATCCTAAAAATCAATCCGAAGCCCGCGATGAAGTTCGTTGCGGACTTGCCCTCATTATTCCTGACTGCGTTCCTGCCTGTATTCCGGCCTATGCTGCTCAGCTGAACATCAGCGCCGTCAGCAGGAAGTCCAATCCCAACACCATCAGCGAAGCGATCACGACCGTGCGCGTGGTGGCGCGCGAAACGCCTTCCGGGGTCGGCTTGGCTTCGTAGCCCTGATAAAGGGCAACGAAGGTTACCGCAATACCGAAAACGATGCTCTTGAGCACGCCGTTGGCAATATCGTTCCAGACATCCACACCACCTTGCATCTGCGACCAGAACGCGCCTTCATCGACGCCGATCATCAGTACACCCACAATATAACCACCCATCACACCGACGGCACTAAAAATCGCGGCCAACACGGGCATGGCAACAACACCGGCCCAGAAGCGCGGCGCGACCACGCGCTGCAGCGGATCGACGGCCATCATTTCCATCGCCGACAGTTGCTCGCCGGCTTTCATCAGGCCGATTTCAGCCGTCAGCGACGTGCCGGCGCGGCCGGCGAACAGCAAGGCGGTCACGACCGGTCCCAGTTCGCGCGTCAGCGACAGGGCCACCAGCAGGCCGAGCGCCTGTTCGGAACCGTACTTGTTGAGGGTGTAATAGCCTTGCAGGCCAAGCACGAAGCCGACGAACAGGCCCGACACGGCGATGATGACCAGCGAATAGTTGCCGATGAAGTGGATCTGGTCGGTGATCAGACGCGGACGGCGCCACAGGCCTCCCGACGAGCGGATCACAGTCCAGAACATGCGCGCAGCAAAACCGAGGCCGAGCACGAATTCGCGCAGAGAGCGGCCGATGCCGCCCAGGAAACCAGCGATCATTGACGTCCTCCCAGGCCGACGTCCTCTGCCAGCGAGCGGCCCGGATAATGGAACGGCACCGGGCCATCGGCCTCGGCGTGCACGAATTGCTTCACGTAAGGGTCCTGCGAGGCGCGCATCTCGTCCGGCGTGCCTTGCGCGACGATCTTGCCTGCCGACAGGAAGTAGACGTAGTCGGCGATGCCAAACGACTCGTTGACGTCATGCGAGACCAGAATCGAGGTCGAGCCGAGTGCGTCGTTGAGCTTGCGGATCAGGTTCGCGGTGACGCCCATGGAAATCGGATCGAGACCGGCGAACGGCTCGTCATACATGATCAGTGCGGGGTCCAGCGCGATTGCGCGCGCCAGCGCCACACGACGCGCCATGCCGCCGGAAATCTCGGCCGGCTTGAGCGATGCGGCATTGCGCAGGCCGACGGCGTTGAGCTTGAGCAGCACCAGGTCGCGGATCAGTTCTTCCGGCAGGTCGGTGTGCTCATGCAGCGGGAACGCGACGTTGTCGAACACCGTCATGTCAGTAAACAATGCGCCGTTCTGGAACAGCATGCCCATCTTGCGGCGCAGGCGATACAGGTCGCGGGTATCAAGCGACGGCACGTTCTCGCCGTCCACCGTCAGCGTGCCCGACTGCGGGCGCAACTGGCCGCCGATCAGGCGCAGGATGGTGGTCTTGCCGGAACCGGATCCGCCCATGACGGCGATCACTTTTCCACGTGGGAAGTCCATGTGGAGGCCCGACAAAATCGGGCGGTCCCCATAGCCAAAGTGCAAGTCGCGGATTTCTACGATGTTAGGCAAGACGTATACCAAGAATTCTCCAAAGGCGACATTGTAGAGCAAAAACAGCAATTGCTTTCGGCGGGGCAACAGGCAGTGTAAATACAATCCAACGCCAAACCGCAGATTTAACGCCTTGAAACAAAGCGGCAACACTTCAACTGACCAATCTCGGCGACTTGAGATGCAATTCTTATGTTTCCGCGTCGCAGCACAAAGCTTGCCGGAGATGCCGCACCGACCACAGCAAAGCTGCGGATCGGCCGCCCGACTTGATACAATACCGCTTTTGATTAAGAAAGAATTTTGTCATGAGCCTCAAATGCGGCATCGTCGGCCTGCCCAACGTCGGTAAATCGACCCTGTTCAATGCCTTGACCAAGGCGGGCATTCCCGCTGAAAACTATCCGTTCTGCACCATCGAACCGAACGTCGGCATGGTCGAAGTGCCCGATCCGCGCTTGCAGGCGCTGGCAGAGATCGTCAAGCCGGAACGTATTCTTTCGGCAACCGTGGAATTCGTCGACATCGCCGGCCTGGTGGCGGGCGCCTCCAAAGGCGAAGGCCTGGGCAACCAGTTCCTGTCCCACATCCGCGAAACCGACGCCATCGTCAACGTGGTGCGCTGCTTTGAAGATCCGAACGTGATCCACGTGGCCGGCAAGGTCAGCCCGCTGGACGACATCGCCGTGATCCAGACCGAACTGGCGCTGGCCGATATGGGCACGGTCGAGAAGGCGATCCATCGCGAACAGAAAAAAGCCCGCTCGGGCGACAAGGACGCCGCCAAGCTGGTGGCCCTGCTGGAACGCATCATGCCGGCGCTGGACGACGCCCAGCCGGTGCGCGCACTCGGCCTCGACGCGGAAGAAATGGCGCTGATCAAGCCGCTGTGCCTGATCACGGCCAAGCCGGCCATGTATGTGGCCAATGTGTCCGACACAGGCTTCACCGACAACCCGCTGCTGGACCTGCTGACCAAGTACGCGGCAGAGCAAGGTGCGCCGATCGTCGCCATCTGCGCCGCCATCGAATCGGAAATCGCCGACCTCGAGGACGCCGACAAGACCGAATTCCTGGCCGACATGGGAATGGATGAACCGGGCCTGGACCGCCTGATCCGCGCCGGCTTCAAGCTGCTCGGCCTGCAGACCTACTTCACCGCAGGCGTCAAGGAAGTGCGCGCATGGACCGTACCGGTCGGCGCCACCGGCCCGCAGGCGGCCGGCGTGATCCACACCGACTTTGAACGCGGCTTCATTCGTGCGCAGACCATCGCCTACGAAGACTACATCGCCTACAAGGGTGAAAACGGCGCCAAGGAAGCGGGCAAGATGCGCGCCGAAGGCAAGGAATACATCGTCAAGGACGGCGACGTGATGAACTTCCTGTTCAACGTCTAAGCCATTGCCATCCCTATGAGCAGCAAGAAGCACAACAAACCTGCGGCGGCCGGCGCCGCTGCAGGTTCCAGCGGCGCCAACCCTGCCGCGACAATTCCGGAAATCCGTCCGGGCCAGTCGATCGAACTGCTCAAGGAGTTGCACATCCTGACGCGCGACGGCAAGCTCAACCAGGACAGCCGCCGCAAGCTCAAGCAGGTCTATCACCTGTACCAGTTCATCGAACCGCTGCTGCAGGAGATCCGCAACGCGCATCCCGATGTCAGCGTGGTCGATCATGGCGCCGGCAAGTCTTATCTCGGTTTTATCCTGTATGACCTGTTCTTCAAGGCGCTGGAAGGCAATTCGCGCATCTACGGTATCGAAACCCGTGAAGAACTGGTGCAGAAATCGACCGAGCTGGCCAAACGCCTGGGCTTTCCGGGCATGTCCTTCCTCAACCTGTCGGTGGCCGACTCGATAGGCTCGACCGCGCTGCCCGAACAGATCGACGTCGTCACCGCCCTGCACGCCTGCGATACGGCGACCGACGACGCCATCCACTTCGCGCTGAAAAAACACGCGCAGTTCATCGTGCTGGTGCCGTGCTGCCAGGCCGAGGTCGCTTCCGTGCTTAACCGCAACAAGGGCGCCTCGCTGGGCCGTACTTCGCTGACCGAGCTGTGGCGCCATCCGCTGCACACGCGCGAGTTCGGCAGCCAGGTCACCAACGTGCTGCGCTGCCTGCAGCTGGAGGCGCATGGCTACCAGGTCAGCGTGACCGAGCTGGTCGGCTGGGAACATTCGATGAAGAACGAACTGATCATCGCCCGCTACAAGGACCTGCCGCGCAAGCGGCCGACTGAACGCCTGCACGACGTGTTGCAGTCGCTCGGCCTGGAAGAAATGGGCGAGCGTTTTTTCAGCACGCTGTAAGCCAATCGCGGCGCGCTGGTGGTAAGCTTGTGCGTCCGCAGCAAATCGCCTGCCGGGCAAGGGGAACGCGGCTCCGGCCAGCGTTGAGGGTATCAAGGGAACCAAGCAAAAACGGCACAAGACCGGACCACGATGAATAGCGCTGTCGACACCCAAGCATTGCTGGTGGAAAACCAGCAGTTGCACGCCGAGTTGCAGGACCTGCTGGAGCAGGCCCGCATCAACCAGCAAATCATGCAGCGCCACCAGGATTTCGACCTGCGCCTGATCGGCTCCAGCGAATTCCGCGACCTGATCGAAACGGTGTCGCTCTTGATGCCCAACACCTTCAGCCTCGAAATCGTCACGCTCACGCTGGTCGACTACGCCTTCGACGTACGCCGCATCCTGCACGACCTGCAAATCGGTCTCGACGAGTATCCCAACCTGCTGTTCCTGCCCGAAGACGGCCCCGCCCTGCCGCTGGAGAAACCCACGCTCGGCCCCTACCAGCACGAATTGCATCAGTCGCTGTTCCCGCTTTACCAGCCCGCCAGCGTAGCGATCCTGCCGCTGACGCGCCATCAGAAACTGATCGGCTACCTGGCCCTGGGCAGCGCCCATGAAGGCCGCTTCACCGGCAACCTGGCGACCGACTTCATTGAACGGCTGGCCTCGGTGGTGGCGATCTGCCTGGAAAACGTCATCAACAACGAACGCCTCAAGCACATCGGCCTGACCGATCCGCTTACCGGCGTCAACAACCGCCGCTACATCGAACAACGCATGCAGGAAGAAATCGGCCGCGCCCAACGCGACCGTTCGGCGCTGTCCTGCCTGTTCATCGACATCGACCACTTCAAGCGCGTCAACGACAAGTTCGGCCACCAGAGCGGCGACGACGTGTTGCGCGAAGTGGCGACGCGTATCAAGAAGGAATTGCGCCTGAGCGATTCACTGGGACGTTACGGCGGCGAAGAATTCATCGTGCTGCTGACCCAGGCGACCATGCAAGACGCGGAGCGCATCGCCGAGCGCATTCGCGCCAGCGTGGCCCAGCAAGTCATTGAGATTATCGGCGCCGACGAAGCATTGCAGATCACCGTCTCCATCGGCGCCGCCTCGCAGACGCCACCCGACCGCAGCATGCCGGCCGACCAGGCGCGCCAGAAACTGATCGCCAGCGCCGACGAGGCGCTCTACCGCGCCAAGGAAGGCGGCCGCAACCGGGTGATGCTGGCGGTTTAGAGCGGCTGCTCCGCCACCCGGCGGTCACGCACCAGCCACGGCGTGGCGATGATCAAGGCGCCGCCGATCAGATCCTGGACGCGCAATTCCGCCGCGCCGAACAACCACGCCGACACGGCGGCGATGATGATTTCCACCAGCATGACCACTGCCGTGATGTTCGCCGGCAGCCTCGACACGCCGTATTGCAAGCACAGGTTGGACACCATGAACAGCACCGACCAGAGCGCCAGCGTCGGCACCGAGGGTGCGCCGATGGCCTCGGGCCAGGCGATCAGTCCGGACGCCGCCAGCGCTGCGCCCAGCATAATCGACAGCAGCGCGCCGCCGCTCAGCATGGCGATGGCGCGGGCACCGTCGGCGACGCCATGCAGGCGACGCAACATGATGTTGTTGACCGCGAAGAAGAAACCGCCGGCCAGCGCCACCCAATCGGCCAGGTCGTGCGGCAGCGGCACGCCGATCGCCGGCTGGTACAACACGATGACGGCACCCGTCAGACCCAGTGCAATCCGCAGCAAGGCGCGTTGCGTGATCGGCTCGTGCAGCACCAGCCGGGCCAGGATCACTGCCCAGATCGGCATCAGGTAAAACAGCAGCACCACGCGCACCACGTCGCCGAACGCCACCGCGCCGTTGAAGGCGGTGTTGGTCAGGCCGGACGCAATCGCCACGTAAATCAGCTCGGGATGCTTGCCGATCTCGCCCAGCGATTTGCGCTTGAGCAGCAGCATCCACAGCGTGCAACAGGAAAAGATGATCGCGGTCGCCCACAGCGGATGGATGCCCTGCTGCTGCAGGGATTTGAAGGCGATCCAGGACAAGCCCCAGATGGTGGTGTTGACGAGCAGTGCGCCGACTGCGCGCGGCGGGATGTGTTGCATGAGTACCGTTTCAAAAGAAAACGCGACCGTCATTGTAATCGGGTCGCGCGTTTTCTTTGCCTGTCGTTCAGCAATACCTCATATGACCTGGAACCCATGAGTGCCGTCGCGGCCAAGCTGCTCGACCAGCCCGAACTCCCAATCGAGATAGGCCTGCATGGCGGAGGCGGGATTGTCGGTCCCTTCGTAAGGACGACGATAGCGGTCGATGCGCGGCGAAGCCAGCGAGGTCGCGCCGGTCTCGATCGGCAGGCCGGCGGCTTTCCAGCCGTTGTTGCCGCCTTCCAGCAGGAACACCGGCTTATCGGTGAGTGCGGCCAGATCGCCGATGACGAATGCCGCCAGCAGGCTGCTGCCGCAAGTGACCACGTAACGCTCGGCTGCCGGCACATTCTGCAAGGCTTGCGCCAGTTGCGAGCGCAAGGCAAACCAGGCGCCGGGAACGTGCTGCTTGACGTAGTTCGCGCTAGTGGAGAAATCCAGCACGACGGTACCCTTGCCCGCGTTGCCTTGGGCTTTGTCTTGCTCCAGCCAGCCGGCCAATGTCTGCGGCGTAATTTTTTCAGAGGACGGCGCCGGCGGCAATTCCCGCGGTGCAAGACCTTGTTCGCTGAATTGCTGCGCGGTTGCGCCGTCGAGCACGTAGACTTCCCACGCCATCTGCGCCAGCCATGAAGCCGTCATGTTGGCGCGCACGCCGTCATCGTCGATCAGCACGATACGGGCGCCGCGCACGGTGGCGTTGGACTCGGTCTCCTGCACCAGCTGTCCGCCGGGCGCACTGAGGAAGCCGGGCAGATGGCCGGCTTCATATTCCTGCGGTGTGCGTACATCGAAGCGATAGGTGGTGCGCGCGGTGTCGGTGCGCAGCGCCTGCAAACCCTGTACTTCCAGCCGTTTGACGCCGGCGCGGTCAGCCACGGCGCGGGCATCGGCCGCCGCCTGCGCGCGCGTTGCCGCCGTCAGCTCAACCGGGAATTGCCGGCTGTTGCCGTGTTCGAGTTGCTGCCCGGCCAGCGTCCAGCCGATGGTGCCATTGCGCAGCGCGTGGACCTGGTTGGGAATGCCGGCGTTGACCAGCGATTGCGTACCGATGATGCTGCGCGTGCGGCCGGCGCAGTTGACGATCACGCGCGTGTTCGGATCCGGCGCCAGTTCGCGCACGCGCAAGACCAGCTCGGCGCCTGGCACGCTGATCGAGGTCGGGATGTTCATGTTCTGGTATTCGTCGAAACGGCGCGCATCGAGCACCACCACGTTTTCCTTCGCGTCGAGCAGCGCCTTGACCTCGGGCGCCGACAATGACGGCGTGTGGCGCTTGCTTTCGACCAGCTCGCCGAAGGATTTGCTAGGCACGTTGACGTCCTGGAACAGCTCGCCGCCGGCGGCCTTCCATCCCGTCACGCCGCCGTCGAGCACGCTGACATTGCTGTAGCCGAGCGCGACGAAGCGCTCGGCAGCCTTCTGCGCCACGCCTTCGCCGTCGTCGAGCACGACGATGGTGGTATCACGGCGCGGAATGCGCGCATAGGCCAGCAATTCCAGGTGCGAGAACGACAGGTTGGCGGCGAACAGCGGATGCGCTTCGGCGTGCGGCGCTTCTTCACGCACGTCGAGCAGCGCGATTTCGCGGCGCGCCAGAAGGTCGTCGCGGACTTGTTGAAAGCTTCGTATGCCGATGCGGATGCTGCTCATGTCGTCTTGCTCTCCTTGGATAAATCCCAGATGTTGGGCAGCGTGTCGTTCGAATAGCCCGAGATGAACGCCTTGCGCGTACCGTCCGGCTGATACACCGAACGGTTTACCGCGCCGATGTTAGCGCCGTAGACGTGCACGCTGATCGACACCTGGTCCGCATGCGCGTTGTGCACGCGGTGGATATCGTCGAGGCCTTCGAGGTTGGGCGAAATCGGCTCCACCATGCCGGGCGTCAATTGTATCGGTTCTCCGTGCGGCGCGAGCGCGCCCTTGCCGTTACCGTTGTCGTTGCCGCCCTGCCAACGATAGGACTGCGAATATTCCGAGCCGCGCAGCATGCCGATCAGGCCCCACACGGTATGGTCGTGCACCGGCGTTTGCTGGCCGGGTCCCCAGACGAAACTGACCACCGAAAAGCGCTGCGCCGAATCGACGTGCAGCAGGTATTGGCGATAGCGTTCCGGATCCGGTTGGGCATAGGCTTCCGGCAACCAGTCGTCGACTGCGACCAGATCGCGCAGGAGCTCGGCGCCGTCGCGCAGGATGGCCGCTTCGGCGCTTTCACGCCCGAGCAAATCGGAGAAGGAAGTGATGAACTGACGCAGGCGCTGATGATTGGGCATGGCTGTTTTCCCGGCGAGGCGGCCGGTGAGATCCATCGGCGCGCGCATGAAACTGCGAAAAAAATGGCGAGCGACGATGATACCGCGCGAGCGGCGCACAGCAGAAATACCAACTGCCTATATGCAAGCAGGTTTTTCTTATGAGGCGGAAAGAATAAAGAAGAAGAGAGGAAGTACGGGAAGAACGATCAGGTCTTGGCCGCGGCCTGCAGCGTCTCGTACTTGAGCATCAGCTGCTCTTTGGATTCGCGCCAGGCCGGGTCGAACGGGATGCAGGCGACCGGGCAGACTTGCTGGCATTGCGGCTCATCGAAATGGCCGACGCATTCGGTGCACTTGTTGTGGTCGATTTCATAGATCTGCGGGCCCATGTAAATCGCCTCGTTCGGGCACTCGGGCTCGCAGACGTCGCAGTTAATGCAATCATCGGTGATCATCAGTGCCATACAAACGCTTCCTTTACATGCAGCTCATTACTTGGACTGCCGGATTGCCGGCCGGTTTCGTTCCGGCAGGCAATGCGGACATTACAAATCCATCTTGGCCATCTTTTCCTTCAGCCATTTTTCGACCGAGGGAAATACGAACTTCGATACGTCGCCGCCCAGCAGGGCGATTTCGCGCACGATGGTGCCCGATATGAATTGATATTGGTCCGACGGCGTCAGAAACAAGGTTTCCACGTCGGGCAGCAGATAACGATTCATGCCGGCCATCTGGAATTCATATTCGAAATCCGATACCGCGCGCAGGCCGCGCACGATCACGCGCGCGTTGTTTTGCCGCACGAAATCCTTGAGCAGACCGGAAAAACTTTCCACCTGGACATTCGGGTAGTGCCCGAGTATTTCATTTGCTATCGACAGGCGCTCCTCGAGAGAGAAAAACGGCTTCTTGTTTTTGCTGTCCGCTACGCCTACGACCAACTTGTCAAACAATCCCGATGCGCGTCTGACCAGATCTTCATGGCCTCGTGTCAACGGATCGAATGTTCCCGGATAAACAGCTGTCACCATCAGGGTCTCTCCTCACCAGCTAAGCAATCAGAACGCGCATTATGCCTGAATTAGCCGATGTTTTTGCGCCGCAATAAATGATAAAACACCATGCCCGCCTTGTCGGCCCTGACAACCTCCCAGGGCGCCATCCAGGCGGGCAACTCTTCGCGTTCCAGCGCATGCTCCGATTCGACGTACACCAGGCCGCCATCGGTCAGCACTTGCTCGCATATGGGCATGATCTTCGCGAGCCAGTCCTGATGATACGGCGGATCGGCGAAGATGAGGTTGAATCCCGCGCTTGAGTTTGTCGGCGTCAGGCTTGGCGCCTTGTAGCCCTGCAACAGCGCCAGCGCATCGCCGCGCCTCACTTCGACCTGCGCGGCTTTCAATTTTTCCTTGCTGGCGTCGAGCTGGCGGACAGCCGGGCCGTGATTCTCCACCATGACCACGCGCTGTGCGCCACGGCTGGCGGCTTCGAAACCGAGCGCGCCGGTGCCGGCGAACAGGTCGAGGCAACGCACGCCTTGCCAGTCGGCGTCGATCAGGTGCGTGATCCAGTTGAACACCGTCTCGCGCACGCGGTCCGGGGTCGGGCGCAGACCTTCGGCCTCGAGCACCGGCAGCGGCGTGCGCTTCCACTGTCCGCCGATGATGCGCACCTGATGCGAAGCGCGATTGCTGTGATGACCACCTGCGGCCACGCCATGTTTTCTTGCTGTCTTGCTCATGTTTTTATTTTGCCTCGCCGACCACGACCGTACTGAGTTGATCGAGGGCGATTTTACGTTTGAAAGCGGCGCGGATTTGCGCCACGGTGACTTTGCCGATATTGGCGGTCCAGGTGTCCAGATAATCCAACGGCAGGCCGTAATAGCCGATCACCGCGAGGTTGTCGAGGATCTTGCGGTTGTTGTCGATGCGTAGCGCGAAGCCGCCGACCAGATTGTCCTTGGCCGCCTTGAGCTCGCCCGCAGTCGGGCCGTCGCGCAGGTAATCGGCCAGCGTGCGACGTACCACCTCGAGCGCTTCGGCGGTTTGTTCCTGCTTGGTCTGCAAGCCGATCTGGAACGGTCCCTTCTGCGCCATCGGCGAGAAGTAGCTGTAGACGCTGTACGTCAACGCACGCTTTTCACGGACTTCATTGGTCAGGCGCGAGACGAAACCGCCACCGCCGAGAATGTAGTTGCCGACCGTCAGCGCGAAGAAATCCGGATCGCCGCGCACCAGCGCCGGCATGCCGATCAGGATATGCGATTGCGAAGCGGGATGGCTGATGCGCTGGTCCTTCGGCGCAGTGAGCCCGATGGAAGGCAAGGCCGGCAATGGCGCGCCTTGCGGCAATTGCTGCGTCAGCCGTTGCGCGATCTGGTCGGCCTGTGCGCGTGTGACGTCGCCGATCATGGCGACAACGGCGCGGTTGCCGACATAGTGCGTGCGATGGAAAGCGACCAGGTCTTCGCGCGTGATGGCGACGACACTGTCTTCGCTTTCCTGACGCGCATAGGGATGAGTGCCATATAGTGCAGCCCAGAATGCCTTGGCGGCGATGTCTTCGGCCTTGGTCTGCGACTCGCGCACGTCAGCGATGGTGCGCGCCTTGTCGCGGGCGAACAGCGCCTCAGGGAAGCTCGGCTGCGCCAGCGTGCGCGCCAGCAAGCCGATCGCAGCATCGCGCTCGGCGGCGCTCGACAGCATGCGCAAGGTCACGCCGGCACGATCCATGCTGGCGCCGCCGCCGCGCTGGGCAGCCACGTCGGCGAGGCCGTCGAGAATCTGCGCCTCAGTCAGCGCAGGCCCGTCACCTGACGCTGCTACGCCGCGTGTGAGCTGGGCGTTGGTCAGCGAGGCCAGTCCGGATTTACCGTCGGGATCGCGGCGCGCGCCGGCGTCGAATTCCACGCTCAGATCGAGCATAGGAATCGCGTGGTTTTCCACGAACAGCACGCGCGCCCCGTTGGGCAGCGACCACGACTGGATCTGCAGTGCCGCCTGCGCCTGCACTGCAAAACCGCCGAGGACAAGGGCACACAACAACAAATATTTTTTCATCTTGATACCGGACCAATCAAATCAAAGCAAAACAGAAGCTATCTGTATTCATTCTCATCCACCCTGCCCGGCCGGATCGGCCACGACTGCAGCAGGAGCGGCGGCAGTCTTGCCATCCACCCAGTCAATGACCGGCTGCCATTGCTCGATATCGCGCTGCACGCGCGAGGGCGCGATGTCCCACAGGGTCAGGCCGTGCGCCGCCAGTTGCACGTAATTCTGGGTGTCGCGCAGATAGCTCAGCACCGGCAGGTTGAGACCTTCGATGAAGCGATGCAGCTGGTCGGCCGAGCGCGTGCGCGCATCGACGCGCATGCCGACGATGCCGACGTCGATGTCGCCCTGGCGCACGGCTTTTTCTTCGGCCAGCCGGCGCAGAAAATCCTGCGTCGCCAGAATGTCGAAAATCGACGGCTGCAAAGGCACAATCACCTTGTCCGCCATTTTGAGGACGTCGTTCAGGCGCCAGCCGTGCAAACCGGCGGGTGTGTCCAGCACCACGTGCGTGGTGCCTTTGGGCGGCTTGGCGATGTAGTCTTCGCTGATCTCCCAGGTGGCGATCGGCGCCGCCGCCGGCGGCCGGATGTTGAGCCACGCGCGCGCCGACTGCTGGCGATCGGTGTCGCCCAGCAGCACGCCGTGGCCGCGGCTGGCGAAGTAGCCGGCGAGGTTGGTCGAGAGAGTGCTTTTACCTACGCCGCCTTTGGGGTTCGCAACGACGATCACTGGCATGCTATTCCTCCGTGAGAGTACAACTGAAGATCAATCGGCAAATCAGGGTGTTCGTGTCTTGCAGTCAGCCAAACTGAGCTCAGCGCAGCGGTCCCGGCGGCGGACCGGCCTTCTTGCCGGACAGCGGCAAGGGTTCCAGCGTCGCCACAGTCAGCTTGTCGTCGCTGAAATACTTCTGCGCCACCGCCTGCACCTGCTGTGGCGTGACCGACTTGAGCCGCTCTACGATGCGGTCGATGTTCTTGTGCGACAGGCCGGACATTTCCATCACGCCGATTTCCATGGCCTGGCCAAAAATGGAGTCGCGCTTGTAGACCTGCGAGGCGATCAGCTGCGTTTTCACGCGCTGCAATTCCTGTTCCGAGACGCCGTCGCGGGCGATGCGCTCGACTTCGGCGCGCAGCAGGGTTTCCAGTTGCGCAGTGCTGGTGCCGGAGGCGGGGCTTCCTTCCAGCGTGAACAGGGTCGGGCCGCGCGTGATGTCGTCGTAGCTGGCGCCGACGCTGTTGGCGACCTTATCGGTGCGCACCAGCTTGTCGTTCAGGCGCGCGTTGTCGTAGCCGTCGAGCACCGCCGACAGTACGTCGAGGGCATAGACGTCCTGGTCTTTTTCGACTTCACGCAGCGTGGGCACCTTGAACGCCAGGATGACGTAGGGATTTTCCGCCGGCGCCTTGACGGTTACGCGGCGCAGGCCGTGTTGTTCGGGTTCGTTCTGCGGCTTGCCGCGCACGATGGTCTTGGACGGAATCGGGCCGAAGTATTTTTCCGCCAGCGCCGCCACCTTCTGCGCGCTGACGTCGCCGCTAACCACCAGCGTTGCGTTATTGGGCGCATACCAGCGGCGATACCAGTCCTCGATGTCGCGGATAGTCATGTGCTGCAGGTCGTCCATCCAGCCGACCACCGGATGATGATAGGGATGGGCCACGAAGGCGGCGGCGTGCAGCGCTTCGTTCATCAGGCCTTGCGGCTGGTCGTCGGTGCGCCAGCGGCGCTCTTCCATGACGACGCGGATTTCTTTGGCGAATTCGTTCTGGTCGAACTGCAGGTTGCGCATGCGGTCGGCTTCCAGCGCCATCACCGCTTCCAGGCTGTCGTGCCCGACCTGTTGAAAGTAGGCGGTGTAGTCGCGGTTGGTGAAGGCGTTTTCGCGGCCGCCGAGTTCGGCGACCAGGCGGCTGAACTCGCCGACCTTGTGCTTCCTTGTGCCCTTGAACATCATGTGTTCCAGCGCGTGGGCGATGCCGGTGGTGCCGTTGATCTCGTCGATAGCACCGACCTTGTACCAGACCATCTGGACGGCCGTGGGCGCGCGGTGATCTTCCTTGACGATGATTTTCATGCCGTTTTTAAGCGTGAATTCAGTTGCCTGCGCAGCTGCCTGCGTGGACGCCTGAGCCGTCGCGGGACCGGAAGACTGGGCCTGGACCGCCAGGGACGCAAACACCAAACCGGTCGACAGGATTGCTCTGATCTTCAATTTCATGCGCTGTGCTCTGATAGAATGCGGGGGCTGGCCAAGGACCGCCCGGACGGCAGTATCCGGGCATGAGGCTGGCCAATTGTACCTTGTTCATTGCGATTTCCCGCCTGGAAACGGCCGGAAACGCCCTCCATCAGACACCGCAGCCACTTTCGACAGAGCCAGCCCAGCATCCGATGTTTAGTTTCTTCAAGAAAAAACCCCAGCCTGAACCCGCCGTTGCCAAAGAAGCAGCTCCTCAGGCCGCGCCCGTCACGGCTGCGGCCTCTGCAATCCCTGCGGCTACTCCCGCAATTTCTTCTGCAATTGCTCCGGCAGCCGAAGAGATCGTCGAAGCTGCGCCGCCGTCGGTCGAGGCCAAACGTTCCTGGCTGGCGCGCCTGAAAAGCGGTCTCTCCAAGACCTCCAGCAACCTGACCACCCTGTTCGTCGGCGCCAAAATCGGCGACGAGCTGTATGAAGAACTGGAATCGGCCCTGCTGGTGTCCGACGCCGGTGTCAACGCGACCCAGTTCCTGCTCGATGCGCTCAAGAAAAAAGTCCGGGACGAAAAGCTGACCGAAGCCGACCAGGTACGCCAGGCCTTGCGCGCACTGCTCATCGAGATGCTCCGCCCGCTGCAGAAGCCGCTGGTGCTGGGCCGCCATCAGCCGCTGGTGATGATGATCGCGGGCGTCAACGGCGCCGGCAAGACCACCACCATCGGCAAGCTGGCCAAGCATTTGCAGGCGCATGACCAATCGGTGCTGCTGGCCGCCGGCGACACCTTCCGCGCCGCCGCCCGCGAGCAACTGACGATCTGGGGCGAGCGCAACAACATCACCGTGATTTCGCAGGAATCGGGCGATCCGGCGGCGGTGGCCTACGATGCCGTGCATTCGGCCACGGCGCGCAGCACCAACGTCGTCATGGTCGACACAGCAGGCCGCCTGCCGACTCAGTTGCACCTGATGGACGAGCTCAAAAAGATCAAGCGCGTCATCGGCAAGGCCATGGACACCGCGCCGCATGAAGTACTGCTGGTCATCGACGGCAATACCGGCCAAAATGCGCTGGCGCAGGTCAAGGCCTTCGACGACGCGCTGGGCCTGACCGGCCTGGTCGTGACCAAGCTGGACGGCACTGCCAAGGGTGGCATCCTGGCGGCGATCGCCAAGACCCGTCCGATACCGCTGTATTTCATCGGCGTGGGCGAGTCGATCGACGACCTGCAAGCCTTCGACGCCGAAGAATTCGTGGATGCCTTGCTAAGCTGAAAATAAGCTGAAAACCAATTTGAACCGCGCCCGAGAAAAACAAATCCATCACCGACGATGATCGAATTCGCCAAGGTCTCCAAACAATATTCGCGCGACGTCTTTGCGCTGCGCGACATCACGCTCTCGGTCCAGAAGGGCGAGCTGCTGTTCCTGGCCGGTCCGTCCGGCGCCGGCAAGTCGACCCTGCTCAAGATGATCGCCGCGATGGAGCGCCCAAGCGCCGGCACGCTCACTGTCAACGGCCAGAGCATCAACACCATCAAGCCTTCCGGCATGCCTTACCTGCGCCGCAACCTCGGCCTGATTTTTCAGCAACAACGCCTGCTGCAGGATCGCAGCATCCTGGCCAATGTGATGCTGCCGCTGATCGTCACCGGCGCACCGCGTTCGGATGCTGAAAAACGCGCCCGCGCCGCGCTGGACAAGGTCGATCTGCTCGACAAGGCGACTTCCGGCCCGCAGGAACTGTCCGGCGGCGAACAGCAGCGCGTGGCGATTGCGCGCGCCATCGTCAACCGTCCGCAGATCATCCTGGCCGACGAACCGACCGCCAATCTCGACCGCGACAACGCTAACAAGGTGCTGGCTGCACTGAAGTCTTTTCACGGCGTCGGCGTGACCTGCCTGATCTCGACCCATGACGAGCAATACCTGACCGGCGCGGACCGCATCATCTATCTTGACCGCGGCCGCATCGTCGACGGCTGGCACAACGGCGTCAGCAACCCGGTGGAGATTTCGCAATGAACTGGCTGCGCCAACATTTCTTCGCCTTCGCCGACGCCTTCCATCACCTGCTGCGCTCGCCCGGCAACTTCGTCCTCAACGTACTGGTAGTGTCGATCGCGCTGGCGCTGCCGTTCGCCGGCCTGACCGTGCTTGAAAACGTGCGCCCGGTCTCGGAACAGCTCGCGGTCGAGCCCGAGATCAGCATCTTCCTGAAAATGGACCTCTCGCGCGACAAGGCCACCGCGCTGGCCGGCAACATCCGCGCCGTGCTGGCCGACAGCGGCAGCGCCGCGCGTGTCGATTTCACGCCGCGCGAGAAGGCCTTCGACTCGCTCAAGAGCAAGACCGGCCTCAACGACGTGCTGGCAACGCTGGGCGCCAATCCCCTGCCTGACAGCTATGTGCTGAAGATGTCTGGCTTCCAGGACGCCATGGACGCCACCCGCGTCGACGACATCGCGCAAAAACTCAAGGCCATGCCGGGCGTCGACACGGTGCAGATCGATTCAGCCTGGGTCAAACGGCTGGCGGCACTGCTGCGCATCTTGCGGCTGGTGCTGCTGTTCCTCGGCATCACGCTGGGCGCGGTGGTGGTGGCGGTAGTGTTCAACACCATCCGCCTGCAGGTCATGACGCAGTACGAGGAAATCGAGGTCTCGCGCCTGCTGGGCGCCACCAACGCCTTCATCCACCGGCCGTTCTATTACACCGGCGCCCTGCTCGGCGTGTGCGCCGGCGGATTGGCGCTGGGCCTGGTGGTGCTGGCGTTGCAGCCGCTGAACCTGGCGATCACCGACTTCGCCCGCCTGTACGCCTCCGAATTCCGCCTGGCGCCGCCGAGTATTGCGGCCATCGGCTTCCTGCTCGGCGTCAGCGCCCTGCTCGGCCTGATCGGCGCGATGTTGTCGGTCAAACGGCATTTGTCGCGGCTGGCCTGAGCCCTCTCCCTTCAATCTCTTCTTGAAATGGCAGCAACTCCTTGGGCGGAATTGTTGCCATTTTTCAATGTTGCTCTGCAAAATTTGTTACAGGTTTATGCTTGAAACAAGCAACTTTGGCCCCCAGATCCCCTCTAATTCTTGCGATGAAAAAGCCAATTGCCTAAAAAGCAGTCATAGAAAATACCTATTTCTTCCTTCCAGATTCGTTATTAGCACTCTCATTTGAGGAGTGCTAGAATAGTTGATAGAAATAGTGCGGCTTTAAGGTAACTGCCACATTTGGCAACTGCCACATTTACGCATCGCTTCCTCACAGGAACCAAGGAGAATCAATGAAATCAGCTACTGCACTCATGCCCGTCGAGACCAATGCGCTTGCGCTCGGCTTCTCCGGCAGCCTGGGCAACATTGACGCCTATATTTCGGCCGTCAATCGTCTGCCGATGCTGACGCAAGCTGAAGAAATTTCACTGGCCCGCGCCTTGCGCGACCAGAATGACCTCGGCGCCGCTCAAAAGATGGTGCTGTCCCATTTGCGTCTGGTGGTGTCGATCGCCCGCGGTTATCTGGGCTACGGCCTACCGCATGCCGACCTGATCCAGGAAGGCAATATCGGCCTGATGAAGGCGGTCAAGCGCTTCGACCCCGATCAAAATGTGCGTCTCGTGTCGTACGCGATGCATTGGATCAAAGCCGAGATGCACGAGTACATCCTGAAGAACTGGCGTCTGGTCAAGGTTGCGACGACCAAGGCGCAGCGCAAGCTGTTCTTCAACCTGCGCAGCCACAAGACCGGCCTGGACGCCATGACGCCGGCGCAAGTCGACGCCTTGGCCAAGACGCTGGACGTCAAGCGCGAAGAAGTCATCGAGATGGAAACCCGCTTGTCCGGCCGCGATGTTGCGCTGGAAGCGCCGACTGACGATGAAGACGACAAGTTTGCACCAATCGCCTATCTGTCTTCGGACAACAATGAGCCGACTCGCGTGATGGAAGCAAAGCAATACGACCGCCTGCAGTCGGAAGGCCTGGAAGCTGCGCTGAGCAAGCTCGACGACCGTTCGCGCCGTATCGTGGAAGCTCGTTGGCTGGCCAATGACGACGGCAGCGGCGCGACATTGCACGAACTGGCTGACGAATTCGGCGTGTCCGCCGAGCGTATCCGCCAGATCGAAGCGGTGGCGTTGAAGAAGATGAAGGGTTCGCTGCAGGCTTTTGCCTGAGAATCAGGCAAACCCAACAAGCAAACCCGGCAGCAATGAAAAAGGCGCTCAATTTGAGCGCCTTTTCTTTTGTCCGCAGAGTCCGTTCAGGACAGCAGCAATTTCAGGTCATGCACGATGGGCTCGGCGCCCTGGCCGTGCCGCACAAACAGACGAATATGCCCCTGCGGATCGAACACGTAACTGCCGGCGGTGTGGTCCATCGTATAGCTGCCCGCAGTCTTGCCCGGCACCTTCTGGTAGAACACCTTGAATTCCTTCGCCACTTTGGCGGTCGCGGCTTCGTCGCCGTAAAGACCGAGGAAGCGCTTGTCGAAGGCCGGCACATATTGCGACAGGATCTGCGGCGTATCGCGCGCCGGATCGACGGTCACGAACAACACCTGCACCTTGTCGGCTTGCGGGCCGAGTTCTTTCATCACATTCGCCATTTCGGCCATGGTAGTCGGGCAGACGTCCGGGCATTGCGTATAGCCGAAGAACATCACCACCGCCTTGCCCTTGAAATCGGCCAGCGTGCGCGGCTTGCCGTTGTGGTCGGTCAATGCGAAGTCCTTGGCGTATTCCAGCCCGGTGACGTCGGTGTTGACAAATTTCTCGGCGGGGTTCTGCTGGCAGGCGGCCAGCGACAGTACGCCGAGGGCCAGCAGCACGGCCGGCAGGAAAGACAGCAAACGTTTCATCAGAAAGTCCTGAACAGCAGGTAATGGTCGACCAGCAGCGCGGCGAACAGAATCGACAGGTAAATGATCGAAAACGTGAAGGCCTTGCGTGCAATCAAATCGGTGTAGTGGCGATAGATCTGCCAGGCGTAATGGAAGAAAATCAATCCCAGCACAATCGCCGTACCCAGATAGATCAGCCCGCTCATGCCGACCGCGAACGGCAGCATGGTGGTGGCGATCAGCGCAATCGTGTAGAGCAGGATATGGAATTGCGTCAGCTTCATGCCGTGCGTGATCGGCAGCATCGGCAGGCCGGATTTGGCGTAGTCGTCGCGGCGGTACATCGCCAGCGCCCAGAAGTGCGGCGGCGTCCAGATGAAGATGATCAGCACCAGGATCCAGGCTTGCATCGGCACGTCGTTGGCGATCGCAGCCCAGCCCAGCGCCGGCGGCATGGCGCCCGACAGGCCGCCGATGACGATGTTCTGCGGCGTGGATGGTTTAAGGATGATGGTGTAGATAATGGCGTAGCCGACGAAGGTCGCCAGCGTCAGCCACATGGTCAGCGGATTGACCAGTGCGTACAGCACCCACATGCCCATGCCGCCGATTACGCCGGAAAACATCAGCGTCTGCGGCACGGTGATTTCGCCGCGCGCCATCGGACGGCGTGCGGTGCGCGCCATGCGCGAATCGATTTCGCGTTCGACCAGGCAGTTGATGGCGAAAGCGGCGCCGGCCAGCAGCCAGATGCCGACGGTGGCGAACACGACCTTGCGCCAGTCAGGCAATTCCGGCGTCGCCAGGAACATGCCGATGACGGCGCAGAATACCGCAAGCTGCGTCACACGCGGCTTGGTCAAGGCCCAGTACTGGGCGATGCGATTGGGTTGTGCGGTCAATGTGGTCATGTCTTCAAAACGGTGCGGGAACGGCGCGTGCGGCCTCGACGGCAGGGGCGTGTCTGGTCTTGTAGTTTAACATGACCAGCAAAAGCAGCAGCAGCGCCGCACCGCCGTTGTGCACGACGGCAATGGCCAGCGGCCAGTTCAGGTAAATCGTCGCCAGGCCGGTGACCAGTTGCAGCGCGATTACGATCAGCAGCCCGCGCCCGGTCTTGCGCAGGCCGCCGTCCTTGAGCGCTTTGTGCGCCAACCAGGCGATGAAGGCGATCACCACGAAGGCGAAGGTGCGGTGCACCCAATGGATCGCCGTCAGCGCCGGGAACGGCAGGTATTCGCCATCGGCGGTCTTGCCCAGATGGCGCCACAACGTGAAGCCGTTGTCGAAATCCATCTGCGGAATCAGCGCGCCATGGCACAGGGGAAAATCGTTGCACGCCAGCGCCGCATAGTTGGTGCTGACCCAGCCTCCCAGCGCAACTTGCACGATCAGCAGCAGCAGGCCGAGCAGCGCCGGCACCGCCAGTGCGCGGCCGGGCGACGACACCGGCGCGTGCGCATTCTGGCGCGCCCCCAGCCAGGTCAGCATGGCCAGCAGTGTCAGGCCGAGCAGCAGGTGTATCGTGACGATCACGGGTTGCAGCTTCAGCGTCACGGTCCAGGCGCCGAACGCGCCCTGCAGGCAGACAAACAGGAACAGCAGCGTCGGAAACCAAGGCCGGAACTTGAGCTCGGTGCGCCCCGACTTGATCCAGCGCCGCCACGCAATCACCATCAGCGTAATGATCAGCACGCCGACCGCCATCGCCAGGTAGCGATGGATCATTTCGATCCAGGCCTTGGCGACCGTCACCGGTCCGGTCGGCATCGCCTCCTGCGCGGCGCTGATGTGTTCATGCGCCAGCAGCGGATTGGAGTGGCCGTAGCAACCCGGCCAGTCCGGGCAGCCCAGGCCGGAATCGGTCAGACGCGTGAAGGCGCCGAACATGATCAGGTCGAAGGTCAGGAACAGCGTGATCCAGACCAGCTTGCGGTATTTGTCGGCGTCGTTGGACACCCAGGTCAGCGTCAGCGGAATCAGCGCGACCAGCAGGCCCATGATGGCAAGTTGAATCAGCATGGCGACCTTATCCTATGCTCGATGCGCGCAGCAGTTTGCTGATGTCCTTCTTGACCTTGTTGGGGTCGGCGTCCTTGGGAAAGCGCATCATCAGGTTGCCGCGCGGATCGATCATGTAGAGGTGGTCTTCCACGCTGGTGCCGGCGTCGGTCGGCAGCCACGCCTTGAGCAGTTTCGGATCGACGCGCAGCATGTCGGTGCCGTCGTATTCGCGCATAAGCACAGTGTCGAGCGGCTTGGCATCGGTGATCAGCCAGACCCGTTCGATGCGTTCCATTTCCTTACCCTGCATCAGGCGCAGCTGGCGCATGGCGAACAGGCGCGTCTTGCAAGACTGATCGCAATCGCCGCCGGCCACTTGCAGCAGGACCCACTTGCCCTTGTAGTCCTCAAGCTTTGCCGGCTTGCCGTCGAGTTCCGTGCTGCCCAGCGGCGGAATCGGGTAGTCGCGCGGGTCGAGCAGCGTGCCGTAGTTGGTGCGGCCCTCCGGCTTGATCACGTAGTAAGTCAAATACGACGCGATCATCGGTGCGGCGCACACCGCCACCACCAGCAGCAGCTTCCAGCGGCCGATCTTGCGTTGTTGACTTGGCGATTGATTCTTACCCTGCTCTTTGTTTTTTTCCACTTCGGAATCCTGTGACAACGAAAAAAATCACGGCCATCAAGGCCAGCGCATACCATTGCACGGCGTAGCCGCGATGACGGTCTATTCCCAGCGACGGCGCCGGCCAGTCGCGCACCAGGCCATCCTTGATTTCTCCCGACTGTTCCACCACGAACGGCGCCAGCGGCAATTGACTGGCGCGTGCGTAGGCGGCGATGTCGAGGTTCTGCATGATCGCGCCGGGACGCGGCACCTCGGCCGCGCCGAGCTGCAGCAAATGGCCGGCGTCGCTGCGGATCACGCCTTTAATTTCAATTTCATCCGCCGGCGTCGGCACCACCGGCACGCGCGTGCGGTCGTTTGCGTCACGCGGCGCCCAGCCGCGTTCGATCAGGATTGCCGACTCTGCGGAGCCGGTTATTTTAAACGGCATCAGCACATAGAATCCGGGCACGCCATTGTAGGGGCGATTTTCCAGATAAGTCACCCACGTGGGCACGAAGCGGCCGCGCAGTTTGACGTGGCGGAATTCAGCCTCGGCAATGTCGATCCCGGCGGCGTTTTCCAGCGCCATGGCCGGAGCCGACTGGCGCGCCGCCATCTTCGCCTCAATCGCTTGCTTCTCGTCACCGCGCCGCGTCTGCCACTGGCCCAGCGATATGCCGATGGCCGCCACGATCACGGTGGCCAGCAGCGGAATCCATCGAATACGGAATCTGATTGGCATTACAATGTCACTTTATTCAAGCCGCCCCGCACGCTGCGGCGCCTTCCTTTTCACCCACCTGCACCCGCCATGAAAATCATCGTCGCCATCGCTTTCGTGCTCATCATCGGCAGCCTTGCATCGGCCCTGCTGTTCATGATGCGCGACAAGGGCAAGAGCAATCGCACGGTGTATGCGCTGACGATGCGCGTGGGATTTTCGGTGCTGCTGTTCATCCTGCTGCTGATCGCTTATCGCCTGGGCTGGATACAACCGACCGGCATTCGCTGACCTCTGTCGCCGCGGCTGCCACTACCTCCACTGCTGCGCGAGCCGCCACAGCTTACACGATGCAGCGCACGCTTTCCTGATTTTTCGAGGAATGTTTCGCCCGTAAAAAAGCCGCACCGAAGTGCGGCTTTTTGTTGCCGGAGCGGCTAGTCGTTACAGCCAGTAGACCACGACGTACAGACCCAGCCAGACCACGTCCACAAAGTGCCAGTACCAGGCGGCGCCTTCGAAGGCGAAGTGGTGTTCCGGCGTGAAGTGGCCGCGCAGCACGCGGTACAGCACCACCGACAGCATGATCGCGCCCATGGTTACGTGGAAGCCGTGGAAGCCGGTCAGCATGAAGAAGGTCGAACCGTAGATGCCGGAGGTGAGCTTGAGGTTCAGCTCGCTGTAGGCGTGCATGTATTCGTAAGCCTGGAAGCCCATGAAGATCGCGCCCAGCAGCACGGTGGCGAACAGCCAGATCGCGGTTTGCGCACGATGGCCGGCGCGCAGCGCATGGTGCGAAATCGTCAGCGTCACGCCCGATGTCAGCAGCAATGCAGTGTTGATGGTCGGGATCGGGAACGGGCCCATGGTCTGGAACGATTCGATCGTGCGGGCCGGGCCGATGTTGCCCCAGTGCGCAGCGAAGTCGGGCCAGATCACCTTGTGATCCAGATCAGCCAGCCACGGCATGGTGATGCTGCGGGCATAGAACAACGCACCGAAGAACGCCGCGAAGAACATCACTTCGGAGAAGATGAACCAGCCCATGCTCCAACGGAACGAGGCATCGATGCGCGCGCTGTACTGACCGGATTCGGACTCGCCGATGGCCTGGCCGAACCATTTGTACAGCACCACCAGCACGGCGACGATGCCGATCAGGTTGAGCGGCATGCCCCAGGCATAACTGTTGACCCATGCCGATGCGCCGGCCATGGTGACCAGCATTGCAATACCCGCCAGCACCGGCCACTGCGAGGGACCAGGTACAAAATAGTACGGCGCTTTAGCGTGTTGAGAACTCATCTCCATCTCCCAATACAAAATTCGGATCTTTTATAAATGACTGCTTCTGACCTGCACTGCCACATCCGTTGTGTCTTGCTGCCGGACTGCGGCTGCCTCACGAAGAAACCGCCGAGCCCACTACCATTTTCACGATCAATACCAATACCGTCACAAAAATCGCCGCGCCGATGACGCCGGCGATGATGACGTGCAGCGGATTCAACTTGGCTGCGTCACTTTCGTAATCGCTGCGCTTGCGCACACCGAAGAACGACCAGAACACCGCCTTCATCGTCGCTGCAAATGACGCCTTGCGCTGTGATGCATCCTTCAAGTCGCTCATGTGCCGCTTCCTTACTGTTGCCGACGACCTCCGCTTACTTTCTTCAGCTGGCCTTCTTGGCCTGCCCGCCGATCTCGAAGAACGTATAAGACAGCGTGATCGTCGTTACATCCTTGGGCAGCGCCGGATCGATGTAGAACACCACCGGCATTTGCTTGGCCTGGTTCGGACCCAGCGTCTGCTGCGTGAAACAGAAACATTCCACCTTCTTGAAGAAGGCTGCCGACTGTTGCGGCGCGTAACTCGGGATGGCCTGGGCGTCGACGCTGCGCGCCTGGGTATTGACCACCTCGTACACCACCTGCGTCATTTCGCCCGGATGGACCTTCATGCTGGCCACGGTCGGGCGGAAACGCCACGGTCCCTGCGAATTGCCGTCGAACTCGATCGTCACGGTACGGCTCTTGTCGATCTGGCTGTTGCTCGGCGCTTCGACCGTCACATCCTTGGGCGTCAGGAAATTGACGCCGGTCACTTCGCAAATCTTTTTATACACCGGGATCAGCGCATAGCCGAAACCGAACATCAGCACTGCAATTACCAGCAGCTTGCCGAGCATCTTGCGGTTCAGGCTGCTTTCCGGCGACGCGTCGTTCTTGTCGGCGTCACTCATCAGCGGAACCAGATGCGATTGATGAAGATGCCGGCAAAGAACACAAATGCCACCAGCGCCAGCAACAAACCCGTGCGCAGATTATTCGGCTTTTTACGATCTGTCATACGAAGTGGGCGGAACCAGCCCGCCGCTCCTTTTTTACTTAACTGTCGGTGGCGTTTCGAATGTGTGGAACGGCGCCGGGCTCGGCACAGTCCACTCCAGACCTTCGGCGCCTTCCCATGGCTTGTCTGCTGCCTTGACGCCGCCCTTGATCGACGGGATCACCACGAAGAACAGGAAGTACACCTGCGACAGACCAAAACCGAACGCGCCGATGGTCGCGAGCATGTTGAAGTCGGTGAACTGCGCCGGATAGTCGGCGTAGCGACGCGGCATGCCGGCCAGACCCAGGAAGTGCATCGGGAAGAAGGTCACGTTGAACCAGACCAGCGAGTTCCAGAAGTGGATCTTGCCGCGGGTTTCGTTGTACATGAAGCCTGTCCACTTCGGACCCCAGTAGTAGAAACCGGCGAACAGCGCGAATAGCGAACCGGCCACCAGCACGTAGTGGAAGTGCGCCACCACGTAATAGGTATCCTGCATCTGGATGTCGATCGGGGTCACGGCCAGGATCAGGCCGGTGAAGCCGCCCATGGTGAACACGAAGATGAAACCGACCGAGAACAGCATCGGTGTTTCAAACGTCATCGAACCGCGCCACATGGTGGCGATCCAATTGAAGATCTTCACACCGGTCGGCACGGCGATCAGCATCGTGGCGTACATGAAGAACAGCTGTGCAGTCACCGGCATGCCGGTGGTGAACATGTGGTGGGCCCAGACGATGAACGACAGGATCGCGATCGAAGCAGTCGCATAGACCATCGATGCATAGCCGAACAGTTGCTTGCGGGCGAAGGCCGGGATGATCTGCGACACGATGCCGAACGCCGGCAGAATCATGATGTAGACCTCAGGGTGGCCGAAGAACCAGAAGATGTGTTGATACATCACCGGATCGCCGCCGCCGGCAGCATTGAAGAACGAAGTACCGAAGTGGCGGTCAGTCAGCGTCATGGTGATCGCGCCTGCCAGCACCGGCATCACGGCGATCAGCAGGTAGGCGGTGATCAGCCAGGTCCAGCAGAACATCGGCATCTTCATCAGCGTCATGCCGGGAGCGCGCATGTTGAGGATGGTGACGATGATGTTGATCGAGCCCATGATCGACGACGCGCCCATGATGTGCATCGCAAAAATACCCATGTCCATGCCCGGGCCCATTTGCGTCGACAGCGGCGCATACAGGGTCCAGCCGGCGGCAGTCGCACCGCCCGGCACCAGGAAGGAACCGGCCAGCAGCAGCGCCGCAGGCGGCAGCAGCCAGAAAGAGAAGTTGTTCATGCGGGCGAACGCCATGTCAGAGGCGCCGATCTGCAGAGGGATCATCCAGTTGGCGAAGCCGACGAAGGCCGGCATGATCGCGCCGAACACCATCACCAGGCCGTGCATCGTGGTCAGCTGGTTGAAGAATTCAGGACGGAAGAATTGCAGGCCGGGCTGGAACAGTTCGGCGCGGATCAGCAACGCCAGCACGCCGCCGGACAGCAGCATGGTGAACGAGAACCACAGGTACAGCGTACCGATGTCCTTGTGGTTGGTTGCAAAGATCCAGCGGCGCCAGCCGTGCGGATGATCGTGATGTCCGTGATCATCATGGCCGTGTGCGTGGTCATGCGAATGATCGTGGCCGTGATCGACTACTGTTGTGCTCATTTCAGTCTCCCAATTCGATACATGCGCACCTTCCCGGCGCGCAGGTTCTCACTTAGTTCAATTACTTGCGCGCAGCCAGGACCTCGGCCGGTTGGACGATGTTTTCTTGTGCTTTGTTGGACCAGCTGTTGCGTGTATAGGTGATCACGGCGGCGATCTCGGTGTCGTTCAGGACCGATTTCCATGCCGGCATGGCGTTCTTGCCGTTCAGCACGACCGCGATCTGCGCAGCGCGCGGACCGTTCACAACCGGGTCTCCGTCCAGTGCAGGGAATGCACCCGGCACGCCCTTGCCGTTGGCCTGGTGGCAGACCACGCAATTGGAGGTGTAGACTTTTTCGCCGCGTTGCTTGAGTTCGTCAATGGTCCAGACCTTGGTCGGATCGTCGGCCTTGGCGGCCATTTCCTTCTTCTTGCCGTCGACCCAGGTCTTGTAGTCGGCGTCGCTGACGACGTTGACCACGATAGGCATGAAGGCGTGGTCCTTGCCGCACAGCTCAACGCATTGGCCGCGGTAAGTGCCGATCTTTTCAGCCTTGAACCAGGTGTCGCGCACGAAACCGGGGATCGCATCCTGCTTCACGCCGAACGCCGGGATGGTCCACGAGTGGATCACGTCGTTGGCGGTGGTGATAATGCGAACTTTCTTGTTGACCGGCACGACGACAGGGTTGTCGACTTCGAGCAGGTAATTGTCGTTTTTCTTCAGCGAAGGATCGGTGATCTGTTCACGCGGGGTGGCCAGGTTGGCGAGGAACGAAATGCCTTCGCCTTCGCCCTTGAGGTAGTCGTAGCCCCACTTCCATTGCATGCCGGTGGCCTTGATGGTCAGGTCGGCGTTGGAGGTGTCTTTCATCGCGACCACGGTCTTGGTGGCGGGCAGCGCCATGCCGATCACGATCAGGAACGGAATCACGGTCCAGGCGATTTCAACGGTGGTGCTTTCGTGGAAACTGGCCGACTTGTGGCCGAGGGACTTGCGGTGCTTGAGGATGGAGTAAAACATGACGCCGAACACGGCGACGAAAATCACCAGACAGATGATCAGCATCAGATGATGCAGATCGTAGATCTGTTCGGCGATCTGCGTGACCGGCGGCTGGAAATTGGTCTGCAACACGGCCGGACCACCCTGGCTGTCGACGACTTTATCACCCCATGCCCATGACGGCACGGAAGCCGCCAGGAGCGATGCACCAAGTAGCAAAGAGTGAAGGCGCTTCGCAATTATCATGATTTCCTCAAAAGCCCAAAATAATTATAAGAATTGTGCCGACTACCTGACGTTACTGCTTGCTGATAACTCGCGTTCCAGCTCCAGTGCGAATTCGCGTCTCTTCCATTCCGTCAGGTACCGACCTACATCGACTCGTATTCCAGAGGACTCAAGCCTCACCAGTTTCCCAGCTGAGTGAAACCCTGCCGGACCAAGGCGTACGTGCTGCAGATCGAGCCTGTAATGACTCGTTTTTCCTGCCTGTACGAATTCGACCAGCAAACAATCTTCGACCAGCGCGATATATTCGCGATCAGTCGCATGACGTGCATAAATCAGAAAAGCAAAACCGACTGCGGACAACTCAAGTACAGAAAAAACCAATATGTACCAGGCTCCACGCAAAGTGAAAACGAACGCTACTGCCAGCGAAACCGCGCATAGGATCGCGAAAACCTGCCCCAATTGGCGCGGCGCAATCGAACAGTTGCGCTTCAACAGCCACTCCCGCTTTACCATCGGACATTCTCCAGGCCGTTGGGCCGAGCACGTCCGCACAAGCTAAAACCCTCGGAGTATAAGGGGTAACCATAAATGTTATCAAGCGGAATAAAGTCGCTTTTTCGCTCTTGACACAATGCCTTTTCAGGCCCTGAAACAACCACTTCCGCGTCTGGAAAACCGCCTTTGGCGCGCATTGCGACAACTCGGCGGTTCGGCTTCGCGGCATTCATCGGCGGCTCCTTGGGCGACGGTCCTGCTACTTTCTGGGCAAATCGAAGCGGATGATGGCCTCGCCACCGGCTGTGGTCTTGGGTACAGGCCGGAAGGCGTGGCCGTAAATCACCTCAAAACTCAGCGGTATCTTGCCGTCGGCACCGCGCTGCCGGTCCAGTGCCTGCAACAGGTGGGCGTGGGCCTTGCGACCGAGCAGGCCGCGCCGCCGGCTTTCCAGCGGATTGCCGCCCCAGGCGCGCAGGTCGGCCAGCAGGCGCTGCGGCGTGTCATACGTAACTGTGATGGCTTCCATGTCCATGACCGGCGTCGAAAAGCCGGCATTGACCAGCATGTCGCCGAAATCGTGCATGTCGACGAAGGGCAAGCTGTGCGGATCGGCGTCGACTGCCTCGAAGGCCGTGCGCAGCTCCTTGAAGGTATCCGGCCCGAAGCACGAAAACATCAGCAAACCCTCGACCCGCAAGACCCGGCGCCACTCGGCGAAGACCCGGTCCGGCTGCGGATGCCAGTGCAGCGCCAGATTGGACCAGACCATGTCGAGCGCATTGGGCGCAAACGGCAGCTGCGCAAAATCGGCGCAGGCCAGGCTGGCGCCGCCGCCGGCATTGGCCGCAGGCAGCCATTTGTTGAGCAGGCGGTTGACGGCGGACTGTGCGGCGATCTGGTGCTCACGGGCCAGCGCCACCATGTTGAAGGCGCCGTCAAGACCGACGATCTGGGCGTCCGTGAAACGCTTTTGCAGCGCGGCGATGTCGGCGCCCTCGCCACAACCCGCGTCCAGCACGCGTTGCGGGTCGATCTTGACAAGCAGCAGGCGCTCCAGCATGCGCGCCGACACCTCGCGGCGCAGGAAATCGGATTCCGCCACGCGCGCCGGCGCCGAGAACAGGCGGCGCACCAGGGGCAAATCGATGGGCGCGCTCAATTTGGCGCTGGCGTTAGGCGGTGGCAAAGACATGAAAAATTCGGGCGGACAAGATGAGATAATCGGCGCTAGTTTAGTCCAATTCCTCTTTTCGGGTGCGCCGCCGCTGCGACGCGGCCGAAAATCCGGACCGACTTCTCGTACCTACGCGCACCTGCGCACCCACTCACCTACGCATCCATCATCCATGCTCTCGCGCCTGCTGACGATTTCCCGCCGCTTGCTCCCCTTCGGGCGCCTGCTGCCGTCATCTTGCGTGCTGTGCGGACAGACCGACAGTGACGCGTTGTGCCAGTCATGCCGGACGCGCTATTTTTCGATCCGGCCGCGGCGCTGCGTGCAGTGCGCGATCCCTATCCCAACCACCGCCAGGGAGATCCGCTGCGGCGACTGCCTCAGGCACAAGCCCGCCTTCGACGCCACCGTAGTCGCCGGCGATTATGCCGCGCCAGCCGACCAGCTGGTGCTGGCGCTGAAGTTCGGCGCGACCTTGCCACTGGCGCCGCTGCTGGCCGACATGCTGCGCGAAGCGCTTGGTCATCACGCCGAACGCGGCCTGCCGCTGCCGACCTTGATGGCAGCAGTACCGCTGGGCCCGGCACGCCTGCAGGAGCGCGGCTTCAACCAGTCGCTGGAGATCGCCAGGCCGCTGGCGCGCGCATTGGAAATCCGCCTGGAGCCGCGATTGCTGGTGCGCCTGCGCGATACCCAGGCGCAGGCGACGCTGCCCAACGACGAGCGCAAACGCAATATGCGGCGCGCCTTCGTGGTACCCACCAGCGCCATGAACCACGTGCGCGGCGCGCACATCGGCGTGGTCGATGACGTCATCACCACCGGCGAAACGCTCAATGAAATTGCCGAAACGCTCAAGCGCTTCGGTGCGCGACGCGTGACCAACATCGTGTTCGCCCGCACCGTGGCGAAGTAGTCACATCATCATCAAGGAGAGTCATTTGTTCCACGTCGTCCTGGTCGAGCCGGAAATCCCGCCCAACACCGGCAACATCATCCGTCTGTGCGCCAATACCGGTGCGCAATTGCATCTGATCGAACCACTCGGATTTCCGCTTGACGACGCCAAGATGCGGCGCGCCGGGCTGGATTACCACGACTATGCCAGCATGCAGGTGCATCCGGACTGGGATGCCTTCATCGCCAAGCGCCGTGCTGATCCGCAGTTCGATGAAGGGCGCATGTTCGCGCTGACCACGCACGGCTCGACGCCGTTTGCGAGCGTGGCATTCCGCCCCGGCGACGTGTTCGTGTTCGGCGCCGAAACCCGCGGCCTGGCGCCGGAACTGCGCGAATCCTTCCCGACCACGCAACGCATCCGCCTGCCGATGCGGCCCGACAACCGCAGCCTCAACCTGTCCAACACGGTGGCCGTGGTGGTCTATGAAGCATGGCGGCAGAATGGCTTTGCCGGCGGCGCATAGAATGTGACGCCAAATAAAAAAGGCCGCGATTGCGGCCTTTTTTATTGTGCAGAGACCAACCTCAGCCGAGCAGCAATGCGTCGTCGGACAAGACTTCGCCGCGCGTACGCTCGAACATCTTCAGCAAGTCAGGCACGTCGAGACCGGCGCGCTCTTCACCTGAAACGTCCAGCACCACCTGCCCCTGATGCAGCATCACGGTGCGGTCGCCGTAATCGAGCGCCTGGCGCATGCTGTGGGTCACCATCATGGTGGTCAGCTTGCTTTCGGCAACGATCTTGGCGGTCAGCTGCAGCACAAACGCGGCAGTCTTCGGATCCAGCGCGGCGGTGTGCTCATCCAGCAGCAGGATGCGCGACGGTTGCAGCGACGCCATCAGCAGGCTGACGGCCTGGCGCTGGCCGCCGGACAAGAGGCCGATGCGGTCGGTCAGGCGCTTTTCCAGACCCAGGTTCAGAATCGACAGCTTCTCGCGGAAGAGTTCGCGCATGTTGCGCTTGATCGCGAAACCAAAGCCGCGACGCTTGCCGCGCGCCATCGCCAGCGCCATGTTTTCTTCGATGGTCAGCGCTTCGCAGGTGCCGGCCATCGGATCCTGGAACACGCGCGCCACCATGCCGGCGCGATCCCAGGCTTGTTTCTTCGTGACGTCGACGCCGTCGATTTCAATGCTGCCGGAGTCCACCAGCAGGTCACCCGAAATCGCATTGAGGAAGGTCGACTTGCCGGCGCCGTTGGAGCCGATCACGGCAACGAACTGGCCGGTCGGGATTTCCAGGTTGAGGCCGCGCAGGGCTGGGTTTTCAATCGGGGTGCCCGGATTGAAGGTGATCTTGAGTTCTTTGGCCTTCAACATGTCAGGCTCCCTTGCGCAGCAGTTTCAGCTTGCGCTTGCCCATCGGCAGCACCAGCGCCAGCATGACCAGCACGGCGGTGACCAGGTTCAGATCTTGCGCCTGCAGGCCGATGAAATCGCTGTTCAACGCCAGCGCGATGAAGAAGCGGTACAGGATCGCGCCGAGGATCACGGCCAGCGTGGTCAGCACAAGGCGTCGCGCCGGCAGGATGTTTTCACCGATGATGACGGCCGCCAGGCCGATCACGATGGTGCCGATACCCATGGAGATATCAGCGCCGCCCTGGGTCTGCGCAAACAGCGCACCGCCCAATGCGACCAGCGCGTTGGCCAGCGCCATGCCGGCCAACGTGGCGCGGCCGGTGGCGATGCCCTGGGCGCGCGCCATGCGGGCGTTGGCGCCGGTGGCGCGCATGGCCAGGCCGATTTCGGAAGAGAAAAACCAGTCCAGCAGCAGCTTGGCGACAATCACCACGACCAGCAGCACCAGCGGACGCTCGACGTAGTCGGGCATCCAGTCCGGCAGCAGGATGCTGAAAATGGTCGGTTCGTTGATCAGCGGCACGTTCGGCTTGCCCATCACGCGCAGGTTGATGGAATACAGCGCAATCATCATCAGGATACTGGCCAGCAGATCCATGATCTTCAGGCGCACGTTCAGCCACGCGGTGGTGAAACCGGCCAGCGCGCCGGCCAGGATGGCCACGCCGGTGGCCAGGAACGGGTTGTAGCCGGCGGCGATCATGGTGGCCGCAACGGCGCCGCCGAGCGGAAAACTGCCGTCGACGGTCAGATCAGGGAAGGTGAGGATGCGGAAAGAAATCAGCACCCCGAGGGCGACCAGGCTGAAAATCAGGCCGATTTCCAGTGCGCCCAACAACGTATACAGCGACATAAAAAGGTCTTTCTAAAAAAACACATTCGGCATCGGCTGCTGGCCGATGCCGAATGTCCTCTGAAAATCACGGCATGCGCCGTCGGTAACGCCGCATGCCGTGCTTCAAGATTACTGCGCCGAGCGGATTGCTCCGATCAGTTGATGACCTTGGTTGCCGACTTGAGGAACTCGGGCGACAGCGTCACGCCTTGTTTCTGTGCGGCGGAGGTGTTGATGTACAGCTCCAGGTTCTTGCTGGTCGACGATGGAATGTCGCCCGGCTTTTCACCCTTGAGGATGCGCGCCACGATTTTACCGGTCTGGCGGCCCAGGTCGTAGAAATTCACGCCCAGTGCCGCCACGGCGCCGCGCTTGACGCTACCGGTGTCGGAAGCCAGCAGCGGGATCTTGGCATCGTTGCAGACCTTGGCCAGCGACTCGAAGGTCGATACGACCACGTTGTCGGTGGTGGTGTACATCAGGTCGATCTTGCCGATCAGGCTCTTGGCGGCCGGCGCGACGTCAACCGAGCGCGGCGCGGCGGCTTCCACCAGCGTCATGCCCTGCTTTTCCAGCACGGCCTTGATGGCGTTCAAGGCCGACACCGAATTGGATTCGCCCGGATTGTAGACGATACCGATGCGCTTGGCGGTCGGCAGGACCTTCTTGATGATCTCGACTTGCTTGACCGGGTCGAGCATGTGCGACAGGCCAGTCACGTTGGTGCCGGACGGGCCCCAGTCCTTGACCAGTTGCGCGGCGATCGGGTCGGCGATGCCGGAGTACACGATAGGGATGGTCTTGGTCGACGCCACCAGCGGCTGCGCCGACGGGGTGCCGATGGCGACGATCACGTCAGGGTTGTCGCCGACGAATTTCTTGGCGATCTGACCGGCTGTGCCGGCATTGCCCTGGGCGCTCTGGAATTCGAATTTGAAACCCTTGCCGGCCTCGTAACCTTCAGCCTTGAGTTCGTCGCGGGTGCCGTCGCGTACGGCGTCCAGCGCCGGATGCTCAACGATCGACGTGACCATGACACTCTTGTCCGCGGCCATGGCCGGCGCGGCGCAAACGGCCGCCAGCGCGAGTGCGCCGGTGACGGCGCGCAAAGTTTTACTCAGTGTGAACATACCCTCTCCTCTGTGATGCTGTGTATGAAAAAGCGCCTCTAGGGGGGAGGCGCAAAAAGCGCCTCTAGGCGGGCGCTTGCTTTTTCGTTGATGACTGATTATTTGATGACTGTCTTGGCCGACTTGATCAGGTCAGCCGACAAGGTCACGCCTTGTTTTTGCGCAGCGGTCGTATTGACGAACAATTCCAGCTTGCTGCTGGTGGCCGAGGCGATGTCGCCCGGCTTTTCGCCCTTCAGGATGCGTGCGACAACTTTGCCGGTCTGACGGCCCAGGTCATAGTAGTTCACGCCCAGCGCAGCAATCGCACCGCGCTTGACGCTGTCGGTATCGGAGGCCACCAGCGGAATCTTGGCGTCGTTGCCGACCTTGACCAGCGCTTCATAGGCGGACACGACGTTGTTGTCGGTGTTGGTGTAGATCACATCGACCTTGCCGATCAGGCTCTTGGCGGCGGAACCGACGTCGACCGTACGTGGCGCAGCGGCTTCAACCAGCGTGATGCCGGACTTGCCGAGCAATTCCTTCATCGCCTTGACGACCACGGCGGAATTGGCTTCGCCGGGGTTGTAGACCATGCCGACGCGCTTGACGTTGGGCACGACGCGCTTGATCAGGTCGACTTGCTTTTCCAGTTCCAGCAGGTCGGACACCCCGGTGACGTTGGTGCCGGAAGGCTTCCAGTCCTTGACCAGTTGCGCAGCGACCGGATCCGTCACGCCGGAATAGACGACCGGAATGGTCTTGGTGGCGCTGACCAAGGCCTGGGCCGATGGTGTGGCGATGGCGACAATGGCGTCAGGCTTGTCGCCGACGAATTTGCGGGCGATCTGCGCAGCGGTGCCGGTGTTGCCCTGGGCGCTTTGGTATTCCCACTTGAGATTCTTGCCGGCTTCGAAGCCTTCGTCCTTCAGTTCGTCCTTGACGCCGTCGCGGACGGCATCCAGGGCAGGATGTTCGACGATTGCGGTAACCAGAACTGCCTTGTCCGCAGCCAGGGCCGGCGCGGAACAGACTGCTGCCAATACGAGGGTGCTGACCAAGGTGCGCAACGACAGTTTTTTCATGCTGGACATGAATGTCTCCTCAAAATTATTAGATGAAACCGGCAAAAGACGGTAAGTCTAGCCTAGCGCCTGCCAACAATCAATTTGCGTCGGCGATTTCGATGCTGCGGCAAAATCGCATGAAATCACATAAAAGCGGGCCGATTCGTTCAAAAGACTTCATCCGGTGCGATCTTTGGCACATCCGTTCGTATTTCACCGAAATTCGGCCCGGCGCGGCATTATCCACGGTAAAACGACTTGCTGCAGGCGTGCAAGAAAAACCCGCTTGCTATAATCTGCGCCCTATGCCGAGCCTTCTCCGTCCCGTCGCCACCTGGATCGCCATCGCCTGCCTGGTGATCGGCAGCCTGTTGCCGCTGGCATCGCAGGCGGCGGCCAAATCGTCGTCCGAGATGGCCATGGGGATCTGCTCGACCTCGGCATCGTGGCAAAGCCCTACGGGCGCACCGGGCCAGATGGCGCATGCGCATTGCCTGTACTGCAGCGGGGGCCAGCCGTTTCACCTGGATTTTCCGGACAGCAATGTCGACGCCTTCCACGCCGCCTTGGTCTACATCACGACGCCGGCACCGCAACGGGTATCGCAACTGCAGCGGTTGCGCGAAGACAGCTGGGCGCGCGCGCCACCGGTTTGAGGGATGTACCGCAAGATCGACCTCCCTCTCCCATTTTTCCAAGGATATCCATGTTCCACCGTCATTTATTCTCCCGCCTGGCCCTGATCGCCGGCATCGCGCTGAGCGGTGCCGCTTCCGCCCATGATTACAAAGCCGGCGACCTGCAGGTCGGCCACCCGTGGGCGCGTCCGACCGTCCCGGGCCAGCCGTCCGGCGGCGCTTACCTGAGCATCGAAAACAAGGGCAAGACCGGCGACAAGCTGGTGTCGGTCAGTTCGCCGGTCGCCAAATCCTCCGAAATCCACACCATGTCCATGGACGGCAACGTCATGAAGATGCGCGAAGTCGGCAGCATCGACATCAAGCCATCCGAAAAGATCGCCATGCAGCCCGGCAACGGCTATCACATCATGCTGATCGGCCTGAGCCAGCCGCTCAAGCTGGGCGACAAGATTCCGCTGACGCTGACGTTTGAGAAGGCCGGCAAGCTGGAGGTATCGATTTACGTCGAAGACAAGACCGCCGGCAAGGATGCGAAAGACGCCAAGGGTGGGATGGAACACATGCATCACTGAGGTGTCTCGCCCACTGAAGGTGAGCAGAAAAAAAGCGGCCCGCGGGCCGCTTTTTTCATCTGCGCTCCAGGCGCCGAGGCTGACGGCCTACTTGCGCACCTTGGCCAGCAGCTTGGTCGTCGAACGGTCGTGTTCGAACGCAATCGCCACGGATTTTCCGCCGTAGGCCGCAACTGCCTGCCCTTCCGGAATCGCCGCCATGTCGTAATCGCCGCCCTTGACGTAAATCTGCGGGCGCGCTTCCTGCACCACTTCCAGTGCAGTGTCTTCATCGAAGGGCACCACCAGCGACACCGACTCCAGCGCGGCCAGTACGGCCATGCGGTCTTCGCAGGTGTTGATCGGACGATCATCGCCCTTGCCGAGGCGTTTTACCGAGGCATCGGTATTGGCCGCGACCACCAGCGATGCGCCTTCGGCGCGCGCCTGCGCCAGGTAGGTCACATGGCCGCGATGCAGGATGTCGAACACGCCGTTGGTCAGCACTACCGGCTGCGGCAAGGCGGCGACGCGCGCTTGCAGGTCGGCGCGGCTGCAGATTTTTTTCTCGAAATCACTCATGGACAATTCCAGATAACGTTTGCGTTGCAAGCTTGCATTCGCATGTAAAAAAGCCGCACCTGAGTGCGGCTTTGCCGATTCGGAAGCGACCCGGTCAGGCGGCGGCGGGATGTGCCGGCGGCGCCATGCGCGTGACGACTTCCTTGCGGTAGCGGTTCAGCTCCTGCACGGTCTCGAACGTACGCTCAAACAGCAGCGACATATTGTGCAGGATGCGGTCGACGACCTTCTTTTCCCACTCGCTGTCGAACTTGATCTGCGTGTCTAGCCAGTGCTCCAGCCACTCCGGATCCGGCAAACGGCTTTGCACGGTATCGTTCGGGAACAGCGCCTGATTGACATGCAGGTTGGTCGGATGCAGCGGCTTTTCGGTGCGGCGGGCCGAAGCCATCAGCACGCCGATCTTGGCGAAGGCTGCGCGCGCAGTATCGCCGACTTCGACCAGAGCCTTTTTCATGTAGCGCAGATAAGCGCCGCCGTGGCGCGCTTCGTCCTGGCTGATGATCTTGTAGATTTGCTTGATGACCGGCTCGGTGTGCCAGTCGGAGGCGCAGCGGTACCAGTGGTTCAGACGGATTTCGCCGCAGAAGTGCATCATCAGCGTTTCCAGCGGCGGCGCCGGATCGAACTCAAAGCGCACATTGTGCAATTCTTCTTCGGTCGGCGCGAACTCGGGCTTGAAGCGGCGCAGATATTCCATCAGCACCAGCGAATGTTTTTGCTCTTCGAAGAACCACACCGACATGAATGCGGAGAAGTCGCTGTCGCCGCGGTTGTCGCGCAGAAACATTTCCGTCGCAGGCAGCGCCGACCATTCAGTGATCGCATTCATGCGAATGGTCTGGGCTTGCTCGTCGGAGAGCATGGACGCGTCGAATTTGTCCCAAGGAATATCTTTATCCATGTTCCAGCGGACTTGCTCGAGCGATTTAAACAGTTCTGGGTACAGCATTCTGACCTTGCCTATGATTTAACTTGTTGATTTTACCAAGAATTTTCCCCGTCCCCATACTAAAACGGCTTCATTTCAGAATGATGACAAGCGGCAAAGTCTCGCAAATTATGCGGACAAATGTTGTTGTTTTGCGCCGATCAAGGGGATTTTGGCTTGCGGGAGGCTGGCTTGGGTTTGCCAGATTGTACAACAGTCGATTTAGCGCGTGTTCGCGGTTTGGCCGCAGGTTTGGCTTTTGTTGTTTTTTTCTGAGCCCCGGGAGATGGTGTTTTGACATCTTTTCCGACCGGCGGCTGATCCGCCAGCACGTTGCCGACCGCCTGCTGGAATTGTTCCTGCAGCAAGTTCCACCATGCCGTCGGATTGGCCATCGACGCCTGGAAGTCGGGCGCGGCGGGGTCGGGTTTGTCGCCGGAAGCGGACGGTGCAGCGGCTTGAGGCTGCGGGGCCTCTTCCGGTTCAACTTCAGGCTCCGGTTCCGGCTCAGGTTCCGGCGCACGCGCAGGTGCGGATTCCGCCGCCGGCTTGCCTTGCGGCGGCCATGCCGGGAAGCCGAACGGCGACCCCGTCTTCGCGGCGGCGCCCTCGCCTTCGCGCGTCGACAGGATCGCCCCCATCGCCTGCAGCGTCGTCAGCGTGGCGCTTTGCACTTCCAGCGTCTGTATGGTGGCGCGCAACATGTTCATGTTGAGTTCAAGCCAGGAGGCGACCGTTTTGAGGTCCGAGATCTTCTTGTTGATTTCGTCTACCGAGAGCGACGGAATGCCTATCGCCGGCGCGCCCATGCTGCCCCACATCTTGCGCATGAATTCCATGGTGTCGGAAATCGATCCGGCGCCGGGCATGTTGTTTTGGTTCAGCATTGCAGTCTCCCATCGGTAAAAACGTACACTAAGCTTGCGATGATTGTACGTGGTTTGCAGGCGCGGGCAACGCATTCCTCGCCTTAGGATCGCAAGGCCGCGATACACTTGCGCCATGACAGAAGCAACCGCTTTTCCACCCACCAGGCGCCGGCGCATTGCCGCGCTGATCCTGCTCACCATCGTGCTGCACGTGCTGGCCATCCACTGGGGCAAGAACTATTTCAACGCGGCGACTGCCGATGAGCGCGCCGCCTCCAGCGTGAGCGTGACGCTGCGCCCGCTGGCGTTGCCCACGCAACCGGTGTCTCTGCCGGCCGCTGCTGCACCCAAATCGCCGAAACCTGTTCTCAAAAAACCGCGCCCGCCGGCCTCCCCGGCGCAACCACCATCAGATTCGGTTGCAACCTTCGCCGCCGGCGACAGCCCGCCGACAAGCGATGTTCCGGCGCCGCAGCCCTTACAGACTCACGACGTCGCCGAACCCGCGGCGCCGAAAGAGGACAGCCCGCCCCTCGTCCAGGGCACGCAATATCGCATCGATCTGCCGCCATCGGCCGCACTTGAATACGACGTGGTGGCATTTTCCGACAACCTTACCTGGCGCGGCACCAGCACGCTGGACTGGAAAACCGACCGCAGCCGCTACACGGTCGACGGCGAGGTCTATACGCGCCTGTTTGCCAAGATCGCCTTCCTCAACTTCACCAGCAGCGGCGAGATCGGCGCGTTCGGCGTCGAGCCCGAGCTGTACACCGAGAAGAAACGCAACCGCCCCGCCACCAACACACATTTCAACCGCGAACGCAACGTTGTCAGCTTTTCCGCCTCGACCACCAGTTATCCGCGCGCCGGCGGCGAGCAGGATCGCGCCAGCCTGATCTGGCAACTGGCCGCCATCGGTCGCGGCGACAGCGGAAAATTCGCACCCGGCGCGGTCATCGACATGTTCGTGGCGGGCGTACGCGACGGCGAAGTGTGGCGCATGCAGGTGCTCGGGCAGGAAGAAATCCGCCTCATCACCGGCGCCGCCCAGGTCTGGCATGTAGTGCGCCAGCCGCGCCCGGGCTCTTACGAGCAACGCCTCGACATCTGGCTCGAGCCGGGACGGCAGTGGTATCCGGCGCGGCTGCGTTTTACCGAAACAAACGGCGACTATCTGGAACTGTCGCTGTCCAGCATCAAAACCTCGTGACAAAAACTCTGCAATAAAAACTCTATAAACTAGCGCCATCGAGCGTGGTCGAACAAATCTGCAACGCTCCGAAAAACCGTAGGCATGGACCGTCCCGGCACACGCATCGCCGCCGGGCAGTTGCCGAATTTTCAAGTGATTTCACATGCATAGTCAAACCGACAACATCTCTTCGCACCTGTCGCACCTGTCGCGCCTGCTTGGCGTCCTGCTGCTGAGTGCAGCCACCATTTCACCTCTGGCCCTGGCCGCCGATCCGGCTGAACATCCCGTGCTCAAGCGCAAGGTCAGCCTGCCGCCGTCGGCCGACCTCCACTACAACATCGAAGCCAAGCAAAGCGGCCTGCAAGTCACCGGCGAATCGACGGTCAAGTGGAGCAACGCCAACGGCAAATACAGCGTCAACGCCGAAACGCGCGCCATGCTGGTCGGTAAAATCCTTGAAGCCACCAGCGAAGGCGACATTGACGAGTACGGACTGGCGCCGGCGCGCTTCGTGGAGAAGCGCTTCCGCCGCGAAGCGTCCACCACCACCTTCAATCGCGAAACCCACGCCATCAACTTCACGCAATCGACCGAGACCTATCCGCTCAAGGGCGGTGAACAGGATCGCACCAGCATCATCTGGCAACTGATCTCGGTGGCGCGCGGCGCGCCGGACAAGTTCACCAACGGTTCCGAATGGCTGTTCTTCGTGGCCGGTCCGCGCGACGCCGAACAATGGAGCTTCAAGGTGGTCGGCCGCGAAAAGATCAAGACAAAACAGGGCGAGGTCAACGCCGTGCACATCTTCCGCGCGCCGCCGCCGGACGACAAGAGCCAGAAGCTTGACATCTGGCTGGCGCCGTCATCGGACTGGTATCCGGTGCGCCTGCGTTTTACCGATCCGGACGGCGACTTCATTGAACAGACGCTTGACAACGTCAGCAAGAAATAGAAACAGCGGTAGCAACAACAAGCCTCACGACCCATCAATAAGAAGACAGAAACATGAACATCGCAACAACGCCACGTCCCTCCTTGCCGCACCGCGCGCTGGTCCTGTTCAGCGGCGGCCAGGACTCCACCACCTGCCTCGCGTGGGCGCTTTCGCGCTATGACAAAGTCGAAACCATCGGCTTCGACTACGGCCAGCGTCACGCCATCGAACTGAAAGTGCGCCCCGCGCTGCTGGAAAAAATGCGCGGCTTTTCGGACGAGTGGAACAACAAGCTTGGCGAAGACCATATGATCGATCTGTCCCTGATCAGCAAGATTTCCGACACCGCCTTGACGCGGGACGTCGCCATCTCAATGCAAGAAAACGGCTTGCCCAACACCTTCGTGCCGGGCCGCAATCTGCTGTTCATGACAGTAGCGGCGACGGTGGCCTATCGACGCGGGCTGGATGTTCTGGTGGGCGGCATGTGCGAGACTGATTTCTCGGGTTATCCGGATTGCCGCGACGACACCATGAAGGCCTTGCAGGTCGCGCTCAACCTGGGCATGGCGACGCATCTCAAAGTCGAAACGCCGCTCATGTGGATTGACAAGGCCGCAACGTGGCGCCTGTCCGAAGACCTCGGCGGCAAGGCGCTGGTCGACCTGATCCGCTCGGACACGCACACCTGTTATCTGGGTGAGCGCGGCGCCTTGCACGACTGGGGCTACGGCTGCGGCAAATGCCCGGCCTGTGATCTGCGGGCGCGCGGTTATCAGCAATACGCGCAGACGGCCTGACAATCTGACGACGATATTGCAGACGTAAAAAAACGGCAGGGGTTCGATCACCCTGCCGTTTTCTTTTGCGCCATCAGATTGCCGATATTGCGGCCGTCAGAACAATTCGTTCTTCATCTGGTTCTTGGCTTTTTCCTCTTCCGGCGACGCCGCCGCGCCATGTTCGCCCAGACCCAGATCGCGCACGCTGGAGCTCGGCGGATATTCGGAATAGTAGTACTCGCCGCCCGACTCGATCAGACCGGTCGGCACCGTACGGTCGACCATCGGCACATCCTTGAGGGCCTTCTGCATGTAGCTGATCCAGATCGGCAACGCCAGGCCGCCGCCGGTTTCGCGGTCGCCCAGGCTCTTCGGCTGGTCGTAGCCCATCCACGCGATACCTACCAGATTCGGTTGATAACCGGCGAACCAGGCGTCCATCGAATCGTTGGTGGTGCCGGTCTTGCCGGCCAGGTCGGTGCGCTTGAGCGAGAGCGCCTTGACCGCAGTGCCGTGACGCACGACGTCGCGCAGCATGCTGTCCATCACGAAGGCGTTGCGCGCATCAATGACGCGGTTGGCTTCGTCGCCGGAACGTGCCGGATGTGCTTCGGACAGCGTGTTGCCGTTGTTGTCGGTGATCTTCGAGATCAGGTAGGGATTGATCTTGTAGCCGCCGTTGGCGAACACCGAATAGGCGCCCACCATCTGCAACGGCGTCACCGCGCCGGCGCCCAGCGCCAGCGTCAGGTAAGGCGGGTTCTTGTCGGCGTCGAAGCCGAAGCGCGTGATGTATTCCTGCGCATACTTGACGCCGACGCGTTCGAGGATGCGGATCGACACCAGGTTGATCGACTTCTGTAGTGCGCGGCGCATCGAGATCGGACCTTCGAACTTGCCGCCGTAATTCTTCGGCTGCCATACCTGGCCGCCGGTCTGGGTGAACGTCAGCGGCGCATCATTGATGATGGTGGCCGGCGACAAACCTTTTTCCAGCGACGATGAATAGATGAACGGCTTGAACGACGAGCCCGGCTGGCGCCATGCCTGGATCACGTGGTTGAACTTGTTGCGGTTGAAGTCGAAGCCGCCCACCAGCGAACGGATCGAACCGTCATTGGGATCGAGCGAAATGAACGCCGATTCGACTTCCGGCATTTGCGTGACGATCCAGTTCTTGCCGTCCTGGAACACGCGAATGATGGCGCCGCGCTTGATCTTCTTCTGCGGCGGCGCTTTTTCGCTGAGCAGGTTGCCGGCGAAGCCGAGGCCGCTGCCGGAAATCTTGATCTCGTCGCCGGTGGCCAGCACGGCAGTGATTTCCTTGGTGGTGGCTTCCAGCACGACGGCGGCGATCAGGTCGTCGCTGTCCGGGTGATCGGCCAGCTCGGATTCAATGGCGTCGTCGGCTTCTTCCTTCGAGGCGGTCGGAATCTCCATGTAGCCTTCCGGACCGCGGTAGCCGTGGCGACGTTCGTAGTCGATGATGCCGCGGCGCAGCGCCAGGTAGGCGGCGTCCTGGTCGGCCTTGGTAATGGTGGTGAAGACGTTCAGGCCACGCGTGTAGGTGTCGTCCTTGAACTGCGCATAGACCAGCTGGCGCGCCATTTCCGAGACGTATTCCGCATGCACGCCGAAGGCCGTGCTGTCGGTCTTGACCTTCAGTTCCTCATCCTTGGCCTGGGTATATTGCGCGTCGGTGATGTAGCCGAGCTGGCGCATGCGCAGCAAGATGTATTGCTGGCGCGCGTGAGCGCGTTTCGGGTTGACTACCGGGTTATAGGCCGACGGCGCCTTTGGCAAACCGGCCAGCATGGCCGATTCAGCGATGGTCAGCTCCTTGAGCTGCTTGCCGAAGTAAATTTGCGCCGCCGAGGAAAATCCGTAAGCGCGCTGCCCCAGATAAATCTGGTTCATGTAGACCTCGAGGATCTGGTCCTTGGTCAGGTTGCGTTCAATTTTCCAGGCCAGCGGAATTTCGTAGAGGAATTTGCGCGACGCTTTTTGCAGGAAGGTCGGCTCGTTGCTGGTCAGGAAGAAATTGCGCGCCACCTGCTGCGTGATGGTGCTGGCGCCGCCGCTGCCGCCCGACAGGTTGGCCACCGAGGCGCGCACGATGCCCTGATAGTCGACGCCGCCGTGCTCGTAGAAGCGGTCATCTTCGATCGCCAGCACGGCCTTCTTCATGATGTCCGGGATGTCCTTGATGTGCACCAGGTTGCGGCGCTCTTCGCCGAACTCGCCGATCAGCACGCCATCTGCGGAGAACACCCGCAGCGGAATCTTGGGACGATAGTCGGTCAGCGTGTCGAGGTCAGGCAGCTTGGGATACGCCAGCGTGACCACAAACCCCAGCACCAGCACCGCCATCAGCACGAGTGCCACCAGCAGGCCGACGCTGCCCAGCAGCACGCGCAGGATCGGATGCAGGCGTTTTTTGACTGTCTTGGCGGCGGCGGGAGTAGCTGCAGGTGCGGAGGCACTCGCAGGGTTCGGTGTTGCGTCAGCGGGTTGCGAAGCTGGCGCTTTGCCGTTGTTTTCTGGGGTGGTCATGCGCGTGAGACTGGTGAGAAAGACAATCCCCGCATTATAACGACTTGCGGGAAGGTGAATTCCGGCAATTCTCCGGAACAAGGCTGAAATACGGCAGCGCGGGTCGCGTGACGGCAACGCGTCGCAGCGCAATCGTTGCTCAGAAACCGTTTGCGCCGGGAAGTTTCGCCACGCCGGTTTGGGATCCGCGATGATGCCGACAGGAAAATTGCTTTACAGACAACAAATGTTGTTGCTAGGATGCCGCATATTGTCTTAATGACAATCATTCTCGATTGTTTGGTCCGGTGATCCGCGACCGCGCCAGGCAAACATCGTCGCTTCCTCTCATGTCCAGAATGCAATTTTGTTGAATCTGTCCAGCTTCTTCCACCGCAGCGCACCGTCAATGGTCGGGCTGGACATCGGCCGATCCGAAGTCAGGATGGTCGAATTCTCCGGAGATCGCGCGCACGTGGCGCAACTGGCATATTGCGCGCGCGAAGCGCTGCCCGACGGCGCCATCGGCGAGGACGGCATCGACAATCTGCGCCAGGTGATGGAGGCCGTGTCCCGTCTGTGGGAGAAAAGCGGATCGCAGACCAGACAAGTCGCCATCGCCATCCCGTCCGCACAGGCGATCACGCACATACTCGCAGTCCCTGCCGGCAGCAGCCGGGAGCAGCAGGCGGCCCTGGCCGGCAAACATGCCGAAGGCGTGCTGCCCTATCCGCTGGCGCAAGCCCTGCTCGATTTTCGCATCATCGGACCAACGCGCGATACGCCGGGACAGCTCGACATGCTGATCGCCGCAGCGCACCGCGACGACGTCGAAGACCGCATCGCCGTGACGGAGTCCCTTGGACTGCAGGCAGTGGTCGCCGACATCGAAAGCCATGCGGCACTGACGGCCGTGGCGAGGACACTGCCTGCAGCACAGACTTCTTCCACCTTCGCTTTGGTGAACCTGGAAACACACGGCGCACTCCTGTCGTTGTGCTGCGACGGCTGCGTTGCCGGCGAACGGCAACTGGCAATCGGCCACCGGCAATTGCAGGGCGACTTGCAGCAATATGATGCCGACCAGAACGATGTCCTGGCGACCTACCTGGCACACGCAGCCAGGCATATTGCGCAGGCGCTGCAAACATTGCGGCAGCAGTCGTCGTGCGCGCCTGCACACATCGTGCTGGCGGGACCGGGGGCGAGCATTCCCGGCTTGGTTGAGGCCGTGCACCGGCACACGGCTGTCAGCACCCTGGTGGCCGCGCCCTTCGCCGGCGTGGCGTTGACGCCCGGCATTGACCGCGGGAAGCTGGCGGTGAACGGCCCTGCCTGCGCCACTGCGTGCGGCCTGGCCTTGCGGCGCTTCGACCGATGAGCGGCATCAATTTCCTGGCACAGCGCAATCCCGCAGCGGGAGCGCATCGCCGCTTTTACCTGTTGCTGGCCGCGACGGTGGCCGCCGGACTTGCCGTCGTACTGTTCCTGTCATGGCATATCGCGGGGCAAGCGACACGGCAGCAGCAACTGCTCGATCTGTTGCGCGCCGAGCACGGCCGACTGGATACCGCCATCGAGGCGGGTAAGTCACAGGACGAAAAGAGTGCCGCGCTTGAAAACCAACGACGCCACCTTGAAGCGCTGCAACAGCAGCGCAACGAGGCAACGCGATTACTGGCAGAACTGGCGCGCCGCATGCCGCCGCAAGTTTTCCTCACCACATTGGTCCAGCAAGGCCGTAGCTTCACCTTGAACGGTTCCGCGCCGTCGCACCGGCATGTGATGCAACTGCTGGAAGCATTGCGCGACGCCGACGGTGCATTCACACACATTGAGCTGCAAGAAGCACGCAGCGCGGTCAACACAAAACCCGCATCGACCGATCCCGGCCGACTCCATGACTTCGTGATCACGGCCGGCCATCGTGTCGTGGCGGCGCGATGAACGCGGCGGAACTCCTGTTGCAATGGCGTGAACTCAACGGCCGCCATCCGTCGACCTGGCCGCGCGCATGGCGCGGCGCCTTGCTGCTGATGCTCTTGCTGGCGGTGCTGCTGTCCGGCTGGCAGCTCTGCCTGCGACCTGCAATCGACGCGCTGGACCTCAGCGAACTCGACTACGCCGCACTGAAATCCAGCTATCGGGAAAAGTACCGCCGGGCCATGACCTTCACCCATTCCGCCCGACGCGCTCAACATCTGGAGCACATTGTCGCGACACTGGAACAGCAACTGCAACCGCAGGCCGGCATCGATCCGGTGCTGGACGCCATTGGCGATGCCGCGCTGCAAAACCGGCTGCAATTCGAATTCGCCAGGCCGGGGCGACCAGAGACAAAAAACGGCTACGTCGAAGCGCCCATCGCCATCCGGCTGAGCGGCAACTACCACGACATCGGCCGTTTTGCCGCCGACATGGCGGCAACGGCGCATCTCGTCATCCTGAGCGACCTGCGTCTAAGCAACGCCGAGCGGCCCGGCCGCGTGACGCTGGAAGCGCTCGCCCTGGCCTATCGCAGTAAAACAGGCGATGAGGAAAAGCCATGACGCGGCAATCGGTCCGACCGTTTTCGCCGGCGATCCTGTTTGCCTTGCTCCTGACGAGTTGTGCCGAACGCGACACGCCGGAGCAACTGCGCGCGCAGCTCGACGCCATTCGCCTTGACACGCCATCGACGCAGCCCGTCATCCAGCCGGCAAATGAGTTCATTCCCCAGGCGTACCCCATCGCAGACGATGGAGATGCCGTTACCCCGTTCGGCCATCCGGCCACCCTGCCGGACGAGATCGATAGCAATGAACGTCCACCCCAGCGCGGCGCCAGACAACCGCTCGAGGGCGTCCCGCTGGAATCGATACGCCTGGTCGGCACACTGTCGCGCGACGGTCGCTCGGATGCCTTGCTGCAGGTCGACAAGATCGTCTATCCCGCGCGTGCGGGCGATTACCTGGGCCAGAATTTCGGCGTCATCCGCAGCATCAAGGACAGACGCATCGAACTGGAAGAACTGGTCCGCAACGGCGGCAACTGGGAAAAGCGCATGACGGCGCTCGAATTGCAAGGAAGCGGAAAATGATCAAAACGCTGTACCGGCTCGCATTGTGGACGGCGTTCTCGCCACTGATTTGCGGTGGCGTGCAGGCACAGCAGCGCAACGCCCTTCTCGCCATCGACGCGGAGCAACTCGACAGCCGTGTCGAAGTACGCCTGACACTGCGCTACCCGCCGACAACCGCGCCCGTGCATTTCTCCACCGTCTCGCCGGCCCGCATCGTGATCGATCTTGCCGACACAGACAACGCCATCGACGCCCAGCAACAAAACCTCGACACCGGGCCGTTGCGCAACCATTCCGTCGCGTCCTCTGCCGGACGCAGCCGCGTGGTGCTCAACCTGCGGCATATGTCGCCCTACTCCGTGCGCACCGAAGCCGGCGCCATCGTCGTCGCCATTTCCGGCAATGAGACGTTGCCGGCGGCCGGCAGGCCCCTGATCGGCGGCATCGACTTCCGCCGCGGCACGCAAGGCGAGGGCCGCGTCATCGTCGATCTGCCGGGACCGGAGACCGCGCTCGACATCCGCCGGCAAGGACGGCAGATCATCGCCGACATCCTCAACGCCGACCTGCCCGCGCGTTTGCCGCGACGCCTTGAGGTCGGCGATTTCGGCACGCCGGTCAACGCCATCGACGCTGGCCGTCGCGGTGCGGCTGTACGGCTGCTGATCGACGCCGAACCGCTGGCGGAATATCACGCCTATCAGAAGGAGGCGCAACTGGTGATCGAAGTGCGCGCCCCGGCCGACGCCGGCAAGGGGCCGGCGCAACGCCATCAGCCTTACCGCGGCGACAAGCTGTCGCTGCAGTTCCAGAACATCGAGGTGCGCGCCATCCTGCAGGTGCTGGCCGATTTCACGGGCATCAACATCATTGCCAGCGATGGCGTCGGCGGCGCGCTGACCTTGCGCCTGAAAGACGTGCCGTGGGATCAGGCGCTGGACATCGTGCTGCAGGCGCGCGGGCTGGACATGCGGCGCAACGGCAACGTCATGTGGGTGGCGCCGCGCGAAGAGCTGCTGACGCGCGAACGGCTTGAACTGGAGCAACGCGCCCAGATCGCCGAACTCGAACCGTTGCGCGCCGAAGTATTCCAGCTCAACTACCAGAAGGCCGAAGCCTTCCGCAAAGTGTTCGGCGAAGACATCGCCGCCGGCATCAACCCGCACGGCGAACGCCGCCCCACACTGCTGTCGCGCCGCGGCAGCGCAGTGGTGGATCAGCGCACCAACCAGTTGTTCGTGACCGATACGCCATCGGTGCTCGACAACATCCGCAAGCTGCTGGAAAAGATCGACGTCGCCGCTCGCCAGGTGCTGATCGAAGCGCGCATCGTCGAAGCCGACGACAGCTTCAGCCGCAATCTCGGCGCGCGCCTCGGATTTTCCGCCCGGGCCAATGGCTTCGCCGCGGGCAGCACCTACAACCAGGTGGGCGAAGCGGCGGGTCTGACCAAGGCTGCCGCCAGTTCATATTCCGCCAACCACGCCGTCAACCTGCCGGCGCAAGGAATCGGCGGCGCAGCTGCAGGCAGTTTCGCGCTGAGCCTGTTCAACGCCGCCGCCAACCGCTTCCTTACGCTAGAACTATCGGCGCTGGAAGCCGACGGCAAAGGCAAGATCGTGTCCAGCCCGCGCGTGGTCACTGCCGACCAGCAACCTGCGTTGATCGAACAGGGCGAGGAAATTCCCTACCAGCAAGCCACCAGCAGCGGCGCCACCTCGACTGCCTTCAAGAAGGCCAACCTCAAGCTCGAAGTGACGCCACAGATCACACCGGACGGCAACGTCATCCTCAACGTCGACATCAACAAGGACAGCCGCGGCACCGCCACGCCGGGCGGGTTGGCAATCAACACCAAACACGTCAAGACGCTGGTGCAGGTGGAAAATGGCGGCACCGTCGTCATCGGCGGGATCTACACGCAGACCGAATCGAACACCGTTTCCAAGGTGCCGCTGCTGGGCGACATCCCGGTGATCGGCAACCTGTTCAAACATAGCGCCCGCATCGACCACAAGACGGAACTGCTGATCTTCCTCACGCCGAAAATCGTCGCCGACCGCAATTTCCTGCGTTAATCATCTCGAAATCCATGTTTTTCCCGATATTTCCCCGACAACGGCGCAACAGACGGTAAAATCGTCTGTTGCAGCTGGTTGCGCACGGCAGGCCGAAAAACCAACAACAGAGGCCTCCAGCGACCAGCTATCCGGACAATCCCGCAGTGAAAAATCGTATATGAGTGGAAGCATTTTTCTTGTCGGCCTGATGGGCGCCGGCAAGACAACGATAGGGCGTGCCCTGGCGAAAAAACTGAACAAGCGCTTCGTCGACTCCGATCACGAGATCGAGTCGCGCACCGGCACAACCATTCCCGTGATTTTTGAAATCGAAGGCGAGGAAAGTTTTCGCAAGCGCGAGGCCGACGTCATCCGCGAACTGAGCGCCCAGCAAGACATCGTCCTGGCCACCGGCGGCGGCGCCATCCTGCGCGCCGAAACCCGCGCCTACCTGAAGCAGCGCGGCACCGTGATTTATCTGCGCGCCGGCATCAACCAGATCCTGCAGCGCACCGGGCGCGACAAGAATCGCCCGTTGCTGCAAACCGCCGATCCGCGCCGCAAGCTCGAAGAGTTGTCGCGCCAGCGCGATCCGTATTACCGCGAAGTAGCCGATTTCGTCATCGAGACCGGCCGCCCCAACGTGCAGTTCCTGGTGCAGGCCATCCTGAGCCAGCTCGAACTGACACCCAAACAGACTGCCGATGCCGCCTTTGCGCCAGCTACCTCCTCCACACCACCAGCCGCCTCCGCCGAACCTGCCATGACCGCTTCCACCTTCGTCCCCGTCGCCCTGCAAGTCGAACTGGGAGAGCGCAGCTACCCGATCACCATCGGCCACGATCTGCTGTCGAACCCCGAATTGCTCACGCGCCACGTCGCCGGCAAGCGCGTCGCCGTCGTCACCAACGACAAGGTCGGTCCGCTGTACCTGCCGCGCGTGCGCAAGCTGCTCGAAGACGCCGGCAAGCAAGTCACCGAAATCGTGCTGCCCGACGGTGAAGAACAAAAGACCTGGGCCAGCCTGATGAAAGTGTTCGATGTCCTGCTCGCCGAAAAATGCGATCGCAAGACCACGCTGGTCGCACTCGGCGGCGGCGTCATCGGCGACCTGACCGGTTTCGCAGCGGCGTCGTACATGCGCGGCGTGCCGTTCGTGCAGATCCCGACCACGCTGCTGTCGCAGGTCGACTCCTCGGTCGGCGGCAAGACCGGCATCAACCATTCGCTCGGCAAGAACATGATCGGCGCGTTCTACCAGCCGCAAGCCGTGATCGCCGATACCGCCACGCTGCACACGCTGCCGTCGCGCGAACTGGCGGCCGGCCTGGCCGAAGTGATCAAGCATGGCGCCATCATCGACGCCCCGTTCTTCGACTGGATCGAAGCCAACATCGGCAAGCTGGTCGCCAAGGACAACGCCGCGCTGGCCTATTCGATCCAGCGTTCCTGCGAAATCAAGGCCGAGGTAGTGCGCCAGGATGAACGCGAAGGCGGCCTGCGCGCCATCCTCAACTTCGGCCACACCTTCGGCCACGCGATCGAGAACGGCCTCGGCTACGGCCAATGGCTGCACGGCGAAGCGGTCGGCTGCGGCATGGTGATGGCGGCCGACCTGTCGCATCGGCTGGGCTACATCGACGCCGTCTCGAAGGATCGCCTGACTGCACTGGTCAAGGCAGCGGGCCTGCCTGTCGTGGCGCCAGACCTCGGGACGGAGCGTTGGCTGGAACTGATGGAAGTCGACAAGAAGAATGAAGGCGGCGCGATCAAGTTCATCCTGATCAAGCCGCTGGGTCAGCCGCTGATCACCAACGTGCCGCAGGATGTCTTGCTGCAGACGCTGGCGGCCTGCGTACAAACCCCGAGCTGAGGACGACGGTTGCAGAAGTCATTGCGTCGCCGTCGATTGAAGATCTGCATTGAAGCACCTGAATGAGTTCCTGACATGACCCAAGACGCGCCGCTCCACCTTGCACCTTATGCCGCCCATGCAGCAACATCGACCGGGCGCCGCTTCTCCGAACCTGCTCCCGGATCGCGTACCGAATACCAGCGCGATCGCGACCGCATCATCCACTCCACCGCGTTCCGCCGCCTCGAATACAAGACTCAGGTCTTCGTCAATCATGAGGGCGACCTGTTCCGCACGCGCTTGACCCACAGCATCGAAGTCGCCCAGATTGCGCGCTCCTGCGCACGCAATCTGCGCCTCAACGAAGACCTGGTGGAAGCCATCTCGCTGGCCCATGACCTCGGCCACACGCCGTTCGGCCACGCCGGCCAGGATGAGCTGAACACCTGCATGAAGGACTTCGGCGGCTTCGAGCACAACCTGCAAAGCCTGCGCGTGGTCGACGACCTCGAACAGCACTATGGTGCCTTCGATGGCCTCAACCTGATGTTCGAGACGCGTGAAGGCATCCTCAAGCACTGCTCGCTGGCCAACGCGCGCCAGCTCGGCGCTATCGGCCAGCGCTTCATCGACAAGAAGCAGCCTAGCCTGGAAGCACAGCTGGCCAATCTGGCCGACGAGATCGCCTACAACAACCACGACATCGACGACGGCCTGCGTTCCGGCCTGCTGACGATTGCGCAGCTGGGTGAAGTGGATTTCTTCGCACGCCATCAGCGCGAAGCGGAACTGGCCTATCCCGGCATCACCGGTCGCCGCGCCATCAACGAAACCGTGCGCCGCATGATTAATACCTTGATCGTCGACCTCATCCGCACCTCGCAGGAAAACATCGCCGCCGCAGCGCCCCTCAGCATCGAGGACGTACGCAACGCCGCGCCCCTGATCGCCTTCTCCGAACCGATGCAGCAGGAAGCCGCCGTGCTCAAGCGCTTCCTGCGCCAGAACCTGTATCGCCACTACCAGGTCAATCGCATGACCGCCAAGGCGCGCCGCATCATCGCCGAATTGTTCCAGGCCTTCCTGGCGCAACCAACGCTCTTGCCGCCCGACTACGTGGTTGCCGAACAGGACGACGAAGGCCAGCGCCGCCAGGCGCGCCAGGTATCCGACTACATTGCCGGCATGACCGACCGTTACGCCATGCGCGAACACCGGCGTTTGTTCATGGTGGAAGAACTGTAGAAAAAGATTCTGACGAGGTTCGTACATCGTCAAGATTCAGCCGGTTTGTGGGTCCGATTCGCATAAAAGCATTGCCTCCTCGTGCATCGTTGCTACTCTGAGTAGCACGACAAAACCATCTCTACGGCCAACAACTGGTGGAGGTGTCGAGACCATGCGAATACCATTCCTTCCCGTGCGGCGCATCGCTGCGCTGACCCTGTTTTTTTTGTGTTGCCATGCCCATGGACAATTCAATCCCGCCGAACCTGCCGGCAACAACGACATTGTTGTCGGCCAGTCTGCGGATCTGAGCGGCCCCTATGCCAAGATCACACGCCAGTTCATCACCGGAGCAAACGTCTACTTCGCCCAGCTCAACAGTCGCGGCGGCATAGCGGGTCGCCGGGTCAGGTTGATGACGTTGGATGACCAGAACGATCCCACCCTGGCGCTCAAGAACACGCAGGAGCTGCTCGACGAGCACAAGGCCATCGCGCTGTTCGGCTATATCGGCGCACAAACCACCGCCGCCGTATTGCCGCTGATCAACGAACGCAAGGTGCCGTATTTCGCCCCTGTGACGGGCTCCTGGATTGTGTACGCCGCGTTCAACCGGCATGTCTTCACGATACGCGCGAGCTATGCCAACGAATACGACTATCTGTTTTCGCGCTTCACGCAGATGGGACTGAAACGGCTGGCGATCTTCAATGACGCTACGGGACTGCCGCACAACGTCATGATGAAAGCCAAGATCAGCAATGCAAACGCACAGCTGGTCGCGTCGGAAAGCATCATGGGACAAAACGTCGACAAGATCGCCGACAAACTATTGGAAAGCCGACCCGACGTGGTGCTAATCATGAGCATTTCACAAAACGTCAACAGCGCCTTGATACGCAACCTGCGCGCCAAGGGCTATCTCGGTTATTTTTATTGCGCTTCGCTGGTGTGCAGCCCGCTGCTGACCAGCGACCTGGAAGAAGCCGCAAGCGGCCTGATCATTTCGCAAGTCGTGCCGCATCCGTGGAAAGCGCGCACGCCCATCGTGCATGAATACCAAAAGGCGATGCGCGTCGCCAGGATCGGACAATTCAGCTATCTCGGACTCGAAGGTTATATCGCCGCAAAAGTGCTGGCCGAAGGCCTTAGTCGCGCAAGCCACCGGCTGACGCACGAGAAATTGATTGTCGCGCTGGAAACAGTCAACGACAAAACCTACGACCACGCCGGCTATCAAATCAATTTTTCACCGTCCAGTCATCAGGGCTCCACCTATGTCGACGTGACGACAGTGGACAAGAGCGGTGTCATCCAACCTTAGATAATTTCGCCGCAAGCGATTTGAGAGACAGGATCATCGCTCTCATGAACTGAGATGCACGATAGCTGCAAAAGGACGTTTCCAAAAAACAATAATTACCTCAATTTCAGTGAAAACGATACGTATTGTCTCGATTCTGGTCATAAATTCTTACAAACGAAGTTGGCATTGTGACCTTCAGATTTCGGTCAGCATGCCGTAAGTTGAGGATGGACTGCCATTTCCCCTCCTTCTTGCGTGCGGTCCTTGTACAGGAGACCTGCCATGTCTATCAGCACCAACACGATCAATACCAACACGCCGGCCACCAGCCTGCCCGCGACCACCGATGCCTCCACCACTGACGACGCCACCAAGACGGACGGCGCGACCGGTGCGAAAGATGTCAAACTGACCCCGGCCATCGCCAAGCAACAGCTCAACGCAGCCATTCTGCAATCGTCACTGGAAGTGTCGCTGTCCTCGCAGAACGACCCGCTGTCGCTGGTCTACAAGTCGGCGATCGAAAACCTCAACGACATACTGAAGCCGGAACTCGGCGACAACGCCATCCAGAACGCCGCTTCGCAAGACAACAGCCCGGAAGCCACCGCCGGCCGCATCCTGTCGTTCATCAAGAGCGCGTTCGGCTTGTTCAGCCAAAACAGCAAGACCGGCGACAGCACGGACGGTGCCGACAGCGCCGACGGCGCCGCTGACACCAGCAAGCGGGACGCCAACATCGACAAGTTCATGAGCCTGATCCAGAAGGGCGTCGACCAGGGCTTCGATGAAGCGCGCGGCATCCTGTCCAGCCTCAAGGTCCTCAACGGCGACATCGCCAGCAACATCGACAAGACCTATGAAATCCTGAAGAAGGGCATCGCCGATTTCGTCGCTGCGCTGAAGAACCCGACGACCGATGATGGTTCCACGCCGACGGACGGCAGCTCGACCACCACCAGCGTCTCGGTGTCGGTCTCGATCACGGCCAGCCGCACCACCGTCACCAACTACTGATTCCGCAACCGGCATCGGAGCAACGCCCCTGCAGCCACGCTGCAGGCGTAAAAAAAGACGCGGCAAGCCGCGTCTTTTTTTGTCCATCGATTTATTCAACCGCTCCGCATCAGCCCTTGAGCTTGGCGAACGCCGCCGCCATGGCGTTGTTCGCCGGCGCCGGCTGACGCGACTGCTGGCCCTGGTGCTGCGACAGGCGACGTGCATCGTTACGGTCGCCGCGTTGCTCCGGCTTGCTGCCGGCAACCGGTGCGCTGTCGGACAGGCGCATGGTCAGTGCAATGCGCTTGCGCTTCTCGTCGACTTCCAGCACCTTGACCTTGACCACCTGACCGGCCTTGACGACGGTGTGCGGATCCTTGACGAAGGTGTTGGACAGGGCCGAGATATGCACCAGGCCGTCCTGATGCACGCCGATGTCGACGAAGGCGCCGAAGGCGGCGACGTTGGTCACCACGCCTTCGAGGATCATGTCGGGGCGCAGGTCCTTGATTTCTTCAACGCCATCCTTGAAGGTTGCGGTGGTGAATTCAGGACGCGGATCGCGGCCGGGCTTTTCCAGCTCCTTCAGGATGTCGGTGACGGTCGGCACACCGAATTTTTCGTCGGCGTATTTGGCCGGGCTCAGCGATTTCAGCAAGGCGCTTTCACCCAACACGCCCTTCACGTCCTTCTTGATGTCGGCCAGGATTTTTTCCACCAGCGGATACGATTCCGGGTGGACCGCCGACGCGTCGAGCGGGTTGTCGCCGTTCATCACGCGCAGGAATCCGGCCGCCTGTTCGAAGGTCTTGTCGCCCAGGCGCGGCACTTCACGCAAACCGGCGCGCGAGGTGAACATGCCCTTCATGTCGCGATACGACACGATGCTTTGCGCGACGCTGGCGTTGAGGCCGGACACGCGCGCCAGCAACGGCGCGGAAGCGGTGTTGACGTCAACGCCGACGGCATTCACGCAATCCTCGACGACGGCGTCAAGCGAACGCGCCAGTTGCGACTGGCCGACGTCATGCTGGTATTGGCCAACGCCGATCGACTTCGGATCGATCTTGACCAACTCGGCCAGCGGATCTTGCAGACGACGTGCAATCGACACCGCGCCGCGGATCGACACGTCCAGATCAGGCAATTCCTTCGAGGCGAATTCAGAGGCCGAATACACCGATGCGCCGGCTTCCGACACGACGATCTTGGTCAGCTTCAGTTCCGGACGCATCTTGATCAAGTCTTGCGCCAGCTTGTCGGTTTCGCGCGAAGCGGTGCCGTTGCCGATGGAAATCAGCGAGACGTTATGCTTTTCAGCCAGCTTGGCCAACGTGTGCAGCGAACCTTCCCAGTCATTGCGCGGCTGATGCGGGAAGATGGCGGTCGTGTCGACCACCTTGCCGGTGGCGTCAACCACCGCCACCTTGACGCCGGTGCGCAGTCCCGGATCCAGGCCCATGGTGGCGCGCGGACCGGCCGGCGCGGCCAGCAGCAAATCCTTCAGGTTGCGGGCAAAGACGTTGATCGCTTCGGCTTCGCTGCGCTCGCGCAGGCCCGTCATCAGTTCGGTTTCGAGGTGCATGAAGACCTTCACGCGCCATGCCCAGCGCACGGTGTCGGCCAGCCACTTGTCGGCGGGACGACCCTTGCTGCTGACGCCGAAGCGCGCGGCGATACGGTTTTCGCACGGGTTGTGCGGCGCGTCCCACTTCGGTTTTTCTTCTTCGGTGTCGAGGCGCAGAACCACCGTCAACATCTCTTCGCGGCGACCGCGGAACAAGGCCAGCGCGCGGTGCGATGGAATCGTGCCGATGGTTTCGGAGTAGTCGAAATAGTCGGCGAATTTTTCACCGGCGTCCTGCTTGCCTTCGATCACCTTCGATTCAACGATGCCGTGTTCGGTGATGTATTCGCGCAGCGCCTGCAACAGCTGCGCATCTTCAGCGAAACGTTCCATCAGGATCTGACGCGCGCCGTCCAATGCCGCCTTGGCATCGGCCACGCCGGGATTGTCGCCGCTGTCGGTGGTGAAGGCGGGCTTGAGGTATTTCGCCGCTTCCTCTTCCGGATTGAGCATCGGGTCGTTAAGCAGCGCGTCGGCCAGTTCGGTGAGGCCGGCTTCGGCGGCGATCTGGGCCTTGGTGCGGCGCTTGAGCTTATAGGGCAGGTACAGATCTTCCAGACGGGTCTTGTCTTCGGCGTGGACGATGGCGTCCAGCAGGACCGGCGTCATCTTGCCCTGCTCTTCGATGGACGAGATGATCGCGGCGCGGCGGTCTTCCAGCTCGCGCAAGTAACGCAGGCGCTCTTCCAGCAGGCGCAGCTGGGTATCGTCCAGGCCTCCGGTGGCTTCCTTGCGGTAGCGCGCGATGAAAGGCACGGTCGCGCCTTCGTCGAGTAAGGCGATCGCGGCGGCAACCTGCACCGGCTTGGCGACGAGTTCGAGAGCTAAACGTTGTTCGATGGAAGGCAACATGACAATGAAATCCGGGAATTGAAAAACAAGCGTTGGATGATACGCAATTCAGGGGGACGCGCCAATCTTGACAGCCCCCAAATGCACGAAATAAATGGATTTGCAGCAATAAACACGGCAATCCGGGATGGAAACGGAACAGAAACTGAGCGGAATTGGACGGGTCGATTCGTTATCCGCGATAATCGGCGCTTTCCTGTTAACTTCTTATCAGCATGCCCATACGCCTTATCGTCGGCCTCGGCAATCCCGGCCCGGAATACGAGCAGACCCGGCACAACGCCGGCTTCTGGCTGGTCGACAATCTCGCCGGCAGCATTCGTCTCGCACGCGAGACGCGCTTCAATGCGCTGGCTGCCAAGACCTCCGTCGCCGGTCAGGAAGTCTGGCTGCTGGAACCGCAGACCTTCATGAACCGCTCCGGTCAGTCGGTCGGCGCACTCGCGCGCTTCTACAAGATCGCCCCCGATGAAGTGCTGGTGGTGCACGATGAACTGGACCTGCCGCCCGGTAGCGCCAAGATCAAGAAAGGCGGCTCTTCCGGCGGTCACAACGGCCTCAAGGACATCACCGCCGCGCTCGGCACGCAAGACTACTGGCGCCTGCGCATCGGCATCGGCCATCCGCGCACGATGGGCCTGCAGCAACCGGTGGCCGACTTCGTGCTGCATCGTCCGCGCAAGGAAGAACAGGCGCTCATCAACGACGCCATCGAGAAGAGTCTCGATGCGATTCCGTTGTTGTGCGAGGGGAAGTTTGAAGCAGGAATGATGCAGTTGCATACGGCCGCCAAGTAAATTTCAACCTGACGGCCGCAGCAAAAATGCTGACGGCGGATGGGCTTACTTCAGCGTAGCGAACTTCTGTTCCAGACCCTTGGTATCGATGGCGCCGGGAATACGCGAGCCGTCCGCAAAAATGATGGTCGGCGTGCCGGTGATCTTCATCTTCTGGCCCAGCGCCAGCACCTGGTCATGCGGCGCGTTGCAGGTTGCCGGCGCAGCCGAGGCTTCCTTGCCGTTCAGCATCCAGTCGCTCCAGGCCTTGCCCGGGTTGGACGAGCACCAGATATTGCGCGACTTCTCGATCGAATCCTGCGCCAGGATGTTGTACTGGAAGGTGTACACGGTCACGTTGTCGACGTCCAGCAAGGTCTTCTGGAAACGCTTGCAGTAGCCGCAGTTCGGATCTTCGAACACGGCGATGGTGCGCTTGCCGTTGCCCTTGACGGTCTTGATCGCCAGGTCCAGCGGCAAGTCGGAGAACTTGACCTTGTTGATGGCCTGGATCTTTTCCTTGGTGAAATCGCGGTAAGTCTGCGAATCGACCACGCGGCCGATGAACAGGTACTGCGCCTTGGCGTCGGTGTAGATCACGTCGCCGTCGACCTGCACTTCATACAATCCCGCATACGGCGTCTTGCTCACCGACTCGACCTTGGCGCCTTCGCCCAGGCGCGGTTCGATCGCCTTCTTGATGGCGGCTTCAGTAGCGTCGGCCGCGCAGGCCGAGCCGCCCACGCATGCCAGCAGCAGGCCGGCTGCAGCCAGGAAGGCGGGGAGTGCAAAAATCTTTTTCATGTTCTGTTCCAATAGTAAGGCGATGTTCGGAATCGTTTTGAGACCTCGTCGGATGGAGCCCGACGCAAAGTCGTCAAACTATAAAGTAAATCGGTCAAATCCGTTTGCCGAGGGCATGCGCCATCAGACGCCGCTTTAAGACCGGCAGGTTGTTCACCAAGTTCAACCCGATATTGCGCACCATGCGCAGCGGCTCGAGGCCGGTGCCGAACAGGCGCGCCAGGCCGTCGGTGGCCAGCTGCATCAGCAGGACTTCTTCCTTGCGCGCACGCGCATAGCGGCTCAGCACGCGGGCATCGCCGCAATCGCGTTGCTGCTCGCGCTCATTGATGACCTTCAGCAAGGCGACCACGTCGGCGAAACCGAGATTCATGCCGTGACCGGCCAGCGGATGGATCACGTGCGCAGCGTCGCCGATCAGCGCCACGCGCGGCGCCGTCATGGCGTGCGGCTTGACCAGCGTCAGCGGAAAATCGCGCACCACTTCCGGCTCCAGCGGCGTCAAGGCACCGAGCACATGCGAAGCGTATTTACCCAGATGCTGCGCCAGTTGCGCAGCCGGTTGGCGCATCAGCGTCTCGGCCAGCGCATCCGGCGCCGACCATACCAGCGACACGCGCTGCCCCGGCAGCGGCAACAGCGCGACAATGCCCTCGGTCGCGGTGAACCATTGATAAGCCACACCCTGATGCGCTTTTTCGCAGGAGAAATTGGTGACGATGGCGCGCTGTCCATAGGCGCGGTAGTCCAGTCCGATATCGCACTGGCCGCGCACCCACGATTGCCCGCCGTCGGCGCCGACCAGCAAGGATGCCTCGAGCGTGTCGCCGCTTTCCAGCTGCAGAGTGACGCTGTGCAGGTCGCTGCGCATGGACACGGCGCGGCCGTTGACGACGCGCACGTTGGGAGAAAATTTCAGCGCCGCATCGAGCGCGGCATTCAGGTTGCGGTCCTCGACGATCCACGCCAGCGCATCGACGTGCGCCGAATAGGCGTCGAACACCAGATGGCCCGGATGGTTTTCATCGTCGCCGGTGACGTTCATGCCGTCGACCGCTGCCACGCGCTCGGCGTCGAGCGCATCCCAGACCTTGATTGACGACAGCAAGTCGCGCGCGATCTGGTTGACGGCGTAGACGCGCACATCCCAGCTGGCTTGCTCCGTAGCCGATGCCACAGAAGGTCCGGCAGATGCGGAAGCCGGCGCCAGCAAGCTTACGCGCAGTCCGGCTTGCGCCAATGCCAGCGCAGCGGTCTTGCCGATGGCGCCGTTGCCGACGATGCAGATATCGGATGGAGAAGACGCACCCGCAATTTTGCGTGCGGCGGCGTTGGAAGAAGGATGGGATGAGATGCCGTTCATGGGAAAGCATTATAAACGCCTTCCCCGCAGGCCCTTCTTTGATCTCCATCACAGGAAGGACTCATCGGAAGCGAAAAGGAAACACCGGAAATAATTACTGCAAAGCGCACTCCACAGAGGGCCGGCGAACTTTTTGATAAAAAAGTGGAAGCACCCTTTGCATTCTAAAATTATCTTGCTATAATTCGGCCTCTTGGCCTGGTAGCTCAGTCGGTAGAGCAGAGGATTGAAAATCCTTGTGTCGGTGGTTCGATTCCGCCCCGGGCCACCAAGAATATGAAAGGCTTAGCTTCGGCTAGGCCTTTTTTACGTTCTGCGGTCCTGAAATTCTTTCTGAATAGTTCAGACCCGCGTCGGACTAGTCCTCGTCGTTCAGCGAGTTGACGCCCTGCTCCCTAAGCTTCGTCAATCCATCCTTCATCGCCTGCACTTGCTCCGCAGGATGTCCCTGCCACAGCGTGATTTCGCCGACAACCTTGAACGGCTGCATGGAACGAAACGATTGCGTCGGATTGCCGGGGAATTTTCTGTCGGTCAGATCCGGATCGTCTTCAATCTCTCCCATCGGTTCCACCAGGTAAATTCTTTCGCGTCCTTCCCCGATCGCGAGCTCGGCGCCCCAGATGGCGGCGTCCAGTGTCGCCGTCAGGAAAATGTATTTCGCATTTTTTCTTTGTCCGAAGTTGGAGTTGAAACCCGCTTCGATGAAATCCCCCAATTTCAGGTCCGCTTTAGTGCCGTGAAAATAGGTCTGAGCGAATGGCTTTTGAAGGATCGGTTTGTTCTCAGGTCTGTCTTTTTGCATGGTCATTTACTTGTGCACTGGTGCCGATGAGTGAGATGAAATCTTATCCTGCAATTTTTGAAAGCGGAACCCGGCACACCGAGCGATACCAAAACGTCCCCCGCCAGCGTACTTTCCCGTTACCGGGTAAAATCAGCAACAGTCAGCAGATTGCCGTCAAAAATTGATTTTTATCAACTAAAAGCCGGACGGCTCCGCGACTTCGAGCAACCTTCATCACGTAGCAGCACAACATGAACATCCCCGAGCAAGGCGAATTGGTATGTCTGGCTTGTGGCCAGAAACACGGCTACAAGATTCCGCTCCCTGCAATCTGGCATTACGCGACCTGCATCAAATGCCACGATAAAAGCAGCGTCACCAAGCAAATCCATCCGAACGATTAACTGGCGAGAGCAGTCAGCAGAAATTCGGCAAGAATAAAAATTAAGCGGGACGTTCCGTCAGGAGCGCCCCGCTTTTTTGTTCTTCACCTCCATCCGTGAAGAACAGTCCTTTCACCCCGCCGATACGATCAGCGCGGCTTCAGTTCCGTCAGTCCCTGCGCCGCCAGCGCCTTGAGCCAGCCGAGGCCGTCCGAGGTCGCCGCAGCCGGGACATACTCGCAACCGATCCAGCCCTTGTAGCCCAGCGAGTCAATCAGCTTGAGCAGGTAGGGATAGTTCAGCTCGCCAACATCCGGCTCATGACGCTCCGGCACGCCGGCGACCTGGATGTGGCCGACGCCGGCCATGTCGCGCTTCAGCTTCACGGCGACGTCGCCTTCGACGATCTGGCAGTGGTAGCAATCGAACTGCACCTTGAGGTTCTCGGCGCCGATCTCGGCGCAGATGGCTTGCGCGTCGTCCTGGCGATTGAGGAAGAAGCCGGGGATGTTGCGCGTGTTGATCGGCTCGATCACCACGGTCACGCCCGCCAGGTCGGCGTGATGGGCCGCGTACGACAGGTTGTCCAGGTAGACCGCGCGATGCTTGGCGCGATCCTGGTCGGGACGGATCAGTCCGGCCATCACGTGCAGCGTCTTGTTGCCGATGACTTCGGTGTATTTCAGCGCGGTCTCGATGCTGCGCTTGAATTCGTCTTCGCGGCCCGGTAACGAAGCGATGCCGCGCTCACCGGCGGACCAGTCGCCCGGCGGCGCGTTGAACAGCGCCTGCGTCAGACCGTTGGCGTCGAGGCGCGAACGGATTTCTTCCGGCTGGAAATCATAGGGAAACAAGAACTCGACGCCGCTGAAGCCATCTTTGGCGGCAGCGGCGAAGCGATCGAGGAAAGCATGTTCGTTGTACATCATGCTCAGGTTGGCGGCGAAACGCAGCATCGTGATCTCCTTGGAATAGTGGCGCGCACTTGTTACAGTGCGCGCCGGATAAGTCTAGTGTGAAACTTACTTGTTCACCAGCTTCGGCGAAGTCTTCAACACCGCGGCGGAACCGATCACCAGCATGATCGCCAGCATGTACATGCCGGTCGCGCCGCTGTGGGTCAGGTCCTTCAGGTAACCGATCAGGTAGGGGCTGACAAAGCCGGCCAGATTGCCGACCGAGTTGATGGCGGCAATGCCGACAGCGGCTGCAGCGCCCGACAGGAACGAAGTCGGCAGCGACCAGAACAGCGGTGCGCAAGTCAGCACGCCTGCAGCAGCCAGGGACAGTGCGGCGATTGAGACCGCAGTGTTGTCGGCGAACAGCGCCGCGCCGACGAAGCCGACTGCGCCCATCAGGGCCGGCACGATCAGATGCCAGCGGCGTTCGCGGCGCGCGTCGGCGCTGCGGCCGATCAGGTTCATCGCGATGATGGCGCAGCCGAACGGAATCGCGCTGAGCAGACCGATGTGCAGGTTGCCGGTGACGCCGGTGGCTTTCACCAGAGTCGGCATCCACAGCGTCAGGCCGTACTGGCCCATGACGAAGCAAAAGTAGATCAGGCACATCAGCCAGACGCGCTTGTCGCTGACGATATCGGCGAAGGAATGCACGCTTTCCTTGCCCTTCTGGTCGGCGGCGATTTCATCTTCCAGCAGCTTCTTTTCACCGTCAGTCAGCCATTTCGCCTTGGCGATGCCGTTGTCCAGGTAGGCCAGCGTGGCCAGGCCGATCAGCACGGCGGGAATCGCTTCGATAACGAACATCCATTGCCAGCCGTGCATGCCCGTGGTGCCGTGGAAGGCGTCCATGATCCAGCCCGACAGCGGGTTGCCGAGGATGCCGGCGACCGGGATGCCGGACATGAAGACGGCGATCACCTTGGCGCGGCGATGCGACGGATACCAGTAGGTCAGGTACAGGATGATGCCGGGATAGAAACCGGCCTCGGCCAGACCGAGCAGGAAGCGCAGCACGTAGAACTGCAGCGGTGTTTCAACATACATGAAGGCGGCCGACAGGATTCCCCAGGTGATCATGATGCGGGCGATCCAGACGCGCGCGCCCACCTTGTGCATGAGGATGTTGCTCGGCACTTCGAACAGAAAGTAACCAAGGAAGAACACGCCGGCGCCGAGGCCGAACACGGTTTCGCTGAAACCCAGGTCGACCGACATCTGCAGCTTGGCAAAGCCGACGTTGACGCGATCGAGATAGGCGATCACGTAACATAGCATGAGGAAAGGCATGATGCGCCAGAATACCTTGGCATAGACGCGGTTCTGTTCTTGTTCGTTGGCGCTGGTGTTGACACCCGGTGCGGCGCCGATGTTGGTTGATGCAGTCATGCTACGACAATCTCCTGTTGATTATGTTGATATACGGCCGCTCCCACGGCCGTTGGTTTATAGCGCCCGCTTGAAAGACATGTGCAGGCAATTTAAAAATCTGACGTGCTGATACAAACCGGCTGGCGCGTGGCTGGCGAAAAAAGTGAATGCTGCGGCCTGGATACCGGCGTGAGCCGGCGTCCTTGTCGCGTCATTTTTTTTGTTTTGTTGAAGCCGGACCGAAGCGCTGAATGCCTACCAGCGCGCGTTGAATACCTCGCGCAATTCGGTCAGCGCAGCGTCGTCCAGCGGTGCGACATCGCCGCCCGCCAGGTGCCACAGCTTGGCCGTTTCTTCCAGCTCTTCCAGTGCGTAGGCCGCCTTGGAAACCGAGCTTTCCCACACCACCGGACCGAGTCGCTCGAGCAGCACGCCGCGCACCTTGTTGGCGAGTTGCTTCACCTGCTCCGCCACCAGCGGATCGCCCGGACGGCGATAGGCGATGAAGGGGATGTGGCCGACCTTCATCACGTAGTAAGGCGTGATCGGCGGCAGCACATCGTCCTGCGACCACACGCCCGAGATCGTCAGCTTGACCAGGTAAGTCGAGTGCGTGTGCACCACCGCGTGCATCTCCGGATTGTTGTCGTAGACCATCCGATGCAGCGCCAGCGTCTTCGACGGTTTGTCGCCCGAGACCCAGTTGCCGGCGGCGTCGACCTTGGCGATCTTGGCCGGATCGAGATAGCCGAGGCAGGCATCGGTCGGCGTGATCAGCCAGCCATCGTCCAGACGCGCGCTGATGTTGCCGGCCGAGCCGACCGTGTAGCCGCGCTGGTAAAGACTGGCGCCGGTGCGGCAGATCTCTTCGCGCAGTTGGTTTTCCGTGCTCATGTTCAACTCACTCCTTGGCGCCGCCGAGGAAGCGCAAGGCCTTCTCGAAGAAATCGACGCTGCCGAAATTGCCCGACTTGAGCGCCAGCGCCAGCGGCTGGTCGTCGAGTGTCGCGGTCGCCGGCACGCCCGGATCGATCTGCGGGCCGATGCGCAAGGCGCGCACATCGAGCGCCTGCACCACGGCGCCGGAGGTCTCGCCGCCGGCCACCACGAAGCGGCGCACGCCGCGTTCGCGCAGGCCCTTGGCGATATCGGCCAGCGCCTGTTCAACCAGATGGCCGGCCTTGGCGACACCGAGTTCCTTTTGCACCGCCTTGACTTCGTCCGGCGTGGCGGTGGCGTAGATCAGCACCGGCTCCTTGTTGATGTGTTCATTGGCGAACGCCAGCGCCTGCGCCACCACGGCTTCGCCGCGCGCCAGGGCCAGCGGGTCGATGCGATGCGCCGGATGATGCGACTTCCATTCCGCGACTTGCGCGTTGGTGGCCTTCGATGCGCTGCCGGCCAGCACCGCCGACAAGCCGCCGACCTGCGGCAATTGTGCGGCTTCGGCACTGGCGTGGAGCAAGCCGGCGCGACGGAAATTCTCCGGCAGGCCGAGCGCGATGCCGGAGCCGCCGGTGACCAGTTTCAGTTCGGCGCAGGCTTCGCCCAGCACGTACAAATCGCGATCCGACACGGCATCGGCAATCGCCATCTTGACGCCGTCGGTGCGCAGCGCGGTGAAGCGCTCGGTCACGGCGGCGGCGTCCTTGGCGACGGTGTCGTAGCGCACCAGGCCGACTTTCGATTCGGTCTGGCGCTGCAGCACGCGCACCAGGTTGGCGTCGGTCATCGGCGTGAGCGGATGGTTTTCCATGCCCGATTCATTGAGCAAGCCATCGGCCACGAACAGGTAGCCGCGATAAATCGTGCGGCCGTTTTCCGGGAAGGCCGGGCAGGCGATGGTGAAGTCGGCGCCCAGTTCCTTCAGCAGCGCGTCAGTCACCTGGCCGATGTTGCCGGCGTCGGTGGAGTCGAAGGTCGAGCAATACTTGAAGAAGAATTGCGTGCAGCCCTGCTGCTGCAACCAGCGCAACGCAGCCAGCGATTGTTCGACGGCTTCGGCGGCGGGAATCGTGCGTGACTTCAGCGCGATTACCAGCGCATCGGCGTCCACGCCGGGGATCTGTTCGGGGATACCGATCGTTTGCACGGTGCGCATGCCGCCGCGCACCAGCATGTTGGCCAGGTCGGTGGCGCCGGTGAAATCGTCGGCGATGCAGCCGAGCAGAGGTTTGGCTTGAGACATGATGAACTCCGGATTGCTGGATTACTGTTTCGACGGCGGCAGGTCGATGCCAGGGAAAATCTTGATCACGGCGGAATCGTCTTCACCACCATGGCCGGCGGTGGACGCCATCATGAACATCTGATGCGCGGCGGCCGACAGCGGCAGCGGGAATTTGCTGCGGCGTGCGGTATCGAGCACCAGGCCCAGGTCCTTGACGAAGATATCGACTGCCGACAACGGCGTGTAGTCGCCCTTGAGGATGTGCGGCACGCGGTTTTCGAACATCCACGAATTGCCGGCACTGTGCGTGATCACGTCATACAGCGCATCGGGGTCGACGCCTTCGCGCAGGCCCAGCGCCATGGCTTCGGCGGACGCGGCGATGTGCACGCCGGCCAGCAGCTGATTGATGATCTTGACCTTGGAGCCGATGCCGTGCGCATCGCCGAGGCGATATACCTTGCCGGCCATGCCTTTCAACACGTCTTCGATCTTGGCGTAGACGTCGGCGGGGCCGGAAGTCATCATCGTCATCTCGCCGGATGCGGCGCGTGCGGCGCCACCGGACACCGGCGCATCCAGCAGCAGCAGATTTTTTTCAGCGAGGCGCTGGCCCAGCGTGACGGCGAAATCCGGCGCCACGGTAGCGCTCGAGATCACCACGCTGCCCGGCTTCAAGGTCGCGGCGGCGCCGTTCTCGCCGAACAGCACGGTTTCAGTTTGCGCGGCGTTCACCACCAGCGTGATGATCACGTCGACGGCCTTGCCCATCTCCGCCGGCGAAGCGCAGGCGACACCGCCGTCGGCGGCGAACTTGTCGAGCACTTCCTTGCGTACGTCGCAGGCATGCACGTTGAAGCCAGCGCGCAGCAAAGAGCGGGCGACGCCGAGGCCCATGGCCCCCAAACCGATCACACCTACATTTTTTGACATTGTCGACTCCGATAAATTTGGCGGCGCTGGCTGGGGACCGGATGGCCTCTCGCCTGGCTGCGCCTGGTTAGGAATAAGTGAATCGTTGAAATCTTCAGGCCTGACTTTCAAGCTTGACCCAGGCGCCTTGCCGCGTTGAACATATGGGTCTGCGCCGCCGCGCGCGCCGCCATTTCGTCGCCGGCGCGAATCGCCGCGACGATGGCTTCGTGCTCTTCGCGCACCTGCCGCGAGAAATCGTCGCGCCGTGCTTCGTTGCCGCGCGTGACGGCGGTAGCCGCTTCGAGATACTGGCTGAGGAATTCCAGCGTCTTGATGAAATACGGGTTGCGCGTGGCGCTCGCCAGCGCGCGATGGAAGGCGACGTCGGCGGCGACGCCGTCGCTGCCTGCACGGACGTCTTCGCCGATGCGCGCCAGCGCGTCATCAATGGCCACCATGTCGGCGTCGGTACGGCGCTTGGCGGCCTGCGCTGCGACTTCGGCTTCGATGGCGCGACGCAATTCGACGATCTGCAAGACCGCTTCGGGCGAACTGACCTCGGTGTAATCGATGCGCAGCGGCTTGATGCCGGCCTGCTCGGTGACGAACACGCCGCTACCCTGGCGCGGCTCGACCAAGCCTTCGTGCTTGAGCCGGGAAATCGCCTCGCGCACCACCGTCCGGCTGACGCCGAACTCCTGCGCCAGCACCGCTTCGGTCGGCAGCTTGCCGCCGCGCGGAAAGGCGCCGAGGTCGATTTTTTCCAGCAATTGCCGCGCTACCGTGTCGCTGAGCGCCTGCACCGGGATCTTCTGAAACATGCTTGTCTCTGGGTCTTTTAAGTAAGTTATACGGTCATCATACAAATTTATGTAGCGCCATGCAATCCGTGACCGCAAAATACTTTTCAGCAATATTTAACAAAGAAGCAAGCAATATGCGCGACGTTGATTGATGAACGAAACAAATATCCAGAAAAAGCCGGAGCCGCAGATCCCATGCCGATGTTGCATGCAGCCAAATCGCGACAAAACTAGGGGGCAAATGCCATCTGTGGCACACTGCGCAGATCAGTTTTGCGGCGCAACCGCACATCAATCGCTTATATATAAAGACATGGCTTACGATCTTTCCGGCATGCTGGTCATCGGCATTTCCTCGCGCGCGCTGTTCGACCTCGAACACGAAAACGCCATCTACGACACCGAGGGCGTGGACGCCTATAGCGACTACCAGCGCCAGCATGAAAACGACCCGCTTGAGCCTGGCACGGCCTTCCCGCTGGTCAAGGCCCTGCTCCGCCTCAATACGCTGATCCCCGACCGCCGCCTGGTGGAAGTGGTGGTGATCTCGCGCAACTCGCCCGACACCGGCCTGCGCGCCTTCAACGCCATCGAGGCGCACAAGCTCGACATCAGCCGCGCGGCTTTCACCGGCGGCGAACCGATCGTGCATTACCTCGACGCATTCAAGATCGACCTGTTCCTGTCGCGCGACAAGAGCGACGTACAGGCCGCCATCGACGGCGGCGTCGCCGCAGCGCAGTTGTATACCGCGCCAACCAATTACGTCGCCCCGGAAAACCAGATCCGCATCGCCTTCGACGGCGACGCCGTGCTGTTTTCGCGCGAATCGGAACAGATCTATGCCGAAAAAGGCCTGGAAGCCTTCGTGCGCCACGAGCAGCGCCACCGCAACAAGGCCATGAAGGAAGGCCCGCTGGCCAAGCTGCTGTTCGCCCTGGCTGAAATCCAGAAGCAATTCACGCCTGAGACCTGCCCGGTGCGCATCGCCATCGTCACCGCGCGCAACAGCCCGGCGCACAAGCGCGTCATCCACACGCTGCGCACCTGGAACGTCACCGTCGACGAGGCCTTCTTCCTTGGCGGCCTGCCCAAGGCGGACGTGCTGCACGCCTTCGGCGCGCACATGTTCTTCGACGACCAGGAAGGCCATGTGGAACTGGCTTCCGCCGTGGTGCCGTCGGGCCGCGTGCCGTATGAAGGCGGCGCGCTCGGCGTGCGCAATGCGCGCAAGAGCGCCAAGCCGATCTTGCTGACGCCGCCGGCAGCGGCCGACAGCGATGCCCCGCTGGAAACATCGAAGAACTGAAGCGCCCTCTCGCATGCAGAACATCAGGCCGCCGGATCGTACCTGCGGCCTTTTTTGCGCCGCAGCGGTGAGCCGCGGTGATCTGATATACAAGATCTCGCAAAAAAACGCACCAAGGCAGGGATAGCAACGCGCCAAATTCAATCACCGCCCTGCCCCGCAGCCGCCCCTCTCCATCACGAAATATCACGTCAGCAAAGACTTTGCCGCCGCTTTCACTCTGTCGTCCAAGGTGTTATTTCTGTACGTCAATCTGATATACAAGATTGGCATGCATATTGCTCAGATAGCGGATATGAGCACCGACGCCATCAAATCCTCGATCCAGATCGCCAACCGCATCATGGAAGCGATCCTCGCCAAGCAGCTTGCCCCCGGCACGCGCCTGGGCGAGCAGCAACTGTCCGAATTGTTCGGCGTCAGCCGCACGCTGGTGCGCGAAGCGCTGACGCGCCTGGTCACGCGCGGCATCGTCACCGTCAGCGCCCGGCGCGGCTGGTTCGTCATCGAACCGTCGCCGAGCGATGCGCGTGAAGCCTTCGAGGCGCGCCGCGTGATTGAACTCGGCCTGCTGCGCCACGCACGACCGATTACCAAAAGCGCCATCGAGCAACTGCGCGATCACATCAACCGCGAACAAGCGGCCATCGAAGGCGACGACGTCGGTGCACGCGCCTACCTGCTCGGCGACTTCCATGTGGCCCTGTGCGAATGCCTGGGCAATACGCTGCTGTCGGACACGCTGCGCGACCTCACCGCGCGCACCACGCTGACTGCGATGCTGCATCAGTCGTCCGAACAAGCCGAAGACTCCTGCGCCGAACACGTCCACATCGTCGCGGCGCTGGAACGCGGCGACCTGGCCGCAGCCGAGCAACTGATGCACGACCATTTGCAACACGTCGAAGCCGGCCTCAACAAGGCCGAAGTCAACGATCCGCTGGCGCCCCTGCGCCAGGCGCTGGCGCCGGTTTCAGCAGTATCGGCGGTCGGCAATGCTTTTGCAGCACCCGCGAAGCGCAAGAAGACGGCTTCGCGCTCCGTCAAAAAACAGGCTGCTTCAGCCATTTCCCTCACTTCATCTCAACTTGGAGAATCATGATGAAACTCTCGAAACTGTTGCTTGGCCTGATGGCTGGCGCGCTGCTGATTTCCACTTCGGTCGCCCGCGCCGATGCGCTTGACGACATCCAGAAGGCCGGCGTGCTGCGCGTGGCCGTGCCGCAGGATTTCCCGCCGTTCGGCTCGGTCACTTCCGACCTGAAACCGCAAGGCCTGGACATCGACGTCGCCTCGCTGATCGCCAAGAAGCTCGGCGTGAAAGTCGAACTGATCCCGGTCACCAGCGCCAACCGCGTGCCTTACCTGCAAACCAAGAAAGTCGACCTGGTCATCTCCAGCATGGGCAAGAACGCCGAACGTGAAAAAGTGATCGACTTCACCGCCGCCTACGCACCGTTCTTCAACGGCGTGTTCGGTCCGGCCGACCAGAAGGTCAGCGGCCCTGCCGATCTGGCGGGCAAGACCATCGGCGTCACGCGCGGTTCGGTCGAAGACCTGGAACTGTCCAAGATCGTGCCGGCCAGCGCCACCGTGAAGCGCTATGAAGACAACAACGGCACCATCAGCTCGTTCCTGTCGAACCAGGTGCAACTGGTCGCGACCGGCAACGTGATCGCCGCCGCCATCATCGCCAAGAACCCGCCGAAGAAGCCCGAAACCAAGTTCCTGATCAAGGATTCGCCGTGCTTCATCGGTTTGAACAAGGACGAGAAGAAACTGCAGGACAAGGTCAATGCCATCCTCGCCGAAATCAAGAAGGACGGCGAACTGAGCGCACTGACAGTCAAGTGGCTGGGCCTGCCGCTGCCGGCAAACCTGTAATACCTGCAAGCCGGATCCCGCACAACGGGGTCCGGCGCTGCTGCAAGCTGAAGTGATTCACACCACCCATACTCGGAAAATGCATCCACATGGCCTATCACTTTGATTTCCTCGCGGCGTTCGATTACACCGACGTGCTGGTCAAGGGCGTGCTGACCACGGTCGAGCTGATCGCGGTCGGCGGCGTCATCGGCATCGCCGTCGGCATCTTCGGCGCCTGGGCGCGCACGCAGGGACCGCGCTGGCTCAAGCCCATCGTCAGCGGCTACGTCGAGCTGATCCGCAATACGCCCTTCCTGGTGCAGCTGTTCTTCATCTTCTTCGGCCTGCCCAGCCTTGGCATACAGATCAGCGAAATGCAGGCGGCCATCCTGACCATGGTCATCAACCTCGGCGCCTACAGCACGGAAATCATCCGCGCCGGCGTCAATGCGATTGCGCGCGGCCAGATGGAAGCGGCGCTGAGCCTGTCGATGTCGCGCGTGCAGGCGTTCCGCCACATCATCCTGCGTCCGGCCCTGCAAAAAATCTGGCCGGCGCTGTCGAGCCAGATCGTGATCGTCATGCTGGGTTCGGCGGTGTGTTCGCAGATCGCCGTGGAAGAGCTGTCGTTCGCCGCCAACTTCATCCAGGGCCGCAACTTCCGCGCCTTCGAAGCCTACCTGCTGGCCACCGCCATCTACCTCGTGATGGCGATCCTGCTGCGGCAACTGCTGCGCCTGATCGGCGACAAGTTCATCTTTGCGCGGAGGGCTTCATGATCTCCTTTTCCCTGTGGGACATCGTCCGCAACCTGCTGCTGGCGGGGCGCTGGACCGTGCTGCTGTCGCTGGCGACCTTCGTGCTGGGCAGCGTGGTCGGCATGATCATCCTGTTCGCGCGCATCTCCAAACGCCCTGCCCTGCAACGCGCCGCCAAGCTGTACATCGAAGTGTTCCAGGGCACGCCGCTGCTGATGCAATTATTCCTGATCTTCTTCGGGCTCGCGCTGTTCGGGCTGGAAGTGCCGGCCTGGCTGGCGGCAGGGCTGGCGCTGACCTTGTGGAGCGCGTCCTTCCTCGCCGAAATCTGGCGCGGCTGTGTCGATGCGATTCCGCGCGGCCAATGGGAAGCCTCCTCGGTGCTGGCCATGGGCCACATGCAGCAGATGCGCCACATCATCCTGCCGCAGGCGCTGCGCATCGCGATTCCGCCCACCGTCGGCTTCGGCGTGCAGGTGATCAAGGGCACTGCGGTGACTTCGATCATCGGCTTCGTCGAACTGTCGAAGGCCGGCACCGTGATCACCAACGCCACCTTCATGCCGTTCACCGTGTTTGCCGTCGTCGGACTTTTTTACTTTGCCCTGTGCTGGCCGCTGTCGAAGTACAGCCAATTCTTGGAAAGGAAATTCAATGCCGCTCATCGCCATTGAGGATGTCAAAAAACGCTACGGCGACAACGAAGTGCTCAAGGGCATTCGCCTGTCCGTCGATGCCGGGGAAGTGATCGCCATCATCGGCAAGAGCGGTTCCGGCAAGAGCACCCTGCTGCGCTGTATCAACGGCCTCGAGACTATTGACGAAGGCTCGATCAGCGTGGCCGGCGCCTATCTCGGCAAAAGCGAACTGGAACTGAAGACGCTGCGCCTGAAGGTTGGCATGATCTTCCAGCAGTTCAACCTGTTCCCGCACCTGAGCGTGGGGCGCAACGTGATGATCTCGCCGATGATCGTCAAGGGCACCTCGGAAGCCGAAGCGCGCGAGCTGGCCAAGAAGAATTTGGAGCGCGTCGGCCTCGGCATGAAGTTCGATGCCTTCCCCGACCAGCTTTCCGGCGGCCAGCAACAGCGCGTGGCGATCGCCCGCGCGCTGAGCATGCAGCCGCAAGCCCTGCTGTGCGATGAAATCACCTCGGCGCTTGATCCCGAACTGGTCAATGAAGTTCTGGCCGTGGTGCGCAGCCTGGCCGACGACGGCATGACCCTGCTCATGGTCACGCACGAAATGCGCTTTGCGCGCGAAGTGTGCGACCGCGTGGTGTTCATGCACCAGGGCAAGGTCCACGAGATCGGACCACCGGAAGAGTTGTTCGCCAATCCGAAGACACCAGAGTTACAGCAGTTCCTTGGCATGACGCACTAATAATCTAGATAACAACAACGGCAACACCTGTTCTTTTCTGCACCTCCCCTGCCCGTCATTGCACATCGCACTGGCCTGGAGGGGATTTTTTTTGGGTCGCAGCGGCGTCAGACGAAAAAAAAGCCTGAGCGATGAGCGCAGGCCTTTTTGCATTGGTGCAGCGCGACAAATCAGCGCCCGATCTGGCACACCCTGGAACCGTTTTCGACGAACACTACCGGACCGGTGGTGTAGCGCTCCTTGGGGATTTCCACCAGGAGAAAATCCTTGACCTTGTAGGTGGCGCCGGACAGCGGCTTGACGAAACGATATTCCAGCTTCAGCACGCCGTCCTTCATCGTGACCTTGTCGGCGCTGAAAATCTGGCTGCGCTCGGCGGCGTCGGGCGCCTGGATCACGCGCGTGGCGAGCAACAGCTGGCGCGTCTCGAAGTATTCTTCCGAAGGGGTCAATGCGCGTTGCGCGCGCATCGTCGCCGCCGGCTGGAACCAGTAATTCCAATCGGCCTGGGAGCGGATCAGCGCGCACAGCACCGGCTGCGCCTTGTCGTCCCAGGTTTTGACAAAACTTTGGTAGGCGCTGCTCGGAATAGTCGAGAACGGCACCAGGCTGGTGTCTTCCTTCTTCTTCCAGAAAAACAGCGAACAGCCGCTCAGCGCCACGCTTGCTCCCGCCAGCATGCTGCATGTCATTGTCGTCGCAATAATCTTCTTCATACCTGATCCGACCGCTCCTGTTTTGCTTATGCAATTTCTTTTTGGTCCGCCTGACGGCCCAGCATTAAAACATGCATTGCCGGGGATACGCCGCATTTCACGGAAACTTTACATTTTTCCTGTGCCCTTCTGCGATGGGACGCTGCCTCTTAGTCAACGTCCACACGATTTAGTTTTCCCAACGGCCGGGAATTTATGAATGTTTTTCCGAGGTCCGGCGGTGCTTTCTGAGAAAATACGCCCTTGTTCCAGTTCGTCACCAAAGGCCGCCATGACTACTTCCGCCACCCTCCCCCTGCCCGCAGCAATGCGCTCCTTCGTCGAAGCCCTGCCCAAGACCGAGCTGCACCTGCACATCGAAGGCACGCTGGAGCCTGAATTGCTGTTCTCCCTGGCGCAGCGCAACAAAGTGGCGCTGCCCTATGCGTCGGTCGATGCCCTGCGCGCGGCCTACGACTTCACCGACCTGCAATCCTTCCTCGATCTCTACTATGCCGGCGCCAACGTGCTGCAGACCGAGCAGGACTTCCACGACATGACCGCCGCCTACATCGCGCGCGCTCGCGCCGACAACGTGCGCCATGCCGAGATCTTCTTCGATCCGCAGACCCATACCGAGCGCGGCATCGGCATCGACGTGGTGTTCGCCGGCATCGCCCGCGCGCTGCGCGCGGCGCGCGATGAACATGGCTTCTCCAGCGCCATGATCATGTCCTTCCTGCGTCATCTCTCCGAAGAGGACGCCTTCGCCACGCTGGAGGCGGCGCTGCCGCTGCGCGAGCAATACCGCGACCTGTGGAACGGCATCGGCCTGGACTCATCGGAACGCGGCAACCCGCCGGAAAAATTCGCCAAGGTGTTCGCGCGCTGCAAGGAGCTCGGCTTCCACCTGGTCGCCCATGCCGGCGAAGAAGGCCCGCCGGCCTACATCATCGGTGCGCTCGACGTGCTCAAGGTGGAACGCATCGACCACGGCGTACGCAGCGAAGAAGACCCGGCGCTGATGGAGCGCCTGGCGCGCGAGAAGATGCCGCTGACGGTATGCCCGCTGTCCAACCTCAAGCTGTGCGTGGTTGACGACATGGCCAAGCACAATCTGGCGCGACTGCTGCGCGCAGGCCTGGCGGTGACGATCAATTCCGATGATCCGGCTTATTTCGGCGGTTACATGAACGACAACTACCTGGCCGTCGTGTCGGCGCTGGATCTCTCGCGCGCCGAGATCGTGCAGCTGGCGCGCAACGGCATCGATGCCAGCTTCCTGCCGGCTGCCGACAAAGGCCGCCTGACTGCCGAGCTCGATCAGTACGCCGCAGCGCATTAATTCGAGCACATAAAAACGGCGTCGCGACCATCAGGTCGCGGCGCCGTTTTTCTTTTCAGCGAGGAAAATTACTGCAGCAGCTCCGCCAGCGCCAGCGTGACCACCTTGGTGGCCTTGAACAAGTCGTCGAGGCGCAGGTTTTCGTCCGAATTGTGGCCGCGCGCCTCCATCAGCGTACGCGGACCGGCGCCGTACAAAATCGTCGGAATACCTTGCTTGGTATAGTGACGCGCGTCGGTGTAGAGCGGCACGCCATGGGCCTTGACCGGCTCGCCCAGGATGGCTTCGGCATGGCGGCTGAAGGCGCCGATCAGCTTTTCCACACCCGGCAATTCGGCCAACGGCTCGGCCAGCAGGATGCGTTGCACGCTAACCTGGATGCCGGGATAACGCGCTGCTGCGGCGTCGATCACGCGACGCAGATCGCCTTCGGCGTCGAATCCGGCTTCTTCCGGAATCATGCGGCGGTCGAGCCGGAAACTCGCCAGGTCTGGCACCACATTGGTGTTGATGCCGCCCTTGATCAGGCCGACGTTGAGCGTGGCATGGTCGATGCCGCTGACGGCGGATTTCTTCTTCGCCAGTTCGGCGCGGTAGGCGTACAACGCCTGCAAGATGCCGGTCGCCGCTTCAATGGCGTCGATGCCGGTGTGCGGCATGGCGGCGTGCGCCTGCTTGCCCTTGACCGTGACCTCCAGATGCAGGCAGCCGTTGTGGGCGGAGGTGATGCCATAGGCGAAGCCGGCCGAGACGGCGTAGTCGGGCTTGCTCAGGCCTTGCTCGAGGATCCATTTGGGACCGATGTCGCCGCCGGCTTCTTCGTCATAGGTGAATTGCAGTTCGATGGCGCCGTTGAGGACGGCGCCTTGTTTCTCTGCCGCGATCAAGGCCAGCAACGCCCAGGTGTAGGTGGCGAAATCGGACTTCGACACGGCTACGCCGCGACCGTACATGACGGGACCGTGTTCGGCATCCTGGACGATCTCGCCGCCGTAGGGATCCTTGCTCCAGCCGAGGCCGGGCGGCACCACGTCCCCGTGAGCGTTGAGCGCGATGGTCGGACCGCCGCTGCCGAAGCGCTTGCGCACGATCAGGTTGACGGCCGAGATCATGCCGTTGGCCTTGACCAGATCATCCGGCACCGCGTGCACTTCCACATCGAAACCCAGTTGCTCCAGCAGGGCTTGGGCGCATGCGCCATGGGCGGCGCAATCGCCGGACGGATTGTCGGACGGCACCCGAACCAGTTCCTGCAGGAAACGTGTTTGCGCGGCGTGTTCCGCATCAAGGAAGGTAACTACGGATTGTTGCAATGAAGACGGCATGAGATGACCTGTAAAAGAAAACTGAGGAGAACTGGAGACTGCTGTAAAAACTGCATACGTGATTGTAGAAGACTTGCCGCGCGGGCGTTCGGCCCTTGCTTGTTCCTTGCTTACTTCTTGTTTATTCCCTGGCCATCGCCCGCATCCGACAAAAACGCGCAGCAAGTACGCTTCTTGCATAAGAAGGAAAGTCGTTGTCAAAATGCATGGGCAATATCCAATGAAAAATACACAAATGATTGTCGACAATCTCCATCACACCGTTGCTGCGGCAATGGCGCCCGCAATGTGCTGCGGAACAATAACTGCAGAGCGATTCCTGTGGTGCACGCCGCGCGCCGCCGCGTCGCTTTTGGTGCGCAATTTCACCAAATTGTTGCAGATTATTTTTTCCATTGTCGACAATGCCGACCGCCGGTATGACTCCTGCATGATCGCAAACAAGCTTTCGCTTCCGTCCAACCCTTGATGCCGTCTATTCCCGCCATGACCAAACCAAGCAAGACATCCCGCTCGCCCCTGGCTTCGCATCCCGCCGTCCGCGATCATTCGCCGGCCGTCGAAGAGCGTCTTTACCAGGACATCTACGACGCCATCATGGAACATCGCCTGCCGCCGCGCACCAAGCTTACTGAGCAGGTCCTGTGCCAGATTTACGATACCGCCCGGCACACCGTGCGCAAGGTGCTGTCGCGCCTGGCCACCGAAGGCATGGTCGATCTCGAAGCCAATCGCGGCGCCTTCATCGCCAGTCCCTCGCACGCCGAGGTCAAGGACATGTTCGAGCTGCGCAACATCATCGAATACGCAGTGCTCGACAAGGTCGGCCGCGAAGCCAGCACGCGCCAGATCGCCGGCCTGCGCAAGATGGTCGAAGAAGAACGCCACTCCTACCTGACCGGCGACCGACCGCGCTGGATCCGTCTTTCGGCGCAGTTTCACCTGGCGCTGGCCGAGCTGACCGGCAACGCGCTGCTGGTCGACACCCTGCGCAAGCTGGTCTCGCGCACCACGCTGATGATCGCCAAGACCGAAGCGCCGGGACACAATGCCTGCTCCTTCGACGAACACGACACCGTGCTGGCGGCGCTCGAAAGCGGCGACATCGCGCTGGCGCAGGAACACATGGCACACCATTTGCACTTGTGTGAAGACCGCGTCCGCCCCAGCGACGACGATCACTTCGATTTGCGATCGGTGCTGGGAAAGAGTTCCTGAACACCGTCTTCCACATTTCAAAAGAACACATGCAACACATACGACCAGATGGCAACTATCCACGCGACCTGATCGGCTACGGCCGCAACGTTCCTCACGCCAGCTGGCCGGGCCGGGCCAGGATCGCAGTGCAGTTTGTACTGAACTATGAAGAAGGCGGCGAGAATTCCGTGCTGCACGGCGACCCGGCCTCCGAACAGTTCCTGTCTGAAATCATCGGCGCCGCGGCCTATCCGGCGCGTCACCTGTCGATGGAGTCGATTTATGAATACGGCTCGCGGGTCGGCGTCTGGCGCATCCTGCGCGAGTTCGAAAAGCGGCAGCTGCCACTGACGGTATTCGGCATCGCCATGGCGTTGCAGCGACATCCCGAAGTCACCCAGGCCTTCGTCGAGCTGGGCCACGAAATCGCCTGCCACGGCCTGCGCTGGATTCACTACCAGAACATGGATGTCGAGACCGAGCGCGAACACATGCGCGCCGCTGTCGAGATCTTCCGCGAGCTGACCGGTGTGCATCCGCAAGGCTGGTACACCGGCCGCGATTCACCCAATACGCGCCGGCTGGTGGTCGAGCACGGCGGCTTCGCCTATGACTCCGATTACTACGGCGACGACTTGCCGTTCTGGACCCGGGTGGCGCTGGCCGACGGCAGTGAGCAACCGCATCTGGTCGTACCCTACACGCTCGACAGCAACGACATGCGCTTCGCCACGCCGCAGGGTTTCAACACCGGCGAGCAGTTCTTTCAATACCTCAAGGACAGCTTCGACGTGCTGTACGCAGAGGGAGAAGAGGCGCCCAAGATGCTGTCGGTCGGCATGCATTGCCGCCTGCTCGGCCGCCCGGGCCGCTTCGCCGCGCTGCAACACTTCCTCGATTACGTGCAGTCGCATGAGCGCGTATGGATCTGCCGCCGCATCGACATCGCCAACCATTGGCGCGAGCAGCATCCTTACCCCGGCTGAATGCACCGTCGAAAAGAAAAAGGCTGAACGTTGTGTTCAGCCTTTTTGCTTTGGCGCCTGCTATCTGATCATTCGCCCTTGGCGCCTGCTTCAAACCACTTGCCCAACAAGGCCCGCTCGTCATCCGTAATATTGGTCATGTTCCCCAGCGGCATGGCCTTCTGCACCACCGCTTGCTGGTAGATCTGCTGCGCATGCTGCAACACGCCATCCTTGCTGTCGAGCAGGATGCCCTTGCCAGGCACCGGCATCAGCGTCGGCTTGGCCGCATGGCACTGGATGCAGCGCGTTTCGATCACGTGTTGTACTTGCGCGAACGAAACGGCCGGTGCGTTTTGCTGTGAAGGTGGAGGCGCAGGCTGCAGCGCCGACTTCGGCACGATCCACGCGGCCACGCCGGCAAGGATCACCACCGCTGCAGCCGGATACTGCCACTTGATGACGCCCTTGTGCTTGAGCACGAAGAACTGCCGGATCAGCACGCCTGCCAGCATGATCAGCAGCAGCACCAGCCAATTGTTGCCGGCACTGTAGGTCATGCTGTAGTGATTCGACAGCATTGCAAAGATGACCGGCAGCGTGAAATAGGTGTTGTGCACGCTGCGCTGCTTGCCGCGCTTGCCATGGATGGGATCCGGACTCTGCCCCGCGCGCATCGACGCCACCATCTTGCGCTGGCCGGGAATGATCCAGAACAGCACGTTGGCGCTCATCACGGTGGCCAGCGAGGCGCCGGTCATCAGGAACGCCGCGCGTCCTGAAAACACATGGCACGCCACCCAGACCGCAGCGACGACATAGAGCGTGACCAGCACGCCGACCACGCGGTCGCCGCCCGGTTTGTCGCCGAACAGACGGCAGATGGCGTCATACACCAGCCAGCCCGCAGCCAGGTAGGCCAGCGCGGCAAACACCGCCGTCGTCGCGCTCATGTCGAGCACGTGCTTGTCGACCAGGAAGGTGCCGGCATTGAACAGGTACAGCACCGAGAACAGCGCGAAGCCGGACAGCCATGTGCTGTAGGACTCCCAGAAGAACCAGTGCAGGTTTTGCGGCAGCGTCTTCGGCGCCAGCAGGTATTTCTGCGGATTGTAAAAGCCGCCGCCGTGGACCGCCCACAACTCGCCGCCGACGCCCTTTTCGAGCAGTTCGGGATCGTCCGGCCGAGTCAGGCTGTTATCGAGCCAGACGAAGTAGAACGAGGAGCCGATCCAGGCAATCGCGGTGATGACGTGCAGCCAGCGCAGCAAGAGATTGAGCCAGTCGAGAATGTATGCTTCCATTGCGCCCCGCGTAGTGAGTCGATACCGGAATTGTTTATACCATTACTGCCGAAAAAAATGCCGGATCAAAAGACCCGGCACCGAAGGAACTGAGCATGCCGAGATGACGCCCACCCTGGCATGCCCGCAGAAACGCTTAGAAGTGGTATTCGGCGCGGATCATCGGCGTCTTGGCCAGCGAGCCCGGGACGTTGTGCGGGTTGCCGAACTTGTTGCGCCAGTATTGGTATTCCAGGCCGACGCGGAAGGTGTTCTTGCCCATGCCCAGCGGCGTGCCGACGTCATACATGATCTGGCCGTCGAAGTTCAGCTCGGGCGCGGTGCCGCCGCCGAATTCGTTCTTGCCCTTGGCGGCGATGTAGTTCACATAACCTTCGAAGGCGAAGCCGCTGGTGCCGAACGGGATACCCCAGGCGGCGTTGAGCATCGGATGCGTGTCATACGAATAACGGCTGGTAACGCCGACCGGCTGGTTGCTTTCCCACAGCGCCAGCAGGCTGATGTTGAGGAAGCCCGGCACGTCCATCATAATGGTCGGACCAGCCACGATCATGCGCTTCTTGGAGCCGTAGCCGGGATCGTTCTTGGTGTTCCAGTCGAAACCGGCGGTCAGGCCGAAGCCGCGTGCAGGGCCGAAGGACAGGTCCTTGCCGCTGATCTTGCCGAGATCCAGCGTGTGACGGTAGACGATGTAGGCTTCCTGCGCATTGTTGTCCTTCTTGTCGGACATCAGCAGATCGACGTTGAGGAAGTTGGTGCCGTACTTGTAGCCGCTGGCGTGCGTGAAGTTGATGATGTTCTTGGTGATGTCCTGCGAATTGAACGGCTCGGCAAACTTGGTGCCGTAGCGGTAACCGATCGAGTTATCTGCCCATTCGGCCGCGTTGGCCGACATGCTGCCCATGGCCGAGATGGCCAGCGCTGCGGTAGTCAAGCACATCCCCATTGCACTCTTCTTCATACGTTTTCTCCCTTTTGCGTTTCATTGAAAAATAAATCCGGATCCCATCGCTCGTCACTGGCTGCTTGCTGCAACCTGCAACGCGCGCTCCTTCATTTGCTCACCCATATCCAATCAGGTCTGGCATCGCACCCAACAACCGTCGCTGCGCAATCCGCCGGGTCCATCAATGCAAACGTCATGCCAGCCGAAAACAAGTCGTCAAAAAACTGTCGACAATGCGCCGGCGCGTGCATCGTCAATGCGAAAAAATGGATCCGGCGAAGCCGATGTCCGCACGCCAGCCGGCACCGCTGCACAGAATGAAAACAACCCTCCCCACCATGCCGCCGAGAAGGTTGCGACGGAAGATTGTCGACAAGATATAGAACGACAGTACTAAACCCGCTCATCGACGCACACCTCTATTTACAAGGCTTACGCGGCCGCAAGAATACTGTTTTTAGTGCAACTCTTGCTAGAGCGGTGCAGCAAAGCACCAAATTGTCGCAAATGAAATTTTGGATTGTCGACAAAATAAAGCCGGCTCGAAAGCCGACTGCAGCGCTGCCTTCGCTGTCGCCGCCATCCGACGTTCTTGGCACAGTAAATGCTTTTCATCGGACATCGTTTGTAAAAACCGGACAACAAAACCGGGCCGCATTGGCGACATCACTTCACCGCCGCCTGCGCCCGGCCAACCGATCAACTGACTCCAACGGGAAGCCCACCATGCACGCCAACAAGCTCTTCAAGTTCACCGCCGCCCTGCTGCTCAGCGCCGCCTGTTCGGCCGCCTTCGCGCAAGAAACCAAAATCAAGTTTCAGCTCGACTGGCGCTTTGAAGGTCCGTCTGCGTTGTTCTTGGTGGCCAAGTCCAAGGGTTATTTCGCGCAGGAGAAACTGGACGTCGTCATCGACGCCGGCAGCGGCTCCGGCAACGCGGTCAATCGCGTGGCCTCGGGCACTTACGACATGGGCTTTGCCGACATGGCGGCGCTGATGGAATTCACCGCCAACAATCCGGCTTCGCCGGGCAAGCCGATGGCCGTGATGATGGTCTACAACGACACCCCTGCGGCGATCTTCTCGCTCAAGAAGACCGGCATCAAGACACCGGCCGATCTGGTCGGCAAGAAGCTCGGCTCGCCGGTGTTCGACGCCGGTCGCCGCGGCTATCCGATCTTCGCCAAGGCCAACGGCCTGGATGCGTCCAAAGCCAACTGGATCAGCATGGATCCGCCGCTGCGTGAAACCATGCTGGCGCGCGGCGACGTCGACGCCATCACCGGTTTCTATTTCACTTCACTGCTGAACCTGAACGCGCGCGGTATCAAGGATGCGGACATCAACGTGATGATGTTCCCCGACTATGGCGTCAAGCTGTACGGCAACGCCATCATTGCCAACGAAAGCCTCATGAAGACCAATCCGGAAGCGCTCAGGGGCTTCCTGCGCGCCTTCGCCAAGGCGACCAAGGACGTGCTGGCCAATCCCGAAGCCGCCATCAAGATACTCAAGGAACGCGACGGCCTGATTGACGAGAAGCTGGAACTGCGCCGTCTCAAGCTGGCCATCTCCAGCGCCATCGCCACGCCGCACGCCAAGGCCGAAGGTTACGGCCAGGTGTTCCTGCCGCGCCTGACGCTGATGGCTTCGCAAGTGTCGGATGCCTACGGCACCAAGACGCGCGTCAACGCAGAAAAGATCTGGACGCCGGCCTACCTGCCGTCCAAGGAATTGCTCAACGTGTTCGGGAAATGACATTGCAAGCTGACACCATCGAAGCAGGCGTGACCGATACGGCGCAAGTCTTCGTCGACTTCCGCCGTGTCTTCCTGTCCTACGACGGCTCCGACGAATTTGCGGTCGAAGACATTTCCCTGCAAACCAGGCAAGGGGAATTCATCGCCATCGTCGGCCCGTCCGGCTGCGGCAAGTCGACCTTCATGAAGCTGGCAACGGGCCTGAAGCGGCCCACGCGCGGCAGCGTCGCCATCGCCGGCGCCGAGGTGACCGGCCCCCTCAAATTCGTCGGCATGGCCTTCCAGGCGCCGACTCTGCTGCCATGGCGCACCACGCTCGACAATGTTCTGCTGCCGCTGGAAATCGTCGAGCCGTATCGCCACGACTTCAAGAAGAACAAGGCGCAGTACACCGAGCGCGCGCTCAAATTGCTCAAGACCGTCGGCCTGGACGGCTATGCCGACAAGTTTCCGTGGGAACTGTCGGGCGGCATGCAGCAACGCGCGTCGATCTGCCGCGCGCTGATCCACGAGCCGAAGATGCTGCTGCTGGACGAACCCTTCGGCGCGCTCGACGCCTTCACCCGCGAAGAGCTGTGGTGCGTGCTGCGCGACCTGTGGACCGAGCGCCAGTTCAACGTCATCCTGGTGACCCACGATCTGCGCGAGGCTGCTTTCCTGGCCGACACCATTTACGTGATGAGCAAACGCCCCGGCCGCATCGTGGCGCGCAAGGAAAATCCGCTGCCGCGTCCGCGCGAGCTGGAGCTCACCTACACCGATCCCTTCAACGCCCTGGTGCACGAGCTGCGCGAGCATATCGGCCGCGTGCGCAACACCTGAGAACCACCTGAACCAAGGCGCCCATGAAAAAACTTTCCTCAATGAACCAAGCCGCCCGCACGCTGGCGCCATGGATACTGCTGCTGGCGATCCTGGTGGTCTGGCAAATCATCTGCAGCGCGCTGGACGTGTCCGAGTTCATCTTTCCGAGCCCGATGGCGATCATCGAGGCCATGATCGAATTCGCCGGCCCGATCGCGCATCACGCGCTGTCGACCTTCTGGGTCACCATGGTGGGCTTCGCGATTGCGGTCGCGGTCGGCGTGTCGCTGGGCTTCCTGATCGGTTCTTCGCCACTGCTGTATGCCGCGGCGTATCCGTTGATGACGGCGTTCAACGCCCTGCCCAAGGCCGCCTTCGTGCCGGTGCTGGTGGTGTGGTTCGGTATCGGCGCCGGGCCGGCGATCCTGACGGCCTTCCTGATTTCCTTCTTCCCGATCATGGTCAACATCGCCACGGGTCTGGCGACCCTGGAGCCGGAACTGGAAGACGTCTTGCGCGTGCTCGGCGCCAAACGCATGGACATCTTGCTCAAGGTCGGCATGCCGCGCTCGCTGCCCTACTTCTTTGCCTCGTTGAAGGTCGCCATCACGCTGGCCTTTGTCGGCTCGACCGTGTCGGAGATGAACGCCTCCAACGAAGGCATCGGCTACCTGCTGGTGTCGGCCGGCTCGTCGATGAAGATGCCGCTGGCCTTTGCCGGACTGGTGGTCATCGGCGCGATGGCGATGGCTATGTACGAACTGTTTGCGATCATCGAAAAACGCACCACGCGCTGGGCCCACCGCGGCGGCAACCGTTCGTGATATTTTTTGCAATTTTCCCGATTGTCGACAATTTGGCTATGGTAAATTCCGCAGATCATTTGAATAACCTGGAACGCGCGCGGGAAGGCGCGGTTCCTGCGAGGGGAAATCCGTGACCGCAACGTCGCCTGCGCGCCTGCAAATAGCGCATATCCGCAAGGCCTATCCGGGAGTACTGGCCAACGACGACATCAACCTGAGCGTCGCGCCCGGCGAGATCCATGCCGTCCTTGGCGAGAACGGCGCCGGCAAGTCGACGCTGATGAAGATCATCTTCGGCACCGTCAAACCCGACGCCGGTGAAATCTACTGGAACGGCGCCCTGGCGCACATCGCCAATCCGCAGATCGCGCGCAAGCTCGGCATCGCCATGGTATTCCAGCACTTTTCTCTGTTCGACACGCTGACCGTGGCGGAAAACATCGCGCTGGGTCTCGACGCCGACACCGACATGCAGGACCTGGTCGCGCGCATCCGCCAGACCGGCGAAAAATACGGTCTCGAGCTGGAGCCCAATCGTCACGTCCACACGTTGTCGGTGGGCGAGCGCCAGCGCGTGGAAATCGTGCGTGCGCTGCTGACCAATCCGCAATTGCTGATCCTTGACGAACCGACTTCGGTGCTGACGCCGCAGGCGGTCGAGAAGCTGTTCGTCACGCTGCGCCTGCTGGCCGACGAAGGTTGCAGCATCCTCTACATCAGCCACAAGCTCGACGAGATCCGCGCACTGTGCCACAGCGCCACCGTGATGCGCGGCGGCCGCGTGACCGGGACCTGCGATCCGCGCAATGAAACCAGCGCCGGCCTGTCGCGCATGATGATCGGCGAAGAGCTGGTGCGGCTGCGCCGCGAACGCAATCCGCAGTTTTCCGGCATGCAACGCAACGAGCGCAAGCTGCACGTCAATCGCCTCTGCCTGCCGAAAGCGCATCTGTTCGCCACCGAACTGCAAGACATCGAATGCGAAGTGCGCGCCGGCGAGATCGTCGGCATCGCCGGCGTGTCCGGCAACGGCCAGCAGGAATTGCTGGCGGCGCTGTCCGGGGAAGACCAGCGTGCCGCGCCCAACATGATCATGCTGAGCAGCGCCGCCGTCGGTCATCTGGCGCCCAATCCGCGCCGCGCCAAGGGCCTCGGCCTGGTGCCCGAAGAACGTCTCGGCCGCGGCGCCGTGCCGACGCTGAGCCTGTCGGCCAACATGCTGCTGTCGCACCAGAAAGTGCCGTACGTCAAACACGGCATGATCGATTTCGCCTACACGCGCAAGATCGCCGCCTCCATCATCGAACGTTTCAAGGTCAAGGCCAGCGGCCCCGACGCGCTGGCAAAAAGCCTGTCCGGCGGCAACCTGCAAAAATTCATCGTCGGCCGCGAGATGGAGCGCAAACCCAGTGTCTTCATCGTCGCGCAACCGACCTGGGGCGTCGATGTCGGCGCCGCCGCACAAATCCATGCCGAAATCCTGGCGCTCAAACAAGAAGGCTGTGCCGTGCTGGTGATCTCCGAAGAACTTGATGAGTTGTTCGCGCTGTGCGATCGCCTGCATGTGATCGCCAAGGGACGTTTGTCGCCTTCCGTCCCGATTGAACAGGCCACGCGGGAGCAGGTCGGTTTGTGGATGAGCGGCTTGTGGAACAATGACGCGCCGCCTGCGCCGAACAATGCTGCGGAGGCTGCACATGGTTAAGTCTATGTTCACCTCGCTCCCTTTCCGGCTCGAGCTGCGCGGCGTGCCGTCGCGCCGCATGACGTATCTGTCGCCGGTCATCGCCATCATCCTGACGCTGTTGCTCGGCGCGTTGCTGTTCCTGGCGCTGGGCAAGGATCCGATTGCCGGCCTCAAGGTCTTCCTGGTGGATCCGTTCAGCAGCAAGCGCGCCATCAGCGAACTGCTGCTCAAATCGATTCCGCTGATCCTGTGCGCGCTGGGCCTGGCCGTGTGCTTCCGCGCCAGCATCTGGAACATCGGCGCGGAAGGCCAGTTCACCGTCGGCGCCTTATGCGCGGGGGCGCTGCTGGTGTGGATTGACGTGCCCGACCATGCGATTCCGGGCGGCCTCGGACTGATCCTGATGATCGTCGCCGGCGTGATCGGCGGCGCTCTCTGGGCCGGCATCACGGCGCTCTTGCGCGACAAGTTCAACGCCAACGAAATCCTGGTGTCGCTGATGCTGACCTATGTCGCGCAGCTGCTGCTGATGTACGCCGTCAACGGTCCGCTGAAGGATCCCAACGGCATGAACTTCCCGCAGTCGAAGGTCTTCTCCAGCGAGTTCATGCTGCCGATGCTGATGAGCGGCACGCGCCTGCACATCGGCTTCGCGGTGACCATCGTGGCGGCGATCGTGATGGCGGTGTTCATGATGCGCAGCTTCCGCGGCTTCTCGCTGATGGTCGGCGGCGTTGCGCCTCATGCGGCGCGCTACGCAGGGTTTTCCAGTCGCAACGCCTTGTGGGTGTCGCTGTTGATTTCAGGCGGTTTCGCCGGGCTGGCGGGGGCGTTCGAAATCGCCGGGCCGATCGGCCAGCTGTTGCCGTCGGTGTCGCCGGGCTATGGCTTCGCGGCGATCATCGTTGCCTTCATCGGCCGCCTGCATCCGATCGGTGCGGTGTTCGGCGGACTGATCATGTCGCTGCTGTACCTGGGCGGCGAGCTGGCGCAATCGCGCCTGGGCCTGCCGTCGGCGATCACGGGTGTGTTCCAGGGCATGCTGCTGTTCCTGCTGCTGGCGTGCGACACGCTGATCGATTACCGCCTGCGCTGGAAACAAAAAGGATAAGCAAACATGGACCAACTCGCTCCTCTCATCGCGGCCTCGATCAACGCCGGCACGCCGCTGCTGCTGGCGGCCATCGGCCTGCTGATCAACGAACGCGCCGGCGTGCTCAACCTCGGCGCGGAAGGCATGATGCTGGTCGCGGCCATCGCCGGTTTCGCAGTCGGCTACACCACCAAGAGCCCGCTGCTGGGCTTCCTCGCCGGCGCGCTGTGCGGCATGCTGATGGCGACGCTGTTTTCGTGGCTGGCGCTGATTCTGGCGACCAACCAGGTCGCCACCGGGCTGGCGCTGTCGATCTTCGGCGCCGGACTGTCGGCATTCATCGGCCAGCGTTTCGTCGGCCTCGCCCTGCCGTCGCAAAGCACCGGCATTCCCAGCCTGAACAATATTCCGTTCGTCGGCCCCGCCTTCTTCACCCAGCACTGGATGGCTTATGTCGCGCTGCTGCTGTGCGCGGCGATTGCCTGGTTCCTGTACCGCACGCGCGCCGGCCTGATCCTGCGCGCGGTTGGCGAGTCGCCGGAGTCGGCCCATGCACTGGGCTATTCGGTACGCGGCATCCGCTTCCTCGCGCTGCTGTTCGGCGGCGCCTGCTGCGGCCTGGCCGGCGCGTATCTGTCGCTGGTCTATACACCGATGTGGGTCGAAGGCCTGGTCTCCGGTCGCGGCTGGATCGCGCTGGCGTTGACCGCCTTCGCCACCTGGCGTCCGGCACGGGTCTTGCTGGGTTCGCTGCTGTTCGGCGGCGTGACGATTTTGCAGTTTTATCTGCAGGGCGTCGGCGTGACGATTCCGTCGCAGATCCTGTCGATGCTGCCCTATGTCGCCACCATCGTGGTGCTGGCGCTGATCTCGCGCAATCCCGACTGGATCCGCCTGAACATGCCGGCGTCGCTGGGCAAGCCGTTCCGCCCGGGGGCATCCTGATTTTGTTGTTGGTTTTTACAGTTCGTTTTGCAGTGCATTTTTAATTGAACCGATTTTGATTTTTCAACAGGGAGAGAAAGTATGAAAATTTCGCGCAGGGCATCGATTGCGATGCTCGCCACACTGGCGGCCGCCACCTTGATCGGCTGCGGCAAAAAAGAAGAAGCGGCTCCCGCAGCTGCCGCCGCGCCTGCTGCAGCGCCGGCCGCGGCCGAACCGCTGAAGGTTGCCTTCGTCTACATCGGCCCGGTCGGCGACGCCGGCTGGACCTTCGCCCACGATAACGGCCGTAAGGCGGTCGAAGCGAAGTTCGGCGACAAGGTCAAGACCACCTTCGTCGAAAACGTCCCTGAGTCGGCAGCCGACGCCGAGCGCGTGATGCGCCAGCTGGCCACCGACGGCAACAAGCTGATCTTCGGCACCACCTTCGGCTACATGGAAGCGATGCTGAAGGTCGCCAAGGAATTCCCGGACGTCAAGTTCGAACACGCCACCGGCTTCAAGACCGCCGACAACCTGGCGCAGTACGACGTGCGCACCTATGAAGGCGCTTACCTGGCAGGCGTGGTCGCCGGCAAGATGAGCAAGTCGGGCAAGCTGGGCGTGGTCGCCTCGGTGCCGATTCCTGAAGTGGTTCGCAACATCGACGCTTTCACCCTGGGTGCGCGCTCGATCAATCCGAAAGCCACCACGCGCGTGGTCTGGGTCAACAAGTGGTTCGATCCGGGCAAGGAACGTGAAGCCGCCACCACGCTGATCGGCCAGGGCGTCGACGTGCTGATGCAGAACACCGATTCCGCCGCCGTGGTCCAGACCGCGCAGGAAAAAGGCGTCTACGCATTCGGCTGGGACAGCGACATGACCAGCTTCGGCCCGAAGGCCCATCTGGCTGCATCGATGATCAACTGGGGCGTGTACTACACGGCGCGCGTGCAAGCGGTGCTGGACGGTTCGTGGAAGACCGGCACCACCTGGCTCGGCCTGAAGGAAAACGGCATCGACCTGGGCGGCTTCAATCCTGAACTGCCGGCCGACGTCAAGGCGCTGGTGGAAGAACGCAAGAAGGGTATCGCCGACGGCTCCGCTCCGATCTGGAAGGGTCCGATCAAGGACAACACCGGCAAGGAACAAGTCGCCAAGGACGCAGTGGCTGATGACGGCTTCCTGCACGGCGTGAAGTTCTACGTCGAAGGCGTGGAAGGCAAGGTACCGGGCTGATCGTCCGCCCACCTGACTTGCCAATGTAGCAAGCTGCCGGGGACTTACCGTCCCCGGCTTTTTTTTTGTCTGCTTGTTTTATCTCCTGCGCTGCATAATGGCCTCCTTGTCCAAGGAGATTCGCCATGCCCAAGCCGCTTCCCACCCGCCTCCTGCACGTCACCATCGAACGTCCCGTACAGGACGTCTACCGCTTCGTCGCCAATCCGGAAAACATGCCGAAATGGGCTTCCGGCCTCGGCAAGGGCATACAGCAAGTCGATGGAAAATGGCTCGCCGACACCCCGGAAGGCAAGCTGGAAGTCCGTTTTGCACCGGCCAACGACTTCGGCGTGCTCGATCATGAGGTGGTGCTGGCTTCCGGCCAGAGCGTGGCCATCCCGATGCGCGCGGTGGCCAACGGCGACGGCTGCGAGCTGACTTTCACCCTGTTCCGCCAGCCGGAGATGGATGACGCCAGGTTCAATGACGACACCGCCTGGGTGACGCGCGACCTGGAGGCCCTCAAGACCTTGCTGGAGGCCTGACTGCCGCCGATGGCCTCTATCGCGCCGGCGCGCTGACTGTATAATGCCAAACCAACACCGGCCTCGCGCCAGACGGAACCTCCCCGAACGCAATGAACCTGCAGTTTTCCCACCGGGAAAACGCGGGCACTGAACAACTTATGCAAAAAGCTCGTAAACCGATCGACATCAAGATATCCACGGTGGTCGCCATTTCCGCGATCCTGCACGAAACCGATCCGGCGGCGCTGGACCAGGCCCTCAAGGACATGACCGGCGGCGTGTCCGACTTCTTTGAAGACGAATTCGCCGTGATCGACATCGGCGCGCTGGACAGCGGCGCTGCGGGCATCGACTGGACCGCGCTGGTGGCTTTGTTCAAGCGCTATCGCCTCAACGCGGTGGCCGTGCGCAATGCGCCGGAAGAACTGCACGCCGAGATCGCCGCGCAGGGACTGTCCATCGACGGCGGCGCACCGCGTCCGCCACAGCAGCAGGAAACCGAAACCGCTGTTGTTGCAGAGGAAGCGCCCAAGCCGGTTGCTGTAGCTGCGGCCGCGGCTCCGGCTGCCGCTTCTGTGCAAGTTCAGGCCGCACCGGTTGCACCGACGGCCGCCACGATGATCATCGACACGCCGGTGCGTGCAGGCCAGCGCATCTACGCCCGTGGCGCCGACCTGGTGATCATGGCGGCGGTCAACAACGGCGCCGAGATCATCGCCGACGGCAGCATCCACGTCTACGCCCCGCTGCGCGGCCGCGCCCTGGCCGGCGCCAGCGGCAATACCGGCGCGCGCATCTTCGCGGCGAGCCTGGAAGCGGAACTGGTGTCGATTGCCGGCGTCTACCGTACCTTCGAGAACGGCCATCCGCCCGAGCTGGCGCAAAAACAGGTGCAGGTGCGCCTGACCGGCGACCGTATCGACGTGCTGCCGATCAATACCAGCAAATAATTTAGTATTCGCATCATCAAGTATTCAAATCTGATCTTCTAAGGAGTCTTTTGTGGCAAAAATCATCGTTGTGACATCCGGTAAAGGCGGCGTCGGCAAAACGACGTCGAGCGCCAGTTTCGCATCGGGTCTGGCCCTGCGCGGACACAAGACCGTCGTCATCGACTTCGATGTCGGCCTGCGCAATCTCGATCTGATCATGGGCTGCGAACGCCGCGTGGTGTACGACCTGATCAATGTCGTCAATCAGGAAGCCACGTTGAACCAGGCCCTGATCAAGGACAAGCACTGCGACAACCTGTTCATCCTGCCGGCCTCGCAAACCCGCGACAAGGACGCGCTGTCGGAAGAAGGCGTGGAACGCGTGCTGGGCGACCTGCAAAAGATGGACTTCGAGTACATCATCTGCGATTCGCCGGCCGGCATCGAACACGGCGCCGTGATGGCGCTGACCTTCGCCGACGAAGCGATCATCGTGACCAATCCGGAAGTCTCCTCGGTGCGCGATTCGGACCGCATCCTCGGCATCATCCAGGCCAAGTCGCGCCGCGCCCTGAGCGGCGGCGAGCCGGTCAAGGAACACCTGCTGATCACCCGCTATTCGCCCAAGCGCGTCGAAGCCGGCGAAATGCTGTCATACACCGACGTGCAGGAAATCCTGCGCATCCCGCTGATCGGCATCATTCCTGAATCGGAGTCGGTGCTGCACGCGTCCAACCAGGGTAATCCTGCGATTCATCTGAAAGAGACCGACGTGTCCGAGGCCTACCAGGACCTGGTCAGCCGCTTCCTCGGTGAAGACCTGCCGCTGCGCTTCATCAGCTATGAAAAGCCGGGCCTGCTCCAGCGTATTTTCGGAGGTAAATGACATGGCTTTGCTTTCCTTCCTGTTTCCGCCCAAGGCAAAAAGCGCCACGGCCGCCAAGGAACGCCTGCAGATCATTATCGCGCGCGAGCGCGGCGGTCGCCAAGGCCAGGGCTATGACTTCCTGCCGGCGCTGCACAAGGAACTGATCGAGGTGATTTCCAAGTACACCAAGGTCAACGCCGACGACATCAAGATCTCGCTCGACCGCCAGGGCAACCTGGAAGTGCTCGACGTGAACGTGGTGCTGCCGGACGCCGACGCGCCTTAAGCTCCTTCTCACCGCGCCGGACTTGATCCGGCGCGGTGCTTTTCGGGGGCCGGATTCCTCGCCGCCGAAAACTTCTCCCTGCATGCCATGCACATTTCCATCTTCAGCCGCTCCGCCGACGACCTCGCCCTGATCGCACGCAGCCTGCCTGCGCACGACTGCGAAGCCGTGCAGCAGCGCGCGGACCTGCGCCGTGCGCAGGCGCAATTGCTGATCGTGGATGTAGCCGACGCCGGGGAACATCTGGCTGAAATCGTGCAAGCGGCGACGACGCTGCCGGTGCTGCTGCTGGCAGGCGACGCGCTCGCCGAGCTGGCGGCGTTATCCGAATACGCCGGCCGGCGGCTGGTCGAGAGCGAGTTCAAGCCCTTGCGCCGCCACGCCCTTGCCGCGCGCGTGGCCTTGCTGCTGCAGCGCGCCTATCCCGGTCACGACGAGCGGCAGGTGCAGCAATTCGGCGATTACCGCTTTGAAACGCCGGCCAATCTGGTCACACACGCGGGCGTACCGGTCACGTTGACGCAAAAGGAATTCGCGCTGGCGCTGCTGCTGTTCGCCGGCCTCGGCCGGCCGCTGTCGCGCGTCACCCTGCAGGAAAGCGTCTGGGGCGCAGAGGACGACAACGCCGTGCCGACCCGCACCATCGACACCCACATCTCGCGCGTGCGCAGCAAGCTCGCGCTCAAGCCGGAGAACGGCTACCGGCTCAGCACCGTGTACGGCTATGGCTACCAGCTGGAGCGGCTGGACGCGCCAGCGCCAAGGAAATAGCAGACCGTGTCCGGCGCACGCACCGATCATCTCCTCACCCGTATTGCGGCATCGGTGGCGCGCGATCCTGCGCTTCGCCACGGCCGCTTTGTCGACACCGCTGCCGGACGCGTGCACCTGACCGACTCGGCTTGCGGCGACGACGACCGCCCCTGCATCGTCTTCACACCTGATGGCCCCAATGTCGTGGCCCACTATCAACGCCTGGTCGACTTGCTGGCGCCGCATTTCCGCGTGGTCTGCTTCGACATGCCGGGATTCGGCTTTTCATTGCCGGCCCCGGATTACACCCACTCGCTGGACCATGGCGCGCGCGTGGTGCTGGCAGTGCTGGATCAATTGCAGATTGAGCGCGCCACGCTGGCCTTCAGCTGCGCCAACGGCCTGTATGCGATCCGCGCGGCGCAGCTGGCGCCGGCGCGCATCGCCAGCCTGATGCTGACGCAAACGCCCGCGCTGGCGGCGATGCAGGCATGGGCCTACAGGATGATTCCGCGGCCTTTGCGCGTGCCGGTGGCGGGACAACTGATCACCTGGCTGGCCCGTCGCAAACTGGCGCAGCTGTGGTATCGCAGCGCCTTGCCGGCCGGCGCGGATGCCGGCGCGTTTCAGGAAATTGCACGCCGCTCGTTCGATGCCGGTGGCTGCTTCTGCCTGGCGGGCGTGGTGCAGGGACTGTTGCGCGAAACCTCGCTCGCCACCTTGCCGGACACCCCCTGCACGCTGGTCTGGGGCAATCTTGATCGATCTCACCGCGCCACGCCGCCGGAATCGCTGCGCGATTGCCTGCCGCAAGCGGAGATCGTGCAGTTCGGCGATTGCGGGCATTTTCCCGACCTGGAACAGCCGGAGCGTTACGCGCTGGAAATTGTTTCCCACATGCAAAAATTGACCATACACGCCCGCGTCGGCTCATAGCGTGCATAAATAGTCATTATTGATACACTTCAAAACCCCTTTACCCGCAGCGGGTATAATATCGAGTTGATATTCCCCCATTTTTCGCGCTGTATTAGCTCGACAACCCTAGAGTCGCCATGCACTTGCTTGCCGTCGGACTGAACCACACTACCGCGCCGGTTTCCCTGCGCGAAAAAGTGGCGTTCCCGGCCGACCAGATCGGCCAGGCGGTGGCGTCTGCGCGGGCCTGGTTCGGGCGCGCAGACCTGAGCGCCAATCTGGCGCAGACCGGCGAAGCGGCGATCCTGTCGACCTGCAACCGCACCGAGCTGTACGCCGCCAGCACCGCTGCCGCAGGCGGCGTCGATGCCGCCATCGACAGTACCGCGCATTTCCTCGCCGATTACCACAAGCTTTCCTACGCCGAACTACGCCCCTTCCTGTATGCCTTGCCGCAGGACAATGCCGTGCGTCACGCCTTCCGCGTCGCCTCCGGGCTCGACTCGATGGTGTTGGGCGAACCGCAGATCCTCGGCCAGATGAAGGACGCCGTGCGCCAGGCGGACGCCGCCGGCGGGCTCGGCACCTATTTGCATCAACTGTTCCAGCGCACCTTCGCGGTCGCCAAGGAAGTCCGCAGCACCACCGAGATCGGCGCGCACAGCGTGTCGATGGCCGCCGCTGCGGTGCGCTTGTCGCAACGGATTTTCGATTCAATCTCGGGCCAGCACGTGCTGTTCATCGGCGCCGGTGAAATGATCGAATTGTGCGCCACCCACTTCGCCGCGCAGAATCCGAAATCGCTGACCGTTGCCAACCGCACGCTGGAACGCGGCGAGACGCTGGCACATCGCTTCAACGGCGCGGCGCTGCGCCTGGCCGATCTGCCGACGCAATTGTCGAAGTTCGACATTGTGGTGTCCTGTACTGCCTCGTCGCTGCCGATCATCGGCCTCGGCCTGGTCGAGCGCGCCGTCAAGGCGCGCCGCCACAAACCGATTTTCATGGTTGACCTGGCCGTGCCGCGCGATATCGAATCCGAAGTCGGCCGCCTCGACGACGTCTTCCTGTACACCGTTGACGACCTTGCCTCGGTCGTGCAGAGCGGCGTCGAAAACCGCCAGGCCGCCGTCGCGCAAGCTGAAGCCATCATCGAAACCCGCGTGCAGTCCTTCATGCACTGGATCGACACCCGCGCCGTGGTGCCGGTGATCCAGGACCTGCACGACGCCGGCGAAACGCTGCGCCTGGCCGAGCTCGAACGCGCGCGCAAGCTGCTGGCCAAGGGCGAAGACATGGACGCCGTGCTCGATGCGCTGTCCCGGGGACTCACCGCCAAATTCCTGCATGGCCCGCAACAGGCCCTGCATCACGCGCAAGGCGACGAGCGCGCACATCTGGTCCAGCTGCTGCCGCAACTGTTCCGCACAAAACGTTAGCGACTTCGTTCGCCGGCCGGCATCCTTGCGATCGCCGGCATTCTCTGCCCCCTGCTTGTAACGCGGGCATCGCATCACCCCCTCATTTAGTAAAGTCAGTCCATGAAACCCTCCATGCTCGCCAAACTCGACCAGCTCGCCGAACGGCTGGAAGAACTCAACAACCTGCTGATGCAGCAGGAAGCCACGTCCGACATGGACAACTATCGCAAGATGACGCGCGAACACGCCGAGCTCGGTCCGCTGGTGGCGCTGTACCTGACCTATTCACAGGCCGCGAACGACATCGTCACGGCACAGGAGCTGCTGTCGGATCCAGACATGAAGGAATTCGCGCAGGAAGAAATCAACGGCGCCAAGGCACGCATGGACGCGCTGGAGACGGACCTGCAAAAGATGCTGCTGCCGAAGGATCCCAACGACGAGCGCAACATCTTCCTGGAAATCCGCGCCGGCACCGGCGGCGACGAATCGGCGCTGTTCGCCGGTGACCTGCTGCGCATGTACACGCGCTTCGCCGAGCGCAATCGCTGGCAGGTGGAGATGATGTCGGCCTCCGATTCGGAAGTCGGCGGCTACAAGGAAGTGATCGTGCGCATCGCCGGTTTCGGCGCATATTCACGCCTGAAGTTCGAATCCGGCGGCCACCGCGTGCAGCGCGTGCCGGCCACCGAAACCCAGGGGCGCATCCACACCTCGGCCTGTACCGTGGCCGTGATGCCGGAAGCCGATGAAGTCGAAGACGTCGACATCAATCCGGCCGATATCCGCATCGACACTTACCGCGCCTCGGGCGCGGGCGGTCAGCACATCAACAAGACCGACTCGGCGGTGCGTATCACGCACATGCCGACAGGCATCGTGGTGGAATGCCAGGACGACCGCAGCCAGCACAAGAACAAGGCCTCGGCGCTGAAGGTGCTGGCGGCGCGCATCAAGGACGTGCAACTGCGTGAACAGCAATCCAAGGAAGCCGCCACGCGCAAATCGCTGATCGGCTCAGGTGACCGCAGCGAGCGCATCCGCACCTACAATTTCCCGCAGGGCCGCATGACGGACCACCGCATCAACCTGACGCTGTACAAGCTGGATTTCATCATGGACGGTGATCTGGAAGAGCTGACCAATGCGCTCATTACCGAGCATCAGGCTGAATTGCTGGCGCAACTGGGCGACGAATAAACAGTGACGATTGTTCAGCACGATCGTCCAGTAACCCAGCATTGTCGCGGGCTGTGGCACAATGCAGCAGCGCCGGAACCAATTTCACCAGGCCCCCTCTGAGGGTACAGCTTAGGCTATAGAACTCATTTCCTGAATATCCGTGAGATGCGTTTGCGCCAGAAAGGGCGCTGGCAAGGCGTGCGACGCGTCGCGTGGCGGTGCCACGCGCAAGGAGCGCAACGCAGCCAGCGCCCTTTCTGGAGCAAACCCTTCGGGAACGTCCTGTTTGGGTGTATTGCTGCGTTGCGCCGCTTGCCAAGGGAACCACCCTTGGCTGCGCGACACGCCTTGCACTACCTCCCAAACAGGATCGTTCGCACTCGCGGATATTCAGGAAATGAGTTCTAATTCCGAACAACATCAAAATCAAACGCCCATGAAATCGTCCAAATCCCTGTTCCTGTCAGTCGCCCTGTTGTGCATCGCCCTGCTCGGCGCCGCTCTCTATTTGCAAATCGTCGAAGAGATGATGCCGTGTCCGCTGTGCATCATCCAGCGCTACATCTTCGTCGCCATCGCCATCATCTGCATCATCTTCGCCTTCCTGCCACCCGGCTCTGCCAAGCTTGGCGCCGGCCTCGGCACGCTGGCTGCGCTGGGCGGTATCGCCACCGCCGGCTGGCACCTGTGGGTGCAGGCGCATCCGGGCACATCCTGCGGCATCGATCCGCTGGAAACGTCGCTCAACACCATCCCGACGGCGACGCTGTTCCCGACGCTGTTCAAGGCTGACGGTCTGTGCGCCAATCCGTATCCTTTCCTCGGGCTATCGATTCCGCAGTGGTCGCTGATCTGGTTCGCCATTATCGCGATCGTGCTGGTGCGTCGCATCGTCAAGCGCGGTTGATTTTCCGTGACTGATTTTCCGGACATCCGGCCAGGCGTCAGCCTGGCCGAGGCGCTGCGCAACGCCCCGCTCGACTCGCTGGAAAATCGCATCCTGATCGGCCATGCGCTGCAACTGACGCGCATCCAGCTGATCACCCAATCCGAACGTCAACTTACACCCGATGAAGCGGCGCAACTGAGCGCGCTGTTCCGTCGTCGCCTGCAAGGCGAGCCGATCGCCTACATCGTCGGTGAGCGCGAGTTCTTCGGCCTGGCGATGCAGGTCACAGCGGATGTCCTGATCCCGCGTCCCGACACCGAATTGCTGGTGGAGCTGGCGCTGGAGCGCTTGCCGCAACACGGCCGGGCGCTCGACATGGGCACCGGCTCCGGCGCCATCGCGGTGGCCATTGCGCACACGCGGCCGGATGTCTCCATGACAGCGCTCGACGTCAGTGAAGGCGCGCTGAAGGTCGCTGCAGGGAATGCGCAACGGCATGATGCAAAGGTAGAGTTTTTGCGCAGCGACTGGTACGCCGCGCTGGGCGACGCCACGGCTCCGTATCTCGACCTGATCGTTTCCAATCCGCCTTACATCGTCGCCGGCGACGTGCACTTGTCGCAGGGGGATTTGCGCTTCGAACCGATCAGCGCATTGACCGATCACGCTGACGGCTTGTCGGCGCTGCGCATCATCATCGACGGTGCGGCGACTTATCTGAAAGCGGACGGATGGCTGTTGATGGAACACGGCTACGATCAGTCAGAGGCCGTGCGCAAGCTGCTGGAGCAGCGCGGTTTCGCCGAAGTGCAAAGCTGGCGCGACCTGGCCGGGATCGAACGTGTCAGCGGCGGCAGGCTCACTGCCACTTCCTAATCTCTTCCAAGCCGCGAAATAAAAACGCCGTCGTCCCGGCATTGCCCGGGACGACGGCGAGTGTTGCGACAGCGTCGGCGTAAAGGCTTACGCCGCCTTCTGCCCGCCTTCCGGCGTCTGCGGCTTTTGCCCTGCGTCAAACATGCGCAGCAGATCCGCCTCCTTCTGTTTCGCCGCCTTCAGGTGGCGCTCCTTGACATGGCCATAGCCGCGGATATCTTCCGGAATGCGCGCAATCGCCACAGCCTGCGCCAGGTTGTCGGCGCTGAGTTTGCTTAACAAACCGCCGACCGTCTTGCAGTATTCGGCGATCAGCGCACGCTCCTGCTTGCGCTCGTCGGTGTAGCCGAACACGTCCAGCGGCGTACCACGCAGGAAGCGCAGCTTGGCCAGCACGCCGAAGGCGCGCATCATCCATGGGCCGTATTGTTTCTTGATCAGATGACCGTTGTTGTCATGCTTGGCCAGCAGCGGCGGCGCCAGGTGGAATTTCAACTGGTAGTCGCCCTCGAACATGGCGGCGATCTTTTCGCGGAAGGCAGGCGCGGTGTAGAGGCGCGCGACTTCATATTCATCCTTGTACGCCATCAGCTTGAACAGGTAAGTCGCCACCGCCGTGCTGAGCTTCATCGCCTTGCCGGCTTCGCCCAGTGCGGCTTCCGCATGCTGCGCCTGCGCGACGAAATCGCTGTACTGGCGCGCATAAGCGGCGTTCTGGTATTGCGTGAGGAAGTCGATCCGCTTGGCCAGCACTTCCTCCAGCGAAGGCGGCCGTTTGAAGTCGATCACCTGCGCCGTCATCCCGTTGCGACGGGCGGCTTGCGCCACCATGTCGGCGTCGTGCGCGGCGGCGCGGCCCCAGCCGAAGGCTTGCTTGTTGAACTCGACCGACAAGGCGTTCAGTTCGATGGCCTTGAGCAGCGCGCCTTCCGACAGCGGCACCCAGCCGCGTTGCCATGCATAACCGAGCATGAACATGTTGGTCGCGATGGCGTCGCCCATCAGTGCGGTGGCGATGTTGCCGGCGTCGATCAGGGCCACGCGTTCCGTGCCGCAGGCGCTCTGGATGCTGCCCTCGGCTGACTCCGCCGGGAACTGCCAGTCCGGATTGCGCACGAAAGCCGCGGTCGGCATGCGGGTGGAATTGACGGCCGCGTGCGTGCGTCCCTCGCCCATGCGCGACAAGGCGTCGCGGCTGGCGGTGACGATGACGTCGCAGCCGATCACCAGATCCGCCGCACCGGTGCCCACGCGCGTCGAATACAAATCGTCGGGACGTTCGGACAGACGCACGTGCGACATCACCGGTCCGCCCTTTTGCGCCAGGCCGCTCATGTCGAGCACCGAGCAGGCCTTGCCTTCGACGTGCGCCGCCATCGCCAGGATCTGGCCGATGGTGATCACGCCGGTGCCGCCGATGCCGGTGACGACGATGCCGTAGGTGTCGCCCATGGAGGGCAATTGCGGTTCGGGCAGGGATGGTCCCTGCGCTGCGGCTTCGGTCTTTTCAACCGCCACGCGTTTGGCCTTTTTGAGCTTGCCGCCTTCCACCGTGACGAAGCTCGGGCAGAAGCCGTTCACGCAGGAATAGTCCTTGTTGCACGACGATTGATTGATCTGGCGCTTGCGGCCGAATTCGGTTTCCAGCGGCTCCACCGACAGGCAGTTGGATTGCACGCTGCAATCGCCGCAGCCTTCGCACACGGCTTCGTTGATCACGGCGCGCTTGGCCGGATCGGGATAGGCGTCGCGTTTGCGGCGGCGGCGCTTTTCCGAGGCGCAGGTCTGGTCGTAGATCATGGCGGACACGCCCTGCACTTCGCGCAATTCGCGCTGCACGGCGTCGAGTTCGCTGCGATGACGGACAGTCACCCCTTCGGCCCACGGCGTGCCGGCGGGATACTTATCCGGCTCGTCGGTGACGACGATGATCGGACGCACGTTCTCGGCGGCCAGCTGGCGCGAGATCATGGCCGGATCGAGCGGGCCGTCGAACTCCTGTCCGCCGGTCATGGCGACCGCATCGTTGTACAGAATCTTGTAAGTCATGTTGACCTTGCCCGCCACCGCAGCGCGCACGGCCAGCAAACCCGAATGGAAATAGGTGCCGTCGCCGAGGTTGGAGAAGACGTGTTTCTCGCTGGTGAACGGCGCCTGGCCGACCCAGGTCACGCCCTCGCCGCCCATGTGCGAAAAGATGGTCGATTCGCGATCCATCCAGGTCACCATGTAATGGCAGCCGATGCCGGCCAGCGCGCGGCTGCCGTCGGGCAGCTTGGTCGAGGTGTTGTGCGGGCAACCCGAACAGAAATGCGGGATGCGGTCCTTGTTCGGATCGGGCTTGGTGCTGACGTTGAGCGTGGCTTCCTTGGCTTCGAGGAAAGCGATGCGCGCCTTGACGCGCTGCTCGATCGGATGACCGGCGTAGTACTTGGAAATGCGCGTAGCGATGGCGCGTGCGATCTGCGCCGGGCTCAGTTCGTAAGTTGCAGGCAGTAGCCAGTTGCCGTGGCCTTCGCGCGGCGAGCCGCTCCATTCGCCGGTGTCGTCGAACTTGCCGACCACACGCGGACGCACGTCGTCGCGCCAGTTGTAGAGCTCTTCCTTGATCTGGTATTCGAGGATCTGGCGCTTCTCTTCGACCACCAGGATCTCATCGAGGCCTTGCGCGAACTCGCGCACGCCTTCGGCTTCCAGCGGCCAGGTCATGCCGATCTTGTAGAGGCGGATGCCGATGTCGCGCGCGACTTGCTCGTCGATGCCGAGATCGTAGAGCGCCTGGCGCGTGTCGAGATAGGACTTGCCGGCGGTGACGATGCCGATGCGCGCCTGCGGACTGTCCCAGATGATCTGGTTGAGCTTGTTGACGCGGGCATAGGCCAATGCGGCGTACCACTTGTAGACGTTCATGCGCGTCTCTTGCTCAAGCACGGTGTCGGGCTGGCGGATGTTGAGGCCGCCCAACGGCAATTCGAAATCGGTGGGAATGATCGGCTGCACGCGCTGCGGATCGATCTCCACCGACATGCCGGATTCGACAATGTCGGTCACGCACTTGAGCGACACCCACAGGCCGGTGTAGCGGCTCATGGCCCAGCCGTGCAGGCCGTAGTCGAGGTATTCCTGCACCGACGACGGATACAGCACCGGGATGCCGCAAGCCTTGAGGATGTGCTCGCTCTGGTGCGCGGTGGTGGACGACTTGGCGGCGTGGTCGTCGCCGGCGATCACCAGCACGCCGCCGTGCTGCGAGGTGCCGGCCATGTTGGCGTGCTTGAAGACGTCGCCGCAGCGATCGACGCCGGGGCCTTTGCCGTACCACAGCGAAAACACGCCGTCGTATTGCGCGCCCGGGAACAGGTTGACCTGCTGCGTCCCCCACACGGCGGTGGCGGCCAGGTCTTCGTTCATGCCGGGGTGGAATTTGACGTGGGCGGCGTCGAGATATTTCTTGGCCTTGGCGGCGGTCTGGTCGACCGTACCCAAAGGCGAACCGCGATAGCCGGTGACGTAACCGGCGGTGTTCAATCCGGCCTGGAGGTCGTGCTGTCGCTGCAGCATCGGCAGCCGTATCAGCGCCTGGATGCCGGTCATGAAAACGCGACCGCGCTCCAGCGAATATTTGTCGTCCAGGGAAATGTCATCCAGCAACAGGCGTTCACTGGAAGGTAGGGGTGCGTTCATGCATTGTCTCCGTGCCAAAAATCGTGTCTTTGTTTGCACATGGATCTGTTCGAGATCCTGCTTAAAACTCGTCCGCCTTGTGGGCGAATGGTTCTGTTCTTTTGATGCGGTTACAGTAGCACAAGCGGCGTATTGCCGCTACGCACGGCGCAGCATGGCGGACGCGGGGCTGACGATGCGCTGACAGCGAAAAAAAAGCCCCTGCGGGAAGGCAGGGGCGGCGTTCGGTTGCTGCGGATCAGGTTATGGGCAGGTTTTGCTCGCCCGGCAACAGGGTGCTGGCCGGCAGGGCGTCCTGCGCCTTCAGTTGCTCGTACAGCGCGGTGAAGTCGGGCGCGGTATCGTCGAACAATTGCTGGAAGTCGCGGATGACGAAATAGGTTTCCTGGTAGGAGTCGATCTTGTACAGCGTGCGCATGACGCGTTCGACCTGGAACGGGATGCGGTTCGGCTGCTGATCCTGTGAACCGCGCAGAGCGTAATCGACCTCGCCGCCCGACGACAGGATGCCGGCGCCGTAGATGCGCAAGCCTTCCGGACTCTGGATCAGGCCGAACTCGATCGTGTACCAATACAAGCGCGCCAGGAAGGCCAGGCCGTCGAGCTTGAGTGCTTTCAGGCCGCCCTTGCCGTATTCCTGCAGATGATCGGCAAACACCGGATTGAACAGCAGCGGCACATGACCGAAGAAATCGTGGAACACGTCCGGTTCGACGATGTAGTCGAACTCGCTCTCTTCGCGCAGCCACACGGTGACCGGGAAGCGACGGTTGGCAAGATGCTCGAAGAAAGTATGGTCCGGCACCAGCCCGGGCACGGCGACCAGTTGCCAACCGGTGGCCTTGTACAGCGCCTCGGTGGTGCGGTTGAATTGCGGAATGCCTTGCGAGACGTCGAGCGCCTTGATGCTGTCGAGGAAGACGTCGCAGGCGCGGCCCGGAATCAGTTTTGCCTGGCGCTCGTACAGGCGTCGCCACAGCGCGTGTTGGGCGGGCGTGTAAGCGGCCCAGTTCTGGTCTACGACGAAGTTCTTGTCGGCGTTGCTGTAGTCGCCGCGCAAGGCGCCGCTGTCCGACTTGGCGGCCACGCTGGCAAAGAAGTCGTCGGTGCTGGCGGAGTTGTTCATGTGTTCTGCTGGAAAATGCCTGTAAGCCGCCATTATCGCCGATTTCGCTCCGGCGGCCGCATGCTTGCGCGGTTGGCGGGCGGGCTCAGGCGCTGTTCAGGCCTTCGGCTTGCCGATGCCGAAGACCCTGCTGATCCATTTGAACAGCGCGCGCATGTTGGCCTTGATGATGTAGTCGAGCATGGCGACCTGCTCTTCCATGGCTTCCTGGAACAACGTGACCGGATTGGCCGGCTGCAGCTTCAGGTAGGCGTCAGCTTCACCGTAGTCTCGATGGATTTCCATGCCGGCTTTCTTGGCGATGTGCATCATGACCTTGTTGGACGACAGGCAATGCATGTACAGCGTGTCGACGTCGGCGTTGCGGCAACGGATCGCGGCGCGCACGAACAGCTTGGTGCCGACGCCCATGCCGCGCGCTGCCGCCGAGACGGACACGCCGAACTCGGCGACGCGCGCCTTGAGCGTGGCGCCGCTGACGGGGGAAGTCTCGCGCGGCGCGAAAGCCAGGTGACCGGCCCCCAGCAGGCGCAACTTGCGATCGTAGACGCCGAAAATCGTGTCGCGGGAGAAATCGATGTTTTCGACATAGCGCGTGACCAGCTCATCGGACAGCTTGCTGCCGAAACGCAGCAGCCGGTCTTTTTCTTCCAGCGCCAGGAAATGCCGCAGCAGATGCCGACGCGCGCGCGGCGACAGCTCCTTGACCAGGATCATCGGCTTTTCCGATGCCTCGGCGAGGGCGCTGAGTGTGTGCTTCAGGCGGTCCAGCCTGGCGCGCAGTTGCGTGATGAAGGGTGACATGGGCGGGGCGGCTTAACTGGCGTTGGTGGCGGCATATTCCGCCACCGCTTCCGTGCGCGCGGCCATGATTGCCTCCGGGATGCGTTGCGGCTGCTCCTTGAACTTTGCGGCGATGGCGCCGGCATCCACACCCTGGGCCGCCTTGAGAGCGCCCATGAGGTAATCCAGCTGCGGAAACGCGACGTCTTCAAAACCCGTGCGGCCGCGCCGGTCGCACTCTGACGCCTGCAGCATGTCGTGAAAACGCCCCGGCTTGCGGAAGCCGTCGCAGCGCGCCAGCAGATTGACGATGGTGGCCGGGCGCAGTTCGAAGGCGCGGCCGACGTTGCCATGTTCGCGCGCGGTGATCACGGCCACGTCGCGGCAATCGTTGGGCACCTTGAGGCGGTCACAGATGCCTTGCACCAGCTCGACGCTGCGGCCTTCATGGCCGTGATGGCTGGGCCACAGATCGGGCGGCGTGGTGCCCTTGCCGAGATCGTGCATGAGCGCGGCGAAGCGCACGCCCAGCGAATATCCGCGGCCGGCGGCATAGTCGAGCACCATCATGACGTGCACGCCGGTGTCGATTTCGGGATGGTATTTAGCCGGTTGCGGCACGCCCCATAGCGCGTCCAGTTCGGGCAGGATGCGCGCCAGGGCGCCGCAGTCGCGCAGCACGGCGAACATGCGCGAGGGAGTCTGTTCCATCATGCCGCGCGCCAATTCCTGCCACACGCGTTCAGGCACCAGCGCGTCGACCTCGCCGGCGGCGACCATCTTCTGCATCAGCGCATTGGTTTCCGGCGCAACCGTGAAATCAGGAAAGCGCGCCGCGAAACGCGCCAGGCGCAGGATGCGCACCGGGTCTTCGACGAACGCGTCGGAGACGTGCCGGAACACGCGTCGGCGGATATCTTCCTGACCATGATAAGGATCGACCAGCACGCCGTCTTCGCCCTTGGCGATGGCATTGATGGTGAGGTCGCGCCGCGCCAGGTCCTGCTCGAGCGTGACAGCGCTGTCGGTATGGAACACGAATCCCTTGTAGCCCGGGGCCGTCTTGCGTTCGGTGCGCGCCAGCGCGTATTCCTCCTGGGTGTCGGGATGCAGGAACACCGGGAAGTCCTTGCCGACCGGACGGAACCCCTGTGCGAGCATGTCTTCGGGCGTGGCGCCGACGACCACGTAGTCGTGATCCTGCACCGGCAAGCCGAGCAGTTCATCGCGCACCGCGCCGCCGACGACGTAGATCTTCATCAGCGGCTCAATGGTCGGGCAAGACTTCTTTTTCGACCAGCGCTTCGGCGATCCACTTGGCCACGGCGGGATGTTCCACCACGCGGTCAACGTAAGCTTGCAGCGCCGGCGCCAGCGACACGTGGTAGCTGCGGAAGCGCATCACCACGGGTGCATAGAAGGCATCGGCGATCGAAAAGTCGCCGAACAGGAATTCGTGATGGCCGAACTGCGCCAGGCAGTCTTCCCAGATTTCGCAGATGCGGCCGATGTCGCCCTGCGCTTCGGCCGTGCGGCCCTTGCCCGGATAGCTGCCGCGGATGTCCATGCTCATGGCGCTGCGCAGGCCGGTGAAGCCGGAATGCATTTCGGCCGTGATGCTGCGCGCGACGGCGCGCGCAGCGGTCTCTTGCGGCCACAGTTTGCGGTCGGGAAATTGTTCGGCCAGGTATTCGCAGATGGCCAGCGAGTCCCAGATGTGCGTCTGGCCGTCGAGCAGCACCGGCACGCGGCCGGCGGCGGAATATTCGGCGATCTTGCTGGCGGTGTCGGGCTGGTCGAGGCAGATGCGGATTTCGCGGAACGGAATGTCGAATGCCGTCAGCACCACCCATGGGCGCATCGACCAGGAGGAATAATTTTTGTTGCCGATGACCAGCGTGATGGCGTTCTTGCCGGCCTTTTCCAACGTCGCCGACAGGGTCGGATCAAGTTCGGTGTTCTGCATGGCTATCCTTAAAAATGGTTGGCTTCAGCGCCGTGCGCCGCGACGATGGGCGTCCATCTGCTGCTGCATGTGCACGCCGGCAAGGTAACGCGGTGCAATCGCTTCCAGTGCGGTCGGCATGATGTGCAACTCGGGCGCCATCGGCGCGCTCGCCACATTGTCCACCTGCATGGAAGCCAGATTATCGCGACTCATCATGCGTCCTGGCAAATGTTCCAGCAAAAAAGCTTGCAAAGACGCCAACGCCGGCGGCAATCCGAACACCGGACGCGGATGGCCGGAACACAATCCGGCCAGCTGCACCAACTGGCGCAGCGTGTAGACCTGCGGCCCGGCCAGCTCGTAGCTCCTGCCTTGCGTGGCATCATTCTGCAAGGCACTGACGAAAGCCTGCGCCACGTCGCCCACATACACCGGCTGGAAACGCGCATCGGCGCCGCCCAGCGGCATGACGGGGAAACGCTTTTGCAGCGCGGCGAACAGGTTGAGGAAATTGTCGTGTTCGCCGAACACCACCGAAGGCCGGAACACCGTGGTCGCGACAGCGGCGTCCGAGAAGGCCGCAACTTCGCCCGCCGCCTTGGAGCGCTGATACATCGACGGCGCCTGCGCCGACGCGCCCAGTGCACTCATGTGCAGGTAACGTCGCACGCCATGCCTGGCGCAGGCGGCCACGATCTTGCGCGGCAATTCGACGTGGGCGCGTTCGAAATCGGGACCCCAGGCGCTACCGCGCGGTCCGCTGCGCGAATGCAGGATGCCGACCAGATTGATGACGACATCGGCCTGAGACACGAGGCGATCCAGTGCGGCATCGTCGTGCACGTCGGCGATCGTGGTGCGCACCGTCGGCATCACCAGCAAATGCTTGCTGCGCTCGTAGCGCCGGGTCGGCACCGTGATTCTGGCCGCCGTGCTGCGCGCCAACTGGGCGACCAGCTGGCTGCCGATGAATCCGGAACCGCCGATGATCAAGATGTTTTTGTACGCCATGGCCGTCATCGCTTTCTTTGCTTCTGGGCCGCCACGCGGTATCAAGGCAGGTCGGTCGGGGTATTGGTGCGCGGCGCCACCGTGCCGAGACGCTGCTTGAGCGACTGCGGCTTGTTCTCGAACAGGGCGGCGTAATAAGTAGCATTGGACATCACGTTCTTGACGTAGCCGCGCGTCTCGTTGAATGGGATTGATTCAGCGAAAATCGCACCTTCAACACTGCGGTTCAGCGTCGAGCGCCACGTACGCGGACGTCCGGGACCGGCGTTGTAGGCAGCGGTCGCCAAGGCCTGCGAACCGTCGAGGTTGTTGAGCACCATGTTCAGGTAGCTGGTGCCCAGCAGCAGGTTGGTGTTAATGTCGTTGATCTGGTCCTGCGAAAACTCGGTCAGGCCGATTTTCTTGGCGACGTATTTCGCAGTCGACGGCATCAGCTGCATCAGGCCGGAGGCACCGACATAGGATTTGGCGTTCTTGATGAAGCGCGATTCCTGGCGGATCAGGCCATAGACCCAGGCATTTTCCAGGCCGAGCGGACGCGTGTTGGCGGTCATTTCGCTCAGGTGCGGCGCCGGGAAGCGCTGGGTGAAATCCATTTCCTGTTTGGTGCGGTCGGAGGTGTTCACCATGCGGTCGAGCACATCGCTCTGACGTGCGAACTCGGCGGCGGCGAGCAACTGGCGGTCGCTCATGCGGCGCAATTCCCAGTTCCATTCACGGATGCCTTCGTAGCGCATGTTGAGGTCATAGAACTTGAGCGCGCGCTTGAAGCCGCTGTTCTGCGCCATCGGTGCGATCTCGGCCGGCGTCGGCGGCGTCGGACCGGCAGGGATCACGATTTTCTGGCCCAGTTCTTCGGTGGCCAGCTGGCCGTAGAAGCTGACGTTCGAGGCGATCGACTGGAACAGGCGCTGGGCCGATTCGGTCTGGCCGTCTTCCTTTTGCGCGCGCGCCAGCCAGTAAGTCCAGGTGATGTCGCTGCGCAGCGAAGCCGGCATGGCGTCGATGGTGGACTTCACCAGCTTCCAGTCGCCGGCGCGCAGGGCGATGCGTACTTTCCACTGATACGCTTCGTAGGACAGCGGCGCGTCCTTGGTCTTGCGCCAGTAGTCGATCGCTTCCGGCATCAGCTTCATCGACGCCGGCAAGGCGATCTGGGCCCAGGCGATGGCTTGTTCCTGCGCGGTCAGGCCGGAGGCGCCACTCAGGAACGCGGCGGCCTGCTGCGGGTTGTTCTTGGCGGCCCGGCCGATGGCGATGATGTACAGCTCGTGCGCGGTGCGGCCCTGACCCGGCCCGCGCGCCAGCAACGGCGCCGGCTTGTCGATTACCTGCTGCAGGGTGACGTCGCCGTTGTCGGTAAAGATCGCGGCGCGGCGCGCCACCATGATGCTGCCGGCTTCAACCGCCTGGCGGATCTGCGCCCAGATGTCGCTTTCGCCGAATTGATGGTTTTGCGCCAGCGTACCAATCAGGTCACTGCAGCCCTGGCCGTAATCCTTGGGACTGGTGAGCAAGGCGCGCGCTTCATCGGCGACATTCTGGCCCTTGAGCGCGCGCGAATTCAACGCGAAGCATTTGACCTGTACGTCATCGTTCAGCACGAACAACGGGTATTGCTCATCAAAGGTAGTCCAGTCGCCGGTCTTGCCCAGCGCCAACAGCCAGTCGTTGCGCAGGCGATCGCCGATCGCGGTGCCATCGTAGCGCGCCAGGAAATCGCGGATTTCCGACACTGGCGCGGTGAAGTCGCGCACGCGTGGTTTCAGCCGATAATAGTCAACGTAGGAAGGAATGACATAATCGGGCAAACGCGCCGCCAGATTGAGCGCCGTGGCCGAGTCGTCGACCCGTGAGGCGTCGCGCAGCGCAAGAAAAACGTCATCCTGCGACGCAGCGGCGGAGGGCCGTTTCTGCGCCTGGGCCGGCAGAGAAAAACTCATTGCCGCCGCAGCAGCGCATGTGATCACGACCACGCATTTCTTTAATTGCATTCTTATACAACCTTCGATTGAAACAAATGACGACTTCAAGGATAGCACGCGGTTCTGCGCACACTGACGCTGTCGGGCGCACGCCGCAAATAGCGGCAACAGCGGCAACAACAACAGCCGCCGCGTCGGAAAAATCGGTCCTGCGCACGCGTTTGCTCGCCGCCCGCAGAGCCATGACGCCGGCCGCCAGGGCCGCGGCTGAAGCGATGATCTGCAGCCGTCTGCTGGATTGGCTGCAAAAGAATCCGGTCGCCAGCCTCGGGGTGTACCACCCGATCCGCCAGGAACCGGACCTGCATTCGGCTTATAACGCGCTGGCGGCCCAAGGCGTGCACCTGTCCTTGCCGATAATTCGCGGAAAAGATGCGCCGCTGGAATTCGTCCGCTGGACGCCGGGCGAACCATTGGTGAAAGATGCCATGGGCACCTCGGCGCCTGAGGGAGGCGAGACCGTGCGCCCGCAGGCGCTGCTGATCCCGTGCCTGGGCTTCAATGCGGCGCGCCTGCGGCTGGGCTATGGCGGCGGCTTTTACGACCGTACGCTGGCGCAGGCTCCGCGGCCGCTGGCCATCGGCGTCGCCTATGCCGGGGCGCTGGCCGAATTCGGAGGGCAGCCGCATGACATTGCGCTGGATGTGATTCTTACCGATGCGTGAAAGGGCAGCGCAATAAAAAAGCCGGCTCGAAGCCGGCTTTTTTATTGCTTGCAGCTGTATCAATCCACCAGTCGTTGCCAGATTGCCATTGTCGCGGCAGGCTGGTTCAGCGTGTAAAAATGCAGACCCGGCGCACCGCCTTCCAGCAATTGTTCGCACAGCTGCGTCACCACGTCGAGGCCGAAGGCCCGGATCGAATCGGCATCGTCGCCGTAGCTGGCCAGCTTGAGCCGGATCCAGCGCGGGATTTCAGTGCCGCACATATCCGAGAAACGCATCAGTTGGGTGTAGTTCGTGATCGGCATGATGCCCGGCACGATGGGCACGTTGACGCCCAGCCTTTGCGCCTCGTCGACGAAGTTGAAGTAAGCGTCGGGATTGTAGAAATACTGCGTGATGGCGGCATCGGCGCCAGCCTTGATCTTGCGCGCAAAGTTCTGCACGTCGTCCTGCGGCGATTTGGCCTGGGGATGCATTTCCGGATAGGCGCCGACTTCGATGTGGAACCAATCGCCGGTTTCGGCGCGGATGAACTCGACCAGCTCGTTGGCATAGCGGAATTCGCCGGACGAAAAATCAGCGGCGCCGAAGCCGCTCGGTAAATCGCCCCGCAAGGCGACCAGCTTCTTGATGCCGTGCGACTTGTACTCGGTCAGAATAGCGCGTAAGGCGTCGCGCGAGCTGCCGATGCAGGACAGATGCGGCGCGGCCACGTGGCCTTCGCTGATGATTTCCAGCACGGTGTCGAGCGTACCTTGCTGGGTCGAACCGCCGGCGCCGAAAGTGACCGAAAAATACTTCGGCTGCAGCTCGGCCAGCTTGGCGCGCGTGACGCGCAGCTTTTCCATGCCTTCAGGTGTCTTGGGCGGGAAAAACTCGATGCTGAAATTATGTTGTGTCATGAGAATTCGATCCGAAAACGATCAGGGCCTGGTCGTTGCAACTGCTGATCAGCCGCGAGTGGACTTCAGCAGCAGCGTCGACAGGGCCCACGAAACAATGCTGTACAACAGCGCGCCGCCCACTGCGGACCAGAAGCCGCCCACATGGAAACCACCCACCAGTTGCGCCACCACCCAGAACATCAGCCCGTTGATCACGAGGATGAACAAACCCAGCGTGAGCAGGGTCACCGGCAAGGTCAGCACCACCAGCACCGGACGCACCAGTGTATTGACGAAACCGAGGATCAGGGCCGCGATCAGGGCGGCGCCGAAGCTGTCGACCTGCACCGAGTGCAACAGGTAAGGCACGGCCAGCAAGGCCAGCGCATTGATCAGCCAGAGGATGAGCAGACGCATGTAATTTCCTTTCAGGCGGTGCGCCGACCGGCACCAACAATATAGTCGGCAGGCGGCGGACAAAACGACGAACAAGTAGTGAACTAGCAGTGGACAAACAACCAGGCGACGGCATAGCCGTCGCCCTTAACGCTGATTAATAACGATAGTGTTCAGGCTTGTAAGGGCCATCCGCCTTCACGCCGATATAAGAAGCTTGTTCCGCAGTCAGTGTGCTCAATTGGGCATTGAGTTTCTTCAACTGCAGACGTGCAACCTTTTCGTCCAGATGCTTCGGCAGCGTGTAGACGCCGACCGGGTAGTTCTTGGTGTTCACGAACAGTTCGATCTGGGCGATGGTCTGGTTGGCGAACGACGAGCTCATCACGTAGGACGGGTGGCCGGTGCCGCAACCGAGGTTGACCAGGCGGCCTTCGGCCAGCAGGATGATGCGCTTGCCGTCAGGGAAGATGATGTGGTCGACTTGCGGCTTGATGTTTTCCCAGGTGTATTGCTTCAGTGCGGCGACTTCGATTTCGTTGTCGAAGTGGCCGATGTTGCAGACGATGGCCTGGTCTTTCATCTTCTTCATGTGGTCGTGCGTGATCACATGGTAGTTGCCGGTACATGTCACGAAGATATCACCGTGTTCAGCAGCGTAATCCATGGTAACGACGCGATAGCCTTCCATTGCCGCTTGCAGTGCGCAGATCGGATCGATTTCAGTGACCCAGACTTGTGCCGACAGCGCGCGCATGGCTTGCGCCGAGCCCTTGCCGACGTCGCCGTAACCGGCGATGACGGCGACCTTGCCGGCGATCATGACGTCGGTGGCGCGCTTGATGCCGTCGACCAGCGATTCACGGCAGCCGTACAGGTTGTCGAACTTGGACTTGGTGACGGAGTCGTTGACGTTGATCGCAGGGAAAGCCAGTTTGCCGTCCTTGAACATCTGATACAGACGATGCACGCCGGTAGTGGTTTCTTCGGTCACGCCCTTGACTTGCGCCAGACGCGTCGAATACCAGTTTGGCGAAGTCGCCAGCTTTTTCTTGATGGAGTTGAACAGGCAGATTTCTTCTTCCGAACCCGGATTGTTCAGCACCGATGCATCTTTTTCAGCGCGTGTACCCAGATGCAGCAGCAGCGTTGCATCGCCGCCATCGTCGAGGATCATGTTGGCTTGTTCGTTGTCGCCGCCTTGCCATTCGAAGATGCGGTGCGTGAACTCCCAGTACTCGTCCAGCGATTCGCCCTTGAACGCGAACACCGGCGTGCCCTTGTCGGCGATTGCCGCGGCAGCATGGTCCTGAGTCGAGTAGATATTGCAGGATGCCCAACGGACCTTGGCGCCCAGTGCTTCCAGCGTCTGGATCAGTACGGCGGTCTGGATGGTCATGTGGATCGAACCGGTGATGCGCGCGCCCTTCAACGGCTGGGCCGCGGCGAACTCTTCGCGGATGGCCATCAGGCCTGGCATTTCGGTTTCAGCGATCTTGATCTCTTTATGGCCCCATTGCGCCAGGCTGATATCGGCGATCACATAATCTTTGTTGGAATTGGTAGTCATGGCTGCGGCGTTCTCACGCCCTCCTTTCGAAAAATCAGAAAAAAAGTAACGTGAGCGCAGTTGCATATTGACGGTATCAAGCCTGGCAAGATCGATGTCTTGTCGCAACGCTCCTTGATACGGAAAGGCATTGTAAATCAGTTTATGTACGAAATGCCATCGTACATCGATAAACCGGCTCGCGCCGGCTTATCGGCAGGATCGCAGCAAACAGCGATCCTTGTTCTTTTTTAGAAGCCCGCAGCAGCCTTCAATGCAGCCGCCTTGTCGGTGCGTTCCCACGAGAATTCCGGCTCTTCGCGGCCGAAGTGGCCGTAAGCAGCGGTCTTCTGGTAAATCGGACGCAACAGGTCCAGCATTTGCACGATGCCCTTCGGACGCAGGTCGAAATGTTCCAGCACCAGTTCGGCCAGCTTTTCGTCGCTGATCTTGCCGGTGCCGAAAGTGGTGACCATGACCGAAGTCGGCTTGGCGATACCGATGGCGTACGACACCTGGATCTGGCAACGCGACGCCAAGCCGGCGGCCACGATGTTCTTGGCGACATAACGGCCGGCGTAGGCTGCCGAACGGTCAACCTTGGAGGGATCCTTGCCGGAGAACGCGCCGCCGCCGTGTGGTGCTGCGCCACCGTAGGTGTCGACGATGATCTTGCGACCGGTCAGGCCGCAGTCGCCTTGCGGACCTCCGATAACGAAGCGACCGGTCGGGTTGATCAGGTAACGGGTGTTCTTGATCCACTCTGCCGGCACGACCGGGCGGATGATTTCTTCGATCGCGGCTTCTTCGATGGCCTTGTGTTCCATTTCAGGCGCATGCTGGGTCGACAGCACGATGGTGTCGATGGCGACCGGACGGCCATCGACATACTTCAGCGTCACTTGCGATTTTGCATCGGGACGCAGCCATGGCAGGCGGCCATCCTTGCGCAGTTGCGACTGGCGTTCGACGATACGGTGCGCGTAGTAGATGGCAGCAGGCATCAGTTCCGGTGTTTCATCGCAGGCGTAGCCGAACATCAGACCTTGGTCGCCCGCGCCCTGGTCGAGGTCGAGGCCCTTGCCTTCGTCAACGCCCTGGGCGATGTCCGGTGATTGCTTGTCGTAGGCGACGAGCACGGCGCAGCTCTTGTAGTCGATGCCGTAGTCGGCGTTGTCGTAACCGATGCGCTTGATGGTTTGGCGAGCGACGTCGATATAGTCAACGTTGGCGCGTGTAGTGATTTCACCGGCGAGCACGACCAGGCCTGTGTTGCACAGGGTTTCGGCGGCGACGCGGGAGAGGGGATCTTGTGCAAAGATGGCATCCAGAATCGCATCGGAAATCTGGTCGGCTACTTTGTCTGGGTGGCCTTCCGAGACGGATTCGGAAGTAAAGAGATACTCGTTGGACATCACAGGCTCCTGCATATAGAGATTTAACCGGTGTCGCGGCCTATCTCCAGCCTGCGACGCTTTAGCGAAATTTATATCCCGTCTCGCAAGTTGTCATTAACTCGACGGCTTTCATGCTATTTTACGCGTCTTGCAAAAATTCGCAATTTCACAGCATTATTCACGGTAACGGCAAGTATGCTTTTTTCTTTATTCCGCCTGTTGTCATTTCTTCCGCTACCCTTGTTGCACCTCATCGGGATCGCGATGGGATGGCTTGTTTACCTGGCATCGCCGTCCTATCGGAAGCGCCTCAAAAGCAACCTGACGCGTGCCGGCCATGGACAGCATTTGTTGTCCGCTGTCAACGAAGCGGGCAAGGGCATCTTCGAATTGCCGTTCATCTGGTGTGCCGACCCCAAGCGCGTCTTGCGCACCGCCCGCATCGAAAATTGGGACCTGGCCCAACAGGCGCTGGACGCAAAAACCGGTGTGGTGTTCCTGACCCCTCATCTCGGCTGCTTCGAGATCATCGCCCAGGCCATTGCTGAGAAAACCTCGCTGACCGCGCTCTATCGTCCGCCGCGCAAGGCCGCGCTGAAGCCCCTGATTGAAGGCGCGCGCTCACGTCCCAACCTCCATCTGGCGCCAGCCAATCTGTCGGGCGTTCGTGTTTTGCTCAAGGCGCTCAAGAAGGGACTAGCGATCGGCCTCCTGCCGGACCAGGTGCCGCAGCACGGCGAAGGCGTCTGGGCCGACTTCTTCGGCAAACCGGCATACACCATGACGCTGTCGGCCAAGATGCACCAGATGAGCGGCGCGCCGATCATCCTGTCCTATGCCGAGCGCCTGTCATGGGGACGTGGCTTCGTCATCCGCTTCGTGGCGTTTGAAGAGACTTTGGGCGAAACGCCTGAACAACAGGCGCGCGCGATCAACGCGGCAATGGAAAAACTGATCGCACGCTGTCCGGCACAATATATCTGGAGCTACAACCGCTACAAGACGCCGCCCGGCGTGGCCGCTCCCGGAGCGCAATCGTGAGGGCGCTGATTGCGTTGATGTGGCTGCTGCACTGGTTGCCGTTGCCCATCCTCGGCCGCTTGGGCGAAGCGCTCGGTTCGTTGCTCTTCGTCATCATGAAGCCGCGCCGGCACATTACGATGACCAACCTGCGCCTGTGCTTTCCAGACAAAACCGAAACCGAACGCAAAAACATTGCCCGCCAGCACTTCCAGGCTTATGCGCGCAGTGCGCTTGAACGCGGCATCTTGTGGTGGGCCTCGGAAGCGCGGCTGAAGCGGTTGATCAAGGTCGAACCGCGCGTGCCTGTCGAAGTCATCAAGTCCGGCCCGACCATCCTGCTCTGCCCGCATTTTGTTTGCCTGGAGATCCCCGGCATTGCGCTGGTGCTCAATTCTGACTTGTCGATCTGCACCATCTATTCCAAACAACAAAACGAAGTCGTCGATCAGGCGCTGCTCAAAGGCCGCTCCCGTTTTCGACCCGTGACCCTGCTGGCGCGCGAAAAAGGCGTCAAGCCCATCATCCGCGCCATGCGCGACGGCTTGCCGTTCATCATGCTGCCGGATATGGACTTCGGCCTGCGCGATGCTGAATTCATCCCCTTCTTCGGCGTGCCTGCCGCAACGCTGACGGCCACCGCGCGCATTGCCGCGGCGACGCACGCCAACGTGGTGCCGATGATCACGACCTTCCTTCCCAATTACAAAGGCTGGAAAACCACGTTCTATCCCGCCTGGGAAAACTATCCCGGCGACGATATCGTCGAGGCGACCCGCCGCATGAATGCCTTTATCGAAGAGCGCGTGCGGGAGGCGCCGGCAGAATATTTTTGGGCGCACAAACGCTTTAAAACACACCCTCCGGGCACACCTAATGTATACGGCCACGATTAGTGCGGCCGTCTATAATTAATGCCATGAAAATCAAATTCACCAAAATGCACGGCGCCGGCAACGACTTCGTTGTCGTCGACGCCATTCACCAGGACATCGCGCTGACGCCTGCGCAATGGAAGTTCATTGCCGACCGGCGCTTCGGCATCGGTGCCGATCAGATGCTGGTGGTGGAAAAGACGGCGTCCGAGGGCATCGATTTTCGTTACCGCATCTATAACGCCGATGGCGGCGAAGTCGAACAGTGCGGCAACGGCGCGCGCGCATTTGCACGCTTCGTCAGCGACAAGGGCCTCACGACCAAGCGCGTTATCCGTGTGGAAACAATGTCCGGCGTCATCGAACCCACGCTGGAAGACGACGGTCGCGTCACCGTTGACATGGGAGCGCCCGTACTGGCCCCGGAACAGGTGCCGTTCGACCCATCGGGCCTTGGCAGCAAGACCGAAGGAGATGACACGCTATGGCCGCTCGACGTTGACGGCAAGACGACCTGGATTTCGGTGGTGTCGATGGGCAACCCTCACGCAGTACAGATCGTTGCCGATACTGAGGCGGCGCCGGTATTGACTGACGGCCCGCTGATCGAGCGCCATGCGCGCTTCCCCAGGCGCGTCAACGCCGGCTTCATGCAGGTGGTGGACCGCCACAACGTCAACCTGCGCGTGTTCGAACGCGGCGTCGGCGAAACCCTGGCGTGCGGCACCGGAGCATGTGCGGCCGTGGTCGCCGGCATCCGTCGCGGCCTGTTGGATACACCGGTGGCGGTGCAAACCCACGGCGGCGAACTGGTGATCGCCTGGGCGGGACCGGGCAAGCCAGTCATGATGACCGGGCCGGCGGTGTCGGTGTTCGAAGGCGAAATTGACATCTGAACATCGCAGACAATGGCGCACAAATAAAAAAGAGATGGCTTCGGCCCTCTCTTTTTATTTTGCCTGGCGGGAATCCGACCTAAGACTCTTCAGCCAGGTCACCCTCTTCTTCCTGCTCATCGTCATCCAGCGGCAACGCGGTCTTCAGCCGGTACAACCGCTGCCGGTAGTTGCCTTCCGGGCCGCTCAGGCTGCAATCGACGTCTTCGAACAGCCTGCCGATGCGGTTAAGAACCTGCCGCTCGTCGCCGGTCTCTATTAATATCAGGCGCCGCTTGCTACGTGCATAGTAGTCGCGGATGTCCACCACTAGGCAATGGCCGCAGTCAGCCTGTTTCAGATCGATCAACAAGGCTTCGGGCCGGGTCAGTCCGAACAGGATCGCCAGCTCCAGCCGCGCCGCCAGGAACGGATAGGCGCTCAGGAAATCGCGTGTCATTTGGCTGCGGGCCTCCACAGCCCAGGCAGCAGCGGCCGGACGATCGGCAATCTTGGCCAGCAAGTCCCGCGCATCGGCATTGTCTTGCGCTGCCGCCTTTTGCAGCCAGTACACCGCGCGCACATCGTTGGCGGGATCTTCCCTGCGGTTGCGCCATGCGCTGCTGCCGCATTCCAGCTGCCCCAACACATGCCCCATTTCGGCCGCGCGCTCCAGGTAATGCTGCGCATCGGCAAGATTGCGCTGGGAAAACTCCGGCTTCAGATAAATACGCGACAAGGCATACCACGCTGCTGCGAGGCCCCGTTCGCCGGCCAGGGTCAACCAGCGAATCGCCTTCTTATAATTAGCAGAACCAAAACCGGGGAAGGCGCGCCCGCCATTCTCATTCATGCGCGCAAAGAACAACCCGAGCGACAGCTGCGCCGACTTGTCGTCGGCATAGGCCGCCAGCTCCAGCATTAATTGCGCTTCGTCAGCATCAACCTCGTTGATTTCGGCAAGTACTTGCGCAAGCCGCGACAACAAGACGATGTTTCCCTCACCCAGATGCCGGGCCAGTCCTTCGGAGGGTGCGTTCAGCTGCGGCAAATCCGCACCGTATTGCGCCAGCAGGGAACGCGCCAGCGGCAAGGCGCGCCGAATGAAGTCCGCACGATCCAAGCGCAGCCAGGCGGCGTCGGCCAGCGCCAGTTGCGCCTGACCGATGCCGGCGTCGGCAGCTTTCTGCGCCCATTGGGTTGCAGTGACCTGCTCTGCCGCGCGTTGTTCGCCGGTGGCGGTAGCGACGTCGGCCGGCTTTCGCCCGCCCTGTTGCTGCGACAGCAACCATTGCGCTTCAGCCGTACCGGCATTGGCCTCCGATTCCAGCGCCTTGACGGCCTTGCCCAGCATTGCCTGCGCCTCGGGTTGTGCCTGATGCGCCAGCACCAGCCGCGCGAAACTCAGCCCGGCCAGCTTGCGACCGGCCTCGAAAGCGCGCTCATACCAGAGCACATATTCAAGCGGCTTCGGCGCCTGCGCCACCACCTCATAGGGTATATGCTCGCCAATCAGCGTCCAGGCATCCGGCACCCCCTGACGTGCCGCGCGGTCAAGCCAGTGCAGCGCCGTGGCGAAGCTTTGCGGCAATCCGTTGCCGCCGAATAAGTAGCGCCGGCCCAGCGCCAGTTGCGCTTCCGCCTGTCCGGCACGCGCCGCGCGAATAATTGCCAAATCTTCCCGACTCGCCATAAATCAATCCAAGCACTCTTTCGAAGGAAAAAATTATCCCCTATAAATCATGATATTTTTTTAATCCGATCTTTAAGAGATCAAATTGGAGCTTTAAAACAACAATTCAAGTCTTTAATACGTCATTTGTTATCATAAAAACAATCGAATCTCCGGAGGCCCTTTGGAACCCCGGAAAATCCTCATTGTGGGAGATTCACCTCGAAAGCGTTAGAAAAAAACAACAGTCGTGTAGGAGTTTCGGAATTTCAACCAAAACTTCGTCCGCCAAACGACCAATCTGAGGCCAGCGCTAATGAGAACCCTTAATGTCTCACCATCCGACTAGATGTACGGATCCTCAAGACTATTTTTATAGAAGGATGTCAAATGAAAAAATCTCTGCTTGCACTGGCCGTTCTCGGCGCGTTTGCAGGTGCTGCACAAGCACAAAGCTCCGTCACTATCTACGGTATCGTTGATACCGGCGTTACTTACACAAGCAAGGCTCAAACTCCAGCTGGCGGCACTAACACCGGTAGCAAGTTTGCTCTGAACTCCGGCAACATCCAAGGTTCGCGCATCGGTTTCAAGGGCGTTGAAGATCTGGGCGGCGGTCTGAGCGCAGTGTTCAACCTGGAAACTGGCTTCACCAACGACAACGGCGGCCTGCAAGGTTCCGACGCTGTTACTGGTTCGAACCTGTTCCGTCGTAAGTCGGTTGTCGGTCTGGCCGGTGGTTTCGGTTCGGTTCTGGTCGGTCGTCAAACTGACTTCGCTGACACAATCAGCGCCTACACTGGCGTTGCTGATTTCGGCGGCGTTATCCAAAACGCAGGTTCGGCCCTGAACCGTTTGCAAGGTACACGTACCAACAACTCGATCAGCTACACCACCAACAACCTGGCTGGCTTCACAGCTAACGTGTTGTACGGTTTCGGCGAAACAGCTGGCAAGACAACTGCTGGCCAATCGTTCGGTCTGGGCGTCAAGTATGACAACGGCCCACTGGGTCTGGGTGCCAACTACTACCAATCCAAAGCTGGTCCAACTCCTTCGGACACCAGCATCATTCCAGCGACTGCTACAACAGCAACTTTGAGCACTACTGCTGCCAATACTGGCAACACGGCAGTTAAGGTGTTCAACCTGGTCGCCAGCTATCAGTTTGGCCCAGCACGCGTCTATGGTAACTGGTCGCGCGTCAAGCAAGACTTGAATACCCAAGCAAATCTGGCTGGTTTGGCAACGCCTGTCGCTCTGACAGCTGCAAATCGCGTCACTACAGCTACTCTGGCAAACTCGCGTAAGTCGGACCAATTCGAACTGGGTACTGCTTACTCGCTGACTCCATCGTTGAAGCTGCTGGCTGCTGTGGAATACACAACAGCTAACTTCGACGGTCTGAACGGTAAGGGCAAGCTGACTCAGTACAACATCGGTACTGACTACTGGCTGTCGAAGCGTACTGACCTGTACGCATTCGTGTCGAACCTGCGTGCTAAAGACATGCGTAACCCAGGCGCCTATGGCGACACAACTGGTAACGACGCTAGCCAAACAGCAGTTACTGTTGGTATCCGTCACAAGTTCTAATTTAAGCGCCTGAACCTCTGGCGTGCAAACGTCAGAATCAGAAACTTAGCTTGAACGATTCGGGCTTACATGAGCAATCATGTAAGCCCGTTTTTATTGGCGATGCCAAGCCTTCTCGGCCTGATTAAAAAGTTGTCAGCACTACCGATAGCGTAGATAATCTCGCGATATTGCGGTAATGCAATCCGGCGCGCCCGGCGCGACTTTCCGGAACAACCAAACTCAAAAAACGCACATGACCTCCCATCTGGATTCCGATTCGATCGCCGACTATCTGCTCGACCATCCTCACTTCTTCGAGGAACACGCCGAATTGCTTGGCCGGATCAAGCTGACCAGCCCCTTGCTGGGTCGCGCCATCTCCTTGCAGGAGCGCCAGATGGAAATCCTGCGTGAAAAGATCAAGGTGCAGGAATTGCATATGGCCGACCTGATGCGCATCGCCCAGGAAAACGACGAAATCACCGGAAAATTCCAGGCCTGGACACGCGCCCTGCTGCTGGCGCGCAATGACGCCGACCTGCCGCAGGCGCTGACCCGCAACCTGCAGGAAATCTTCAACGTCCCGCAGGTCACCTTGCGCCTGTGGAACGTCGCCGAAAGTCACAACGACAACTGGTACACCGCGACCGTATCGGAAGATGCGCGCATTTTTGCCAATGGCCTGACGACGCCGTTCTGCGGCGCCAACAACGATTTCGAAGCCGCCGGCTGGCTGGAAGACGCCACTTCCGTGAAGTCGCTGGCGATGCTGCCGCTACGCGTCGGCGCCGCGCCGGAAGCCTTTGGTTTGCTGGTGCTTGGCTCGCCCGACCCCAGCCGCTTCAGCGCCGACATGGCCACTGATTTCCTCAGCCGCATCAGTGAAACCGCCAGCGCAGCGCTGGCCTGCCTGCTACACTGATTTATCCCGACTTCCATCCCGACCGTGTGAGCGCCGACGCCAACCAAGCCGAAATCGACCGCTATCTCGACACCCTGCTGAGCCAGCGCATGCTGTCGCCGCATACGGTGAGCAATTACGGCCGCGACCTGGCCGAGTTATCCGAGCTGGCGCAAGCCGCCGGCGCGGAGTTGGATGCAGTTTCCCATTTCCAGATACGCAAGTTCGCCGCGCAATTGCACGGCCGCGGCCTCAATGCGCGCTCCATCGCGCGCAAACTGTCGGCCTGGCGCGGCTTCTACGACTGGCTGTCCGAACAGGGCCGGCTGAAATCGAATCCCGTCGACGGCGTCAAAGCGCCCAAGAAAGCCAAGCCGCTGCCCAAGGCGCTGGCCGCCGATGACGCCGTTCATCTGGTGTCGCAGCCCAATCCGCTCAAGGACGCCGCCGCACCTGCCCAGCTATGCAATCGTGCCATGTTCGAATTGCTGTACTCCAGCGGCTTGCGGATTTCCGAACTGGTGGGTCTGGATGTGCAATATCGCCAGGAAGCCGGTTATGTATCGGCCGGATGGATTGATATGGACAGCAATGAAGTGACCGTCACCGGCAAAGGCAACAAGATGCGCAGCGTGCCGGTCGGCAAACCGGCCATGGAAGCGCTGAAAGCCTGGCTGACGGCACGCGAGACCGTCATCGCGGGGCATGCCGACGCCGAGCGGCGTGCGCTGTTCCTGAGCGAGCGCGGTGCGCGCATGTCGCCGCGGGTGGCGCAATTGCGGCTCAAGGCGCACGGCCAGGCGCTGGGTCTGGCCACCAACGTCCATCCGCACGTGTTGCGTCATTCCTTCGCCTCCCACGTCTTGCAAGGCTCGGGCGACCTGCGCGCGGTGCAGGAGATGCTGGGCCACGCCTCGATCACGGCGACTCAGGTCTACACCTCGCTCGATTTCCAGCGCCTGGCGCAAGTCTATGACGCCGCCCATCCGCGCGCCAAGAAGATTGCCGGTAAATAAGCCTTGCCTTGGGCCCTGACAAAGCCGCCATCGGCGAATTGCGGCATAATTCGGGTAGGTCTTTGACCGGGCGCCGCATGGGCGGGCCGCCCTCACACCAGCCGCACCAGTCACATTAGCGATATGCCATGAAATCCAAAGCCGACATCACCGCCAACGCTTTGCCCCACGACCCCGCCGCTGCGCAGGCTCTGGCCGAGCTGCAATTGCGCGACGCGTCGGTGCGCGTCACGCAGGCGCGCGTGAGCGTCATGGCGGCGCTGCTCAGCGCACGCAGCGCGGTGTCGCATCAGGATATCCAGGACAAGCTGGTCGATATGGATCGCGTCACGCTGTATCGCGCGCTCGATTGCCTGACCGAGGCCGGGCTGGCGCACAAGATCGCCAGCGACGACCGCATCTTCCGTTATAACGCCGGCACCGGCGCCGAGCATCACGATCACGGTAGCCATGGCGGCCATCAACACGCACACGGCCATGCCCAGCATCAGCACGGCCATTTCAAATGCACGCGCTGCGCCCGGGTGTTTTGCCTGGATGGCAGCGGCGAAGCAGGCTTTCTTGAGAGTGTGCTGCCCTCATCGGGCAAGCGCCAGACCACCGCGGCGCAGTTGCAGACCGCCCTGCAAAAATCCCTCGGCAAAGGCTTTCGCAGTCACGAAATCGAACTGACCATCAAGGGTTGGTGCGCTGATTGCGCGGACGACTGAGTCCCGACTGAATAGACGGCTAATTCCCGCCTACGCGCCGGCCAGGCGACGCAGATGGCTGGTCAGCTGGCGTACCGAACGCACCTTCACATCGACATAAGACGGATGCATGGTCTGCATCCTGCGCACGCCGGCCGCTGAAAAATGCGGATTGCCGGCCAGGTATTGGGTAATCCACGCCGTACGCACACCCAGCTCTTTGGCCGACTTCAGATTGACCACGGTATCTTCCACCAGAATGCAACGATGCGCCGGGACACGTTCACGCGCGAGTAACTGTTGCAACATCTGCCGCGACGGTTTCGGTTTGAGCTTGCCGTGCACGCGCATCGATTCGATGGAGATGTGCTTGTCGAAATGGCGATGCAGGCCCAGATGTCGCACCACGTCGCGCGAGTAGCGCAACGGCGCATTGGTCAGCAGGATCTTGCGTCCCGGCAGGCGCTCCAGCAGATTCAGCAGGCCGCGCTCGGCGCGGATCATGCCAAACAGATCGGCGAAGTCGTGCGCGTCGCGCAGGAAATCCTCCGGCCGCACGTGATGATGCTGCACCATGCCCAGCAAGGTCGCGCCGTACAGGCGCCAATAGCGCTGCCGCATCGCGTTGACTGCGTCCTGATCGGCCGGCAATCCCTGCTCCCTGAGTACGCGCTCCATGAACGTATTCATGTTGGCGTTGATCGCCGGAAAAATCGCGTGCGACGCGTTGTGCAGCGTGTTGTCGAGATCGAAAAGCCAGAGCGGTGTAGTATTCGGCACGGTAAATAATGATGAAAGCGCAACGATGCGACGCCTGATTATAGTGACATTCAGCTGGCTGTTCTGCCTTTATCTGCCGCTGGCAAATGCCGCAGAAACCACGTCGGCACCTGCCCGCACGGAACACCGCGGCGCCTTGTTCAAGGTGCAGGACGCGCATCACACGCTGTATTTGTTCGGCACCATCCACGTCGGCGCCGCCAACTTCTATCCGCTTGAACCACGCGTGATGCAAGCGCTGGAACAGGCCCCGGCAATCGCCCTCGAAATCGATCCGAAGAAGACACCCGCCATGCAGGCGGCCGTGCTGCGCTACGGCTTCTATCCCGAAGGCCAGAGCTACCAGACCGACCTCAGCCCGCAACTGCAGCAGCAGGTGCAGGCCGCGCTGAAAAAATACAATGTCCCACCCGAGGCAGTCGTACGCTTTCGCCCCTGGATGATCGCCAGCCTGCTCACCGTGCAGGAGTTCGGCAGCAAAGGCTATCGCGCTGACCTCGCGGTCGACAGCCACCTGGCCGACTTCGTCACCAAGCGCAACAAGCCCGTGATCGAACTGGAAGGCGCCGAAACCCAGCTGGCACTGTTCGGCGCGCTGAGCCGGCAACAGCAAAGCCTGCTGCTCGAAGACACTCTCAAGGAACTCGACGATCCCGACAGCGCGGTCCGTGTCGTGGAGCTGGCCGAATTCTGGCGCACGGCCAACCTGTCCGGCCTGCAAGGCCTGCTCGATGAGATGGCCGGCGACGGCAGCTTCGTCGGCCGCTTCACCAGGGAGGTCTTGCTGGACCAGCGCAACCCAGCCCTGGCAGAACGCATCGGTGGTCTGCTCAAGAGCCGCGACCGTATCTTCGCCGCCATCGGCATCCTGCATCTGGTCGGCCCGACGGGCGTGCCTGCCTTGCTGCAACAGCGCGGCTTCAAGGTCGAACGGATTTACTGAACGTCCTCATATACGTATATACGCTTCAATAAAAAAGGCGCCACCGGTTTCCCGGGGCGCCTTTTTTGCGCAATACGCTAGCGATGTTCAGTGCGAGCGGATCATGGTGCCGAATGCCTGTTCGGTCAGCACTTCCAGCAACAGCGAATGTTCGATACGGCCATCGATGATGTGAACGGTATTCACGCCCGACTTGGCGGCGTCCAGCGCCGACGAAATCTTTGGCAGCATGCCGCCGGAAATGGTGCCGTCTTCGAACATTTCGTCGATCTCGCGCGCCGACAGATCGGTCAACAGATTGCCCTTCTTGTCTTGCACGCCGGCAATGTTGGTCATCATGATCAGCTTTTCCGCATGCAGGATCTCGGCGATCTTGCCGGCCACGACGTCGGCATTGATGTTATAGGCCTGGCCGTCATCGCCGAAGCCGATCGGCGAAATGATAGGGATGAAGGCGTCATCCTGCAGCGCCTTGACCACCGCCGGGTTGATCGCCTCAATTTCACCGACGAAACCGATATCGAGGAATTGACCCGGGTTTTCCTTGTCCGGCATCTGCATCTTGCGCGCCCGGATCAGGCCACCATCTTTGCCGGTCAGGCCGACTGCCTGGCCGCCGTAGTGGTTGATCAGCATCACGATATCCTGCTGCACTTCGCCGCCCAGCACCCACTCCACCACTTCCATGGTTTCTTCATCGGTGATGCGCATACCCTGCACGAAGGTGCCTTGCTTGCCGATTTTCTTGAGTGCGTTGTCGATTTGCGGACCGCCGCCGTGCACCACCACCGGATTCATGCCGACCAGTTTCAACAGGATCACATCACGAGCGAAGCCGTGCTTGAGACGCTCTTCGGTCATCGCATTGCCGCCGTATTTGACGACGATGGTCTTGCCGTGGAACTTGCGGATATACGGCAACGCCTCGGCCAGGATTTCAGCCTTGATGATAGGGTCAACGTCGGTCAGGTCGGTCAAATCGGTCATGTGCAATTCCTGGGCAGGAGAGATATTCGGAATGTCCGCGATTTTACATGGAAAGCGCGTTTCGATTGCGGCGGAGTTGACGTTTTATCGCCCCTATGCAAAATCGGCCTGTGCCCGCCAAGCCGCACCGGCCATGCATGGGCGAGGCTCAACTCGGGCAGCTGCGCATTTCCTGATTGGGGAATTTGGCCTTGAGGCCGTCCAGCGCCGTCTTGCTTGCCGCATCGACATTGCGCCATTGATAAGCCTGCTTGTTCGACGTGACGTTGCGCGCCATGATGCGAGCGCTGCGCACCCCTTGCGGGATCAAGCGGCCGATGTAAGCCTTGGCGGCCTCTTCGGTCTTGAATACGCCCAGCGAAATGGCCCAGCGCAACGCCGGATTGGCTTGCGACTCCGGCATCACATAGAAGTCCTGGATGCCGAGGCGGCGCAGTTCAGCGGCCTTGCGGTCGGCGCCGTCCTTGCCGTCCTGCGTGGGGATATAGACCATGTGGCTGGCGGCTTCCTGCACGCTGCGCGTGGTCGGCTTGACGGTCAGGTTGAGACTGCTCAGCTGGGCGTCGAACTTGCGCACCTCGACGGCGTTGAAATTGCCGATTTCGGTGCAGGCGACGACCGGAGCGGCAGCAACAGCAGGGACAGGATCAGCGACGGGCGCCTTGACCTCCGGCGGTGTCGCATCCGGCTTGCCTTGTTTCGCGTCCTTGGCGGCATCGACCGTCGCGACCGCGGCAACCGTACCTGCCGGCGCATCGGCCTTGGCCGGCGCCACCAGTTTTTCGCTGTTGGCCGGCAGGATGGTCAATGTTTCGGGATGTAGCTGCTGCGCCAGGCGCTTGGGCTCGTGGCGCTCGGAGGCGGTCGCGCCGAGATAGCCCCGCTGCATGGCGAACAGGGCCGCATTGCCGATCAACAGTAGCCAAAAAAACAATTTCAGCATGATGAACCGTCAGTTCGATTTATTGAAGTCATCGCCTTCATTCTGCGGCCGCTGCATGCAGGCCGATCAACACCAGATTATCGACTTTTTCGCAGGGCGTTGACAAATAAGGCGCCAACACAGGCCCGGCGCCGCCCGCCAGCACGCACAGGACTTCTTCATGCGCTTGCTGGTGCGCCGCGACGGCGCGCTCGATGGCGCCAGTCTGCGCTGAAATGCAGCCGGCGATGATGGCGTCCGTGGTGTTGTCGGCGAACGGCGTGGCGACTGCACTGATGCTTTGTATCTGTGGCAATTGCGCGGTATTGAGCGCCAGCGACGTCGCCATTACACCCAGCCCCGGCAAGATCATGCCACCCAGGAAATCGCCGTCCGGCGTGACTGCATCAACCGTGGTGGCGGTGCCGCAAGTAGCCACGATCAGCGCACGCTGCGGAAACAGCGCATGCGCGCCGATGGCCGAAGCGAAGCGGTCGCAGCCTAGCTGGCCGGGATTCTTGTAGCGATTGCGCACGCCCGCCAGTTGCGGCTGCGATGCGAACCAGTCGATGCGCAGGTCGCCTCCGAAGGCCGCCTGCAGCACCGCCTGCAAAGCCTCCCTGACGACCGGACCCGCGACGTTTGAAACCAGCACGCGCACCACCGGCAAACCCTGCCAGGCCTGTGTCAATGCAGCGACCTCACCGCGCGCCACTGCGCCGACGTGACGCCAGCGGCCCGCACCGGTAACGGAGAAAATTTGTTCCGCCGGAACACCCCATTTGATCAGCGTATTGCCGACATCAATCAGTAGCAACATGGCGCTACTCCTGCAAACGCAAGGACACGTCGCCGGCGGTGACTGCCACGCGCCCGTTCGCGGTATCCATCAGGAAACAACCCTGCTCGTCGACCCCGACGGCAACGCCCTCGTGCAGCACGCGGCCATCGTCGAGGATGCGCACGGTACGGCCGGCGTATGCGTGCAAACGATTCCAGCGCGCCACGAAATGCCTGAATCCGCGCGCATCGAAATCGGCCAGCGCATCCGACAAGGCGCTCAGCAAAATCGCCAACAGGCGCTCGCGATCTTGGGTCAATAGTTCAGACACGTCGGCCACGGCGCGGCCGATGCGTTGCTGCAGATCCGGCGGCATGGTCAGGTTGACGCCAATGCCGATGACGGTCCAGGTTCCGGTCGCGCCCGTGCCTTTGTCTTGCGCCGTCTCGATCAGGATGCCGGCCAGCTTGGCGCCGTCACGCAGGACGTCGTTGGGCCATTTCAATTCGACATCAATACCGAAAATCCCGAGCGCCTCGGCCAGCGCAACGCCGACGGCCAGCGGCAATCCGATCAGCGCATGCAGCGGACGATTGAATTTCCACGCCAGCGAAAACGTCAGCGCCGACGTCTTGGTGGTCTGCCACGGCCGTCCCGCGCGCCCGCGCCCGGCGGTCTGCGACTCGGCCACCAGCAGCACCGGCGCCACCAGCCTGTCGCCATCGGCAGCGGTGACGCGCGCCAGCAGATCGGCATTGGTCGAGCCGGTTTCGGCAACCACTTCGACCGCGACGGTCTTGGCGTTATCGTTGCTGGAACTGGCGATCAATGCGGCGATGCGCTGGGCGGAAATCGTCGTGGCGAGTGAAGTTTCGGTGGCGTGCATGGCGCACATTGTAACGGTTGTCCAAGGTGCAAGCGAAGGAGAAATCGGTTACCCTCGCTGGCATGGACGCGCCTTACCGACCGCCACAATCGCCCGCACCAGTCGCCCCGCCTGCCCCTGCCTCCGCCTCCATCGCAACCGCAGTCGCCAGGCCGGCGGCTTCCTCCTTTGCACGCGTCAGTTTACTGATCTACACGCTGCTGATCGTATATGCCAGCTGGTACCCGTTTTCGGGCTGGCGCGACATGGGATTGCTGCCCTACGATTACCTGTGGGCGCGGCTGCCGTATTACTGGACCGGTTTCGACCTCTGGACCAACGTGGTCGGCTACGCGCCGTTCGGTGCACTGGTGGTGTATGCGCTGTATCCGCGCGTGCGCTCGCTGTGGGCGGTGCTGCTCAGCGCGCTGGCCGGCGTCGCGCTGTCGGCCGTCATGGAAGCGGTGCAGACTTACCTGCCCACGCGCATTCCCTCCAACCTCGACCTCATCACCAACAGTTGCGGCACCTTGCTGGGCGCGCTGATCGGCGCCTGGACCAGCCGCTACTTCCTGCGCCAGAGCCGCTTGCTGGAAGTGCGGCGCAGCTGGTTCTCGCGCGAAGCCAGCCGCGGCCTGGTGGTGGTCGGACTGTGGCCGCTGGCGCTGATCTATCCGCAGAACCATCTGTTCGGCCTTGGCCACGTGGTGCCACCGCTATCGAGCCTGCTGTCGGACCTGCTCGATACGCCGATCGACCTCGCCACCTGGTGGACCAACAGCGCCCAGCTCAGCGCCGAACAATACTGGCTGGCCGAAATCATCGTCACCGCCTGTGGCCTCACCGGCGCCGTGCTGACCATGCTCCTGCTGCTGCGCAAGGCGGCGCCGCGCAACATGCTGATGGCGGTCTACCTGCTCGGCGCGGTGTTCATCAAGTCGCTGTCCTGCGCGCTGTTTTTCGCGCCTGACAACGCCTTCGCCTGGTTCACGCCGGGCGCCGCCGGCGGCATGATCGTCGGCGGCCTGATGCTGGCCGGCCTGTCGTTCGCGCCATTGGTGGCGCAGCGGCGCATCGCCGGACTGGCGCTGATCTTCAGCCTGCTGGCGACCAATGCGGTGCCCGCCAATCCGTATTTCGTCTCGACGCTGCAGACCTGGGTGCAGGGAAAATTCCTCAATTTCGACGGCGCCGCGCAATTCCTCTCGGTGCTATGGCCGTTCCTGGCGCTGTGGTTCCTGTATCACCCGGTGCATCGCCGGGCCGGCGGCCCGGGCGCGCCTAAATGACGAGGTGTATCATGACGCCTTTGATCCACTCGGAACCTCGCCATGGCAGATACTCCTGACACCGCCGACAAGCCGTTCTACGAACATCACGTCTTCTTCTGCCTGAACCAGCGCAAGCCGGGCGAGCGTACCTGCTGCGCCGACAAGGGTGCGCAAGCCGCACAGGAACACGCCAAGAAACGCATCAAGCAACTCGGCCTGGCAGGCGAAGGCAAGGTCCGCATCAACAAGGCCGGTTGCCTGGAACGCTGCGAGGAAGGCCCGGTCGTGGTCATCTATCCGCAAGGCACCTGGTACACCTACGTCGACAACGAAGACATCGATGAAATCATCGACTCGCACATCGTCGACGGCAAGATCGTCGACCGCCTCAAAATCTGAATACGCCCCCTAGACGCTTAAACGCATGAACGCACAAACACAAGCCTTTCTGATCCCCGGCGCCGTCGGCCAGCTGGAATGCGCACTGGACCTGCCCGATCCCGAGCAGTTCGCCGCGCCGCGCGGCCTCGCACTGGTGGCCCATCCGCATCCGTTGTATGGCGGCACCATGGACAACAAGGTTGCACAGACGCTGGCGCGCTCGTTCCTGGCGCTGGGTTACGCCACGGTGCGCATGAATTTCCGCGGCGTCGGCAAGTCCGAAGGCGTGCATGACAACGGCAATGGCGAAACCGACGACATGGCGCTGCTGCTGGCGCACATGCGCACGCAATATCCCGATCTGCCGCTGGCGCTGGGCGGCTTTTCATTCGGCACTTTCGTGCAGGCGCAGTTGCAGCAGCGTCTGATCGCAGCAGGCACACCGGCCGAGCGGCTGGCGCTGGTCGGCACCGCCGCCGGCAAGTGGCCGATGCCGCCGGTCCCGGCCGACACCATCCTGATCCACGGCGAGCTGGATGACACGATTCCGCTCACGGCGGTGCTGGACTGGGCGCGCCCGCAAGAGCTGCCCGTCATCGTGATTCCCGGCGCGGATCACTTTTTTCACCGCAAGTTGCAACATATCAAGAACCTGATAGTCCAACTCTGGCATCGCTGATTCCAGCCCCATGGTCCTACCGCGAGGTCGTCAGCCGGCCTCTCGCTACGGACCATGAGACCGGAATACTCTGCAAGCCGACGCCGCACAGCCTTGTTGTCAGGCTCGGCGTTTATAATCCCGGTGCGATGTTCACTCATCTCTTTTCAAACGACAGTCCCGCATGCAGTCCGGCGGGACACATTTTTTACACCCGAAGATGAAAAAACTACTCGCGGCCATTGCCGCAACCGTCCTGAGCTTCTCGGCAGCCGCCCAGAGCCTTCCACCTCCTAGCGTCGCCGCCAAATCGTGGCTGTTGCTGGATGCGTCGAGCAACCAGATCATCGCGTCGCAGGAAGCCGACACGCGCGTCGAACCGGCGTCGCTGGTCAAGCTGATGACTGCTTACCTGGCGTTCGCCGCCGTGCGCGACAAGCGCCTCGACCTGAACCAGGAAATCAGCGTCTCGGTCAACGCCTGGAAAGTCGATCCGAGCAGCTCCAAGATGTTCATCGAGCCGAACAAGCCGGTCTCGGTCAACAACCTGCTGTACGGCCTGATCTCGGTCTCCGGCAATGACGCCGCCGTGGCGCTGTCCGAAGCCGTCTCCGGCACTACCGACGCCTTCGTCGTGCTGATGAACCGCGAAGCGCAACGCCAGGGTCTGACCGGCACTCACTTCAGCAACCCGCACGGTTTGCCGAGCCCGGATACGTACACGACCGCGCGCGACCTGGCGATCCTGTGCCGCAACCTGATCAACGACTTCCCCGACTTCTACAAAACCTATTACTCGGTCAAGAAGTTCACCTATAACAACATCACCCAGCCCAACCGCAACCGCCTGCTGTGGCTCGACCCGACCGTCGACGGCATGAAGACCGGCCACACCGACAGCGCCGGCTATTCGCTGATCACCTCGGCCAAGCGTCCGGTCGCCAACGGCGAGCGCCGCCTGATTTCGGTGGTCATCGGCACCGTGTCCGACCAGGTCCGTACGCAGGAAAGCCAGAAGCTGCTGAACTGGGGCTTCCAGAATTTCGACGCCGTGAAGCTGTACAGCAAGGGCCAGGCCGTCGATACGCCTGACGTCTGGAAGGGGTCGCAAGGCAAGATCAAGATCGGCTTCATGCGCGACGTCTACGTGACCGTGCCGAAGGGCACCGCCGACAAGATCAAGCCGCGCGTTGAACGCAACGATCCGCTGATCGCGCCGATTTCGGAAAACGCCAAGGTCGGTACATTGAAGATCATGATCGACGACAAGGCCGTCACCGAGTTGCCGCTGGTGGCGCTGGAATCGGTGGGTCCGGCCGGCATCTTCGGCCGCGCTTGGGATTCGCTGCGTTTGCTGTTCAAGTAAACATTCGGCCGGGCGTGACCTGCGGGTTGCGTCCATAAAAAAAAGCCACCGCGAGGTGGCTTTTTTTACGGCCGTCCGCCGAAGGGGCGACGGATGACCGGCTTGCAACTACTGATTTTCAACTGATTGATTACGCTGTCACTGCTTCCTTGGCGGCGACCGGTGCTTCTTCCGGCGCCGAGCTGCGGATCAGGTGATCGAAGGCGCTCAATGCCGCCTTGGAACCTTCACCGACCGCGATCACGATCTGCTTGTACGGCACGGTGGTCACGTCGCCGGCAGCAAACACGCCGGGAATCGATGTCTGGCCCTTGGCGTCGATTTCGATTTCGCCATGCTTGGACAGTGCCACTGTACCCTTCAGCCATTCGGTGTTCGGCACCAGGCCGATCTGGACGAAGACGCCTTCCAGCTCGATGTGCTTCACTTCACCGCTGACACGCTCCTTGTAGCTGATGCCGTTGACCTTCTTGCCGTCGCCGGTGATTTCGCTGGTTTGCGCCGAAGTGATGACGGTAACGTTGGGCAGGCTCTTGAGCTTGCGCACCAGCACGGCATCGGCCTTCAGTTCCGCGGCGAATTCCAGCAGCGTGACATGGCTGACGATGCCGGCCAGGTCGATTGCGGCTTCGACGCCGGAATTGCCGCCGCCGATCACCGACACGCGCTTGCCCTTGAACAGCGGACCGTCGCAGTGCGGGCAGTACGCCACACCGTGGTTGCGATATTCGTCCTCGCCCGGCACGTTGACTTGCCTCCAGCGTGCGCCGGTCGACAAGATCACAGTCTTGCCCTTCAGCACGCCGCCGTTGGCCAGCCTGACTTCGATCAGGCCATTGCCCGGCACGAGTGCTTCGGCGCGTTGCGTGTTCATGATGTCGACGTCGTAGCTGCGCACGTGTTGTTCCAGCGCGGTGGCGAATTGCGGACCTTCGGTTTCCTTGACGGAGACGAAGTTTTCAATCGCCAGCGTATCCAGCACCTGGCCGCCGAAACGTTCGGCGACAACGCCGGTGCGGATGCCCTTGCGCGCTGCATAGATCGCCGCTGCGGCGCCGGCAGGACCGCCGCCGACGATCAGCACGTCATAAGCTTCTTTCGCGCTCAGTTCCTCTCCCTTGCGGGCGGCGGCGCCGGTGTCGAGCTTGGCGAGGATTTCTTCCACGCCGGTACGGCCCTGGCCGAACACTTCACCATTCATGTAGACGGTCGGCACGGCCATGATCTGGCGTTTTTCGACTTCGTCCTGGAACAGTGCGCCGTCCACCGTCACCGAGCGGATGCGCGGATTGATGATCGACATCACGTTGAGCGCCTGCACGACTTCTGGGCAGTTCTGGCAGGTCAGCGAGATATAGGTTTCAAAGCTGTAATCGCCATCCAGGTTGCGGATCTGTTCGATCACTTTGTCGTCGAGCTTGATGGGGTGGCCGCCGACTTGCAGCAGCGCCAGCACCAGCGACGTAAATTCGTGGCCCATCGGGATACCGGCGAATTGCACGCTGATATCGGTACCGGGGCGATTCAATGAAAAGGATGGCTTGCGCGCGGCGTGATCGTTGCGTTCAACGAGCGTGATGCGCTCGGACAGCGTAACGATTTCCTGCAGCAGCTCCTGCAACTCACGGGACTTGGCGCCATCATCCAGCGACGCGACGATCTCGATAGGCTGCGTGACCTTTTCCAGGTAGGCTTTCAATTGGGCTTTGAGATTGGCATCCAACATGATGATTTCCACTTTCCTCTGATGTGAGACTTCAATATTGTCCGGACTCCGCCGCTCGGCCTCGTGAGCTCTGCGGCGTTGCTTGCGCCGAATCCGGACGGGTGCTTCAGTTTTTGTTTCTGTACTTCTTGATCACTGCATGATCACTGCATTAAATCGCGCTGCGATTTAATTAGATCTTGCCGACCAGGTCGAGCGATGGCTTGAGGGTCTCAGCGCCTTCAGTCCACTTTGCTGGGCAAACTTCACCTGGGTGCGAAGCAACGTATTGCGCTGCCTTGACCTTGCGCAGCAGTTCGGAAGCGTCGCGGCCGATACCGTTGTCATGGATTTCCAGGATCTTGATCTGGCCTTCCGGATTGATCACGAAAGTACCGCGCAGCGCCAGACCTTCTTCTTCGATCAGGACTTCGAAGTTGCGAGCCAGTGTTGTGGTTGGGTCGCCGACCAGTGGGTATTGGACTTTCTTGATGGCTTCCGAAGTGTCGTGCCATGCCTTGTGCGCGAAATGGGTGTCGGTCGACACGCCGTAGATTTCCACGCCCAGTTTCTTGAATTCAGCGTAGTTGTCGGCCAGGTCTTCCAATTCTGTCGGGCAGACGAAAGTAAAGTCAGCTGGGTAGAACACGAACACGGACCACTTGCCCTTCAGGGTTGCTTCGGAGATGTCGACGAATTTGCCGTCGTGGTAAGCAGTTGCCTTGAATGGCTTGATTGTCGTATTGATCAGGGACATTGCTATTTCCTTTACTTGGGGTTGAAAGAGAGTGAAGCCATAGTAAAGCGCCTCTATATATTAATCAAATTTATTTGTTTAATACTTTTGATTGCATTTGACTATCGGCGTTCGTACAGAACGGCTTGCCGGTATGACAAGGGACAAGCTGCATATGGGCGCCAAAGCGCCGGATGCAAGCGCAGGCTTGCTGCGTCGGCACTGCTGATCGCTTACACTGCCGGCTCACCGTTCGATTGAAATCAGGAGACGGGGTTCGTTCCCGCCGCAATATTACTTCAGCACGGCAACATGCGTGCGACCTGGCAAAACACCGAGGCAAAAATACGATGACCAGCAAACCGACCGCTTCCCGCCGCGCCGACTATCCTCATTTCCACCCCCTGCAGACGCGCTGGATGGACAACGATGTCTACGGCCACGTCAACAACGTCGTGTATTACAGCTGGTTTGACACGGCCGTGAATCATTTCCTGATGGCAAGCAAGGCGCTCGACATTCCCGACGGCGACGTCATCGGCCTGGTCATTGAAACCCAGTGCAATTATTTCGCCCCTGTCAGCTTCCCGGACTTGGTCCATGTCGGCGTGCGCGTGGCCAGCGTGGGAAACTCCAGCGTGCGTTACGAGGTGGGAATTTTCCGCGAGGGCGACGACACGGCCGCGGCGCAGGGACACTTCATCCACGTCTACGTCGACGCGGCGACACGACGACCGGTGACGGTGCCGGAGCACATGCGCGCGGTGCTGCACACTATCTTGCGGACATAAAAAAACGGCCATCGAAAGATGGCCGTTTTTCCTTGGCGGTGCACAACGTCACTGATTACGCCGCCAGCTTCTTCTCCAGCGCCACCTTCACTTCCACCAGCTCGCGCGGCAGATTGTGCTTGAGCTTGTCGAACAGCTCGGTGTGCAGCTCGACTTCCTTGGCCCAGGCCGCCTTGTCGATCGAGGTGATCGTGGCGAACTGTTCCGGCGTGAAATCGATGCCGTCCCATTGCAGATCTTCGTAACGCGGCGACACGCCGAAGATGTGTGGAACGCCGCCGACGCGCACGCCTTGCGGGTCTTCGATGCGTTCCAGCATCCACTTCAGCACGCGCATGTTGTCGCCGAAGCCTGGCCAGACGAACTTGCCGTCGGCGTCGGTGCGGAACCAGTTGACGCAGTAGATCTTCGGCAGTTCGGCGGGCGAAGCGGCGATCTTGCGACCGAGGTTCAGCCAGTGCTGGAAGTAGTCGCTCATGTTGTAGCCGGCGAACGGCAGCATCGCGAACGGATCGCGGCGCACCACGCCTTGCTGGCCGACCGCGGCTGCGGTGGTTTCAGAACCCATGGTCGCAGCCATGTAGACGCCTTCGACCCAGTTGCGCGCTTCGGTCACCAGCGGCACGGTGGTCGAACGGCGACCGCCGAAGATGAAGGCCGAAATCGGCACCCCGGCCGGGTCATCCCAGGCTGCGTCGATCACAGGGTTTTGTGTCGCGGCGACGGTGAAACGCGCGTTCGGGTGCGCTGCCTTGCGGCCGGTTTCCTTGGCGATTTCCGGTGTCCAGTCCTTGCCTTGCCAGTCGACCAGATGCGCAGGCGCTTCCTTGGTCATGCCTTCCCACCAGACGTCGCCGTCGTCGGTCAGCGCGACGTTGGTGAAGATGGTGTTGGCGCGCAGCGAAGCCATGCAGTTGAAGTTGGTCTTTTCATTGGTGCCTGGGGCCACGCCGAAATAACCCGCTTCCGGATTGATCGCGTACAGGCGACCGTCTTCACCCGGTTTGATCCAGGCGATGTCGTCGCCGATGGTAGTGACTTTCCAGCCGTCGAAGGACTTCGGCGGAATCAGCATGGCGAAGTTGGTCTTGCCGCAGGCCGATGGGAAAGCCGCTGCGACGTAGTGCTTTTTACCCTCAGGAGATTCGACGCCGAGGATCAGCATGTGTTCGGCCAGCCAGCCCTGGTCGCGGCCCATGGTCGACGCAATACGCAGCGCGAAGCATTTCTTGCCCAGCAGCGCATTGCCGCCGTAGCCGGAACCGTAGGACCAGATTTCGCGAGTCTCGGGATAATGGACGATGTACTTGGTCGGGTTGCATGGCCAGGCGACGTCTTTCTGGCCGGCTTGCAATGGTGCACCAACGGTATGCACGCAAGGTACGAAATCGCCGTCGGCGCCCAGCACGTCATACACGGCCTTGCCCATGCGGGTCATGATGCGCATGTTCACCGCAACGTAAGGCGAATCGGACAGCTCGACGCCGATGTGGGCGATCGGCGAACCCAGCGGGCCCATCGAAAACGGCACCACATACAAAGTGCGGCCGCGCATGCTGCCATCGAACAAACCGTTGAGGGTCGTGCGCATTTCGGCAGGGTCGGTCCAGTTGTTGGTCGGGCCGGCGTCATCCTTGTTCTTGGAGCAGATGAAGGTGCGGTCTTCCACGCGCGCCACGTCCGACGGATCGGAACAGGCCAGATAGCTGTTCGGGCGCTTGTCCTGGTTCAGCTTCTTCATGGTGCCGGCGGCGACCATTTCAGCGCACAGGCGGTCGTACTCTTCCTGCGAACCGTCGCACCAGTAGATGCTTTCCGGCTTGGTCAGCGCGGCGATCTCGGCGACCCAGTTGATCAGTTTTTGGTGTTTGACGAAAGCGGGGGCGTTCAATGCGGCGACGCCTTCCATGACAGGTTGATTCATAAACACTACCTCCAATGCCTAAAGTTAAATCGAATTCGTTGGCACGGCAGGATCGTCGTTGCATGCAGCCGGCGAGGCGGGTGGCGCCATCAGCCGGTGGTACGGCGGTCTTGTCGAATGCTTCAGGCCTCGCCTGAAACCATCCATAAAATCAGGCGCGAAAGATTGTTCCGCAGCAGCCGACTTTATGAAAATCAGGCGGCGATTGTACACCCGTACCCTGCTTGTTTGTAGTGAAAAGTAACCGACTAATGTAGTAGGAAATACGCTTTTAACGCGATTGTGTTTTTTCATTACGAAGCAGCGCAGCAAAAGGGCTTTGCTTGCCTGAGCCTTACTGAATGGACATTTCGTGCGGGTCAAAGTGCCACAGGACAAACGGCCGACATGGCGTCAGCAATTCACCGACATTGCTGCGCAGCAGCCCCGAAAGTTGGACCTCCGGCAACAATTTTCCGCTGTAGAGATCACCTTAGAACACGCAGGCGACGAAATCGACAAAAGCCTTGATCTTGGCCGCGCGATGGTTCTTTTGCTGCACCAGCACCGAGACATCCGGCCCCGGCGCCAGCCAGTCCGGCAACAACGGCACCAGTTCGCCGCTGCGCACCGGCGGGATCAGCGACACCGACATTTGCTGGACGATGCCGCAACCGGCCTTGGCCGCTTCGATGAGCGACTCGACGTGATCCATCGCCAGCGCGCCCTTGGGCACGTAGCTATGGCTTTCCTTGCCCTTGCTGAACTGCCAGGGCCGCACCATGCGCGATTTCGGATTGAGGAAGCCCAGGCAAGGGAAATCGGCCAGCTCCTGCGGCGTCTTCGGCACGCCATGGCGCGCGACGAATTCAGGCGAGGCGCAGCACATGTAGCTGGTCTTGAAGACGGTTTTGGCGATCAGGTTGGAATCAGGCAGGTCGCCGATGCGGATCAGCACATCCACGCCCTCTTCCACCATGTCGATCATGCGGTCGCCCACCGTGATCTTGAGTGCGAGGTCGGGATACTGCGCGAGGAACTGCGGCAGCGCCGGTGCAATGTACTGGCGGCTGATCACGCTGGGCATGTCGACGCGCAGCGTGCCGGCCGGCAGCGCCTGCGATTGCATCATGCTGCCTTCCAGGTCGCTCATGCCGCCCAGCAGCAGCAAGGCCTGCTCGTAACAGCGGCGCCCCTCTTCCGTCAGCGACATGCTGCGCGTGGTGCGGTTGAGCAGCTTGGCGCGGAAATGCGTCTCCAGCGCCGACACCTGGTTGGTCACTGATGAGGTCGAAATCCCGAGCCGGTCCGCCGCACGACTGAAACCGCCGGCCTCGACGACGTTGCAAAACACTTTCAGGGCATCCAGGCGGTCCATGTTTGCTGTTCTTCTCCGGCGTATGAGGGATGACGAATGAGGATTCGTGGGTGCTGCCGATTATCCACGTTTTCACCATTCTGTATTGCCGTCTGCCCCGTTTTTCTCAGGCCTTTCCGTCTCTAGACTTGCTTCATCGCTGCAAACAAGAACGCGGCGTCACTCATCCACAGACTCAGAAAGGAAACGCCATGACCACCGCATCCTCCAATACCTCCAACGCGTCCTCCATGACCGCAGTACTGCTGCGCGCCCATGGCGCACCGCTGCAAACCACCAGCGTTGATCGCCCCGTTGCCGGCGCGGGCCAGGTGCTGGTGCGCATCCGCGCGGCCGGACTCAATCCGCTCGACGCCAAGATCCGCGCCGGCAAGGCCGGACATGCGCAGGCGCAGTTGCCTGCCGTGCTCGGCATCGACATGGCCGGCGTGGTCGAAGCGATCGGTTCCGGCGTGTCCGGCTTCAACGTCGGCGACGAGGTCTACGGCATGACCGGCGGCGTCGGCAGAGTACAAGGTTCGTTGGCCCAATTCGCGGCCGTCGACGCCGCCCTGCTGGCGCACACGCCAGCCAACGTCGGCATGCGTGAAGCCGCCGCGCTGCCGCTGATCTTCATCACCGCCTGGGAAGGTCTGGTTGATCGCGCCCATGTGCGCAGCGGCCAGAAGGTGCTGGTGCACGGCGGCGCCGGCGGCGTCGGCCATATTGCAGTGCAGATCGCCAGGGCCTTCGGCGCCGACGTCTACGCCACCGGTTCGGCCGAACAGCGCGAGGTCATCACCGGCTACGGCGCCACCTTCATTGATTACCGCACCGCCACGGTGGAAGAATACGTGCAGCAATACACAGCCGGCGAAGGCTTCGACATCGTCTACGACACCGTCGGCGGCGCCACGCTGGACGCCTCCTTCATCGCGGCGAAACGCTACCACGGCCACGTCGTCAGCTGTCTCGGCTGGGGCACGCACGCCTTGGCGCCGCTGTCGTTCCGCGCCGCGACTTACTCGGGCGTGTTCACGCTGATGCCACTGCTGACCGGCAAGGGTCGCGCCCATCATGGCGAGATCATGGAGCAAGCCACCAAGCTGATTGAAGCCGGCAAGATCGTGGTGCAGGTCGATCCGCGTCGCTTCGGCTTCGACCAGGCCGATGCCGCTTACGACGTCATCGATGCAGGCGGCGCGCGCGGCAAGCTGGTGATTGAAATCCCGGCCTGATATTTTCATCGGCTGAACCGATGCGGCAAAAATCCGGCGGGCGTTTTATGATGTGGTTTTCCCCAACACCTACCGCCTTCCGGAGACCACATGAAGATCGCCATCCTCGACGACTACCAGGACAGCGTCCGCCAACTCGACTGCTTCAAGCTGCTGGACGGTCATGACGTGAAGGTATTCAACAACACCGTGCGCGGCGCCGGCCAGCTGGTCGCGCGCCTGGCGCCGTTCGACGCGCTGGTGCTGATCCGCGAACGCACCGTCTTCACCAAAGCCATCCTCGAAAAACTCCCTGCGTTGAAGCTGATTTCGCAAACCGGCAAGATCAGCGGCCACGTCGATGTCGCCGCCGCCACCGCGCAGCGCATCGCCATCGTCGAAGGCGTCGGCGACCCTACCGCACCGGCCGAACTGACTTGGGCGCTGATCATGGCGGCGGGTCGCCGCATTCCGCAATACACCGCCAACCTCAAGGCCGGCCTCTGGCAGCAAGTCTCGGCCGCGCCGGAACGTAATCCCATCGGCGTCGCCCTCAAGGGCCGCACGCTCGGCATCTGGGGTTACGGAAAAATCGGCCGCATGGTGGCCGGCTACGGCAAAGCCTTCGGCATGAAGATCGTGGTGTGGGGACGCGAGGCCAGCCTGGAGCAGGCGCAGAAAGACGGCTACACCGCCGCCGCCAGCAAGGAAGAATTTTTTTCGACGGCGGACTTCGTCTCGGTGCACCTGCGCCTCAACGACGCCACGCGCGGCATCGTCACCGAGCAAGACCTGGCGCAGATGAAGCCCAGCGCCACCTTCATCAACACCAGCCGCGCCGAACTGGTGGCGAGCGGCGCACTGGAAGCAGCGCTGCAGCAGGGCCGTCCTGGCTTCGCCGGTCTCGACGTGTTCGAAACCGAACCGCTGCCGCAGGACTCGCCGCTGCTGCGCATGGACAACGTGGTGGCCACGCCGCATCTCGGCTATGTGGAAAAAGACGGCTACGAGTTGTACTTCCGCGCGGCCTTCCAGAACATCGTCGACTTCGCCAACGGCGCGCCGAAGAACGTCCTCAATCCTGAGGCGTTGGCCTGACGCGCACCGGCGTCGGCGGCGCATACTGCAGATGCTGGGCGTGCGACACCTTCCATAGATGCAGCCAGCCGGGCGGCCATGGCAGCGGCCGCCCGGCGTACGGCTCCACTCCCCTGCGCACGGCGATGACCGGCAAATGTTCCGGCATCGATCCGGCGTGATCCCATCCCATGCTATACGCATGATGCGGCAACAGCGCATCGCACACCGCCGCAAACCACGCCGTGTGATCCTCATCGCGTCCGAGCGCCTGCGCAAGTCCCTGCGGATCGAATTGCGCCAGTGCGCTGGCGAGATCCTGGGCGCTCGCGCCGGGCGTATCGCCCCAGCCGAAAATCGGATTGAAATTGTAGTCCGCGCCCGAGCCGTACCAGCCTTCGCGCCACGGCCGTTCATTCCAATGACGCGGCCCCGCGAACAAATGCCAGCGCCAGTGCAGGCCCGAAGGCTTGGGCCAGCTGTACAGATACAAGCGTTGATAACCGGCCGCGTGCAACTCGCGCACCATCGCCATCAGGCGCGCATGCGGCATGCGGTCGGGCGGCTGGCGGCGGAACATGATCGGCGTACCGTCGGCATGCTGCACTTCATCGGATGACAGATTCAAATCGAGCGTGCGCACCTCGCTGCCGAAGCGCGCAGAAATCCATCCCGTCAGCAAGTTGACGGAGACGATGACGCCATAGCCGCGATGGCGATGGAAGATGACGGTGCCGGGAGCAATCGGTTTCATGTCTCGATTTTATCCAACTATCAAAAACCTGACCGGGCAGCATTAGCGATCAGCGCGTACGCAATGAGCGATTCAGAAAAATAATTCGCCGCGCAGTTCCCGCTACGACAAAAAACGTCTTTACAATTTCCACGCGGAAATTATTGAAAGTCAATCTGCATGCGGCTTTGCGGACGATCTTGTAGACAACATGCATATCGTTTTACCAATAGAATGCGTGGCACGCAATTTGCGTAATAACAACTGAGTGCCGACATTAATTACTAAATATAAGTGCGGCGCGGACAAGTTCTTGCGGGCTTCTTCAATAAAAGGGACAACATGACTGAACACGTAGCGATTCAAACCGAAACCTTCCTGCCGTACATGCGCGACGTCACCAAATGCGAACAGTCGCTGCAGGAACTGAATCTGATGTGGCGTGTGATTGAAGCCTCGGCAAAAATGAATTGCCCCAGTGAAGCCAAGACCATCCTGCCGACCATGGCGGCAACGCGCACCGGCTTCAGCCGTCTGGAACGCGAGCTGGTGGTCAGCCTGGTCCAGGAAAAAGTCCGCAACGTGCTCACCGAAATCGGCACCAAGGCGCAGTACGTGATCGACATCGTGGTGCGCAATCTGTTCGAGCGCACCGCCGACGTCGGCTTCCTCGCCACTGATCGCGAACTGTGCAATTTTGTCGCCGGCGTCACTGACGGCCCCGACAGCGTGGAGGCGATCCGTTATCGCCTGCGCCAGTACCGCGATAAATACACCGTCTACGACGAGATCATGCTGCTTGACACCGAAGGCAACGTGCTGGTGCAGATCGATCCGGCCACACCGCTGGAACACAGCGCCGATGCGCTGATCGCCGAGACGCTCAACTCCGACACTTATGTGGAGACCTTCCGCTTCAGCGACCTGCGTCCCGGCAAGGAACGTGCACTGATTTATTCGCGTCGCATGCAGCATCCCCAAACTGGTGCGGTAGTCGGCATCCTGTGCCTGTGCTTCCACTTCGAAGAAGAAATGGCCGGCATCTTCTCTTCGCATCGTGACGCCGAAGCGCGCTCCAACATGCTGCTGCTGGACGCCGACAACCGCGTCATCGCCAGCGCCGATAAATTGTGGATCCCGGTCGGCACCGAAGTGCCGGTCAATCGCGATGGCAACGCCGCGCTGATGCTGTTCTGCGGCCGCGAATATCTGGTCCGTACGGTGTCCTCCGACGGCTATCAGGGCTATCCCGGTCCGAGCGGCTGGCAAGGCCAGGTGATGATTCCGGTCGAGGTGGCCTTCAGCGGCGTCATCAGCGACGTGCTCACCAAGCTGTCGCCCGAGATTGCCGAAGGCCTGCTGTCGCACGCGCATTCATTCTGCCCGCCGCTGTACGACATCATGACCGCCGCCAAGACCATCCAACGCATCGTCTGGAACGGCCAGGTCATGACCGCGGGCCAACGCGGCGAAATGCTCAAGCTCAAGACCATCCTCGACCAGATCAGCGAGACCGGCAATCGCAGCAACGAGTTGTTCGCGCAATCGATTCATGACCTCTACCAAACCGTACTGGTGTCGGGCATGCGCGATGCCGAGTTCACCACCAGCCTGCTGGTAGACCTGCTCGACCGCAATCTCTACGAGCGCTCCGACGATTGCCGCTGGTGGGCGCTCACGCCGGAACTGCGCAGCGCGCTGGCGCAACCGGCGCAGGACCAGGCCACGGTCGAGAAGATGACCAATATCCTGGCCTACATCAACGGTCTGTATACCGTCTACACGCGCATCTTCGTCTACGATCGCCACGGCCGCATCATCGCCAGCACCGGCGACAACACCGGCGAGATCGTCGGCGGCAACGTTGATGAAGACAGCCTGCGCCAGGTGCTGTCGCTGCGCACGCAGCAGCAGTACTACGTCAGCGCCTTCACGCCGAGTGCGCTGTACGACGGCAAGGACACCTACATTTATCACGCAGCGATCCGCGATCTCGAGAACGAAGCCGTGGTGGTAGGCGGCATCGGCATCGTGTTCGACTCGATGCCGGAGTTTTCCAACATGCTCTCCAGCGGCATTACCGCCAAGAAGAATATGAAGGCTTTCTACATTGATCGCAATGCACGCATCATCTCGACCACTGACAGCGCGCGCAGCGTCGGCGAGACGCTGGACATCGATCCGGCGCTGCTGACCATCCCCAACGGCGGCCGTGCGTCGCAGGTCGCGGTGCACGACGGCGAATATGCCATCGTCGCCTGCTCGGTATCAAACGGCTATCGTGAATTCAAGGTCAGCGACGGTTACCAGGAAGACGTCATCGCGGTGGTATTCGAATCCTTCGGCGCGGTGCAAGGCGCAGGTTCGCAAACCGACGGCCGCCAATACCTGCTCGAAACCGATCCGACCATCACCGACGGCAACGAATACGCCACCTTCTTCAGCGACCACAACCTGTTCGCCATCTCCGCCGCCCACGTGGTGGAAGCGGTGCCGTTCAGCGAAGTGCTACCCACCTCGATGGGCTCGCGGCCGGAACAGATCGGCGTGCTCAACCTGCGGCGCGATGACGGCGACGGCAAGCGCAAGGAATTCGTCTGGGTGTTCGACCTTGGCCAGATGATGCGCGGCACCCGCTCCGCCGTCAGCGGCAGCAGCCAGGTGATGATCGTGCGCGAAGGCGAACACACAATCGGCCTGCTGGTCGATGAGCTGCACGCCGTGCCGCAGTTCAATCCTGCCCAGATCATGCACACGCCGTTCGCGATGCAGGGTGCATCGATGCTGGTGACCCAGGTGATCAAGGCCAACAACGGCCAGTTGCTGATCCAGGCGATCGACGTCGAGCGTTTGTTCGCGCTGTTGATCGACGGCCAGATAGCGATGCCGCCCGAGCTTGTGGAAGCTGCCGCGCAATCGGCAGCCCCGGTAGTCGCAGCTGACGGCAAACGCACGGTAGAGCTGCTGGCAGCGTAATCAAGAGTTGATTTGCACGGGCCGCCGGTAGCGTGATGTGGGGTATGATGGCTGGGACTTTTTCTGATTTTCCATGATCATGACTTTACGCATCATCGCCACCGGCGGCACCTTCGACAAGCACTACGACGAGCTCGCCGGCCAGCTTGTTTTCGCCAACAGCCACCTGCCCGAGGTCATCGCGCGTGCACGCCTGACCGTTCCCGTCACGCTGGAAGAACTGCCGCTGCTCGATTCGCTCGACATGCAGGACATCGACCGGCGCCGCGTGCTCGCCTCATGCGACCGCTCGGAAGAAAACGCCATCGTCGTCATCCACGGCACCGACACCATGCAGGACACCGCACGCGTGCTCGGCGCGGCGCAACTGGCCAGGACCATCGTACTGACCGGCGCCATGATTCCTTACGCCATCCACGGCTCGGATGCGCAATTCAATTTCGGCTTCGCCTGCGGCGTGGCGCAGCTGCTGCCGCACGGCGTGTATGTCGCGATGAACGGGCGCGTATTTGCCTGGGATAAAGTAGTGAAGAATCGCGGCGCAGGCGTGTTCGAAGAGATCGAAACGGAAGACTGAGGGCATCTCACCGGAGGAGACAATGTTCAGTCTTCTCCGCTTTCTGCCGTGCCGGCATCCGCGTAGTCCTGCAACGCCGACACGTTCTGATGGAACCATCCCCCCAATTGCTCAAGCACAGGCGTCAATGACTGCCCCGGCGGCGTCAGGCTGTACTCCACCTTGGGCGGCACCTCCGCATACACCACCCGGCGCACCAGGCCGTCGCGCTCCAGCTCGCGCAGCTGCAGCGTCAGCATGCGCTGCGTCACTTCAGGAATGCTTCTTTGCAACTGCCCGAAGCGCAAAGTCCCCGCGCTGAGGCGATACAACACCAGTGACTTCCATTTGCCGCCGACCAGATCCAGCGCCATATCCACGGGACAACGATCAGGTGATGCAGCTTTCATGACGGCTCCAATAGGTACATTTTTGTGGGTATTGCACATGCATGTACATTCTATTCAATACCTGACCAAGCTCCTACACTGTTGACTTCTTAACCACATTTTGGAGTCAATGATGAAAGAACAAATCTATCTGGTGCTCGGCGCCACCGGCGCACAAGGCCGTGCAGTGGTGAGCGCGTTGAGGGCAAGCGGCAAGAAGGTGCGCGTGCTGCTGCGAAATGCCGACAACAAATCCTCGTTCGAGGACACCGGTGTGGAAGTCGCGATCGGTGACCTGGATTCGCCGGCACAACTGCTGGCCGCGAGCCGCGACGTCGCCGGCGTCTACTTTGCCCTGCCATTGCAGTTCAACGCCGACAAGGCAATTCGCTGGGGCAGAAACGCGATCGACGCCGCCGTCGCAGCCGAGGCGCCGCTGATGGTTTTCAATACCAGCATCGTCGGTGCAGCCGAGGCGGGGCAGGCCACCGGCAGCGTCGCAATCGATATCAAGTCCGAGCTTGAACGTTATCTGAAGCAGGCGACTATCCCCAGCATCGTATTGCGCCCCACGCTGTACCTGGGCAACCTGACCGCGCCGTTCGCGACGCCGTCGATCGTCAACGATGGCGTGCTGGCCTACCCTGTTCCCGCCGGCCAGAAAGTATCCTGGATCAGTTGGGAAGAAACCGCCGCCTATGTCGTCGCCGCCCTGCAACGTCCCGATCTGGCGGCAAGACGGCCGACATTCGACATCGGCGGCGCGCAAGCGATCACGGGCAATGAACTGGCCGCCGCCATCGGCAAGGCCGTGGGTCGCAACGTGTTCTATTTCCCGCTGCCGATCGAGCAATTCGAAGCCGGACTGTCCGCCGCCTTCGGCGCCGAGACCGGCGGCGCTCTCGCCAATCTGTATCGCTACATGACCAATCCCGCGCATGCCGACATCCTTAACGTCGACCTGCGCGCGGCAAGGGCTGAATTTGCCGTGCCGCAAGCTTCGATTGACAGCTGGGCCGCGCAGATTCCCTGGAAAGACCTCGCCCAGAACGCCATGGCGCAAGCCTGAACAACTTTGCCGCCGCCCATCCGCATCGGCGAACTTCCAATTTTCAACGAAAAAATACATGAACACCACACCATCCGAAAAAATGCAGATCGAGATCTGGAGCGACATCATGTGTCCCTTCTGCTTCATCGGCAAACGCCTCTTTGACGAGGCACTCGACGCCTTCGCGCACAAGGGGCAGATTCAGGTTGTCTGGAAAAGCTATCGTCTTTTCCCCGACGTCCGGTACCAGGAAGGAAGTGACGCCTGCACGGTCCTCGCCAAGACCAAGGGCCTGGCGAGATCGTCCATGCAACAGGCGATCGCGCATGTGACTGCATTGGGCCGCGACGTCGACATTCGATTCGATTTCGACCGTCTGCAGATGGTCGACACATTCGACGCACTGAGAATGGTGCACTGGGCCGCGATGCACGATCTTGGAAACGATCTGGGAAGCAAAATGAAGGAGCGCCTGTTCCAGGCATTCTTTGAAGAAGGCTTGAACCTGGAGGACCGCCGGGTCCTGGCGCAACTGGGGGACGAGCTCGGACTGGATGCGTCGGCGACGGAAATCATGTTGTCGTCGCGCGCCTATGCTGCTGAAGTCGAGGAAGATGTGGCGCAGGCAAGTCAGATCGGCGTGCGCGGCATCCCCTTCTTCGTACTGGATCGAAAACAGGCGCTGTCGGGAGCGCAATCGGTGGCCGCCTTCAGCACGCTATTGCACACCGCGTTCGACGGATGGCAGCAAAAAACCGTGCCCCCTGCCGAAGTTGCGATGTCGGGAGAAAGTTGCTCCCTGAATGGTCAATGCTGAGCTGTTGTGATCGCCGGCACCTGCATCGCACCGGCGCCACAACGCTCATCCTGCTTCTTGATGCCCAAGCGGCTCAGAAACGGTGCTGCATGCCCAGGGTGACGCCAACCTGGCTGTTGCCGAAGCCGACGTCGTCACGCGACAGGCCGACCAGCTGGTTGTTCTTCGCCTTTGCATAAGCGCCGCTGGCGTACAAATCGGTGCGCTTGGACAAGGCGTATTTCAGACGCAGCGAATACATGATCGGATCGGCATCGGTGACCAGGTTCTTCTGGTTCTGATAGTAGATCGTGCCGATCAGGCTCAAGGCCGGTGTGAATTTGTATGTTGCACCGCCCCAGTAGAAATCGCTGCGCAGGTCGGTCGCACCGGACGCCAGGCTCTTCTTGAAGTAACGGTAGCCGAGGTTGAACTTCAGCGATTCCATGACCTGATAGCCGCCGGCCAGATGCACCGTGGTGGTCTTGTCGAATGACCCGCCCGGCACTGCGGCGGTGCCGTTGACGCGATCGTAGGTGGTCGCCAGCGAGAACGGACCGTTGCCGTATCCCAGGCCGAGGCCATATTTGGATGAGTCATTGACGCTGCCGGCCACTTCGCCGAAACCGTACATCGCACCCAGCTTGAAACCGCCGAAGTCGCCCTGGTACTTGACCAGGTTGGACACGCCGGTCGGCATGCCGTCCTTGCGCCCGCCGGTGGCGCCGGCCGACGTCACCCACGAATATTGCGCCGAGTAACCCATCGGATCGAACGGCAAAATGAAGTCGTAGGTGGTGCTGAACGAACGGCCGGCGACGATGCGACCGAAGCTGCCTTCGAGGCCGACGTTGGACTGGCGGTTGAACAGCTGGCCGGCGTCGCCGTCAAAGGCGCCGTTGTCGAGCTTGAAACCGTTTTCCAGCTGGAAGATCGCCTTCAGGCCCCCGCCCAGATCTTCGGTGCCGCGAAAGCCGATGCGCGAGGTATTCATCGCGCCGGAACTCATGCGTGTGACGCTGCCGCCGGTGGCGCCTGCATTATTGAGGTATTCGATGCCGGTGTCGATAAGGCCGTACACAGTGACGTTGCTCTGCGCCGCCGCCGCGCCGCTCAGGGTCGACAGGATGGCAGCTGCCAATAATTTTTTTTGCACTCTGGTTTCTCCTTGGTAAAAATCGTTTTTATGGTTGTGGTGTTGCGGTGTTGTTACGTTGAAATCAAAAAGCCCACAAAGCTTGTTCCGGCAATGTGAGCCAGTACTCGCCCTGCGCCAGCTTGTGCGGCGCGTAGGCGCGCAAGCCGACCGTCGTGCTGTCCGCGCTCTTGGCTTTGAACAGGCACTCCCACCTGTCTCCCAGGTACATGCACGTGGAAAGCGGCAGGCGAATGGCGTTGTCGGTCTGGTGGTCTGAGATGCGAACCTGTTCGAGGCGGATGATGCCGGTGGCCTCATTGCCGATATTGCCGCCGCGCGCGCTGGCGACTACCGTGCCGCCCTCGACCTGCAAGGTGACGCGCTGGCCGTCGCGCTGCAGCACCCTGCCCTTGAGACGATTGTTGCTACCCATGAACTCCGCAGTGAACAACGTGTCGGGAGTCTGGTACATGCTTTGCGGCGTACCCTGCTGTTCGATCTTGCCGTTGTTGAGCAGCAGGATGCGATCCGAAATCGCCATCGCTTCGCCCTGGTCATGCGTGACCATCAGCGCCGACAGGCCGAGTCGCACAATCAGTTCGCGCAGGAAAGCGCGCGCCTCTTCACGCAGCTTGGCGTCGAGATTGGACAGCGGTTCGTCGAGCAGGATGACCTGCGGGTTATAGACCAGCGCGCGTGCGATCGCGACGCGTTGCTGCTGGCCGCCGGACAGTTGATGCGGAAAGCGCTCGCCCAGGTGGCCGAGGCCGAGTTGCGAGAGCACGGCCTTGACGCGCTCCGCAATCTCACTGCCGCCCATCTTGCGCAGCTTGAGGCCGTAGGCGACGTTGTCGAACACGGTCTTGTGCGGCCACAGTGCGTACGACTGGAACACCAGCCCGAGATTGCGTTCTTCGGCCGGCATTTCATAATTGCGCGGGCCGTCGAACACACGCCGCTCGGCGATATCGATGGTGCCGGCCTTGGGCGACTCCAGCCCGGCGACGGCGCGCAGCAGCGTGGTCTTGCCGCTGCCCGACGGGCCCAGCAAGGCGACCACTTCGCCGCGCTGCAATTGCATGGAGACGCCCTTGAGGATTGGATTGGCGCCGGCGCCGCTGCCGTAGTCGAGGTGCAAATCATTGACGGAGAGTTCTGACATGATGATTCCTTTGATTGCAGGCTGCGGCGATCACGCCGCAGTCTCGTATGTTGAGTAAGTTAATCGTGCAATTTGATGCCGAAGCGCAGGGCGATTCCGAGACCGATGGCGACCAGCGTGATGTTGATGAAGGACAGCGCCGCCACCAGTTCCACCGCGCCTGCGGCCCACATTGAGACGATCATCGAGCCGATCACTTCGGTGCCCGGAGACAGCAGGTAGACGCCGGTCGAGTATTCGCGCTCGAAGATCAGGAACACCATCAGCCACGCGCCCAGCAGGCCGTACTTCACCAGCGGCAGAGTGACGTCGCGCGTGACCTGGCCGCGTTGTGCGCCGACCGCACGCGCCGCCTCCTCCAGCTCGGGACCGACCTGCAGCAAGGCGGTGGTGATCAGGCGCAGGCCGTAGGCCATCCACACCACCGAATACGCCAGCCACACCGAAAAGATCGTCGAACGCAACGAGCGCAATTGCGGGATGAAACTGTCCGACAGCCAGCGCGCGACGTCGTTGTCGAAGCCCTTGAGGAAGTTGTCCAGCAGCGACGGCACGAACAGGAACACCCACAGGAAGGACAGGCCGGCCAGCAAACCCGGCACCGCACGCGGCACCAGTACGCTGTAGTCGAGGAAGCGCGTGATGCCGTCGTTTTTGCGATGCATGGCCAGCGCAATCGCGCTGTAGCACACCACCGCAAACGCGCCGCCGATGACGCCGATCAGCACCGTATTGATGATGCCGCGCACCAGCGAAGGCTGGCTCCAGACGTCGCGGAAGTTCTGCAGCGTCAGCACCTCCATCAGCTTGACGCCGTCGCCCCAGTGCGACACGAAGGTGCGCAACGCGATGCCCGACAGCGGCACGATCACCGTGAACAGCAGCCAGAAGGCGATCAGCGCGAACGCGATCCAGCGCCACTTGCCGAGCGGCAGCGCCTTCTGGCGCGCGCCCTTGCCCTTGATCGAGACGTACTTGTTTGCTGACTTCAGCAACCAGCGCTGCAGCATCACCAGCGGCATCGTCACCGCCACCAGGCAAACCGCGACCGCCGCCATCAGATGATACGAGGGCGTCCCAAGTTTGTTGGTCAGCTTGTAGAGATAGGTCGCCAGCACCAGATGGCCTTCCGGATCACCGAGCACCAGCACCAGGCCGAACACTTCGAAGCCGAGGAAGAACACCAGCACGCCCGAATAGGCCAGCGCCGGCATGATCATCGGCAGCGACACGTTGAGCGCCACCTGCAGGGGCGAGGCGCCGGCCACCCGCGCAGCTTCTTCGACATCCGAGCCCAGGCTCTTGAGTGCCGCCGACGCGTACAGATAGACATGCGGCACGTGCGTCAGGCCGGCAATGATGACGATGGACGGGAAGGAATACACGTTCCAGGGATCACCTTCAAAGCCGACCACCGACAGCAGGTTGCGCACCCACACGGTATAGAACCCGACCGGTCCCATCGAGACCACGTAACCGAAGGCAATCACCATCGGCGAGACGAAGATCGGCACCAGCAGCATCGGCGCAATCCAGGCGCGCCCCGGCAAGTCGGTACGTACCATCAGGAAGGCCAGCATGCCGCCCAGCGGCACCGCGATCAGGGCAAGTCCGGAGGCGAGATAGAAGCCGTTGACGAAGGCCTGGCGAAAATCGGAATCGTCAAAAATGAAACGATACGAATCCAGCGTCAGCGTCTTGACCGGTGCGAAGAACGGTGCCGACAGGAAGCTTTGATAGAAAATCAGAAGCAGCGGCACGAAAATGGCCAGCGCCGCCAGCGCGACCACGACGCCGCGCGGCCAGTTCAGGCGGAAGCGGGCGCGCCGTATCGGCAAGGCGCCGGTGGTGGAAGAAAGTGTTTGCATGAGAACCTGCCGTTTCTGGTGATGAAGCAGCCCGCGTCTCCGGCATCTCGACAATTCAGACAAGCCGGGGGCCTGGAGGCGCAACAGCTGCGTCCCCAAGACGGGTACTACGAGATGAATGTCGCTACAAGGCAGTCCGGCCGTGCGCCGGACTTATCGCTGCCGGCGCTTACTTCTTGCCGGCCGCATCCTTCCATTGCTTGAGGAAAGCCAGGCGCTTGGTCTGGTCCAGGTATTCCAGCAAGTCGGTGTTGACCGGCATCGGTTTCAATGCCGCGCCGAGTTGTTTGGTCAGCTCGGCCGAGGTGGTGGCGCCGGCAACGTCGCCGCGGATGGCAAACAATTGCGCATCATTGGCGATGATGGTCTGGCCGCGCTTGGACAGGATGTAATCCAGCCACAGCTTGCCGGCGTTGATGTTCTTGGCTGATTTGTTGACGAAGATCACGCGCGACAGCACCAGGTTGTAGTCCTTGGTGAAGGCGATGCCGATCGACGGATCCTTCTTGGCGCGCGTCAATGCGTACGGACCAAGAATGTTGTAGCCGATCAGGTTCTCGCCCGACGAGATGCGTTCGAGCATGGTGCCGGTGGACGACTGCACCCGCACCGCCACGCCGCCGAGCGCTTTGGCGAAGTCCCAGAACTGCGGATTGAGTTTCAGGTCGTGCGTGATCAGGCTGAAGCCGACGCCGGACTTCTCGATGTCGTAGGTGGTGACCTTGTTCTTGTACTTGTCGAGCCTGGTGGTCAGCAGCCTGGTGAAGTCGGCGTGCGTGGCCGGTACTTCGGCTTCCGGCACCAGGCGCTTGTTATAGACGATGGCGGTCGGCTCGAACGTCGTTCCGTAAGCGGTGTCCTTCCAGTTGGCCCAGGCCGGGACGGCGGCCGCTTCCGGCGACTTGTAGGCCAGGCCGTAGCCCTCCGACGCCAGCTTCATCTGCAGGTCCATCGACGACGACCACATCACATCGGCGGTAGCGCCGCCGGCGGCGGCTTCGGAGATGAAGCGGTTATAGACTTCAGTGGAGTTCATGTCGTTGTACTCCACCTTCACGGCCGGATACAGGGTGCTGAAATCGCGGATCAGCGCTTCCGCCGCCTTGGAATCGGTGGTGCTGTAGACCACGACCTTGCCTTCCTTCTTCGCCGCTTCGACTACCTTGGCGTAGTCCGCGGGATAGCCCGCCGGGCTCTGCGCCAGCGTGTGTGCGGACAAACCGGCCAGCGCCAGTACGATCATGATGCGGCGTTTTACGAACATGCGAAATCTCCTCTTCAGTTATTCAGGAGCAGGATGCCGGGGTCATCTGACCAGCCCCAGTTCCTGCGATTGCTTGCGATATTGCTCGACTACCTTGTGAATGTAGTCGGTCAGCGGCGCGCCGGTCATGGCGAACGGATAGAGTCCGCCGGCCACGCGCTGGCGCTTGAATTCTTCGGTTGCCATGGTGCGGTCGAACACCGCCACCCAGCGCTCATAGTCGGCGTCGCTGACCTTGGCGCTCATGTAGAAGCCGCGGATGATCGGCCACACGACGTCAAAGCCCTGTTCGCGCGCGGTCGGGACGTCGGCCAGGGAACCCGGCAGGCGTTGCTCGGACAGCACCGCGAGCACGCGGGATTTTCCGTCCTTGACGGACGCTGCCGCTTCCGAGGCGTCGCCCGAAATCACCTGCACGTGATTGGCCTGCAACGCGGTGAATGAATCGCCGCCGCCTTCCAGGGCGACAAAGCGAAAGTTGCGCGGATCGATACCGGCGCGGCGCGCGATCATTGCCACCTTCAGCCAGTCCTGGCTGCCGACCGTGCCGCTGACGCCGATGGTGATCTTGCCCGGCTCGCTGCGCATGGCGTCGATGAGTTCACGCAAGTTCTTGTACGGCGCATCGCTGCGCACCGCGATCATGCCGTAGTCGACGCCGACGCCAGCCAGCCAGCGCACGTCAGACACCGCGGCCTTGCCGTATTTTCCCTGCGCCAGATTGAGCAATGAACCGCCCGAGAACGTCACCAGCGTGTCCGCGCCGCCGCGACGCTGCGACACCACTGAACTCCACGCCACCGCGCCGATACCGCCAGGCAGGTAACTGATCTTCACCGGCGCGCCCTCTGCACTCAAAGGCAAGGCCTTGCGGATCATCTTGCAAGCGCCGTCCATGCCGCCGCCAGGTTTGGCCGGCACGATGCATTCCACCGCCTGCGCCGAGGGCGCGTGCAGTGCGGCGGCGCCGACCAGCAAGGCGCACGCCGTCAACAGATGACGCCGAATGAACGGATTCATGACAGCCATCAGACGTTGCGCAAGATAACGGGTACGTCGTAAAACGAATACGGGAAAATACGTATGCAAGTACCTAAGCTGGTACGCAAACAGGTGCGATGGCTCATGCCGTGTCTCCAAGTTATGGTTGTTATTATTTTTGATTTGATTATGTGAGCGGATGCTACGCGGCCAAACTTTCATTCGGCTTTCAGTGTTGCGAAAGCGTTGGCCGCCGTGCCGCAAAGCCGCTATTGCAAAGGCTGCGCTTCTGTTAGCATCCGCAACTATTCGTCGCATTGCAGCGCCGGTCGGTCTGATTTTTTTCATGCTGTTCTCCTTGTTGCAGTGCATTTCGACGTTCCGTATTTCCGTCACGTCGCTTCTCATTCATGGCACCGGCATCATGCGCATTCTATTGGTTGAAGATCATGTCGAACTTTCCCGCTGGCTGTCCAAGGCGCTGCAGGATGCACACCTGACCGTCGAATGCGCCAGCAACGGCGACGATGCGGACAGCCTGTTGCTGACGCAGGAGTATGCGCTGGTCATCCTCGACCTGACGTTGCCGAAGATGGATGGCCTCGATGTCCTCAAGCGCCTGCGTGCACGCGGCAGCCGCACACCGGTGCTGATCCTGACCGCGCGCGGCGGACTCAATGACCGCGTCAACGGCCTCAATCTCGGCGCCGACGACTACCTCGCCAAACCCTTCGAGCTGGTGGAACTGGAAGCGCGCGTGAAGGCGCTGCTGCGACGGGCACAAGGCAATGAAGCAGTCACCATCCAGTGCGGCGCGCTGAGCTTCGACACGGTGTCGCGGATGTTCACCTACGGCGATGCGATGCTGGCGTTGACGCCGCGCGAACATGCGGTGCTGGAGACGCTGATCACGCGCGCCGGCCGCACCGTCGCCAAGGAGAAGCTGTTCCAGGAAGTGTTCTCGCTCGATGACAACGCCAACGTCGACGCGATCGAAATCTATATCCATCGCGTGCGCAAGAAACTCGACGCCGTGGAGCAAGGCCGTGTCTCCATCACCACCTTGCGAGGTCTTGGCTACCTGCTGCAAGCCGCCGGATGATACGCAAACCGATCACTACCGGACTAGGCAGTCTGCGCAGCCAGCTGATGCGTTGGCTGCTGGTGCCGCTGCTGATCCTGGTCGCGCTCGACGCGGTCTCGGTGTATTACAACGCGCTGGAAGTGGCCGACATCGCCTATGACCGTTCGCTGCTGGCATCGACGCGTGCACTGGCGGAGCGCGTATCCGTCGTCAACGGCCAGGTGGTAGCGGACGTGCCTTATGTGGCGCTCGACAGTTTCGAAACCGATACATTAGGCCGTATCTACTACAAGGTGACCGGCGTCAACGGCGAGTTCGTGTCCGGCTACGATGACTTGCCGCCGCTGCCGGCCAATGTCAAACGCTCGGAAGCGTATCCCGCGCTGGTGCGTTTTTACCAGGCCGACTACCACAATCAACCGGTGCGCATCGCCGCACTGTACCAGCCGGTCTACGACGATACGATGCGCGGCATTGCGCTGATCCAGGTCGGCGAAACCATGGACGCACGCCGCGGCATGACGCGCAAGATCCTGTTCGACACCATGTGGCGCCAAGGCGTGCTGGTGACGGTGGCTGCTCTGCTGGTGTGGTTCGCCGTGCGCTTCGTGCTGCGCCCGCTGATGCAATTGCGCAGCGAAGTCGAGTCGCGCGCGCCGACCGATTTATCCGATTTTGATCCTGCGCGCGTGCACAAGGAAGTTCGACCGCTGGTGCTGGCCATGAACGGCTACATGGAGCGACTGCAAACCCTGATCACGGGGCAGCGGCGCTTTATCGCCGACGCCTCGCATCAGTTGCGCACACCGCTGACGGTATTGAAGACACAGGCCGAACTGGCGCTGCGTGAGTTCGATCGCACGCCCAATGATCCACGCGCCTTGCGCGAACTGGTCGAGAGCATCGCCGGCACCACCGACTCCACCGTGCATCTGGCCAATCGCCTGTTGACACTGGCGCGCGCCGAACATGGCGCGGTCGAGGGCGGCATCGTCCCGGTATCCCTTGCCGATGCCGCACGCCAGGTCGCGCTCGAACTGGCGCAAAACGCCGTGGCCAAACATATCGATCTGTCCTTCGACACCGCCGGCGAAGTGCTGATCTACGGCAGCCCGTTGCTGCTGCGCGAACTTGTCGTCAACCTGCTCGACAACGCGATCCGCTACACGCCGGTCAACGGCCGCATCGCGGTGCGCGTGGGATATCAGCAAATCGGTGCAGATACCTGCCCGGTGCTGGACGTTGAGGATACCGGTCCCGGCATCCCGGCCTCGGATCGCGAACGCGTCTTTGCGCCGTTCTATCGCGCGCCGTCGGCGCAACTCGTCAATCCGCATGGCGCCGGCCTGGGCATGTCGATCGTGCGCGACATCGCGTCGGCGCATGGCGCCGAGATCATCCTGGCCGACGGCGCTGAAAATACCGGCTTGCTGTTGAAGGTGCGCTTCCCGGCATCGAAGCGCGCCTGAACTCTCAGTCCCGGCGCTGTTCGTGCCGCACCGCCCAGTCACGGCAAAAATCCAGTAATGACGCCAGCCTGACCGACAGCACCCGTTGCTTGTTGCGCACCATGTAGAAATGGCGGCGCAAAGGCGGCAACGGCGTCGCCAGTTCGATCAACCGGCCCGATTCCAGCAGATCCTCGACCACCGCGCGCGACAGGCAACTGATGCCCATGCCTTCGGCGGTGGCGCGCTTGATCGCTTCCGAATTGCCGAACTCGCAGGCCGACGGCAAATGATGCAGGTAAGGCAGCAAGGCGTGCTCGACGGCTTCGCGCGTGCCGGAGCCCTCTTCGCGCAGCAGCCAGTCGGCTTCGCTCAAGGCCTTCAGCGTCAGCTCCTTGCCCTGCGCCGCCAGCGCATGGCGCGGCGAGGCGACCACGATCAGTTCATCGGTCATCCACGGCTCGACGTCGACATCATTCGCATGGCATGGGCCTTCGATCAACGCGGCATCGACTTCAAAATTGCTGACGGCGTTGACGATGTCGGCGGTATTGGCCACCAGCGCGCGCACGCGTAACTGCGGATGCGCGCGCCGATAGGCCGCCACCATTTGCGGCAGCATGTAACTGCCGATGGTCGTGCTGGCGCCGATGTGCAATTCGGCGCCGACCTGATCCGGCGTCAGGAATTGCTGCTCGATGGTGTTGGCGGCGTCGAGCAGGTGCTGCGCCTGCGGCAACAGCAGGCGGCCGTTGTCGTTGAGCATGAGGCGCTTGCCGACGCGATCGAACAGCTGCACGGCGAGCGTGTTCTCGAGTTCATTGAGCGCGGCGCTGGCGGCCGACTGCGACAGCGCGACCAGATCGGCCGCAGCGGTCGTACTGCCGGATTGCGCCACGGCCAGGAATATTTGTAATTGCCGAAGGGTAATTTTCATGTCGAATCGCTTGATGACTCATTAATCTACTTATTATTCAGGTAGATATTAACAAAATAACGCGTTTTTCTTTTAGATAGCAGAACGCTAAAGTGCCTTCATTGCTCAGTCCTCAATGTCAGGCACATCATGAACACCCCGCCGCTTACCGTCGTCGCCACCCCGTCAGCCCCTCTGGCGCAGTTGCACCGCATTCTCCCCGGCCTGGCTCTGAGCGCCGCGCTGGCGCTGGCTTCGATTGAAGCCGGCCGCCTTGCCTGGTTGCAGGCGCATGGTTTCAGCGCGCTGACGATTGCGATCGTGCTCGGCATGCTGGTCGGAAATACCGTCTATCCGCGCATGGCCGCCGGCTGCAGCAGCGGCGTGGCATTCTCCAAACAGAATCTGTTGCGCCTGGGCATCGTGCTGTACGGCCTGCGCCTGACCTTCCAGGACATCGCCCACGTCGGCGTGAGCGGCGTGGTGATTGACGCCTGCATGCTGATGTCGACGTTCGCAATCGCTTATTTTTTTGGCGTGAAGGTATTCAAGCTGGATCGCAATGCCGTGATGCTGATCGGCGCCGGCAGCTCGATCTGCGGGGCGGCGGCGGTGATGGCGACCGAACCGGTGCTGCGTGCGCGCAGCGAACAGGTCACGGTGGCGGTGTCGACGGTGGTCGTATTCGGCTCGGCGGCGATCTTCCTGTACCCGCTGCTGCACAGCCTGGGCTTCCTGCAGGGTCACGCCGACTTCGGCGTCTACATCGGCTCGACCGTACATGAAGTGGCGCAAGTGGTGGCGGCGGCACGCTCGATCGACGATCACACCGCCAACACCGCGGTGATCGCGAAGATGGTGCGCGTGATGATGCTGGCGCCGTTCCTGCTGATCCTGTCGGCTTACATGCAGCGCGGCCGCTCGGCGACCGCCGCTGAGGGGCGCGCAATTACTTCGCGCCTGGCCGGCGTCCCGTGGTTCGCCTTCGCCTTCGTCGGCGTGGTGGCGCTGAACTCGCTGCTGCCGATCCCGGCTGCCGTAACCGGCGCACTGCTTGACGCCGACACCTTCCTGCTGGCGATGGCGATGGCGGCATTGGGCCTGACCACCCATCTGTCATCCGTGCGCCGTGCCGGTGTTCGTCCCCTGCTGCTGGGTGCCCTGCTGTTTGTCTGGTTGATCTCGGGCGGCGCGGCGGTCAATGGCGCAATCACGTACTTATTGTCATAAAAATAACTTTTAACGCATTTCCGCCCTCGAAATGCGCGCCGATTGCCGCTACAAATCAGCGCGGCAATCCCTTTTCCCCTCCATGAAATGGGGCTTTGCACCGCCATCCGGGCAAAAGAAGAACAAAGACCGGATTCGGCGTGTTATTGCCTCTTTGCCACAGCTTTCCCCGCACTAAGATTGCACCAGCATGGTTAGCCTTGGCGCTAGGCCGCAGAGGCAAAGGATAGAAGCCCGCCGCAATTTCATCCCTCCATTCCAGTTTTCCGATTCCCGTCCGTATACAGTGCACGCAGACAGCAATGTCGGCGCAGGGAACAAGGCGGTGAAAGCGGGACGGATTGCCGGATAAATTGCCGATGTGCAAATCCCGAGGGTCCTGGCCGGATCGACAGCGCCGCAGCAACGGTAAATCAGGTTCATTCAATTTTTTAGAGAATCACGCGCATATATGAATATTTTAGTTACTGGTGGCTGCGGCTACAAAGGTACGGTTCTGGTCCCCAAATTGCTCGCGCGCGGCTACAAGGTGCATGTCCTGGACATCATGTGGTTTGGCAATTACCTGCAGCCGCATCCGAACCTGACCGTCACGCAAGGGGACGTGCGCAACATCGACCAGATCTCGCTCGACGGCGTCGACACCATCATCCACCTGTCTTCAGTGGCCAATGACCCGTGCGGCGACCTCGATCCCAAACTGACCTGGGAAGTCAGCGCCCTGGCGACCATGCAACTGGCCGACAAGGCCGTGCGCAAAGGCGTCAAGCAATTCATCTATGCCTCTTCCGGCAGTGTCTACGGCGTCAAGGAAGAACTGCAAGTGACCGAAGATCTCGAACTCAAGCCGATCTCCGAATACAACAAGACCAAGATGGTCTCCGAGCCGGTGCTGCTGAGCTACAAGGACCGCATGGTGGTGCAGATCGTCCGTCCTGCGACCGTGTGCGGCTACTCGCCGCGCATGCGCCTGGACGTGTCGGTCAACCTGCTGACGATGCAGGCGCTGTCCAAGGGCAAGATCACCGTGTTCGGCGGCGCGCAAGTACGTCCCAACATCCATATCGACGACATCACCGACGTCTACCTGCACCTGATCGATCACCCGGAAGTCACCGGTGTCTACAACGCCGGCTTCGAGAACATCTCGATCCTCGACATCGCCAAGATGGTCGCCAAGCACATCCCGGTCGACATCGTCGTCACCGAATCGAACGACCCGCGCTCGTACCGCGTCAACTCCGACAAGCTGCTGGCGACCGGATTCAAACCGTCGAAGTCGGTCGAAACCGCGATTACCGAAATCATCGAAAAGTATCGCAGCGGCGAGCTCAAGGACGAAGACCGTTATTACAACCTGAAATGGATGGAGCAGACCGTACTTGCTCCGAAAGCAGCATGAACGCAGAAGTGACTACGGAAAAACTGCCGACCGCCGTCTTCACCGCATACGCCAGCCGCTTGCAAGAGGTGCTGGCGACATCGGACTGGTCAGGCGTGGCGCAACTTTCGCAGGACATGAAGGACTGCTGGGTGAACGGACGCCAAGTATTTTTCTGCGGCAACGGAGGTAGCGCCGGCAACGCAATCCATCTGGCCAACGACTATCTCTACGGCATCGCCAAACGCACCGGCGGCGGCATGCGGGTGTCTTCGCTGTCGGCCAACGCAGCCGTGATCACCTGCCTGGCGAACGACGTCGGGTACGATGCCATCTATTCCGAGCAGCTCGCAGTCCAGGCACAAGCCGGCGATCTGCTGATCGTCCTGTCGGGCAGCGGCAATTCACCCAATATCCTGCGCGTGCTGGAACAAGCCAAGGCCATGGGCGTGAAAACCTGCGGCATTCTCGGTTACAGCGGCGGCAAGGCCAAAGCCATGTGTGACATACCCATCCATTTCGCCATCGACGACATGCAAATTGCTGAAGACATGCAACTGATTGTCGGCCACATGGTCATGCAATGGCTGTACGAAAATAAACCTGTAGCGGAATAGATAGAAAAACATGTCGGGCAAATACCTCATCATCGGCAGCAACTCCTTTTCCGGTGCCAGCTTCGCCGATTTCCTGCTGCGCAACGGCGACAGCGTCATCGGCACCAGCCGCTCACAAGAACCGCACAAGGCATTCCTGCCCTACCGCTGGTCCGGCAAGGACGCCGATTTCCGTTTCTACAATTACGACCTGAACAAGGATCTGGAGCCGCTGACGGCGCTGATCCAGGCAGAAAAACCAACATTCGTGGTGAATTTCGCGGCACAAAGCATGGTGGCCGAAAGCTGGAAAAATCCCGAACATTGGTTTGAGACCAACGTCATGGCGACGATCCGCCTGCATGAAGTGTTGCGACACTGCGACTTTCTGGAAAAGTATGTGCACGTCACCACGCCCGAGGTCTACGGCAGCACCGATGGCTTCATCAAGGAAGACACGCCGTTCAATCCGAGCACGCCGTATGCCGTTTCACGCGCAGCCGCCGACATGAGCCTGAAAACCTATTTCGACGCTTACGGTTTCCCTGTGGTTTTTACGCGCGCGGCCAACGTCTACGGCCCCGGCCAGCAGCTGTACCGCATCATCCCGCGCACCATTCTGTCTATTCTGACCGGCAAGAAACTGCAATTGCATGGCGGCGGGCATTCGCGCCGCTCTTTCATTCACATGCGCGACGTGTCGAACGCCACCCACAAAATTGCAACCGCAGGAAAGACCGGCCAGACGTATCATATTTCAACCGATGAGATCGTCAGCGTGCGCGAACTGGTGGAGCGCATTTGCCGCAAACTCAATGTCGATTTCAACTCCTGCGTCGAAGTCGTCGGCGAACGACTCGGCAAGGACGCTGCCTACATGCTCGACAGCAGCAAGTTGCGCAAGACCCTCGACTGGGACGTCAGGATCGACCTCGACCAAGGGCTGGACGAATGCATCGCCTGGGTAAAAAACAATCTGGACGCGATGCAATCGATGGAATGGAATTACGTTCATAAGCCGTAACCGCTTGTCGCTTCGACAAGCATTGATTACTGCCCGTTTGTAAAAAACGGGCATTGTTTTTAGAGACTGCCATGACGCCAGACATCCTCGCCCTGCAAAAAACCGCCGCCACGATCCGCGGTCGCATCATTGCAACCTCGCATCACACACAAACCCCGCACCTGGGATCATGCCTGTCCTGCGTCGACATTCTGATCGCAGCCTATTTCAGCGCACTCAAGATCGACCCGTCCAAACCCGCCGATCCCGATCGCGACCGCTTCATCCTGAGCAAGGGACATGGTGCCGCAGCATTGTTTCAGGTGCTCGCGCACAAGGGCTTCTATCCCGAAGCGATGCTGGAATCGTACGGCCAGGACGGCGGCATCTTCGCCGAGCATCCTCCGACACCCGATCATTTGCCCGGCATTGAAGCCGCCACCGGCTCACTCGGACACGGCTTGCCGATCGGACTCGGCATGGCGTTGTCCGCGCGCATCCAAAAGCGCAGCTATGACGTCACGGTACTGTTGGGCGATGGCGAATGCAACGAAGGCTCGGTCTGGGAATCCGCCATGATGGCCGCCGGCCAGCAAGTCGGCAGCCTGATGGCCATCGTCGACTTCAACAAATGGCAGGCAACCGGCCGCAGCGAAGATGTGCTGGCCCTCGGCCCACTGGTCGACAAGTGGCGCGCATTCGGCTGGGACGCAACAGAAATCGACGGTCACGACATGTCGGCGCTGACCGACATCATGGGCCGTCCGCGCAAGCGCACCGGCAAGCCGGTTGCAGTGATCGCGCATACCGTCAAGGGCAAGGGCGTCTCCTTCATGGAAGACGACAACAACTGGCACTACCGGATTCCGAATGCGGATGAACTGGCCGCTGCTTACCTGGAACTGGGAGTCACAGCATGAGAAACGCATTCGCAGATGAAATTACCAAACTGGGCGTAAGCGATCCCCGCGTGGTGTTGTTGTCGGGTGATATCGGCAACAAGCTGTTCGACAAATTCAAGGCCGCCAGCGAAGGCCGCTTCCTCAATTGCGGCATCGCCGAAGCCAACATGATGGGCGTCGCCGCCGGCATGGCGCTGTCCGGCCTGCGTCCGGTGATCTACACGATCACGCCGTTCACGACCACGCGTTGCTACGAGCAGATCCGCGTCGACGCCTGCTACCACAACGTGCCGGTGATCATCGTCGGCACCGGCTCGGGTCTGTCGTACGCCGAACTCGGTCCGACCCATCACTCATGCGAAGACCTCGCCATCATGCGCGTGCTGCCGAACATGACAGTCATGGCGCCGGCCGATGAAGTCGAGCTGCGCCAGTGCCTGCGCGCCGCGCTCAGGCAAAACGGCCCGGTCTACATCCGTATCGGCAAAAAAGGCGAGCAGATCGTTCCCAAGAAAGACGACACATTCGAAATCGGCCGCGCCATCAATGTGCGCGAGGGCGTCGATGTCTGCCTGATCGGCACCGGCACCTTGCTGCCAACGGTACTGGAGGCGGCCGAGCTGCTGCAAGCACAAGGCATCACGGCGCGGGTGGAAAGTTTCCACACGATCAAGCCGCTCGACACCGACACGGTGCATGCGGCGTTTTCGAATTACAGCGTGGTCGCGGTGGTCGAAGAACACAGCCGCATCGGCGGACTGGGCGGCAGCATTGCGGAATGGCTGGCACAACAGGACCGGATGCAAGGTCGCTTGCTGAGCTTCGGCACTGACGACGACTTCATGCATGAAGTCGGCAGCCAGGCTTATGCCCGCGCCAAGTACGGCCTGACGGCCGACAACATTGCCGCCAAAGTGCAGGTGGCCCATGCGAAAGCACGCGCCTGACATGCATATCATGCGTATTGGCTTCGACTTCGACAACACGATTGTCAGCTACGACGAATTGTTCCACGCGGTCGCGGTGGAACAATCGCTGGTGCCTGCGGCGACGCCGGTATCCAAGATTGCCGTGCGCGATCATTTGCGGCAGATCGGCAACGAAGCAGCCTGGACCGAATTGCAAGGCTATGTCTATGGGGCGCGCATGGAGCAGGCAGCAGCTTATCCAGGCGCGATCGAGTTCATCCGGCAGGCGCGCCGACACGCCGAAATCGTGATCGTCAGTCACAAGACGAAGCATCCATTCCTCGGTCCACAATACGATCTGCATGCGGCGGCGGCCGATTGGATTGCATCTGCGCTGGTCGATGGCACTGCGCCTCTGTTCGCAACGGACTGCGTGTTCTTCGAGCTCACCAAGGAAGAGAAAATCGCGCGCATCGCCGCGTGCGAATGCGATTATTTCATCGATGACCTTCCCGAGATTTTGCGCATGCCCGGCTTTCCGGCGCACACCCAGCGGCTGCTGTTCGATCCGGAACGCAATCACAACGGCGAAGGTGTCAGCGCGCATTTCGGTTCATGGCCGGAGATTCAAGCATTTTTCGAGGCGACATGGTCAGCCCGGAACTGACGGAAAAAGTCGCTGGCTTGCTGCAGTCCTGCGGCATCGCCTCTGCGGGATTGTCGCTGTCCGTGGTTGGCGGCGGCGGCAACAACCAGGTTTTTTCGATGGATCTGGATACCGGTCGCTATCTGGCGAAGGCCTATTTCAATCACCCAGCAGATACGCGCGATCGCCTCGGCACCGAGTATGCATTCCTGTCCTACGCCGCCACACTCGGACTTAGAACCGTCCCAGCGCCGGTGGCGCGCAGCGATGCAGATCATCTCGGCATTTACGAATTCATCGACGGCGTCAAAATAACGGCGGATACTTTGCAGCCGCACCACGTGCGCAGCGCGGCACAGTTCATCGCCACGCTCAATGGTGATTCTCGACGCAGCGCGGTCTTGCCGCCCGCATCCGAAGCATGCTTTACCATTGAACAGCATCTGGACATGGTCGACCGCCGGCTGCAGCGATTGCAGGACATCGCCGGCGATGATGACCCGCAGCGCAAAGCAAGGGAACTGGTACGCCAACTCACTGACGCCTGGCGTCGTCGTCGCGCACAGATTGCTGCTGCGGCGGCGCCTGATTTGTCCCACGACGATCAGTGCATTTCGCCGTCCGATTTCGGTTTTCACAACGCCTTGCTCAAGGGCGACGGCGAGTTGTGTTTCATCGATTTCGAATATGCCGGCTGGGACGATCCGGCCAAACTGATCGGCGACTTCTTTTGCCAACCGGCAGTGCCTGTGCCGCCGACGTATTTCGACGAATTTGCCGAGATAGTCGTCAGCTATTCGGCGCGGCCGCAGGTGTTGCGCGAACGGGCACATCTGCTGCTGCCAGCCTTCCAGATCAAATGGTGCTGCATCATGCTCAATGAATTCCTGCCGACTGCGGCACAACGCCGGCAATTTGCAGATCCAGCTTCGTCTCTGGAACAGAGGCAGCGCAGGCAGCTCGACAAGACAGAACAATTTTTCCAATCCAGGCTGATATAAATCATGGCATACATAGACTTCCTCACTTCCGTCCACAAGAGCACCACGCGCGACTACCTGGCGCGCGTCAACGACACCGAGTTTCCAAAAGCCAAAGCAGCTGCGCTGGCCAAACAATGGGGCTTCGATTACTGGGACGGCGACCGTCGCATCTGCTACGGCGGTTATCGCTACATGCCAGGCCGCTGGGCGCCGGTGGCGCAGGCGATGATCGATCACTATGGCATCAAGGCCGGCGACAAGATCCTGGACATCGGTTGCGGCAAGGGTTTTTTGCTGTATGAGATTTCCCTGCTGGTGCCGGGCGTGGAGATCCATGGCATCGATATTTCGGAATACGCCATCGCCAACGCCAAGGAAGAAATCAAGCCCAACCTGCAAGTGGCCAACGCCACCAGCTTGCCCTTCCCTGACAAGCACTTCGACTTTGTCTTTTCGATCACGACGCTGCACAATCTGCACAATTACGATCTGGACAAGGCGTTGCGCGAGATGGAACGCGTCGGCAAAAAGAATAAATATCTGTGTGTCGAGTCTTACCGCAACGAGTCGGAAAAAGCCAACCTGCTGTATTGGCAAGTGACGTGCGAAGCATTTTGTACACCAGAAGAATGGGACTGGTGGTTCAAGCAGACCGGCTACACCGGCGACCATTCCTTAATCTATTTCGAGTAAAGCCATGAACATGCCAAAAACCATGAAGGCGGCCATCCTGGTCGAGCTGCAAAAGCCTTTGGTGGTGGATGAAGTCGAATTGCCGGCGGCGCTGGACGTCGGCCAGGTCCTGGTCAAGGTCAACAACAGCGGCATCTGCGGCTCGCAGCTCGGTGAAATCGACGGCGCCAAGGGCGAGGACAAGTATCTTCCCCATTTGCTCGGCCATGAAGGCTCCGGCGTGGTCGAAGCCGTCGGCCCGGGTGTGCGCTTCGTCAAACCCGGCGATCACGTCGTACTGCACTGGCGCAAAAGCCAAGGCATCGAGTCGGCGCCGCCGCGTTACACTTGGAAAGGCAAGACGCTCAACGCCGGACTGATCGCAACCTTCAACGAATACGCCGTGGTCTCGGAAAACCGCGTCACGCGCATCGACCCGACCTCTGACATGGAAATCGCCTCGCTGTTCGGCTGCGCGGTCACAACAGGTTTCGGCGTGGCCGAGAACAACGCCAAGATCCGTTTCGGTGAAGCAGTGGTGGTGTTCGGCGCCGGCGGCGTCGGCCTCAACATCATCCAGGCGGCGGGCTTGCTGTCCGCCTACCCCATTATTGCCGTCGATCTGCATGACAATCGGCTGGATCTGGCAAAGTCACTCGGTGCCACCCACACCATCAATTCGAGCAAGGTCGATGCCAAGGCCGCCTTGCAGGAATTGACCGGTAACCAGGGCATCGATGTCTTCATCGACAACACCGGCCAGCCCGCCATCATCGAACTCGGCTACGAGCTCACCAAGGCGCAAGGGCGCGTGGTGCTGGTCGGCGTGCCGCGCAAGGGACGTAACATCAGCATCTATTCCCTGCCGCTGCATTTCGACAAGCGCATCAGCGGCTCTCACGGCGGCGAAGCGGTTCCCCATGTCGACATTCCACGCTATACCAAGCTGCTCGATGCCGGCCGCATCCAGCTCAAGCCCCTGATTACCGAGCATTTCAAACTTGACGACATCAACGTGGCGATACAGCGCATGCGCAGCGGTGAGTTGGCGGGGCGTTGCCTGATCAAGATGGATGCCTGAATTGGCATGCATCGTCCGAGATATAGCGAAATAGACACATGAACACACTCAATCTGAAAAGCAAGATCTTTGATGCTCCAGGATTTTCGAAGGATGTCCGACTCACGCCGGATGAGTTGGCCGTATTTCGTGACGCAATCACAGAGCAATGGCTGTCCGTCATCGGTGCGACGCATCCCGAGCTGGTGTCTCAGTTCAGAGAAGTTGGCATCTCCAATTATCACCAACTCGCGCATTTGCTGAGTCATGAAACCTTATGGCCAAAGCAGACGCGTTGCTTGCCTAAACATAGCTGCGACAAAATCAAGGTATTGCCTTTTTTCCAGACATTGCGCGACGAGCTGGGTGAGTTTGCGATTTCTGATGTGTTTTATGGCGACACGCATGAAGCTGGCCGGGAGGAGATTTACTGGCGGCTGGTACGGCCGAATGCAGCGAAAGATGTTGGCTCCTTGCATGCGGACAAATGGTTTCATGACGTCATGGGAATGGACGATCAGGCTTTTTCGGCGGAAGCCGAGACGGTCAAAATATGGATACCCATTTTCTCGCAGCCAGGCAAGAACGGCTTGATGATCGTGCCTAATTCCCATCGTAAATCCTACCGCTATCATGCAGCGCCAGGCGCCGGCGGCATGAAGCCGGTCATTGACGAAGACGTGGAAACGCTAGGCGCCGAATTGATGCTGACCGAACCCGGCAACATGTTGATCTTCAATGAAGGCATCTTGCACGGCGGCGCCGTTAACATGGGCGACCAGACCCGTGTCAGCGTTGAAATCACGATGGTCTTCGCAAACAGATCCACCCCAACAGCCCAATGAAATGGAGCCACTTTTGTGGCCCCATTTCACAAACCTTGATCATGCCTTGCCGGTTCAGCCGGCATTGAACATATCGATGAAGGCGCCGATCGTGCCATTCACTTTTTCTTCAGATACATGCCATGCCGCGCCATCGTCGGCAGCATAGAAATTGCTGGCATTGGATCCGGCCCAACGGAATACTTCAAATGACGGCCAGTAGATAATGTCTTTGAGGCCGGATTGGTTAACGACTTGATGCGCTACCAGCCGCATCGTGCTCTTCGAAAGGCAATCTGCGGCGATACACGATTCGAACTCAAAAGATGCGATTAACGGCACTGGAGAAACCGTGATGACCAGCTTCACATCCGGAGCAAGGCGGCGGATGAAATTGATCAGGTAGAGCACGTTGTCGACGTTTTCCTGAACCGATGTTGTACGGTACTCGTATTTTTCGGCAAGCACCCGGGAATTCAGTGCTGTGGGTCGTGGCAAGACAAAGTCGCCGGTGGCCCTGTCAAAAAAGGCCGGGGCGACACCCAAGGTAAGAATGAACACGTCCGTGTTCGTGATCTTTTCCAGCGTATTCTGGGCATTCCATCCCGGCGGCAGTAATTCGTGAATTCGGTCACCGATGGCGCCATCGACTTTCCCTGTGCTCAGCCAGTCAACAAAAGCTTTATTTGCAAACGTGGTGTTGATGTATTCGGAAATCTCCATGTGCGTACTGTTGAAGCCATTCTTGTTCAGGCTGGCGGAGATATTTCGTGCGAAGCAGGAACCCATTGTGAAAAACCGCGTCGATTTGCTGATAAATTTTTTCTCGTTCCGCAGATCTAGGGCGATATGATTCTTGATCAGATCGGGCAGGTTGCCCAGAAAATCTTCCGTCAGCGGATAGCGCCCGATTTTCTTTCGCTTTTGTGCGACAACTTCGGTATTGGCCGACGCCAGTCCGGCTTTTCCGATTTTGATCGTTTCCCGGTTCGTTTCGGTGTCGTAGGTTGCCGGATTCAGCGAGATAGCTTTTTCCAGGGCGGCGATGGAGTCCGCCAGATTGTTTGCAACAGTGTTGATATGCGACAGGCTTTCGCTAAGATGATAGTAGTCGTCAGCGCTATTCGACATGGAGGCGACTTTGCGATACAACTCGGCAGCTTTTTCCTGAGGACCGACATAGCTGCACCGCTGCGCTGCAAAGCGAACCAGAGAACAGTTGGCTTCCGCATTGTCCTCAAACAGCACCGGATAGTCATCCAGAATCGACAACGCCAGATCCCGGGCAATTGCCAATTGTTTGTGCGTGCCGTCATCGATCAACTGCGCATAAATGAACCGCGAATCCAGATCGCTTTTTTCTTCCGCAAGTTTCTCAAAACAGACAATCGCTTCAGCGCGTCGGTTCTCTCCGATAAACTTGGTTGCTGCTTCGCGAATGGCGTCACGATTGCCTGCTTCAAGCAACTGAGCCAAATTGGCGTCGAGTGGTAGGGAGGAATTTGTCATGTTTGAAAATTCGGTAAAGTTTTCTGGAGAAGCGCGCCGGTACCTGCGGCGATCGGAAACGCGCCATCAGCCATTGAAAAGCGACGGTGGCTGAATTGATTCTACACATTTTCTGGTGACGTTTGTAAAGTCCGCCAATGGTGAACACGCGGAGAAACAGTATGGCAAATCCCGCTGACACCAGGCTTGTTCCGGCAAACCTGTCTATAACGGGCCGGCCGGCGATTCAGCCGATGAAATGAAGAGCTAGCGGGTCTTTAAGGGCGTTATTCACCGTTTCAGCTTTGCACACTTGCATTTATCATTGATTAGTTAGAGATAAATTAGGGGAACTTTGACTTATCTCCACTGGATAGACAACGTGCCCGGCGTCCTCCCTGCAAACTGAGATACTCATCGAATTGCAGCAAACTCCCCTTGTTTTTCCCGACCTCGATCAAGTATCTGAATAGCTGCACGTCCTGCGGCATAGTAAATTGCAGAGAAAAGAAATGCGGTCGATCTTGAATTTCGACGCGCCAGTGAAGCTATTAATTGGAGAAGAACATGCTTACCGTCATCATCCCTACCAAGAACCACGGTAGCTACCTCGATCACTTGATTACCAATGTAATTTTTGCCGACGAATCGCCGGTCACCAAGCTGCTGATCTGCAACGATGGGTCGACCGATGAGACCGCAGCCATTCTGGCGAAATTTTCCGGGGACAAGAGGATACGGATTTTTCACAATGAAAAAAGTATCGGGGCGATGGGATCGGAAGCACTGATGTATCCTCATGTCGAAACACCCTACGCCATGTTCATGGCGAGCGACGACTATTTCTTCCCCGGCAAACTGGCCAAGCTGTTAGATGAAATGATCAAGAACGACGCCTATGTCGGCTTCGGAAAATATGTCATTGAAGACGGCGACCAGATCATTGAACTGAACCATCCCGGATGGCGGGCAAGACGACAAGCCGGACCGGATGAATTTTGCTCGATCCTGGGATTCGATCATTACACGTCTTTCATTGTCAGCATCTTCAAGTGCGAGCATCTTCCCCGTTACGGATCCGACAATATGCCATGGGACTTTACACTCGATCAGATGGCCAAGGTGGATGGCCTTGGCGAGTTCAGAGCACATGACTGGAGTATGGCGCTCGACATGGCAAAGGATCATCCCAACCGTTTTTACTTCCTTGACGAGTATTGCGGCTGCTTCCGCAAAGTTGCATCGCAGCTCTCTTCGGATGACAAATATCTCCATACAGGCCGCGCAGCCTATGAGATGGGAATGCTGATATTGAGGCATCTGCAAGACTACAAACTGAGGCAACGGGTTAAGAATTCGGAGTTCTTCAGAAATGCAATTAAAAATCTTTTCTACGCGAAAGTTGGGCAAATGACCGATGCGGGAAAGCAAAGCCAAAACTTCAACGACATCTACAAACCGATTTTACTGGCAGCCGACGCCCTTCTCGTTAACATGTAGCCCCGTTTGAAATCACTCAAAAACCATTCGATGCCCTGCTATCCGAATCATTAGACCTTAGCCAATAAAGAGAAAAGTATTGTGAATAGCGCATCTACCGTAATCAGCATCGCGAATACCATCTTCACGGGGAGCATGACATGGTAAGTCCAATGATGAAAATTCTGAGGACGTGCGTAACAATGCTCCCGAACAGCATGCAACATGCTGCCTCGAAATGGTATTTTTTCCGGCAGATACGGACAGGTCGCTTCAAAAGCGATGAGGCGGAATGGGGAAGACTATCCGATTGGCTGAAGCCCGGCGATTGGTGCATCGACGTTGGCGCCAATGTCGGCCGCTACAGCCTGAAAATGTCCAGACTGGTCGGCCCTTCGGGTCAGGTCATCGCGTTTGAGCCGCTGACGCATACCTTCGATCTTTTAACTCACTTTGTGGAAAAAAGCGGATACCGCAACATCACGATGCTCAATGCTGCCGCCACTGAGCAATCCTGCCTTATCCATATTGCGGCAGATCCCTTCCCGGTAAACCCGAATTATATTTTCGACACCAACACCGGTTCCCGTATTTCCAACGCCGACAACGAAGCCGGCGACAGCAAATTGGGCCTGAGTATTGATTCACTTAAGCTGCCGCATCGTATCGCACTGATCAAGATGGATGTGGAAGGCCACGAACTTGCCGTTTGCAAGGGAATGACGGAGCTTATTCAGCGCGACCACCCCGTACTGATTGTAGAAGTTCAACATGCCACAACCGGCGTGCCTGAATTTTTGGCGCAGTTCGGTTATCACGGCGTGCGCTCTTCTGAAGGCGCGCGCAACATGGTGTTTACCAAGCAATGACGCGGGCTGCGAATGTGAACGTGATGCAGCGACCGTACTTGCAATCATTGATGAGGTAAATCCCGGCATGCGCGCACTATTACTCGCCGCGGGACTGGGGTCCAGACTCCAGCCGCTGACTAACTTCCTGCCCAAGTGCCTCATGCCCATCAATGGGCGGCCGCTTCTGGATTACTGGATCGAGAATTTGCTGATGCAAGGGGTCGATCAAATTCTCATCAACACGCACTATCAGGCGGCGCTGGTGACGGATTATCTGCGTCAGAGCAGCTGGAACAATCGGGTAACACTGGTTCATGAAGGTCGCTTGCTTGGAACGGCTGGGACTGCGCTGGCTAATCGTGACTTTTTCCGCGATGAGCCATTCCTGATCGCGCACGCAGATAATCTGACGCGCTTCAATTGCACGGAGTTCATAGACACCCATCGACGTCGACCAGACAAGGCCGCCCTTACGATGATGCTGTTCGAGACTGAAGATCCTCGATCATGTGGAATTGTCGATCTGGACAAGGACGGTATCGTCCAGGAGTTTCATGAAAAAGTCGCCAATCCTCCCGGCAATCTCGCCAACGCCGCCATCTATATCGTCGAACCGGTTGTCGTGGAGTACATGGCAACACTGGGTAAGCCGGAGATTGATTTCAGCACGGAGGTCATTCCACACTTCATGGGCCGGATTTCCACTTTTTTGAATCACTCATACCATCGGGATATCGGCACAATCAAGAGTTGGACAGAGGCCCAGCGGGATTTTGGAATGCCCCCGGCACTTCCTGAGAATGAACTGGCGTGGAACAGGCTCATGGCCTCTCTGGACCCGGAATTGCCTCGATTGATGAGCAATCTGACAACAAACTGAATCTTTACTCGAACTGCTGAGTCTGCCCGGGTTCGTACCAGCCCGCGGAAGCAACCGGCCGCAGAGTCGTTCAAATGCGATGTTTGCCCATCATTTACAAGGCTGTTTTCCCGATCAAAAGCATAAAGCGAGATGTATTCTTTGACATTGTCCATCCCTTCGCGGGAACGATCGGAAATTGAAAATCAGCCACACACCGATATCGAAATCATGATGATATTCATGAACAAATCAATCAAATAATTTTCATAGTTGTTTAATCTACGAATACTCACTGAATATCATGACTGTTGAACATGAATGCAATTCTGGCGACAACCATACCGCCGGCCGAAAGAATGCGCAAAATCGGCCCGTTCCGGTCGGGATTGCTGCGGATATGAAAAGACCATGAGCGAGGACGCGCGCAAATACCGCTTTCAGAACCCGGAAGTTATCTATTCGGATCTTGAAATAGTTACCGCATCGCGTGCGGATATCAGCCACCTGGAGGACCTTTCTTCCAAAAATCCTCGCAAGCGGATTCGACTGTGCGCACACAATACGCCTGAAAACGCATTGCACGAAATGCTGATCATCCATGAGCGCAGCGCTTATGTCCGTCCCCACAAGCATCCGGGAAAATCCGAATCGATGCATGTCATTTCCGGGCGAGTCGATCTGGTCATTTTTGACAACGGCGGCGCAGTGGCGCAAGTGATAGAAATGGGCGACTACGCATCGGGACTGACGTTTTACGAACGCGTCGAGAAGCCGGTATTTCATACGCTCATTATCCGTTCCGATGTACTGGTATTTCACGAAACGACGAACGGCCCGTTTCAACTGGGCACAACCGTATTTCCCGACTGGGCGCCGGATGGCAGCGACATCGCTGCGGCGGAACGCTACATGAGGGATGTGGATCAACGAATCAATCCTCCGACAGGAAAGCAATGAAGCAAATTATTCATCGACGCACGGACTGCCGTGCCTGCGCAAGTACAGATATGGAGCTGGTGTTCGCGTTGAAACCGACGCCGATCGGAGACGATTACGTCAGCCAGGATCGCCTGGATGAGGCACAACCAAGCTATCCGATCGACCTGTTCATGTGCCGACAATGCGGCCTGGCGCAAATCACCGACATCATCGATCCGGATGTACTGTACGGTAACTACATTTACGTAACGCAAAGCTCATTCGGATTGAATTCGCATTTTCAGGCCTATGCCGAAAACGTCGTGCAGCGTTGCCGAGTTGAGCCGGAATCGCTGGTCATGGACCTCGGCTCCAATGACGGCACATTGTTGCGGTCATTCAAGGGACTGGGCATGAAGGTCCTCGGCGTCGAGTTTGCCGCGCATATCGCGGAGCAGGCAACCGCCAGCGGCATCGAAACCATCGGCAAGTTCTTCGAACGCGATCTGGCCACGCAGATTGTCGCCTCTCACGGCCATGCTCGCGTCATTACGGCCAACAATGTATTTGCCAACATCGACGATTTGCGGTCATGGGTCGACGGCATTAATACCTTGCTGGCAGACGACGGCGTATTTATTTTCGAGAGCTACTATCTGGCCGATCTGATCGACAACATGGTGTTTGATTTCATTTATCACGAACACTTGTCGTCGTTCTCGGTGAAACCGATGCAGGCCTTGTTCGCCGGCGTCGGCCTGGAACTGACCGTGATTGAACGCGTCGCAACCAAGGGCGGTTCACTCCGTTATTTCGTACAACGTCCGGACGGCCCGATGCAGAAGGATGGTTCGGTGGCGCAACTGCTGGCTGAAGAAGAAAGCAAGGGCATCTATCGCAAGGAAACTTACGACGCCTACACGGCAAAAATCGAGGGGCTCAAACAGCAGACGCTGCAATTCCTGAAGCAAGCGAAGAAAGAAAACAAGACGGTTGCCGGTTTTGGCGCATCCATCACGGGAACCACGCTGATCTATCATTTCGAGCTAGGCGAATACCTCGATTACCTCGTCGACGACAATCAGGCCAAGCAAGGGCGCTATAGCCCCGGGTGGCATCTGCCGGTTCTGCCGTCGTCGGCCATCTACGACCGCAAGCCGGATTATGTCCTGGTGCTGGCATGGCGCTTTGCAGACACCTTCATGCAAAAGCATCAGGCATTCCTCGACCAGGGCGGTTGTTTCGTGGTGCCGCTGCCCGAATTCAAAATCATTAAACATGACTGACAAGCATTACATCGTTGTCGGCGGCACCCGGGGAACCGGACGGGCTCTCGTAGAGCATTTGCTCGCTGAGGACACCGCCTATCGGGTATCTGTATTCGGCCGCAATCATGTCGAGGAGGAGGCGTCGCCTCGTCTGGGAATATATGTGGTGGATGTTTCAGATGCGGCAGCCCTGCGTTCCGCGCTGGACCAGGCCGTCGCCACGCATGGCAAGGTCAACAGCATCATCTTCATGCAACGCAACCGATCGTCGACGGATGCGTTCGAAACCGATTTGTCCGTAGCGCTGACGGCCACGAGAGTTGCTATCGACCATCTCATCGACTGCGCTTATTTCGCCGGGAACGAAGCAGGAGACAGCATCGTCATGGTCAGCTCCATTGCCGACCATTACATCGCCCCCGAACAGGATCTCGGCTACCACGTCAGCAAAGCCGGTCTGGCGCAATTGGCGCGCTACTATGCATTGCAACTCGGGCACAAAGGCATTCGCGTCAACATCGTATCGCCATGCGTGGTAATCAAAGAAGCAGCGCAGGAATACTATCGGCAGAACAGCTGGATTACAGACCGGTTCGAGCGTTTTATACCGCTCAAACGCGCTGGCACATCGCAAGACATCATCAACGCCATTATGTTTCTCACCAGCGATCAAGCGTCCTATATCACGGGCCAGAATATCGCAGTTGATGGTGGCCTTACACTGCGTAGCCACGAGTCCATCATCAGAGATTTCCCTCAAGAAAAATGACGGCAGATGGATCTGTAAATACTACTTGGCACAAAAATTCTCGGGGATAGCGGTTCGAATGCATCGAGATCATGCAAGACCATGCTGAATTGAAAGCGACACCCGGGATGGAAGTCGCATCGGAGGATAGATTGGATAATTCATTGTTGTCAGATATGGCAGAAATTACAGAGATAAAGGCACGCGCGGGCACCAGTGCGCGCATCGTATTTGTGGCGGGGAACTTCAATACCGTTCATCCCGGACATTTGCGCTTGCTGAAATTTGCCTCTGAATGCGGAGATTTTCTGGTTGTCGGCGTGGCGGGCGACCATGTCCCAGGTGCTTTGCTTCCTGCAAAATTGCGTTTCGACGGCATAACCGCAATCAGCTTCGTCGACTATGCGTTCGTCATGACCTCCACGCCGGAAGACATTATCCGTGTCTTGCAACCAACGGTCGTGGTAAAGGGCGACGAACACGAATCAAAACACAATCCAGAGCAAGCCGCCGTTGACGAATACGGCGGGAAATTGATGTTCAGCTCCGGCGAAATGCGGTTCTCATCAATTGACTTGCTAAAGCGGGATATCCTGGAGCCGAATCTGGGTTCGATAATCCGTCCTCACGACTATCTGGATCGCCATGGATTTTCGATGCGCGATTTGCGCGCCACAATGGAGAAGTTCAAAGGTTTCCGCGTTGCCGTTATCGGAGACTTGATCGTCGACGAATATGTCAGTTGCGAAGCGCTTGGCATGTCCCAAGAAGATCCGACCTTGGTAGTGACCCCTATTTTGCAAGAGCGATTTATCGGGGGGGCAGGGATTGTTGCATCACATGCCTGCAAGCTTGGCGCGGAGGTCCGCTATTTTTCCGTGTCCGGAACGGACGTTGCGGCTGATTTTGCTCGCGAAAAACTGCAGGAATACAATGTTGCGGCAACAATTTTCGAAGATGACAGCAGGCCGACAACCTTGAAGCAGCGTTTTCGGGCTGCAGGAAAAACCTTGTTGCGCGTAAGCCATCTACGGCAACATGACATTGAACCCAAACTTGCCCGCCGTTTCGTTGAGAAGGTGAAAAATGACCTGACTGCATGCGATCTGGTCATTTTTTCAGACTTCAATTACGGTTGTCTCCCGCAGGTGGTCGTCGATGAACTGATTGCCGCCTGCGTCGAACGCAATATCCCGTTCGTCGCAGATAGTCAGTCATCGTCACAAATGGGTGACGTATCAAGGTTCAAAGGCGCAACACTACTGACGCCTACTGAACGCGAAGCGCGCCTTGCAGTGCGGGACTTTAATTCCGGGCTGGTCGTGCTCGCAGAAAAATTACGTCAGCAATCTCAGGCTGACAACATCATTCTCACGCTCGGAGCAGAAGGTATTCTCGCGCATGCTCAGCCTGAAAAAGAAGGCGATTGGTTGACCGACAGGCTACCCGCTTTCAACATCTCGCCAAAAGACACTGCGGGCGCCGGCGACAGTTTGCTGACATGCACATCGATGGCAATGGCTGTCGGGGCGGATATTTGGCAAAGCATGTACATGGGCTCCATTGCCGCAGCCTGCCAAATCAGCCGCGTCGGCAACATCCCCTTGTCGTCTTCCGATCTGATGCAGGAATTGAAAGATTTTTCCATCACGGACAAGCTTCTTGCGTCATCCAGCCAGAGCAAGATGTAACGGATGCCGTCTAGTGAACTGACCCCTTGATAATCAGTTCGCGAATGATGCGGATGGTGTCGATGTCCGCCGCTTCATAAGCCGAACGGCGGAACTGGTCGTAAAAGGCTTTTTCAGTGCCGGCTTCTTCTTCCGGCGCGCCGTCGTCGTATTCGAAACGCACGAACAGCGCCTCTTCCTCGGGCTCCTCAATCGTCATGCTCAGGCTGGACGTCGGGATCTCGCCCTGCGCCGGCACGTGGTAATGCACGCGCTGCAGCGCCTCATACGTCACGACGTCATGGATGCGCAATTCGCCATAGCGCAGCATGCGCTTGACCGCCGCGTCCGTCTTGTCGGACAGTACGCATTCGTCGAGATGCTCCATGAACAATTGCGGCGCTTCGGCGCGCATGACGAGGCCGCGCCACAGCTGTTCGCGGGTCAGATTGTCGATCAGCGGGTTGAGCGGATCGTTGATTTGAATCAAGTGATTGAATTTCATGCTTTTGAACCTGTTTCGGGATGCCGTTATTGTCCCACAGAAGGCCCGGCCGGGCAGGGCCGGCCTGCTACAATGGCGTGTTATCCCTCATCCCCTTCCAATCGATCCCTGCATGTCTTCCGCCCCCGCATTTGGTCTCAACGCGCCGCAAAGCGAAGCCGTTTTGTACATGAACGGCCCTTGCCTGGTGCTGGCCGGCGCCGGCTCGGGCAAGACGCGCGTCATCACGCAGAAGATCGCCCACCTGATCGAGAATTGCGGCTACGAATCGCGCCACATCGCCGCGCTGACCTTTACCAACAAGGCCGCGCTGGAAATGCAGGAGCGCATCGCCAAGCTGCTCAAGGAACCGAAACAGGCCAAGCATCTGACGGTGTCGACCTTCCATTCGCTGGGTGTAAAAATTTTGCGCCAGGAAGCCAAACACCTGGGGTTGAAGGATCGCTTTTCGATCATGGACAGCGACGATTGTTTCTCGCTGGTGCAGGATCTGGCGGTAACGACCGACAAGCAACTGATCCGCCGCATCCAGAATGCGATGTCGCTGTGGAAGAACGGCCTGATCGACCCCGAGCTTGCGCTCAGGAACGCGGTTGACGAAGAAGAAGCGGTGGCCGCGCGCATCTATCGCAGCTATGTCGCCACGCTCTCGGCGTATCAGGCGGTCGACTTCGACGATCTGATCCGCCTGCCGGTGGAGCTGTTTCGGGGTAATGAAGAAGTGCGCGACCGCTGGCAGCGGCGCCTGCGCTATCTGCTGGTGGATGAATACCAGGACACCAATACCTGCCAGTACGAGCTGGTCAAGCTGCTGGTCAGCGGTATCGGCAAGAAGCCGATGTTCACCGCCGTGGGCGACGACGACCAGGCGATCTACGCCTGGCGCGGCGCCACCATCGAGAATCTGAAGACGCTGCAGATCGATTTTCCCAATCTGCACCTGATCAAGCTGGAGCAGAATTACCGCTCCAGCACGCGCATTCTGCAAGCCGCCAACTCGGTGATTTCCAACAATCCCAAGCTGTTTGAAAAAGCGCTCTGGTCGGAACACGGACTGGGTGATCCGGTCAAGGTGATGGCGATGGACGACGACGAGGCCGAGGCCGACCAGGTCGCCATCATGCTGTCGGCGCATCGCTTCGAGCGCCGTGCCAAATTCTCCGACTACGCGATCCTGTACCGCGGCAACCACCAGGCGCGCATCTTCGAAAAAGCCCTGCGGCGCGAACGCATTCCTTATGTGATGTCGGGCGGCCAGAGTTACTTCGATCGCGCCGAAATCAAGGACATCATCAGTTACCTGCGCCTGATCGCCAACCAGGACGACGATCCTGCCTTCATCCGCGCCGTCACCACGCCGCGCCGCGGCATCGGCCAGGCCACGCTGGAAGTACTCGGCACGGTTGCCGGCCAGTGGCAGTGCTCGCTGTTTGAAGCCGTGTACAAGGGCGCGCTGGAAGACAAGCTGCCCGACAAGCAATTGCTGCCGCTGCGCCAGTTCTGCGACTTCATCAACAATCTCGAATCGCGCGCCAGCCGCCCGGGTCCGTCCGGCAGCGGCGAGAACGCCGCGCAGGTACTCGACGACATGATGGAAGCGATCAACTACGAAGGCTACTGCTACGACGCCTTCGACGAACGCCAGGCGCAAAGCAAGTGGCAGAACGTGGTCGACTTCACCAGTTGGCTCAAGGAGCGCGGCTGCGGCGGCAAGGACGGCGAAGGCGAAGAAAAGAACTTGCTGGAACTGACCCAGATGGTTGCGCTCATGACCATGCTCGAAGGCAAGGATGAAGAGCAGGACGCCGTGCGCATGTCGACCTTGCACGCCTCCAAGGGCCTGGAATATCCGCACGTGTTCCTGATCGGCGTGGAGGAAGGCATCTTGCCGCACAAGGGCGATCCCGACGCGCCGGCCGAGACCATCGCCGCACGGATCGAAGAAGAACGCCGCCTGATGTACGTCGGCATCACGCGCGCCCAGCGCAGCCTGCAGATCACTTGGTGCAAACGGCGCAAGCGCGCACGTGAATTCACCGCCTGCGACCCGTCGCGCTTCATCAAGGAAATGAACCTCGATGTCGGCGACGCCGTACCCAAGGAAGAGGAAAAAATCACGCCGCAGAACCGGCTGGCCAACCTGAAGGCCTTGCTGCAACAGCCGCGCAGCACGCCGACGCCGTCCAACGACTGACCCACCTGCACCGCGTATAATTTTCTGCGGGGCAATGCCCCGGCTGTGAGATGACATCCAGGCATCCGCAGTCTCCGACAACAATAAGGAGGAGAAGACATGCTGTCCATTTTCAGGAAACCGCTTGCCCGGTCATATCGTTCACTACTTGCGCTGCTGACAATGCTATTGCTGGCATCTGCCGGCGCACAGGCGAGCAGCATCACCAACGTCGAATTCCAGTCGCCCGCATTGGGACGCGCATGGAACTACAACGTCTACCTGCCGACCGGCTATGAAACATCCAACCTGCGTTACCCGGTGCTGTATCTGCTGCACGGCAATGACGGCCATCGCAATGACTGGCCGGTCAAGGGACGCATTCAGGCCACTGCCGACGCGCTGATTGCCTCCGGCGATATTCCCCCGGCTATCATCATCATGCCGGACGCCGGCACCACCTGGTTCGTTGACCTCAAGGAAAAAGTCGAGACCGCCTTTTTTGCCGATCTGATTCCACAAGTGCAGAAACGCTTTCGCACCCTGACCGGACGCGACGGTCGCCTGGTCGGCGGGCTGTCGATGGGCGGTTATGGCGCCATGCGTTTTGCGCTCAAGTATCCGGAAAAATTCCAGGCCGCCGCGCTGCTGAGCCCGGCCATCTATAATCCGGAGCCGCCTGCCACCTCATCGGCGCGCTTCGTCAAGGTGTTCGGCTCACCCGACTTCGATCCGGCCATCTGGAAGGCGCACAATTATCCGGCGCTGTGGGACGAATTCCTGAAGAAGAACATCAAAGTGCCGATGTACATCAACTCCGGCGACGATGACGACTTCATGATCGAGAGCGAAGCCACCCAGTTCTATGCGCTGCTGCGCAAGAACAAGCAACCGGCCGAACTGCGCATCGTCAACGGCGCCCATGCCTGGCCGGTGTGGGAATCGACCATCGGCGATGCCCTCAAATACATTTTCCAGACCGTCCGACGCCCTGAGCAATAGGCTGCCGGCTTTAGCTGTCCGCCCCTGTACGGCGGACAGGCCCTCGCCCTCCCACATTTGTTGCACATTTTTCAATATCCGCGCATCGAAAACGCGATTGCACCTTATTTTGCGCTGCAAATGGCGTTGAACCGGACCGTAAACGTTTACAATCCTCCCCTTTCCGACACCCCGATGCGCTTGCGCGGCGGCGGCCTACCCGGGCCCTGTTTTCATCTGCTGTTCCTATTTTTACAAGGTTGGTCATGAACAAGTACTTCAAGCAATTCGCTCCTGCACTGGCGCTGGTCGCCGCCGTCGCCGCACTGTCCGCTTGCGGCAAGAAAGACGAAGCAGCGCAAGCGCCCGCCGCCGCTGCCGCCAAGGTCTACCTGGTCGGCGTGGAGTCCGCCTATGCGCCGTTCTCGGCGGAAAACGAAAAGAAGGAAGTGGTCGGCTTCGATATCGACGTGATGAAGGCGCTGGCGCAAAAGATCGGCATCGAAGTGAAGTTCGTGCCGACGCCGTTCGAAGGCTTCTTCAACTTCCTGGCGCAAGGCGATCGCGACCTGCTGATCTCCGCCATCACCATCACCGACGAGCGCAAGCAGACCGTCGACTTCTCCGAGCCGTATTTCGAAGCAAGCCAGCTGATCGCAGTGCCGGCAGCCGACGCCAAGGTGCAGAAGTTCGACGACCTCAAGAACCTCAAGGTCGGCGTGCAGAGCGCGACCTCGGGCGACGAGATCGTGCAGCAATTGCTGGGCAAGAACAATCCCAACATCAAGCGCCTCGACTCCACCCCGCTGGCATTGAAGGAACTGGAAACCGGCGGTGTTGACGCCGTGGTCGCCGACGACGCCGTGGTCAAGAACTACATCACCAACAATCCGTCGAGCAAGCTGCGCACCGTGTCGGACGCCAACTTCCCGAAAGAGTATTACGGTATCGCCGTGCGCAAGGGCAACACCGAGTTGCTCAACAAGGTCAACAAGGGCATGGCCGACCTGAAGGCCGACGGCACTTTCGACAAGATCAGCACGCAGTACTTCGGCGCCAAGAAATAACATCTTTGCAGGCCGTAGTGCAGCCGCCGCAATCACAGTGCGGCGGCGGCGCTACGGTATAATCCCGACAAATGCGCAGTCCGCCGGATTGCGCATTTTTCATGTCCACCATACAATTTTCCGCCATGGATTTCCGCTGGAGCATCATCGAAGGCTACGCGCCGCTGTTCATCAAGGGCTTCTTCATGACGCTCGAAGTGGCCGTGATCAGCATTGTCGCGGGCACCGTGATGGGCCTCCTGCTGGGCATGCTGCGGCTGGCCGACGTGCGGCACGGCGTGTGGAAATACATCCTGCGCGTCACCAAGTGGATCGCCGGCTTCTACGTCGCCTTCTTCCGCGGCACGCCGTTGTTCGTACAGATCCTGCTGATCCATTTCGCCGTGATGCCGGTGCTGATCCACCAGGACAACGGCCTGCTGATTTCCGGCGAACTGGCGCGCACCATCAAGCAGGATTACGGCGCATTCGTGTCGGGCATCGTGGCCTTGTCGCTCAATGCTGCGGCATACATCTCCGAAATCTTCCGCGCCGGCATCCAGTCGATCGACCGCGGCCAGAGCTATGCGGCATCGAGTCTTGGCATGGGCTATCGCCTGCGCATGCGCTACATCATTTTGCCGCAGGCGTTCCGCCGCATGCTGCCGCCGCTGGGCAATGAAGCCATCACGCTGCTCAAGGATTCCTCACTGGTGTCGACCATCGGCCTGGCAGAACTAGCCTACGCCGCGCGCACCGTGGCAGGCAGTTATTCGCGCTACTGGGAGCCGTACATCACGATTTCGGTGGTGTATTTCAGCATGACGATTTGCCTGGCCATGCTGGTGGCCAGACTGGAAAAGAAATACAGTGCCCCATCCCGCCACTGACCCCGCTCGCACTGCCCCGGTCGCCGTCATCGGCGGTGGTCCGGCCGGCCTGATGGCCGCCGAAGTACTGGCGCTGGCCGGCGTGCAGGTCGACCTCTACGACGCCATGCCTTCGGTGGGCCGAAAGTTCCTGCTGGCCGGCAAGGGCGGCATGAACATCACCCATTCGGAAGACCTCGACGGCTTCCTCTCGCGCTACGGCGCGCGCCGCAATGAAGTTGCCGCATTGCTCAAGGATTTCACGCCCGAAGATTTGCGCACGTGGATACACGGACTCGGAATCGACACCTTCGTGGGCAGTTCCGGACGTGTTTTCCCGACCGACATGAAGGCCGCGCCGCTGTTGCGCGCCTGGCTGCATCGCCTGCGCGAAGCGGGTGTGCGCTTCCACATGCGGCATCGCTGGCAAGGTTGGGATGCGGATGGCAAGTTGCGCTTCGCCACGCCCGAAGGTGAAATTTCCACGACCGCAGCCGTAGCGGCCACCATTCTTGCGCTGGGTGGCGGCAGCTGGAAGCGCCTCGGCTCGGATGGCGCATGGATGCCGCTGCTGGCCGAACGCGGCGTCGATCTGGCGCCCCTGCGGCCGTCGAACTGCGGCTTCGACGTCGACTGGAGCGAGCATTTCCGCAGCCGCGCCGCCGGCGAACCGCTCAAAACCGTCGCCGCCACCGTCATCCTCAGCGACGGCACACCGCTGCGCCGCCAGGGCGAATGCATCATCACCGATACCGGCATCGAAGGCGGCCTGATCTATGCCCTGTCTGCGCCTTTGCGCGACGCCATCACGCCGTCCGCGCCGGCCACGCTGTATCTCGATCTGCTGCCGGACTGGCTGCCGGCGCGCGTACTGAGCGAGCTGCAACATCCGCGCGGCGCCCGCTCGATGTCCAGCAATCTGCAGAGCCGGCTCAAACTCAAGGGTGCAAAGGCGGCGCTGCTGCGCGAATGCACCAGCGCGGAAGATTTCCAGGATATGCACAAGCTGGCGCAGGCGATCAAGGAGTTGCCGGTCAAATTGCGCGCGCCACGGCCGATAGACGAAGCCATCAGCAGTGCCGGCGGTGTACCATTCGAGGCGATGCAGGACGCGGATGAACATCACCTGATGCTGCGTCAGGCGCCGAGCGTATTCTGCGCCGGCGAGATGCTGGATTGGGAAGCGCCGACCGGCGGGTACCTGCTGACCGCCTGCTTCGCCAGCGGTCGCAAGGCCGCACAAGGCGCATTACGTTGGCTCGGCGACACGCCGGCCGCACAGGAGAACACACCATGATCGACGAAGAACGTCTGGTCGACATCGAACTGAAACTGACGCATCAGGAAGATACCGTCGATACACTCAACAAGATTGTCTACGAGCAGCAAAAGAAAATCGACGAGCTCGAAAAACTGCTGACCGCGCTGGCGCGGCAGGTGAAGGACGCCGCCAACAGTGCAAGCGAGCCGCGCAGCATCGAGAATGAAAGACCACCGCATTATTGATGCGGCGTACGGCAATGCGCCGTGCTCAAGTTATCTCAACCGAACTTCATGACTGCCAACGCCCGCCGCATTGCGCACCTCGACATGGATGCGTTCTATGCATCGGTGGAGTTGCTGCGCTATCCGGAATTGCGCGGCCGGGCCGTGGTCATCGGCGGCCGCTCGGTGCACCAGCCGGTGATGCGCGAAGACGGTACGCGCGAGTTTTCCATCCTGCGCGACTACGTCGGGCGTGGTGTCATCACTACCTCCACCTATGAAGCGCGCGCTCTCGGCGTGTTTTCCGCCATGGGCATGATGAAGGCGGCGCAGCTGGCGCCCGACGCCGTCCTGCTGCCGGTGGATTTCGATTCTTATCGTCACTATTCCCGGCTGTTCAAGAAGGCCGTTGCGAGTATCGCCCCGCTGATCGAGGATCGCGGGATTGATGAAATCTACATCGACCTCAGCGAACACGACGAAGAAACGCGCGCACTGGCCACGCGCATCAAGAACGCCGTCAACGAAACCACCGGTCTGTCGTGCTCGATCGGAATCGCCCCCAACAAGCTGCTCGCCAAAATCTGCTCAGACCTGGAAAAACCCAACGGCCTGACCATCCTGACCATGGCCGACGTGCCCACGCGCATCTGGCCGCTGCCGGCGCGCAAGATCAACGGCATCGGTCCCAAGGCGGCCGAGAAGCTGACCGCGCTCGGCATCCTCACCATCGGCGACCTGGCGCGCACCGACGCCGGCCTGTTGCAGGATCATTTCGGCCGCAGCTATTCGGCCTGGCTCGGCAATGTTGCGCAAGGCATCGATGACCGGCCGGTCACGACCAGCTCGGAGCCGAAGTCGATCAGCCGCGAAACCACCTTCGAGCGCGACCTGCATGCGCGTCATGACCGCGACAAGCTGTCCGAAATTTTCACCGCGCTGTGCACGCGCGTGTCGGAAGACCTGCACCGCAAGGGTTATCTTGGACGCACCATCGGCATCAAGCTGCGCTACGCCGATTTCTCTACGGTGACGCGCGATGTCACCTTGCCGGCATCCGTGAACGACCCCGCCGCGATCCGGCGCGCCGCCGGCGAATGCCTGCGGCGGGTGCCGCTGGAGCAGCGCATCCGGCTGCTGGGCGTGCGCGTGGGAGCCCTGTCGAAGAACGACGGCGCGCCCGAACGCGAGGATTTTTCGCAAGGCGAACTCGGGTTCGAATAGCCGAATCAGGCTGCATGCGGCCTGCGCCAGCGCACGCAGATAAAGTCGGCGGGAATATCGGAGGCCCCTCAAGCTGCGTGTAAAATGGACGCTTTTGCCAGAACGCCATGTGGTTTAAGAACCTTCAGATTTATCGCCTTCCGGCCCCTTGGGCCATCAGCGCCGACCAGCTCGAATCCAATCTCGCTCCGCAGGCCTTTGCCGCCTGCTCCAGCCTGGAAATGCAGTCGCAGGGCTGGGTTTCGCCGCGCGGCAACGAACGCCTGGTGCATGTCGTCAATCGTCAGTTCCTGCTCAAGCTGGACACTGAAAAGAAACTGCTGCCGAGCACCGTGATCAATCAGGTGACCAAGGCGCGCGCCGCCGAGTTGGAAGAACAACAAGGTTTCGCGCCGGGCCGCAAGCAGACCAAGGAATTGAAAGAGCAGGTCACCGATGAGTTGCTGCCGCGCGCCTTCAGCATCGTGCGCAGCACCTGGACCTGGATCGACCCGGTCAACGGCTGGCTGATCGTCGATGCCGGCAGCCCCGGCAAGGCTGAAGAAGTGTTGAAGCTGCTGCTCAAGGCGATCCCGAAGTTCCCGCTGGAAACGCTGCGCACGGTGCGCTCACCCTTGTCGTCGATGACCGACTGGCTGGCCTCGGACGAAGCGCCGAGCGGCTTCACCGTCGATCAGGACACCGAACTGCGTGCCAGCGGCGACAGCAAGGCGACCGTACGCTTCGTGCGCCACACGCTGGAGCCGGAAGACGTGCAGCGCCACATCGAATCGGGCAAGCAATGCACGCGCCTGGCGCTGACCTGGAACGACCGCGTGTCGTTCGTGCTGACCGAAAACCTGAGCGTGAAGAAGATCACGCCGCTGGACGTGTTGAAGGAAGACAGCGACGTCACATCGAAGAACGACGACGAGCGTTTTGACAGCGACTTCATGTTGATGACCGGGGAAGTCAGCAAGATGCTGGCCGACCTGATCGAAGCGCTGGGTGGACAATTGCGCGAGAACGACGGCTCTGCGGCACTGGCTGCTGCGGCCTGATTCGTCTCTGCCAATTCCGCCAACGAACAACGCCGGGCGATCGCAAGATCGGCCCGGCGTTTTTGATGGCGCTGCGGAATTCTGCTGTCTATTGCACTGTGCGCTTTTTCTTCGGCGTAACCAGCACCGCATCGAGCGCCTTCATGGCGTGACAGATGGTGCCGGCCAGACGCTCGCAGCTGACGCCGTCGCGCGCGCTCAGCGACAGGCCGTGCAGGACGGCGGTGTAAAAATCGGCCAGGCCGTCGATGTCGGCGTCGGCGCTCACTTCATTCTGCTCCTGCGCCTTGCGGAAACGCTTGACCAGCTCCTGCCGCTTCTTCTGGCGGCGCACCGTCATTTCTTCGGCATGGGCGGCATTTTCAGGGGCGCAATTGATGGCCGAGACGACCACCATGCAGCCCTTGCCGTTGGCCGGGTCGGCATACAACGCGACGCTGGTTTGCAACATGTTGTGCAAATCCTCGCGCATGCCCTTGCCCTCTTTCAAGGCGTTGATCGGCCCGATGGCGGTGGTTGCCGAATAGAAATCGATGGCTTCGCGGAACAGCGCATTCTTGTCGCCGAACGCGGCGTACAGGCTCGGCGCCTTGACGCCGATGGCGGCCGTCAGGTCGGCCATGGTGGTGCCTTCGTAACCCTTGTTCCAAAAAACCTGCATTGCCAGGCGTAACGCTTCGTCTCGGTCGAAACTGCGCGGCCGCCCTCTTGTTTGCTGCATGGGAATTCTCCTTTTTTACAACGACTGCATGGGATATCAACGCCCAGTGTAGCTTAATATAACTTGAATTACAAAAATACCTTGACAAGATTTTCAGTGAAAATCTATTATGTAACACGCATTACATAAATACAAACTATGATGATGCGCAGGCTTCCGGTCTTGCTGTTGTCTTGCAGGAAAGAAAGCCGCCAGAAGAACCTGGGAAGAATTGCAGTTCGGACTTTCAGCGCCGATCAGCCAGTACGGCGGACAGCATAGGATGCAAAAATATGCGCATAATGTGACTCCGCCGCGATTGCTTTCTGCCGGTTCCATCCAACGATGCAACGAAAAGGAAAATGTCATGACACGCAAGACCCGTATAGAACATTACCGGAACATTGGTATCAGTGCGCACATCGATGCCGGTAAAACCACCACCACCGAGCGCATCCTGTTTTATACCGGCGTCAATCACAAGATTGGCGAAGTGCATGACGGCGCTGCGACCATGGACTGGATGGAGCAGGAGCAGGAACGCGGCATCACCATCACCTCCGCGGCCACCACCGCCTTCTGGAAAGGCATGGCCGGCAATTATCCGGAACACCGCATCAACATCATCGACACGCCGGGCCACGTCGACTTCACCATCGAAGTCGAACGCTCGATGCGCGTTCTCGACGGCGCGGTCATGGTCTACGACTCGGTCGGCGGCGTGCAGCCGCAATCCGAAACCGTGTGGCGCCAGGCGAACAAATATGGCGTGCCGCGCATGGCCTTCGTCAACAAGATGGACCGTATCGGCGCGGACTTTTTCCGCGTGCAGAAACAGATCGGCGACCGCCTGAAAGGCAATGCCGTGCCGATCCAGATTCCGATCGGTGCGGAAGACCATTTCCAGGGCGTGATCGATCTGGTCAAGATGAAAGCGATCATCTGGGATGAAGCCAGCCAGGGCGTGAAGTTCGAATACCAGCCGATTCCGGTCGAGCTGGAAGAGACTGCGCGCGAGTGGCACGACAAGATGATCGAACAGGCCGCCGAAGCCAATGAACAGCTGCTGGAAAAATACCTCAGCGGCACGCCGCTGACCGAAGAAGACGTCAAGCACGGCCTGCGCCTGCGCACCATCGCCGGCGAGATCGTGCCGATGCTGGCCGGCAGCGCTTTCAAGAACAAGGGCGTGCAAGCCATGCTCGACGCCGTGATCGATTACCTGCCGTCGCCGATCGACGTGCCGGCGATCAAGGGTCACGATGAAGACGACAATGAGATTGAACGCCACCCTTCCGATGACGAAAAATTCTCGGCGCTGGCGTTCAAGATCATGACCGACCCGTTCGTCGGCCAGTTGGTTTTCTTCCGTGCGTATTCGGGCATGGTCAATTCCGGCGACACCGTCTACAACCCGATCAAGGGCAAGAAGGAACGCCTCGGCCGCATCCTGCAAATGCATGCGAATGAGCGCAAGGAAATCAAGGAAGTGTATGCAGGCGACATCGCGGCTGCGGTCGGGCTGAAGGATGTCACCACCGGCGACACGCTGACCGATCCGGATCACGTGATCATCCTGGAACGCATGGTCTTCCCTGAGCCGGTGATTTCGCAGGCAGTGGAACCGAAGACCAAGGCCGACCAGGAAAAGATGGGCATCGCCCTGAATCGCCTGGCGCAGGAAGATCCATCGTTCCGCGTGCGTACCGATGAGGAATCGGGCCAGACCATCATTTCCGGCATGGGCGAGCTGCATCTGGAAATCCTGGTCGATCGCATGAAGCGCGAGTTCAACGTCGAAGCCACCGTCGGCAAGCCGCAGGTGGCTTACCGCGAAGCGATTCGCAAGACGATTGAAGATGTCGAAGGCAAATTCGTCAAGCAATCCGGCGGACGCGGCCAGTACGGCCACGTGGTGCTGAAGCTGGAACCGCTGCCGCCTGGTACAGGCTACGAGTTTGTTGACGCCATCAAGGGCGGCGTGGTGCCGCGCGAATTCATTCCGGCGGTCGACAAGGGCATCCAGGAAACACTGGGCAGCGGCGTGCTGGCCGGTTATCCGGTGGTCGACATCCGTGCGACGCTGACCTTCGGTTCTTACCATGACGTCGACTCGAACGAAAATGCCTTCCGCATGGCCGGTTCGATGGCGTTCAAGGAAGGCATGCGCCGGGCCAATCCGGTGCTGCTGGAGCCGATGATGGCGGTCGAGGTGGAAACGCCGGAAGACTACGCCGGCAGCGTGATGGGCGATCTCTCGTCACGACGCGGCATGGTGCAGGGCATGGATGAAATTGCCGGTGGCGGCGGCAAGATCATCAAGGCCGAAGTGCCGCTGTCGGAGATGTTCGGGTACTCGACTTCCTTGCGTTCGGCGACGCAGGGGCGCGCTACTTACACGATGGAGTTCAAGCATTATGCCGAGGCGCCGCGGCATGTGATTGAGCAGTTGAGTACGGAGAGGAAGGGGAAGTAAACTCGACTAAACTCTTTGACTCTTGTACGACGTAAAAGCCCCGCTTAGTTTGCACTAAGCGGGGCTTTTACTTTTGCGGGGCATTGGGGCTCGCCTACGTTCCGCAGGCCGCCGATTCGCTTGCAAGCGAATCCCTTCGAGCCCCGCCGAGAGCCGCGCAGGCGGCTCTCTCCGCTCCGCATAATGCATGCCCTTCGGGCATGAATATGAAAATACAAACAAAAACGCCTGCTTAGTTTGCACTAAGCAGGCGTTTGTGTTTTGGCGGAGCGGACGGGGCTCGAACCCGCGACCCCCGGCGTGACAGGCCGGTATTCTAACCAACTGAACTACCACTCCAGATCTGGTTTTCAGTCTCGCTGAAAGACCGCAATTATAGCGGAGCTTTTCCAGGAATTCCAGTACTTTTCTACAAATTAACCCTGAAATTTACCTTCAAACGCCAATTTGCTCAGCGGCTCGCGCGGAGACGGCAGTTCGCGGGCTTGCAGGCCTTCCGGAAGGATCGATTTGTCGCCGATTTTACCGATCGCAACTGCAGCTTCAATGGCGAAGTCAGCGGGAATGCCCAGTTCGGTTCGGGTTTTTTCCTTATCGAAACCTGCCATGCCGTGTGCATGCCAACCCGACAGGCTCGCTTGCAGCGCCAGGTAGGCCCAAGCCGAACCGGCGTCGAAGGAATGTGTCGGCGCAGGTCCCGGCGCAGCGGCACCGGGCGGCGTGAAGGTGGTCTTGGACAACACGATGATCAGCACCGAGGCCTTGTCCGCCCAGCTGCGGTTGAAGTCGTTGAGCAAGCCCAGCAGGCTGTCCCATTGCGGCGTGCCGCGACGCGCGTAGACGAAGCGCCATGGCTGCGAATTGTAGGACGACGGCGCCCAGCGTGCGGCTTCGAGGAAACTCAGCACGGTTTCTTCGGAGATGTCGGCGCCGGTGTAGGCGCGCGGCGACCAGCGGTTCAGGAATTGTGGATCGATGGGATGATCGGCAACGCGTGGGTTGGTTTGCGACATGAAGACTCCTGAAAAATGGGAAAGATGCTGCTCTGCGGCATCGGGCAGAGGGGCATCTTAGCAGTTGTTTTCAGGCTCTGCAGGCGACGTGAAAAAGTGCGTCGGTATAGCGCCGGTTTGCATTTTTCAGCAGATGAACAAGCTGCAGAAGGATCCAATGATGTGTCGCAAAAACCGCCACCGTATTGCGCTGCCGGACCACCGTGCTACCATTCCCTCACAAAAATGAGATGGAGACAAACATGAACATACTCAGAGAAGCCGAGCGCGAAGTCTGGGTCGACGGCACGATTTACCAGTTCAAATCGAAAGTGGAAGCCAGCGGCTTCGAAGACATGTGCCGCGCCATCGGCAAGCTGCATAACGCGCTGCAATTGTATCCGCCGGCGGCCATCCTGCAGACCGCGCCGCACGATCGTTCCGAAGAAGTCTGACGCGCCGTTCACGCTATCAGCGTCGCCCAGAAAAAAACCCGCGGCCTTGCGGCGCGCGGGTTAAATCCAATCCTCAGGGGGGTGATGAATTGGAGGGGAGGGAGTGCTCAAGATAACGCCCCCTTCCCTGCTCACCTATGGTTTTTACACCCTGTAACATCCGTTACAGGATTGTGTTCGCATACTTCCCCGCAGGTCGCGCCACCTTATTTACCGATGCAGAAGCGCGAGAAAATCACGCCCAGCAGATCATCCGGCGTGAACTTGCCGGTGATGCTGCTCAGGCGCTCCTGCGCCAGGCGCAATTCTTCCGCAAACAAATCCAGAGACTTGTCGCTGGCCTGATTGTCGACCGAGGCGTGCATGGCGGCGCTTTCCAGATAGTCGCGCGCGGACTTCAAGGCGATCAGATGGCGTTCGCGTGCGAGGTAGCGCGATTCCACCGTCTGCTGCCAGCCGGCGATGCGCAGCAATTCGCCGCGCAGCAAGTCGATGCCGACCTGGTCGGTGGCGGACAGGTAAATATGCGTGGCGTCCGACATCTTGTCGACCGCGGGCTTGTGGCCGGAGCGGTCGATCTTGTTCCAGATGCGGATGACCGGCACGCCGTCGGGGAAACGCTCGGTGATCTTTTCATCTTCCAGTGTCGGACCGCGGTCGGCGTCGAGCATGTGCAGGATGACATCGGCCTTGGCGACTTCGCCCCAGGTGCGTTCGATGCCGATGCGCTCAACTTCGTCGGGGCCGCTGCCATCTTCATCGGCTTCGCGTATACCGGCGGTATCGATGATGTTGAGCGGCATGCCTTCGATCTGGATGGTCTCGGTAACCTTGTCGCGCGTGGTGCCGGCAATCGGCGTGACGATGGCGACGTCGGAGCCGGCCAGCACGTTCAGCAGCGAGGACTTGCCGACGTTGGGCTTGCCGGCCAGCACGACGTTGAGGCCGTCGCGCAACAGCGCGCCTTGCGAGGCATGCATGAAGACGTCGTCGAGCGTGGCGCGGATGGCGGCGAGCTGGCCGCGGGCGTCGGATTGCTCAAGGAAGTCGATTTCTTCCTCGGGGAAATCCAAGGTTGCCTCGACCAGCATACGCAGATTGGTAACCTTGCTCACCAGATCGTGAATGACCTTGGAGAACGCGCCTGACAGCGATTCCGAAGCCGACTTGGCGGCTGCTTCGGTGGACGCTTCGATCAGGTCGGCGACCGCTTCGGCCTGCGCCAGATCAAGCTTGTCGTTGAGGAAAGCACGCTGGGTGAATTCACCCGGCTCGGCCAGGCGCAGGCCGATGTCGACGCCGGCTTCGAGGCAGCGCGCCAGCAGCATTTGCATGACCACCGGGCCGCCGTGGCCTTGCAGTTCCAGCACATCTTCGCCGGTATAGGAATGCGGCGCCTTGAAGTAGATCGCCAGGCCCTGGTCGATCAGGCTGCCGTCGGCGCGTTTGAACGGCAGATAGCTGGCGTGGCGCGGCGCCAGCGTGCTTTCATCCTTGCCGCAGACGGCCTGTACCAGCGGCCACAGATTTTTACCGGAGAGACGGACCACGCCGATGCCACCGCGTCCGGGGGCGGTGGCGATGGCGGCAATGGGAGAAGTATCGAGAGTCATGATGCGCACTACTTTTCAAAAAATCGGAAAACAGAGACGAAAAAAAAGCCCGTGAAAATCATGCCACGGGCTTTTTCGACTAACAAGTGACTTACAAGCAGGTCGTTAAGCCTTGCCTGTCTGCATTTTTCGGGTGATGACCCATTGCTGCGTGATCGACAGGACGTTGTTCACGACCCAGTACAGCACGAGGCCGGACGGGAAGAAGAAGAACATCACCGAGAACACGATAGGCATGAACATCATGACCTTGGCCTGCACCGGATCCGGAGGGGTCGGGTTGAGCTTGGTCTGGATGAACATCGAGACAGCCATCAGCACCGGCAGGATGTAGAACGGATCAGGTGCGGTCAGATCGTGGATCCAGCCCAACCATGGCGCGCCGCGCATTTCCACGCTGGCCAGCAGCACCCAGTACAACGAAATGAACACCGGGATCTGGATCACGATCGGCAGACAGCCGCCCAGCGGATTGATCTTCTCGGTCTTGTACAGCGACATCATTTCGCGGTTCATCGCCTGCGGATCGCCCTTGTGACGCTCGCGGATCGCGGTCATCTTGGGCGTGACGGCCTTCATCTTGGCCATGCTGCGATAGCTGGCAGCCGACAACGGGAAGAACACCGCCTTGATCAGCATGGTCAGCAGGATGATGGTCCAGCCCCAGTTGCCGACGTAGGCGTGGATGTGGATCATCAGCCAGAAGATCGGCTTGGCGATGATGGTCAGCCAGCCGTAGTCCTTGACCAGCTCCAGGCCCGGAGTGGTCTTTTCCAATACGGACGATTCTTGCGGACCGGAGTACAGGCGCGCGTCCATGGTGACGCTGGCGCCCGGAGCAACTGCGCCCAGCGGCAGGATGTTGCCGACGGCGTACAGGTTGGTGCCGATCTTTTTGGTGAAGATGTCGCGCTGCGCTTTTTCAGGCGGAATGATGGCTGACACGAAATAGTGCTGCACCAGCGCGATCCAGCCGTTGTCGGCCTTGTTGGCGTGCTGTTCCTTGCCTTCTTCGATCTTCTCGAAGGTCAGCTTCTGGAACTTGTCGGTATCGGTGTACACGGCAGGACCGGTGAAGGTGCTGTAGAAGTGCGATTCGCCGCCCGGCTTGTTGCCGTCGCGCACCAGTTGCAGGTACAGCGAAGGAGTGATCGCCGCGGCGCTGTCGTTGGTGACGGTGTGCTTCAGGTCGATCGAGTAGTCGCCGCGCTTGAAGGTGTAGGTCTTGGTCAGCTTGACGCCGTTTTCCTGCGCTTCCAGCACCAGTTGGACTTCGTTGCCGTTGTCCAGCGCGCGTGCGCCCGGCTTGGCGGTGAAGATCGACTTGTGGTTCGGGAACGGACCGCCGATCAGGCCGGATTCAGCCAGATAGGTGTGACCGGCGCTCGAATCGAACAAGACCAGGTTCTTGGTCGGATCGACGGTGTCGCGGTGCTTCAGCAGTTCCAGACGCTTGAGTTCGCCGCCGACGGTATCGATGTCGGCCTTGACGACGTCGGTCGTGATGGTGATGGTTTCACCCTTGGCGGCAGGCAAGCCGCCTGCAACGTCAGCTGCGCCGGCGGTTGTGCCGGCGGCGCCAGCCGCTTGCGGCACAGGCGATTTGGACGGGTCAGCGCCGGCGGCAGCCGGAGTCGCCTCTTGGGTCGTCGTCGGGAAAAACATCGACGGCTTGCCGTTATGACGTTGCCAGCTATCCCAGAGCAGCAGCAGGGAAAACGAGAAGACAACCCACAGGACGGTACGTTTGATATCCATAAGAGTATTGACCAATAAATCAGGAGTGGCTGCAGCCGCCAGCGGCTACAGTGGGAGAGGAGGAATCTGATGTGGTGGACTCAGGTACCGGATCGAGTCCGCCGGGATGCCAGGGATGGCATTTGCACAGGCGCTTGCCGGCCAGGACGCTACCCTTCCATGCACCGTGGAGGCGGATGGCTTCGGCGGCGTAGTCGGAACAGCTGGGATAAAAACGGCAATTCTGCCCGAGATACGGGCTGACTCCCAGCTTGTAGGCGCGTAACAGCAGGAGCAAAGGCGTTTTCATCACGTATTTTCCGGCTTCCTGGCAAACGCGGTCGCGTTCAGCAAAAATGCAAACAACTGTGACAACTCGTCGCGCAATTCCGCTTTGAGTCTGGCGTTGGTCGCCGGTCCGCTCTTGCTGTTGACCGGTTTCGACAAACGCACGATGCAATCTATCTGGGGCAATGCCAATGCCGTTTGCCGGAACAATTCGCGGGTGACGCGTTTGATCGTGTTCCGGGTGACCGCGCGCGGCGCCATGCGTTTGGCGGCGACGACACCCAGACGCGCTAGCGGCAAGTCGTTGTTGCGCGCGTACAGGACGAAATGGGCAGTCCGATACACCGGTCGCAAACGAAAAACGGATGAAAACTCATCCGTTTTAACGATTCTCTGATCGCGTGAGTAGAGATAGGAACGATCGCCTGTCACACGAACAGCAGCGCACTGATTCTGGCTATTGCCTGGATCAAACAGCTGCCAGGCGCTTGCGGCCCTTGGCGCGGCGTGCGTTGATGACAGCGCGGCCACCACGGGTTGCCATACGGGCACGGAAACCATGGGTACGCTTGCGGCGCACGACGGAAGGTTGGTAGGTACGTTTCATGTTGGACTCGCTTACTTAATCAATAATCGGCAAAAATACTTCGGAATCTCCGCGGAATTTCTGTTTTTTTGCGCGTGCCTCTTCCTGTAGATCAGAGAGGCATTTGAGAGCCGAAACCGCAAGGCCACAGCACGAACGCAATTCAACGGATGGTGAACCCTGAATTAGACTGCATTTTTCACTTGTTTGTCAATGACTTATCTACGCCGGGCTTTCTCTGCGGATCGCTTGCTAACGCGCTGGGGAGAGGGCCGGAGCCGTTTTCCCAGTATGTTCATCGAGGCCATCTATCAAAAATATTGCAAAGCTTGCTGGAAAGCTATCGAATTAGCCGTTGTGAAGCGGTCACATGGTAAAAAAGCAACGTTTCAGGCATGCAATTGAAAAAAGATTTCGGCGTCATTTTGGCCGATACCAGTTCGTTCCTATCTCCATCCTGTCGATGGGATATTTCCCGGCATCAAACTTGCATTGCCTCTTGCGACGGTTTTCGATAACGAAAAATGTGCGCCGCGCGATGTCCGCCGACCTCGTCCGACCAGCGCGCAAAGCCTGCCCCGATTCGCTTGCAAGGCCGCACGCCTGAATTACGTAACAAGGTCAACCGCAGATGACGCTCAACCATTTAATGAACAGGGGAATAGCAAAAACTGCGGCGCACAATTTCGACGCTTTTGCATATCGAAAAGCTGGCTCCGAAAACGACAGTTGTTTTCGACTACGAGAAAATCATTTAGCAGTACGCTGAAACAAAAGCAGCACAATGACTTCAGAAAAAAAGGAATAGAATAAAAACGAAAATTTTGTTTTCCGGTCCAAGTTCATAAGCGCGCACGCATCGTCAGCGCACTGAAAAAAGCATTGGGAATTCCAATGCAGCGCACGATAGTGAAACTGCTGGAGCTGGTCAGGAGCTGATGCTCAGGGAACCGCGGTCGATAAATCTAAAAACATAACGCACGTATTCAATTTGTTGTCTCATTGAAGTTACGGAGGTGGTATGGATATCTACAGCAGCTTTGCGAGTCGCTTTGACAAAACCAGAGAAGAAGAATTTTCGCTTGAAGAGTATCTGAGTCTTTGCAAGAACGATCCGGCTGTGTACGCATCGGCCGCAGAACGCATGCTGATGGCGATCGGCGAACCTGAGAAAGTCGACACGCGCGAAGACCCCCGCTTGTCGCGCTTGTTCGCCAACAAGGTGATCAAGGTCTATCCCGCCTTCAAGGAATTTTACGGCGCGGAAGAAGTGATCGAACAAGTGGTCGCCTATTTCCGCCATGCCTCGCAAGGCCTGGAAGAAAAGAAGCAGATCCTGTATCTGCTGGGCCCGGTCGGCGGCGGCAAGTCGTCCATCGCCGAACGCCTCAAACAGCTCATGGAGCACATCCCGTTCTATTCGATCAAAGGCTCGCCGGTCAATGAATCGCCGTTCGGCCTGTTCGACTACGAAGAAGATGGACAGATCCTCGAAGAGCAGTTCGGCATCCCGCGCCGCTACCTCAAATCCATCCTGAGCCCGTGGGCCGTCAAGCGCCTGCATGAATTCAACGGTGACATCCGCCAGTTCCGCGTGGTCAAGCGCTATCCGTCCATCCTGCGCCAGATCGCGATTTCCAAGACCGAGCCGGGCGACGAAAACAACCAGGACATTTCCACGCTGGTCGGCAAGGTCGACATCCGCAAGCTCGAGCAATACTCGCAGGACGACGCCGACGCCTATAGTTATTCCGGCGGCCTGTGCCTGTCGAACCAGGGCCTGCTGGAGTTCGTCGAAATGTTCAAGGCGCCGATCAAGGTGCTGCATCCGCTGTTGACCGCAACCCAGGAAGGCAACTTCAAGGGCACCGAAGGCTTCGGCGCGATTCCTTTCGACGGCGTCATCCTGGCCCACTCCAACGAATCGGAGTGGAAGGCCTTCCGCAACAACAAGAACAACGAAGCGCTGCTTGATCGTATCTATATCGTCAAGGTGCCGTACTGCCTGCGCGTATCGGAAGAAATCCGGATCTACGAAAAACTGCTGCGCACCTCCTCGCTGGCCAAGGCCGTCTGCGCACCTGGCACGCTGAAGATGATGGCGCAGTTCTCGATTCTGACGCGTCTGGGCGAGCCGGAGAACTCCAGCCTGATCTCCAAGATGCAGGTGTATGACGGCGAAAACCTGAAAGACACCGACCCCAAGGCCAAGTCGTATCAGGAATACCGCGACTACGCCGGCGTCGACGAAGGCATGACCGGCATCTCGACGCGGTTCGCGTTCAAGATCCTGTCGCGCGTATTCAACTTCGACACCACCGAGATCGCGGCCAATCCGGTGCACCTGATGTACATATTGGAGCAGCAGATCGAGCGCGAGCAGTTCCCGCCCGAGCAGGAGCAAAAATACCTGTCCTTCGTCAAGGATACGCTGGCCTCGCGCTATGCAGAATTCATCGGCAAGGAAATCCAGACTGCGTACCTGGAGTCGTACTCGGAATACGGTCAGAACGTGTTCGACCGCTATGTCACCTATGCCGACTTCTGGATCCAGGATCAGGAATTCCGCGATCACGACACGGGCGAGAGCTTCGACCGTGCCTCCCTGAACGCAGAACTGGAAAAGATCGAGAAGCCGGCCGGCATCAGCAATCCGAAAGACTTCCGCAACGAGATCGTCAACTTCGTGCTGCGGGCCCGCGTCAACAACGGCGGCAAGAACCCGCTGTGGACCAGTTACGAAAAGCTGCGCGTGGTGATCGAGAAGAAGATGTTCTCCAACACCGAGGATCTGCTGCCGGTGATCTCCTTCAACGCCAAGGGTTCGACCGAAGAAATGCAAAAGCACGAAGACTTCGTCAATCGCATGGTCAGCAAGGGTTACACGCCGAAGCAGGTGCGCTTGCTGTGCGAATGGTATTTGCGCGTACGCAAATCCTCTTGAACCAGGAACGCGGGTTGCCAATGACAGAACGCGTCAGCTGAAAGCAACCCGCCTTTGGACCTGTTTTCGATCCAAGCGCGAGACCGTCAGCCGGTGTCGGATCAAGGGCTCGCAGCGAGATCCAAAGCAGGTCCCCACTAGCGGGAGAAGCACTTGCTCCACCAGATCATCGACCGTAGGCTAGCTGGCAAGAATAAAAGCATCGCCAACCGGGAGCGTTTCCTCAGGCGCTTTCGCAGCGATATCCGGCGTTCCGTTACCGAAGCGGTACGCGACCGCAGCATCAAGGACATCGAAAGCTCCAAGAGCATCACCATTCCGCGCAAGGATATTTCCGAACCGGCCTTCCACCACGGCCGTGGCGGCAAGCGCGAGATTGTGCATCCCGGCAACCAGGATTACCTGCAGGGCGACCGCATTCCGCGTCGCAGCGGCGGCTCGGGCGATGGCGGCAGCACCGCCAGCAATGAAGGCGAGAGCCAGGACGAATTCACCTTCGAACTGTCGCGCGAAGAATTCATGCAGTACTTCTTCGAAGACCTGGAGCTGCCGCGCCTGATTCAGACCAACCTGATGTCGATCCCCAACTGGAAGAACATGCGCGCCGGTTACTCGGTCGACGGTTCGCCCGCCAACATCGACATCGTGCGTTCGCTGCGCAGCTCGCTGGGTCGCCGCATTGCGCTGGGAGGTCCCTTGGTTGCCAAGCTGCGCGAGCTGGAAGAGCAATTGTGCGAGCTCCAGAAGGATCCCGACGACCGGCGCCCGGAAATCCTGCTGCTGGAAGAAGAAATCCATCATCTCAAGGGCCGCATCTGGCGCATCCCTTTCATCGATCCGTTCGACCTGCGTTACGTCAACCGCGTGCGCCAGCCGCAGCCGTCGAGCCGCGCCGTAATGTTCTGCGTGATGGACGTGTCGGGATCGATGGACGAACAGCGCAAGGATTTGTCGAAACGCTTCTTCATCCTCTTGTATCTATTTTTGACGCGCAATTACGAACACATCGAGGTGGTGTTCATCCGCCATCACACGCGCGCCGATGAAGTCGATGAGGAGACCTTCTTCCACTCGCAGGAAAGCGGTGGCACGGTGGTCTCCAGCGCGCTGGAACTGATGCAGGACATCATCAGGACGCGCTATCCATCGAGCGAATGGAACATCTACGGCGCCCAGGCCTCCGACGGCGACAACTGGAACGACGACTCGCCGAAATGCCGCAGCATCCTGGAGGAAACGATCCTGCCAATGTGCCGTTACTTCGCCTATATCCAGGTGGCCGAGCCGGAACAGAACCTGTGGACGGAATACACGCAGTTGTTGCACGAGCATCCGCACTTTGCGATGAAGAAGGTGCAGTCCTCGTCCGAGATCTATCCGGTCTTCCGCGAACTTTTTGAAAAGCAGGTCCATGCATGAATACGCGACTGAACACGCCGCCTGTGCCGCCGACTGCGCCGCCCAAACATGATCCCCTGCCCTGCCCGTCGGATTGGAGCTTCGAGCTGATCGAACGCTACAACGAGGAAATCGCCAAGGTGGCGGCGAGCTACAAGCTGGATATTTATCCGATTCAGCTGGAAATCATTTCCGCCGAACAGATGATGGACGCCTATGCCTCCTCGGGCATGCCGGTCAATTACCGCCACTGGTCGTTCGGCAAGCATTTCCTCGCTACCGAGCGCGACTACAAGCGCGGCCAGATGGGCCTCGCGTACGAGATCGTCATCAATTCCAATCCCTGCATCGCGTATCTGATGGAAGAGAACACCATGACCATGCAGGCGCTGGTGGTGGCGCACGCGGCGTATGGACATAACTCCTTCTTCAAGGGGAATTACCTGTTCCAGCTGTGGACCGACGCCAGCGCCATCATCGACTATCTGGTCTACGCCAAAGGTTACATCGCCGAATGTGAAGAGCGCTACGGCTTCGATCGTGTGGAAGAGCTGCTCGATTCCTGCCACGCGCTGATGAACTACGGCGTCGATCGCTACAAACGCCCGCAGCGGATGTCGCTGGCGCAAGAACGCGCACAGCAGAGTGAACGCGAAGCCTATGCGCAATCCCAGGTCAACGAATTGTGGCGCACCCTGCCGGCGAAAAAGGAAACTGCAGCGGCACAAGTGGACGAGCGCTTCCCACCGGAGCCGCAAGAAAACCTGCTGTATTTCGCCGAAAAGAATGCGCCGCTGCTGGAGTCGTGGGAACGCGAAGTCATTCGCATCGTACGCAAGGTCGGCCAGTATTTTTATCCGCAGCGGCAGACTCAGGTGATGAACGAAGGCTGGGCCACGTTCTGGCATTACACGCTGCTCAACACCATGTACGACCAGGGCAAGCTGACTGACAGCTTCATGATGGAATTCCTGCACTCGCACAGCAACGTGGTGTTCCAGCCGCCGATCACCAAGCCGTATTACAACGGCATCAATCCGTACGCGCTGGGATTCTCCATGATGAGCGATATCCGCCGCATCTGCGAAAACCCGACCGCCGAAGACAAGCAGTGGTTTCCCGACATGGCCGGCAGCAACTGGCTGGACACGCTGCACTATGTGATGCGCAACTTCAAGGACGAGAGCTTCGTCGCGCAATACCTGTCGCCGAAACTGATGCGCGACATGCGCATGTTCGCCGTGCTCGACGATGAGAGCCGCAGCGAGCTGGAAGTCTCGGCGATCCACAACGACAGCGGCTATCAGTACGTACGCCAGGCCTTGTCACGGCAGTACGACATCAACCACCGCGAACCGAATATCCAGGTCTGGTCGGTCAACACGCGCGGCAACCGCAGCCTGACCTTGCGCCATTTCCGCAGCGACGGCCGCTCGCTGGGCGACAGCACCAACGAAGTCCTCCGTCACATGGCGCGACTGTGGCAATTCGACGTCTACCTGGAAAGCGTCGACGACAACGGCTACATCGTGCAGCGCTATGAATGCATCAGCGACAATCGTTACGTTTTGCGCACATAGAGCGGCGCTCTTAGGAAATTACAAAGCATCACCTCACTATATGGAAACCATCCCGCTTTTCCCGCTAGGCTCGGCGCTGTTTCCGGACGGCCGGCTGCCGTTGCAGATCTTCGAAGTCCGCTACCTGGACATGATCAACAAATGCATCGCCAACGGCACTTCGTTCGGCGTGGTCGCGCTGACGGCCGGCAACGAAGTCCGCAAACCCGGCCTGGTCGAGAGCTTCGTGCCGGTTGGCACGCTGGCGCATATCAAGGAGTGGTCGGCGCCGGTGCAGGGCTTGCTGCGCATTTCCTGCAACGGGACGTCGCGCTTCCGCATCGCCGCCAAGGAGCAGTTGAAGCACGGTCTGTGGATGGCGCAGGTGGAGCCGCTGGAGAACGATCAGAGCGTTGCGATTCCCGAGGAGCTGCAGAACACCGTCACCGCACTGATGAATTTGCTGGCGTCGCTGAAGAACCACTCCATTCCGGAGAGCGATATCCCGGTGGCGGCGCCGTATCGTCTCGATGATTGCGGCTGGGTCGCCAACCGCTGGAGCGAAATGCTGCCGATGAGCGTGGAACAGAAGCAAGGCTTGCTGGCGCTCGACAACCCCGTGCTGCGCCTGGAACTGGTGCAGGACCTGCTCGGCGAGCGCGGGTTGCTCCATTGAAAATTTCTACGGCGGCAGCATCCCCGTCTCCACCAGCAAACCGGTGAATCCCGACCAGAAAATCTGGATGCCGATGCACAGCAGGATGAATGCCGACAGCCGCAACACCACCATGGTGCCGAGACGGCCTAGCAGGCTGACGATTTTGTTGGCCGAGCGATAGCACAAGTAGATCACCAGCACCGTCAGCGCCGAGCCGAGCGCCGCGCTGCCGATCGACATGACCCAATCCACCAGCCGCGCCGGCGTGTTCGCGCCGAGCGTGATCGATGCGGCAATCGTGCCGGGGCCGACCGTCAGCGGAAAGCTGATCGGATAGAAGCTGCGCGCCTTCAATTCTTCGTTCGACTCGTCGTCGTAGGCCTTGGCAACCTGCTTGGGAATCGCCGCGTCGTTGCCGCCGTCGCTGAGCAATTTCCAGCCCGACACCGCGACCAGAATGCCGCCGCCAATACGCACGATCGGCAGGGATATCCCGAAGAACGCCAACACGTGTGAGCCGATGAAAATCGCGCCTACCAGCAGGAACCAGCAATTGATCGCCACCTGACGCGCGACGCGGTTTTCGATCTGGCGCGGCACGTCGCCCAACAGGTTAGCGAATACCGGGGCAATGCCGAGCGGATTGAGGATGGGCAAGAGGGTCACCGGAATCAGCAGCACGGCTTTGAGGAAAATGATCAGCATCTGGGGCCCAGGGAAGCAAGGAAACCGCAGGCGGTCGCCTGCATTCCCGTAGCGTAATGCAGGAGCGCCGCCAAATCAAACCGGCCGTGCACTTTGCTGCTACGCGCCTGCAGTCTGCAAACCGCCGCTGCCGCCGCCCTTCTTGCTGCGCAGGGTGCGTCGCAGCAAGAACATGCAGATGCTGAAGTTGAGCAGGTTCCACAGGATGCCGTTGATGAAGGCGGCGTGATACGAGCCGGTCAGGTCGAAGATCTGGCCCGACATCCAGCCGCCCAGCGCCATCCCGAGCATGGTGCACATGATGACGGCGCCGACCCGGCCGCCGGCCTCGGAGGCGGGGAAGTATTCACGCACGATGATGGCGTAGGACGGCACGATGCCGCCCTGGAACAACCCGAACAAGGCCGAGATCACGTACAGCGACACCAGTCCGTCGAACGGCAGGAACAGCAGCAAGGCAATCCCCTGCAGCGCCGAACCGAGCAGCAGCGTGCGCAAGCCGCCGATGCGATCGCAGATCAATCCGGAAATCAGCCGGCTCACGACACCGCACGCCAGCATCAGCGACAGCATCTGCGCGCCGCGCGCGGCGCCGTAGCCGAGGTCGCCGCAGTAAGCGACGATGTGCACCTGAGGCATCGCCATCGCCACGCAACAGGCGATGCCGGCCACGCACAGCAGCAATTGCGCCTTGCCCATCGGCAGGCCGAACGGACGCTCCGAAGTCAGGCTGACGCCATTGCGCGCAGCGGCAGCAACCGCCACGGGCGGACGACGGCGCATCAGCAGCGCCAGCCCGCCCATGACGATGAAGCACACCACGCCGAGGCCAAAATACGTCTGACGCCAGCCCACCGTGTCGACGAAATGCTGCACGATCGGCGGCCAGATCGCGCCGCCCAGGTAATTGCCGCTGGCACATACCGCCACCGCGATGCCGCGCCGGCGCACGAACCACAGCGAGGTATCGGCAATCAGCGGCGAGAAGGTCGCCGAACTGCCGCACAGGCCGATCAACAAGCCGTGTGCGAGTGTGAAAACGATGATGTTGGGGGCCATGCCGGCCAGGATGAAACCAAGGCCCAGGCATACCGCGCCGACCAGCAAGGGAATCATCACGCCGAACCGGTCGGCCAGCTTGCCCATCAGCATGCCGCCGATGCCGAAGCCGATCATCGACAAGGTGTAAGGCATCGACGCCACGCCGCGCGCCACGCCGAATTCGGCCTGCACCGCAGGCAACACGACGGCCACCACATACATGCCGCTGGCGCCGATCACCATCAGCACCAGCGTGATCAGCAGGCGTACAACGGCATAGGATGAGTCGGCGCCGGAATCGCTGTCGGGATTGTCCTTGGAAGGGGGATGTGCTGCTGGGGTGGAAGTCACGCGCGGGTTCTCCGTCTCGTTCAGTTATTTTGTCTCCCGCTATCGAATCGCGACGGCATGATCAATACAACAACGCTATCGTCGATTTAACAGCGGTGGACAGCCTAACACGAGACGCCGGGGCATGCAGGCGAGGCCAAAAAGCGATGCCGCAAAAACAAGCGGAGAGAAAAATCTCTCCGCTCTTCAAACTACCGACGCCTCGCCGAAGACAGCGTCAGATCAGGCGATAGCCGCCCTTTTCCTTCTTCTGCGCGATCTTCTGGATCAACTTGAAGCCGGCTTCCTGGTCGTTGACCACGGTCACACGGCCGCCGCCGCGCGCCTGCGGTTTGCCGGTCCAGCATTGCGTGACGATCCAGTCGCCCAGCAAATCCTGGGTCAGGTCGGCGACGAACAGCCGCGCCGCATCGGGCTGGTCGGTGAAGAAGTTCAGGCGCAACGGCCCGGTGACGGGCAACATGTGGGTGACGTTGTCGGCGGAATCGATCATGGCGCGAGAATAAAAAACGGGATGGACAAAGGGTAAGTGAAAACCGCGATCAGGACAAGTTCGGCGCCAGCCAGCGTTCGACGTCTTCCTTGGCGACACCGCGGCGCACGGCCATGTCAGTGACCTGATCGTCGCCGATCTTGCCAACCACGAAGTACTTCGATTCCGGATGCGCGAAGTAGAAGCCCGACACCGATGCGCCCGGGAACATCGCGTACGACTCGGTGACTGTCATGCCGATTTCGTCGCATTGCATGACCCTGAACGCCTCGGCCTTGACAGTGTGTTCCGGGCAGGCCGGATAACCGGCGGCGGGACGGATGCCGACGTACTTTTCCTTGATCAGTTCTTCGGTGCTCAGGGACTCTTGCGACACGTAGCCCCACAGATCGGTGCGCACGCGCTCGTGCAGATACTCGGCGAAGGCTTCGGCCAGACGGTCGGCCAGCGCCTTGAGCATGATCGAGGAATAGTCGTCGTGCGCGTCTTCAAAGCGCTTCTCGTACTTCTCGATGCCGAGACCGGAGGTCACGGCGAACATGCCGATGTAGTCGGCGATGCCGGATGCCTTGGGCGCGATGAAATCGGCCAGGCATTGGTTGGGACGCGCCACGCCGTCGATCACCGGCTTTTCGGTCTGCTGGCGCACACCGTAGTAGGTCAGCGCCACCTGAGTGCGCGTGTCGTCGGTATAGATCTCGATGTCGTCGTCGTTGACGGTGTTGGCCGGCAGCAGCGAGACAACGCCATTGGCGGTCAGCCAGCGGCCGTCGATCACTTTCTTGAGCAAGGCCTGGGCTTCCTCGAATACCTTGGTGGCGGCTTCGCCAACCACTTCGTCCTTCAGGATCGCGGGATACGGACCGGCCAGGTCCCAGGTCTGGAAGAACGGCCCCCAGTCGATGTATTTCGCCAGCGTCGCCAGGTCGACGTTCTTGAACACGCGGCGGCCGATGAATTTCGGTTTGACCGGCGCAAATTCCAGTTGCATCTTGTTGTCGCGCGCAGCGGCGATCGGCACCAGCGGCACCGCCTTCTTGTTGGCGTGCTGCTCGCGGATGCGTTCGTAGTCGGTGGCGATGTCGGCGATGTACTGGTCCTTCTGCTCGGGCGTGAGCAGCGACTGCGCAACCGAGACGGCGCGCGAGGCATCCGGCACGTAGACCACGGGACCGGAATAGTTCGGCGCGATCTTGACCGCGGTATGCGCGCGCGAAGTGGTGGCGCCGCCGATCAGCAGCGGCATCTTGACGCCGCTGAAGTAGCTGTCGCGCTGCATTTCCTTGGCGACGTAGGCCATCTCTTCCAGCGACGGCGTGATCAGGCCGGACAGGCCGATGATGTCGGCGTTCTCTTCCTTGGCCTTGGCCAGGATCTGCGAGCACGGCACCATCACGCCCATGTTGACGACTTCGAAGTTGTTGCATTGCAGGACCACCGAGACGATGTTCTTGCCGATGTCGTGGACGTCGCCCTTGACGGTGGCGATGACGATCTTGCCTTTGGGCTTGGCGACGACGCCGGTTTCCTGTTCGATCAGGCGCTTCTCTTCTTCGATGAAGGGAATCAGGTGCGCCACGGCCTGCTTCATCACGCGCGCCGATTTCACTACTTGCGGCAGGAACATCTTGCCCTGGCCGAACAGATCGCCGACCACGTTCATGCCATCCATCAACGGACCCTCGATCACATGGATCGGACGGCCGCCGCTCTTCAACAGATTCTGGCGCGCCTCCTCGGTGTCCTCGACGATCCATTGGGTGATGCCGAGCACCAGCGCATGCGCGAGGCGCTTTTCGACCGGCTCGCTGCGCCATTCCAGCGTGGCTTCTTCCTTCTTGTCGCCGGCCTTCAGGGTCGCGGCGATGTCGATCATGCGTTCGGTGGCGTCCGGACGGCGGTTCAGCACCACGTCTTCGACGGCTTCGCGCAATTCGGCAGGGAGGTCGTCATAGACGCCGATCATGCCGGCGTTGACGATGCCCATGGTCATGCCGGCCTTGACGGCGTGGTACAGGAACACGGTGTGGATCGCCTCACGCGCCGGATCGTTGCCGCGGAAGCTGAAGCTGACGTTGGAGACGCCGCCGCTGATCTTGGCGTAAGGCAGGTTCTGGTGAATCCAGCGGGTCGCCTCGATGAAATCGACGGCGTAGTTGTTGTGCTCTTCGATGCCGGTGGCAACCGCGAAGATGTTCGGGTCGAAGATGATGTCTTCCGGCGGGAAGCCGACCCGGTCGACCAGCAGGCGATAGGCGCGTTCGCAGATTTCGATCTTGCGCTCGTAGGTATCGGCCTGGCCGACTTCATCGAACGCCATGACGATCACGGCGGCGCCGTAGCGACGGCACAGCTTGGCTTCGTGCAGGAATTTCTCTTCGCCTTCCTTCATCGAAATCGAATTGACGATGGACTTGCCCTGCACGCACTTGAGCCCGGCTTCGATGACCGACCATTTGGACGAGTCGATCATGATCGGCACGCGCGCGATGTCCGGCTCGGAAGCGATCAGGTTGAGGAAACGCGTCATGGCCGCCTGCGAATCGAGCATCGCTTCGTCCATGTTGATGTCGATGATCTGGGCGCCGTTCTCAACCTGCTGGCGCGCCACCGCCAGCGCCTCGTCGTATTGCTCGTTGAGGATCAGTCGCGCGAACGCCTTGGAGCCGGTGACGTTGGTGCGCTCGCCGACGTTCACGTACAGCGAGTCGTCGTTGATGATGAACGGTTCCAGCCCCGACAGCAGCATCTCGTGCTTGCCTTCCGGAACCTTGCGCGGCGCAATCGTCGCCACCGTGTCGGCGATCGCCTTGATATGCGCGGGCGTGGTGCCGCAGCAGCCGCCGGCGACGTTGACGAAGCCGCTTTCGGCGAAATCTTTGAGCAGCGACGAAGTGACGTCGGGCGTTTCATCGAAACCGGTGTCGCTCATCGGATTGGGCAAACCCGCGTTGGGATAAATGCAGACGAAGGTGTCGGCGATCTTGGACAACTCGTCGGCATACGGACGCATCAATGCTGCGCCCAGTGCGCAGTTCAGGCCGACGGTCAGCGGCCGCGCATGGCGGATCGAATGCCAGAAGGCCGGCACGGTCTGGCCGGACAGGATGCGGCCCGAAGCATCGGTGACGGTGCCCGAGATCATGATCGGCAAACGCTTGCCGGACTCCTCGAAGAACACGTCGATCGCAAACAGCGCGGCCTTGCAGTTGAGCGTATCGAAGATGGTTTCGACCAGCAGCACGTCGGCGCCGCCTTCGACCAGTGCGCGCGTTTGCTCCAGATAGGACGCCACCAGTTGATCGAAGGTGACGTTACGCGCCGCAGGATCGTTGACGTCCGGCGAAATCGAGGCCGTCTTCGGCGTCGGACCGAGCGCGCCGGCGACGAAGCGCGGCTTGTCGGGCGTCGAATACTTGTCGCAGGCGGCGCGCGCCAGTTTGGCCGACTGCACGTTCATCTCGTACACCAGATGCGCCATGTGATAGTCGTCCTGCGCCACGCCGGTGGCGCCGAAGGTGTTGGTCTCGACCAGGTCGGCGCCGGCAGCCAGGTATTGCTCGTGGATTTCCTGGATGATGTGCGGCTGGGTCAGGCTCAGCAACTCGTTGTTGCCCTTGACGAACAACTCCTTGCCCGGCACGCTGAAGTCCTTGAAGCGCTCGCCGCGATAATCTTCTTCCGTCAGCTTGTACTGCTGGATCATGGTGCCCATGGCGCCGTCCAGAATCAGGATGCGCTGCGACATCAGGTCGCGCAACAGCAGTTCGGTTTGGCACAGATCGTTTGGCTTCATGGCGAGATTCTTCAATGTGGAACAGTTCGGATAATGCCTGTGGAATAATGCAAGCCGAATGCAAAAACCCGGTCACGCAACATGCCGGGTTCATCAAATCGGTTAAGACTTGAAATTATACGTGAAACGCCTGCCAAACCCTTGGCCGACCGCCCCGCTTTCCTCGCAAACAACGAATACTGACACGCCGCAATGACACAGAAGATCCTGGTGCTGACCGCCCTTGCCTCCGAACTCAACGCCGCTGAGGCTCCGGCCGGCGTGGACGTGATCTACACCGGCGTCGGCAAGGTGAATGCCGCCTCCGCCGCGACAGCGGCCATTTTGCAGCACCAACCGCAACTGGTGATCAATTTCGGCACGGCGGGCAAGATCAATCCGGACCGCGACGGCCTGCTCGACATCGCCAGCGTGATCCAGCGCGACATGCTGGCCATCCCGCTGGCCGCGCGCGGCGTGACGCCCTTGTCGGACGAACCGAGCTGCTACACCTCCGGCCATGGCGATGCCCGCTGCGGCACCGGCGACAGCTTCGTCACCGCCGCCGATCCGTGGCTGATCGAACAAGGCGTGGATGTTGTTGATATGGAACTATTCGCCATCGCCCACACCTGCCATCGACATGGCGTCCCCTGGCGGGCATTCAAGTTCATCACCGACGCTGCCGACGAAAATGCTGCCGACCACTGGAACAACAACGTGCATCGCGGCGCGACGCTGTTCTGGCAGGTCTTGGCGCGGATCCGCGCGAATTGAGGAAGTTTTTCTGCTGACATGGATGCCGGAGATGAGACCTGCGCGGCAAAGCAGGCAAACCCCTGAACACATGGGTTTTTCCCTTGAATTCAGAAGGATTCAGGGACAAAAAGCGTGAGAAACTGACATTTTCGCCATCTTTCAGCCCTATTCCGCATAACCCGGCACAGTCATGACCAAAACACCCCTGTTCTCCATCGTGATCACGACGCATAGGCGGCCGCAGACGCTGACGCGTGCGCTGGCCTCCGTGCTCGCCCAGACCTTCACCGACTTTGAAATTGTGCTGGTGGCCGACGAAGGCAGCCTGGAAACCAAGGAAACCGCAGCCCGGTTCCTGCGCGAAGACGATATTTTCCTGGTGCTGCCGCATACCAAAGGTCCCGCGGAGACGCGCAATGCCGGCGTCCATCACGCCAGAGGCAACTACGTTTTGTACCTGGATGACGACGACAGCTATCGTGAGAATTTCCTTGCCGACCTGACCAACGTGCCGGGCTTTCGCAACGACGCGATCAATTACGTCAACTACACGCAATTGAAGGAAATCCGCACCCCGCATGACATGCAGACAATTTCATCGACCGAGATGCCACTCGGCACAACGGAGATCAGCACTCTGCTGGTCAGCAACTTCATTCCCAACAACGCCATCATCCTGCCGGCCTCCATGGCGAAACAGAACCGTTTCGACGCCAACCTGGACAGCCACGAAGACTGGGAATACCTGCTGTCGCTGGTGTTGAAACACGATTTCAACTTCCTCGACATTTCCGGTCCGGTGGTTCATATCAACGCGGGCGAGAGCCGCAACAACGACGCCAAGACTAGCGGCTCGATCGCGTTGGACTTCTTGTCGATCTATCGCAAATGGCCGATCCCGGACGACGACGTCAAAGCGCGCCGGAAAGACATGCTGCGGCAACTGGGTCTCGATTTGCCGCAAGAATTGCTTTGATGGCTTAGCCTCATCGCCAGGCCCGTGGGTCGACAGCTGTCGACCCTGAGCAACATCCGCTTCCGCTTCTCGTCCTGCACCGAAAGCCTCCAGGCAATCCATCTGTGCAAATTACGCACATATCTTGTGACGCCGCGCTACTGTTGGCGCGGCGCGCGTTCGCCTACTCTTCGTCCTGTCGCTTTCAACCCAGGAGAAGAACATGTCCCATCCCACCATCCGCACCATCGCCGGCGTTGCTGCACCGGTTGCACTGCAAGCCGCCGGCACCGCGCTGCTGGTCATTGATTTTCAGAACGAGTACTTCAGCGGCAAGATGCCGATCCCCGACGGCATGGCGGCGCTGAACAACGCCAAACGCCTGATCTCCTTTGCCGATCGCCACGACATGCCGGTGTTCCACGTCCAGCACGTGACGCCGTCCGGCACACCGATCTTTGCGGTGGACGGCGATACCGTCGCCATCCACAAGGATATCCAGCCGGCCGCCCACCATCGCGTGGTGCAGAAGAGCTCGGTCAGCGTGTTCCCGACTACCGACATCGATGTCCAACTGAAAGCGGCCGGCGTCAAGACGCTGATCATCGCCGGCCTGATGACGCATGCCTGCGTGGCCGGCGCCGCGCGCGATGCGGTCCCTGCGGGTTACGACGTGATCGTCGCTGCCGACGCCTCGGCCACGCGCGACCTTGATGCGCCTGGCGGCGGTGTGATCACGCACGACGTCTTGCATCGCGGTGCGTTGACGACCATCGCCGACACGTTCGGCGATGTGCTCGATACGAGCGCCATTCTTGAACTGCAAGTGCAATAACTCCCCTCACATTAAAGGAACACCATGAAACGCATCGCAATCGCCTTGCTGTTGCTGGTCGCCGCCGGCGCCAGCTTCGCAGACAACAACATCAAAGCCGGCAAGCCCGCCGTCCAGTCGCTGGTTTCCTTCCCGGCCGCCGACCTGAAGTGGCGCGAACTTCCCGGCACCGGCGGCATCAAGGTGGCCGACGTGCGGGGTAGCATCACCGGCAAGGGTCCCTACGACGCCTTCGTGATTTTTCCCGCGGGCAAGGACAATCCTTACCACCTGCACACGCAGAACCTGCCGACGGTGGTCCTGAAAGGCACTTTCTACGCCGTCATCGACGGCAAGCGCACCGAGTATCCGGCCGGTTCGTTCTACAACCTGCCGGCCAACATGCCGCACTACAGCGGTTGCGCCAAGGGCGACGACTGCCTGTTGTTCCAGTACCAGGCCGATCACTTTGACCTGGTGCCGGTCGAGAAGAAGTAATCGATGAAGAGTAAATTCGCTGCATGAGTGAAAAAAGGCTGCACCTTTGCGGGTGCAGCTTTTTTCGTCTGGGCGTCTGCCTATACGGGCCAGCGCGGCGTGGCGTAATAGTCCGCCAGGAAATCGACGAAAGCGCGCACCTTGGGCGAGAGATGATGGTTCTGCGGATACAGCACATACAGGTCGCGCGACTGCAGGCGGTATTCAGGCAGCACTTCCACCAGCGCGCCGCGCCGCAGATCCTCGTGCACGACGAAGGTGGCCGACGCCGTGATGCCCATGCCGGCGCGTGCGGCGGCGCAGACGATCAGGCCGGTGTTGGCCTGGACATTGCCGCTCAGGCTGACCATCTGCTCGCGGCCGTCGGGACCGGTGAACACCAGCTCGGTAGTTTGCAGCGCGAGCGAATACGCCAGGAAATTGTGCTTCTGCAGATCCTTGGGCTCACGCGGGGTGCCGTGCTTTTCCAGATAGGCAGGCGTCGCCACCAGCGCCATGTCGCTGACCGTCAGCCGCTTGGCCACCAGCGTCGAATCGGGCAAAGCGCGCGTGATGCGCAGGCCGACGTCGAACTCTTCGCTGATGAGGTCGACGAAGCGGTCGTTGCAGACTACGTCGACTTTCAGTTCGGGATACGCCTGCATGAATTGCGGCAGCCAGTTGGGCATTTCCAGCGTGCCGAACACCATCGGCGCGTTGATGCGCAATACCCCTGCCGGACGCGCATGATGGTGCGAGACCACGCGCGCGGCGTCTTCGACCTGGTCGATGATGTCGATGCAGCGCTGGTAGTAAAGCTGACCTACTTCCGTCAGCGAAAATCGCCGCGTGGTGCGGTTGAGCAATTGCGCGCCGAGCAGCTCCTCGAGCTGGCGCAGCTGGCGCGACACCACCGTGTGCGAGATGTCGAGCGCATCGGCGGCGGCCGAGAAACCACCGCTTTCCACCACGCGCCTGAAGATGCGCATTGCCGCCAGTTGATCCATTGCTCCTCCGCGACAAACTGCCTTATTGGAACCTGCCGTCCGCCAGTGCAAAACCCTTGAGGAATTCTGCCACCGGCAGACGCTTGCCGCCAGGTTTTTGCAATTCCGTGATGAGCAATACGCCGTCGCCGCAGGCAACCTTGACGCCGTCGTGTGCATTGGCGGCGAGGATGCTGCCGGGTGTCGCTGCCGTCGTTTCAGCGAGCGCCTGCGCCTGCCACAGCTTGACGGTAACGTCGCCCGAAGGCGTTGCAAATTGCGCCGACGCGCCCGGGAAAGGATTGAACGCCCGGATCTTGCGTGCCAGCACGGCGGCCGGCTGCGTGAAATCCAGCGCAGCCTCTTCCTTGCCGACCTTGGCGGCATAGTTGGCACCTTCATCCGGTTGCGGCGTGGCCGGCAACTCCCCCAGTTCCAGCTTGCGCACCGCCTCGACGATCATCTTGCCGCCCAGCGCCGCCAGCTTGTCGTGCAGGCTGGCGGTGGTGTCATCGGCGGCGATCGGCAGCGACTCGATCAGCAGCATCGGACCGGTGTCCAGGCCTTCTTCCATCTGCATGATCGTGATGCCGGTTTCGCTGTCGCCGGCTTCGATGGCGCGATGGATGGGCGCGGCGCCGCGCCAGCGCGGCAGCAGCGAACCGTGGATGTTGATGCAGCCCAGGCGTGGAATGTCCAGCACGCTGCGCGGCAGGATCAGGCCGTAGGCGGCGACGATCATGAGGTCGTGCGGCGTGTTGCGCAGCAGCTCGTGCGCCTCGCGCGCGACGTCCGGATATTTTCCGTCCAGCCGCAGCGACACCGGCTGCGCCACGGGCGTGCCGTGTGCCAGCGCGCATTGCTTCACCGGCGAGGCATGCAACTGCATGCCGCGGCCGGCGGGACGATCGGGCTGGGTCAGCACCAGCGTGATGTCGTGGCCCGCGGCGTACAGCGCTTCCAGCGCGACGGCGGCGAATTCGGGGGTTCCGGCGTAAATGATTTTCATGGTCTTGCTCGTTCAGGGATGTCGTTTCTTGTGCGGCGCTTTGGAAAACGCAAAGTCGTACACGCTGTTGGGCAACAGGCGCAACAGTTTGGCGACCACGCCCATCTGCCACGGGATCACGCGGTAGCTGTCGCCGGCGGCGATTGCCGCCAATGCGCGCGCCGCGAATTTCTGTACCGGCATCAGGAAGGGCATGCGGTAGTGATTGACCTGCGTCATCGGCGTATCGATATAGCCGGGCGCAATCGTCACCACCTTGATGCCGCTGGCGCGCAGCTCGATGCGCAGTGATTCGCAATAGCTGATGACCGCTGCCTTGGATGCACTATACGCCTCGGCGCCGGGCAGGCCGCGAATACCAGCCACGCTGCCGATGCCGACCAGCCGGCAGTCCTGCGGTCTCGGCTGGCGCTTCATGGCAGCGATGAACGGATGGAAGGTGGCGACCGTGGCCGTGACGTTGGTGGCGATGATGCGCTCGAACACCGGGATATCCTCGGCAAATTCAGTCAGCGTGCCTTGCGAAATGCCGGCGTTGGCGATCACCACGTCGATGCCGCCGGTCGCGGCGAGGAAATCTTGCGCGGCCTGCTGCAAGGCGGCGTGGTCGGTGACATCGAGCACATACAGGTGATGGCGCCCGGGATGGGCGAGCCCTGCGCGCAATTGCTCGAGCTTGTCGCGGCGGCGTGCAACCAGGCCCAGCACGGCGCCCTGCTGCGCGCAGGCGGCGGCCAGTGCGGCGCCGATGCCGCTTGATGCGCCGGTGATGAAGACTCGCTGCATAGCATCCCTTCCGTTCAAATTGTTATCGATGCGCGCCAATAAAAACGGCCCGTCCTCTCGCGAGCGACGGACCGTGTTCGGTGCGGTGAAGCTTATTTCTTCTTGGCCGGCTTGGCTGCTTCGGCAGGCTTTTCAGCGCCTTTTTCCGCCGCCAGCTTGGTCAGCAGATGATCCATCACTTGCAGCGATGCGGCTTGCTGCATGGACTCGGGCTGGTTGGCCATGGAGGCGCCGGCAATCGATGGCGAGGTCAGGTAACGGCCGTCGATGGCAATGGTCGGCACGCCGTCGATCTTGTACTGTTCCTGCAGCTGCGAGGCGCGACGCACCTTGGTCTGGACGCCGAAGGAATTGTACAGGTCGAGGAATTTCTGCTTGTCGATGCCTTGCTTCTCGATGAATTCCAGGATGGTCTTGTCGGTGTCGACGCGCTGACGGTCAACATGGATGGCCTGGAAAATCTTCGGATTCATCTCCGCCGTCTTGCCCATCGCTTCGAGCGCGTAGTACAGCTTTTGCTGAGGGATGAACGATTCGCGGAAAGCGACCGGCACTTGCTTGAAGACAATCTTGTCGCCCTGTTTCTTGACCCACGCCGTCAGCGCCGGATCAAAGGCTGCGCAATGCGGGCAGCTGTACCAGAAAAACTCGGTGACTTCGATCTTCTTGCCGGACTCGGTCGGCTGGGCTTGCTCCAGCGTACGGTAATCGGTGCCGTTCTGTGGATTGGCGGGTGATGCGCCGGCCGAGATGGCCAGCAAACCCAGGCTGATGGCAGCGAGAGCATGACGGAACAAACGCATAATTCTTAACCCCTTCTCAAGGTATTCGACAATAAATATGATGGCGGACCGCCATGCCGCGCATTTGAATCGCGGCAAAAACGGTCCTTATTTTGGTATGCGGACGATGGCGGCATCGACGCCGTTATCAGACAACTTGCTGCGCATGCGGTTCACTGTCTCTTGCTGTCCGATCGGGCCGATCCGTACACGGTACAAGGTGCCGTTATCGGAAGGCCGTTCGCTGACCTTGGCTTCGAAGCCGAGCAGCGCCAGCTTGGCGCGCGCGTTTTCGGCGTCGGCCTGTTCACGGAAGGCGCCGGTCTGCAGGAAATAAGTCCACTTGTCGTCGACCGCGCTATCGGACTTGTCGGCCTTGGGCGACTGCTCCTTGGTGATCGCGGCCAGCTTGTCCTTGTCCTTCGGCACGTCGACCTTCGGCGCCGGCGGCGTGTCGGGCTTCTTGGCGTCCGGCGCAGGCTTGTCCTGGTCGGGAGCCTTCGGCGCCGGCGGGGCTTCCTTGGCGACGTCCTTGTTGCCGTACAACGGCTTGTTCGGATCGGAGGACTGGCCCGGCGACAGCTCGGTGCGTTCCTGCTTGGTGACCTTGTTGACGAATGGAATCGGCGACTTGGTGATCATCAGGGCGACGACCACGGCAATGCCGAGACCGACGATGAGACCGAGGATCAGGCCCAGGAAAGTACCGCCGGCCTGCTTGCGTAAAATCGGATGGTGTTGTTTCACTTGTGTCTTCATTACAGGTTTACATTCTTGTCGGGGCGGAGACGCCGATCAATGCCAGGCCGTTGCGCAGCACCTGGCGGGTCGCACTCATGAGCGCCAGGCGCGCCATCTTGGTAGGGACGTCGTCGACCAGCACGCGTTCTGCATTGTAGTAGCTATGCAATTCGCCTGCCAGGTCGCGCAGGTAGAAAGCCACCTGATGCGGTCCGAGCTCCTGCAATGCATGGGCCAGCGCTTCCGGATATTCGGCCAGCTTGGCCAGCAGGCTGACTTCGCGAGGGGCGGTCAGCGGCGCCAGATCCTGCACTTGATCCAGCGTCGCTTCGTCCCCGCCCCACTGGTTCAGCACCGAGCAGATGCGCGCGTGGGCGTACTGGACGTAATAGACCGGGTTTTCGTCGTTGCGGGTCAGCGCGACGTCGACGTCGAAGACGAATTCGCTGTCGGCCTTGCGCGAGATCAGGAAGAAACGCACGGCGTCGCGGCCGCGCGTCAAATCGCCCGCGTCCGCTTCGGTACCGTTGGACCATTCGATCAGATCGCGCAGCGTAACGTAAGAACCGGCCCGCTTGGAGATCTTTACCTCTTCGCCGTTCTTCATCACAGTGACCATCTTGTGCAGCACGTAGTCGGGGTAGCCTTGCGGTATGCCGACATTGGCCGCCTGCAGGCCGGCGCGCACGCGCGCGATGGTGCCGTGGTGGTCGCTGCCCTGGATATTGATGACCTTGCCAAAACCGCGCTGCCACTTGGTGATGTGATAGGCGACGTCGGGCACGAAGTAGGTGTAGGTGCCGTCGCCCTTCTTCATGACGCGGTCCTTGTCGTCGCCGTAGTCGGTGGTCTTGAGCCACAGCGCGCCGTCCAGCTCGTAGGTCTTGCCGGCCTTGATCAATGCGTCGACCGCGGCGGCAACCTTGCCTTCGGTGTACAGCGAAGATTCCAGGTAGTAGTTGTCGAACCTGACGCCGAAGGCCTGCAAGTCCAGATCCTGCTCGCGGCGCAGATAAGCCACGGCGAAGCGGCGGATCGATTCGATGTCGTCGACGTCGCCGCTGGCGGTGGCCGGTTCGCCGTCGCTGGCGGACACCGTCTTTTTCGCCTTGAAATCGTCGGCAATGTCGGCGATGTAATCGCCGTTATAGGCCGACTCGGGCCAGCCCGCGTCGCCCGGCTTGAAACCCTTGGCGCGCGCCTGCACCGACGTCGCCAGTGTGGCGATCTGCACGCCGGCGTCGTTGTAATAGAACTCGCGCATGACGTCATAGCCCTGCGATTGCAGCAGCGCCGACATGGCGTCGCCGAGCGCGCCCTGACGGCCGTGGCCGACGTGCAGCGGACCAGTCGGATTGGCGGAAACGAACTCGACCAGCACTTTCTTGCCGGCGCCGGCGCTGCTCTTGCCGTATTGCGCGCCTTCGGCCAGCACGACCTTCACCACGGCCTGCTTGGCGGCGTCGGCCACGCGCAGGTTGATGAAGCCGGGGCCGGCGATGTCGGCGGAGGAAATCAGTTCTTCGCGGCCGGGCTGGGACAGCACGCCGTCCACCAGCGCCTGGGCCAGTTCGCGCGGGTTCTTTTTGAGCGGTTTGGCCAGTTGCATGGCCAGGTTGCAGGCAATGTCGCCATGCGACGGGTCGCGCGGACGCTCCAGCGTGATCGTCGGCGTCAGGCCGGAGCCCTCGATCAGCGGCGCCATGGCGGCCTGGAATAATTCGGTGATGCGTTGTTTTTGTTGGGCGAGCATGGGAACAGAAGGGGTCGGCGGCCGCGCTGACAACGCCAGCCGCACATTGATGAATATATAAACCCCGGATTATACCGGCTTGCCGTGCTCGGATTGAAGCCGATCTTGTAAGCACTCGTGAGTATTGCTCCAGCCTCAGGCGGCCGCTTGGGCTGCCGGTGACTGCGCCTGGCGATAAAGATGCACGATGCGCAACAAACGACCGACCGGCAACCCCATGAACAGGCCGTACAGCAGGCTGACCGCCAGCGTGAACACGGCGCCCCGGGCGTGGCCGGAGTGCATTGCCTGTAACACGGCCACGGTATATTTGACCGCAAACACGCTGATCATCATCAACAAGGGCAACCAGCTGCCCCGCAACCAGACCGTTCCGTGCGCGGGATGCGGCGCAATGCCGCCCCGGCCGGCCGCCGTCCAACTCAGGAAGCCGCTGCCCAACGCCATCAACGCGGCTGCCGTCAGAGCCAGCGCATCGGCATGCGATTGTGCATACAGACCATGCAGCGACAAGGCCAGCAACAGCAGCGGAACCAACGCGACCTTGAACAGCGGTGTTTCGCGATCAGCGCTGGCGGCCCAGCCGCGATAGACCAGGAAGGCCAGCATGGCCCAGACCCACAGCGGCGTATGAATGATGATTTGTTGCAACATGGCGACTCCTGAAATGAAGAAGGAAGAGGAATGCCGCCATGTTAGGCAGGCCCCGCGCGCGATCCCAGCGCCATGCGACGAACGGCGCGAAGACGGCGGTCTGCGGGGGTTTTGACGTGACGAACGGGTACGCCGGATTGGCGCAAAACGTTCGGACGCTCAGATATCGACCGGATCGACTTCCAGCGACCATTTGGCGCGCGTCTTCATCTGGCGCAAGACGTCCATCCAGTCGCGCAGGAAGGCCTGCAGGGCCGGTCGCGACGGGCATTCGATCAATAACTGGGCGCGTTCGACATTGGCCACGCGCGTCATAGTCATCGGAATGGGATCGTTGATGGTGATGCCGGCGTGTTCCAGACAGCCGGCCGCGTCCTGCAGGAAAGCCAGCGCGATATCGAGTTCAGCCGCTTCGGCGCGCAGCAGCGCCTGGTACAGGAACGGCGGCAAGGCCGCCTGCTGGCGCTCTTCGAGCAACTGCGTGGCGAAGCCGTCGTAATCGTGCGCGGCCACCGCGCCGTACAAGGGATGATGCGGATAACGGCTCTGGATCAGTACTTCGCTGGGTGAACCGCCCTCCTTCTGGCCGGCCCGCCCGGCACGACCCGCAACCTGCATCAGCTGTGCAAACAGACGCTCGCTGGCGCGGTAGTCATGCGAAAACAGCGCGGTGTCGGGATTCATCACGCCCACCAGCGTCAGGCGCTTGAAGTCATGCCCCTTGGCGACCATCTGTGTGCCGATCAGGATGTCGACGTCGCCGCGGTGCACGCTGTCGAAGGCGTTCTGGGCCGAACCCTTGAGACGTGTGGAATCGGCGTCGATGCGCAGGATGCGCGCTTCCGGAAACATTGCCTGCAGGCCTTCTTCCACGCGCTGGGTGCCGCGGCCCAGCGGCTGCAGGTCGACGTTGCCGCAGGTCGGGCAGGCTTTGGGGATGTACAGCTCCAGGCTGCAATGGTGGCAACGCAGGCGTCGCTCGGGCTTGTGCAGCACCATGAACGAGGTGCAGCGCATGCAGTTGCTGATCCAGCCGCAGGCGTCGCAATTGAGCACCGGTGCATAGCCGCGCCGGTTGAGGAACAGCAGCGATTGCTCGCCGCGCTCCAGGCGCAGCTTGAGCGCCGCCACCAGCGTCGAAGTCAGGCCGTCGTTGGGACGGTCGCGCTCCATGTCGATCATCTTGACCTTGGGCAGCACGGCGTCGCGCACCGCGCGCTCACGCAGTTGCAGCTTGCGGTAACGGCCGGCCTGGGCGTGCTGCCAGGTTTCCAGCGAGGGCGTGGCCGAACCCAGCACCACCGGAATCGCCAGCTGATGGGCGCGCCAGACCGCGAGGTCGCGCGCCGAATAACGCAGGCCTTCCTGCTGCTTGTAGGACGGATCGTGCTCTTCGTCGATCACGATCAGTTTGAGGTGCGGCAGCGACGACAGGATCGCCAGCCGCGTGCCGAGCACGATGCGCGCCTGGCCCTGATGTGCCGCCAGCCAGCTGAGCGTGCGCTCGCCCTCTGCCAGGCCGCTGTGCAGGCTGACCACGTGCACGCCGGGAAAACGCGCGCGGATGTTCGATTCTAGCTGCGGCGTCAGGTTGATTTCAGGCACCAGAACCAGCACCTGCGCGATGTCGCCGACCGCTTCGTGCTGCGCCAGGATGCGCGCCGCCGCCTGCAGGTAGACCTCGGTCTTGCCGCTGCCGGTCACGCCGTACAGCAGCAGCGGCGCAAAACCCTGCGCACCGGCGATGGCGTCGACGGCGTCCTGTTGTTCAGGCTTCAACTGCGGCGTGTTGACCGGACTGCCGTCATGGCCGGCATCGAGCTTGGCCAGCTTCTTGAGCGCGCGGTCAAGCGCGGTCGTGGTCAGCGTGCGCAAGTTCTTCGGCAAGCCCGGCAACGCCACCTCGCCCAGCGGACGCTGGTAATAGTCGGCCGCGAAACCGCACAGCGCCAGCCATTGCGGCGGCAGCGGCGCCAGTTGGCTGCGCACTGCCAGCACGTCCTTGAGCTTGCCTGCCGGTACGTCGGTCTGTTCGGCCAGGCCGACGATCAGGCCCGCGACCTCGCGACGGCCGAACGGCACGATCGCCAGTTGGCCGATTTGCGGCAGCGCCTCGTCGCCGTTGCGGATCCAGCGGTAATCGAAGGTCCTGTCAAGCGGGGTGTCGAGAACGATCTGAAGGATGCGTTGTTCCACGAACTTAATGTGATTCCTGAAAAGATGGCCTAAGTAACGGTTTCGTAACTACTTTTTAGGCTATCCACAAAACCTGTGGATAACTTTGTGCATAACTCGGGCTTGACAGCGTTTTTCCCAGTCTGGATGCGGGTTTCAATAAATTGCCCAAATCAAAAGCAAAATTTAAACTTATAAAAATCAATGACTTGCGAATCACACCACTACCCATGAAATTTATTTTTAAATTTTTATTATTGCTTCGCACAAAAGCTTTTTTGTGCATAAGTCTGCTTTTTCGCACCGAAAAGGTATCGCCGCGAGATTGTCCGCACTACTTTCTGTCAAGCAAATTTTGTCGGGATGCCTCTGACAGGAACGTAGGATTCCGCCCCGGTTTTTAAAGTAAAACGTTAAAAAAGCATGTAACTCACGGTTTCATAAGTGCTTTTTCAACTATCCACAATTCCTGTGGATAACTTTGTGGGTAACTCCCTCTTGACAGCCCCGAAACCCATGTTTCATGCGGGTCTCGATAGTTTGCACAAATCCCGCGCACGAAGCAAAATCCTTAAAAATCAACAACTTGCAAAATTCAAGATTCCATCGCTTTACAAATATGGATATGAATGATTCCCACTAAGGAAAGCCCCGTTCGTGTGCATAACTGCGCATGCGTACGGGCACAATGTGCACCACATCGCATGCTGAAGAGTATGTGTTTGTTTTCAGCGGCTTAACGATTCAAGCCGCGCTCAGGATCAGCCGCGCAGTTCCCGGCTGATGCCGTGGACCGCCTCCACCAGCACCGTGACCGACTCAGGCGGAGTGAACTGGGAAATGCCGTGACCGAGGTTGAACACGTGACCTGCGCCGGCTTCGGGCTTGCCGAAGGATTCCAGCAATTTGCGCACTTCAGCCTCGATCTGCGCCGGGCCCGCAAACAGCACATTGGGATCAAGGTTACCCTGCAGCGCCACCTTGTCGCCGACGCGGCGACGCGCATCGGCCAGGTTGACGGTCCAGTCCAGCCCGACAGCGTCGGCGCCGATGTCGGCGATCTGTTCCAGCCACAATCCGCCGCCCTTGGTGAAGACGATTGCGGGAATCTTGACGCCATCCTTGTCACGCTTGAGCTGGCGCATGACTTCGCGCATGTAGTGCAGCGAAAACGCCTGGTACACGCCATCGGCCAGCGCCCCGCCCCAGGTATCAAAAATCATCACGGCCTGGGCGCCGGCGTCGATCTGCGCATTCAGGTAGGCGGCAACAGCGGCGGCATTGGTCCTGAGGATGTGGTGCATCAGATCGGGACGGTCGTACAACATGGTCTTGACGGTGCGGAAGTCGTCGGAGCCGCCGCCTTCCACCATGTAGCAGGCCAGCGTCCACGGGCTGCCCGAGAAGCCGATCAGCGGCACGCGGCCGTCCAGCTCGGTGCGAATCTGGGTGACGGCGTCGAACACGTATTGCAGGCTGTCCAGTTGCGGCGCCTGCAGCGCCAGCACGGCCTTTTCGTCGCGCAGCGGACGCTCGAACTTCGGTCCCTCGCCGTCGGCGAAGAACAGGCCCAGGCCCATCGCATCCGGCACGGTCAGGATGTCGGAGAACAGGATCGCGGCGTCCAGCGGATAGCGCTCGAGCGGCTGCAGCGTGACTTCAGTGGCGTAATCGGGATTCTTGGCCAGGCCCAGGAAGGAACCGGCGCGCGCGCGCGTGGCGCGGTATTCGGGCAGGTAGCGACCAGCCTGGCGCATCAGCCACAACGGCGTGTAATCGGTCGGCTGGCGCAGCAAGGCGCGCAGGAAGGTGTCGTTCTTGAGCGGAGCAAATTGAGATTTGGACAATTGAGACATGTGGCGATCTGGAGCAATGGGACTTCATGTTGGCCGCATCGGCAATCTTCTATTATCTCATCCAAACCGCAAAACAACCGCGCGCGATTGATGCCCGGGGCTGCTGGTGATATCGTCTTTGCTTCACAAAAATAATCCGGAGACGATATGACGAAATACCTCAAAAAATACCTCAAAACGTGGCTGTTGCCGCTCTCGCTGCTCTGCGCCGGCTTGGCAATGCAGACCGCCGGCGCCGCCGAAAGCAGCCGCCTGGACGAGGTGATCCAGTCCGGCAAGTTGCGCGTGTGCATGACCGGCGACTACAAGCCGTTTACCTATTTCAAGACCGACAACACCTTTGAAGGCATGGACGTCGACCTGGCGCAATCGCTGGCCAAGTCGTTGGGCGTCGAAGTGCAGCTGGTCAAGACCACCTGGACCAACCTGATGACCGACTTCCTGGCCAAATGCGACATCGCCATGGGCGGCGTCTCCGTGACGCTGGATCGCCAAAAGAAAGCAGCGTTTGCGGTCTCGCACATGGTCGACGGCAAATCGCCGATCGTACGCTGCGCCGACGTCGCCAAGTTCCAGACGCTGGACATGATCGACCAGCCGACCACGCGCGCCATCTTCAATCCGGGCGGCACCAATGAGCGCTTTGCGCGCGCCAATTACAAGCGGGCACAGCTGATCCTGCATCCGGACAACGTCACGATCTTCCAGCAGATCATCGACGGCAAGGCCGACATCATGGTCACCGACGCCAGCGAAACCCTGTGGCAGGCCAAGCAGCATCCGGAGTTGTGCCCGGTGCATCCGGACCAGCCTTTGCAATTCTCGGAAAAGGCCTTCATGCTCCCGCGCGCAGATGTCGCCTTCAAGGAATACGTGGATGCCTGGATGCATTTGCAGAAAGCCACCGGCGACTACGACCGCGTGCTCAACAAGTGGCTGCATTGATGCGTTGAGAAGTTTTCGCCGTACGACGCCCGCCGATGATGCGGGCGTTTTTATTTCAGTCCGCGCAAGCCTTCGACGGCGGCGTGCGCCAGTTGCTGCGCCCAGACACGCGCACCGGCAGCGGATGGATGATAGCCGTCATGCGCCATCAGGCTGCGTTCGCGGGCATCGCTGCGCACCGGCACGTAAATCGCTTGCGGCAACTCCGTTGCCAATTGCTGCGCGGCGCGGCTGAGTGCCGCGGCCTTCATGCCGAGCACATGGCGCAAGGGTTGCGGCAGAGCGGGAAACAGATGCAGCGGCGGTGCGCCGGAAATCAGCAGCAAGGTCGGCGACAGTTGCTGCTGCAATGCGCGCGCCAACGCAGCTAGATCGCGGTGGTAACGGCTGCTGCTGTGGAAGGCGGTGCTGTCGTTGACGCCGAAGGCGATCAGCACGATACGCATTTCGCCGGCCTGCGGCATCGGCAATTGTTGGAGCTGCGGCAGGACTTCATGACAGGCATCCGCGACTGTGGCGCCATTCTTGCCGAAGGCGCGCCACCGGACCGGCCGCTTCAGCGCAACGGCCAGCTCCTGCGCAAACTGCGCGGTAATGGCTTCTTCCTGATGCTCTACGCCCACCCCGGCTACCGGCGACTCACCGATGGCAATGAGAACGACCGGAACGGCGCTGCTGACGTCGGGCGGCATGCATAAACCTTCACGCGCCCCATCCGCTTCAGGCAGGCGCGGTGTGATGCGGCGCGTGCGCTTGCCTTGCACCAGCAGCCAGGGCAACAGCGGCAAGGCGAGCAGTTCTGGCAGCCAGCGCCGCATTTATTTCACCTTGAGGCCGGCGAGTTCCTTCTTGGCCGGCGGGAAGGCCAGTTTCATCGCCTGCAAGGTCTCCAGCACCACGCCCGCAATGGCCAAGTTGCGATGCGTCTTGGAGTCGGACGGGATCACGTACCACGGCGCATGATCGGCATCGGTGGCCTGGATCGCCTGGCTGTAGACCTTCTGGTAGTCGTCCCAGCTCTTGCGCTCCTCCAGATCCTGCAGCTCGAACTTCCAATGCTTGGTCGGATCGTCTACGCGCTCCTGCAGGCGCGCACGCTGTTCGTCCTTCGAGATGTGCAGAAAGAACTTGAGCACCACCGTTCCGGTTTCCGCGAGCATGCGCTCAAAGTCGTTGATCTGGGTGTAGCGGCGCTTGCACTCGGCCGCGTCGATCCACTCGTGTACGCGCGTGATCAATACGTCTTCGTAGTGGCTGCGATTGAAGATGGCCAGTTCACCTTTTGCCGGCACCTGCTGATGGATGCGCCACAGATAGTCGCGCTGCAGCTCGGGTTGGCTCGGCGCCTTGTAGCTGACGATGCGCAGGCCTTGCGGATTGACGCCACCGAATACACCGGCCACGGTGCCGTCCTTGCCGCTGGTGTCCATGCCTTGCAGCACCACCAGTACTTTGCGCTCATGCTGCGCGAACAGCATTGCCTGTTGCTCGGCGATCTGCGCCGCCAGTGTCTGGACCTGCAATTTGTCGGCGGCCTTGTCACCGCTTGAGAGCGGTTTGGCGCCGGCGTTTTCGTCCTTGATTTCCTGCTTTTTGGTGGCGCGGAATTGTTCGCGTATACCTATACCCATCGTGACGATCTCCTGTGTGCCTTCCGGCGCAATGAAAGCGATTGGACTACAGCACGCCGTGGGTAATTCCCATGGCGTGATCGACCTTGATGCAGCGATCCATGATGACTTTCAGGCCGGCGGCTTCGGCCTTGGCTGCGGCCACATCATTGACGATACCCTGCTGCATCCAGACACAGGTGGCACCGATGGCGATGGCTTCGTCAACCACAGGTGGGATATCCGCCGACTTGCGGAAGCAATCCACTATGTCGATCCTGACCTGGCCGTCCAGCGCCTGCGCGGCGTCGGTCAGGCTGGCATAGCAATGCTCGCCGAGTATCTGCTCACCGGCGTACATGGGATTGACGGCGACGATGCGATAGCCCTGGCGTTGCATGTAGGCGGTGACATCGTAGCTGGGACGGTCGGGGCGATTGGACAGGCCGACGACGGCGATGACTGGCTTGGCGCTCATAAGGCAAACTCCTGTATCAAAGAACTGCCGACGCCTGCCCGAGGCGACGTCGGCGACTATTCACGAACGTTCACTTTAACCGATCGGGTGTCAGGGCGTCGCGTGCCGACATCGCAGCAGCATCCTGAACACCGCCACCGCCAAGATCGCAGGCAATAAAAAAGGCAGCCGAAGCTGCCTTTTTTAATGATGCTGATGACGCCGTTGCTGCAGAGCGCGGGTAATTAACGCTTCTGACGCAGTTTCGCGATCGCGGCCAATTGCGCCACTGCAGTCGCCAGTTCGGCTTGTGCAGCTGCGTAATCGATTTGGGAGTCACGATTCGCCAGGGCTTCTTCCGCGAGTTTCTTCGCGGTGCTGGCCTTGGCTTCGTCCAGATCCGAGCCGCGGATCGCGGTGTCGGCCAGAACGGTCACGGTGTCTGGCTGCACTTCCAGCAAACCACCGGCGACGAATACGAACTCTTCTTGCGCCTGGCCAGGAATCTTGATGCGTACTGCACCTGGCTTGATGCGCGTGATCAAGGGAGTGTGGCGAGGATAAATCCCCAGCTCACCCGATTCACCCGGCAACACGACGAATTCCGCCTCGCCGGAGAAGATTTCTTCTTCGGCGGAGACTACGTCAACGTGAATAGTATGTGCCATATCGTTTCCTATCCGGTCAGCCGTCTTGCCCGGACTTCAGGCAATAACGGCTTCGCGAGAATCAAGAGATCTTAGTTGATCTTCTTGGCCTTTTCGATTGCTTCTTCGATCGTGCCAACCATGTAGAACGCTTGTTCCGGCAGGTGATCGAGTTCGCCGCTCGCGATCATCTTGAAGCCCTTGATCGTGTCTTTCAGCGAAACGTATTTACCTGGCGAACCGGTAAACACTTCAGCAACGTGGAACGGTTGCGACAGGAAACGCTGCATCTTACGTGCGCGAGCAACGAGGAGCTTGTCTTCCGGAGCCAGTTCGTCCATACCCAGAATCGCGATGATGTCGCGCAATTCCTTGTAGCGTTGCAGGATGCCTTGAACAGCACGGGCTGTTTCGTAGTGTTCCTGGCCGACGACTTGCGGGTCCAGCTGGCGCGATGTCGAGTCCAGTGGATCGACCGCAGGGTAGATACCCAGCGAAGCGATGTCACGCGACAGAACGACGGTCGAGTCCAAGTGGGCAAACGTGGTTGCAGGCGACGGGTCGGTCAAGTCATCCGCTGGAACGTAGACGGCCTGGATCGATGTGATCGAACCAGTCTTGGTCGAAGTAATACGCTCTTGCAGTTGGCCCATTTCCGAAGCCAGCGTAGGCTGGTAACCCACGGCGGAAGGCATACGGCCCAACAGCGCGGAAACTTCAGTACCGGCCAGTGTGTAACGGTAGATATTGTCGACGAAGAACAGCACGTCCTTGCCTTCGTCACGGAAGCCTTCAGCGATCGTCAGACCGGTCAGCGCCACGCGCAGACGGTTGCCCGGCGGTTCGTTCATCTGACCGTAGACCATGGCGACCTTGGAGTTCTCCGGAGTTTCCAGATCCACAACCTTGGCGTCGGCCATTTCGTGATAGAAGTCGTTACCTTCACGGGTACGCTCACCAACACCGGCGAACACGGACAAGCCGCTGTGCGCCTTAGCGATGTTGTTGATCAGTTCCATCATGTTCACGGTCTTGCCCACACCCGCGCCGCCGAACAGACCGACTTTACCGCCCTTGGCAAACGGGCACACCAGGTCGATAACCTTGATGCCGGTTTCCAGCAGTTCTTGCGACGGCGACAGTTCGTCGTACGCAGGAGCCTTGCGGTGAATCGAGGCCGTCGTAGCGTGGCTCACCGGACCGCATTCATCGATCGGGTTGCCCAGCACGTCCATGATACGACCCAGTGTTGCTTTACCGGTCGGCACCATGATTGGCTGGCCTGTGTTCTTGATTGCCATGCCGCGGCGCAAACCGTCGGATGTACCCAGCGCAATGGTACGGACTACGCCGTCGCCCAGCTGTTGTTGTACTTCCAGCGTCAGTTCCGAGCCATCCATCTTCAAGGCGTCGTAAATCTTAGGCATCGCGTCACGTGGGAATTCAACGTCCACCACAGCGCCGATACACTGAACGATTTTGCCATCAGCCATTTTCGTTCCTTCAATAATATAAAATTAAGTTCTGTTAAGCGCAGTTTGCGCGTTACACCGCAGCCGCACCGGCAACGATTTCCGAGAGTTCTTTGGTAATCGCAGCTTGACGAGTCTTGTTGTAAACCAGTTTCAATTCGCCGATCACGTTACCTGCGTTGTCGCTAGCCGACTTCATCGCCACCATCCGCGCCGATTGCTCGGACGCCATGTTTTCTGCGACAGCCTGATAAATCAGCGCTTCCACATAACGCACCAGCAATTCATCGATGACGCTTTGCACATCCGGCTCGTAAATATAGTCCCAGGAATGCGAACCTGCTGCATCAGCAGCTTTACGATCAGCCTCAAGACGATCAGCTGACAACGGCAGCAATTGCTGCAGCATCGGCTCTTGCTTCATCGTGTTGATGAACTTGGTGTACACCAGATAAACGGCGTCGAGGCGACCTTCCTGGTAAGCATCGAGCAGTACTTTCACTGGCCCGATCAGCTTGTCCAGATGTGGCGTGTCACCCATTTGCACGGCATGCGCAACGACGTTGGCGCCGATCCGGTTGAGGAAACCCAGACCCTTGTTGCCGATCGCTACTGCCTGAACCTTGTTTCCTTGTCCTTCCAGCTCACGCAGTTTCGCGGTCAGCAAACGCAAGGAGTTGGTATTCATGCCGCCACACAGACCTTTGTCTGTGGTGACGACGATGAAACCAACGTTCTTGGAGTTGTCCTGCTTAACCATGAACGGGTGCGTGTACTCTGGATTGGCTTGCGACAAGTTAGACGCGATATTACGAATCTTTTCACTGTAGGGACGTGCCGCACGCATCCGGTCCTGCGCTTTGCGCATTTTGGAGGCAGCAACCATTTCCATCGCCTTGGTGATCTTCTTCGTATTTTCTACGCTCTTGATCTTGCTGCGTATCTCTTTACCTGTAGCCATTCCGTGCTCCAGTTAAATTAAGCTACGAACGATTTTTTGAAATCAGCAACGGCAGCAGACAATGCAGCTTCACCATCTTTGTCGATTTGCTTGGTTTCTTCGATCTTTTGCAGCAAAGGCGCGTGGCTGGTCTTCATGAAATTGTGCAGACCGCTTTCGAACGGCAGTACCTGCTTGACTTCGATGCTGTCCAGGAAACCCTTGTTGACGGCGAACAACGTCACAGCCATCAGCGAGATCGACAACGGCGAGTATTGCGCTTGCTTCAACAGTTCGGTAACGCGTGCGCCGCGGTCCAGTTGCTTGCGGGTCGCTTCGTCGAGGTCGGAAGCAAACTGCGCGAACGCAGCCAGTTCACGATACTGCGCCAAGTCGGTACGGATACCGCCGGACAGGCTCTTGATGACCTTGGTCTGAGCAGCACCACCGACGCGCGACACCGAAATACCGGCGTTGATCGCAGGACGGATACCAGCGTTGAACAACGATGTTTCCAGGAAGATCTGACCGTCGGTGATCGAAATCACGTTGGTCGGAACGAAGGCGGAAACGTCGCCTGCTTGCGTTTCAATGATAGGCAGTGCAGTCAGCGAACCGGTCTTGCCCTTGACTTCACCCTTGGTGAAATCTTCGACGTACTTTTCGTTCACGCGTGCTGCGCGCTCCAGCAAACGGCTGTGGAGGTAGAACACGTCGCCAGGATAAGCTTCACGGCCTGGTGGGCGGCGCAGCAGCAGGGATACCTGACGGTATGCAACAGCTTGCTTGGACAGATCGTCATACACGATCAGCGCATCTTGACCACGGTCACGGAAGTATTCGCCCATTGCGCAGCCGGAGTAGGCCGACAGGTATTGCATCGCAGCCGACTCGGAAGCCGATGCGGTAACAACGATGGTGTACTCCATGGCGCCGTGTGTTTCCAGCGAGCGCACGATGTTCTTGATCGACGATGCTTTTTGACCGATCGCGACATAGATACATGTCACGTCCTGGCCCTTTTGATTGATGATCGCATCAATCGCAACAGCAGTCTTGCCGGTTTGACGGTCGCCGATGATCAGTTCGCGTTGACCGCGGCCGATCGGCACCATCGCGTCGATCGACTTGATGCCGGTCTGCATTGGCTGCGAAACGGATTGGCGGGCAATAACGCCTGGCGCGATCTTTTCAATCGGGGCTGTCAGCTTGGTGTTGACCGGACCCTTGCCATCGATAGGCTGGCCCAGTGCATTGACTACACGGCCGCGCAGTTCCGGACCAATCGGCACTTCCAGGATACGGCCGGTACATTTGACTGTATCGCCTTCGGAAATGTGTTCGAAGTCACCCAGAATAACGGCGCCAACGGAATCGCGCTCGAGATTCAGCGCCAGGCCGAAAGTGTTGCCCGGGAATTCCAGCATCTCACCTTGCATCACGTCAGACAGACCATGGATACGGCAGATACCGTCGGACACGGAAATAACCGTGCCTTGATTGCGAATCTCAGCGGTATCGCCAAGGCCTTGAATCCGGCTCTTGATCAGCTCGCTGATTTCAGATGCGTTGAGTTGCATACTAACTCCTAAAAATTTTTCTATCGCTTAGGCTCTTACGCCAAGGCCCAGGTTTTATGCAGCCAAGGCAACATGTAACTGTTGCAGCTTCGCGCGCACCGAGGTATCGAACACTTCGTCACCGACAACCACACGCACGCCGCCGATCAAAGCATTGTCCACCTTGACGGTTGGCGTCAGCTTGCGACCGAATTTCTTTTCCAGCGTGGCGACCACATCCTTCAACTGCGCATCGGACAATTCGAACGCGCTGGTGATTTCGGCATCAGCGGCGCCTTCCTGTGCGTTTTTCAGCGTATGGAATTGGGCGGCAATTTCAGGCAACAGCGTCAGACGGCCGTTCTGCACCAGCGTACTGACGAAGTTCTTCGCTTCGACGCTCAATGGTGTTTTCAGAACGGACGAAAACGTGGAGACGACTTGCTCATCCGTCAGTGCCGGATTTTGAGCCATGTCTTTCACATCATGGTGCGCTGCAGCTTGCGCCATCTCGGAAACAAGATCAGCCCAAGCCGACAAACTGCCGGCTTTGGCTACACGAAACAGGGCTTCTGCGTAAGGGCGAGCGATCGTTGCGAGTTCGGCCATATTACAGCTCTGTCTTCAGTTGGGTCAGCAAGTCGGCATGCGCCGCTGCATTGACTTCACGCTTCAGAATCTGTTCGGCGCCCTTGACCGCGAGGGTCGCTACTTCGCCACGCAGATCTTCACGCGCTTTGGTCACTTGCTGCTCTGCATCCGCCTTGGCGTTGGCGATGATGCGCGCTGCTTCTTCGGAAGCGGTTTTCTTCGCTTCTTCGATAATCAGCTGAGCACGCTTTTCAGCGTCGCCAATACGTTTCTGGCCTTCGTCGCGTGCTGTCGACAGTTCTGCCTGAACGCGCTTTTCAGCAGCCGCCAGGTCAGCCTTGCCGCGGTCAGCCGCAGCCAAGCCGTCCGCAATCTTCTTCGCACGCTCGTCGAGCGCCTTGATCAACGGCGGCCAAACGAATTTCATCGTAAAGCCGGCGAGGATGAAGAAGACCACGAACTGCGCAAACAATGTTGCATTTAAGTTCACGGTAATTTCCTTCTCAGAATATCGTGTGCCGGATCAGTCAATCCGGCAAAAGTGAGAATCGGCTATGCCGCCCGAATTACTTCGCGATGAACGGATTTGCAAATGCGAACAACATGGCGATACCAACACCGATCAGGAACGCAGCGTCGATCAGACCGGCCAGCAGGAACATCTTGGTTTGCAGTGTGTTCATCAGTTCTGGCTGACGTGCAGATGCTTCGAGGTACTTACCGCCCATGATTGCGATACCGATACAAGCACCGATAGCACCCAGGCCAATGATCAAACCGCAAGCCAAAGCAACGAAAGAGACATCAGTCATGACAATTCCTTAGAAAGTTAAAGTTAATACGAAAATCAAAAAACAAACCAAAAAGCTAAAACCGTACAGCAGCCTTGTTAGTGCGCCTCATGCGCCTGGCCGAGGTAAACCAGTGTCAACATCATGAAAATGAATGCTTGCAGCAACACGATCAGGATGTGGAAAATTGCCCAGATCGAACCTGCGATGACGTGGCCGACAAAGCCGAACGCCGTAGCAGCCGAACCCAGCAATGCGATCAGCAAGAACAACAGCTCACCCGCATACATGTTGCCGAACAACCGCATGCCCAGCGACACGGTCTTTGCAGCAAATTCAATGATATTCAACAGCAGATTGAAAGGCGCCAGCCAGATGCCGAACGGCGCCGCAAACAGTTCATGGATGAAGCCGCCCGCGCCCTTGATCTTGAAGCTGTAGTACAGCATCAGCGCCAGCACGCCCAGGGCGATGCCCAGTGTGCCGTTCAGGTCGGCGGTAGGAACGATGCGGTGGTGGATTTCTTCCAGGCCGGCCAAGCGCATGATGCCCGACACCAGATCGACAGGCAGGAAGTCCAGCGAGTTCATCAAGGCGACCCAGACGAACACGGTCAGCGCCAGCGGTGCGATGAAAGTACGATCGCCGTGGACGATGGCCTTCGATTGGTCTTCGACCATTTCGACCACCATTTCGACGAACGCCTGGAAACGGCCCGGCACGCCCGAAGTGGCCTTGCGCGCTGCCAGGTACATGAACAGGCAGCCGACCACGCCACAGAACACCGACCAGAAGATGGTATCCATGTTGATGATCGAGAAATCGACGATCTTGTCTTGGTGTTGCGAAGAGAAATGTCCGAGATGGTGGACGATGTATTCTGAAGCAGTAGGTGCGTGCGCAGCAGCAGTCATGGTCGATGTCTAAACAGTAAAATTAAGTAACTTTTAAGCACCACGATGAAGCTCAGCACAAATGCGAGCCAGTTCACACCGCGATACAACCAAACAACTGCGCCCATGAGCGCAAGAGTCGTAGCAATCTTGATAAATTCCCCGAACAAAAACGTCATCGGGTCAGCCCCACCGGGCTTGCGAGTACTTGTATAGAGACGGAGGGCGAACAGGCCGTTGGGAATGAAGCAACACATCCCGCCCAGCAATGCAGACCACAACGCAGATACCCCGCCCAGCAAACCAGCAATACATGCAGCGACGACCATGGCCACAAGCTGCAAAAGGATGATGCGCAGCATATATATCCAATATCGTGCAGGCCGCACTCATTATGAGCAGACGGCGGTTTAGAAGCCCGGCGATTATAAAGGCTTGCGTCCGAATCCGTCAAACTTTTAACGCACGATTACAGTGTTATATCGTCAAGTTGCAGGTCAGTTGTCGGCTTTAACATACAGCTGCATTGTGAGCCAAAATCGGGCGATCGGCGATTACCTGCAAGGTAATGCAAACTACAACCATACAAACTTCGGGAATGCTGTCACCGCACTGACAAAAACGCGATCCGGATGGGCAAAAATGCACAAAAACCACGGCGGGACTGGGATGAATCGAGGAACGGCAAATATGGTGCGGCTGGCGGGGATCGAACCCACGACCCTTGGCTTCGGAGGCCAATACTCTATCCACTGAGCTACAGCCGCTTTGGGACGAACGTCGAAGAGGGATGAAGGATACAGTTTTTCCCCCGTCCCGTCCACGGCGGGCAACTATTTTCCGTTCCCAATGAATTACATTGTGTCTATAATCTAAGGTTGGGCGAGACAGCGCTTCTCTAAACAGTAATAAACACCGATTTTTCAAAAAATCGGGTCAACGCTTTCGAAGAATATTGCACTGAGGGAACTATGAGCGACGCACATAACGAACACCACGAATCCGCAATCAAAACGCCGAAACAGTTGATTGCTGCTGTATTGGCAGGCTTTATTATCCCCATCATCTGTATCGTGCTGCTGGTAGAGTACGTCACCAACGGCCAGACCACCGGCGCCGGTTCCGCCGGCCAGACCCCTGAAATGATCGCCGCGCGCATCAAGCCCGTTGCCTCCGAAGGTTTTACCTTCCGTGATTCCAACGCACCCAAGCAATTGCTGAGTGGCGAAGAAGTCTTCAAGTCCACCTGCGCAGCCTGCCACGGCGCCGGCATCGCCGGTGCACCGAAGGTGGGCGATCCTGCCGCCTGGAAAGCACGCATCGGCGAAGGCTACGACAAACTGCTGGCGCACGCCATCAACGGCCTGAACGCCATGCCTCCGAAAGGTGGCAATCCTGATCTGGACGACGTGGAAATCGCCCGCACCGTGGTCTACATGGCCAACCAGTCCGGCGCCAAGTTCAAGGAACCGGAAGTGAAGGCTCCTGCGGCTGCACCTGCTGCACCGGCCGACGCCGCTGCTCCGGCTGCTGCCGCCCCGGCAGAAAAGAAGTAATCAATCAGGGACTGGCGTCGCCGGTATCGAGAATATCCGGCAACGCCCGCCCATAAAAAAGCCCCGCATCGCGGGGCTTTTTTATTGCCTCGACAAACTGGATCAACGCTGCTGCGGCTCCGCCACGAAGATTTCAACGCGACGGTTTCTGGCGCGATTCGCTTCAGTGTTGTTGTCCACCAGCGGCTCATGCGAACCACGGCCGTCGATGTGGAAACGGCCCGGCGAAACGCCGCGCGCGGTCAGGTAATCGCGTGTCCGGGCTGCGCGCTCCATCGACAGCGGATTGTTGACGGCGTCGCTGCCGGTGCTGTCCGTATGGCCGATGATGTTCACCGTGGTAGCCTGGTTTTCGTTGAGCGTGGCGGCGAATTTATCCAGCACGGCACGGAAGTTCGGCTGGATATCGGCGCGGCCGGTATTGAAGGAGATATCGCTCGGAATCTCGAGCTTCAACCGGTTATCCTGAGTCTGCGTGACTTGCACGCCGGTGCCTTGGGTAGCCTGCTCCATGGCGCGCTTCTGGTTTTCCATGCGATTCGACCAGACATTGCCGATGACTGCACCGAGGCCTGCGCCGATCGCTGCACCGGCGGCCGTACGGCCACCACCGCCACCGCCCGTTGCAGCACCGAGAATACCGCCCACGCCTGCGCCGACGCCGGCGCCCGTAGCCGTGCCGCGTTGGGTCGCGGTCATGTCTGCACAGCCGGTTGCTGCCAGAGTCAGCGCCAGCGCGCCGAGAGTTAATTTACGCATGATGATTTCCTTTATTCGTGTGATTCCAATGCACCGCTGAACAGCGGGCATGGTGTTGGATCCGACTGCGGCGCTATTCGCCGTCAGGCGTGGAGGCTTCGTCAGCGTCAACGCCCGCATCGACGCTCTGTTGGCGATCCTTGCGGCGCGTCAGGTAATACGCGAAAGCTCCACCCGCGCTGATCACCGCACCGTACAGCAGCGGCTTGCGCAAGTAGCGCTTGGACAGCAGCGAGATGCCACCGATCAGCAGCGGCGACAGCGACTGCAGATTGCTGTTCCCTTTGCCCGACAAGGCGCCGCTGAAGGTGGAAGACACCGCGCCGACGATGCGGTTGAAAGCACCCTTGGCCAGCGATTCGGCGTTCAGGTTGGCGCGCACGGTGCCGCGCGACTGCATGATGCCGATGCGGAACAGCGCGCCTTCCGCCAGCAGCTTGCGCTTGCGTTCTTCCAGCGGGACGTCCGGTTTCCAGTCTGTTTGAGGCATGATTTTCCCGTTTCCCGAGGTCAGAGCAGCGCGTCGCGGTCTTTGCGAAGCTCCGCCATGGTGGCGGGCAAAGCCAGCTTGCCATTGCGCAGCAGCGCGAAGGCGTACCAGCCGATCGCCGCCGCAGCAACGGTGAAGAACGCGCCGAGCACGATGAGGATCTTCCAGCCCCAGGAATCCCAGGCAAGGAACACCAGCAGTACCGTCCAGAACGCGATGGCGAACCAGACCGCAATTGCCGCCAGCGTGAACAGCACCAGGAATTTCACCAGGTTGCCGCCGATTTCCGACAGCTCCAGTGAAGCCAGCTCGATGCGATTGATGATCAGCCCGAGCAGATTCCTCGCGATGCCCAGCAATCCGGCGGTGAGACCGGGATTGGCCGGCTCCGCCTGCGCGTGTTTATGCTCCATTGTGTCGGCGCGCCCGATTACTTGCTGCGACCGATGACCAGGCCGACCAGCAGCCCGACGCCGGCCGAAATCGCCACGGCGCGCCATGGGTTTTCATGCACGTAGTCGTCGGTGGCGGCAGCGACTTCCTTGCCTTTTTCGATGGCCACGGCTTGCGCGTTTTGCGCCGCCTCGACCGCTGCTTCCAGCATGGTCAGGCCCTTGCTGCGCAGTTCGTCGGCTTTGTCGCCGGTGGCTGCAGCTGCTTCACGGAACAATTCTTGCGCATCTTTGACGAGGGTTTTCATATCGTTTCTCACTGTTTTAAGGGCGGACTTTGTCATGGAGATTCTCCTATTGATTAAATGCTCAAGCGAACGAAAGCGATTAAATGGGCGGGAGCCTGAGCATTGGCGCCGTTGTCAGCGCGCCGTTGCCTATCATTCCGGGCCATAGGCAGTCCGGAAGAGATCTGCAATGCAGGCTCATTTTGATAGCTTTCTTCTATATAAGTTTCAGCAACGGCAAAAACGTTCAAAACCGCGTTTCGCGCGCCGTCCGCAGGAAACTGTCCAGAATAGGCATGCAATCGAGCAACTCCGGCCCGCCGGCGCGGTGGAACTCCGGATGCCACTGCAACCCCATCACGAACGGTGCCTTCCGATAACGGATCGCCTCGACGATGTTGTCGGTGCCGGACACCGCTTCGATCGACAGATCGCGCCCCAGGTCCTTCACGGCCTGGTGATGGATGGAGTTCACCACGGCGTTCTGGGTGTTGACCAGCGATGCCAAGGTCGATCCGGGCGGGAACTTGAGCTCGTGATAGTTGCTGTCGTACAGGTCGTTGACGTGGGCGATCGCGGCCGGAACGTCGGTGGCGATGTCCTGGTACAGCGAGCCGCCAAAGGCGACGTTGATCAGCTGACAACCGCGGCAGATGCCCAGCACCGGTTTGCCGGCCTCAATGAATTCGTGCAGCAATTCCAGCTCGTACATGTCGCGCACCCGATCGCCATTCCATTCGGGCCGCGTGGCGGCCTCCGCGTAACTCTGCGGAGAAACGTCGGCGCCGCCCTGCAGCACCAGGCCGTCGAGATGCTTGGCGTAGTCGCGTAGACGGATGTTGCTGGGATGGACCAGCCCGTTGGTGTTGACGGTCGGGATCATGAACACCAGCACGTCGCGCGACATGATCCATTGCGCGATCGACTCTTCCAGGTATTGCAGCGTCTTGCCGCGCAAACCCTTGGCACCGGTTTCCGGATGGAAGATGCGCGCCGAGATGCCGATCTTGAGCGTGCGCTGCATGATGCGGCGACCGGCCTTGTCGGACATGGCCTTGAAGCGCGCACCCAGTAAACGCCAGGTCTGCGCCCAGGGCGTATCCAGCGGCGGCGGCGAATAGGCCGGATGCGGCGCCTGCGGCTGCTGAGGTGGTTGCTGTGATGCTTGCTGCGGCTGCTGTTGCCCCGTTGCAGGCGCCTGTGCCGGCGTCGCCGCAGCAGGTGCATCGGGACGAGGCGGTCGTGGGGAACTTGGTTGATTGGCTTCGGAATCGCTAATATCGGACATGGCGGCTATGTTAGGTTGTTATCAATGGCTGTGACCAGGTGCTGCGTCCGCGAACAGGATTGCCAAAGTATAAGCGCATTGAATTGCTTTGGGCAGTTGCTCACGAAACAGCGAGGCACAACACGGCAAGGGATGGGGACGCGGCAGCCGGATCCCGCCCGTGGCGTCGTCCATTCAAGCATGTCAGGTGTTTTCTCGTCCCTTTTCAATAATCCAGACAACAAACCGACGATATATGTTCCAATCCTTTCTGACTTCTTTCCTGCTTATTGCCTCGCTCAGGCATGCTCCTACATGACCACTTCACGCATTCTTATCCTCTATGCGCATCCGGCCCACGAACGCTCGCGCGCCAACCGCGCCATGATCGACGCGGCCCGCACGCTACCCAACGTGCGCATCCATGACCTGTACGAGTGCTATCCCGATTTCCACATCGATGTCGAATACGAACAGACGCAGCTGCATGAAGCCGACCTGATCGTGTTTCATCACCCCATCCACTGGTACAGCATGCCGGCGTTGCAAAAGGAATGGACCGACCTGGTGCTGGAGCGCGGCTGGGCCTTCGGTCCCGGCGGCGATGCCTTGCGCGGCAAGGATTTCTGGCTGGTCGCCAGCACCGGTGGCGACGAGACTTCGTACCAGCCGGGTGCGCGCCACGGCCATCCCTTCGATGATTTCCTGCCGCCGTACCAGCAGACCGCGCGACTGTGCGGCATGCACTGGAAAGCGCCCTACCTGTTGCACGGCGCACATCAGGTCGACAACGCCGCCATCACCATGCACGCGGCCAATTACCGCGCCCTGCTCGACAGCTATCCGGACTGGTCAGACTCCGCCTCCGCCGCCCTTCCGTCCGTCTCCCTTCCACGTTAACGCCGGGACCACAAGAACACCATGGAACAAACTCTGCTGCATCCGCTGATTTACCTGCTGGCCGCGGTCGTCGCCGTACCCATCGCCAAGAAACTGGGCCTGGGCGCCGTGCTCGGCTACCTGCTGGCCGGCATCGCCATCGGTCCCTGGGGCCTGGGACTGATCAGCGAGGTCGAGGACATCCTGCACTTCTCCGAATTCGGCGTCGTGCTGCTGCTGTTCCTGATCGGCCTCGAGCTCGATCCGAAACGGCTGTGGTCGCTGCGCCGTCACATCTTCGGCTGGGGCAGCGCGCAAGTCGGACTGGTCAGCCTCGGCCTGTTCGGCGCGGCGCTGGCGGTCGGCATCGACTGGCGCGTGGCGCTGATCGGCGCGCTCGGCATGTCGCTCTCGTCCACCGCGATTGCGCTGGCGACGCTGGGCGAGCGCAAGCTGACGGCGACGCCGGCCGGCTCTGCGGGATTCGCCATCCTGCTGTTCCAGGACATCGCCGCGATCCCGATGATGGCGGCGGTTCCGCTACTGGGCGTAGCGGTGGCGCAAGGCAGCGGCCAGGGCTGGCTGCACACGCTGCAGGTGGTCGCCGTGATTGCGCTGCTGATCTTCGGCGGCCGCTACCTGATCCGCCCGATCCTGCGGATCATCGCCAAAACCGACATGCGCGAAATCTTCACTGCCTTCTCGCTGCTGCTCGTGATCGCAACTTGCCTGCTGATGCAATCGGTGGGCATGTCAATGGCGCTGGGCACCTTCCTCGCCGGCGTGCTGCTGGCCGATTCGGAATACCGCCACGCGCTCGAAAGCGACCTTGAGCCGTTCAAGGGATTGCTGCTCGGTCTGTTCTTCATCGCCGTCGGCATGTCGGTCGACTTCGGCATCTTCCTCGAACAGCCGTGGCTGATCCTCGGCATGGTGCTGGGCTTCCTGGTGATCAAGACTGCGGTGCTGTACGGACTGGCCAAATGTTTCCGCATCCCGCGCGACCAGCAGATCTTCTTTGCCTTCCTGCTGTCGCAAGGCGGCGAGTTCGCTTTCGTGGTGTTCGGCGCCGCAGCGACCGCGCAAGTGCTGACGCCGCGCATCTCGTCGATCCTGGTGGTGGTGGTGGCGCTGTCGATGGTGATCACCCCGCTGCTGCTACTGCTGCACGATCGCGTGATATTGCCACGCCTGCAGGCGCGCGGCAGGCAACCGGAGGATGACATCGAGCCACAGGACAATCCGGTGATCATCGCCGGCTTCGGCCGCTTCGGCCAGATCGTCGGCCGCCTGCTGCACGCCAACGGCATCGGGCTGACCATCCTCGACCACGATCCGGACCAGGTCGAATCGCTGCGCAAGTTCGGCTTCAAGGTGTTTTATGGCGACGCCACGCGCATCGACCTGCTGCGCACTGCGGGCGCCGACAAGGCGCGCCTGATCGTGATCGCCATCGACGATGCGCCGGCCAGCCTGAAGCTGGTGGAAGCCGTGCAACGCGCCTTCCCGCACCTGAAGATCGCCGCCCGCGCGCGCAACGTCACGCACCTGTACGACCTGATGGACCGCGGCGTCACGGTGCTTGAGCGCGAGACCTTCGAGAGCGCGCTGCAAATGGGCCGCCAGGTGCTGCGCCAGCTGGATTTCGGTTCATATCGCGCACACCGCGCCGCGATGAAATTCCGCGCCCACAACATCGAGACGCTGCACAAGCTCTATCCGCATTACAAGGATCAGCAGCAGATGGTGTCGATGGCGGTGCAGGCGCGCGAAGAACTGGAGGCCATGTTCGCCAGCGACAACGACGCCATCACCGACGGCGACAAGCATCGCTGGGATTGAATTTTCCTGCGCATGAAAAAAGGCCGGACACTATTGCGATCCGGCCTTTTTTATTGCCTCAACTACATCTGAATCTGGATCTGAATCAGTTCAAATACACCGGCACGAAGATCTTGTCGTCGCCGCGCTCCACCAGCAGCGCTACGCTCTTGCCGGCCTTGCCCACCAGGCTGCGCAATTGCTCCACGCTGGTCACCGCATTGCCGTTCAAGGACAGGATCACGTCGCCGCTCTGGATGCCCGCCACCGCCGCCGGACCGTTGACGTCTTCCACCAGCAGCCCGCCATGCACGCCGATCTGCTGCTGTTCGTTCTTGTCCAGCGGACGCACTGCCAGCCCCAGCCGACCCTGCGGCTCGTTGCGGCTGGCCACTGCTTCCTTGGTCGGCTTCAGCTCGCCGACCGTGATGTTGAGCGACTTGAGCGCACCGTTGCGCATCACGTCGATCTTCTGCGTGGTGCCGGGCGCGGTGTCGGCCACCAGCGTCGGCAAGTCCACCGAGTGATCGATGGCCTGGCCGTTGAAGCGCAGGATCACGTCACCCGGCTGCACGCCCGCCTTCTCGGCCGGACTGGCCTTCTCGACCGAACTGACCAGCGCGCCTTCCGACTTCTTCAGGCCGAAGGATTCCGCCAGCGCCTGATTGACTTCCTGCACCGACACGCCGAGACGGCCGCGCGTCACCTTGCCGTGCTGGACCAGTTGCTGCTCGACCTTCATCGCGACATCGATCGGGATCGAGAACGACAGGCCCTGATAGCCGCCGGTCTGGCTGTAGATCTGCGAGTTGATGCCAACCACCTGGCCTTTCAGGTTGAACAGCGGGCCGCCCGAATTGCCGGGATTGACGGCGACGTCGGTCTGGATGAACGGCACGTAATTGTCGTCCGGCAGGGCGCGCGACTTGGCGCTGACGATGCCGGCCGTGGCGGTGTTGTCGAAGCCGTAGGGCGAGCCGATCGCCAGCACCGGCTCGCCGACCTTCATCAGCGCCGGATTGCCGATCTGCACGGTCGGCAGATCCTTGGCAGCGATACGGATCACGGCGATATCGCTCTGCTTGTCGGCGCCCAGCACCTTGGCCTTGAACTCGCGGCGGTCGGTCAGCTTGACGGTGACTTCCTGGGCGCCGTCGACGACGTGGGCATTGGTCAGGATCAGGCCATCCGGGCTGATGATGAAGCCCGAGCCGAGACCGCGCATGATTTGCGGCGTGCGTGGCTGTTGCTGGAATTGCGGGCCGAAGCGCTTGAAGAATTCAGAAAACGGATCGTTGGGATCGGCGTCGTCGGAAGCATCGTCGGATACGCGTTTCGCCTTGCCGGTGACGCTGATGTTGACCACCGCCGGGCCGGCGCGCTCGACGATGCCGGAGAAATCGGTCGGCGTCGCCAATCCGGATACGGCAGTGGAAGCGCCAGCGGTAGCAGCCGCAGCAGCCACCGGCGCCGGCAGGATCGCGGCCTGCGCCGCTGGCAGTTCAGCGCCGCGGAAGTACACGTAGCTGCCGCCGACGACGGCGGCCAGTGCGATGGCGAGCGTATTGCGAACGAAAACGGTACGGCGATTCATGGTGCACTCCTTGCGAAAGAGGTGGTTTCTCCACCCGATGGAATGCAGCGTAAGTCGCGAAAATTAAGACAGACTTAAGGAAACAAACTGTTACACCTTGGCTTTGGCGAAACGGACCTCGGCACGCAAGCCCGTGCCGGTATTCTCCAGACGGACAAGCGCACCATGCAAATCGGCGATCTGGCGCACGATGGCCAGGCCGAGGCCGCTGCCCGGTTGCGACGGCAGTACGTTGGCAGCGCGGTGGAAGCGATCGAACACGCGCTCCAGATCCTGTTCGGGAATGCCAGGGCCGCGATCTTCCACGGTGACCACCAACCCATCGCCGTCGGTCCGCATGGCGACATCAACGGCGCTGTCGGACGGGCTGTACTGCAGCGCGTTCGACAACAAGTTGCCGAACAGGATGCGCAAGGCGTCGGTATTGGCATTGACTGCACCAGCCACCTGCGCGGTCATGCCGAGATCGATGCCCTTGTGTTCAGCCAGCGGCGCGTAGTCCTGCACCACGCTACGCAGCAGCGGCGCCAGCTCCAGCGGCGCCATTTCCTGCACGCCCGGCTCCTGGCGCGCCAGCGTCAGCAACTGATGCACCAGATGCGTGGCGCGCTCGAGACCGTGACGCAGATCGTTGAACGCAGCACGACGCTCTTCGTCGTCGCCGGCGCGCTCGGCCAGTTGTGCCTGCAAACGCAAGGCCGTCAGCGGCGTGCGCAACTCATGCGCAGCGTCGGCGACGAAAGCGCGCTGCGTCTGCATGGCCTGGCGCAGACGTTCGAGCAGATCATTGAAAGCATGGGTCAGCGGCCGGATTTCCTGCGGCAGGCCGTGGTCGGCCACCGGCGCCAACGTATGCATGTCGCGCGACTGGACGTCGGCGGCGGCGCGCCGCACCGGCGCCAGCGCATGGCCGACCGCGATCCAGATCAGCGCGCCGAGGAAGGGAAACAGCAACAGCAAGGGCATCACCGTCTTCACCGCCGCCTGCGCCGCCACCTGCTTGCGCGCGCTCTGCGGCTGCGACACCTGTGCCACGGTATTGCCGATCTGTGCGCTGTAGACCCGCCACATGCCGCCCGGCCCCGGGACATCGGCGAAACCGAGCTCGGCCTGCTGCGGCATGACGCTGCGCGAGTGCGAGTGGTAGATCACGGTGCCGGTGCTGTCCCAGATTTGCATCATGATTTCGTCATCGAGGCCGGGCGCATCCTGGCCCGGTGCGATCGGCGCAAAGGCCTGCCGCGGCAACGAAGCGGCGATCTGGCGCATCTGATAATCGAAGATTTCATTGGCCTCGCCGCGCGCCTGGAAGTACAGCGCGATGCCGGCCAGCAGGATGCCGGCGCTCAGGCCGAGCGCCAGCCACAGCAATAGTTGTCGTCGAATCGAGTTCATTTGGGCACCAGGTAGCCAATCCCGCGCACGTTCTTGATGAAGTCGCTGCCGAGCTTCTTGCGCAAGGCGTGGATGTGAACTTCGATCGCGTTGCTGTCGACGCTGTCGTCCCAGCCATAGAGTTTTTCTTCCAGCTGGGCGCGCGACAGCACCACGCCCGGACGATCCAGGAAAGCCTGCAACAAGGTGAATTCGCGCGCAGATAACGTCACCGGCCGGCCTTGCAGCAAGACTTCGCGCGTGGCCGGATTCAGGCTGACGTCGCGCACATGGATGAGGGTGTCGGCGCGGCCCGCCTGGCGGCGCAGCAAGGCGCGCATGCGGGCCGAGAGTTCTTCGAGGTCGTAAGGTTTGATCAGATAGTCATCGGCGCCGGCATCCAGCCCGGCCACGCGATCGGCGACGGCGTCGCGCGCGGTCGCGATCAACACCGGCACCTTGTTGCCGGCCGCACGCAATTCCTGCAGCACGGCCAGGCCGTTCTTTTGCGGCAGCCCGAGGTCGAGCAGCACCAGCGCGTAATCTTCCTGGCGCAATGCCAGCGCCGCCGCAGCGCCGTCCTGCACCCAGTCAACAGCGAAACCGTCCTGGCGCAAACCCTTGCGCGCCGCTTCACCCACCATCAGATCGTCTTCGACCAGCAGGATGCGCATGGCGGTCTCCTACAGGAAGCGCGCCAGCAAGAACACCACCGCCGAAATCAGGATGGTCGATGCAAACGGCAGCGAAAACACGCGGCCGAACAGTTTGAAGCGCAAGTCGCCCGGCAGGCGGCCGATGCCAAGCTTTTCCAGCCATGGCAACAAGCTGGAAAACACGATCACGGCGATGAAGATGACGACGACCCAACGAATCATATGAACTTTCAGGTTAAAGGCGGTGGGTGCGGTCGTGCGCCAGTAAACGCTCGGGCCAGTCGACGTTCTTGCCCACGGCAAGCACCTTGAACAACTCGCCCATTTCAGCCGGCGAAATCAGCTTTTGCACGGCATTGGACTGCGGCAGGTATTGTGCGCTTTGTTCCGGCGACGTGCGCAGCAACAGTTCGCCGATGCCGGCGCTGAGCAGGAATCCCGCCTGGCTGGCGTAGCCCAGCACGTCCAGGCCGCCTTCGATCGCCGCACGCGCCATTGCCGTGAAGTCGACGTGGGCGGTGACATCCTGCAAGCCCGGCAAGTAAAACGGATCGGCGTGCGCATGGTGGCGGTAGTGGCACATCAGCGTGCCCTGGGCACGTCCGGGGAAATAGTACTCCGCCGCCGGGAAGCCGTAATCGATCAGAAGCGCCGCAGCATTCCCGTGCTGCAACATTGTCGCCAGCGATTGCATGAACGCGGCGCCGATGGGGTGGACTTCGCTCAGGTAGCCGACCGGCAGCGCGTCGCCGTCGGGGATCTGCGCCGCCAGAGCGGCGTCGCCGGCGCGGTCGGCGAACGTGAAGGCGCCCGCATCATCGAGCGCCACACCGCGCTCCAGCCATCCCTGCTCGCTACGCACCACCAGTTGCACGGGCATGGCGTCGAGCACCTCGTTGCCGATCACCACGCCGGAAAAGGTCGGCGGCAGGCTGTCCAGCCATTGCACCTGCGGGAAGTCGCGCAGCTTTTCCTGTTGCCGCGCGCGCAACTGCGACGAGATTTCAACGATGTAATAGTGCTCCGGCAACCTGCCGGCGGCGCGCAGCTCGCTCAGGATATCGAAGGCCAGTTTGCCGGTGCCGGCACCGAACTCCATGATGGCGGCGCCGGTCTGCGGAAACAATTCCGTTGCCAAATGCGCCAAAGTAGCGCCGAAAAGCGGCGAAATTTCCGGTGCGGTTGTAAAATCACCGTCTTTGCCCAATTTGGCCGCACCGCCGCTGTAATAGCCCAGCGCGGGTGCATACAGCACCAGCTCCATATAGCGTGCAAACGAAATCCAGCCGCCATTGCGCCGGATATCGTCGGCGATCAGGAGCTGGAGAGAGCGGGAAGCGGCAAGCGCGTCGGCGGAAGGTTCGGGTAGTTGCAGTTGCATGATGGGGCGTATTGTATTTGAATCCGCCCCTGCCTTCGCAATTGGCTCCTGTCGCCATGCAGCGCTGCGCCCCATGGGCATCCACCACGAAATGAACATCATGATTCCGTCCCGACAACAAGTTGCCCTCGTCACCGGCGCCGCCAAACGTATCGGCCGCTCGATTGCGCTCGCGCTGGCGCGCGACGGCTGGGACATTGCCGTGCATTACGGCAAATCGGCAGCCGAGGCGCAAGCGCTGGTGGCGGAAATCGCTGCGCTGGGCCGCCGCGCCATCGCGCTGCAATGCGAACTGGCCGACGAAGCCGGCGTGCGCACGCTGGTGCGCCAGGCCGGCCGGCTCGGCCCGGTGGCCTGCGTGGTCAACAACGCCTCGCTATTTCGCGAAGACCGCGCCGAAAGTTTTTCGATGGATTCACTGGACGCCCACATGCGCGCCAACGTCGGCGCCCCCGTGCTGCTGGCGCAAGCCCTGTATGACGCCACGCCCGCAGGCCGCCAGGCCGTGGTGATCAACCTGCTCGACCAGAAGCTGTACAATCCCAATCCCGATTTCCTGTCTTACACGCTGTCCAAGGCCGCGCTGCAAAGCGCCACCACCTTGCTGGCGCAGGCGCTGGCGCCGCGCGTGCGGGTGGTCGGCGTGGCACCGGGCATCACCCTGGTCTCGGCCGACCAGAGCGAGGCCGGGTTCCAGAAGGCCCATCGCGTGACGCCGCTGGGCAAGAGCAGCACGCCGGACGATGTCGCCGCCGCAGTCTGTTTCGTCGCCACCGCGCAGGCGATCACCGGCACGACGATCCTGGTCGACGGCGGCCAGCACCTGGTGCCGCTGCAACGCGACGTGATGTTCCTCGCCAAATAGGCGTTTCGTTTTTATTCATTTATCTCTTGTCTGGATTCCATGTTTTCTCTTTCTCATCCCGAACTGAACGATTGCCGCCGCTTGTTCCTGCGCAACTATGAAGTGCTGATCAACATCGGCGTGCACGAATTCGAGAAGAAGGGCGAGCAGCGCATCCTGATCAACGTCGACCTGTTCATCCCGCTGGCCATGTCGACCCCGGAACACGACCAGTTGCAGGAAGTGGTCGACTATGACTTCATCCGCAGCACCATCGCCAAGCGCATGGCGCAGGGCCATATCCATTTGCAGGAAACCTTGTGCGACGACGTGGTCAAGGCCATGCTGGCGCATCCAAAAGTGCGCGCCGTGCGCGTCTCCACCGAAAAACCGGACGTCTATCCCGATTGTGATTCCGTCGGCGTGGAAGTCTTCCGCGTCAAAGAAGTGCTCTGAAAAGCGCTCTGAACCCTCTATTTGCAGGACCCAAGATGAACGATCTGCTCGAACACGCCAAACTCGCCGCCAGCGCCGCTGCCGCCACCACCGACCTTGCCGAGGCCACGACTTCGGTCAAGCAGGCGGAAAAAATCGCCTACGAGAACAACAAGCTGCACAAGCGCCTGTGCCGCCTGACCGGGCAGGCCATCGGCGACTACAACATGATCGAGGACGGCGACAAGGTCATGGTTTGCCTGTCCGGCGGCAAGGACAGTTACGCACTGCTCGACATCCTGCTGACGTTGCGCGAGCGCGCGCCGATCCACTTCGACATCATCGCGGTGAACCTGGACCAGAAGCAGCCGAACTTTCCGGCCGACATCCTGCCTGCCTATCTGGAAAAACTGGGCGTGGCGTACCACATCGAAAACCAGGACACCTACAGCATCGTCAAGCGCGTGGTCCCGGAAGGCAAAACCACCTGTGCGCTGTGTTCGCGTTTGCGCCGCGGCATCCTGTACCGCGTTGCAACAGAACTGGGCGCCACAAAAATTGCCTTAGGGCATCATCGCGACGACATCCTTGAGACCTTTTTCCTGAACATGTTCTTCGGCGGCAAACTCAAGGGCATGCCGCCCAAGCTGCAGTCCGACGACGGCAAGCAGATCGTCATCCGTCCGCTCGCGTATGTGAAGGAAGCCGATCTCACGCGTTACGCCGAGGTCAAGGAATTCCCGATCATTCCGTGCGACCTGTGCGGCAGCCAGGAAAACCTGCAACGCAAGCAGATCAAAGGCCTCATGCGCGAATGGGAAAAGAAATACCCGGGACGCGTCGACAACATCTTTGCCTCATTCTCGACGGTCGCCCCGTCGCATCTGATGGACCGCAACCTGTTCGACTTCGCCAACCTCAAGGCCACCGGCGAAGCCGACGCCAACGGCGACATCGCGTTCGATGAAGATCCGTGCTCGACCGGCGCACCTGCCGGGCAGAATGTGATCTCCCTCCATCTCGGCGATTAACTTGCAAAGTAAATATCGGTTAAGCATAACGACGCACTTTGCGCGCCGTTATGCGTAAAAAATTATTTACAAACCGCATATTTGCACGGATTGGATGCCAAATACCCTCCTGATCATCGCTTGAAGCCGTTGCCCCCCATGATTTAATTTGACCGTCATCTGCGTAATTTCCAGTACTCTCGGGCAATTCGCAGAAGGGCCACAATATCAATCAAATCAAGAAAGTCGCGACAGCCGCAGGGGGCCTCAGAAAGGAAGTTGGTGATCAACCCTTCCGCCACCGTGATGGAACCACCATCCGCACCTCTGCCCATGCCGACACTGCTTATTTCGTGCATGAGGAAGTTTGATGGCAGCACAATTCTGGCGCGACAAGCGCGTATTCATCACCGGCCATACCGGCTTCAAGGGTAGCTGGCTGACCTTGTGGTTGCACCGTTGGGGCGCCAAGGTCTACGGCTATTCGTTGCCCGCGCCGACCAATCCGAGCCTGTTCCATCTGGCGCGTCTCCAGAATTGCGTCCAGACCACCACCGGCGACGTGCGTGACCTCAAGCATCTGAGCGACACCATGGCCGCGGTGCAGCCGGACGTGGTGTTTCACCTGGCGGCGCAACCGCTGGTGCGCGACTCCTACAACACGCCGATCGACACTTTCGCCGTCAACGTGATGGGCACCGCCCACGTGCTGGAGGCAGTGCGCCATACGCCGAGCGTGCGCTCGGTGATCGTGGTGACCAGCGACAAATGCTATGAAAACCGCGAATGGCTGTGGGGCTACCGCGAAGACGACCCGATGGGCGGCCACGATCCGTACAGCAGCAGCAAAGGCGCGGCGGAACTGGTGACCTCGGCGTATCGCCGTTCCTACTTCCAGCAGGGCGGCGACACCCAGGCGGGGATCGCCACCGTGCGCGCCGGCAACGTCATCGGCGGCGGCGATTTCGCCAACGATCGCCTGATCCCGGACTTCATCCGCGCACTGGAAAAGGAAGAAGCCGTCAGCATTCGCAATCCGCACGCGATCCGTCCGTGGCAATTCGTGCTGGAGCCCTTGTCGGGTTACCTGCAAGTGGCGCAAAAACTGTATGAGTCGGGCCAGCAATTCGCCGAGGGCTGGAACTTCGGTCCTGCTGATACCGATCTGCAAACAGTCAGCCAGCTCTGCGCGACGTTCAACCATTCGCTGCAAAAGAACGAAGTGCCGCCGGTCGAAGTGCGCCTCGAAAGCCAGGCTGGCGCACCGCACGAAGCAGCGTTTCTGCGTCTCGACATTTCCAAGGCACGCCAGCGGCTGGACTGGATTCCCAAGATGGAGCTCTACACCGCGCTGGAACTGACCGCGCAGTGGTACGGCGGTTACATCAACAACGAGGACTTGCGGGCGCTGAGCGAAAGCCAGATTGAGTTCTACCAGAATCTGACATAATCCAGCGTTCTGTCACTCAGGCAAGAATCAGCATGAATATTTTGGTTACGGGCGGCGCCGGCTACATCGGCTCGCACACCTGCGTGGAACTGCTCAAGGCCGGGCACCAGGTCGTGGTGTTCGATAATTTCTGCAACAGTTTCCCCGAGGCGGTGCGCCGCGTCGAACAAATCACCGGGAAATCGCTGACGCTGGTGGACGGCGATATCCGCGACCGTACCGCGATCGAACGCGCCTTGCGCGAGCATGCCTGCGACGCCGTCATCCATTTCGCCGGTCTCAAGGCGGTAGGCGAATCCGTCGCCAAACCCCTGCTTTATTATGACAACAACGTCGTCGGCACGATCCGACTGCTGGAAGCCATGCAAGCTACCGGCGTGAAGACCATCGTGTTCAGTTCTTCGGCAACGGTCTACGGCGTGCCGCAGTTTCTTCCCTACACGGAAGATCACCCGCTGTCCTCCACCAGTCCCTACGGCCGCGGCAAGCTCATGATCGAAGACATGCTGCGCGATTTCCATATCGCCCAACCGGATTCGCGCGTGGCCTTGCTGCGCTACTTCAATCCGGTCGGCGCACACCACAGCGGCCTGATCGGCGAAGATCCGCAAGGTACACCGAACAACCTGATGCCCTTCGTCACCCAGGTGGCGATCGGCAAACGCGACAAACTCAACATCTGGGGCGGCGACTACGACACGCCCGACGGAACCGGCGTGCGCGACTACATTCATGTTGAAGATCTCGCCATCGGCCATGTCAAGGCGCTGGCCCATCTGCAGCAACCGCAATGCTTTGCCGTCAATCTCGGCAGCGGCCACGGCCATAGCGTGCTTGACCTTGTCAAGGCTTTCGAACTAGCCTGCGGCAAGCGCATCGCCTATGAAATCGGCCCGCGCCGACCGGGCGACCTGCCGTCCTACTATGCCGATGTAACGCTGGCAAAATCGCTGCTCGGCTGGGAAGCGACGCGCTCGCTGGAGACCATGTGCGCCGACAGCTGGCGCTGGCAACAGGGAAATCCGAACGGTTTCCGAATCTAAGCACTGAACACTGGAACAGATCATGATTTTTGTCACAGGCGGCGCCGGCTTCATCGGAAGCAATTTCATCCTCGACTATTTGTCGGGTAACGATGAGCATGTGCTCAACATCGACAAACTGACCTATGCCGGCAATCCCTATAACCTGAGCAGCCTGGACGGCGACGCGCGTTATCACTTCGTGCAGGCAGACATCGCCGATCGGACAACGATTGATGCCTTGTTTGAACAGTACCAGCCGCGCGCAATCGTGCATTTTGCCGCCGAAAGCCACGTTGACCGCTCGATTCACAGTCCCGGCGAATTCATCCACACCAACGTCAACGGCACGTTCACCTTGCTGGAAGCGGCACGGGCATACTGGTCTGCGCTTCCTGCGGGCATCAAGGAAGATTTCCGCTTCCTGCACGTCTCCACCGATGAAGTGTACGGAACGCTAGGCCCGGACGACGCGCCGTTCAGCGAGACCACGCCGTATGCGCCAAACAGCCCCTACTCTGCGTCCAAGGCGGCATCCGACCATCTGGTGCGCGCCTACCATCACACCTACGGCCTGCCGACGCTGACCACCAATTGCTCCAACAATTACGGCCCCTATCATTTCCCCGAAAAACTGATTCCGCTGGTCATCCTCAACGCGCTCGACGGCAAGCCGCTGCCAATCTATGGCGATGGCCAGCAGATACGCGACTGGCTGTTCGTCGGCGACCATTGCACCGCGATTCGTGAAGTGCTGGCGCGCGGCGTGCCGGGCGAAACCTACAACATCGGCGGCTGGAACGAAAAAGCCAACCTCGACGTCGTCCATACGCTGTGCGACATCCTCGATGAACTCCGGCCCAAGGTCGCAGGCAGCTATCGCGACCAGATCACCTTCGTGCAGGACCGCCCCGGCCACGATCGCCGCTACGCCATCGACGCCCGCAAACTCGAGCGCGAACTCGAATGGAAGCCGGCCGACACCTTCGAAACCGGCATCGCCAAAACCGTGCGCTGGTACCTCGACAATCCGCAATGGGTCGCCAACGTGCGCTCGGGCGGTTATCTGAAATGGCTGGAACTCCACTACGGCAGCAAGGAAAAATCATGACGACAGCAGCACGCATCCTGCCCGAACGCAAAGGTATCATCCTCGCCGGCGGCTCAGGCACGCGCCTGTATCCGGCGACCACGGTGATGTCCAAGCAGCTCATGCCGATCTACGACAAGCCGATGGTGTACTACCCGCTGACCAGCCTGATGCTGGCGGGCATCCGCGACATCCTGATCATTTCCACACCGCAGGACACGCCGCGCTTCACCGAATTGCTGGGCGACGGCCGCCAGTGGGGCCTGAACCTCAGCTATGCGGTACAACCCTCGCCGGACGGTCTGGCACAGGCCTTCATCATCGGCCGCCAGTTCATCGACGGCGCACCGTCGGCGCTGATCCTCGGCGACAACATCTTTTACGGCCGCGAGTTCGAAACGCAGTTGCGCGCAGCCTCGGCCGGGGCCGACGGTGCAACGATTTTCGCTTACCACGTCAACGATCCCGAGCGTTACGGCGTGGTTGAATTCGACAAGAGCCGCCGCGCGGTCAGCATCGTAGAAAAGCCGCAGCAACCAAAATCGAATTACGCCGTCACCGGCCTGTACTTCTACGACAACCAGGTGTGCGACATCGCCGACAGCATCAAACCTTCAGCGCGCGGAGAACTCGAAATCACCGATGTCAACAACACCTACCTGAACCGCAACCAGTTGCAGGTTGAACTGATGGGCCGCGGCATCGCCTGGCTCGACACCGGCACGCATGAGTCCTTGCTGGAAGCCGGACAGTTCATCGCCACCATCGAAAAACGCCAGGGCCTGAAGGTTGCCTGCCCCGAAGAAATCGCCTATCGCCGCGGTTACATCGACGCCGAGCAACTGGAGAAGCTGGCCGCGCCGTTGAAGAAGAACGCTTACGGCCAATACCTGCTGCGCCTGCTAACCGATCCGAGTTACTGAGCGACTGAGTCATGCAAATCATTCCCACCGACCTCCCTGAAGTCGTGATCGTCGAACCGAAGGTGTTCGGCGACGACCGCGGTTTCTTTTTCGAGAGCTTCAACGCGCGCCGATTCCATGAACTGACCGGCATCGCCACCGATTTCGTACAGGACAATCACTCGCGCTCCGCACGCAACGTGCTGCGCGGCCTGCACTATCAGATACAGCATCCACAAGGCAAGCTGGTGCGCGTGACTGCCGGCGAAGTACTCGACGTCGCCGTCGACATTCGCAAATCCTCGCCCACGTTCGGGCGCTGGATCGGCGTGGTGCTCTCGGCCGAGAACAAACGCCAGCTATGGGTACCGCCCGGCTTTGCCCACGGCTTCGTGGTGCGCAGCGACTATGCCGAATTCCTCTACAAGACCACCGACTACTGGATGCCCGAGCATGAGCGCAGCATCCTCTGGAACGATCCCGCCATCGGCGTCAACTGGGGGATCACGGGCGACCCCGTGCTGTCGGCCAAGGACGTCCAGGGCAAACTGCTGGCCGACGCCGAGGTATTCGCATGAAGATACTATTGACCGGCCAGAGCGGCCAGATCGGCAATGAACTGGCGCTGAGCCTGCTGGGCAAGGCCGAGATCGTCTCGTTCTCGCGTGCGCAGATGAACCTGGCCGACCTGGACCAGGTGCGCGATACCATCCGCGCTGCACGCCCCGACCTGATCATCAATCCGGCCGCGTACACCGCTGTAGTCAAGGCCGAAAGCGAACCGGAGCTGGCCACGCGCATCAACGGCGAGGCGCCCGGCGTGATCGCTGAAGAAGCACAACGGCTGGGTGCGCCGTTAGTACACTATTCGACCGATTACGTCTTCGACGGCACGAAAGACACACCGTACGAAGAAGGCGACAAGACCCATCCGATCAACGTCTACGGCCAGAGCAAATGCGCCGGCGAAGAAGCCATCGCCCGCAATTGCGAAGCCTACTGGATCCTGCGCACCAGCTGGGTCTACAGCGTCGGCGGCGGCAACTTCCTCAAGACCGTGATTCGCCTCGCGCAGGAACAGGAAAAATTCACCATCGTCGGCGACCAGTTCGGCGCTCCCACCTGGTCGAAGACCATCAGCGACATGACCACCCGCCTGCTGCTCAATGGCAGCGCACAGATTTCTCGCGATCGCGTGCGCGACACCAGCGGCATCTATCATCTGACCGCCGCCGGCGAAACGTCCTGGCACGGCTACGCCTCATTCATCGTCGATCAGTTGCAGGCCTTGAATGTCCCGATCAGGGTCGGCGGCAGCGCCGTTATTGCCCCGGTGCCGTCCAGCACCTACCCCGTGCCGCCGCATCGTCCCAAGAGTTCGCGTCTGTCGGGCGCAAAACTGGCGTCGACTTTCGACGTGACGATGCCGTCATGGCAAACCGACGTCGCCGCTTGCCTGAAGGATATCGTGGGTGAATACGGCCTGGCCGATGGACGCAAACTGGTATGAGGAAGGCGTGAGTTTCTTCCGGCAGTCGATCTCGCCGGAAGAAAATGAACGTATCAGTTGCTAGGTACGTACAGCGTCTGGTCGCCGCGTGTAATCAGGTTCAACTGGCCCATATACTGTTCGAAGTTGTCGCCGCCGCAGATCGAGCGCAGGTAGCGCAACAGCAAATAGCTGCCGAGCCGCTCGGCGCAGAACGCCCAGGCGCGTGACTGATAACCTTCGCGCTTGACTTGGTAGCGCTGCACGCAAGCCCACGCCACCGCTTCGATGTCGGCGATGCTCTTGAGCCAGAACGCGGCCGGGAACACGCCAAGTTCGACGCCGCCCATGAAGAACACGCGCTCGTCGAAAAACAATTCCACTTCACGGCTGTGCAGGACGCCCAGCTCCACCGCGGCCGCTGCAAAGCGCAGCAGGTCTTCCACATGATGTGCACTTGCATAGTGCCTGAGGTAGCCGGCACTTTGCCCATCCGAGAGAAATCCGCAGGTCTTGCCGACCAGCAGGTCACCGGCTCCTGGATCGAGCATGCTGTCGAAACTCTGACGCTCCAGCTCCTTGTCCGACACCACGTCCATCATCCAGTTGTCTTCCGCCGGCACGCCGCTGATGCGCTCGCGCGAAATGAATTTGCGGTACATGCACACGCCGATGCGCTTGACCTTGGGATGATGCTCGAGAATGTAGTTGCGCAGCGCGAAGTTGCCGACCATGCCACCGACGATGGGATGGTAAGGCACCCATTTCGGCGCAAGATCACGCAAATTCATGCGTCCGGGAGCCTGCGAATCGCCGAGGTAAATCGGTGTGACGAAATCGGGGAAGCGGATCGGCAATTCGACGTGGGTGATACAGCCGTAGACCAGCTCGGCATCGCGTGCAGGGATGCCGCCTGGCGCAGGCGTCTGCACCGTTGCCGGTATTTTTCCCGCGTATTGCAGGATGCTGTTCCGCAGTTCCAGGAAGCCGTCGATCAGCGCGATGTCGCCGGTCGCGAGATAGTCGCGCTTCAGAGCGTCAAGTCGCGGCAACTTGTCGCGGTAAGCCAACGAGGCGAGATCCGGCAATGCCCGCGCCGCGTGATCGTACACGGCGATGCGCAATTGCTGATCCAGCGCCAGCACCAGCGAGGCGACGCGTTCAGTCAGCCAGACCTTCAAGGGCGCCTGCGAAGCATCGCCCGAAGCGGCATTGAATCCGGCGGCAAGCGGGCCGTCGCCGGACTCGGCCACGGCGAAAACCTGTTCGCACAGGTCGAACCAGGTCTTCCAGAACACCGGCTTGGCCAGCACATTGCCGGTATGCGCGGTGGCGCGGGAGTCGGTGACGAACTCGCGCAGATCGAGCGACAGGCCGACGGCGTCCAGGTAGTCCTGCGCCAGCTGGCGGAAGCCGGGATGGCGAAACTCGGCTTCTTCGAACACATTCAGGAAGCAGGTCGCATCGCGCTGGTTCGGCACGAACAGATAGGCATCGTTGCCGGGATTGCGCTCAACGAACTGCACCATGTCGGCGGCGGCGATGCCGCTCTGTTCAGCAAACCCGGCTGGAAAGAATCCGTACAGCGCCTCTTCGTCGACGACCTCATTGACGAAGTACGCGCGGATCGCCGCATAGTCGCCCCAGTCCGGACGATCGCCTTCCTGCAATGACAAAAAACCGACTTCGGGATGACGGGAAATCTGATAGAGATAGATGCTCATGACGCGTGTCGTGTTTTTTTGTTTTCGGGTGCTTACCAGACCTGCAGATCAGGGACGGCGATGACGAACCGGCCGCCCCAACTGCGAATCTCGGCCAATTGCGCTTCAACTTCCGTTTTAAGATTCCACGGCAGGATCAGCACGTAATCCGGGCGCGACGCCAGCAAAGCTGCCGGCGTCACGATCGGCACGTGACTGCCCGGCATGTACTTGTCCTGCTTTGAGGCAGCGGCGTCGGCCACCAGCGACAGCAGGTCGGCATGCACGCCGGAATAGTTGAGCAAAGTATTGCCCTTGGCGGCGGCGCCGTAGGCCAGCACCTTCTTGCCCGCACGCTTCTGTTCCAGCAGGAATTCCAGCAGGCCCAGTTTGATGGCCTCGGCCCTGGCTTGGAATCCCCGATACGTCTCAATGGCCTCCAGGCCGAATTCCTTTTCCTGCAGCTGCACGCGCGCCAGCGCTGCGCCCGGCTGATGCGCAGCGTTGAGGCGGCAGGCGTACACGCGCAGGCTGCCGCCGTGCGTCGGGATCTGGTCCACGTCGTACACGCGCAAACCCAGTGTGCGCATCATGCGGTCGACGCTGCCCAGCGCCAGATAGGAAAAGTGCTCATGGTAAATCGTGTCGAACTGACTCTGCTCAATCAGGTTCAGCAGATGCGGGAACTCGATCGTGATGGTGCCTTCATCCTTCAGCAACACCGCCATGCCGCCGAGGAAATCGTTGATGTCCGGGACATGCGCCAGCACGTTGTTGGCGGCAATCAGGTCGGCCTTGCCGTCGCGCGCAACGATCTCCTGCGCCAGCTTGACGCCGAAAAATTCTTCAACGATCGGAATGCCCTTGGCGCGCGCCGCGTCGGCGGTGCTGGTGGTCGGCTCGACGCCGAGGCAAGGGATGCCGCGTTGCTGCACGTACTGCAACAGATAACCGTCATTGGCAGCCAGCTCCACCACCTTGGAATCCTTGCCCAGGCCGAGGCGGCTGACGATCATGTCGACGTAGTCAGAGGCGTGCTTGAGCCATGTCGTCGAGGTCGATGAAAAATAGGCGTAATCCGATTCAAACAGCTGGTCGTAATGCGCATAGTCCTCGGTCTGCACCAGCCAGCACGAACGACACACCATCACCCGCAGCGGGTAATAGGTTTCCGGACGCATCAGGTCTTCCTGACGCAGGTAGGCATTGGACGGCGGCGAAAAACCGAGGTCGATGAAGGTATCGTGCAACTCGGTCTGGCAATGACGGCATTTCATAAGGTTATCCCGGAAAAATCGGCGCTCAGCAATGGATGCTGGAGATCGCGTTCGGACAGGTTTTGCGGCGGCAACGGCCAGGCGATGGCGATGCGCGGATCATCGTAGCGCAACGCGCCTTCAGCCGCCGGGGTATAGGGAGCGGTGTGCAGGTACAGCATCTGCACTTCGTCGGTAAGCGCTTGGAATCCATGGGCGCAGCCTTCCGGAATCAGCAGGGCGCGGTCGTCCCCTGCCTCAAGCTCAAAGCCGCGCCAGGCCAGGAAGGTCGGCGAGCCGCGGCGCAGGTCGACGACCACGTCCAAGATCTTGCCGGTCAGGCAGCGGATGATTTTTTTCTCGGCGTGCGGCGCATGCTGGAAATGCATGCCGCGCACGCTGCCACGCTGTACCGTATGGGAGTGGTTGATCTGGCGGATCGCGGCGCCCTGCAGCGCGTCGGCCAGGTCGGTGTCGCAGAACCAGCGTGCAAAACCGCCGCGCTCGTCGCGCCGGCGGTCGGTTTCGACCAGCAGCACGCCGGCGATATCGGTGGTGATGGTCTTCATGAGCGCTGACTTACGCCCACTTTTTCCATTGCGCCGCGTCGTTGTCCCACAGCTGGTTGAGCTGGATCTTGTCGCGCAGGGTATCCATGCACTTCCAGAATCCGTGGTGCTGCCAGTTCAGCAGCATGCCGTCGCGGGCGATGTTTTCCAGCGGCGCACGTTCAAAAATGGTGGCTTCGCCGTCGTTCAGATAGTCGAACACACCGGCACGGCACACCATGAAGCCGCCGTTGATCCAGCCCAGGTCGCCGGGCGGCTTTTCGCGGAAATCGTTGATGTAGCCGTTTTCGTCGGTGTTGACCATGCCGAAACGTGCTTCCGGCTGCACGGTGGTCATGGTGACGAGCGCCTTGTGGCTGTCGTGATGGGCTACCAGCGCCTTGATGTCGACATCTGCCACGCCGTCGCCGTAGGTCAGCATGAAATCTTCGTCGCCGAGGTAATCGCGCGCCGCCAGCAAACGGCCGCCGGTTTGCGTATGCAGGCCGGTCTCGAGCAGCGTGATTTTCCAGGGCTCGGACTTGTTGCGATGCACCTCAACCTTGTTGTCGACCAGATCGATGGTGACGTCGCCTTGATGCAGGAAATAGTTGGCGAAGTATTCCTTGATCAGAAAGCCCTTGTAACCGAGCAGGATCACGAATTCATTGAAACCGAAGTGCGAATAGCTCTTCATGATGTGCCACAGGATGGGCTTGCCGCCGATTTCCACCATCGGCTTCGGACGCACGTCGGTCTCTTCGCCGAGACGCGTTCCCAGGCCACCTGCAAGAATCACAACTTTCACAAACACCCCCAAACATAGGTCATTTCAACGGATAGCGCCCGTGCCGGCGGCGGCATAATATGGTTTCCGATTTGCTTCAAGCCCGCTCCAGCCGCATTTTCGGCGCTTTTACTGCGCGTCGGCAGGCTAGTCTGTGGAAAATTGTACGTTATATTTGGCGCCGAAAGCGCCGCAAAACGCTGGTTTTCCCATGACTATTCAGTGTTTTGGCAAAATGATCCCCGGCCGGCGCGGAGCGTTGCCGCCGGACCGCCGCCATGTCCCCAGGCCGGACATCGGCAGCAACAACCATGAGGAAAGCAGCTGTGAGTCGCAAGAAACGCATCCTGATCTATACCGTCGAATCCACCTGGAGCCCCTGCCCGCAGATCCGGCTGATCCGCCCGTTCGCCCACCTGGAAGATGAATGGGAGCTGATCTGGGGCATCCGCGACGGCATCATCATGACCGACGCGGTGGACAGCGCCGACCTCATCCTGCTGCACCGCTTCACACCCGGCCTGCTGCCGATCACTGCGCTGGAGGCGATTTTCGCTCTGGGTAAGCCGGTGGTGTACGAGTCCGACGACCTGCTCAATGAAATCCCACACGACCATCCCGAAGCCGCCGCCGGCGCCAGCTGGAAGGAAGGCATCGAATACACCGCACGCCGCGCGAAAGCGATCGTGGTCTCCACCGAATTCCTGGCCGACAAGTACCGCGCGCTGAATCCCAATGTGCACGTGCTGCCGAATTACCTCGACTTCGAACTGTTCTTCCGTCCAGTCCCTAATGCGGAACAGGCCGGCGGCACGATCACCATCGGCCTGCTCGGCTCGTCGATCCAGCCGTCCAATTTTGCGCTGGTGGAAAAGTCCTTGCGCACGCTGTGCGAACGCTACGGCGAGCGGCTGCGCATCCACTTCGTCGGCTGGCACTGCCCGGCCGGGTGGGAAAACCATCCCAACGCCAGGTTCCAGAGCTTCATCCACGAATACGTCGACTACGCAGCCCAGCTCAAGCAATGGAACTGGGACATCGCCCTGATCCCGCTGGCCAGCGACGAGTACAACCAGTGCAAGAGCTACATCAAGTGGCTGGATTATTCGGCCGCCGGCATCGCCTCGGCGTTCAGCGACGTGACCGTGTACAACCAGGTGGTCACGCACGACGAGACCGGCTTCCTGCTGCCCAACGACGACCGGGCCTGGCTCGACACCATCACGCAACTGATCGAATCACCCGCCAAACGCCGCGCCATCGCGCTGGCCGGACAACAGGAAGTGCAGCGCGATTTCGACCTGCGCGCCAAGGCGGCGCTGTATGACGCCGTCTACAGCAGCATCGCCGGCAAGCCTCAAAACGTCGCCGCACCGACCGCGACGGCACGACCAATTGCAACCGCCGCTGCCGCACCAGCGCCAACCTCGGACGCCGCCACCATGACCAAGAACATACTGCAAATCCATTATGACGACGCTAGCCGTCGCATGCTGGATCCTGGTTTCATCCCGCTGGAGATCGTCGGCAATCCGCGTGCAGACTGGCGCGAATACTGGGGTATCCGCACGTACTTCCTGAGCAATGATCTCGACGCCGACGCGTATTACGGCTTCCTGTCGCCCATCTTCCACAGCAAGACCGGTTTGCAGGCGCATCAGGTCAAGGGCCACATGGACGCCAATCCGGGGGCCGATGTCTACACCTTTTCGCCGACCATGTCGGACGCCGCCTGCTACCTCAGCGTGTTCGAACAAGGCAACCGCCGCCATCCGGAAATGCTGCCCATCACCATCGAGCTCATGCGCGCAGTCGGACTGGACGTTGACATCCATACGCTGATCAACGATTTTCGCAGCACGGTGTATTGCAACTACATTATCGCCAAGCCGGTGTTCTGGGAAAAATGGTTTGCCATCAACGAACGCATGTTCGAGATTGCCGAGGCCGGCGACAGCACCCTCGCCAGAAAGCTGACCGAAGTCACCGATTACGGCAAGAGCACGGTGCAGATGAAGGTCTTCATCATGGAGCGCATCGGCTCGCTGGTGCTGGCCTTGATGCCGGAACTGCGTGTTGTGAACATACCGGTCGATGCCATGCGCATCGGCAATCCGATGTTCTATCCCTGCCGCGACGAGATGGTTATTCTGGATGCGCTGAAGCAGGCCTACCTCAACTCCAACGATGTGGCGTACCTGCAGCGCTACCGGGCCTTGCGCCATGACGTGCTGCGCCGCTGCGATACGGAATACGACGCGCAGCAGCCGATCGACTTCTTCTGATTGCAGAGTCATCCGGCAGCGTCTGCACATGCAGAACGCCGCCGGTTTTCGTACGACTACAGACTACAGACCGGCAGTCAGGCCGAAATCGTCGTAGTTATTGATGAACTTCGGTTCCACGCCTTCGAACACCAACACGTCTCCCACCAGCTTGTCTTCGTAATATTCACCGTCGAACAGTCCGGGGAAACGCGTCAGCGCCAGCACGACTTTCTCGAGCGGACCCGCACCAAGGTAATAGGCGGCGCCGTTAGCCCATGGACGCAATACCGGCTTGCCGTAGACGCTGCGATTGAGTTTGGCGTCGTTGCATTTTCCCCAATGCAGGCAGCGGTCGTGATCGAGGTTGGCCGAGCGCACACCAACATAGCCGTTTTCCTGGGCCAACGTGCTCAATGCCTGGCGCAGCTTGGCGGGATCGCGCAGCGACATGCCGTCTTCCACCTTGAGCACGCCGACATTGTTGCCGATGTTTTCGTAGACCCAGGTCAACGCCCCCGCCACCTTGCGTGGCGCGCCTTCGTAGCTGTCCGGCGCATCCACCTGCAAGGCGCGCACATGCTTGATCGACGGCGTGTCTGAGCCGCTGACGATCATGTATTCGATGTTGGCGTTGTCGAGCTGCGCCGCCAGTCGCTGGGCCTTGGCTTCGCTCTTCTTGCTGGAGATGATCAGTACCAGACTCTTGACGCCCGAGGTCTTCTTCACCAATTCCTTGTAGTCGCCGATGATGTCGCTGTTGTACGGCATCGCGGCAATGGCCGTCTTCAGGTGCGTCAGGGCGGCGCTGTTGTTGCTGCGCGCCTGCTCCACCTGGAAGCGCTTGTAGTCAAGCGCCCATTTGTAGCCGGAAGGAATCTGCATGAATTCCTGCTCGAGCCGGTCGCATTCCTTGAGGATGCCGTCCCAGGTCAATGGGGAAAGCGGTAGCTGCAGCAGCGTGGTTGCGCGTTGGTTGAAAGTCATTTTTCTCGTCTCATTCAGATGATTGCCGGACCGTGCGACCGCACAACCCGGCGCAGGCTCAAAAGCCCAGTTTCTTGATTTCGGCTTCGGTCTGGACTCGGTACACCAGGCGTTCGAAGGTGTCGGTCCAGTCGCTCGTCAGGTTCTTGAGCAACAGGCTCTTGCCGGCGGAGGTAACGCTCTTGCGCAGCGATTCGCTGGTCAGCATCAGGCGGATGTTGGTGGCCAGGATTTCGAGGTTGCCGACCGGATGCATCATGACGTTGCGCGCATGGCGCAGGCCGACGTGGCGATAGGTTTCGAGATCAGACAGGCACACCGGCACTTCCAGCTCGAACGCTTCCCAGATCGTCAGCGGCTGCGATTCGCTGTCGCTGGCGAGCACGAACAGATCGGCCGATGCCATGTAGGACAGCGCCACTTCGTTGGGCAATTCGCCCAGCATGCGATAGCGGTCCGGGAAGGCGTCCACCAGTTTCTGCGTGCCTTCCGGCAGTTGCAGGTACTTGCCGATGAAGACGCATTCGATCTGGTTGCGCAGCTCGGCGTCCAGACTCTCCACCGCCATGATGGTATCGAACACGCGCTTGCGCGGCTCGATGGTGCCGATCGACACGATGCGTTTTTTCTTGGCCGGTTTCGGCTCTGGCTGCAAGTCTTGCTGCCGATAGATCGCATCGTTCCAGAACGGCAGCACGTGCACCGTGGCCGGGCTGTCGAACAGGAAGCTGCCGTACACGATGCGCTGAAATTCGGTCTGGAACACGATGTGCGACGCATGCTTGAAACCATCGGCCAACTGCGGGAAACGCAAGATCATGTCGCGGCCGATCTCGGCTTCGTGGATCCACCAGATCACCGGAATCTTCGGCGCCGCGGCGGCGACATGCGCGCCCGACAACAGCGTGTTGGCGATCAGCAGGTCGATCGCGCCGGCCTGGATATCCTTGACGATGGGGATGCCGAGTTCTTCAAACTTCTTCTTGATCTCGCCTTCGCCTTCGATGCGCGACATTACGGATACTTCGTGGTTCTGCACCAGGCGCTCGGCCAGGCGCAGCATCGCGATGCTCGCGCCGGTAGTGTAGAACTCGTCATTGAGGAGGAGAATCTTCATGCATAACCTTATTTTCAAAAACAGTCTTTTGCTTTAATCCGCCGTGCACCTTCATTTGCTTCGCGCTCACGCAAAGCGTTGCGAGCAGGCAATGCACGCACTAGTCCGGCTCCCATAGTAACGGCTGGAACATCGGCCAAAGGGCCGAGAACATGCGGAAATGGCCCTCAACTTTGCATTTGGACAAGGTTGTTTGCATCGGCTTACCGGCAGGTTTGACCAAGCCTGCGCCGCCGGCCGCGTGCTACACTTTTGCCTTATTTTTCGAACGCCACTCATGAACATCGTCATCCTCGCCGCCGGCATGGGCAAGCGCATGCAATCCGCGCTGCCGAAAGTACTCCACCCCCTCGCCGGCAAGCCATTGCTGCGCCATGTCGTCGACACCGCCAAGACGCTGGCGCCGACGAAACTGTGCGTGGTCTACGGCCATGGCGGCGACGCCGTACCTTCCAGCTTTGCTGACGATACGCTGTCCTTCGCGCTGCAGGAACCGCAGCTCGGCACCGGCCATGCGGTCGCGCAGGCGCTGCCTTTTATCGACGACAACGCGCCCACGCTAGTGCTGTACGGCGACGTACCGCTGACCACCCCGGCCACGCTGCAACGCCTGCTGGCCGCAGCCGGCAACGACAAGCTGGCGGTGCTGACCATCACCGTGGCGGACCCGACCGGCTACGGCCGCATCGTGCGTGAAAACGGCAAGATCACCCGCATCGTCGAGCAAAAGGACGCCGGCGAAGCCGAGCGCGCCATCTGCGAAATCAATACCGGCATCATCGCCGCCCCGACCGCGAAGTTGCGCAGCTGGCTGGCCGCACTATCCAACGACAACGCCCAGGGCGAGTACTACCTCACCGATGTCATCGCCGCGGCGGTTGCCGACGGCGTCGAAGTCGTCTCGGCCAACCCGGCCGACGTCGCCGAGACATTGGGAGTCAACAGTAAGGTGCAACTAGCCGAACTGGAACGCGCCTATCAGCGCCGCGTCGCCAACGCGCTGCTGGAACAGGGCGTCACGCTGCTCGATCCGGCCCGGCTGGACGTGCGCGGCACGCTCTCCTGCGGCCGCGACGTCAGCATCGACGTCAATTGCATTTTTGAAGGCAGGGTCGAAATCGAAGACGGCGCCAGCATCGGCGCCAACTGCATCATCAAGGATGCGCGCATCGGCAAGGGCGCCCAGATCAAACCGTTCTCGCACATCGACGGCGCCATCGTCGGCGCGTCCGCGCAGGTCGGCCCGTACGCGCGCCTGCGCCCGGGCGCCGAACTTGGCGAAGAAGTGCACATCGGCAATTTCGTGGAAGTGAAGAAGAGCCGCATTGCCGCACGCAGCAAGGCCAACCATCTGGCCTACATCGGCGACGCCGTGATCGGCTCGGGCGTCAACGTCGGCGCGGGCGTGATCACCTGCAACTACGACGGCGTCAACAAGTTTGAAACCATCATCGAAGACGATGCCTTCATCGGCAGCGACAGCCAGCTGGTCGCCCCGGTGCGCGTCGGCAAAGGCGCCACCATCGGCGCCGGCACCACGCTGACCAAGGACGCGCCGGCAGGCCAGCTGACGCTGTCGCGCGCCAAACAGCTCTCGCTGCCGGGCTGGACACGCCCGGTCAAGATCAAGAAATAATCCTGGACGCACCCCGCCCGGATCGCCCCGAACCTGTTCAGACGGCGATCCGGGTCTCGAACTTGCTGCGGTGAATCGAAAAGTAGCTGCGCACGTTGCGCACGTTCTGATGCGTGGCGAACAGGCGATGCGCCAGCCCATGATACGCCGGCATATCCGCCACCTGCACCACCAGCACGAAATCCGGCCCCGGCGACACGCGGTAGCACTGCAGCACCGCCGGCTCCGCCGCCATCAGCGCCTCAAACTCCACCTGTTGCTCATCGCCCTGCCGGTCCAGCGTGATCTCGACGATCGCGGTCAGGGCCGGCCCCAGCTTTTCCGGCGCCAGAAGCGCCACCTGGCGCGTGATCACCCCCGCCTCCACCAGCCGCTTGACCCGGCGCAGGCAGGTCGGCGGCGACGCATGCACGTGTTCGGCCAGCTGGAAATTGGTTTGAGCAGCGTCCTCCTGCAAAGCATTCAGGATGCGACGATCCAGATCATCAAGAGCAATAGTCATTAGACAAAATTATCATTTTAATTTGAAATATTATTTCATCACCGATATTGAAAGCAATAATAGACCAAATATTGACAAATTTAGAAATCTTATTTCAATCCCGCTAGCCTAAGATGACGCCATTCACTCAATTCTGAAAGGCAGCATATGTGCGGTATTGTCGGCGCGGTTGCGCAAAAGGACGTCACTCCCATCCTGCTCGAAGGCCTCAAGCGCCTCGAATACCGCGGCTATGATTCCTGCGGCGTGGCAGTGCACATGGACGGCAAGCTGCAGCGCTCGCGCAGCACCGCACGCGTCGCCGAGCTGCAAAAGCAGGTCGCCGAAACCCACCTGGCCGGCTTCACCGGTATCGCCCACACGCGCTGGGCCACGCACGGCGCACCCGCCACGCACAACGCCCACCCGCATTTCTCGCGCGACCGTATCGCGCTGGTCCACAACGGCATCATCGAGAACTACGAAGAGCTGCGCAAAGAACTGCAAGGTGTCGGCTACTTGTTCGAAAGCCAGACCGACACCGAAGTCATCGCCCACCTGGTCGATCACATGTATACCGGCGACCTGTTCGAGACCGTGCAGCAAGCCGTGCGCCGCCTCACCGGCGCCTACGCCATTGCTGTCTTCTGCGTCGACGAACCGCACCGCGTGGTCGCCGCGCGCCAGGGTTCGCCGCTGATCGTCGGCGTCGGCGAAGGACAGAACTTCGTCGCCTCCGACGCCATGGCGCTGGCCGGCACCACCGACCAGATCATCTACCTGGAAGAAGGCGACGTGGTCGACCTGCAACTGCAACGCTACTGGATCGTCGACGCTGCGGGCAAAAGCGTCACGCGCGAAGTCAAGACCGTGCAGGCCTACACCAGTGCGGTCGAACTCGGCCCCTACCAGCACTACATGCAGAAGGAAATCTTCGAGCAGCCGCGCGCCATCGCCGACACGCTCGAAGGCGTCAGCGGCATCATGCCGGAGCTATTCGGCGACGGCGCCCACAAGGTGTTCAAGAGTGTCGATTCCATCCTGATCCTCGCCTGCGGCACCAGCTATTACTCCGGGCTGACCGCCAAATATTGGCTCGAGTCGATCGCCAAAATCCCTGTCAGCGTCGAGATCGCCAGCGAATATCGCTACCGCGACAGCGTGCCGAATCCAAACTCGCTGGTCGTGACGATTTCGCAAAGCGGCGAAACCGCCGACACCCTGGCCGCGCTCAAGCATGCGCGCTCGCTGGGCATGCAGCACACTTTGACCATCTGCAACGTCGCCACCAGCGCCATGGTGCGCGAATCGCAACTGGCCTACATCACGCGCGCCGGCGTCGAAGTCGGCGTCGCCTCGACCAAGGCCTTCACCACCCAACTGGCGGCGCTGTTCCTGCTGACGCTGGCGCTGGCGCAAACCCGCGGCCTGCTCAGCGACGAACAGGAAGCCGAACACCTCAAGGCCATGCGCCACCTGCCCGCCGCGCTGCAAAGCGTGCTGGCGCTGGAACCAAGCATCGCCGCCTGGGCCGAAGCCTTCGCACGCAAGGAGAACGCCCTGTTCCTCGGCCGCGGTCTGCACTACCCGATCGCCCTCGAAGGCGCGTTGAAGCTCAAGGAAATCACCTATATCCACGCCGAAGCCTACGCCGCCGGCGAACTCAAGCACGGCCCGCTGGCGCTGGTAACGGAAGAAATGCCGGTCGTCACAGTCGCGCCGAATGACGCGCTGATCGAAAAGCTGAAGTCAAATATGCAGGAAGTACGCGCGCGCGGCGGCCAGCTGTACGTCTTCGCCGACGCCGGCTCCAGCATCGCCTCCAGCGAAGGCGTCCACGTCATCCGCCTGCCGGAACACTACGGCCTGCTGTCACCGATCCTGCACGTGGTGCCGCTGCAATTGCTGGCGTATCACACGGCGCTGGCGCGGGGGACGGATGTGGACAAGCCGCGGAATCTGGCTAAATCTGTGACGGTGGAGTGAGGTTGCACAAAATTGGAGTGAACTGACTACAATCAATAAAGTTGGTCGGGCCCGAATACAGCTGGTCCGAAATTGATTCCACTGTGCCATTTCAAAAGTTAAAAGCCACTTGTACGAGTGGCTTTTCTTTTGCGACACTTGCAACATTCCGTACGCAATCGGCCAGAGGCGGCCATCCTGAGAACGAGAATGAAATGAATGCAGGAATATGTTTCACCAAGATATGGTCGGATGACGATCTGCTGGAACTACGAATCGAAATCAATGAAGGCCGCTCCCGATTTCAGACTGAAGTCTATGCAGGGCACGAACAACTAGGCCAGCTTGTTTTAGCCTTGGAGGCATTCAAGGGGGAGGCTCCTGGCACCCAATATGACTTACGGTTCGGAGAGTTTGATCCGCAATTCGCTGCAGGGGCTTGTCATTTTTTGCTGAAATTCAATGCGCGGGGGATGCTGATCATCACCGCACATTTGCAGTCGCAATTTTTCGACTGTGACGGGAAGAAAGTTGCCAACGAAGGAAAATTTCATCTGCGATCCCATCCAGCGCAACTAGATGATTTTTTACGAGGTTTGGCAGCAATTCACAATCAACATAGTGATACCGCAGTGTTGAATATCGAGTGACTACAACCGGCCAGGAGCAGTCGTTGAACAATTTAGGCTCGTGGAAAATACGCCATTGCTGACTATCGATAATGGTGCATTTTCGCTAGTGACCACGAATAGCGCGGATTGCAGTTTGGTATTATTTGACATCTGCAGTCGGTCAAAAACAGCCCTCTCATTTAGGAAACCACACCATAGGAACATGACCGAGAGAAGTGAGCTTGGAGAATATCACTACGTCTACATTCAACGACAGACGATTTTCTCAATGAGAGACCTGTGTCACAGATAAGAAACGCCGTACTCTAGCACTGAGGTCGTTGGCGGCGCCGAAAAAATGTTCTTTGCTGCAGTCTTCGACGATTCTCCCCTCCTCCATGAAAATAATCCGATCGGCGACTTGCCGGGCGAAACCCATTTCGTGGGTCACGACCAACATCGTCATGCCCGCTGCGGCCAGTTCCGCCATCACATCCAACACCTCCTTCACCATCTCGGGATCAAGGGCAGAAGTTGGCTCGTCGAACAACATGATGTCGGGGTCCATGGTCAGCGCTCTTGCAATGGCAACGCGCTGCTGCTGCCCACCGGATAGTTGGTGCGGATATTTGGCCGCGTGAGCCGTCAGACCTACACGTGCCAGCATTGCTCTACTACGTCCCGAAGCTTCTTCATGTGAACGCCGCAGTACCTTTCGTTGAGCAAGATTGAGATTTTCCAACACACTAAGGTGACCAAACAATTCGAAGTTCTGAAATACCATCCCGACGCGTCGTCGATGCGCCGCGCTGCGCAGCATATTTGAGCTGACGGCGATTCCCTGTATCGAGATACGCCCTTGATCGAACGGTTCCAGACCGTTGATCGTCTTGATGAACGTAGACTTTCCTGAACCGGACGGTCCACAAATGACCACGACGTCGCACCTGTCGATGCGAACGGAACAGTCGCTGAGAACCTTGAAATCGCCATACCATTTCGACAGATTGTCTATTGCAAGCATGAATTTTCCTTGTAGTTAAACGCGTGCGGTCTTTTTTCGAAACAACCGGACTGCGCTTTCGGCTATCGCCACACTGATCACGAGATAAATCGCCGCGACGAACAGATACGGCTCGATCAGGCTGCCGTCGCGCTCACCGATCTTGGCAGCAGCGCCCATGAAATCCGTGACCGAAATCACATAAACCAGCGAAGTATCCTGAAAGAGGACGATGATCTGGGTCAGAAAGATCGGCAACATATTGCGCAATCCTTGCGGCAATATCACATAGCCCATCGTCTGCACCGGATTGAGACCGAGCGCGAATGCAGCAGAGCGCTGGCCTGCAGATACCGAGCGTATGCCCGAGCGAACAATCTCGCAGAAGTAAGCCGATTCAAACAGGCTGAACGTGACCATGGCCGTTTGTTTTCCATCGACCTTGACGGGCGCCCCCGCTCCCAAGAGAAACTGCAAAGCCAAAGGCATCAGGAAGAATATCCAGAACAGCACCAGAATCAGTGGAATCGACCGCATGGCGATGACGTAGGTCGAGGCACAGCGCGCAACGAGCCGCACCTTGGATTCTCGCGCCAGCGCCAGCATGAGGCCGAGCAGCATGCCGATTACTGTCGCGACCGCCGTCAGCTGCAACGTAAAGGCGAAGCCATTGGCAATGTAGGAAATATTGTCGGAAACGATCCCGAAATCCAGTGTCATATTGAATATCCTCTCTGCCTGCGCAAGCGTGCGTTACGGCAAATACAGCAGTTACGCCGTTTTTCTCGGTTCGAAACGCGCCATGACAGCATAGGCAGTCAGCGCGATGGCGATGTAGACAATGGTGGTCACAATGAACGCCTCGAAATAGGAAAATGTGGTCTCTCCGATTTCACGCGCACGAAATGTCAGTTCTGCGAAGCCGATGGTCAGTGCAATAGATGAATTCTTGATCAGGTTCATCAACTCGCTGGTCAACGGTGGAACGATCAGGCGCATCGACTGCGGCAGCAACACGTACCGATAGATCTGTACCGGATGCAATCCCAGCGCCATGCCGGCGCTACGCTGGCCACGCGACAGTGACTCAATGCCGGAGCGCACCTGCTCTGCCACCCGCGCCGAGGTAAACAAGCCCAGGCAAACTGTCACGGCGATGAATTGCACGTACGTGGCGTCGGTTCTCACTACCACCGCCTTCACGCTGTCGAACATTTCGGGGAAGACGAAATACCAGAGGAATAGCTGGACCAGCAAGGGAACGCCGCGAAACAAGTGCACATACAGATACGCGGGCATGCGTATCCCAAAGATCAGGGAAGTGCGCGCCGCGCCGACGATCACACCCAGCACAAAGGCGATGATCCAGCTCGCGGCCGATACGGCCAGCGTGGCGGCAAAGCCTTTGACAAAAAGAATCCAGTACGCTTGGCCGGCGTCCGGCGATATCTGGAAGAAAACGTTCCAGTGCCATTGATATTCCATCGCTTATCCTTTGCCATATCCGAAGTAACGCGTACTCGTAAGCGATCATGCATCGCCTCTCGGAATATCGGGCACGAGCTGCAAGTTAAAGAAGAAATCAGGGAAGCATTGAGGCAGGCGGCAACATGGATGAAATCGCGTTGCTGATACCGCCTGCGGCGGCCTGAACCAGGCTGGCCTGTTACACGCCGTGACTGTTTGGTGCAGCCATCAGTTTTTCCAGCTCGGGCGACATGGGAATGCTGAGATTGATGTTCTTGGGAGGGATCGGCGCGTTGAACCACTTGTAGTAAGTCTTCTTGAATTCACCGTTGCCGAACATGCCGCCCAGCACGTCATTGGCAAATTTTTTGAATTCATCATCGTTGCGGCGGATCATGAGACCGTAGGGTTCTTGCGACAGCAACGGGCCAACCACCTTGGTGCCGGCAGGATTGCGCGACATCGCGCGGATGCTGTAGAGCAGAACGTCGTCTGTTGAGAACGCGCTTACCCGGCCGTTTTGCAGCATCAGGAAACTTTCCGCGTGGTCCTTGCCGTAGACAAGACTCAGATTGAGGGAGCCGGCCTGATTGGCTTGCTGGACCGCTTTTATATTGTTCGTACCGGCGGTGACCGCAATGGCTTTGTCTTTCAGGTCGGCAATGGAGGCAATGTTGCTGCTGGTCTGCACCATGATCCGCGTACCGCTGACGTAAGTCGTATTCAGAAAATCGACTGACTTTTGCCGTTCCAGCGTGTTGGTGGTGGAACCGCACTCGACATCGACAGCACCATTGACCAGCAAGGGGACCCGGTTGGATGCAGTCACGGGTTCGAATTTCACTTTCAGGGAGGGCAGGCTCAGTTTGTCGCGCACGGCGGCAGCGATCCGGTTGCAGAGGTCGATGGAGAAGCCGACCGGATTCTGATTCGCGTCGATATAGGAAAATGGAATCGCGCTTTCGCGGTAGCCAAACACGATCTCTCCGGACTGCTTAATCTTTTGCAGCGTGCCGATGGATTGGGCCATCGCCCCCGATGCTGCCAACGCACAGGTAAAAGTAAATGCTGCAAGACGAATTGAAACCATGACAGTGCTCCCCATGAAGTGAGTTTAAGACGCGACAATCTGGACGAGCCACATGAGGTACAGAGGTGGCGCGGCATTCGACAGCAATTTGCAACAGGTTCGGGGCGGGACTAGCAGGCACCAGCCATCTTGTCGAGGCTTTCTCGCAGGGCACGATCCAGAATATCCACTGCCTGATCGATCTGCTTGTGCTCTACCGTCAGCGGCGGCGCAATGCGCCACACGGATCCGCGTTCCGGACGGCGCCGGATGTTCATGCTCAGTCCCAGTTCGAAGCAACGCTGAGTGGTTAATGCACCCAATTCGTGCGCCGGATTGCGTGACTCCCTGTCGGCCACCAGTTCCACGCCCAGAAGCAAGCCTTCACCACGCACGTCGCCGATGCTTTCATAGCGCGTTTGTAGTTCCAACAGGCGAGAACGCAGATAAGAACCGGTAGACTGCGCGCGACGAATCAGATCCTCATTGCGAATCGTATTGAGCACTGCCAGGCCCACGCGCGCAGGCAACGGGTCTGAGACGTGACTGGTGTAGAAGGTGAAGCCGCGCTCATGCACAGCCTGTTCGATCTGCGCTGTCGTGACAGTCGCCGCCAGCGGCAAGCCGCCACCCATGGTCTTGGAGACAGACATGATGTCCGGAACAACGCCGAACAGGTCTGAGGCGGTGCGTTGACCGATGCGGCCGAACGCCGTTTGCGCCTCGTCGAAGATCAACAGCATGCCGCGTTCGTCCGCGGCTTTGCGTAGCGCCTGCATGTAAGACTTGGGAGGTACCAGCACGCCGCCGGCGCTGATGATGGGTTCGATGATGATCGCAGCGGGACGACCAGAGGAAGCCATGTCGAACATCTTCAACCCGATTTCCAGACAGGTCAGCGCCGACTCTTCTCCATTCATGCCCTTGATATAGGGACGATAGTCATTCGGTTCCGGCAACACATAGACACCTGGCGTCGACACGCCGTAACCTTTGCGATCGCTGGCAAACGACACGCTGCTCGATCCGCCGGTGACGCCATGCCATGAGCCGCCTACCGCCAGGACTTCATAACCACCGGTGTACATCTTTGCCATGCGCAGTGCGATCTCATTGCTTTCCGAACCGGTATTGACGAAGATGGACTTGGTCAGAGACTCCGGCATCCAGTCTTGCGCCATGGTGGTCGCCAATTCGGCGACCACCTCTGGAATCATGCCGCTGAACATGTGGAACGCTTCTTCGCCCGCCTTTTGCACCGCTGCGACGATGGCCGGATGGTTATGCCCGATGGTGGCGCACATCTGCCCCGAAGTGAAGTCAAGGATCTCGCGACCGGCATCGTCGATGACCACCGCCCCCTTGGCCGAACGAAACAGATTCGGAAACGTATCGCCGCCATAGCGCACCATGAATTCTTTCGCAGCGAAATGCAGTTCTGTCGATGTTGGCATCGCTATTCCTTTCAAAAAATGGTTTGATGAGATGAGTTCTGGTTGCACAGAATTTGCTTAAGTATTACGTTGAGAATGCAGAGCGTCCAATGCAAAGTGCAGCATCGCCGTCATGTTCAGGACGCATCGCGTGATCGCAAATTCACATGGCCGAAATCGGCGGATCTGGACGTAAGATAGGTAAGGGAGGAAGGCAATAATGGATATCAAGTGGTTCCAGGATTTTCTGACGCTGTCGGAAGTTCTCAATTTCACGCGTGCGTCCGAGATCAGAAATCTTTCTCAGGCAGCGTTCAGCAGACGCATCGGTTCTCTGGAACAGATGCTGGGCGCCAAGCTGATCGACCGCAGTTCGTACCCGACCAGGCTGACCCCGGCCGGAGAAAAATTTCGCGGCGTCGCGGCGCAGATTGTCAGCCAGATAGCCGACGCCAAGGCCGACCTGGCCGGCAACCAGTCGCGCGACAAGATCAAACTGGCCATGCCCTATGCGCTGGCGACTACCCGGCTTCCTGGATGGTGGGACAGCTGGACCAGTGGCCAACCGCTGATCTGTGCGCTGGAGACCGGCAACGTGCACGACATCGTGTCGTCGTTCATTGCCGGCAATGTCGATCTGCTCATCTGCTTTTATCATGCAGCGTCACCTATCCAGATCGATCCTCTGCTATTTGAAAGCGTCGAATTGGGTCGAGAGCGCGTACGTCCGTACGCGTCGCCCGCCTTGATTGAAAAAATCGGAATGCACGCTTCGCTTGGTAGTGCAGGCAACCCTGCACCCTTGCTGATGTACAGCTCCAGCGTGTATTTCGCGCGCGTCGTCGATCAGATCATCGAAGGATCTGAAGTCAAGCTGGAAGGCACGCCCATGTTCGAGACAGAGATGTCGGATGTGCTGGGCGACCTCGCCTCTCAGGGACTGGGAGTTGCGTGGCTGCCCGACAGCTCGTTCAGTCAGCACCGTCATTGGAGTCTTGAACCGGTCGGCGACGGGGCGTGGGATACGGAAGTCTCCATCCTCGCATTCAAACCGAAGAACAATTTACGGCCGCTGGTGGTTAGAATGTGGCGAGAGATTCTCAAGTACAAAGAAATGCAAGCCTGACCATTGCCCGGGACGGGCAACAGAATCGCCCTGCCTGGATCATCAAGGGCGCCATCGGCCAGTAGCAGCCATCCAATACAACAATATCGTGTAGCGTCGATGTGTTTTCTTACCTGGAGGGGGAAGAGAAAATGCTGAAGGTTTTTGTCATTTGGAGAACAGACCTTTAAGATCCCGTTGCTCTCCTAGTTGTGCGTCGCTATGATGCCCGCAATCGCTACAAGAAGGATTTTTTCTTGGAGACTATGAGTAGAACCGCTTATCACCCCAAAATAATGACGACACAAAACACAAGCCCTCAATACTTTCAAGAATGCCGAGATGCACTCGCTACAGAGCAGGCTGCGTCCCTATCCGCAACTGACAACTGGTCCCATGTAGATAAAAATAAGGTTCATCAAGATTGGGACGTTCTATATAAAGAGTTAAGCCCACTAATTCAAGATTCTGACGCTACCTCACCGGAGGTCCAATCGTTAATAGAGCGTCACTACAAAATTCTCTCCCGTTTTTATACTCCCTCGAAGCAAGCCTATATTGGGATTAGTTTGTTTTACGAAGAGAATGAAGATATGCGGAATTTCCACAATGCATATCATCCTGCTATGGTTAGCTTTCTTGGCATAGCCATTCAACACTATTCGCATCAGTATCTCTAAGAATTAGTGCGCCCGGAACATGACTGCACGGTGTCCGCATCCGGCCAGAAGCAGTCCTTCAAATTCATAACCCCTTAGAGAGACACGCCTTTAATGAAACGAGATTTCTTTGATCCAGACACAGTCCATGACCGCGATAGTTTTATGCAATTTGTAGATTGGCTATGTGCAGATAGGTCCGAGGCCGAAGACATCGAACGCGCTGACGCCGAGCGATATAAGTGGGGCGGTGCAAACGGATGGCAGAATAGTTCGATCGCTAGCTTTCTAGAGGCAGCGATTGCAGGTGCTGAAGCGCAAAGGGATTGGGGCGGTGATACTGGACCGTCATGGAAAGATCTAGCTGTGTTTCTATATCTCGGAAAAATCTACGAGTAGACGTTAAGGTCCGCAATCGGCCAGGAGCAGACGCTGAATTTGAAAGAATGTCGCCGCTCGCCAACATGGCATCTTGTCGCTAACAGCCGCACGACATTCAACGCATCAACGTATCGTAGCGTCCCGGCGTAACACCGAAAGTGCGTCGAAACAAGGCTATAAAGGCACTCACGTTGTCATAGCCCAAGTCCAGAGCAATCGTCGTCACCGGCTTACCGGCTGCCAGCAGTTCCAGTGCGCGCAGCAGACGCACGCGCTGGCGCCATCCCGTGAAACTGAATCCCGTCTCTGCCGTGAAACGACGTGTTAGCGTACGCGGCGCGATACCGGCCCAGTTGGCCCATTCTTCCATCCGACGTTCGTCATCGGGACGATCTGATAGTGCGCGCGCAATCTTCAGCAACCGTGCGTCCTGCGGCATGGGCAAACCCAGTGCCTCATGCGGCGAGATGCGAATCTCGTCGAGGATCACACCAGCCAGTCGCAACTGCGCCGCGTTCAGCGCCTTGTCCTTCCATGATGCAGCGCGCGCCACAGCTTCGCGCAACAAGCCGGAAACTGCCAGGATGCAGGGCTTGTCGGGTAGTTCAGCGCAAGCAGGCGCCGCGACATAGATACTCCAACCAGCGAACGGCCCGTGCGAGCGCAGCCCATGCGGCACCTCCGGTGGTATCCAGACCGCGTGCGTGGCGGGCACCACCCAGCGGCTGTTACCCGCGTCGACCGATAGCAGCCCTTGTGCGGCACCGAGCAATTGTCCGCGCGCATGGCGATGGCGACGGGTCATGCGCACCGTTCCAGACTGCTGCGCCACGGCCAATAGTAGCGGCTCTCCGGTAGAAGAAGCTTGTTCGAGCGGTATCAAAGTGGCAGTCATTGTGGCCTTGAAAGACTATTGAATGTCCTTTATACCGCACATTGGTCATTGATCGCCACGTACGATGATCCCGTTACCACTACTTAAGGAGTTCCGATGAGAGCCGAAGACCTGTTACCCGATCACCAAAATAAATTCCAATTTTCAGATGGCACCATCATCCGCAAGGGTACCGTCGGTGCTTTTCTGGTCAACGCAAAGGTATGGTGCGATCCGGCGGCTGAACCTGCGCAGCGAGCAGTTGCCGAACGTGACCTCCTCGACTCCTTGCCGGCGCTGCGAGCGCTGGGATTGTTCGAGGTACTTTCGATCAGTGACGATGCTTTACGCGATTTCGTGGAGAGACATTGATGCGTTTGGAGTTGCTCACCTGCTATCGGCCAGAAGCTGACGCCGCATGAGGGGCTCGCACGATCGTGACGGACGCTTTCGCCAGACGTTGGAAGACGGATCAACTGAGGCTCGTCATTCTGCAAGCGAATCAACAGATCACGCTCCAGCGTCGCTGCTCACTCCACTTCCATTTCAGCCAACGCCTCTGCCACCGCATCGGGCATGGACGGACGGCCGTTGACGAAGCATGTCGCGACGAACGTAGCATCTGCAAAAGGCACTCCGTCAACTTTGATCTGCTGGAAAAAATTGACGCGATTGCGCTTTTCATTCCTTTGCAGCTCACACGTGACCTCCACCTTATCCCCGCTCTTCAGGCTTTTACGGAAGCGCAAAGAATATTCAAGCACCATATACAGCTTTCCTTGCTTGAATTCCTCTTCGATATCTATTCCAAGCCCTTCTTTCATGAATGCATGGCGAGTCCACTCCATATAAAACGGGTAATAGAGGCCGTCAACCACGCCTTGAAAATCGATATGAGCAGGATCTACTTCGAAGTGCTTTGTGAACATACATTTAACCCAATCTGGCAGTGATGTTTTCAAGATAAAAATCGAAACCGCCCGACTCACTCCAGGCAGCACTTGGCAGATTATTGATGATAGAGCTTCTTTTTTTTTGACAACGCGCTGACAAGAACAAAAAAATCTGCCCCCAGCTCTTAAAATGCAAGATCCGGGGGCTTCCGATCCGCCTTCACGTCGTATCTTTCACAACGCCGGCCGGACGTATCGATGCGTCACTCTTTGCAAGCCCGACAAGTGCAAGGTGACTATTCATTGGCCGCTGCGGCGGTGTATGCAGGAGAATTCCCGACAATAAAATGAGCAACGAGACCCTTATCCAGAGCCCTGAGTTATTGCGCCGCCTGCTTCGCGCCAAGGACCGCATGGACGCCGCCTCGCACGAAGACTGGCCGGTTGAACGGCTGGCAAGTGTCAGCCACGTATCCCAAGCGCATTTCGCACGCGCCTTCAAGGAAGCCTTCGGCACCCCGCCGCATCGCTATTTGCTGACCCGGCGCATCGAGCGGGCCGTCGCCTTGCTGCGCGACAGCGAGCTCCCGATCACGGACATCGCCTTCCAGACGGGCTGGCGCAGCCTCGGCACGTTCGGGCGCGTTTTCCGCGAAATCGCCGGCGAAAAGCCCAGCACGGTACGCATGCAGGCGCGGGCTGCCGCGCAAGAACTGAGCAGCGTTCCTGCCTGCATCGTCAGCGCCGCCCACCGCCCCGATCTCAAGACCTCAGTTTTGGAGAAGCGGCGCCAGTCGGCCGACGGTATAAAGGAGACCCAACCAAAGGAGATCGACAATGAGTGATGGTGTACAAGTAACGGGTCTATACGTGCGGGACCAGGATGAAGCGCTGGCGTTTTACGTGGACAAGCTTGGCTTCGGCGTTCATACCGACGTCAAGAACGGCGACTATCGCTGGTTGACCGTGCAGCATCCGGAGCAGCCAGGTTTTCAGCTGGGCCTGTTTACCCCCGGGCCGCCGATGCACGATGCCGCGACTGCGCAGACGCTCAAAGCGATGGTGGCCAAAGGCGCGATGCCGCCGCTGGTGCTGAGCGTGCGCGATTGCCGGGAGACCTGCGCCAGGATGAAAGCGCAGGGCGTGGAAATCACCCAGGAGCCCGTGGAGCGTTACGGCACGGTCGACGCGGGTTTTCGCGATCCATCGGGAAACGGCTGGAAGGTGATTCAGGAACGGCGCTGAACTGAGCCAACCAAGGCTTTCAGAAATGCGCTGCGAGCTGGGAGCGGAGCCTTGCGCAGCTCCCTCCCGATCAATCCGCGTTCATTCTTCTCAGGCAATCTGGGTCAGCTTGCGGATCTGGATCTCGGCAATCCCTCCCACCGCAGCGACAAGCGCCTGGAAATGTGGCGTCGACTCATGCTCTGTCAGCGCAGCCGCGTCCCGCCATTCTTCCAGCATGACAAAGGAATCGGGATTCCCGTTGTCGGCGTGCAAATCATAGCGATGGCATCCGGCTTCGGCCCGGCTTGGCGGCACTACCTTCTCCAACGCGGCTTTCAACGTGGCGCCATGGCCCGGCTTGGCCGTCAGCGTGGCGACAATGACTAATTTTTGATCCATTTTTCCCTCGCACAAGTAATCAAGCCACGTACGCTATCCTATTTTTGCAAACGACGTGCGAGGCTTCGGCCCCAACTGGCTTGGTGCCGGAGCGCACCCTCTGGCTGGACCAAGGAAGTAATCTGATGTCAGCGGCTCAGTCCCCGGTCAAGATCCGGATCTGCAATTCTTGTTATCCGCGCGATTTTGGCATGATTATTGGCGTGATTACTAACGCATCCCTTTGTCGATATCCGCCTTCAACGTTTTCATGCTGCTCTCTTCCTTTGCCTCCGCCGCGCGGGAAATACACTCCATCAGCGTGGACACCACGACGCTTGGTGTCGGCGTAACGCGCTGCAAAACGCCGATTTCCCTGAAGAACCCCTCCCCTTCCAGCGGCAGGACACGCACTTTCCGGATAGAGGCGCCGGCGGCAAGGTCATAGGGAATGATCGCCACGCCCAGCCCCTTCCTCACCATCTCGATAATGACCATCGGCTCATCCAGCTCCATGGTGTCATTCACCTGCAAGCGCGTGCGTTTCAGATAGCGGTCGACCAGCTGTCCGCCGTACGACCTGCGGCTGTAACGCAAAAACGGATACGACTCCAGCAAGGACTTGATCGAGGTCTCACGCGCCGAGGTGGGGGCGATGACGACATATGTTTCGCGCAGCATGGTCGTCCATTTCAAGCCCTTGGTCATTTTCAGGTTGGGCCGGATCATGACCGCCAGCGACAAGTCGTTGCTGTCGATCTGCGACATCAGTTGCACCGAGGTCCCCGGCACCACGTTCACTTCGACCAGCGGCAACTCCTTGCAGAAATCGGCCAGCACCGCAGGAAGCAATCCGAGCTGCACGGTGGAGATCGCACCGATGTCGATTTTCCCTCGCGTGGCAGCGATCTCCGTCTGCCCCTTCATGGATTCGAAGAGCCGCACGATTTCATCTGCTGTGACAAGCAACTGCTTGCCGTGCTCGCTGACAGCGACCGTCTTTCCCACGCGAGTGAAAAGCTCGCAGTTCAACTCATCTTCAAGTCGCCTGATTTGCATGCTCACCGCCGACTGCGTCAAACCGAGCCTGGCGCCCGCAGTCGAGAAGGAACCGAGCCGTGCGGCGGCGATGAATGTCTTCAGATAGCGAATCATGCTTATGAAAAATATGAATATGAAAGACGAAAATACAGAATTTTACATTATAAATTTATGTATTTAGACTGCTTCAATCCCTTGCCACTCACAGGGTCATGTGCTTCGTCCGCATGCGTTCCGCGCATTGCGGGGCAGCATAAACCGACATCAACAGAAGGATTGAAAATGACATCGACATCGTTGTTCCATTTGGCGTTTCCCGTGAAAGACATTGCCGAAGCACGCGCTTTCTACGGCGATTTACTGGGCTGCCCGGAAGGTCGCAGTTCGGACAAATGGGTGGATTTCAATTTTTACGGCCACCAGCTGGTGGCGCATCTGGCGCCGGAAGAGACCGGTTTCAGCGTGAGCAATTCGGTAGACGATCACGACGTGCCATCGCGTCATTTCGGCGCGATCCTGGAACTGTCTGAATGGGAAGCCCTGGCGGAAAAGTTGAAGGCTGCGAATATCAAATTCATCATCGAACCGTACATCCGCTTCAAAGGCGAAGTGGGCGAGCAAGCCACGATGTTTTTCCTGGATCCGTCCGGCAATGCACTGGAGTTCAAGTCGTTCGCCAATATGGACTACATCTTTGCCAAGTAGCCGTTGAAATCTCAAGGGAAAAGAAAATGAAAAAAATCATCATGGCGCTCTGCCTCGTGAGCACCCAGGCAGTACACCTTGCCAACGCCGCTCAAGATGAAGAATTGACCGGAACATTGAAGAAGATCAAGGAAAAAGGCGTGCTGGTGCTTGGCGTCCGCGATTCGACCAAACCATTTTCTTACCTGAACGACAAGCAGAGTTATGAAGGCTATGCAGTGGACCTATGCCTGGCCATTGCCAAGAATATTCAACGCAAGCTGGGCATGTCGCAGTTGAATATTTCCATGTTGCCGGTGACCTCCTCCAGCCGCATTCCCCTGATCCAGAACGGCACCGTTGATATCGAATGCGGCAACACCACCAATACTGCAGAACGTCAGAACATCGTGGAGTTTTCACCGACCTACTATGTGAGCGGCTCCCGCATCCTGAGCAAACGCAGCAGCAATATCACGACCCTGGCAGATCTACGTGGAAAGAAGCTGGCCATCAATAGCGGAACCACCCACATCAAGATGGTCAGCACGCTCAATGACGGGCAGAAGCTGGGTATCGACATCATTGCCTCACGTGATACGGCGGAAGGAATGTTGCTGGTGGAAACCGGCCGGGCCGCCGCATTCATCAATGACGATATCGTACTGGCGTCCCTGGCAGGCGGGAGCAAGATCAGCAACGAACTGGTGGTCGGAAAGGAAGCGCTGTCGGTCGAACCGTTCGGCTTGATTTATCGCAAGAACGATCCTGCATTCAAACAGATCGTCGACACGAGCATCAGCACAATCTTCAAGTCCGGCGACATCAACAAGATCTACGCGAAGTGGTTCCAGTCGCCGGCGCTGCCCCATGGGCAAAACCTGAACTGGCCGATGAGTCCCGAAACACAGGCGGCCATCGCCAAGATCAGCAACTCACCGAATCCGGCCGACTACGCTCCGATACCAAAAGAGCAGTTGTCGACGATCAGGAAGAAATAGGCGGATCAAACCGATGACCTGCCCGTCGCAGATCAGTCCTCGTGGCTTCACGTACAGAAACTATTGAAGCACGTGCACTACGTCAGAGGCCGCTGACTGAACACCCCCGGCCGCATCAGCAACCGGGGGAACACGACAATGCCGTGCAAGTTCAAGACGTGATGGGCCTGGTGCCTCGAGATGTGGAAAAAGGGACAGGCCAAAGCGCGAACCGGAAACCGTTTATTTCGACGCCGGCGGCGCCCCTGCCGGCGGCAGACTCAACCAAGCCCGGCCGGCTTCAATTCTCAAACGCCGCCTGCAAGTCCTTCTTGCTGGTCTTGCCCTGATGCATCAACAGCATCAGCAGCAGGCGCGCCTTTTGCGGACTCAGGTCGCCCGCCATGACGGCGCCGGCATCGAAGGTGGTCTTGCCACCGCCGGGGAAGCCGTACACCGGCATGGTCCGGCCGTTATAGACGCGGGTCGAGATCACCACCGGGACGTTCTTGGACAGCGCATATTTCACCGCCTCGAACATCGAGACGTTCATGTTCCCCATCCCCACCGCCTGCACCACGATGCCCTTGGCGCCCTGGTCGACTGCATAGCGCAGCAGCGAGCCGTCGGCGCCGCCGAACATCGACAGGATTTCCACGCGCGGCATCTCGCCGGGGCCGATATCGATGTGCTGGCGACGCAATGCCGTGCGTGAAAACACCACCTTGTCATCCCACACTTCGCCGAGGAAGCCGAAGTCGCCCGACTTGAAGGTTTCCACTGCGCCGGTGTGCGTCTTGGTCACGCTGCGAGCGGCATTGATCTGGTTGTTCATCGCCACCATCACGCCCTTGCCCTTGGCTTCTGCCGTGGTGGCGATGCGGATGGCGTTGAGCAGATTGCGCGGGCCGTCGAAGTCGGATTCGGACGCGTTGCGTTGCGCGCCGATCAGTACCACGGGCTTGTCGGACTTCACGGTCAGGTCAAGCCAGTAGGCCGTCTCTTCCATCGTGTCGGTGCCTTGCGAGACGACCACGCCGGCGACTTCCGGCCGGGCCAGCGCATCGTCGACCTCCTTGGTCAGGCGCGACCACCATTTCGGCTCGACATAGTTGGCCGACATGTTGGAGAAATTATTCACCTCGATCGTGGCGAATTTGCCGGCGTCCGGCACGGTCTTCATCAAATCGTCGCCGGAAATGGCCGGCACCACGCCCTTGGTCACGGGATCGATTTTCATGGCGATGGTACCGCCGGTGGCGATGAACTGCACCACGGGCTTCCCCTGCGCCAGCGCGGCGCCGGATACCAGACAGCAAGCGGCGAAGGCGACAAGGGAGCGTTTCGGTTTGAGGAAGCGGAAGAATGTTGCGGCAAGATTTCCCGGCTGGCGGGGTGTGGACGAACGTGCAGATTGATTCATGCTGTCTCCTGATGTTGTATTTATAGAAATGGCGTCGGTACGGAGAGTCAGTTAAAAAACGACAATCCAGACCTGGCCTGCGAAACATGTGCAAGTATCAGGCCAATCCGGCAAACGCACCTCCCACGCTGCAAGCTGTTGATTTCACTACCTGTTTCTCATGGTCATCATCCGCCTATGGCGGAATTCCAGAATTTGGTATCGGAGACGTCCGACTTATCGCAAAATCGCAGCTTCATCAGCGTCGTCAATCTCAGCCACTTCAGCCATCTCCGCCATCACAGCCAAGCCATGAAACACGCCGACCACCAAGTCCGCCTCTTCCTCGAAATCTGCCGCTGCCCGACGCTCTCGGAAGCCGCCAATCTGCTCGGCATGAGCCAGTCCAGCCTGAGCCGCACCCTGGCCGGACTGGAGGTCGAAGTCGGCAACCAGCTGTTCGACCGCAACGGCCGCGGCATCAAGCTGACCGAAGCGGGCGTGCGTTTGCGCGACGCCGCGCGTCCCGCCTACGACGCCATCGACGACGTCGTCAAGCAGTTGCGCAACGAGCAAGGCCGGACCACCGGCAGCATCAAGGTCGCCACCATCCACACGCTGAGCTATTACTTCATGGGCAATGTGGTGGCCAGTTTCATGAGCCAGCGCCCGGCGGTGAATATTTCCGTGGTCGGCCGGAGTTCGCCGGAGGTGGTCGACCTGGTCGAGGCGGGCCAGGCCGAGATCGGCTTTGTCTACGACACGGCAGTCGCCACCGATGCGGTGGAGATCACGCCGCTGTTCGAAGAGACCATGGTGCTGGTGGTGCAGGCCGGCTCGCCGCTGGCGAACAAGCCGTCGGTTGACCTGGCGGCGCAGGAGATTCCCCTGGTGGCCTTTCCGCCGCATTACGCGTTGCGGCGCATGCTCGACCGCCATGGTTTCACGCCGAAGATTTCGGCCGAAGTCGAGACCGTCGACGCCATGCTCAAGCTGGTGTCGCTGACCTCGGCATGCTGCGTGCTGCCCGACCGCATCTCCGCCGAACTGCTGCACGACTACGGCCTGGTGCGCGTGCCGCTGGCCGGTCCTGCCCTGAAGCGGCGCATCGTCGCCATCACCAAAAAGGGGCGTGCAAAGACGGCGCTGGTCGATTTCATTCTTGAGATCGCACTGCAAAACAGCAAGTAAAAAAACGCATAGCAGCTATGCATCCGGCGTCATGGATTAAATAAAGTCCGTCACCAATACTTCCTCCCATTCCAAATCAGATGAGGAGAGTAGTGATGGAACTGCGAAGCAAGGAATATTTCGACCAGCGCGCCACGCAGGAAATGCAGCAGCACCTCGGCAAAAGCAATCGCTCCCTGCGCGAGACACTGGCCTATGCCGCCCGCATCCTGGCGATGACCGGCCAGGAAGCCGGCCTGGCGGGCCAGATCAGCGCCCGCTCCGAACGCGCCGGCGCCTACTGGACCTTGCGCTTCGGCCTCGGTTTCGACGAAGCCACGGCGGATGATTTCATCGAGGTCGACGGCGACCTCACCACCCTGTCCGGCGAGGGCATGGCCAATCCCGCGACGCGCTTCCATCTCTGGGTGTACAAGGAGCGGCCGCATTGCAACAGCATCGTCCACACCCACTCTCCCTACGTCTCGGCGCTGGCGGCCGCCAGGCAGCCGCTGGTGGTGTCGCAGATGGACATGACGCCGTTCCACAACGACTGCGCGTTCCTGGCGGAGTGGCCGGGCGTGCCGATCGCCGACCAGGAGGGCGTGATCATCTCGGAGGCAATGGGTCCCAACCGCTCGATCATCCTGGCCAGCCATGGCCAGCTGACCACCGGCAACTGCGTGGAGGAAGCCACCTATCTGGCGGTCTATCTGGAACGCGCGGCACGCATGCAGATCCGCGCGCGCGTGTTCGGCCCGACCACGCCGCTGCCCGACCATCTCGCCGCCGAGGCGCACGACTACCTGCTGAAGCCGGCCATCGTCAAAGGCACCTTCGACTACTGGTGCCGCCAGGACGACGCTTCCCGCTGACACGGATTCAATCCGGCCCGCAGCTTGCATGCCTGGGGCCCGTGCCGGGACAAAAAAGAGGAGAGACAACATGCAAGGAAACGCAAGAAACGTTGAGTTGGACGCGCGCGCCGTCCCGCACGAGAAGAAGGAAGGCCGCCAGCACGTGGTGGCCGGCATCGCCAGCATGCTGGGCACCACCATCGAATGGTATGACTTCTTCATCTACGGCACCGCCGCCGCATTGATCTTCAACAAGCTGTTCTTCCCGGCCTTCGATCCGCTGACGGGCACGTTGGCGTCGTTCGCGACGTACACCGTCGGCTTCCTGGCGCGGCCGCTGGGCGGCATCGTGTTCGGCCACTTCGGCGACAAGATCGGACGCAAATCAATGCTGCTGATCACGCTGCTGATGATGGGGATACCGACCATCATCATCGGCCTGATTCCGACCTATGAACAAATCGGCTACTGGGGCGCGGTGATCCTGGTGATCATGCGCATCATCCAGGGCCTGGCGGTCGGCGGCGAATGGGGCGGCGCAGTGCTGATGGCGGTGGAGCATGCGCCGAAAGGCAAGAAGGGATTCTTCGGCAGCCTGCCGCAGACCGGCGTGGCCCCGGGGCTGATCCTGTCGTCGCTGGCGATGGCTGCAGTGGCGCGCCTGCCCGAGGCGGACATGCTGGGCTGGGCGTGGCGCATTCCCTTCGTGGCCAGCGTGGCCCTGCTGATCGTCGGCTGGTTCATCCGCATCAAGGTGGCCGAGTCACCCGACTTCGAGAACATGAAGAAGCGCGGCCAGGAAGTGAAGCTGCCGGTCGTGTACGTCATCCGGCATCACTGGAAAAGCCTGCTCAAGGTCTGCGGCGCACGGCTGGCCGAAGTCACCTGGTTCTACACCGTCGCCACCTTTGCCCTGTCCTACGGCACCCTGCAGCTGGGCCTGACCAAGAGCCTGATGCTCAACGCCATCATCGTCGGCGCGCTGGTGGCACTGTTCTTCATGCCAATGACCGGGATACTTGGCGACAAGTTCGGCCATCGCAGGATCTTTGCGCTCGGCGCTGTCGGCATCTGCCTGTTCGGCTTCGTGTTCTTCAAGCTGCTGGCGTCCGGCACCGAGGCCTATATCTACCTGGCGATGGTGATTGCGATCGGCGTGATCTATTCACTGCTGTACGGCCCGGAAGGCAATCTGTTTTCGGTACAGTTTCCACCGCATGTGCGCTACAGCGGCATCTCGCTGGCGGTGCAGGTGTCCGGCGCCATCGGCGGTGGGCTGGCACCGCTGGTGGCGACCTGGCTGCTCAAGGCCAATCACGGTAATCCGCTGATGCTGGCGACTTACCTGACCTGCCTCGGCCTCATCGCCGTGGTCAGCGTGTCGCTGATGAAACCGAACGAATAGCCATCTGAATCTTGCGTCTCCTGTCTGCAAAGGCGGAGACGCAATCCACGGAGGAAATCAAGCATGAGCGAGCAACACGACAAGTCCTATGAAGAACGGCTGAGCGGCCAGCCATTGCCGACACCGGGCGGCTCGATTTACGTCTGCCCGCAGGAAATGGACTGGAAGCCATCCCAGTTCGAAGGCGTGGAAATCAAGGTGCTGTACGAAAACAAGGAAGCCGGAGAAATGACTTGCCTGCTGCGCTGGCAACCTGGCACCACGCTGCCGATGCACCGGCATGCAGACCTGGAGCAAAGCTACGTGCTGGAGGGATCTTTTTCAGACCATGACGGCATGGCCCGTGCCGGCGACTACGTCTGGCGCAAGAAGGATTCGCTGCACGAAACGCACAGCGCCGAGGGCTGCGTCATCCTGGCGATCTATCGCAAACCCAACATCTTCAAGAATAGCGCCGGCTTCGATCCGGGCGCACGCAAGCAAATAAAGACGCAGCGTGCGCCGGTCACTCCCCAGGCGAAATGAACTCTCCGGTCTGGTCCCGATGCTCCTCCAGGAAGCGGCGCAGATACGGCGCCGTCCTGCTGCTCCGGGATAGCGCAAGTTCGGCGGGCGTGCCGCTTGCGACCACCTTGCCGCCCTCTTCTCCGGCGCCCGGTCCGATGTCGATCACCCAATCGCTGGCGGCGACGACGCGCATGTTGTGTTCCACCACGATGACGGTGTTGCCGGCATCGGCCAGCGTATGCAGTTGCTTGATCAGCCGGTCGACGTCGGCCGGATGCAGGCCGGTGGTCGGTTCGTCCAGAACGTACAGCAGGTCGCCGCGCCGGGCGCGTTGCAATTCCGTGGCGAGCTTGATGCGCTGCGCTTCCCCGCCGGACAGTTCGGTCGCGGGCTGCCCCAGCCGCAGGTAGCCCAGCCCGACATCCTGCAGCATGCCCAGCGAACGCAGCACCTGCTCCTCGTCGGCAAAGAACGCCGCCGCAGCATCCACCGTCATGGCCAGCACGTCGGCGATATTGCGATCGCGGTAGCGTATGCCCAGGGTCTTCTCGTTGTAGCGCGCGCCATGGCAATCCGGACAGGGTGCGTAGACGCTCGGCAGGAACAGCAGCTCGACCATCACGGCGCCTTCTCCTTCACAGGTCGGGCAACGTCCCTTGACCACGTTGAAGGAAAAATGTCCGGCATCGTAGCCGCGCGACCGCGCCGTCTTGGTCGCCGCGAACAAACGGCGCACGTGGTCGAACAAGCCGGTGTAAGTCGCCAGGTTGGAGCGCGGCGTCCTGCCGATCGGCTTCTGGTCGACGCGGATGAGTCGCCGGATGCGCTCCAGTCCGGCGGCGATGCGACCGTGCGAGATGCCCTCTTCAAGATAGTCGTCTCCATCTTCTTCCGGCTCTTTTTCCAGCGTCTGGCCGAGCGCCGCGGTCACCAGGTCGACCAGCACCTGGCTGACCAGACTGGATTTTCCAGAACCGGATACGCCGGTCACGCTCGTCAACACGCCGAGCGGAAAATCGACATCCAGCCGGTCGAGGTTGTTGCGCGTCACCTGACGCAGTTTCAGGAAGCCGTCCGGGGTATCCGGAATGCGCAGCCGGCGCGCAGGCATGCGATCGCGCGCAAACAGGTAGCGCGCGGTTGCCGACGCCGTCACCGCTTCCAGTCCCGCCGCCGGGCCGCTATAGAGGATATGCCCGCCCTTTTCGCCGGCCGCGGGTCCGACGTCGACGATCCAGTCGGCATGGCGAATCACGTCCAGCGCATGCTCGACCACGAACAGCGAATTGCCGGAAGCCTTCAGGCGATCCAGCGCACGCAACAAGGCCTCAGTATCGGCCGGATGCAAACCCGCCGAAGGCTCGTCGAGCACATACACGACGCCGAACAGGTTGGAACGCACTTGCGTGCCCAGCCGCAGCCGCTGCAACTCGCCCGGCGACAATGTCGGCGTGCTGCGCTCCAGCGTCAGGTAACCCAGTCCCAGTTCGAGCAGGACGTCCAGACGCGCGACCAGATCGGCGGCGATGCGCTGCCTGACGATCTGCTTTTCCGGATGCGCCCTGGCGGCGGCGGTTTGCCGGCCTGATTGCCCGGCAATCATTGGCCGGAAAATCTCCGCCAGCTGCCGTAGCGACAACCGCGAGATATCGGCGATATCGTGGCCGGCGAAGGTCACCGCCAAGGACTCCGGACGCAGCCGTTTCCCCTTGCACAAGGGACATTCGTTGCTGACCATGTACTGCGCCACGCGCTTCTTCATGGACGCACTCTCGGTGTTGGCGAAGGTCTGCATCACGTACTTCTGCGCGCTGGTAAAAGTGCCCTGATAGCTCGGGTCTTCCTTGCGTTTGAGCGCCTGGCGGACTTCAGCCGGCGTGAATCCGGCATACACCGGGACTACCGGCTGCTCATCGGTGAACAGGATCCAGCGCCGGTCTTTTTTAGACATCTCGCGCCATGGCGTATCGACGTCGTAGCCCAGCGTCACCAGGATGTCGCGCAGGTTCTGGCCGTGCCATGCGGTCGGCCACGCCGCAATGGCGCGCTCGCGGATGGTCAGCGTATCGTCCGGCACCATTGACTGTTCGGTGACTTCATACACCCGACCGAGACCATGGCAGCGCGGGCATGCGCCTTCGGGTGTATTCGGCGAAAACGATTCGGCGTACAGCAGCGGCTGGCGCGCCGGATAATCGCCGGCGCGCGAATACAGCATGCGCAGGGAGTTCGACAGGGTGGTGACGCTGCCGACCGACGACCGGGTGGTCGGCGAGCCGCGTTGCTGCTGCAAGGCCACTGCCGGCGGCAAGCCGGTGATCTCGGTCACTTCCGGCACCGGCATCTGATGGAACAGCCGCCGCGCATAGGGAGACACGGATTCCAGGTAACGGCGCTGCGCTTCGGCATACAAGGTGCCGAAGGCCAGCGACGACTTTCCCGAACCGGAGACGCCGGTGAATACCACCAAGGCGTCGCGCGGCATATCCAGGTCGACGTTTTTCAGATTGTGTTCGCGGGCGCCGCGTACTTGCACAAAGCCCGGTTGCTGCGGCAGAGAAGCGTTTTTTCCTGGCATGTCAACACTCGGTAAGTTGTTGTGATAGCGGCAAAGGTAGCGATGGTAGCGACGAAGGGAGCGTCAAGACGTCCAACCCCCGCGCATGTGCGCCGTGAGCGCCGCGCAAGCCCGCCGGTGAAAAGGTATCCGCCCGAGTATCCGCCCGCGCCGGCGCGCTGCGTAGCGGCGTCTCGGCATAACGCGCGTAAGACTCCATCCTTGGGGCGCTTTGCACCACCTGCTGCGAACCGGGGCTTGCCATCATCGAAATTTAGCATATACTCCACTTACCATCCATATAGATTCTAAATGGATTCCAAATAGATTCCACGCAGATCCCGGATAGCTATTTAATTGTATTTAATTGCTTTTTATCAATAAAAAGGAGAACAGCAATGTCGGTCACAGAACTTAAGCCACGCGTAGGAGACAGCGAAAAAGTCACGATCAATCTTGGCGTGGTCGATCTGGGCCAGATCGACCTGCTGGTGCAGGAAGGGTTTTACACCAATCGCACGGACCTGATCCGCACCGCCATCCGCAACCAGCTTGCAGTCCACTCCGATGTCGTCAAACAAACCATCGTGCGCAAGAGCCTGGTGCTGGGCTTGCAGGCTTTTTCCCGCCAGCAGCTCGAAACCAGCCGGGCCAACGGAGAAAAACTGCAGGTCCAGGTGGTCGGACTGGCCAGCATCGCCGCCGACGTTCCCCCCGAACTGGCGGCAGCGGTCATCGACTCGGTGACCGTCCTCGGCGCCTTCCATGCCAGCGCCGCCGTCAAGGCGGCGTTGGCGGGACGAATCCATTAGCTTCATTTTTCAAAGGAAATCCATGTCTCAGCTCGGCGATTTACAAGCACGCATGGCGGAAATCACCCGTCGTCTCAACTCGGACGGCGCAGGCAAGACCACGCAAGTCATCCAGGACGCGCTGGCTGCGGCGGGTCTGAAGCCGCCGTCCATGTCCGCGGGCACCAAACAGAAGCTGGCGCCGCAGAACTTCGTGAGCGACTTGCTGGGCAAGCTCGGCCTTGGCGGCGCCGCAACCACGCCGCAAGCCGACACGCAAGCTCCCGACCTGAACGGCGGCAAATTTGTCGCCGGCTCCTATGCCAACACGGCAGGCAGCCGCCGCTACAAGGTGTACGTCCCGTCCGGCTACGACGGCGAGGCAATGCCGCTGGTCGTCATGCTGCACGGCTGCACCCAAGACCCCGACGACTTCGCGCGCGGCACGCAAATGAACGCGCTGGCGGAAGAGCAAGGTTTCCTGGTTGTCTATCCTGCGCAGGAAGCCTCCGACAATTCGTCAAAATGCTGGAACTGGTTCAAGGCCATGGATCAACAACGCGACCAGGGCGAACCATCGCTCATCGCCGGCATCACCAATGAAGTGATCAATCAGTACGGTCTCGACCGCAAGCAGGTGTTCGTCGCCGGCCTGTCGGCCGGCGGCGCGATGGCCATCATCATGGGCTCGACCTATCCGGATCTCTACCAGGCCGTGGGCGTGCATTCAGGCTTGCCGTATGCGTCGGCCAGCGACCTGACGTCGGCATTGAGCGCGATGCGGGGCGCCTCTGGCACCTCCCTCTCGTCTTCACGCCGGGGCGGCGCTTCCGCCAAGCTGCAGGCGATTCCTGTCATCGTTTTCCATGGCGACCGCGATGCCACGGTCAGCCCGTCCAACGGCACCGGCCTGATCGATGACTTCGTCGCCAGGTTCGAGCAAACGGCGGCATCCGAAGAGAAGATCAGCACCGTCGTGGAAGAAGGAAAAACCGAAACCGGTCATCGCTACTCGCGCACCTCGCTGCACGTCGACGGCCGTCCGGTGCTGGCCGAGCACTGGCTGATCCACGGCGCCGGTCACGCCTGGGCCGGCGGCAGCGCGCGTGGTTCTTACACCGACGCCAACGGCCCGGATGCATCGCGTGAAATGCTGCGGTTTTTCAGTACGCAGAGAGCCGACAGCGAGAGCTTGCAGGACTGAATGCGGCGAGCGTAACGGCGCCGGCAGGTGGGCGTTGACGCCGTTGATGTTGACGGTCGCCATGCGTATGGGAATATGCTTTCCGAAAAGCTGCCGCAGCAATAGCGGAAATGGACCGCAAAGTCGGAAAGTCCGCCGGCAAGCTGAGATCCAGGACGATTTCAACCGCCTCAGGCAGCGCTAAAAGCATGGTGCTATACTCGCCCAGATTTTTCAAACAGGGAGGGCCGGTAATGGCTCGGGTGTTACTGCTGGAGGACGAAGCCGGCCTGCGCAACGAGGTCGCCGACTTTCTCCAACGCGAGGGTCATGGCGTATCGGAAACCGGCAGTCTTGCCGAATTCCTGCACCGGATTGACGACGCCGACATCGCCATCATGGACATCGGCGCACCTGACGGCAACGACTTCGCCGTCCTCGAACAACTGCATCGTACCCATCCGCATATCGGCACCATCATGCTGACCGCGCGCGGCAGCATCGACGACAAGATCGAAGGCCTCAAACGCGGCGCCGACCACTACCTCATCAAGCCGGTCCGGCTCGGAGAACTGTCGGCCTACGTGTCATCGGTCTCGCGCCGCCTCCGAAAAAGCAGTTGGCGCCTGCACCTGCTGGAGCGGCGGCTGTATGCGCCGGACGGGCGCTTCCACGACATCAACGCGATGGAAATCCTGCTGCTGCAACTGCTGGCGCGCAACATGGGCCAAGTGGTGCATCGCCAGCAGATCGCCAAGGCCTTCGGCGTCGAGTGGATCGACTACGACGAACGCCGCCTGGACCAGATCATCAGCCGCCTGCGCCGCCGCTGGCAAAACCTGAGCGGCGAAAAGCTGCCGCTGCGCACCGAGCATGGTCAGGGTTACAGTTTTTGCGAGAGCATCGACATCATCGGGTGAGCTTGGCCTTCATTCATAGGCCGGGATAGCCGCCACCTTCTTCCCACCGAAGATCGCCCGGCTCAGCGCCGCCAATATCCACACACCGAAACCGCCGTACAGCATGAGCACGCCGAAGCCATGCGCCAGCGCGGCTTGCACCAAGGCGCCGGCCGCCTCTGTCCCTTGCAACTGCTGCACGCCCTGCGCCAGGTTGCCTGCCGCAATGGAAGCCGCGGCCTGACGCAACTGCGCCGATGACAGTCCCGCCACGACGTGCTGCTGCACATAGGACTGCACGCTCTCCAGCAACAACAAACCCATCACCGCAATATTGATCGCCAGCGTGATCAGGCGCGCGCTCATGTCGATGCCCGATGCCATGCCGGCGCGATTGGGCGGTACCGAACCGGTCGTGGTATTGGTCACCGGCGTGTTGGTCAGGCCCAGTCCGATGCCGGCGACCAGGCAACCCGGCAGCATGGCAAGCCAGCCGGCCTGTATCGCATTGCTGCCGGCGCTGCCCCAGTACATCAGCAGGAAACCCAGCCCGAGCAGGAACAAGCCCGCAGGAATCACCGTGCCCGGCTGGAAGCGCAAGGACAAGCGTTCGGCGAACGGCGGCACGATCAGCGTCGGCAAGGTGTACGCCAGCAACGCCAGCCCGGCGTCGACGGTGTCGTAGCCGAGCACCGCCTGGAAATACAGCGGCAGGTAAATCATCAGAGGCCAGAAGCTGAAGTTCATGCCGACCGAGCCCAGCAGCGCGCCGCAAAATGCGCGGATGCGGAATACCGAGAAATCGAACATGGGATGGGCGACGGTGGTTTCCACCCACAGGAACACGGCAAAGCTCACTGCCGTCGCGCCGATCAGCGCCAATCCGGCGACGCTGCCGTAACCGAAATCGGCTCCCTGCGTGATGTAGAACGTCAGCCCGAACACCGCCAGCGACAGCGTGACGATGCCGGCAACGTCGAGCCGCCCCGCATGCGGATCGCGCGACTCCGTCACGCCGCGCAGCGCCAGCAACAATGTCAGCGCAGTCAGCGGGACATGCACCAGGAACACCCATTTCCAGTCCAGCAGGGCCACGATGCCACCGCCGATCACCGGACCGAAACCGAGGCCCGCGCCGAACACGATGCCGAAGGCGCCGAAAGCGCGGCTGCGTTCATGGCCGCCGCGAAACTGATGCGACAGGATCGCCAGCAGGCAGATCACCATGGCGCCGCCGCTCATGCCTTGCAGGAAGCGGCTGACGATCAGCACCGACACGCTGGTCGCCAGGCCGCACAGCAGCGAGGTGACGCCGAAGCAGCACATGGTCGCGATGAACAGGCGCTTGCGGCCGTAGCGGTCGGCCAGCGTACCGGCCGCCATCAGCACGGTGGTGCAGGCGATGGTGTAGGCGTTCATGATCCATTGCAGGTCGGCGAGGTCGCCGTGCAGCAGGCGTTCCAACGTCGGCAGGATGACCGGCACGCTGGAGATTTCCAGGCCGAACATGAGTGCGGCCAGGCAGACCGAGGCCAGGGCCAGGGAGTTTTTCGAGAAGGACATTGCAGAGACCCGGTTAGCAGTAAGCGAATTCCGGTCGCCGATTGCAGACGGCCGGAAGCAGACCCCCGATTCTGGGCAAGGATGATTTGTGATACAAACGATTTAATTTCGCAGCACTTATTAATTTCCATCATCAATAGAGAATAGAGCGACCGTCCCTCCATGAACCTCGATCCCGCGCTGCTGCGCACCTTTGTCGCCGTACTCGATACCGGCAGCTTCACGCGCGCCGCCGAGCGCCTGCACCTGACGCAGTCGGCGGTGAGCCACCAGATCCGCCGGCTGGAGGAACAACTGGGACGGCCGCTGTTCCAGCGCACCACGCGCAGCCTGACGCCGACCGAGGACGGCGAGGACCTGCGGCGCTATGCGCGGCAAATCCTGGATGCGCTGGATGCCCTGGAGTGTCGGTTCCGGCCGTCGCCGATTTCGGGCGAGGTGAGGTTCGGCGCGCCGGAGAATTTTGTCGGCGATCGCCTGCCGACGCTGCTGTGCCAGTTCGCGCGCTCATTCCCGTCAGTGCGCCTGGACGTACGCGTCAACATGCAGCTCGACCTGCGCTCACTGGTGCGCAACCGCGACCTGGATCTGGCCGTCGTCATGACGACGGAAGACAGCGACGAAGGCACGCGCATCCGCCAGACGCAACTGGTGTGGGTGGCGGCGGAGTCGTTCGACCTGGCGCCGGACCGTCTGCTGCCGTTCGCCTTCTTCCCGGCGCCGTGCATCAATCGCCACGTCGGCATCAGCGCGCTGGACGACACCGGTGTGAAATGGCATACCGTGTTCACCTCGCCCAGCCAGCAAGGCATCAGCGCGGCGATCCTGTCGGGCCTGGCGATTTCGGTATTGCCGCAGGAAGACGTCGAGCCGGGCATGCGCATCGTCGACGGCGCCTATGGCTTGCCGCCGCTGCCCAAGGCCAATTTCACCTTGATCTGCAGCGGCGAAGGAAAGACACCGGCGGTGCAGGCCTTCGGTCAGTTGATTCTGGATTTGTCGCAAGAGATTGCGACGAGGCGGAAGCCGACAAGAAAAAAGCAACGGTGACCCGTTGCTTTGCGCGAAATTTCGGCCGACGAAGCCGCCGGTTGCCTCAGCGTGAACCGTCTTTCGGCTGGTCCCATTCCTTAGCGTTGGCGGCGCCGCCGCCCGCCACAGAATACAGCGCGCCGGGGGCATTGCGGGTCTGTTGAAAATCGGCCAGCGACTGCCCGCGCATGGCGGCGTAGATATGCAGGTTGGAAACACCGACCACCGCACCCATTTTTTCCAGCAGGAAGAAAATCACACCGTAGCGAATCAGCGCCTGCCAGTCGCGACGATCAATCATGTCGCGCTCTTCCGGCGTCAGTCCGGCTTCGTCGTACGTTGCCGCAGCGTCGTTCCGGAAACGCTCGCGGAAAGCCGGCTGCGCCAGCTGATGCAGGTAACGGTTGATACGGTAATTGCGCACGCTGGTCTGGAGGGTGAACGGATAGGTGCCGGGCAGCGTTTCGATGCCTTGCAACTGGCGCGCCATGTGCGCGCGATGTTCCGCCGCACGGCGCTCCAGCAAGGCGGCGTCGGCCGTTCCAGCCGCAGCGGCGCCTTCATACACGGCGACGGCGATGCCGGTCATCGACGGCAGGTAGTACTCGCGATGCAGGCATTGCAATGACGCCGGCATGGCGCCGCGCATCACCAGCCACATGATGACTTCGGCGCTTTCCATGCCGCCCAGCCGCGCAAAATCGGCGTGGGTCATGTCGAGCAGCACTTCCGGATCTTTTTCAAACAGGTCGAGGAACTGGTGGTCCCATGGCGTGTTGTTGAAACCGGCGCGCTCGCCGTGGACCTGGTGCGACAGGCCGCCGGTGGCGACCAGCACCACGTTCAGGTCTTCCGGATAACTTTCGATGGCGCGGCGCAGGCCCTGGCCCAGCTTGAAGCAACGACGCGCCGAAGGAATCGGAAACTGCAGCACGCCGACTTGCAGCGGGATGATCTTGCCGGGCCAGCCGTCGGCGTGCTCCCACAGGATCGACAGCGGCGAGAAGCAACCGTGATCGAGCGCCTTGTCCTGGAAGAACGACATGTCGAATTCATCGGCCATGAGCGAGCTGCCGATGTGTTGCGCCAGCGCTGCGTGGCCGCCGATGGCCGGCAGGTCGCGCGGGCCGCCGCCTTCATCGGCCACCTTGTACTCGTTGCCGACACCCAAGGTGAACGCCGAGTAGTGATCGAAGAAGAACGACGTCACGTGATCGTTGTAGACCATCAGCAGGACGTCCGGCTTCTTCTCGGCCAGCCACTTTCGCACCGGCTCGTAGGCCTTGAAGATCGGCGCCCAGACCGCATCCTGCTGCTTGCCGGCATCGAGTGCGAAGCCGATGGTGGGAGTGTGCGACGACGCGATCGCGCCTACGATATTTGCCATGACGATATTCCTATGCTGCTGCGGTACGCTGACCGAGTTGGATGAAAATGATGATGAGCGCCGCCAATGCCGCCGGTACGGCGAGGATCGCGATCACCGACGCAAAACCCCAACCCATCGACAGCAGCACGCCGCCGGCGAACGAACCGAGGATGCTGCCGAAACGTCCCACGCCCAGCATCCAGCTCACGCCAGTGGCGCGCACCACGGTCGGATAGCAGGATGGAGCGAAGGCGTTCATGCCGGTTTGTGCGCCGCTCATGCAAAAACCCGCCAGCAACACATACGCTGCAAACATGCCCGACTGCACGCTGCCCGAGGCCAGCAGCAGGATGAACACCGCGCCCGAAACATAGGCGACCGCTATCGCCTTGCTCGGTGCCCAGCGATCCATGAAATAGCCTACCACCAGTGCGCCGACGGTGCCGCCGAGCTGGAACAGCGCGGTGATGCTGGCTGCCTTTTCGATCGGCAGGCCGGCGTCCTTGATCAGCGTCGGCAACCAGCCGCTCAACAGATAAATCACCAGCAGGCCCATGAAATAAGTGCCCCAGAGCGACAGCGTGGTCTTGCGATAGGCCGCCGACAACAACACCTTGCCCGGCGTCGAACCACTGACGGCAGGCTCGCTGACGGCGAAGGTCTGGCCCGGTGCAAAATCGCCGCCACAGACTTTGGCCAGCGTGCGGGCGATCCGGTCAGCAGGATAATTGCGCACGACCATGAAACGCGCCGATTCCGGCACCAGCCAGATATAGATCGGCAGGCACACCAGCGGGATGGCGCCGCCGGCCACCAATACCGCGCGCCAGCCGTATTCCGGCAACAGCGCTGCGGCAACGAAGCCGATCAATGCGGAACCGAGGTTAAAGCCGGTAAACATGATCGCCAGCAAGGTGCTGCGCGAACGCTCAGGCACATATTCCGACAGCAGCGTGGTGGCGTTGGGCATGGCTGCGCCAAGACCGAGGCCGGTCAGGAAGCGCAATGCTGACAGCGTGAACACATCGTGTGCGGCCGCCGAGAGCAGACTGAACACGCCGAACCAGCCAACCGCCAGCATCAGCAGTTTCTTGCGTCCGTAACGATCAGACAACGGTCCCACCAGCAGCGCGCCGATGGCAAGGCCGATCGGCGCTGCGCTCATCACCGCACCGAAGGCGGCGCGCGAGATGCCCCACTCCTTGGTGATGCCCGGCGCCAGGAAACCCATGATCGCCACGTCCATACCGTCGGTCGCCACGATCAGGAAACAGAGGATCAGTAAAAGCCATTGATAACCGGACATCTTGCGCCCATTGATATGGGCGCGCACATCCAGCGATTGTGCTGTATTCATTAAGTCTCCAATATAGGTATTAGTTGGTATGGGCCGCCGCCGCTCCTCTGCGCGCTGGGAGAGCCGGCTTGCCGAAGTGCAAAGAAGCGGCCCCGACATGGCAAGCAGTGTACGTTTCCGCACGCCGTCGAGTATTGCTTTCGGCTACCTGAGCGTTCCAATTTTCTAATCGCGGTGGATTCTTTGAAATCTGCGGCGGCGGTCCTGGCCGGCAAGTTCAGGCATTCTTTTCAGCGCCGGCCACTGCCGGCGGCGCTGCATGCCTGCTTCATTTCCAGTCCGGCGCAACCGCTTCGATTTCACGCGCCAGCGCCGCCGCACCCGGCGAAAGATGCGCACCCTTGCGTTGCGTGATGCCGATCTTGCGTTCCATGCCCACCATGGCGAACGGCAATTTGATCAGCTGGCCTGCGGCAATTTCGTGATGCAACTGGTAAGCGGAAATCACCGTCAGCATGTCACTCGATATCAACACGCCGCGTAGCAATGCGAGATCGCCGGTTTCCACGGCGGCACGCGGAATCGGCCGACCGTCGTCATGAAAGAACTGTTCTATCGATTCGCGCAGCGGCGTACCGGCGCGCGACAACACCCAGGGGTAACCCTCGAGATCGGCGTAGGAGATCTTTTTCTTGTTCGCCAGCGGATGGCCGCTACGTGCAATCAGCGCCGCGCTGTCCGCAAACAGCGGCCGTGAATCGAAGGTGTCGGTACTGAAGGCACGCATCGCGCCGACGATGAAGTCGATGCGGCCGCTCATCAATCCTGCCGCCAGTTCTTCATAGGGACTTTCGAGCGAGCGGATTTGCAGACGCGGATGTTTCTCGAGGACGCGCGCCACGGCGGCCGGCAACAACAGCGAACGGGCCAGCGGCAATGCACCGACCGTGACGGTGCCCTGCACGATGCCGTCCAGCGCGGCGATGTCTGCAGGAATGTGGCGCAACTCGGCCAGCGCACGCTCGAATCGTTCGCTCCAGCGCCGGCCGGCATCGGTCGGCAGCATGCCGTGGGCGGTGCGGAAAAACAGCGACTGCCCGAGTATGCCTTCCAGCAAGGAAATGGACTGGCTGACTGCTGACGGCGATACGTTCATCAGGCGCGCCACGCTGGGCATGTGATGCGTATCGGCCAGCAGCACGGCGGCCTGCAGGCGCCTTTCGTTGAACAACGCATCCAGGCTGGCGACCTGGCTGCCGGTACGTTCACGCAGGCGCAGCGCATCGTCGCGCACTTCACGCAGTTCGCCTTCGATGCGATCGACCCGCAACCGGACCGCTTCGCCGGCGCCGGTCAGCAGCATGCCGCGCCCCTTGCGCTCGAACAGCTGCGTGTTCAGGGCCTGTTCCAGCGCGGCTACTGAGCGCGCCACCGCCGATGACGCGCGCAGCAGCGTGTCGGATGAACGACGCACGCCGCCGGTCGCGGCGACCACATTGAATACATGCAAGTGACGGAGATTGAGCAGGTCCATGGCGTTTCCGAAAAATTTAAAAACCACCTCGATAAGAAAATTAGAACAGAGGAAGGGTTACAACGCAACCATGCTCACGATACGCTCACGCATACTTGCCCGGTCAATTTTCATTTGTAAAGATCGTGGACACTACTCAGAATCCGGACCTGCTCGCCGACTTGCGCTCCATTCCCAGCACCTTGATGCGGGGCGGCACGTCGCGCGGACCGTTCTTCGTGGCGTCCGATCTGCCGGCCGATCCGGGCGTGCGCGACCGGGTCTTGCTGGCCGCGATGGGTTCGCCCGACAAGCGCCAGATCGACGGCCTGGGCGGAGCACATCCGCTCACCAGCAAGATCGGCATCGTGTCGCGCAGCGGCAGCGCAGGAGTCGACCTGGATTTTCTGTTTGCCCAGTTGCAGCCGGAGTCAGACAAGGTCGACCTGACGCCCAACTGCGGCAACATGCTGGCGGCGGTGCTGCCGTTTGCACTGGAGCGCGGCCTGATCGGCATCCGCGACGGCGTCACCACGGCACGCATCCGCACGCTCAACACCGGCATGCAATGCAATGTCACGGTGCAGACGCCGGGCGGCCGCCTGCACTACAGCGGCGACGCCCGCATCGACGGCGTACCGGGTACAGCCGCGCCGGTCAAGATCAATTTCCTGGACACGGCCGGTTCGGTCTGCCCGGCGATGCTGCCCACCGGCAAGGTGCTTGACCGGATTCGCTTCCACACACCCGATGGCGCCCTGCACGAAGTCGCGGCCACGCTGATCGACAACGGCATGCCGATGGTGCTGGTGCGCGCGGTGGACTTCGGCATCAGCGGCTACGAAAGCGCCGCCGAACTCAATGCCGACCAGTCGCTGCGCGCGCGGCTGGAAGCGCTGCGCCTGGCCGTCGGCGAACCGATGGGGCTGGGCGACATCCGCGCCCGCAACTATCCGAAGATGTGCTTGGTCGCGGCGCCCCGCGCCGGCGGCGCCATCACCACGCGCTGCTTCATTCCACACGTCTGCCACGACGCCATCGGCGTGCTGGCGGCCGTCACCGTCGCGACGGCCTGCGTGCTGGCAGGCACCGTCGCAGATGAATTGGCGAACGCCGGCACCGGACTGCAGCGCAGCGTGTCGGTAGAACACCCAAGCGGCGAATTCACCGTCGAGCTCGAACTCGATGCACGTGATCCACAAAAAATCGTCAGCGCCGCCCTGCTCCGCACGGCACGTCCCATCATGCGCGGGGACGTACTCATCCCCGCCGACCTCTGGAAAGAAACAACGGAATGAGAAATCCCCTGATCATCGATTGCCACGGCCATTACACCACCGCGCCCAAGGCGCTGGAGGAGTGGCGCAACCGGCAGATCGCCAGCCTGCAGAATCCAGCGGCGGCGCCCAAGGCATCCGAACTGCGCATCAGCGATGACGAGTTGCGCGAGTCGATCGAGGGTAATCAGTTGCGCCTGATGAAGCAACGCGGCGCCGACCTCACCATTTTTTCGCCGCGCGCCAGTTTCATGGCGCACCACATCGGCGACCTGCACACCAGCCAGACCTGGGCGGCGATCTGCAATGAACTGTGCCATCGCGTGGCGGCACTGTTCCCGGACAATTTCATCGGCGCCGCGATGTTGCCGCAGTCGCCCGGCGCCGACGTGCGCACCTCCATCGCAGAGTTGGAACGCTGCGTGCTCGAGTACGGCTTCGTCGGCGCCAACCTGAATCCCGATCCGTCCGGCGGTCACTGGACTTCGGCGCCGCTGTCGGACCACTACTGGTATCCGCTGTATGAAAAAATGGTGGAGCTGGATATCCCCGCGATGATCCATGTCAGCACCAGCTGCAACGCCTGCTTTCATACGACGGGCGCGCATTACCTGAACGCCGATACCACCGCTTTCATGCAATGCCTGACCAGCGACCTGTTCAAGGATTTCCCGACGTTGAAGTTCCTGATCCCCCATGGCGGCGGCGCGGTGCCATATCACTGGGGACGTTTCCGCGGACTGGCGCAGGAAATGAAGAAGCCGCTGCTGCAGGATCATCTGCTGAATAACATCTTTTTCGATACCTGCGTCTACCACCAGCCCGGCATCGACCTGCTGACCAAGGTGATCCCGGTCGACAATGTGCTGTTCGCCTCGGAGATGATCGGCGCGGTGCGCGGCATCGATCCCGAGACCGGCCACTACTACGACGACACCAAACGCTACATCGACGCGGCGGCGCTCAGCGACGCCGAGCGCCGCCAGATCTTCGAAGGCAATGCACGTCGCGTCTATCCACGCCTGGATCAGGCGCTCACCCAACGAGGACTTCCGGCATGACAACTTCCACCATGAATCAGCTCGGCGTCGTCTATCGCAATATCGCCCGCGCCGACGCCGCAGCGGCGGATCAGCTGGGCAAATTCGGCGCCGCCACCGTGCATGAAGCGCTAGGCCGCACCGGCCTGATGAAGCCCTATATGCGGCCGATCTACTCCGGCGCGGCGGTGTCCGGCACCGCAGTGACCGTACTGCTTCATCCCGGCGACAACTGGATGATGCACGTCGCGGCGGAACAGATCCAGCCGGGCGACATCGTGGTCGCGGCAATCACGGCCGAGTGCACCGACGGCTATTTCGGCGATCTGCTAGCCACCAGCTTCATGGCGCGCGGCGCCCGGGCGCTGATCATCGACGCCGGCGTGCGCGACGTCAAGGTGCTCAAGGAGATGGGTTTCCCGGTCTGGAGCAAAGCCATCAGCGCCAAGGGCACGATCAAGGCCACGCTGGGTTCGGTGAACATCCCGGTGGTATGCGCCGGCGTGCTGGTCAATCCCGGCGACGTCGTGGTGGCCGATGACGACGGCGTCGCCGTGGTGCCGGCCGGCGACGCGGTGCGTGTGGCCCAGGTCGCGCAAAAGCGCGAAGACCTCGAAGGCGCGAAACGCGCCAGGCTGGCCGCAGGTGTGCTGGGACTGGATATGTACGACATGCGCGGTCCGCTGGCGCAGGCCGGACTTACCTACATCGATTGAGCAATTTTCAGACGGCCGGTCGGCAAAGCGCGGCCGGAACGCAGGAAAGGAGATCACACCGCAATTCGTCACGCTGCACCAGAAATAACAAGAGCAAAAGAACGGCAGGCGCAGAGACATCACCGTCGCTCTCGCCCCAGCCCCTATCCCATCGCAAGAGGAAAAAGGAAGACATCATGCAAACAGCACAACACACCGCCGTCACCGGCGCGGCGCCATCCACGGACGGATGGAAAAATCGCGGCGACATGCTCAGGGCCGGCATCATCGGCGGCCTGACCGGCGGCGTCATCATCTGGATTTACGAAGCCCTGATCTGGGTCGGTGCACAGCACCTGATGCCGCTCGGCGGCATCCCGCGCAACGCCACCGGCCTGGTGTTCGGCAAGGACGTACAGGAGTCGCTCGGCGTGCTGGCCTATTTCCTCGGCACCGGCATCCACTTCTTCTTCACGCTGGTGTGGGGAATCCTGTTCGCCGCCATCTGGCCGTATTTCCGCCGCAAAGGCTATGAGGCGACCCTGGTGGCGATGTTCTACGCCGTGGTGGCCTGGATCGCGATGCACGTCGCCATCATGATCGCCTCGGACAACCATCCCAACTACTACGATCCGGTGGTGATCATCGGCGGCTTCATGTCGCACTTCTTCTTCGCGGTGCCACTGGCGCTGATCGTGAAGAAACACTTCGAACGGCAACGCTAAGCCGTCGACCGCCATTGCAGGACCGCGCTGCTCACCAGAGCAGCGCAGCGATCCATGCCGCCCTCAGAGCAAACCTCAGAGGCGGCGCGGAGTGGGTCTGCTTGTCTGAAAAAAAACGCTGCGAAAAATTCATACACAACAGGAGGAGTCCACCATGAAATTGAAAAAGCAAATCAAATATGCCCCGATAGTACTGGCGCTCGCGTACAGCCCATTCGCCCAGGCCCAGAGCTCGGTGACGGTCTACGGCGTGCTCGACGTCTTCGGCGGTTATCAGAAGAGCACCGTAGGCGGCAAGAACACGTCGCTGTCGGTGATCGGCAACAACGGTGAAATGACCAGCCGGCTCGGCTTCCGCGGCAGCGAAGATCTCGGCGCCGGCTATCGCGCGACATTCAATCTGGAGACCGGTTTCGACCCCAGCACAGGCGCACAGCAAAACAGCTTCCGCCTGTTCGACCGCCAGTCGTGGGTCGGACTGGGCGGCGGTTTCGGCGAGGTGCGCCTGGGGCGCCAGAACACGCCGATGTTCTTCTACAGCGGCAACATGGATGCCTTCGGCGCGGCCACTTACGGCTCCGCTTTCAACAACTTCGCCAACTGGCTGGCACGTGTCGACAACGACATTAGCTACATCTCACCGAAGTTCGCCAACTCCACGCTTGAGTTGCACTACTCGGTCGGAGAAAAGGCCGGCAGCACGCCGTCGAACGCCGTCTACCAAGCCGGCCTGCAGACGCAGCAAGGTCCGCTGTACCTGGGCACGGCCTACCTGAACGCCAACAACGCCACCAACTCGGTGAGCGTGAAACAGTTCATGCTGGGTGGTAATTACGACTACGGCGCCGGCAAGGTCTACCTGGGATTCTTCCGCACCAACGAAGTGATTTCCGCCACCACCGGCAACGCGCTGACCAATCCGGCCGGCAAGTACGATCCGACCGGCAGCGTGGTCGCCAACACGGCCGGCAATTATCACAACACCTACAGCCTCTCGGCTGACTACCGTGTCACGCCACAAACCACGGTCGGCGCCGGCGGCGGCTACATCAAGGACAGCTCCAGCTACAACAACAATGCCAAGCAATTCAGTCTGATCGTCAACTACGACATCTCGAAACGTACGCGCGCCTACGCGGTTGCATCCCGACTGATCAACGAGCACACCGCCGCCTTCAAGATGACCGGTGCCAGCCTGACCGCGACCCAGGCGCTGAGCCCGGACCAGGGCGCCAGCGAAACCGGCTTCCAGGTCGGCATCCGTCACCTGTTCTGATATCTTGAGGAGCTTCCTGCAAGGGGAGGCGTCACGCCCGCATGCGGCGGCCGGCAAGCATTTGCATCGCCGGCTGCAGCGTGTGGGCGTACGCGTGCAAAAGAATATAAATAATGGCGGCCGCCTCATAAATTATTGTTAACCCCGAAAACCCTCTCTTTTGACTGCAGTGCCCCGGTCCTTGCGGTCCGCCGCCTCGTTCTTCCTTCCGTACCCCGCCCTCCAGCCCTCGCCATCGGCCTTCTCCGCTCTTGCTCTGCATCAATACTGGGAGTACATATCCGTGCTTTCGGCATAAATATAAAAACAGCCGGAACCAGGCATCGACGCTTTTTCAATAAAATTAACCGGGAATGAATATGGTGGCATCCATAAAAAATATGAAGGTGGGGGCGCGGCTGGGCGCTGCATTTGGCATCGTGGTGTTGCTGCTGATGGTGGTCGCGGCCACCGCCGTGGTCAAGATCACCAACATCAACGGCGCGGTCGACCAGATGATGAACGAGCGTTACCTCAAGGTGCGGCTGGCCTTTGAGGTGCGCGACGGACTTGATGAACAGATCAGGTACCTGCGCGGGATCGTGATCGACACGACACGCCCTGAATTCAACAAGGTGCGCTACGAGCGCCTTGACGAGTCTTCCAGAAAGACCCAGGAGGCCATCAACAAGATCGACGCCAATCAGGTCACCGAAATCGGCAGGAAGCGCGCCAAGGCGTTGACCGACGCCGCGCGCAATTTCGACGTCGCCAAGCTGGAAGTGATTACTCAGGCGCGCGCCGGTAATGCCGAAGCCGCCGCCGATGCAGTGCTGCGCAAATTGCTGGCGTCGCAGAATGCATTTCTGGAAACGGCCAACAGCTTCGTCGAAGTGCAGGACAAGCAATTGCGGATGGCCGGCGCCAGCGCATTTGCGGAAGGCACCACGGCGATCAACGTGATCCTGGCGTGCTCCGCACTGACGGTGCTGGCGTCGCTCTGCCTCGGCTTCGTGCTGACGCGTTCGATCGTGCGACCGCTCGGCGAAGCGGTACGCATGGCGCAGCGCGTCGCCGCCGGCGATCTCGGCGGCGGCGTCGAAGTGAAGTCGCGCGACGAGACCGGCCAATTGATGGATGCGCTGAAACACATGAACGACAACCTGCACAAGATCGTCAGCGAAGTGCGCACGGGCACCGATACCATCACCACGGCTTCCGGCGAGATCGCTTCCGGCAATCTTGATCTGTCGGCGCGCACGGAGCAGCAAGCCGGCTCCATCGAAGAGACCGCCTCCGCTATCGAGCAGATGACGTCGACCATCAAGCAGAATGCCGACAACGCACACCAGGCCAACCAACTGGCGGTGTCGGCGTCCGGCATCGCGATGCAAGGCGGTGAAGTGATGGCCCAGGTGGTCAGCACCATGAACGACATCGATACCTCGTCGCGCAAGATCGTCGACATCATCGGCGTGATCGACGGCATCGCCTTCCAGACCAATATCCTGGCGTTGAACGCCGCAGTGGAAGCGGCACGCGCCGGTGAACAGGGTCGCGGCTTTGCGGTGGTGGCCAGTGAAGTGCGCAGCCTGGCGCAGCGCTCGGCGGCCGCCGCCAAGGAAATCAAATTGCTGATCGACGACTCGGTGGCCAGGGTCGACGACGGCAGCAAGCTGGTCGGCAAGGCCGGGGCGACGATGGAAGAAGTGGTCGCCAGCGTCAGGCGCGTGACCAATATCGTGGCGGAAATTTCTGCCGCCAGCATGGAACAGCGCACCGGCATCGAAGAGATCAACCGCGCCATCACGCAAATGGACGGCGTCACGCAGCAGAATGCCGCGCTGGTCGAGCAAGCAGCGGCTGCCGCGCAATCGATGCAGGAGCAGGCTGAACGGCTATCGCAGGCGGTCAGCATTTTCAAGCTGGGCGACGCCGTCGCGGCTTCAGACAACGTGAGAATCGTCGACGTGACGCCCAAAGCTTCAAAGCTGCCGCGCAAGACGGTGAAGGATTTGCCGGCAAAAGCAAGCGTTGTTGCTGTTGCGACGCAAAGCAACGACAGCTGGGAAAGTTTCTAGCCGAGCATGATCACCGCCGCCGCATTGGCGACCATCAGGACGGCATCGGTGACGAAGATGAACAGCATCGGCCCGCGCAGGACCGGCCAGGCATGCGGCCGCTTCTTCACTTCGCGCAAGGCGACCGGTACATTGCATAGGAATTGCGCCGCATGCGCCAGTGACAGGAAGGAGTAGATCAACTGCCATTGACGCGCATCCGTGAACACCTTACCCGTGACCACAAGCGCGACGCAAAACAGCGCCAGCGCGAAATTGAAGCCGCCGAGAAAATGCAGCGAAGTGCGCAATTGCAGCAAGGTATTTTCCTGCCGGTCCATGCGGCGCACCAGGAATTTCATGAAGCGCTTGCTGCGCAGGCTGAACGTGATGAAGCCGGCGGCGAACCACAGCGCATTCAATAACAGGAAAGTTGTTTGCATGGTGAAGATGAGTGTCTGCGGCAGCGCCAATCGCAGCGCTGCTTTCCGAGGCGCATCATCTCATGGAACAGGATGCGCCCCGTCTGCGCTGCCTCACATCGCCTTGATTTCCCCGCCATCCATGCGTATCGCCGAACCCGTCATCCACTTCGCGGCCGGCGATACCAGGAAGGCCATCAGCTCGCCGATTTCTTCCGGCTGGCCGTAGCGGCTGATGCCGGCCGCGTCCAGGAACTTCGATTTGGCTTCTTCCACCGACATGTCGTGCGCGGCCGACCATTTGCCGAGGAAGGATTCGCGCCGTCCGGTCATCACCGGACCGGGCAACACGCTGTTGACCTGCACGCCGTCCTCGATGCCGCGTTCGGCAAAGGCTTTCGCCAGCGAGACGATGGCGGCGTTGATCGCGGCCACGGCGGCAAACCCGGCCTTCGGCACCGCGGCGGAGTTGCCGGAGGTGACGATCACCGATCCCCGGCTGGCCTTCAGCGCTTCCCACGCGCGTATCGTCAGGCGGCGCGCGCCGTGGAATTTGAGCGACATGCCGGCATCCCACTGCGCGTCCGTCATCTGGAACAGGTCGATCTGCGGCACGTCGCCGGCGATGTTGACCAGCGCATCGATGCGGCCGAAGGCGTCGAGCGTCTTGCAAACCACCAGGTCGGGCGCGGCCGGCTCGCTCAGGTCGACGTCGATGACCAGCGCCTGCGCACCGGCCCTCTCCACTTCGGCGGCGGTCTCCGCCAGCTTTGCGGCATTTCTGGCGACCAGGACCACGACGCCGAAATCCTTGGCCAGACGAATTGCGGTGGCGCGGCCGATGCCTTGACTGGCGCCGGTGACGATGGCTGTTCTCTTCATGTTGTTCATCCTTGATGTGTGTTGATGTCTAAGTAGTTTGTATTGATCAGTCGACCAGCACGACCATCTTGCCGTTGGCCTGGTTGGCTTCCATCGCGCGATGCGCGGCATGGATCTCATCGAATTTGAATACCCGCGACGGCTTGGCCCGGTAGCGTCCCAGAGCGACGTCGCGCGCGATGGCCTGCAGCGGCACGTCCGACAGCGGGAATTGCGGATTGCCGAACACGAAGCTGCCGAAGAAGCTGAAGTGCACCCCGCTCGGCATCTGCAGCAGCGGATTGAAATCCGGCACCGGCGCCAGCCCGCCCAAAAATCCCGCCAGGCACACACGCCCGCCGCGCCGCACGATCGCCAGCGAATCCATCACGACGCTATTGCCGACCAGGTCCAGCACGGCGTCGACCTGCCCCGCTTCCGCCAGGCGCGCCGACAGCGACGGCCCTTCCAGTTCGACGCGCATCACGCCCAACGTTTCCAGCATGGCGAAACGCTCCTTGCTGCGGGTGGTGGCGATGACGTGCAAGCCCGCATTGACCGCCAGGTTGACCGCCGCCTGGCCGAACGACGAGGTCGCGCCGCGGATCAGCAGCGTCTGGCCTGCGCGGATCTCGAGGTTGCGGAACAGGCAGGTCCATGCGGTCGCATACGATTCGGGGATCGCCGCCAGCTCTTCCCACGGCAGGTCCGAATCGATGGCGACGACGTTGTCGACACGGGCGCGGGTGTACTCGGCATAGCTGCCGTTGACGGTGCGGCCGAGCCCCCCATCAGGGTTGCGACTTTCTGCCCGATGGCGAATTCGCCGCCCGGACAGGCCGCGACGATGCCCACGCATTCGATGCCGCTGACCGGCGCCGACTCGGCCCATTCGCCGCGGCGCATGTGCATTTCGGCGTGATTGATGCCGAAGGCCTTGACGCGGATGACGACGTGGCCGTGTTGCGGTTCCGGCTGCGGCAGGTCCTGATAGACCAGCCCTTCGACCGGACCGTATTGCTGGATGACGATGGCGCGCATGGCAAACCCTCTCTGATGTTTGTGAACGTGATGGATGCGCTTACAGGAAGGCGCGGATCTCGGCGGCGATCTCGGCCGCGTGCGTCTCGAGGGCGAAGTGGCCGGTATCGTAGAACACGATTCTTGCGCCCGGAATATCGCGCTTGAACGCCTCGGCGCCGGCCGGCAGGAAGAAGGGATCGTTGCGTCCCCACACCACCAGCACGGGCGGCTGATGCTTGCGGAAATAGGCCTGGAATTCGGCATAGCGCGCGACGTTGTCGGCGTAGTCCAGGAACAGGTCGAGCTGCACTTCATGCGCACCCGGCCGCGTCATGTAGAAGTCGTCGAGCGAATAACCGTCCGGCGACACCGCGTCAATCTCACTGACGCCATGCGTGTATTGCCACAGCGTGGCCTCCGGCGTTAGCAGTTGGCGCAGCGCGTCTCGGTTGGCCTGGTTGGGCGCCTGCCAGTATTGGCGGATCGGATTCCAGCCGTCGCTGAGTCCTTCCAGATAGGCGTTGCCGTTTTGCGTGACGATGGCGCTGATGCGTTCCGGATGCATGGTCGCCAGGCGCAGGCCGACCGGCGAACCGTAGTCGAACACGTAGATCGCGAAACGCTCCAGCTCCACCACTTCCGTAAAACGGGCGATCACCCGCGCCAGGTTTTCGAAGGTGTAGTCGAACTGCTCGCGCGGCGGCATCGCGGTCCGGCCGAATCCCGGCAAGTCGGGCGCCACCAGATGGAATTGTTCCGCCAGCAGCGGGATCAGGTCGCGGAACATGTGGCTGCTGCTGGGAAAGCCGTGCAGCAGCAACAGCGTCGGCTTGTCGCGCCGGCCCGCCTCCCGGTAAAACACTTCCAGACCATCCACTACCACTTTCTTGTTGCGTACTTTCTGCATAACGGGCTCCTCGAATTGAATAACTGGTTAAATTTCAATTTAAAGGTTACTTATTCATTTGTAACCTGTCAAACTATTTTTTAAAGGTTATTTAATCAGCCCATGGAAATTCCAGGAGTGGAGCGCATATCGATAGGGAGGACGCACTACTGCATGGATACGTCGGAATACGACGATAGCCTTCTGATGCGCTTCCTGGGTCTTCCCTTCAAGAGGCAGGTAACTTCTAATAAATCATTTATTAAGTTACTATTTGGGTAATCAAAGCACGAAAGGATGTCGCAACATGGACCAACAACTGCCGCCGCCGATGTTCCTGGCCGATGCTCTCGGCCTGGATTTTTTGAACTCCGTGGCCACGCCCGTCGACACGCCGGTCGAATGGCTGGGTTCGGGCAGGGATTTTCTGGCGTGGCTGAGCGCGGCGAAATTGGCGCCGGCATCGGTGCTGGAAGAATTTGCACGCAGCGCAGGTCCGGGCGAACTGGATGCGATCGCCGCACAGGCCAGAGGATTACGGGAGTGGTTCCGCGATTTTGTCGTGCGGCACAAAGGGCAGCCCTTGCCTGATTCGGTCGTCGCCGAACTGGAGCCGCTCAACCGTTTGCTGGCGCGCGATGAAGCTTTCGTGCAAATGGTGGCGAGTGACGGAAATGGCGTCGTCCGCAAGCAGGAGCGCCGCTGGCGCACGCCGGAGTCTTTGCTGCTGCCGCTGGCCGAGGCGATGGCGAACGTCGTCTGCGACGACAATTTCACCTACGTCAAAGCCTGCGAAGGCCCGGCCTGCACAATGCTGTTCCTGGACAGGACCAAGGGCCATGCGCGCCGCTGGTGCAGCATGGCCGTGTGCGGCAATCGCGCCAAGCAGGCGGCGCACCGGTCGCGCAAGAATGAGGGGAACGGGTAGCGGCCGCCGGCGATGGCCTTTCCATCTCCGCAACTGTTCGCCGCCAACAGAAAAACAGACCATGAGAAAAAACTCAACAGGTAGTCAGAAAGCACAGGAGGCCGCCCACCCGGCCCGGCTGTTGCCGCCGCGGCCGGAAACACCCTTGTCGCCGGAAGACGCGCTCGCCCGCAAACAGGCGCGCGAGCAGAAGGATGCAGAGGTGCGCGGCGTCGCCTCGATCGCGGCAATGCGCGACGCCATCAAACAGGCGAGTCGCTCTCTACCCGCCATTTCCGAAGTACCGCGCGTGGCTGCACTCGACGCCGCCGCCTTCAACGCGCTGGCGGCAAAAGGCCTGCCCTTCATCATCACCGGTCTGGTCGGCAAGTGGCCGCTGTGCGCGCTGACGCCGCAAGACCTGCGCGCAGAATTCGGCGAGTTGCCGGTGCGTGCGCGTGTCGGCGATTACGTCAACACCGCGTTCGCACCCGACCGCGCGATGCAGGACATGTCGCTGCGTGAATATCTTGATCTCACCGCCGGCACCGAGACAGATCCGGACTTGCCGCCCTACGTGGGCAACCTGGAAATGCGCCCGTTGAACCGGCTGTGCCACTGGCCGGCCTACTTCAAGAAGATGGGGCCGCCGCGCTTCTGGCTCGGGCCGGCGCGCACCGTGACGCCGCTGCATTGCGACTACGACGACAACATCTTTGCGCAGATTCGCGGCGTCAAACGCATCTTCCTGGCGCCGCCGCATCACGATGAATTCCTCTATCCGCGCGAAGCCAACGCCATCCTGTTCGGCTCGCCCTTCGATCCGGAAGCGCCGGACTTCGACCAGTTTCCGCTGGCGCGCCAGGCGGCGCTGACCGAATGCATCATGCAAGCCGGCGAGCTGCTGTACGTGCCGGCGGGCTGGTATCACCAGGTGCGCGCGCTGACGTTTTCACTGTCGGCCAATCGCTGGGCCCGGGCGCAACCGCTGGTGCTGCGCGACGAAGCTCCGACAGCAACGCATTTTTAACGTGCGTCAGAACTGCATCTGTACGCCCAGGTTGGCCATATTGCGGCGGAAATAGCCGTAGCCGATGTTGGAAGGATTATCGATGTGCGTGTACTGTGCGCGGATCACCATGTTGCGCCCGACATGGCGGCTGATGTCCCACAGTGCGGAAAGCGAACTGGTGATCTGCCGATCGGCGCGCGGCTGGTCAAACAAGGCCATGGCCTGGTCATAGCGCACATCGGTGTAGCTGACATTCGCGCCAAGCAGCACGTCGGAACAGATGCGATATTGCAGGTAAGCGCTGGGACCTGACAGGCGGCGCGAATACACCGTTTCACGCGCTTGTTCGCGCTGCCACAGGTACTCGCCGCCGACCAGCAGAGCGGGCGTCAACTGTGCGATGGCGCCCACGCCGCCTTGCCAGGCATCGGCATCGCGGCTGCTGTCGGTATGAACGATGCGTTTGGCGTAGCCGCCGGTGGCGGTCAGCGAGACTGTGTCGTTGACCGCACGGGCGACGCGCCCGACCATGCCCGGCGAAGTCTCCTGCAAACGCCCGTCCAGGCGGGTGTAACGCACGTTGGGCTGCAAGCTCGCGGACCAGGCCTTGTCGCTGTAGATCAGCGCACTTGCCAGCGTGGTGCTGTCATTGTTGTAGTCCTGCCGATCAAAGTAGCCGGTGCCGGACCATGCCGCCTGGAACAGTAGCGAGAAGCGCTCGTCGAGCCGCACTGCATAGCTGCCGTTGAGCCCCAGCGCGGCGCCCGCAGACTTGCGCGGCATGGCGTCCGCCACCAGGTCGAAGGTGATCGGAATGCCGCCGAGGACGGCCGGCACACTGCGCGACACCGGACCGGCATTGGTGTTGTCATCCCAGGTCAGGCCCATGTACGCCTGCAACGCCCAGGGCTTGTCGCGTGAGCCGAGGCTGGCCGACACCGGATCATTGGGCCGCAGTTGCGCCGTCAATTGATCCAGCATGACGCGCGCCTGGCCTTCGCTGGCGTCGGCCGCCTGACTGAGCAAGGACGCGGCGTCCACCCGTCGGCCGCCGGCCAGATACAGACCGGCCAGTTCGACCTTGGGCGCGGCGGCGGCAGGCGCCAGCGCGATCGCGCGGCGATAGTATTGCTCGGCCTGCTCGCGCTCCTGCTTGGCGCTGGAACAGCGTCCCAGCAGCAGCATGCGCTCGGCCTCGGTATCGTCCTGCGGCAGCGTGTTGACCAACAGCGCGCAGGCGAGGTCTGGACGTTTTTCGGCCAGGGCGCGACGCGCAAACGCCAGTTCCAGTGCGTTCTGTTCACGCAGCGCCGCCTGCTGTTCGCGGGGCTCGGCAGTGCCCTGTGCATGAGCCGGATTGCCTGCCGCGAAGCTCAGGCACAGCGCGACGCACAAGGCGCGCGACGTGGCGCGACGCCGGAACGGGGCGGAAGAGAATGAGTTCATGTCAGCGCTGCGCCTTGAAGGAACCGGATCCGGTCAGCGTGGCGCCGGCGTTCTGCATGGACCAGCTGCCCGCCAGCTGCTCAGCCGCCGGGCCATAAAAGCGCCCGTTCATCACGAAGCCCGTGACCGCCTGTCCCGCGTAGGTGCCGGACATGGCGCCGCCGACAAAACCGCCCATCAGCGTCAGCGTGAAGGACGTTCCTCCGAGGCCGTTGGCGAAGGTGATGGTGCCAGGCACCGACGGTGCGCCGCCCCTGATCGTCGCGAAATCGACCTGCGCCTGGAATGTACCGGTCACGCCTGCGCCCACGCTGGCGGAGCCGGTCACCGGGCCGGTGTATGTGGCCTGCATGGAAGTCGGAAAGCTTGCCAGCGGCGTGACCAGGTTGGCCGTGACGTAACTGAAGGCCTGCTGTTGTGCGGCAGTCACTGCACTCTGCTGCTGTTGCTGTTGCAGTGCGCTCTGTACGGCGCCACCGGCGTCGCTGCTGCTCGACACCGCTGCCCCCAGCGCCGCGGCGACGGCGGCGACACCTGTAGATATCCCCGCGATACCTGTTGCGGTGACGCCCGCGGACGGCATCGTGGCCTCGGGCGGAATTGAACCGGTCGGCGCCGGGCCGGTAACGGCGGTGCCGACGGCAGACGCAACGATTTGCGCCTGCGCATCGCGGTTACCCTGTCCGGAAGCCAGATGGATCGCGACGTCGCCGGTTGTCGTCAGTGCAGAGGAAGACTTGCCATTGCCGGGGTCAAGCAGTGCCAGTAACTGCTGCCTTGGCGGCGACACGATCTTGCCGTCGGGCGTGGCCGATGGCTGCGATTTCGCCTGCTGCTGTCCTGTCTTGGTCTGGAGCTCCTGCTTCGCTTGCTCTTCCTGTTTCATCTTTTGCTGCAGCAACTCCAGTTGCTCCTTGCGCCCCAGCGCCTGCTTGGACAGTTGCTGCTGCTCCTTCACCGCCTGTTCTTTGGCTGTCAGCTGCTGCTTTGTCTGCTGCTCCTGGTTTGTCTGCTGCTCCTGGTTTGTCTGCTGCTCCTGCTTTGTCTGCTGCTCCTGCTTTGTCTGCTGCTCCTGCTTTGTCTGCTGCTCCTGCTTTGTCTGCTGCTCCTGGTTTGTCTGCTCTTGTTTCACCTGCTCTTGTTTCACCTGCTCTTGTTTCACCTGCTCTTGTTTCACCTGCTCTTGTTTCACCTGCTCTTGCCGCTTTATCTTTTGCTCCAGCTGCTGCAATTGTTCCTTGCGCTCCTGCTCCTGCTTCGTCAATTGCTGCTGTTCCTGCCTGGTCTGTTCCTGCTGCAGTTGCGGTTGCTGACCGGAATCAGCATTCTGAATGGTGGTGCGCTGCTGCTGAACCAGCAACATGACTGAGGCCAGATCCATTGGTTCGATGTTGACGCCCGACACCCCCGCCGGCAGTTGCGCCTGTGCGCCGGGCGCCAGCAGCATCAGCGGCAGACCGATCATTGCGGGAAGTCGATGTGCAACGCTGCGGCTACGCTGCAAACGGATACGCGATGGATGGTTTCCTGGCATGCTTACCCCCTGGATTGCCGGTGATCACGGCATTGTTTTCTGTGGGCATCATGCTAAGACCGGGTGGGCCGGCGGTAAATACTGCATCTGTAGTATTTGCCTCCACCACGGCTGCTAAGGCGGGGGGCGGAACAAGTTGCTGCGCAAGGCGTAGGCGGTGACTTCGGCGACGTTGTGCAGCGATAGTTTTCCCATGAGATTCTGGCGATGCTTGCGCACCGTCAACACCGAAAGATGGAGTCTGTCCGCGATGTCGCTGCTGGAAGCGCCATGGGCGATGAGGGCGAGGATTTCCTGTTCACGCGCGGTGATGGGCGCCGGCGCCGGCGACGACGGCAAATCCGCCATGCCGTTGAGACCCTTGCTGAGGTAGACGATGCCCGACAGCACCAGGGAAATCGCGTGCAACAATTCATCGGCGTTTTCATGCTTGAGCACGTAACCGTCGGCGCCAGCCTCGAAAGCCGCGCGCACCGAGGCCGGCCCGGGGCTGCCGGTGAGGATCAGCACGCGCACGGCCGGCGTGGATGTCTTGATGCGGCGGGTCAGCTCGAGGCCATGCAGGCCGGGCAGGTCGAGGTCGAGCAGCAGCAGGTCCGGTTGATGCTCGCGCAGCAGACGCTCGACGTCGCCGCCATCACCGGTATCGGCCACCACGCTCAGATTCGGCCGCGTCGAGATGAGCAATTTGAGACCGTCGCGAATGATCGCGTGGTCTTCGGCCAGCACTATGTTTTTCATTCCCGCGATCCCCTTGCAATGCAGCGTGCACCCCATCAGATCGCCGATATTACAGTAAACTGCATTGCAACCCGGCAAGCCTGCCGCCCTGAGCCAACGGCATCCAACGACAATGACGCGCCTGCTCCCCACCCAAGACCGGTCGGTGTATCTGGAACTGGTCAACACACTGTATCGCCAGTCGCCGCCGATTTTTCTCGGCAACGCTGCGGTTGCCGGCCTGACAATTTTCCTGCTGTGGAAGGAAGTGGCCCATGCCGCGTTGCTGGGCTGGGCGGCGGCCATTTATCTGCTCACCGCGCTGCGCATCGTGCTGGTGTGGCGCGATCGCCGCAGCCTGGGCACTGCGGCAGAGGCGTCTGCGTCGCGCCGCTGCTGGCGCTACGTGGCCTGGGCGGGTGTATCCGGCTGCCTGTGGGGCGCGATGGGACTGCTGTTTTTCTCTCCCGACAATACCATCGTGACCGTCTACATCTGCATCGTGCTGGCCGGCATGACCGGCGGTTCGGTGGCGTCGCTGTCGTCATTCTGGCCGGCCTATTACGTCTACGCCCTGCCGACGGTGCTGCCATTCGCCATGCGCTCGTTCGCGCATGGCACTCATCTGTTTTCGGTGCTTGGCGTGCTGTCGCTGTTCCTGCTGGGCGTCAACCTGGCGTATAGCCGGGTGATCCAGCGCACCGTGCGCGACGCCATTGCGCTGCGCTTCGAGAACAACGCCCTGATCCGCCAGCTCACCGAAGAGAAAGAACGCGCCGAGCAAGCCAACCGCAGCAAGTCGCAGTTCCTCGCCGCGGCCAGCCACGACCTGCGCCAGCCGGCGCACGCGCTCGGCCTGTATATCGCCACGCTGCGCACGGTGGCCCAGGCGCCGCACATCGAACCCGGCATGGTCGACATGCTGGCCGGCCGATTGCAGTCGGCGCTCACCGGCATGTCGCAATTGCTCAATGTGCTGCTGGATATTTCGCGCCTCGATGCGGGCGTGATCCGCATCGAGAAACGCCGCTTCGGCCTGCAGGAAACCTTCACGCTGCTGTCCAACCAGTTCGCCCAGGTTGCCGCCGCCAAGGGACTGCTACTCAAGGTCAGGCCGACCACGGCCTGGCTCGACACCGATCCGGTCTTGCTGCACAACGTCCTGGCCAACCTGCTTTCCAACGCCGTGCGCTATACCGAAAACGGCAAGATCCTGCTGGCCTGCCGGCGCAGGAGCAACGATATGCTGGAGATCTGCGTGATCGACACCGGCGTGGGCATCGCCGCCGATCAGTTCGGGCACATCTTCCACGAGTTCTATCAGGTCCAGAACATTGCCCGCGACCGCGAACAAGGTCTGGGACTGGGACTGGCGATCGTGCAGCGCACCGCCGAGCTGATCGATGCGCGCGTCGACCTGCGCTCTGCACCGGGAAAAGGGTCGTGCTTCTCGTTGCACCTGCGCAGCCTGCGCGACACCCGGCAGGCGGACATCCCGCCTGCTTTCGTGGCGCCGCTTGTTGTTGCCTCAACTGCGCCGGACGCCACCGTACTGGTGGTCGACGACGACAAGCAAGTGCTCGACAGCATGCAGATCCTGTTGCGCAGCTGGGGCTACAAGGTGCTCGCCGCGCGTTCGCTGGAGCGAGCGCTGGAGGCCCTGGACGCAGCGGACGACGACGCGCGCCGACCGGACCTGGTGATCAGCGACTTCCGCCTGGCCGCCGACGTCACCGGCATCGACGTCATCCACGCCGTCTTTCATGCCACGGGCCGCGAGGTCCCCGCCATCATCGTCACCGGCGACACCTCGCCGCAAGGCATCGCACTGGCCAGCGCCAGCGGCTATCAGGTGCTGCACAAGCCGCTGGATCCGCAACAACTGCGCGCAGCCATCTCGCAGTTGCTGATGGCGGACTGATCCCGCGCATCAACCGGCATCGCGCGCCTGCAACAACTGCACGCGACGATCGGTCAGCAAGGGCAGCACGCGTCCCACCACCAGCTCCTGATAATGCGCCGACGCCTTGTGCGCATCGAGTGCCGCCTGGTCCTGGTAACGCTCGACCAGCAAGATGCTGCGCGGCACGTCCACGCTCTGGTACACCTCGTAAGCCAGGCAACCCGGCTCGGCCAGCGACTTCGGACGCAGTTCGGCGATCAGCGCGAGCACGTCGCCGTGCGCTCCGCTGGCGGGTTGCCAGCGGGCCACCACCGTGATTTCATTGGCGGCGCTCATTGTGCTGCTCCGTTCAATGCAGCGACGATCGCTTCAGCGAGGGGGCCGCCCGAGGCCGGATTCTGGCCGGTCAGCAGACGACCGTCGACCACCACGTGGGAGTGCCAGTCGTCGGCCGCCACGTACTCGGCGCCTTCGGCGCGCAATGCATCCTCGAGCAGGAACGGCACGTCGGCCTGGGCGTAGCCGGCTTCTTCATGGTTGGAGAAGGAAGTCAGCTTGCGCCCGCGCAGCAGCGGCGTGCCGTCTTCCAGCGTGACGCCGAGGAAGGCGGCCGGACCGTGGCAGACTGCGGCGACGATCTTGCGGGCGTTCCAGGCGCGGGCGATCACGCGCTTGACTTCCGGATCGGTGGCGATGTCGCCCATCGGGCCGAGGCCGCCGGGGAAGAAGATCGCGTCGTAGTCCAGCACGTCGACTTCGGACAACTTGCGGCTGTGCGCCATGCGGCGGATGGCGGCGCTGTTGCGGAACGCCAGCTGGGCCGGATCGTTGGCGTCGTAGCCGTCTTCCGGCGGCGTACCGCCCAGCGGCGATGCATATTCGACGGCGATGCCCGCGTGATTGAAGACTTCGTACGGATGGGCGACTTCCGGGAAAAAGTAACCGGTAGCACGCTTGTTCGGACCGATCTCGGCTGTGTTTGTCAAAATAAACAGTACATGTTGAACGCTCATGGCAATCTCCTTGTTCCAAAAAACCGAGACATTTCGGCTGAGAAGAACGATATCAAGGAGAACAGGCGTCCGGTAGCACCGCCAATGATGACGCAGTGTCAAACAATATAATACAATCAGACATGGATAACCCCTCCCCCATCCTCGATGAACTGCGCGCCATGGCGATCTTTGCGACCGTCGTGCGCAGCGGCAATTTCGCCGCCGGCGCGCGTGCTCTGGGCTTGACCCGCGCCGTCGTCAGCCACCATATCCGCGCACTGGAAGCCAAACTCGGCGTGCCGCTGGCCCTGCGCAGTACGCGCAGTTTCAGTCTGACGCCGGCCGGGGAAGCCTTCCGCGTGCATTGCGAGCGCCTGCTCGACGAAGCCCACGACGGCATCCGCGGCATGGAGCTGCTGCGCGCCGAGCCGCGCGGCGAAGTGCGCATCACCTGCTCGCATCACTTCGGCAACAAACGCATCCTGCCGGCCTTGCTAGCGTTCCGCCGACGTTATCCGGCCATCCGCCTGCAGGTGGCGATGAACGACGCCAATGTCGATCTGGCGAATCAGGGCATCGAACTGGCGGTGCGCGCCGGACCGCTGGCCGACTCGTCGCTGGTGGCGCGCCGCCTGGTGCGCGAGCCGACCATGCTGTGCGCGGCGCCGGCCTACCTGCGCCGTCATCGTGCGCCGGCGTCGGTAGCCGAACTGGAGCAGCATCGCTGGGTGATCTATCCGCCGGGGCAGAAGGCGCTGACCGTGCGTGCCGGCGGCGAAAGCATCGAAGTCGCCGTGCAAGGCGACCTGGTGACCGACAGCGCCACCTCGCGGCTGGCCTTCGTGCTCGCCGGCGAAGGCATTGCGCGGCTGCCGGCGTACGACGCCGGCGCGCTGCTGGCGTCAGGGGAACTGGTGCAGGTGCTGCCGGAAGTCGAAACCGCGCCGCTGGAAATCTTCCTGGTCCACTCGCAGCGGGTCGGACCGAGCGCGCGCTTGCTGCGCGACTTCCTGCTGGAGACGGCGCGCGATAATACCTGGTGAACGCCCTCTACCCTGCTCTATTTCTCTTCGGCCTGCCGTTGCGCCAGCCACTCGCGCGGCGACATCCCCATACGTTGCGTGAACACGCGCGATAAGGCCGAGGCGTTGGCGTAGCCGAGTTCGGGTGCGATCAACTTCACTGCGCATCCATTGCGCAACTGCTTCCTCGCCAGCGTCATGCGCCAGTCGGTCAGGTAGTCAGCCGGCGCCACTCCCACCACCTGTTTGAAACGACTGGCGAACGCGCTGCGCGACATGCTCGCCTGCTCGGCCAGGGATTCCAGCGACCACGGCAAATGCGGACTGTCGTGCATGGCGGTCAAGGCTCGCGCCAGCCGCGGATCGGCCAGGCCGGACACCAGTCCGATCGACACGCCGCCTTCCTGCCCGTGATCGAGCAGCCAACGCAACAACTGCAACAACACCACTTCAAACAGCCGGTCGGCGATCAGGCGATGGCCGCAACGCACCTGGTCGGCTTCCTGGAACAGCAAATCCAGTACCCCCGCCAACGCCGGCACGCTCGCCAGCGGCAACACGATCAGCGGCGGCAAGGCGCGCACCAGCGGATGACCGGCGCCGCCTTCGAAGTGCACCGACGCGCAGGTGAAATCGGCGCCGTCGCGCGGCGCATTGTGGAAGCGATGCGTCAGCGGCTGCGGATAGAAAAAAAGGGTCGGCTCGGTCGCTTCAATCCGGCGCACCACCCCGGCGCCCTGGCTGTGCGTAACCACCATCTCACCCTGCCGCAGCACATGGAAAAAGCCTCGGCCCGGTTGCGCATCAAAGGTGCTGACGCCGCACAGCGCGCCGGTATGGAACAGCCGCGCGGAGACCGGGAACTGCTCCAGCAGCGAAGAAAGCCGATCCAGCGGCGGTGTTGTGTCAGCCATGATATTGGACGAATAGATATGTTGTAACGACGATTTGATACCAATTGTAGCGCCAGCGGCTGCAAACTTCTTCCTGTGCTCACTTCCGTGAGCCCACAAACACCCAATCCGGATCAACCCATTTACCGAGACATTCCCATGACATTGCATCCAAGCTTCCGGCGCATCACGATAGCGCTGGCCTGCACCGGCCTGAGCCAGCTGGCCGCAGCGCACGGCACCGGCCACGGCGATCACAGTGACCATAGCGGCGGCATCCAGAGCGCTGCCGCCACCAAAGTGAAAGCGCCATTCGACATCGTCCATACGCGCATCACCACCGAAGGCAACATCGCCACGTTCCACATCGCGGTATCCGGCAAAGCCGGCGCCAGCAAGCCGGGCAAGACCGGCAAGCTGGCCGGCAGCAAAGTGTTTTCCTATGTCTGGCCGACCACCATGGATCCGTCCGTGGTCGGCTTCGAGGCCAAGAGCGGCATCCTCGCCTTCGCCGTCACCAGCCATCCCGATTTCAACGACACCCCCTTGTTCGCGGGCAGCGGCGGCGACTGGCATTCGCACTGGGTGGTGCTGCAACCCGATGACGCCTGCGGCAAGGGCGCGCTGAAGGTCGTGGATATTCCTGAAGGCGCCAAACCCAAGCTGCCCAAGACCTGGCCCGGCCTGCCCCTGCTGATCGACAGCCCGGGCTGGAATCCGGTCTTCAAGGGCAATACGCTGGAAGTCAAAGTGCCCTTCGACGACATCGGCGTGGTGAAAACCGCCGCCTTCGACGGCGTCACCGCCGGCCTGCGTGTCAATGCCAGCGTTCATAGCCCTTTGCTGTGCGTGGCCGACGTCTTCAAGGTCGCCTCCGGCAATTTGTCCCTGCCGGGCAAAGTCGATCAGTGATGCAGTAGCGCAGTAACGCAATCACCCCTGGCGAGCACATCGCCGCCTCTTCATTTTTTAACAAAGGAAAACACCATGTCCCGCGTACCACTCATCAATCCCGCCGACACCACCGCCAATCGCCAGTCACTGCTGACGCAGATCAACAAGGCCTTCGGCGCCACGCCCAACATGTTCAAGGCGGTGGCGAATTCTCCTGCTGCGCTCAAGAGCATGTGGGGCGCGTTCGGCGCGCTCGGTTCGGGCGTGCTCGGCGCCAGACTGGGCGAGCAGATCGCCGTCGCCATCGCCGAGCGCAATCGCTGCGAATACTGCCTGGCTGCGCATACGGTGCTAGGCAAAGGCGCCGGCGTCAGCGCGGCGCAGATGTCGGCCGCGCAAGCCGGCCAATCCGACGATCCGAAAACCGCGGCGGCGCTGACGTTTGCCTTGAAGGTCGTCGGCAATCGCGGCCAGTTGGCCGACGGTGATGTGACGGCCTTGCGCGCCGCCGGTTTCGACGATGAACACATCGTCGAAATCCTCGCCCACGTGGCGCTGAACATCTTCACCAACTACGTCAACGTGGCGTTCGACGTGCCGGTGGACTTCCCGAAAGTAGCGCTGAACCCGGCGGCCTGATGTCATGCCGTTTCGAGCCGGCGTCAAGGAGCAAGCTCAAGGCCCGGCGTCGGAACGGCAGTCTTCAATGGAAAAGAAAAGGATGGAAAGCGATGCAGATTTCAGTCTATGACACCTACGTGCAACGCCCGGACGGACGGCGCATGCATTTCGATATCCTGGTGCCGGCCGATGTCAAGGATCAGGAAACCGTGCTGCAATACGGCCGCACCTACCTGGCGGCGAAAGGATTGCAACCGACGCATCTGACGGTGGAGAAATGCAACTATTGCCACATGGAGTCGGCCACGGCGCTGGTGGAGCAAGAGGTTGCGGCGCGCGGCTTCGCGATCCTCGAAATGGAAAACTGCGCCTGACCCGGGCCCGGCTGGCTTATCGCGGTTGCAGCGGGGTCGGTTGCATCCACAGCTTGTTGAGGCCGTTGTACTTCAGCCATTCCTCGCCGCCACGCTGGAGAATGCTGTCGGTCGCCGCCGGGTCGGACAGGTCGATGACTTCCGAGTCGACGATGTCGCCGTTGCTGTCGTAGCGGAACGCCTTCACCACCGGTTTGGTCAGTCCGGCCGCACTCTGGCGAATCACCAGCCCGAGGCGGCCGGATTCCATTTTCAGCAGCGAGCCGATCGGATAGATGCCCAGCGTCTTGACGAAGGCCGACAGCAGGGTCTTGTCGAAATGGCCGCTCCAGGACGACATGGCCGTCAGCGACTCGGCCGGATCCCAGCCCTTCTTGTACGGACGGTCGGAAGTCACGGCATCGTAGACGTCGCAAATCGCCGCCATGCGCGAGAGCAGCGAAATGCCGGCGCCGCTGAGGCCGTCGGGATAGCCGGTGCCGTTGATTTTTTCGTGGTGGTGCAGGCACACCTCGATGGCGTATTGCGGGATGTTGGAATTCTTGATCAGGTGGTTGTAGCCGAGCACCGGGTGGCGCCGCACGATGTCGATTTCGGCCGGGGTCAGGCCGCCCGGCTTGTGCAGGATAGGCACCGGGATGAAGGCCTTGCCGACGTCATGCAGCAAGCCCGCCAGGCCGGCTTCCTTGCAGGCGGCTTCATCCATGCCGATGGTGCGGCCCAGCGCCACCATCAGCGTGCAGACCGCCACCGAATGCATGTAGGTGTAATCGTCGGCCAGCTTGAGCCGCACGATGCTGGTCATGGCGGCGGCGTTGCGCAGAATGGACGCCGTCACCTGGTCGACCAGGTCCATGCAGCGGTCCATGTCGATGACGCGGCCCATGCGGATGTCGGCGAACATGGCCTTGGTGGTGTCCTTGGCGGTCTCGCACAAGCGTTGCGCCTGCTCCAGCTCTTCGAAGAAAGGATCGGCGCCGACCATGGCCGGCAGTTCGTCGCGCAAACCCGGCGCGGTTTCAACAACTGCGGATTCCGCTACGGATTCCGGTGCAGATTCCGCCTCGACTTCTTCCGCTTCCGGCTCTGCCACGGTGACGTCCTTGCCCTGTTCAACGTCGATCCAGCAATACGTAATGCCGCTGGCGCGCGCCTGTTGCAAATGGGCAGTATCTTTCAGCAGGAAGCGATTTTTCCAGAATGGATGGTCCAGCCATGCGGCTTCGAAGCCGCAAAAATACATTCCCAATTCGAGTTCGTCGACTTTGATCTTTTTCAAAAGGCTCATGTTTCTGCAATCTGCTCAGGCTAGGGCGAATGACGGTGCTGTTTAGCGTTGTTTATCTCTCCGGCCCAAATAGTATTGCAAACATGTAAAACGTGACTCTTTTTTTTGCCTCTTGTTAAAAATGAAATAGTTATCGGAGCAAGATCAACACAGGATCAGGCGAAGTGAGTCCGCAGCGCCAAGTCCGCTTCCGCCCTGGCCTGCGCCAGCGCATTCGGGCCGAAAGCCGTCCCCTGCACCGAGAAAAAGCGCAGGTCGTGCAGGCCGATCGAGGCCAGGATGGTCTTCAGGTAAGTCGTCAGAAAGTCAGGCTGGCGCGCGCGTTCGCCGGCGTACACGCCGCCCGACGCCACGGCGATGTACACCGGCCGGTCGCGCAGCGTGCCGATCTTGCCCTGCGGCGTGACGTCAAAGGTGCGGCGGATGCGCACCACATGGTCGATCCATGCCTTCAATGCTGACGGCACCGTCAGGTTATGCATCGGCGTGCTGATGAGCACGACGTCGGCTTGCTCCAGTTCGCGGATCAGTTGCTCCGAGCGGGAGATCGAACCCTCCGCGGAAAAACCCGACGGTTCCTGCGCCGCACCGAGCACGGCCGCATAGTTGCCGTCGACATGGGCCACCTCGCCCTCGGCGGCGTTGCGGTGGACTACCGTCAGCGCCGGCGTGCGGCCCTGCAGGAAGCCGATGATTTTCTGCGAGAGCCGGTAGCTCTCGGATTCTTGCCCGCGCGGGCTGCAGCTGAGATGCAATATGTTCATGGTCGATCCATTCGAGGTTTGTGAGGTTGGGGAGCTTCCAAGCCGGAGGTAATTGGAAGTAACTGCGTTCATTCTAAAAAATCCATGCCCCATCTCCAAGATCCATGAATCTGCATTCTGATTGATCCATGATGACTCGAATCCACCTTGCCTGTACCCCCGACCGGTAGCATCATGGCATCATCGTTTTTCAACATCTGTATAACTGTTGCCAGACCATGTCCTCCGCCAAAAGCAAGCCCGCCCACCCCGTCAATCCTCTTGCGCCCCTGGATCCGCAGGCGGCCGCACCGTATTACCGCCAGATCTACGACCGCTTCCGCAGCGCCATCGCCGCCGGCGTGCTCAAGCCGGGCGACCGCATTCCATCGGCGCGCGCGCTGACCCAGGAGTTGGGGCTGGCGCGCGGCACCATCGAGGCGGCCTATTCGCTGCTGGCGGCGGAAGGCTATATCCAGGCGCGCGGCCAGGCCGGCACCATCGTCACGCCCGATCTCAAACCACGCCTGGCCGGCGCTGAACTGCCCGCGCCGAAGCAGGCGCTGGTCAGCAGCTTCCGGCCTGACTCCATCCTGCCGTTCCAGATGGGACTGCCGGCGCTGGACGCCTTCCCGCGCAAGATCTGGGCGCGACTGGGAGCGCGCTGCGTGCGCGCCATGCAGGCCGCCGACATGGCGCATCCGTCGGTCTACGGCTTGCCGGCGCTGCGTGCCGAGATCGCCTCTTACCTGCAACTGTCGCGCGGCATCAATTGCTCGCCAGCGCAGGTGTTCGTCACGGCGGGCTACCGCCACACGATGGAATTGATCGGTCACGCTTTGTTCAACACCGGCGACCGCATCTGGGTCGAAGATCCCGGCTACCCGCCGACGCGCGAACTGCTCACGCACATGGGCATGAGCGCCGTGCCGGTGCCGGTCGACGAAGACGGCATGCAGGTCGCACACGGCATCTCGGCCGCGCCCAGGGCGCGCGCAGCAGTGGTCACGCCGGCGCACCAGAGTCCGTTGTGCGTCGCACTGTCGCTGCCGCGGCGGCTGGCGCTGCTGGAATGGGCGGCGCGCAACGACAGCTGGATCGTCGAGGACGATTACGACGGCGAATACCGCTACGTCAGCCGTCCGCTGCCGGCGCTCAAGAGCCTCGACCGCGACGGCCGTGTGCTGTATGCGGGAACCTTCAGCAAGGTCCTGTTCCCGAGCATGCGACTGGCCTATCTGGTGGTGCCGGAGTCGCAGGTCGAACGCTTCGCCGGAGTCAGCCAAGTGTTCGCAGCGGGGATTCCGGCGCTGACGCAGGAGATCGTCACCGCCTTCATCGCCGAGGGGCATTTCGCCCGCCACATCCAGCGCATGCGCAAGCTTTACGCCGAACGCCGCGACGCCGTCCGCAGCGGCCTTGAGCGCGTGCTCGGCAAGCACATCCGCATTGAATCACCGCCCGGCGGCATGCACCTGATCCTGCGCCTGCGCGGCCGCGTGTCGGACCGCAAGCTGGTGGCGCGCATGCGTGAGGACGGCCTGTACGCCGAAGCGCTGACTGACTGGACCACCGACGGCGCGCGCGTGCCGGCGCTGCTGGTCAATTTCACCAACGTCGCTTCCGAAGCCGCCGCCGAGGCGCTGGGACGGCGCATCCTGGCGCTGCTGTAAGAGGTGATCCGCACGCCCGCACGCCAAATCATGGTCCACAAACCAAGTCCATTTATGGATCTTCCGGACTAGGCCAAGCCGGCGCACCATGGAGTCTCTTCATTGACAAACACAAGGACTCATCATGAACAAGCGCATCGACTACGCCAACGCCTCGCCTGACACCTACAAGGCTTTCGGCGGCGTCTACTCCTCCCTGCTCAAAGGCAGCCTGCCCAAGGCGCTGATCGATCTGGTCTATCTGCGCGTGTCGCAGATCAACGGCTGCGCCTTCTGCATCGACATGCATACCCGCGACCTGCTCAAGTCCGGCCTGGCCATCGACAAGCTGGTGCTGGTGCCGGTCTGGCATGAAGGCGGCGCCTTGTTCAGCGCCCGCGAACGCGCCGCGCTGGCCTGGGCCGAAAGCGTGACCCGCGTGGCCGACACCGGCGTGCCAGACGCCCACTATGCCGCCGCGACGGCCGAATTCAACGACAAGGAACTGGCCGACCTCACCTACGCAATCGGCCTGATGAATGCCTTCAATCGTTTCGGTGTTGCGTTCCGTCCAGCGCCTGCTGCGGCTGTTTCCGCTTAAGTCATTTTTCACCCTCGCGCCCGGCCGCACGGCCCGGCGTATCACCACGGACATATCCCATGGCATGGCTATTCTTGAGCATTGCAGGCGTACTTGAAATCGGTTTCGCCTTCGGCATGAAGGCCTCGCTCGGCTTCACCCGCCTGATTCCTTCGCTGCTGACGGTGGCGACCGGCCTGTCCAGCGTCGTCCTGCTGTCGCTGTCCCTGCGTACGCTGCCGGTCGGCACCGGTTATGCAGTGTGGACCGGGATCGGCGCGGCCGGCACGGCGATCCTCGGCATGGCGCTGCTGGGCGACTCGACGGCGCCGTTGCGCCTGCTGTGCATCGCGCTGATTCTGGCGGGCGTGATCGGGCTCAAGCTGGTGAGCGCCAGCTGAGCTGGCGCCCGGGCACGGTCCTTGTTGCCGGGAGTCCTACACGGCGTGGAGGTTGAAAGACTGCGCCGCTCCCGGCATACTGCACCATACCCTCTGTCAGCCGACGTCGGCGAGCATGCATGCAGCGCCGTTGCGACCGGCCATGCGGCGGAGGTTCAGGATGCCAGACAAGGAACACCGATGCTCAGCAGTCAACCCGCCCACCTGGCGCTCACCGATGCGCAGCGCTTCCAGCTGATCATTTCGGCCATCCGTGACTACGCCATCTGCATGCTCGACCCACAGGGCAAGGTCACCAGCTGGAACAAAGGCGCGCAGCAATTCACCGGCTACTCCAGCGAAGATATCCTCGGTTCGCATTTTTCGGTTTTTTATACCCTGGAAGAACGCGCCGCCGGCCTGCCGCAACAAGCGCTCGACACCGCCCTGCGCGACGGCAAGTTCGAAGACGAGGGCTGGCGCCTGCGCAAGGACGGCGCGACGTACTGGGCCAGTTGCATCATCGATCCGATCGTCGCCGACAACGGCGAGCTGCTCGGCTTCGCCAAGATCATGCGCGACATCACCGAACACAAACTGGCGGCGCAGACGCTGCAAGCCAGTGAGCAGCAATTCCGCCTGCTGGTACAGGGCGTCACCGACTACGCCATCTACATGCTGTCGCCGGAAGGCAAGGTCACCAACTGGAACGCCGGCGCCCAGCGCATCAAGGGCTATGCGGCGGAAGAAGTCATCGGCACGCATTTCTCCAACTTCTACACCGAGACCGACCGCAACGACGGCCTGCCCGAGCGCGCCCTGATGACGGCCGCCGAACACGGCCGCTACGAGCAGGAAGGATTGCGCGTACGCAAGGACGGCTCAACCTTCTGGGCGCACGTGATCGTCGACGCCATCCGCAGCGAACTGGGCGACCTGATCGGCTTCGCCAAGGTCACGCGCGACGTCACGGAACGGCGCGAAACCGCCCAGGCCCTGGCGCGCGCCAATGCGGCGCTGTTCCAGTCGCAAAAGATGGAAGCGCTGGGCCAGCTCACCGGCGGCGTGGCGCATGACTTCAATAATCTGTTGGCGGTGGCGTCGAGCGGCCTGCAATTGCTGGCGGTGCAGTTTCCCGAGCTGGACAGTTCCCGCTCGATGGAAAGCATCCGCCGGGCGCTGTCGCGCGGCGCGATCCTGACCCAGCAGCTGCTGTCGTTCGCGCGGCAACAACCACTGCAGCCGGAGACACATGAAGTCAACACGCTCATCGCCGATTTCGAATCGGTGTTGCGCCGTGCGGGCAATTCGTCGATCCAGTTCGACATCCGCAAGAGCCCGGCGCCGGTCATGGTGAAGTTGGACGCCACGCGCTTCGAGACCGCCTTGCTGAATCTGGTGGTCAATGCGACGCAGGCCATGCCGGACGGCGGCAAGGTCACCATCGCCACCGAGAAAGTCACGCTGCGGGACAAAGCCGTGGGCGCGCTGCCTGGCGGTGTCTATGCCAAGATCAGCGTGGCCGACACCGGCAGCGGCATGACGCCCGAGGTGCAGGCGCGCGTGTTCGAGCCATTCTTCACCACCAAGGCTTCCGGCCAGGGCACCGGCCTGGGCCTGAGCCAGGTCTACGGTTTCATCTCGCAATCGGGCGGCGAGGTGACGCTCTCCAGCGAAGTCGGCTGCGGTTCCTGCTTCACGATTTATGTCCCTGTCGATGTCGAGGCCGACGCCACGAATGTACAGAGCACCGACCACAAGCAGCACGCGGAGACCGTGCTGATCGTCGACGACCAGATCGACCTGCTCGACATCACGGCCGAGCTGTTCCGCACCATGGGATATGAAGCTCTCACCGCCACCAACGGCGCCGAGGCTTTGGAAGTATTGGAGCGGATGCCGCAGATCGACATCCTGTTCACTGATGTGATCATGCCCAACAGCATCAGCGGCATCGAGCTGGCGCAACTGACTCGCCAGCGCCACCCATCGACCAAGATCATCCTCGCCTCGGGCCATCCGTTCCCGGCACTGACCTCCAACCAGCAATTGGGCACTGAATTCGCATTCCTCAACAAACCCTATCAGCTGTCCGATCTGGCCAAAATCCTGCGCAGCAAGGATTGACCACTGCCCGTCAGTAAGTCAGCGTCACGACCTGCGTCCGCGGTGTGGACAGTCCGGGCGGCGCCGACTCGGGCGTCACGGCGACCTCCGCCTCCGGTTTATCCAATTGCACGATCTGCACCGAACGGACCGGCGCGACGCCTTCACTGCAACTGCTATCAGCATCGCTACCGCGCGCGGGAAAGCGAATGATGCAACGCGTCAGCACTATCGCCGACACCGCCATGCTGCCGGTCGCCGTGGCTGCCGACAACGCCCCCGCGATCAGCAAGGCGCACGCCGCCAGTGCGGCGACGGTCAGGATCTTGATGGCTTTGCGCAGGGTGTTACGGCGGTGATGCAGACGCGCCGCCCCGGCGCCCAGGTCGCCCTGCTCGGCACGCCACCATGCCTCATCGGGGGTAATGGCTTCATCGCAGGCGCGCTTGCACAGGAACAGGAATTCGTCGCAGCCGCGCAACTCCTTCTCGACGCGGTTTTCCACCAGGTAAAGACGCAGTACGAAAATGGCCGCCGCCGCGATCAGGACGAATCCCGCCAGACAAGCTCCCAGCCACGGGAAATAAACTGTCACTTCATGAATCAATTCCGATTCTCCAAACGCTGATGATGGCGCGTTAGTGCCGACCTGATCATGGGGGCGCCGATGACAACATCGTAGCGATCCTTGAGCGCGCGCCCTATAGGAGAATTTCTTATTGTTGACGGGCAAGCAATCGCATTTCCCGCCTTCCCGGTGAGCAATCCGCTGACAGCGGCGGGTATGTCGACCCACAACGGGATGGGCATTGCGCCGATAGAAACAACCCCGGCTTGCAGGCAAGATGGTTTCTCGCCAACGGATCTACGGTCAAGTCCGCCGGCGTCTTCCAACGACCGGATCACGAGGAGAATTACATGTCCAATCAACAAAACGACAGCAAGCAGCAACAACCCGGCCAGGCTCAGCAAAATCAATCCCAAAAGGATCAGGCCCAGCAAGATCAGCAAAACCAGCAACGCGGCCAACAAGCCGGCCAAGGTCAGAATGCAGGACAGCAACAAGCCGGCAGCGACAAGGGCTCGCGCAATCAGCAGGACCAGAACAACGCCAGCTCCGGTCGTCAGCAAGGCAGCGCCGACAATTCCGGCAACTCCAGCATCACGCAGGGCGGCGGACGTTCGCACGAACAGGCCAACCAGCCGCAGAACAAGCAGCAAGACCAGCAGGGTTCGCGCCAGGGCCAGCAAGCCGGTTCCAGCGATCAGAACAAGCAGCAAGGCAACAATCAGGGCGGCTCCAAGCAAAGCTGATGCCCTGAGTCAAGAATAGTCTTTTGGGTTCAGGCCGCCTTCGGGGCGGCCTTTTTTATGGCAAAAAAAGAGAAGCCTCGGAACACGGTTTGCTTTTCTTTTATATGCCGAACCAATACACGCGCAGCAACCACACCGCGCCGATGCCGATCAGTGCGACCAGCGTGGCGGCAATCGTCACCGGCGCCTTCGAGTGATGTCGGATATCCATGATGCTCTCCTGATGTTTGATGTTGTATGGTGATTGGGGGACGCCGAGGATGCCTTGCCTCGCATGAGGCGACGTCCATGTGTTCACGATAGACGCTGTATCTTCCGGCGTCAGTCGGCGCACCGCTGTTATTGCAGTAAGACCATGGCGTCGGGAGGATGCTCGGATGACGCTGCTATCAGGTCTCGTCCGACTTCAAACTGCGTGATCGGCCTATTACCTTGAACGGCGCACTGCGCGAAGATGAAACCTGTCCCCTTTTTGTATCCAGAGGCACCATGGCTTCCACCGCAACAAATTTTCTCGCCCGTACCGCACCTGCGCAAAACGAAGCGACGCACGCATCCAGCTCGGTTCTCTACCGTGCCTTGTCCATCCCCAAACCATCTCGAATGGCGCGCGAAGACGGCGCCCGCTATCTGCAGGCGCAACTGGAACTGGCGCGCGACTTGCCCTGCGACATGCCGGATTCGCCCGACGATTTGCAGGCATGGGTAAGCGAACGTGTTGCGCACGTCGGCGAGCAATACGCGGCTTATCTGTCGGCACGCAAGGACGGCGCGCCGCGCCGTTACTTCCCGACGCGCTCGCATGCACTTAATTTCATCCGTGCAGTGGCGCCTACCAAGCTGGTGGACGGCTCCTGGCTGTACGGCACGCTGGCGTACTGGGAAGACCCGGACTTCCGTCCGCTAATCCTGACCTATCTGGAAGAACTCGGAGACGGCGATCCGGCCATGAATCACGTCACGCTCTACAAGAAGCTGCTGGCCGCGCACGACTGCGATGACTGGCAGGATCTGTCCGACGAGCATTTCGTGCAAGGCGCGATCCAGCTGGCGCTCGGTTATCAGACCGAACGATTCCTGCCCGAGGTAATCGGCTACAACCTTGGCTACGAGCAACTGCCCCTGCATTTGCTGATCAGCGCCTATGAACTCAACGAGCTTGGCATCGACCCGTATTACTTCACGCTGCATGTGACCATCGACAATGCATCCACCGGCCACGCCCACAAGGCAGCGCAGGCGGTGGCGGACATCGCCGCGCGGCAGGACGACCCCGCCGCGTTTTACCGGCGCGTGCGCGACGGCTATCGTCTCAACGATCTGGGCATGAGCACCAATGCGGTCATTGCCGGCTTCGATCCCGAGCGTGCGCTGGTCGCCGTATTGCAGGACAAGGCCACGGTCGGTCGCAACATGCATTCGGACTATTGCCGCTTCGCCGGCAAGACGGTCAATGAATGGCTGGATAATCCGGAAGACGCCGGCCGCTTCCTGTACGAACTGGAACGCGCGGGCTGGATCAAGCGCGGCAGCGATCCTGAGGAGAGCCGCTTCTGGCGACTCATCAACGGCGCGGGGGCGGAGATGTTCGGCGTCTTCAGTCCACGCGAAGAGCAACTGTTGCGCGACTGGATCACGCGCGCCGATGGCAACAGCCGCGGCATGACTCACCGTGCAGCTGCACGGGTGCGGGCGACGCGCGAGGCTGTGAACGGTCGCACCGGCATGCGTCTTGTCGGCGCAGACCATGCAACAAGCAACGATCCGACAACGCTGATCACTGCGCTGTCTCCCGGCGCGCATCACTCGGCGCAAGGACTGCAGGCGACGCGCATGTTCAGCGTCGCACTGCGCGGCTGATCTTCAGACCTGCCGCGGATAGATAAACACGCGGTCATCGGTGCAGACGAACAATTGTTCGTCCTGCCCGCCGCGTATTTCATACCCGCCGGTGAACGCACCGAATGCCGGCAGCGTTGCCTGTTTCTCGCCAAAGACGAAGCACGGCAACCGCAGCGAATCACGCCCCACCGCCAGCCGCACGACGGGATGCACGTGTCCCGCCAGCACGTACGCTCCGGTCAATTCTTGCGGGTGATGACACAGGGCCAGCGGACCCACCTGCCATGGTTCGTCGACAACATGCACTGCGAGCTGCGCGGGCGGATCGCCGGCGTGGAGATCGTGATTGCCGCGCACCAGCGTCAACTTCATATCAGGGTGATGCTCGCGCCAGCGCTGCAACGCCATCAACGTCGCAGGGGCGCGCGCAGTTCTGGCGTGCAAGAAGTCGCCGAGGAAGACGATGTGCCGGACCTCGTGCGCCGCAATCAGCGCATCCAGCGCATCGAGGTTGGCGCGGGTGGTGCCGTGCGGCACCGGGATGCCGCCGGCGCGAAATGCCGCCGCCTTGCCGAAATGAATGTCCGCCACGATCAGCATCTTGCGCGTGCGCCATAGCACGGCGCGCTGCGGCAACAGGCTGAGTTGCTCGCCGAGCACGATGATGTCCAGAGCACCGCCGGGAGTCGAATGGTTTGCTGTCATCGCAACGCCGCCTTTTCCAGTTCCTGCAACATGCGCGCCACGCGGTCACTGAGCTTTTCGGTCGACAGTTTCTCGCGGAAGCGCTCCACCATCAGCGGGAATCCGAACGGCGTCGCCCGCGTGATGCTGCACACCTGCAGGCTGCGGCCGCGCAATTCTGCCAGCGTCTCGCGCAGTCTCTGCAATTCCAGTTCCTGCTCCAGCACTTCGGTCTGCGCCTGCGTCAGCAGCAGGTTGCCGGCGTCGTGCTTGCGGAACACTTCAAAGAAAAGGCTGGCCGAGGCCTGTAGCTGGCGCGTGCTTTTAGGCTGGCCGGGGAAGCCCTGAAACACCAGTCCGGAGATGCGCGCGATTTCACGGAAGCGGCGCTGCGTGAGTTCAGTCGCGTTGAGGCTGGCGATGACGTCTTGCAGCAGATTTTCTGACGAGAACAAGGCGCCGCCCATGTCCGAGTCCGGAAATATTTCCGCGATGTCGACCGGCGTCACGCTCAGCAACTCGAAGCCATAGTCGTTGACCGCAATTGAAAACGTCGCGGCGCGCCGCTGCGCCAGCCGGTAAGAGATCAACGCCGCCAGACCCACATGCACCAGCCGGCCGGCGAAGGGATAAAAGAACAGATGATGACCTTCGCGGCTGTGCAAATGCTCAACCACCAGCTTGCGGGCGGTGGGCAACGCCGACCATTGCTGCTGCAAGGCCAGCAAGGGTTTCACCGCCTGCATTTCGGGGCCGGAATAATCGTCATGCGCGGCCTCTTCCAGGCAATCAAGCACCGCATGCGCCAGCGTCGAAGACAGCGGCATGCGGCCGCCCTGCCAACGCGGCACCGCCCCCGAACCACTGGTGGCGCGCCGCACATAGGCGGTCATCTCATGCACGCGCACGAACTCGAGCATGCGGCCGCCGAACAGGAAGCGGTCACCCGCGCGCAGGCGTGCGATGAAGCCTTCCTCGATGGTGCCAATACGTGCACCGCGCAGGTATTGCACCTGCATGCTGGCGTCGGACACGATGGTGCCGATGCTCATGCGATGGCGGCGCGCAATCGCCGCATCCGGCACGCGATACACGCCATCGGCGTCGGGCACCACGCGCTGATACTCGGGATAAGCGGTCAGGCTCTGGCCGCCGCGCGCGACGAAATCGAGCGCCCATTGCCACTGGTCGGGACGCAGCGCGCGATAGGAGTACGCAGTCCGCACCTCGTCAAATAATTCCTGCGAGCGGAAGCCGCCGCCCAGCCCGATCGTCACCAGGTGCTGGACGAGCACGTCGAGCGGCGTCTCCGGCACCGGTCGCTGTTCCACCTGGCCGGCGGCAACCGCATGGCGCGCACCGGCGGCTTCCAGCAATTCCAGCGTATTGGTCGGCACCAGCGTCACGCGCGATACACGGCCGGGCGAATGGCCGCTGCGGCCCGCGCGTTGCAACAGGCGCGCCACGCCGCGCGCGCTGCCGATCTGAAGCACCCGCTCGACCGGCGCGAAGTCGACGCCGAGGTCGAGGCTGGACGTGCAGACCACCGCCTTGAGTTGCCCGTTCTTGATCGCCAGCTCAACCCATTCGCGCACTTCGCGATCCAGCGAGCCGTGATGCAGCGCGATCAGGCCGGCCCAGTCGGGCCGCGCCGCAAGCAGGTTCTGGTACCACAGCTCGGCCTGCGAACGGGTATTGGTGAACACCAGCGTGCTGGCGTGACGATCGATCTCGGCGACAACCGCCGGCAGCATCTGCAGGCCGAGATGGCCGGCCCAGGCGAAGCGCGAGGGATGCTCCGGAATCAGGGTGTCGACCACGATCTTCTTGCGGGTCTTGCCCTGCACCAGCACGCCGCGGTCGACGCCGAGCAAGGCGTCCTTGGACTGCTGCAGGTTGCCCAGCGTGGCCGACAGTCCCCACACCATCAGGTCCGGCCGCCAGCGGCGCAAGCGCGCCAGCGCCAGTTGCGTCTGCACGCCGCGCTTGCTGCCCATGAGCTCATGCCATTCATCGACGATGATGGCGTCGAGCTTGCCGAAGCGCGCCGCCGCATCGTCCTGGCTCAGCAACAACGACAGGCTCTCGGGCGTGGTGATCAGCGTGCTCGGCAAGCTGCGCAGCTGGCGCGCGCGTTCGCTGCCGGAGGTGTCGCCGGTGCGGCTGCCGATGGTCCATGTCGGCAACAAGGCGCTCAGCGGCGCTTCCAGTGCGCGCGCGGTGTCCGCCGCGAGCGCGCGCATCGGCGTGATCCAGAGGATGCGCAGGCCGGTCTGGTTGACCGCTTTGGCGCGCTTGGCAGCGGGGACGGGGATGGGAGCGGCAAGCACAGGACCGGCTCTGCCCAACGCCGGCACGGCACGTTGCAAGGCGGCGAACCAGACCGCGTAGGTCTTGCCGGAGCCGGTGCTGGCATGCAGCAGGCCCGACTCGCCGCCCAGGGCGGCTTGCCAGGTGTCGCGCTGGAAGGCGAAGATCTTCCAGCCCTGTGCGGCGAACCAACGCTCCACCGGCGTGCTGCGCGCGCTTCCCACGGCTAGCGGAAGGTCGGCATCGGCGCCGGGGTTGTCAGTCTGTGCGCGCCGCATGCTGTCCTTCCGCTTCGTTGAGCAAGACTTGCAAGGTCGACAGGCTGTCCGCCTCCGTAATCGGCTTGTCCTCGCGGATACGCAGGATGCGCGGGAAGCGCACCGCAATGCCGGCTTTGTGGCGCGGCGAGGCGGCGATGCCCTCGAAGCCGATTTCAAACACCATGCTGGGCTTGACGCTGCGCACCGGGCCGAACTTCTCGAGGGTGCTGCTGCGGATGAGGCGATCGACGCGCGCGATCTCGGCGTCGGTCAATCCCGAATAGGCCTTGGCGAACGGCACCAGCCGTCGTTCTCCGGCCGCGTCTTCGGCATCCCACACGGCGAAGGTGTAATCGGTATACAGCGACGCGCGCCGGCCGTGGCCGGCCTGCGCGTAGATCAGCACGGCATCGACCGAGTAGGGATCGATCTTCCACTTCCACCAGGTGCCGACGTTCTTGGTGCGGCCGATGCCGTAGTGCGCCGATTTCGCCTTGAGCATCATGCCCTCGACACCGCGTGCGCGCGAGCTTTCGCGCAGCGCGGCCAGCGCGCTCCAGTCGGCGGCTTGGTTGAGATCGATCACGGGCGCCAGAGTCAGCGCCGGGATATGTCCAGCGAGTTGTTCCAGCAGCGCGCGCCGCTCGTGCTGCGGCTTGCCGCGCAAGTCTTCGCCATCCAGTTCGAGCAGATCGTAGGCGATCAGCGCCGCCGGCAATTCGGCCAGCAGTTTGGCGGATAAGGTCTTGCGGCCGATGCGCTTTTGCAGGTCGGCGAACGGGGCAATCACACCATTGTTCCCCTCACCGCGCCGGATCACGATTTCGCCGTCGATGACCGCGCCTTCAGGCAGCGGCAACTGCGCCAGTTCCGGAAACCGTTCGGTGATCAGCTCTTCGCCGCGCGACCATAGCCAGCTGCGTCCTTCGCGATGCACCAGCTGGGCGCGGATACCGTCGTATTTCCATTCGACCTGCCAGTCGCCCAGGTCACCCAGGGTGGCCGGATCGGCCAGCAAGGGATGCGCCAGGAAGAACGGATAGGGCTGGCCGCCGCGGCGCTGGCGATCGGCCTCGGACGGCGGTGCGATCAGGTCGGTGAATCCTTCGGCGGTCGGGCGCGTGCTGCGGTCGGTCCAGCCGACCAGCCGCTGCGCGACGGTCTTGGCGTCGACGTCGGCGACCACGGACAGCGCACGCGTGACCAGCAACTTCGACACGCCGACACGGAAGCTGCCGCCGATCAGCTTGCTGAGCAGGAAGCGGCCCTGCCAGTCGAGCACGTCCCAATACGAAAACAGCGCCGCGCGAATGGTCTCGGCGTCGGCGCCGCGCAAGGGCGCGATGCGTTCCGTCATCCACCGGTTCAGACCCAGATCATCCTCGCGCGTGGCCGGCGGCAGGATATGGGCGATGGTTTCGGCGAGGTCGCCGACGGCCTGGTAGCACTCGTCGAACAACCACTCGTCGAGCTGCGCGTATTGCATCGCGCAGTGGCGCAGCAACTTGGTCGGCACCGCCTGGCGCGGCTTGCCGCCTGCCAGGAAATACACCGCCCAGGCCGCATCGGCGGCTTCGGCGCGGCGGAAATAGGCCTGCAGCGCGTCCAGCTTGCGGTTGGTCGCGGTGGTGGCGTCGAGCTCGGCGTAGAGGTGGGCGAAATCACGCATGATCGGATTGTCCTTCTGCAGATTCTGCAGATTCTGCAGATTCTGCAGATGTCGGCACATCTTTATCCGTCTCGATCTCTTCCTCGCCGCCATATTCGGTATCGAAGGCGCCGGCATCGAGGCCGTTCTGTTGCAGCCAGCGCACCATGATGGGAATCTGACCATGCGTGACGATGATGCGCGGCGCTCCGGTGGCGGTAATGGCGCTGAGCAGCCCGGGCCAGTCGGCGTGATCGGACAGAATGAAACCGCGATCGACGCCGCGTCGCCGGCGCGATCCGCGCAGGCGCATCCAGCCGCTGGCAAAGGCATCGCTGTAGTCGCCGAAGCGGCGCATCCACGGCGAGCCGGCGGCCGACGGCGGCGCCAGCACCAGTGCCTGTTGCAAGATGGATTTGTCGTCAACGTCGCCGACTGCCAACGTCGGCGGCAAGGCCACGCCCGCATCGCGATAGAGCGCGTTGAGCGGCGTTACCGCGCCGTGGCAGACGATGCTGCCGATGCTGGGATCAAGGCCATGCAGGATGCGCTGGGCCTTGCCGAAGGCGTAGCAGAACAGCACGCTGGTGCGCCCTTCCCCTGCATTGCGGCGCCACCAGGCATTGATGTCGTCGAAGATTTCCGCCTGCGGCTGCCAGCGATAGATCGGCATGCCGAAGGTCGATTCGGTGATGAAGGTGTCGCAGCGCACGCTCTCGAACGGCGCGCAGGTGCCGTCCTGCTCCAGCTTGTAGTCGCCCGAGGCGACCCAGACTTCGCCGCGGTATTCCATGCGCAGCTGGGCCGAGCCGAGTACGTGGCCGGCCGGGTGCAGCGACAGCGCCACACCGTTATGGGTAATCGATTCGCCGTAGCGCAAGGCGTCGAGACGGATCTCGCCGAGCCGCGCGCGCAGGATGCCTGCGCCGTCGGCCGTCGCCAGATAATGGCCGTGGCCGGTGCGGGCATGGTCGGCATGGGCGTGCGTGATCACCGCGCGGTCCACCGGACGCCACGGGTCGATGTAAAAGTCACCTGGAACGCAGTACAGGCCTTCCTTGCGCACTACGACCATGTCGCTCATGCCGCTCCGCAAAAGGATGATGGAAAGTCATTACTGTAATCAGGACGCAACACGGGCGCTGTCAGCGGACCTCCGCTTGTGGCGTCGGTCACCCTCTGGTCTGCCGCAAATCCTACGAAAGGTGACGAGATCGTCCTATGGTTGGCGGCGAACGCCGCCGGTACATTTGCTCTCGTGACAAGAACACTCTCGAGGAGAAAAACATGATTAATAGTAGCCTGCATGCACATGCAGTTGGTGGGGACGACAGCATCGCGTCCGGCGTCTCGTGGGGAGCCATCCTTGCGGGTGCGTTCGCTGCGGCGGCGTTGTCCTTCATCCTGGTGATCCTCGGCTTCGGCCTGGGATTTTCTTCGGTCTCGCCCTGGTCCGGCAACGGTCTCAGCGCACAGACCATCGGCTGGTCGACGGTAGCGTGGATTACCTTCACGCAAATCGCTGCATCAGCCATCGGTGGTTACATGGCCGGACGCCTGCGCGTGAAATGGGCCAGCGTGCATACCGATGAAGTGTATTTCCGCGACACCGCGCACGGCTTCCTGGCCTGGGCAGTGGCATCGCTGGCGACGGCGGCGTTGCTCAGCACCGCCATCGGCAGCGTGATATCGAGCGGCGCCAAAGTGGCCGGTTCGGCCGGGGCGGCAGTAGTGGCTACCGGCGCTACAGCTGCTGCCGGTGGTGTTGCAGCAGCGGATGGCAATACTGCCGATGCTGCGTCTGGCTACTTCATCGACACGTTGTTCCGCGCTCCTGCTGCAGGCTCGCAAACCGGTGCACCGGCATCAGCCGATGCAGCTCCGGTTGCGCCGCTTGCCAACGGTGCTCCTGACAGCCCACCTTTGGCGCCTGCACAACGCAATGAAGTGACGCGCATTTTCGCCAATGCGCTGCGCACCGGTGCGCTGCCGGCCGCCGACAAGACCTATGTTGCGCAAGTGATCGCCAAGCGTAGCGGCATCAGCCAGGCCGATGCGGAAAAACGCGTCGACGACACCTATGCCGCTTACAAGAAGGCCATCGACGACGCCACCACCAAGGCCAAGGAAGCTGCCGATACCGCCCGCAAGGCTGCAGCCTACGGTTCGCTGTGGATGTTCGTGGCGCTGCTGTGCGGTGCGTTCATCGCCAGCCTGGCGGCAACTTTCGGCGGTCGTCTGCGTGACCGCAAGGACCGTGTGGTGTACACGGCGGTAGAACCTACCGTCGGCGGCAACAGCACACACGAATCCGTTACTTTGACCTAAGGAGATCAGCATGGGAGCCATACTGCTTTGGTTGTTGGGAATCCCGATTCCCATCATCATCCTCATCGTGCTGCTGATGCATTGATTCAGCCGCCCACCGAGGCTTAAAAAGAGAAAAAGCCGCGCCTTTAACAGGGCGCGGCTTTTTTCATTCAGTAATAACATCCCCGTTACATGACCAGGCGGCCGCGCAGCGATTCGAACGCTGCACTCCATTCCTGCCGCCATTGCCGGCGCAGGTCGTCGGCTATCCAGGCGGCATCGAGGCCGTTGAGCATGAAGCCGTGCATGTCGTCGATGCCGAAGCCGAACTCCATCATCATCAGCCAGGCGCGCGTCGGTGTGACCAGGTGCAGCGTCGGATCGTCGGTATTCGGGTGCACGCGCAGGCCGGCGCGCACCATCGCGCGGATCGGATGATCCAGCGCCCAGCGCGCCGGCTCCAGCGTACGCAGGTAGTAGGAATTGGTCGGCACCACGGTGAAGATCATGTCGCGCTCCCGGCACTTCTGCAGGAAGGCCGGATTGTCGACCACCGTGTAGCCGTGATCGACGCGGTCGACCTTGAGCAGGTCGATGGCGCTTTCCACGTTCATCCACGGCATGCCGAATTCGCCGGCGTGGGCGGTGGTGCGGAAGCCTGCCACGCGGGCGTCGCGATAGGCTTTCCAGAACAATTCCGGCGGCCGGTCGTTCTCGCGGTAATCCATGCCGATGCCAATCACTTCGGGCTGGCGGTGCGCACACATCCATTCGACCATGGCCACTGCTTCATCGGGGCTGGCTTCGCGGTCGATGCTGGGAATCAGCCGGCCGATCACGCCGAAGTCGCGCAAGGCGTCGCGGATCGCCAGCACGATGGCGGCCTGCGCCGAGGCGTAGCTGATGCCGGAGACGCGCACGGTGCCGGTGGGGTTCCAGAAGAACTCGGTGTAGCGCACGCCGTGGCGATGCACGTCTTCCAGGTATTCGTAGGTGATGCGATGCAGGTCGGACGGCCCCTGGATCAGATGGGCGTCGAGCGCGCGCAGTACGCGCAGCACACCGACCGGCTTCTCGCCACGCGTATAAAAGGCCTCGATCTCGTCATGCGAGATGCGGTTGCCGGCCTTCACCGACAGATCGATGAAGGTCTGGCGACGCACCGCGCCGAACAGATGGCAATGCAATTCCATCTTCGGCAGCGCGCGCACGAACTGTTCCAGATTCAGGGGGCCGATTGTGTCGATGTCGGTATCAAGCATATTCATGTCCGGCAGCGACAGGACCTGCAGCAGCAGCGGCGGAAGCATCCATGGTTCTCATAAAGCGTACATCCATATTCATAGGCAAAAAACAACTGCCGCTGTCCCTGCGGCGGCAATGCAGCGACGGTAGACTGGTGACTACAGCGTGCCCAGCAACTCCTGCATCATGCAGGCCATGGCGCGTTCGCCATCGACCGTCATGGCGACCTCGACGTTGGCGGCGGCGCGGCGCGGCACGCGGAATTCGCATACCGTCATGCCGCGTGTCAGCTTGCCCTGCAGTTCGATATCCACGCGCGCAGGCTTGAAGCTGAACAGCTCGGGACGGCGCAGATAAATCGCCACCGCCGGGTCGTACATCGGCATCGGCACCGAACCATCGGGACTGCGAATACGCAGATAGGCTTCGAAATAGCCGGCCAGCCATTTGGCGCGCAGGGTGCCGAGCGCGCGCACCTGCTGCACTTCGGTTGTCGTCACCAGCAACTGGCGGCACAGGTTGAGGCCGAACATGCGCAGCGGCACGCCGGCGTTGAAGACGATGTCGGCTGCTTCCGGATCGGCGTAGATGTTGAACTCCGCCGCTGCGGTGTGATTGCCCTGGTCGGCCGAGCCGCCCATCAGGATAATCTCCTTGATTTGTGCGGCGATGTCGGGCGCGCGTTGCAAGGCAGTGGCGATGTTGGTCAGCGGCGCGATGCACATCAGCGTGAGCTGGCCCGGATGCCGGCGCACCGCTTCGATCAGCGCGTCGACGGCGTGCGGCAGCGGGCTGCGTTTTTGTTGCTGCTCCTGTTCGCGTTCGACCTGGCCGATATCCACCGTCGGCAAGGGTTCGCCGGTGGTGTCCATGCCGTCGGCGCCGAGGATGCATTGTGCAGTTTCGACGGCGCCGCTGAGCGGCGCTTCGCAGCCGGCGTACACCGGTACTTCCAGATGGTAGTGCTTGCGGATGCGCAGGGCGTTGTCGTAGGTCACCGACAGCGGGGCATTGCCGGCCACCACCGAGACGCCCAGCCATTCGACGTCGAGGTTGGCCGACAGCAGCAGCATGGCGAGCCAGTCGTCAAATCCGGGATCGGTATCGAGCCATATTTTTTGCATGATGTGTTCAGCTTGCTGGTTGTTCTTGTGAAGTGAAATCAGGCTTGCAGCAGCAAGGCCGCGCCGGCCGGCAAGGCGAAGTCGACGCTGTCGCCTTCACGCCAGCGCGCCGCAGCCGCAGCGGCCATGCCCTTGACCGGACCGACCGGCGTCTGCAGCAGGTATTCCACCGCATCGCCGAGGAAACCGCGCGACAGCACCGTGCCGTTGTAGGGACCGGAGCCGACGGTGACGCGTTCCGGACGCCAGCCGGCGCACACGGTGCCGTCCGGCGGCGCCACCGCGAACGGCAACTTGCCGCCGTCACCGTGGAGGAAGCCATCGCGATAATCGAACAGGTTTTCGAAGCCCATGAAATTGGCGACGAAGCGCGTGCGCGGCGCGTTGAAGAGGTTTTCCGGGACGTCCAGTTGCTCGATCTTGCCGCCGTTCATGACCACGATGCGGTCCGACAGCGCCAGCGCTTCTTCCTGGTCGTGCGTCACGTACAGCATGGTGATGCCCAGCTCGCGCTGGATGCGGCGCAGCTCGGCGCGCATTTGCACGCGCAGCTTGGCGTCGAGGTTGGAGAGCGGCTCGTCCAGCAGCAGCAGTTTCGGCTCGATCACGATGGCGCGCGCCAGCGCCACGCGCTGTTGCTGGCCGCCCGACATCTGCGCCGGCAGCCGCGTCTCGAAGCCGCTCAGGCCGACCGCGGCGATGACGCGCTCGACCTTGCTGCGCAGCGTGACCGCATCGACCTTGCGCAGGCGCAGGCCGAAGGCGACGTTGTCGAATACGTTCAGATGCGGGAACAGCGCATACGACTGGAACACCATGCCGATGTTGCGCTTGTTGGGCGGCAGGCGGCCGATGTCGCGACCGTCCAGCATGATGCTGCCGGCGCGCAGGTCGATCAGGCCGGCGATGGCGCGCATGGTGGTGGTCTTGCCGCAGCCGCTGGGGCCGAGCAGCGAAATCAGTTCACCCTGCTCGACCGCCAGGTCCAGTTGCTCGACGGCGGTCTTGTTCTTGCCGTAGCCGAGCGCCAGTTGATGTAGTTCGAGATAGCTCATCGTGTCTCACATGTATTTTGAAATGCCCAGCACCTTTTCTGTCACCAGCACGAAGGCCATGGTGAACAGCACCAGCAGCGTCGACAAGGCCGCGATAGAAGGATCGAAGCTGTTTTCCATATGGCCCAGCATTTCGATCGGCAAGGTGCTGATGCCCGGACCGGTCAGGAACAGCGACACCGGCACCTGGTTGAACGAGGTCACGAACGCCAGGAAGAAGGCGGCGATCACGGCGCTGCGAATGTTCGGCAGCACGATCAGGAAGAAGGTCTGCAGGCGCGACGCGCCCAGCGTGATGGCGGCTTCTTCGATGTCGACGCGCAGGTTGACCAGGCTGGCGTATACCACGCGTACGGCGTACGGCGTCAGCAAGCCGATGTGCCCGATCAGCAGGCCGAGGAACACCGGCGCATCCACCAGCAGCACAAAATGGCGCAGCAAACCCAGGCCCACCAGCATGGCCGGGATGATCAGCGGCGAGGTCAGGATCTGCTTGATCGCACCCATGCCCGGCGGCGGCATGCGCGACATGGCGTAGGCCACCGGCACGCCCAGCAGCAGCGCGATCACGGTGGCGAGCAGGCCGATTTCCAGGCTGGTGCGAAAGGCGCGCTGGAACTCGTCGGCGACCAGCACTTCGCCGATCCAGCGCAGCGAATATGATTCCGGCGGAAACGCCAGCGTGTCGCCGGCGCTGAAGCCGGCCAGGAACACGATGACGAACGGCCCCAGCAGGAACAGGAACACCAGCCACAGCATGGCGCGCGAAAACAATCCTTCTTTCATACGGTGCTCCGACTCGAAGAGATGCGTTTCAATCCGGCGTTGACGGCCAGCGTCATGAGCACCAGGATCACCGCGATGACATTGGCGGTGCCGAAATCGCTTTCCACGCTGACCTTCTGGTACAGCAGCGTTTCCAGCATCAGCACCTTGGGGCCGCCCAGCAAGGCCGGCGTCACGTAGGCGGTGACGCAGCCGGTAAACACCAGCGTGCCGCCGACGATCAGGCCCTCCTGCGTCAGCGGCAAGGTCACGCGCGTGAACACCTGCCAGGCGTTGGCGCCGAGCGTGGAGGCGGCCAGCGTGATGTCGCGCGAGAGGTTTTCCATCGAGCTCACCAGCGACATCAGCATCAGCGGCAACAGCAATTGCAGCAGGCCGACGAACACCGCCATTTCGCTGAACAGCAGGCGTTGCGGCTCATCGGCCAGGCCCAGCGAGAGCAGGATGGAATTGATTGCGCCGTTGCGGCCGAACAGCACGATCCAGGCGTAGGTGCGCGCAATCGGCGAGACCATCAGCGGCAGGATCATCATGCCCAGCACCATGCCGCGATAGCGCGGCGCCACGCGCACGATGGCCTGGGCGGCGGGATAGGACAGCAGCGCCGACACCAGCGTCACCAGCGCGGCGATGCGCAGCGTGCGGAGGAACACCTGGCGATTGAGCGGCTCGGCGAAAAAATCGGCAAAGCGCCCCAGCCCCCAATGCGCCGCCGGTGCGTCGACGCGGAAGGCGTCCAGCAGCAAGGCCAGCACCGGCAGCAGGAAGCACACCACCGTGAAGATCAACGCCGGCATGACGAGCATGACGCCGTTCCATTTTTTTTGATGCACCGACATCGGCCTGGACTCCCTCTTCCTTCTGCTGCTTCTGTTGTTTCTATTGCTTCAAATGCACAAGCCCGGCGCTGCATGAGCGCCGGGCGTTTCCTGCATCGGCAGGATCCTTCTTACTTCTTTCTAACTTGCTTCCTGCTCATTTTTCAACTTACTGCCAACTTACTTGCCACCTTATTTGCTGATGCCCTTGTTCCACTGCTCCATCCACGACGAGCGGTGCTTGAGCAGGCTTTCCGGCTTGACGAATTTGAGCGAGGCGATGTGGTCGGCGCCGTAGGTGTTGAACTCGGCCTTGTCCTTCGGCAGGACCACTTGCGTATTGACCGGCGAATCCACCAGGTCCATCGCCAGCGCGGTCTGCACTTCCTTCGACAGCCAGAAGTCGATCAGCTGGTAGGCCAGGTCGGCGTTCTTCGATTTGTTGACGATGCCCATCACGTTCATGCCGGCGGCCTGGCCTTCGGTCGGGATGGTCCACTTGAGCGGCAAGCCGGTCTTGGCCAATTGCGCCCAGGTGAAGCGCGCCACCGGCGCCGCCCAGATCTCATCCTGGGCGAACAGCGACGACAACTGCGCGCTGTTCTTGGAGAAGGTCACGACGTTGTTCTTGATCTCGAGGATCTTTTGCATGCCGGTGGCGAAGTCGTCGCCCTTGCCGTTCCAGGCGATGTCCGCCATCTGCAGCGTCAGGGGCCCCTGGGTCGTGCTGACATCAGGCAGGGAGAGATGGCCTTTCATGTCAGCACGCCAGAGGTCTTTCCACGAAGCGAGCGATTTGATCTTGTCGGTGCGATACACCAGGCCGACCGAATAGATCGTGTAGCCGACCGCGAAGTTGCCGCCGATCGGGTTCTTGGCGAAATTGTAGACCTGGCCGTAGTTCTTCAGCTTGGCATAGTCGAGCGGCTGGATCAGGCCCTTGCGCGCGGCTTCCAGCATGCCGAAGTCCGACAGCAGGACCAGGTCGACCACCGGATTGTCGCGACGCGCATCGAGCTTGGCGATGCGGTCGGCGTTGTTGCCGGTTTCGACCACGATCTCACAGCCGCATTTTTCCTTGAACGGCGTATAGACGTATTTGGCAAACAGCGGCTGGGCGATCGGATAGGCCGACAGCACCAGGGTGCGCTTTTCGGCATGGGCAGGCGTGGCGGTCAGGCCGAACAGGCCTGCGCTGAAGGTCAGACTCAGGGTCAGACTCAGGGTCAGATTCTGGCCCGCCAATAATGCTTTTTTCAAAATGAGATTCCTTTAAACATGGATGCGATGCCCATTTTAGGCCGAAGCGCTTTCTACGATTTTAAAAGACGTGGCGCATGCCGATCATGAGTACGCCTTGATGCTTGTCGCTCGACGACGGGAAGCCGAAGATCGTGGCGTTCTTGGCATCGCCCGCAGCGATCTGGTAGCTGTAGGTGATGGCGACGTCGGTGCGCTTTGACAGGAAGTAGTCGGCCTGGAAGTTGAACTGATGCCACTTCGGATTGGTGTTGATGGTGTCGTACTTGCCGACGGTGTAGAAGTAGGATGCGCCCAGGTTCAAGGCCTGCGTGAAGTGATTCACCAGGTTCAGGTCCAGGTTTTGCAGCGTCAGCTTGGTGTTGTCCAGGTAGTCGTACTTGACGTTGCTGTACATCAGGCCGAAATCGGTGTTGCCGACCGTGTAGAAGCCGCCGGTGCCGGCGATGCGCTGCTTGCGCACGCCCTGGCTGCTGTTGACGGCGCTTTTGTTGAAGATCAGCAGCGAGCTGGCGTAGTCGTTGCTCATTGCGCCATCGGGGCTCTTGGCGCTGTTGGGCGTATCCATCTGGGTGTAGGCGACGGCCCACTTGAAGCGCTCGCTCTTGTAACCGGAACCGATGCTCATGACGCGGTTGATGCTGGCGTCGCCGGCCGCTTCGCCGAAACCGTACAGTGCGGTGACGTTGAAGTTGCTGAAGGTCGGGCTGATGTACTTGACCGAATTCTGCGCGCGCAGGTTGTTGTAGCCGTTGTCGTTGTCGCCGATGTGGACGCCGTTACTGGCGATGACGACCGGGCCGAGGTAGTCCTTGACCGCTTCGTACTGGCGGCCCAGCGTCAGTGTGCCGAGGTCGGTGTTGCTCAGGCCGACATACGACAGACGGCCGAACAGGCGGCCGCTTTGCGCGGCGGCGCCGGTCATCACGTTGAAGCCGTTCTCGAGGTTGAAGATGGCCTTGGAGCCGCCGCCCAGGTCTTCCTGGCCGCGGAAGCCGATGCGCGGATTCTGGTTGGTGCCGCTCAGGGCTTCCAGGTTATGCGGACCGCCCTGGTTGGTGAGGTAGCCGACGCCGCCGGAAATCAGGCCGTAAATTTCCATTTTGCTTTGTGCATGCGCCTGAGCGCCCGCCAGCATTGCTGGCACTGCGACTGCGCCGATCATCCATTGCTTCATCACCATCCCCCGGGAAAAAGGCCTTCAGGCCAGAATAAGTAAGGTCGGACATCGATGCCGGTGAACGCCCGATATCAATTCCGTTTTGCCGAAGTGGAGAATAGGTCAAGTCAAACAATAATATAATTTGTTTATATTTATAATTTCATAAATTAAACTTATAACCATAAAGAATCGACAGGGAAGTAATCTGTAAACGATATGCCAATCACAACACGACTACGCTGCCGCCGCTCCCCCTCGCCATGATCAAGCTTACCAACAAGGTCACGCTGCGCCACCTGCAGGCCTTCGCCACGCTGGCCGGCACCAACAGTTTCAGCAAGGCGGCGGAGCAGTTGTCAGTGACCCAGCCGGCGCTGAGCGCGTCCATCAAACAGCTGGAAAACCAGCTCGGCACCAAGCTGTTCGACCGCACCACGCACCAGATCGCGCTGACGGCGCAGGGCGCGGTGGTGCTGGAATACGCCAAGCACCTGCTCAACACCGCCACCAATACCTTTGACGATATCCGCCACGCCATCGGCACCGGCCGCCATCGCGTGCGCATCGGCGCGATTCCGTCGGCGGTGACGCTGACGGCGGCGGTCATCGCCCGCTACAACGAGGCGCACGACGAGCATGTCGAGATTCTGTTGTCGGATATGCCCAACGATGCGCTGTTGTCATCGTTGCATACGGGCAAACTGGATTTTTGCGTCGGCATCAAGCCGCCCGATTCGATGTCGCTCGATACGGTGACGTTGTTCGAGGATGAACTGGTGTTGATCGTGTCGAAACAGCATCCGCTGTCCGACGCGAAGGAAGTCCACTGGCGCCAGATGGCCGGCGAAGAAATCGTGATGTTCGCCCAGGGCAGCGTGTGGGAATTCGCTTCAGCCGCTTTGCTGCAGCACGGCCTGGCGGCATCGCGGCGCTATCAGATGGTGCATAGCGAATCGCTGTACGGCGTGGTGCGCTCGGGCATCGCCATCGGCATCATGCCGAGCCTGTATACCAGCTACCTGCGCGACGACACCTTGCATGTGGCCCCGCTGCGCTTCCCCACGCTCAAGCGCAAGATCGTGCTGATGCGGCGCAATGAAGTCAGTCGCAGCGAATGGACCGATCACTGCTTCCGCGAATTGCGCAATGACCTGAAACAGGCCAACCACTGGTTCTGATATTCCGACTGACGGCGCCTTCTTATATTGCCAGCGCGTTGCCGCTGGCGCTGTCGAACAGGTGATAGCGGCCGTCCACCGGACGCAGCCACAGCGCATCGCCCTCGCCCGCCGCAACCCGCTCGTGACTCAAGCACACCAGCGTGCGCGGCTTGTTTCCGGCATGCCCGCCCAGCGACAGGCTCAGATGCGTTTCCGATCCTGTCGGTTCGACTGACTCCAGCACCGCCCGTACGCTTCCGCCGCCTGCTTCACCCACCAGTTGCAGATGCTCCGGACGGATGCCGTAGACGCATTCGCGCCCTTCCCATTGCTGTGTGTCGGCGTTGAGCGGGAACAGGATGCCGTCGCCGGCCGCGAACGCCATGCCGCCTTCATTGCGAACAATACTGCCGTCGATGAAATTCATCGTCGGCGAGCCGATGAAGCCGGCCACGAAACGGTTGCGCGGATGGTCGTACAGCTCCAGCGGCGCGCCGATCTGCTCCACCACGCCGTCGCGCAAGACCACGATGCGGTCGGCCATGGTCATCGCCTCGACCTGATCGTGCGTGACGTAGACCATGGTGGTCTTGACGCGCCGGTGCAGTTGCCTGATCTCGGCGCGCATCTGTACGCGCAGTTTGGCGTCGAGGTTGGACAGCGGCTCGTCGAACAGGAACACCTGCGGATCTCGCACCAGCGCGCGCCCCATCGCGACGCGCTGGCGCTGGCCGCCGGACAGCTGGCGCGGATAACGGTCGAGGTAGGTTTCCAGTCCCAGCATGGCCGCCGCCGACTGTACGCGGGTGGCGATCTCGTGCTTGCCGACGCCGGCCATGCGCATCGAAAAGCCGATGTTGCCGGCCACCGTCATGTGCGGATACAGCGCGTAGTTCTGAAACACCATGGCGATGTTGCGCGCCTTGGCCGGAACGTCGTTGACCCGCTTGCCGCCGATGGCGAGCTCGCCGCTGCTGATATTTTCCAGGCCGGCGATCATGCGCAGCAAGGTGGATTTGCCGCAGCCCGACGGTCCCACCAGCACCAGGAATTCGCCGTCGCGGATGTCGACGTCGATGCCCTTGATGATCTGCGTGTCGCCGTAGCGCTTGCCGAGTTGACGGATGCTTACTGATGCCATGGTTGCGATATCCCTTCGGTTGATTCTGGTGATGCGTGTGATGTGTGCATGCCGGCGCTTATCGCCCGTGCGCCTGCTTCCATTGCTCGAAGGCGCGCAGCGCCGGTTCTTCGGGCGGGTACAGGCCATAGGTCGAGGCGCCGTTGCCGACCTGCTCCATGACGAAGTCTTCGAACACGGTCATCTGCGCGGCTTCCTGTGCGACCTCGGCGGCAATCGCGGCGGGGATCACGATCACGCCTTCGAGGTCGCCGACGATGACGTCGCCGGGATAAACCGGCACGCCGCCGCAGCCGATCGGCATGTCGATGTCAGCGGCGTGGTGGCGCGTCAGGTTGGTCGGCGGCGACGGGCTCTTGCAATACACCGGGAAGTCCATCTGGCGAATGTCGGGTGCATCGCGAAAGCCGCCGTCGCTGACCACGCCGGCCACGCCGCGCCGGATCAGGCGCGTAATCAGGATGCCGCCGGCCGAGGCGGCGCTGGCGTCGCCGCGGCTGTCGATCACCAGCACATGGCCGGCCGGCATGGTCTCGACCACCTTGCGCTGCGGGTTCTCGCGATCGGCGAAAGTGCCGACGTGGTCGATGTCTTCACGCGAAGGAATGTAGCGCAGCGTGGTGGCCAGGCCGACCATGCGCGGCGCGTTTGGATTGAGCGGCAGCGCGCCCTGGATCAGCGTATTGCGGAAGCCGCGTTTGAACAGCGCGGTCGACAGCGTGGCGACGCTGACTTGCAGGAAAATGTCACGCAAAGCCGGATCGAGGGTGCGCGGGCTGCTTGCTTGCAAGGTGGAGGCGGAGGAGGTGGTCATGGTGGCTTCCGTTAAGGTTATTGGTTGGCGACACCGTGGAAGGCGTCGCGATTGCGATGACGCAGCGTGCGCAAGGCGTCGCTGTCGCGCAGTTGCTGCAATGTCTGCATGTCTTCTTCCGTTCCGACGCCGGCTTGCTGCACCTGGCGGATCTGCCGCACCGAGGAATCGAACTGGCCGACGTCCTGCGCACCAACGATCAGCGCGTCAACGTCGCGCCGTTGCGCGGCCCACAGCAGGCCGGCGCGCGCGATGGCAGGCGCCGCGAGACCAAGTTCGCGGCCGATGTTGAACAGCGCGCCCTTGATGAAGATCTCGCGCGCCACCACCGTCATGCCGGCCGCCCTCGCCGCCGGCAGTACTTCATCGGCGGCGGCGTCATCAGCCAGGTTGAAGTTGATGTTGAGGGAATCGAAAGCGCCACCGGCAATCATCGCCAGATATGTCGCCGCGCCCGAGAAACTGTCGGCGGCGGCGCAGCGGATCAGCTGCTTTTGCTTGAGAAGCGCGATCTGCTCGCCCAACCGCGCGATGTAATCGGCGTCCTGCTGCAAGGCCGTGGCGAGGATGCCGACGTTGAGGATGTCGATCTGCGTGCGTCCGGTCAGCGCAAGGATGCGCCGCACTTCGGCTTCCAGCAAACCCGGCGAGACCAGCTTGCGATTGCCCGGGTCGTAGCTGTAGAGCATGCCTTCGGGACGCGTCTGCATGATCGCGGCGGGGGTGCCCAGCGCGGTCAGGTTGCGTCCCAGCGCCTCCTTCTCCGAATCGATGGTGACGTCGAAGGCGTCGATGCCGAGACTGAGCGCATGCGCCAGCAAGGCCTGGCGCTGCGCGCCGCCGAAGCCGGCAAACACGTGGCCGGGCGTGACCGCCTTGGCGAGGTCTTCGTTGAAGGCGCGCGAGCGGCCATCGGGCAGGTATTCATGGCCGCCGAGGATAATGCGCGAGAGCGCGATGCCGCTTTGTCCCAATGGCGTATGCGTGATGCTGTTCATGGTTCAACCCTTCACCGCCGACGATGCGGCGCTCTTGACCAGGTACTTTTGCAGGAAGATGTAGGCCCCCGCCGGAATCGCACAGCCGATCACGGTGGCCGCCATGATGTCCGACCACAGCACGCGGAACTGGCCGACCAGGTTGGTCACGCCCAGCGTCATGGTCAGCTTGTCGGGACTGTTGATCAGGCACAGCGCCCACAGCAGGTCGCCCCAGGCCAGCAGAAAGGCGAAGATCATGGTCGCCACCAGACCCGGCAGGATGTTGGGCAGGATGCAGTAAATCAGGCATTGCAGCGGCGAGGCGCCGTCGATCTCGGCAGCCTGGTCGATCTCGATCGGCACGGTATCGATGTAGCCCTTCAGCATCCACACCGAGAACGGCAGCGTCAGCGTGGTCTGCGCCAGGATCAGCGCGAAGTGGGTGTCGTACAGTCCCGCCAGCGTCATCATCTTGAAATAGGGACCGACCAGCAGCACGCCCGGAATCACCTGGCTGGCCAGCAGCAGCGTCATCAGGAACTTGCGCCCGCCGAAGCGGAAGCGCGAGAAGCCGTACGCGCAGAACACACCCACCAGCGCCGACAGCAGCGCGGTCGAACCGGACACCTTGACGCTGTTGAGGAAGTACAGCACGAAGCCTTCCTGGTTCCAGATGCGCGAATAGGCGGCGGTAGTCAGCCCCTTGGGCAGGATGGTGGCCGGGAAGGACGTGACTTCGATATCGGTCTTCAGCGAGGACGAGATCATCCAGAAGAACGGCAGCAGGTTATAGGCCGCCATCGCCAGCAGCGCGGCGGCGATGCCGATCCAATACGTTATTCCTTGTTGGCGTTGTTGCATGCTCAGCTCTCTTCTTTCAGGGTCATGCGCACATACGGGATCGCCAGCACCAGCAACAGCGCCGCCAGCACCACCGCAATCGACGACGCGTAGGCGGTGTCGAAGAACTGGAAGTAGTTCTTGTAGACCAGCAGCGACAGGTTCTGCGTGGCGTAACCGGGACCGCCGCCGGTCATGCCGTAGATCATGCCGAACAGGCGGCATTCCCAGATGGCGTCGAGGATGATGGCGATGGCCAGCATCGGCTTCAGGTTCGGCAGCGTGATGTGCAGGAAGGTCTTCCACTTGCCGACGCCGTCGATCTCGGCGGCTTCGTACTGGTCGCGCGGGATGGCTTGCAAACCCGCCAGCAGGATCAGCATGACGTAGGGATAACCGCGCCACACCTCGGCGAAGATCACCGTGCCGAAGGCCTGCCCGGGCGCGCCGAACCAGTCGACGGGTGCGTAACCGGCCAGCGCCAGCACGGCGTTGACGCCGCCCGCCAGCGTGTCGAAGATGAAGCGGAAGATCAGCCCGCCGATGATGTCGGGCATGGTCCACGGCAGGATCGCGATGACCCGGAACAGCCAGCGCCCCGGCACATCGAGGTTGAGCAGCAGCGCCACGCTCAGTCCCAACACCACGTGCGCGGCCACTACGACGACGACGAACAGCGCGGTGTTGAGCAGGGTCTGGCGGAATTCCGGATCAAGCAGCAGCTTCTGATACGCGCCTATGCCGGGCGTGCCGCTGCCGCCCCACAGGTTGAAGCTTTGCAGCAGCGACGCCAGCGCCGGAAACCCGAGGATGACGATCAGCAGGACGATGCCCGGCGCGACAAAGGCGTAGCCCAAAGAACGATGATTGAACATGCGCTTTCCAGAGGAACTTGAAGAGGTCGGACGGACGCCGGGACGACGTCCGCCGAGATTGTTGCGGCTTGACTTGCTTACTTCAGGGCCAGTTCGATCTGACTATTGATGTCAGCCAGCGCCTGAGCGCGGGTTTTGCTGCCGGATACCGCCGCCTGCAAATTCTGGCGGAAGATTTCCAGCACCTGCGGCCACTTCGGCGTTTGCGGCAGGAAGGAGCCGCGCGGGATTTCCGCCGACACGATGCGCGCCGATTCGCTGCCGAGGATCTTGTCGTAGCCTTCATTGACGCTCTTGCGCGACGACAGCATGTTGTTGTCGTCGTACCAGCGCTTCATTGCGGCGGCGTCGGTCAGATGCTTGACCAGCAGCCATGCCTCTTCAGGATGCTTGGAGTTCTTGTTGATGAAAATGGATTTCTGGAACAGCGTGGTGCGCACCTTCTTGTCGTTGCCGGCCTGCTGCGGCATCGGCGCCATGCCGAGCGTGTTCCAGCCGTCGAGGTCGGGGTTCATGGCGCTGACTTCCGGCAGGCTCCACGTGGTGCCGATCTTGATCGCGGCGGTGCGGTTGGCCAGCAGGCGGCGCGCGCCGTTGGCGTCGACTTGCGTCACGCCCGGCGGCACCGACTTGTCGACCATGATCAGGTCGAGGATGTAGTTGAAGGCGGCCGCCGCTTCCGGCGTGTTGAAGGCGGTATGCTTGTTGTCGGGCGTCAGGAAGTCGGCGCCGAAGCCGCGGATGATCGACGAGGCGCGCAGGTCGAAGCCGGCCGGCGCCATCACGAAGGTGAAGCCCCAGCGGTCGATGTTGGCGCCGCCGGTGGAGGAACGCGTGAGCTTCTTGGCGTCGGCGCGGAATTCATCCCAGGTCTTGGGCGGCGCCTTGATGCCGGCTTCGGCGAACAGCTTCTTGTTGTAGACCAGGGTCATGGCCACGGTATTCATCGGGATACCGTAGGTCTTCTTGTCGACGGTGAGCGGGATCATGCTGACCGGATAGAAATCGTCGATATAACCGGCGGCTTCTTTTTTAATATAGGGATCGAGTTCCCGCACCCAGCCTTCGGCGATGTACTGGCGCACCGGATTGGCGTCCAGCGCAAACACATCGGGCCCGGCGCCGGCGCGGATCGCGGTGGAGAACTTGACGTCGCGCTGCGCCAGCGGCACCGGCTCGCGGTTGACCTTGATGTTGGGATATTTCTTTTCGAACTGGTCGATGACATCGTTGAGCGACTTGCCCCACACGCCCTGCGCCAGCTGCCAGTCGGAATAGCTCAGCACCACTTGCTGCGCCTGTACCGCGAATGCGGAAAGCAGCGTGATAGCGCCAGCCACGGCTACGCCTGCACGGCGCTTGAAAGCCTTGTTCATGTTGTCTCCTGTTTTTTCCTGTTTATGGGGATCGGAAAACGGCTGCGGCTCATCGTTGCCTGTCCACGGCCTTGTTTTCTGTCTTTGTTTTTATTGGTATACTAGAATACTTATATAAAAAAACGGCGTCAAACATTTTTTTGAAGTCGGCTGAAAGGTGCTTCGCATCGAGGTTGACCGCCGGTCGGGTCGCCTCGTAGACTGAGTGCCCTCTGCAGATTTACTTGTTTCCGTTCACCAGAAAGCCCCCATGCCCAGGCAGCGCAACAGCACCCGCGACGACGTAGATATCAGCCAGCGACTGGTCCCGCTCAGCCCTTCCGGGCGCGGCACCGCCAGCGAACAGGTCTACGACATGCTGCGCACGGCCATCCTGAGCACCGCGCTCACTCCCGGCATGGCGATGTCCGAAGCCGACATCGCCGAAAACCTCCACGTCAGCCGTACCCCGGTGCGCGAAGCCTTTCGCCGCCTCGCCGCCGAAGGCTTGCTGGCGGTGTCGCCGCAAGTCGGTACGGTGGTGAAGAAAATGAGCCGCGCCACGCTGGCTGATGCCTTGTTCATCCGCGAATCGATTGAATGCGCTGCCGCCCGGCTGGCCGCGAAAGCGCCGCTGGCGGCGCGCGAACACGTGCGCGACCTGCTGCAGCGCCAGCGCGAGGCGGTCTTGCGCGGCGACGTCGAAGGCGGCCTGCAGCGCGACGGCGACCTGCATCGCGCATTGATTGACTTGTCCGGCCACAGCGCCGCGTGGGAACCGGTGCGCCAGGCGCGCGCCCACATGGAACGCGTACGCCGCATGGCCGTGCCCGAATTGCAGGGCAACACCAAGGCGTTGGAGCAGCACGAGCGCATCGTCGCGGCCCTGATCGCGGGCGACCCGGATGTGCTGGCGGAAGAGCTGCGCGCGCATATCCGCCTCATCGAAGGCTTCGTGGAAGACATCGCCGGCCGCTATCCGGACTACTTCGAATAAGATGCGCGCATGAGCGCTTCTCCTTCTCCCTCGGCTTCCCCTCCTGTGTCATCCGGCGAGATTGCCATCGCTGTTGTACGCGACGGCAAACTGGTGCGCGGCGACCTGCATGCGCCGCCGGTGCCGTGGTGGAGTTTCACCAAGACCGTGTTGGCCGCCGCTGCCCTGTCATTGGTGCGCGACGGCAAGCTCACGCTTGATGCGCCGCTGCCTGCCAAGCCCTACACGCTGCGGCAACTTCTGCGCCACAGCGCGGGCGTGCCGAATTATTCCGATCGGGAAATTTATGCGCAGGCTGTGGCCCGCGGCGATGCGCCGTGGCCGCCCGACGAGATGCTGTCGCGGGTCGATGCCGACACGCTGTCGTTCGCTCCCGATGCTGGATGGCGTTATTCGAATACCGGTTATTTCCTGGTGCGCGGCCTCATCGAAGACACCACCGGCTTGTCATTGCAACAGGCGCTTGAGCAGCTTGTGATGACGCCGCTCGGCATTCAGGAGGTGATGATCGCCGCAACACCGGACGACCTCGCCGCATCCGCCTGGGGCAATGCCGACGGCTACCATCCGGACTGGGTCTATCACGGCTTGCTGTTGGGGTCCCCCGCTGCTGCCGCCTTGCTGCTGGATCGCTTGCTGACGACGGATTTCCTGCCGCCGGCCTTACTGGCGGAAATGCTGCGCAAGACGCCGCTGGGCGAGAGCCTGCCCGGACGCCCGGCGCGCAACTTCGGCTATGGCGCAGGACTGATGATTGCGGACGGCGCCGTCGGCCATACCGGCGCCGGACCGGGCAGCGTGGCGGCGGTGTATCGCTACGCGAGTACGGGCTGCACCGTGGCCGCTTTTGCGCCTGCGGCGGATCAGGCAGTGGTTGAATGGGCAGCCTGCAACGCTGTAGCTTCCTGACGAAAAACGCCACGATGATCGTGGCGTTTTTTCATTCCGGCTTAAGCGAAGTGAGGTCGCGCTTTATTCCGAAGGCCGCGTCGACGTCAGTCCGGTCGGCGGGCCGTCGATTGCGGTCCAGCCGCCATCCACCAGCAGCGAACTGCCGGAAATGTAACTGGCCGCATCCGACGCCAGGAAGGCCGCGGCGGAACCGACTTCCGACGGCTGGCCCCAGCGGTTCAGCACGGTGTGGCCGGCGTAGGTCTTGAAGATGTCGGCGCGTTCCTTGAGCGGCGCGGTCAGCTTGGTCTCGATGATGCTCGGCGTGATGGCGTTGACGCGCACGCCGTACGGCCCCATCTCGGCGGCAAAGGCTTTCACCAGCTGCGCAATGCCGGCTTTCGAGGCGGCATACACGCCGAGTCCCGGTTCGATGGTCACCGCGCGCATCGACGAGCAGGCAATGATGCTGCCGAAGCCCTGCTTCATCATCGGCCGGCCGAAGCTGCGGAAGAAGTTGAATGCGCCCTTCATGTTCAGGTTCATGACGCGGTCGTATTCTTCCTCGGTGTAGTCGAGAATCAGCTTGCGGATGTTGAGCGCCGGCGTGCTGACAGCGATGTCGATCTTGCCAAGCAATTGCAGCGCGTGCTGCGCCAGTGCGTCGATGCCCTTGCCGTCGGCGGCGTCGATCTTCATCGCGGTCGCCGGCGCGAGACCGAGCGCCGAGATTTCCTGCGCTGTGGCTTGTGCGCCGGCCAGGTCTGCGTCAGCGCAGATGACTTGTGCGCCAAGGCTGGCGATGGCTTCGGCAGAGGCCTTGCCGATGCCCGAGGCGGCGCCGATCACCACGGCGGTCTTGCCGCTCAGGTCGAACAGTTTCTTATAGTCCTGCATTGCTTGCTCCTTCGAGGAAGGCGGCGCACACTCGCGCCGCCTTCGTTTTAAAAATCGTCATTGCCGCCGGAAAACATCCCCGGCGCTTACAGCATCCACGACAACACCGGCGTCGATTGCAGGTACACCAGCGTCGCCATCATCAGCAGGAAGAACAGGCTCCAGCCGACCACCTTACGGAAGATCAGGCCTTCTTGCCCGATGATGCCGACCGCTGCGGCGCCGACCGCCAGGCTTTGCGGCGAGATCATCTTGCCCAGCACACCGCCCGAAGCATTGGCCGCCGCCAGCAGCACCGGCGACAAGCCGGTCTCATGCGCCGCCGCCACCTGCAGGGCGCCGAACAGCGCGTTGGCCGAATTGTCCGAGCCGGTCACGGCCACGCCGATCCAGCCTATCACCGGCGACAGGAAGGCGAATGCCGATCCGGTGCCCGCCAGCCAGCGGCCCAGGGTCGCCGTCTGGCCCGAGTAATTCATGATGAAGGCCAGCGCCATCACGCACAGCACCGTCGGCACCGCCCAGCGCATCTGCACCAGCGTCTTGCCGTAGGTTTCCAGCGCGGCGCGCGCCGATACCTTCAGCATCATCGCACTGATCGCGCCGGCCAGCAGCAACAGCGAACCGGCTGCTGACAAGCTGTTGAGCGTGAACATGGTGCCGATGGACTTGCCTTCCTGCGTGCTGATCGCCAGGCCCGGCCAGGCGAACTTGAAAGTGCCCGCGCCGAGCCACTTCTGCACGAGGCCGAACTGCACCACGGTGAAGATTGCAATGATCAGCAGGTACGGCGCATAAGCCAGCATCAGTTGCTTGCGGCTGTGGCCGACGGCGACGTCGCTGTGGATGCGTTCGGCCTGTTTGGTGACCTCGTTCTGGAAGGCGTCGGCCGGCAACTTGGCCGGCTTCCAGAATTTCAGCAGCACCACCACGGCAGCGGCCGATGCCAACGCGCCCACCACGTCGGCCAGCACCACCGAAAAATGGCTGGCGCTGATCCATTGCGCCGCGCCGAAGGCAAAACCTGCCACCACCGCAGCCGGCCAGGTCTGGCGCAGGCCGCGCTTGCCGTCCATGATCCACACCAGCGCCAGCGGCACGAAGGCGGCAACCACCGGAGTCTGGCGTCCGACGTGATAACCCAGTTCTTCAAACGACAGGCCGGTCACTTGCGCCAGCGTCGTGATCGGCACCGCCAGCGCGCCGAAGGCCACCGGCGCAGTATCGGCCACCAGCGCGATCACCGCCGCCTTCAGCGGATGCAGACCGATCGCCACCAGCATCGCGCCGGCGATCGCCACCGGGGTGCCGGCACCGGCCAGCGCTTCGATCAATGCGCCGAAACTGAACGCGATCAGGATCGCCTGGATGCGCGGGTCATCGCTGATCAGCGCGAAACTGTCGCGCAGCACGGCGAAGTGGCCCGAGCGCACCGTCAGGTTGTACAGCCAGATCGCGTTGACGATGATCCACAACACCGTCAGCACGCTGAACACCGCGCCGTAGACGCCGACGTTGGCGACCGTCGCCCAAGGCATGCCATAGACGAAGCCCGCCACCACGGCGCAGATCAGCAGCGAAATCGCCGCCGATACGTGCGGCGAAATCTTCAGCCAGCCGAGCATCACGAACATCGAGAGCAACGGCAGCATCGCGCACAAGGCGGACGCGAACAGCGACCCGTTTACGGGATCGTAAATTTGTTGAAACATGGTTCTCCTCCAATATGGATGGTTATTTTTTTATGAGCGTCGGAGCGCTGGCGGATTGCTGGCTGTGCTGGTCCTCGCCTGATTGAAAAATGGATCGGTGCCTGAATTTATTTCTGTGTAAGCGGCCATTGCAGCGGCGCGAATTTGGCCGGCGTCATCAGTTGGTTTTCCTGCGACACCAGGTAAGCTGCGTCGGCGCTCTTCTGCAGATACGCGGTCCAGGCCGGGTCTGCTTGCAGCCTGTCGCGACGCGCGTTGCGGTCGGCGGCGTCCTGGTATACCCAGATGTGCGTGTAGCAATTGAGGCGACCGGATTCAGCGACCAGATAGGCCAGCGGTTCGCCCAGGTGCTTGCGCTGGATGTCGAAGCCGTGTTCTTCGTACAGCGCCAGATGCTTTTTCAGGGCCCCGGGACGCGCGGTGTAGGTGCGAACGTCGAGCAACATAAAATTCCTTTCGAGTGATGCGGACAAGATGCAAAGATTTCAGGGACGAACGCACCCCCGCGACCGTTTTTCAGGTCGCGTCGGAAAGCTTCGTATGGAGATGGAACCGCCGGCGGAGTCAATGAAGCGCATCCGGAAAAACAGTTCCGATGCGCGGATTGAATCGGCATTGATCAGCGTGGTTCAGATGCTAACCAAGCCCTCCGGACGCACGGTAGGACTTAATTTCTTTTCTATTGGATTTTTCCACCGAAAGCCGGAATGCGCCGCAACATGCGGGCTTGCGCGCGATGCACAGGCAGCTGCGCCGCTTTTCTTTTTACGCGCGCTTGTATATCCTGTGCCGGTGCATCGATGACAGCGAAAACAATTTCCCGAGAGGAAATCGCGACCACGCGATGCATAGGCAGCCGACCGAAATCAATCACAACAACACGGCGGAGACATCGCAGGACGAACACTGAAGCGACCCCATGAAAGACATCCGCTTTCCCGACGACACGCCCAATTTCGAGGTCTCCGATTTCAGCGGCGGCCATGCGGAATTCGTGTTCGACCTGGTCAAGCTGGAGGGCCGCAACGAAATCCCGCGCCCCTTCCTGCATCGCCACAGCTACTATCACATCCTGTGGATGAGCAACGCGCAGGGCAACCACGTGCTCGACTTCGACAACTACGGCATCGTGCCGCACTCGGTGTTTTTCATCTCACCGGGACAGATCCACGGCTGGACCTCGGAGATCGACGCCAGCGGCTATGCGATCAATTTCAGCCCCGAATTTTTCCTGCAGGTTTTCCCCCGTATTGAAGAGCTGGCGGAGTTCCCGTTCTTCCACATCGCCAATGCCGATCCGGTGCTGTACCTGACACCGCAGCAGCATGACGAGCTGTTCCCGCTGCTCAAGGAAATCGAAAAGGAAAACGCCGGAGACCAGCGCTGGCGTTACGACATCGTGCGCTCGTTCCTGCAGATCCTGCTCACCAGATTGCGCCGCCTGCACCAGCCGCATGACGCCGAGTCGGTGCTACCGCGCAGCTACAGTCTGACCAAGCGTTTCAAGCTGCTGATCGAACAGCATTACCTTGAATTCGGCTCGGTGCAAGATTACGCGGCGCGCCTGTTCGTCACTGATCGCAAGCTCAACGAGGCGGTCAAGACCACCACCGGACGTACCGCCACGCAGCTGATCCACGATCGCATCCTGATGGAAGCCAAGCGACTGCTGGCGCAATCCGAACTCAGCATTGCCGAGATTTCGTATCGCCTCAACTTCGACGACTTCGCCTACTTCTGCCGCTTCTTCAAGAAGAACGTGCAGATGACGCCGGGCGAGTTCAAGAAAAAATTCTCGGCGCCGCTGTCCTGATTTCGTCTCCCTTCGCGTCCGGCACTTTCTCCGAGAAGTACAGCAAATCTGCGGATTAGTCCTATCACCGGCAAATCGCCAGCTTGTATTCTCGTCTCAGTGATTGGCGGTCCCTTGCGACCGTCTGCTTCCCCTGTCAACCAACAACAGCCGGTGCGCCGGCATACAAGAGACGAGCATGTCAAAACTGAAAACCGGCGGCCAGCTACTGGTCGATGCGCTGCTGGCGCAAGGTGTCGATACCACGTTCTGCGTTCCGGGCGAGAGCTACCTGGACGTCCTCAATGCGCTGTACGACCACCAGCAGGAAATCCGCGTGATCTCGTGCCGCCACGAAGGCCCGGCCGCCTTCATGGCCGAAGCCTACGGCAAGCTGACCGGCAAGCCCGGCATCTGCTTCGTCACGCGCGGACCCGGCGCCACCAACGCCAGCATCGGCGTGCACACGGCGTTCCAGGATTCGACACCGATGATCCTGTTCGTCGGCCAGGTCGGACTCGACATGTGCGAGCGCGAAGCCTTCCAGGAAATTGACTACCGCCGCATGTTCGGCCCCTTCACTAAATGGGTGACCCAGCTCGACGACGTCTCGCGCGTCGGCGAATACGTGGCGCGCGCGTTTGCCGTGGCGATGTCGGGACGGCCCGGTCCGGTGGTGATCGCGCTGCCGGAAGACATGCTGACCGAGTCGACCTTCCCGCGCGACATCGGCAAGGTCGAACCGGTGCAAGCCTATCCCGCTCCCGACGCGCTGCAGGAAATGCAAAAGTTGCTGCAACAGGCCAAGCGACCGATGCTGATCCTCGGCGGCTCCAACTGGGACCAGGACGGCGTTCGCAACATCGAGCGCTTCGCGGCCCAGCACAATCTGCCGGTGGCGGCGTCGTTCCGCCGCCAGGACCTGTTCGACAACCGCCATCCGAACTACATCGGCGAGGTCGGCATCGGCGTCAATCCGGCGCTGGCCAAAATGGTCAGCGAAGCGGACCTGCTCATCGCAGTCGGCTCGCGCCTCGGTGAAATGGTGACCAGCGGCTACACGCTGCTCGATGTGCCGCGCCCCAAACAAAAGCTGGTGCATGTGATGCCGGCGGCGGAGGAACTCGGTCGTGTCTATCAAACCGACGTCAAGATCCTGGCGACGCTGAACGCCTTCGCGCGCATGGCGGCGCAATTGCCGGCGGTCGATGCGCAAGCTTGGCGCGGCTGGCAAAAGCAGGCGCGCGACGCTTACCTGGCGTATATCGAACCACCGCCACGCGTGACCGACTTCGACCCGGCGCTGGCGTTCCGCCAGATGCAGGACATCCTGAATCAGGATGCGATCCTGACCAACGGCGCCGGCAATTACACCGCCTGGGCGCATCGCTACTACCAGTTCTCGCAACCCAAATGCCAGCTGGCCCCGACCAGCGGCGCGATGGGTTACGGCGTGCCGGCAGCGATCGCGGCCAAGCTGTGCTTCCCCGCCCGCCAGGTGATTTGCCTGGCCGGCGACGGCTGCTTCCTGATGAGCTCTCAAGAGCTGGCAACGGCCGTGGCGCATCGCCTCGGCATCGTCTTCCTGGTGTTCAACAACGGCATGTACGCCACCATCCGCATGCACCAGGAAAAGAACTATCCCGGCCGCGTGATGGCGACCGATCTCAACAATCCGGATTTCGTGGCGTATGCGAAGTCGTTCGGCCTCGACGCCGGCGCCATCGACAAGACGGCGGAATTCGCCCCGGCGCTGGAGAAAGCTCTTGGCATCGCCAGTTCGACCTCGATGCCTTACCTGATCGAAATCCGCCTGGACAAGGAAATGCTGACACCGCGCGCGACCCTGTCGGGATTGCGCAAGACTGCGTTGGCCGAACGCACCGACAGCAAGGAAAGCCAGTCGTGACAAGGGATTGCGGAACCAATTTCCCCGCAGAAACAAGCGAGGGTCGCGCGATGGAAATGGAGTGTTTGCGTCGACTCAGGAATTTCCCGAAGCAATGGCGACAACTTTCAGGGAACTCCCGATACCGACAAAGATGGTGAAAACATAAAGTTCACCTGTGCCCGGCGAATTCGAAATCCTCGTAATGGGACGAGGATGAAACAGCCGGATCAGGAGAAAATGCCATGTTGAACATCAAGAAAAACCGCATCATCGCCGCTGCTCTCGCTGCTTCCCTCATGATTTCCGGCGCTCCGGTGTATGCCGCCACGGCAACCGGCTCGCTGGTCGTGACCGCCACCGTGCTGGCGTCCTGCACCGTGGTCGGTTCGACCGTCGCCTTCGGCAACTACACCAGCACACAAGTGGACCAGACCGGCAACATCGCCGTGCTGTGCACCAACGGCACTTCCTACACCATCGGCCTGGATGCAGGCGCCGGCACCGGCGCCACCACCAGCGCACGCAAGATGACCGGCTCGCTGGGCGGCACACTGAACTATGCGCTGTATCGCGATTCCGGCCGCACCAACAACTGGGGCTCGACCATCGGCACCGACACCCAAGCCGGCACCGGCACAGGCCTGCTGCAAAACCTGACCGTCTACGGCCGCATCGCTTCCGCCCAGACACCATTGGCCGGCGTCTATACCGACACCGTCACGGTTACCCTGACTTACTAAGCAATCAGGCAATACCGAAATACCGCAGCTCCTCAACTCGCTTCATTTCTTCGACGGCCCGGCACGCGCTCACTGCGCGATCAGCGACATGCCAGGGCGTCGACTGCCAGGTACGTATCTGCTGCACCCCAAACAGATTTCCTGAATCGCCTGCGCGTCCGGCCTGAACCGGCCTTGCCTCAGCCGTCGAGCGCCTTCTTCAGGCGCTGCGCCAGCCGCTTCGCCATGGCGGCGTCGACCACGTTGGCAAAGCCGAGCAGCAGGCCGCGCTGCGGCTCGGCGTCGAGATACCAGCTGGACAATGACTTGATGCCGAAACCGGCGGCATGGGCGCGCCCGACCAGCAGCACGTCGTCTTCCTGCGTGTCCAGCCTGGCGACGATATGCAATCCGCCCGGCTGCAATTCGATCTGCAGGCGGCTGCCGAAGGCCTGCTCCAGCGCGCGCACGAAGAGCGCGCGACGCTCGGCGTACAGCAGGCGCATGCGCTTGAGGTGGCGCGAGAAATGTCCCTGGGCGATGAAGTCGGCGACGCCGGCCTGGAACAGATACGGACATCCCGCGTTGAGGCTGGCGCACACGGTCTGGAAGCGTTGCACCGCACCGACCGGAACCACCACATAAGAGAGCCGCAAACCCGGGAACATCACCTTGCTGAAGGTGCCGCAATAAATCACGCGGTCGGCGCGGTCGAGGCTCTTGAGCGCCGGTAGCGGCCGCCCCTGGTAGCGGAATTCGCTGTCGTAGTCGTCTTCGATGATCCAGCTGCCGGCCTTGCCGGCCCATTCCAGCAAGGCCATGCGCCGTTCCAGCGACAGCGTCACGCCGAGCGGGCTCTGGTGCGACGGCGTCACCAGCGCAAAGCGCGCATCGGGCGCGCGCCGCACGCCCTCCTCCACCATCAGGCCGTGTCCGTCCACCGGCACCGGCACCAGTTTCGCACCGGCATTGCGCAGGAACAGTTGCGCCTGCAGATAGCCGGGATCCTCGAACCAGAACACGTCGTCGGGCGTGGCCAGGCTGCGCAGCACCAGCTCCAGCGTGGCGCGATAGCCGGCGGTGACGAACACCTGTTCCGGCAGGCAGGTCACGCCGCGCGACAACCCGAGATAGGTGGCGATGCGTTCGCGCAGGGGGCCGTAGCCGGCCGGATCGGGATAGGCCATGGTGAGCGGCTCGCCGGTGCGCAGGCGATGGCCGGCGATGCGGTTCCAGACCTTGCGCGGGAAGGCGTCGAGCGCGGGCAGGCCGAGCTTGAGCGGCTCCGGCTCGCGCCCGTGATGCTCGCCCGGCGTGGGCGCCAGCGCGCCGGCGGCGGCCACTGCAAAACGGCCCGGCAGGTCGGTGACGACCGCCGGGGCCGGCAAGGCCGGCGACACCACCGTGCCGGCGGCGCCGCGCATCTGCAGGTAACCTTCGTCAGTCAGGATGCGGTACGCGGTCTCGATGGTGCCGCGCGCCAGGTTGAGCTCCGTCGCCAGCGCACGCACTGCGGGCACGCGCTGACCGGCGCGCAGATGGCCTTGAGCGATGGCGGTCTTGAAGCGTCTGCAAATCTGCAGGTAGATCGGCAGCTGCAGCGTGCGGTCGACGCTGAGTTCCAGGGAAGCGGGGGCGGTTTTCATGGACCAGTCGTTGGTACGTTTTTGAAGAGATGCGGGATGACAAGATAGTCGCACACTGCGAGCCGGGAGGCCATGGGCATGGCGCTCTGGCGAAATATTTCCCGACGAGAATCCAATGCCGGGATGTTGGCTTCACTCAACAAAATACGATGTGGCAATCATTTTTCTTTGCAGCAAGAACAGGATTGTTTAGAGTAACTGCATTGCACAAAAATCGCCGTCCCGCTACATCTCAGAACACCTCTTTTTATCGCCCGGCAATGATTCCTGCATCCCCAGCAGCCGCTTGCAGCGGCCTACTCTCTTCCACGGCGCCCGCATGTGCCGGCGACGGACGACGTCCATGACGCGCGAACATCAGGGCCTGGCGAGCCGCGTCATTGCGGCGCGCGGCAAGAGGCCATTGCACCTGCAGGCTGAAACTGCCGGCGAATCGCGCTTCACCCATCATCATTTCAGCGTCGCGCAGCAACCTATCGCGCTGCAGGCGCAGGCCTGGAGCGAACGCGTCAGCGGCCTGCTCGACACACCCATGTCACGCACGCAGCGCCAGCAAAGTTTCACCGGCGAGATGGATTCGTATGTCTTCAAGGACATGATCTATCTCGACTGCCGCACCGACCCGCTGGCGCAGGCGCGCACGCTGGCTAAAATCTCGTGCGACAACGTGCGCGACTTCGTCTTCCACGTCGCCGTGGAGGGCATCATGGAAACCCTCACCGACACCCGCCGCGAACGCAAGTCGACCCAATTCGTGCCCGGCATTCTGGCGCTGGACATGGGCCAGCCGATGCGCATGCTGCGTCCGACCTATGCGCATGTGCTGGCCTTCTTCCTGCCGCGCGCCACGGTCGAAGCGGAAATCGCCGACGCCGATGCGTTGCACGGCCAGGTGCTGGCCTACACGTCACCGCTGACGCGCCTGCTGCTGGCGCATCTGGTGGCGCTCAGCCAGGATCTGCGCAGCATGCCGCCCGCGGCGGCGGAAGAAGCCATCCGCGTCTGCGTCGACCTGCTGCTGGCTGCATTCGGCAAACAGCAGCGCCTCACCGGCAGCGCCCGCTCCGCCGCCCAGTCGGTACTGCGCGGCCAGATCCAGCGCCACGTCCAGAGTCACCTGTATCACAAGGATCTGACGCCGGAGAGCGTGCTGCGCGCCTTCGACCTGTCGCGGCCTACTCTGTATCGCATGTTTGAAAGCGAGGGCGGCCTCGGCACCTACATCCGCAATTGCCGCCTGCGCGAAGCCGCCGAAGAACTGGTCAGCCTGCGCCGCACGGCGGTCATGGAAATCGCCTACGGCCTGGGCTTCAGCAGCGCCTCCGACTTCACGCGCGCGTTCCGCCGCGCGTACGGCATGGCGCCGCAGGATTTCCGCGCACTCGGGCTGGACTTGCGCCAGTCCTGAGGCGGATGACTCAGCGCGCGATGGCGCAGTCGTGGTCGAGCAGGACTTCGGCGCTGCCGAATTCCTCACGGTCGAAATTGACCGGCATGTTGATCAGGTAGAAACCCTCGGCGCCGTCATCGAAGCGCGCCCCCGTCAGCAACAGCGACTGCGCGCCCATCGCGTTGGCGGCATGCTCGCTGCGCGCAGCAGCCAGCTTGAACGGATCTTGCGTCTGCAAGGCATCCGCGTCCAGCCGCATGACCCAATAGCGATGTCCCTCGAGCATAAAAGGCATCCATTTCCCCAAGGGATCGTGCCGGTGCGCGCGCAGCAAACCCGGCACGTCGCGGCGCATGCAATCGATATGGATGTGCAACTGTAGCTGGCTGCGCGCCGCGGCAGAGTTGATTTCCAGGCCGAGCTGGGCCGGTTCCAGCGGCCGTCCCAGCGCCGCGCCGACGCGACCGCGCTGTTCCCAGGCATAGCGCCAGTAATTGGGCCATTGCGGCTGCAGCAGTTCACGGCTTTCGATGCCGGTCAGGCGCACGGTCGGGATCAGCAGATACTGGCCCGCGCCGACCAGGTCCTTGAGGATCACGAAGCCGCGTTCGCGATCGACCATGGAGCATGGCGCGGGATCGCCGGACGCAAGGCTGTTGGGCAGGCATTTTCCGTTCGCGATCTGCCATAGTGCGTCGGGATTGGCGGCGTGAGCCGGAGCCGCCGCGGTGAACAGCAGAGCAAGTGTCAGAACAAGCAGCGGGGAGAGGATGCGCATGATCGATGTTAGTTGGTCCGGACGGCTAAGCTTAAGTGGTGAATATGTCGATGCCGTTACAGCAAGGCGATGCCCGACGATGCAAGATCTTAACCGCTGCTGCAAGACCCCGCCGGCTGCGCTACATTGGAGCCTTCGCCACTCGCACCACGGAGCCGCCATGAAACCCATCCCGACCATCACCCTCAAGAACGGCGACCGCGTTCCCGCGCTCGGCCAGGGCACCTGGAACATGGGCGAGTCGGCCGCGCGCGCCGCCGATGAAGTGCGGGCGCTGCAACACGGCATCGACCTCGGCATGACGCTGATCGACACCGCCGAAATGTATGGCGACGGCGGTGCCGAGAAGGTGGTCGGCAAGGCCATCGCCGGCCGCCGCGACGCCGTCTACCTGGTCAGCAAGGTGCTGCCCTTCAACGCCTCGCGCACAGGTACGGTCAAGGCTTGCGAAGCCAGCCTCAAACGCCTGCAGGTCGAACGCATCGACCTCTACCTGCTGCACTGGCGCGGCACGCATCCGTTTGCCGCCACCATCGACGCCATGGAAACGCTGATCGACCAGGGCAAGATCGGCGCCTGGGGCGTCAGCAACCTCGACCTCGACGACATGCAGGAGCTGCTCGAGCAGGACAACGGCCATCATGTGCAGGTCAACCAGGTCTTGTACAACCTGTCGCGGCGCGGTGTCGAGTTCGACCTGCTGCCCTTCGGCGCCGAGCAGAACATCGTCCTCATGGCCTATTCGCCGATCGAACAGGGCCGCATCCTCAAGGAACCTGCGCTCGCCGCCGTCGCCAAACGCCATGGCGCCACGCCGGCGCAGGTGGCGCTGGCCTGGACCCTGCGCCGCCCCGGCGTGATCTCGATTCCCAAGGCGTCGACGGTGCAGCACGTGCAGGACAATCGCGCCTGCCTGGACCTGATCCTCGATGCGACCGATCTTGCCGAACTCGACCGTGCCTTCGCGCCGCCGAAGAAACGCCGCCCCCTGGAAATGCTGTAGCCGAATTCGAAAGCAAGCGCCGGAGTGCCGGCGCCGCCTCGCCCTCTTACACTGAGTCCATAACGATTTGCAGACGAGAGGATGAAACAATGCATACCGCGGCCGACCACAGCAACTCCATCGTCCGGCGCGCCGATGCGCTGGATTGGCAGGACATCGCCACCGAACTCAATGAACATGGCTGCGCCCTGCTGCCTGGCCTGCTGCAGGCGGACGAGTGCGAAGCGCTGATCGCCGGCTATGCGCGCGATGAACTCTATCGCAGCCGCGTGGTGATGGCGCGCCATGGTTTCGGGCGCGGCGAATACAAGTACTACAGTTACCCGCTGCCCGATACCATCGGCGCATTGCGCGCCGCCTTCTATGCCCGCCTGGCGCCCCAGGCCAACCGCTGGAACGAAGCGATGGGCATCGACGTGCGTTATCCCGCCGCGCACGAGAACTTCATCGCGCGCTGCCACGCCGCCGGACAGCTGCGGCCGACGCCGCTGATCCTCAAGTATGAAACCGGCGACTACAACTGCCTGCACCAGGATTTGTACGGCGAACACGTGTTCCCTATCCAAATGGCGATCCTGCTGTCGGCGCCGGGGCGCGATTTCAGCGGCGGCGAATTCGTCATCACCGAACAGCGCCCGCGCATGCAGTCGCGCGCCGAGGTGGTGCCGCTGCGTCAGGGCGACGCGCTGCTGTTCGCCGTCAACGAGCGGCCGGTATCAGGCACGCGCGGTTACTACCGCGTCAAGATGCGCCACGGCGTGAGCCGCCTGCGCTCAGGCCATCGCTATACGGCGGGCGTGATTTTCCACGACGCGCTGTAAACAAAAAAACGCCTCCGTTTGCAGCGGAGGCGCTTCCTGATTTTGCTGCGCTTACTTCATTTTCCGCTCAAGCCGACTTGATATTGTCCGGCGACAGCGGAATCTTGCGCACGCGTTTCCCGGTGGCTGCGAACAAGGCGTTCGCCACCGCCGGTCCAACCAGCGCCGTGGCCGGTTCGCCGATGCCGCCCGGCTTCTCGGTGCTCTTGACCAGCGTGACGTCGATGCGCGGCATCTGCGACATGCGGATCACCGGATAGTCGTGGAAGTTGGTCTGCTGCACACGGCCCTTGTCGAGCGTGATTTCCGAACCCAGCACCGACGACAGGCCGAAGGCGATGCTCGATTCGATCTGCGCTTCCACCGTGTCGGGGTTGACCATGCGGCCGAGGTCGGCGGCCACCCACATCTTGTGCACGGTGATCTCGTTGTCCTTCACCGAAATCTCCGCCACCTGCGCCATGTAGGTGTCATAGCCTTCCATCAGGGCGATGCCGCGGCTGCGTCCTTTCGCCAGCGGCTTGCCCCAGCCGGCCTTGCTCGCGGCGATCTTCAGCACGTTGGCGAAGCGCGGCTGCTTGTCCAGCAGCGCCAGCCGGTATTGATAGGGATCCTTGCCGGCGGCTGCGGCCAGCTCGTCGATGAAGCTTTCGTTGGCGAAGGCGTTGAGCGCGTGGCTGACCGAGCGCCAGTAGCCGACGCGCAGGCCGCTGTCGTGTTCGATCAGTTCCTGCGTCATGTTGGGGATGTCGTAGCCGACCACCGCCGCTTCCGCCATGAACGGATCGAGCGTGCCCTTGGGCAGGCCGAAGGCGCGCTGCGTCACTGACTGCGAGGTCAGCTGGAAGGTCAACGCCACCGGCTTGCCGGCGGCGTCAAGTCCGGCCGCCATGCGATGGAAAGCCATCGGGCGATAGAAGTCATGGGTGGTGTCGTCCTCGCGGCTCCACAGCAGCTTGACCGGCTTGCCGACCGCCTTGGAAATCTGCGCCGCCTGCACCGCGAAGTCGTATTCCAGACGCCGGCCGAAACCGCCGCCGAGGAAGGTGGTCTGCACCGTGACGTCTTCCGGCTTGAGACCGACCGCCGCCGCGACGTTGCCCTGCGTACCTTGCTGGAATTGCGCTGGGCCGATCACCAGGCATTTTCCGTCCTTGTAGTCAGCGGTGAAATTCTGCGGTTCCATCGTTGCATGCGCCAGCAGCGGCGACCAGTATTCGGCCTGCATGGTCTTGGCGGCGCTCTTCATGGCGGCGTCGGCGTCGCCGGTTTTCTTGATCGGCGTCGGCGCATCCTTGGCGTTGCGGATGCCGTCCATCATCGAAGCATTGTCGATGGCGGCGCCCGCGCCTTCGTCCCAGGTGACGGTCAGGGCTTCGCGCGCCTTCTTGGCGCGCCAGTAGCTGTCAGCCACCACCGCCACGCCGTCGCGGATCTGCACTACGTCGATCACGCCCGGCATGGCCTTGGCTTTGCTCGCGTCAAAACTGACGACCTTGCCGCCGATCACCGGGCACTGCTCCAGCGAGGCGTAGACCATGCCCGGAAGCTTGACGTCGATGCCGAACACGGCGGTGCCGTTGACCTTGCGCGGCGTATCGAGGCGCTTGGTCGGCTTGCCGATGATCTTGAAATCTTTCGGATCCTTCAGCACCACGTCCTTGGGCACAGGCAGCTTGGATGCGGCGTCGGCCAGTTCGCCGTAGGTCGCCTTGCGCCCGCCCGGGCCGGTGACCTTGCCGTCAGCGGCCTTGAGCGTGGCGGCGTCGACGTTCCATTTCTGCGCCGCCGCCGTGACCAGCATGGTGCGCACCTGGGCGCCGGCCACGCGCAGCTTTTCCCAGCCGTCGCGCACCGAGGTCGAGCCGCCGGTGAGCTGGCCGCCGAGCAAGGCGTTGGTGTAGACCTCGCCGACCGGGGCGATCTCGACCTTGATCTTGCGGATGTCGACGCCCAATTCTTCGGCGATCAGCATCGGCATCGAGGTGTAGACACCCTGGCCCATTTCGGAGCGCGCGGAAATCAGCGTGATGGTGTTGTCGTCGGCAATGTGGACCCAGGCGTTGGGCGTGTGCAGCGTGCCGGCCGCCTGCGCTACGCTGACCGCGCCCGGCAGGCTGACGCCGAGCGTGAGGCCGCCGCCGACCAGCGCCGTTACCTTGAGGAAATCGCGTCGTGTGGTTGTCATGGCGATCTCCTCAGGCCTTGCGCATTTCAGCCGCGGCGCTCTTGATGGCGGCGCGGATGCGGTTATAGGTGCCGCAGCGGCAGATGTTGCCGCTCATGGCGTTTTCGATGTCGGCGTCGCTGGGATTCTTGTTGGTGCGCAGCAGCGCTGCGGCGCTCATGAGCTGGCCCGACTGGCAATAGCCGCACTGCGGCACGTCGTGCGCGATCCAGGCTTTTTGCAGCGGGTGGGAATTGTCTTTGGACAGGGATTCGATTGTGGCGACCTTCTTGCCGGCCGCTGCCGAGACCGGGGTCTGGCAAGAACGGATGGGCGCGCCGTCGAGCTGCACGGTACAGGCGCCGCAGAGCGCCATGCCGCAGCCGAACTTGGTGCCGGTCAGGCCGATTTCATCGCGGATCACCCACAACAGCGGGGTATCCGGTTCCGCTTTGACTGTGACTTGCTTACCGTTGAGGTTGAAGCTGGTTGTCATCTTTTAACTCCTCCGACGTCCTGTTGGGTAGAACATCGGGGAAGACGTCACTCCATCCGGATGTCCGTGCCTGGCGCAACCGGGAATGCCGGGGAGAATGGAGCGGAGACAATGTCGGAGCAGGCCCGCCGGATAGCGCGGCGGACGATTCCGTCTCGATTGCGTTTGCAGATCATAGGCTTATCCGCAGAAACTTGCAGGAGGAATTTTTCGCTATTCCCGCTTGTATACTGCGCTGGCAGCGGGATTGCGGCCGGCGCCATGATCGACAGTTCAGCGCGGCGCCACCTCCAGCGTCAGCTCATGCATCTTGCGCGCACGCCAGACGCGCAGCGGCACATTGAAGCCGATACGCATGGCATCGAGGATGGTCTGCGCTTCTGCACGTGAACGCACTTCCTGGCCGCCGATTTCGACAATCACATCTTGCGCGCGCAAGCCTGCCTTCGCTGCAGTGCCGCTCCTGGCGACCTCGCCGACCAGCGCACCTTGCGCGGGATTGAGTGCGAGTTTTTTCGCGGTTGCGTCGTCAAGGTCGCTCAATTGCAGGCCGATCGTTTTGCCTGCACCGGCAGCCGAGGCTGATGCGCCTGCTGGTGCGCTGACAGCGGCAGCCTTTGCAACAGTGCGGCGCGGCGGCGGTTTGGAGGCCGGCGTCCACGGCACCGAGACACGGCTGGAACTGAGGTTGCCGAACATCTGGCCCCACAGTTTGTCACGGGCGGCGTCGGCCTTGACGCGCGAGTCTTCGCCCTGGCACAGCGCGCTCGCCGGCTTGGGCGCGTAACGGCCTTTCAGGTAGGCGTCGAATTCCTTTTGCTCATGCTGCCCCTGATCGGCATACCAGTCCACATAGGCGAACACGGTCGAAAAGTAAATGGCGCCGACGCCGCCCGGCTCCGCGTACCAGCAAAAACCGTACATCGGCACTTCACCTGAAGCGGGCACCCTGGCAGGGATGCCGGCGACGCAACCCTGTTCGGCGCGCACCTGATTGATGGCGTCGACGTGCCAGCCGAAGGTCTTCCGGGTGAAGGCTTCCGTGGCGGGATCGTTTTGCGATTTGGTGAAGGTCTGCGCCATGCTCGCCAGGTAGGCGCAGTCATGGCCGCGATAAGCGGAGGTGCCGATGCCCATGCTTTCGGGCGTGGCATTGTTTTCGACGGTGCTTTGCATCGCCGACTGCATCATCGGCGAGACCACCGAATGCACGGCCATGCAGCCCGACAGCGCGATCGCGACGCAGGCGGTGGTGGGCCAGGCGAGCGCCCTCGGGAAGGTATTCATGAGATGTCCCTGAAATAGATGATCGGCAGCGGCTCAGTGCATCTCAGCGCGGTATCCAATAAACCGCCAGCGTGTCCTTGCCGGTCGTCGCCAGCGTCTGCTTGGTCGCGGCCGTCGCTTCATTGCGTGCATTGATGATGGCCTCGCGCGACTTGCGGCACACCGCATAACCGGGTGCATTGCCGAACTCGGCGCCAATGCCGCGCTCGGTCAGGTAGGCACGGAACTGCGCGCCGATGACCGGATTGATGTCCTCCGCAGCGTCGGCTGCCGACACCACGAATTCATAACTGACGGCGCCGGTTTTGGCGGCGGCATTGGCATTGATCCAGGCGAAGCAATAGCCCGGTGCGGCGCTCGGCAACAACAGTTGCGAGACTTGCGGATCGAGCGTGACCTGCGCATATTCCAGTTTGCGGTTGCGCCAGATGCCCAGCTTGATGGTGGAGGCCGCGGGCAGGCGTCCCAACAGTTGGGAGAGTTGCTCCTTGTTTTCGATTTGCCGGCCATTGAGCGAGACGACGACATCCAGCGTTCTGAGACCGGCCCGGTCCGCTGCGGCTCCCGGCAGCGCGCCGCCGATCAGGACGCCCTGCGGTCGCGGCAGGCCGAGCGCAGCTGCAATGGCAGGCGGCATGTTTTCCAGCACGCCGACAGCGCTCATGCCGTACTGCATGCCCATCCATCCATGCCCGGCCAGCAACGGCGTACTCATGGACGGCGCGGTATCGGGATCGGTGATCGCGATTGATGTAACTGGTGCGGCAGATGCAACTGATGCAGAAGCAGGCGATGCAGCGTGCTCGTCCTTGCTCACCACCACGGTGACGTTGCGCGTCTTGCCGGCGCGTGCAATGCGCAGCGGTGCTTTGTAACCGGGGCGCATGCGGCTGACGATCTGGTCGAACTCGGCCGGCGTCGACACCGGCTGGCCGTTGACTTCGACAATCACGTCGAGCGGCTTGATGCCGGCCTTGTCGGCGGCGCTGCCCTTCTTTGTCTCGATCACGAGCGCGCCCTTCTGATCGGCCATGCCCTGCGATTTAGCGATGGCCGGCGAGACGTTGTCGACGCTGATGTTCAGCGTGCCCTGATTGGTGTTGGCCGCCGCAGTGGAAGCGGCTGCCGCGGCGGGGCCGGTCAATGTGGATGCCGGATTCTTCGCCACCGTCGGCGGCTTGGCGGCAGGGCAGGATTTTTCGCCCTGGATCTGCCTGACGACGGAGAGGTTCATTTCGGCGACGGCGATGTCGACGCGATCCGCCTTGGCCTGGCCCTTGCGCAGGTCTTCCTGGTAGATCGGGATCATGCCTTCCAGCACTGAACAGTCGGCGGTGCGCAAGGACGTCAGTGTGATGTTGCGCATTTCGGGGGAAGTCATCTCGGCAACCATGTCGTAGGACGATGCCCGCGCCGACAGAATCATGTTGACCGGATCCAGCGCGCCACAGCCTGCCAGCAAGGACGCCGCCACCACACAAGCCGCGCAAGTCTTCCCCTTCAACACATTGATCATGTCCATCCCCGTCGTTATTTGATTTTGAATAAAAATAACAGCAGGATGCGGCGCATCCGGGATCAGGAAGACGGGAGAATTTTGCCCATGGAAATATTGGCTTGCAGCACATTTCCAATTCTGCGTTTCCATCAAGAAACGAAAGAATTTCCCCCATGCATCAAAGCGCCGCGCACTGTGCTTAGTCTTGCGCGTTGCACGCACCCTCTGCTGTTATTTTTTGCTTGCCGGCGATCTTAACATCGGAAAAATCCAGTGCCTATCACTGCTTCAACGCGATGCAATTCGTGGCGGACTTGCCACGCCTCGCAAAAAAATGCCGCCCGAAGGCGGCATCATCGATTGTCGGCGTCGCGCTCGCCGTCAGGCAATTCCCAGATGCCCGCGCAGCGTCGATTGTGCATACTCGGTGCGGAACACGCCCTTGCTTTGCAGCCGCGGCACCACGGCTTCGGTGAACTCATTCAGCCCGCCGGGGAAATGCGTGGGCAGGACGTTAAAGCCGTCACAGGCATTCGTCTGCAACCAGTTCGCCATTTCGTCGGCGATGAAATCCGGCGTGCCAACCATCGAATGGTGCGTGCGCGTTGCCGCCACCCGCGCGGCCAGTTGTCCGAGGTTCAGCTTGTCGTCGTTGGCAATCTTCATGATGTTCTGGAAGCGCCCTTTCTGTCCCTTGATCTTGTCGATGTCGAAGATGTCCGGCAACGGCGCGTCCGGGTCGAACGCGGAGAGATCGGTCTCCAGCCATTGCGACAAATACCTGATCGCGGCGACGGACAACACCTGGCTCTCGAGGAAGGCCTTCTTCTCTTTGGCTTCGGCAAACGTGTCGCCGATCACCGGGATGAAGCCGGGAAGTATCTTGATGTGATCGGAATTGCGTCCGAACTTCGCGGCCGTCTGCTTGATGTCGGCGTAGAAAGCCTGGCCCGCTGCGCGATTGACCACCGAGGCAAAGATCACGTCGGCGGTGCGCGCCGCGAATTCACGGCCCACGCCCGATGCGCCGGCCTGCACCAGCACCGGTTCACCATAGGCGGACGACGGCACGTTGAGCGCGCCTTCCACCGAGAAATGCTTGCCGCGATGATGAATCGCCCGCACCTTGGCGTCGTCGGCGAACTGCCCCGAGGCGCGGTCGAGCACCAGTGCGTCCGGCTCCCAGCTGCGCCACAGCTTTTTGACGACGTCGACGAATTCATCCGCCCGTTCGTAGCGCGCCTCATGCGATAGGGCTTTTTCGAGATTGAAATTGCGCGCCTCGGACTCGCGCATGGAGGTGACGATATTCCAGGCGGCGCGACCACGGCTGAGCAGGTTCAGCGTCGCGAACTTGCGCGCGACGTGATACGGATCGGTGTAGGTGGTGGAGACGGTGGCGGTCAGGCCGATGTGCGTGGTATGGGCCATGATGGCCGACAGCAGCACGATCGGCTCGAGCTGGAAGGTGGTGGTGTACGCCGTGTTGTTCTCCGGCAGCAGCGTCAGCGCGTCCGCCAGGAACACCATGTCGAATTTGGCCGCCTCGGCCGCTTTCGCCAGATTGATGCTGTAGTCGAGCGTGAAGAGATTGTCGCTGTCGGCGTCGGGATGGCGCCAGCCGGCGAAGTCATGCCCGGCCTTGTCGAGGAACAGGCTCAAGATCAGATTCTTTTGTGTCATGTCATTGCAGCCGTAGGGCCGTGATTGCCAAAGTTACCAGAGCACCTTGAAGGCGGGATATTTTTTCTGGATGTAATCCTTGACGGCCGGGCTGCGGAAGATGGCGACGAACTTCTGCACCTTGGGATCATCCTTGTTGTTCTCGCGCGCCACCACGACCTGGTGGAACAACGGATCGCGCAGGTCTTCCGTGACGAAGGCGGTCGATGGATCGATGCCGGCCGGAAGATAAACGTAAGGCGAGATCGCCGACAGGTAGACGTCATCCAGCGCGCGCGCCAGTTGCGGTCCTTCGAGCTCGACGATCTTTACTTTCTTCGGATTGGAGACGATATCGAAACGTGTGGCTTCGATGCCGACGCCGTCCTTCAATTTAATGACGCCGGCTTTTTCCAGCAGCAGCAAACCGCGCGCGCCGTTGAGCGGATCGCTGGCGATCGCAACCGAGGCGCCGACCGGCAGGTCGTCGATCTTCTTGAGCTTGCGCGAGAACAGGCCGGACTGGATGCTCCAGATCGACGCCACCGGCACCAGCTTCAGTTTGCGTTGCTTGAGCTGAGTGTTGAGGAAGGCGGTGTTCTGATAAAAGTTGACGTCCAGGTTGCCGTCGTTGAGCGCGATGTTGGGCGAAATCCAGTCGCTGATTTCAACGATCTGCACGTCCAGCCCTTGCGCCGCCGCTTGCTGCTTGACGAACTGGACGACGTCGATGGTCACGCCGGGGTTGAGGCCGATGCGGATGGTGTCATTGGCGTGCGCCGACACGGCGGCGGAGAACATGGCGACGGCCAGCGCCAGGCGCTGCAGTTTCTTGGAAAAAATCATGGCGGTTTTCTATGAGCTGAGTGCGCGCCCGCCGGGCGTCTTGCCCGAATCCGGATGCGTAGGTTTGAAATTGAATCCGGGCCTAGTGTAGGTCCCGGCGCCGGCTGCACCAACGTAGAAAACCGCGCTAGGTTATGCGGTTTTCATTGCAGTTGGAGAGCGGCAACAGCGAGATTGAACGAGCTCGCTTTTTGCGGACGTCGATGGCCATCGCGAAGGAGACGATGACTGCGGAGAAGGGGTAAATCAGGCTACAGCAAGGCACCTGCTTCGACTTGTATTTTCAGCAGCGCAGGCAGGCAGCGTTCAACCATGTCTTCCAGTTTCATGCGGGCGGCGTGCACGCTGATGTTCATCGCTGCGACCACATCGCCGCGGAAATTGCGCAGCGGCACGGCCATGGTGCGCAGGCCCAGTTCCAGCTCCTGATCGACCAGCGCATAGCCCTGCTCGCGCGTGCGGACGATCTCCTGTCCGAGCAGCACTTTGTCGGTAATCGTGTGCGAGGTGATCTGCTCGACGTCCAGCTTGTCCAGCATCTGCGCCATGCGCTGATGCGGCAGATTGGCCAGCAGGATGCGGCCGTTGGCGGTGCAATACGCCGGCACGCGCGTACCCGGTTGCAGCGTGGTCGACACCAGTTGGCCGGCGCTGACCGCCGCAACACACACCAGTTGATCGTGATCGAGCACGCCGCAGGACGCCGCCTCGCCCAGCGAATACGCCAACCGATACAGCAACGGTTGGACGATGCGCGGCAGGCGCGCCGAATGGAGGTAGGACTGGCCGAGGCGCAACACGGTCGGCGTCAGCGAAAAGGTCTTGTTGTCGTGCCGCATGTAACCGAGGTGGGTCAGCGTGATCAGGTAGCGGCGCGCGGCGGCGCGTGTCAGCCCGGTGCGTTGCGCGACTTCAGCAATGGTGAGGCGCGTGCGTTCCTGGTCGAAGGCCTCGATCACTTGCAGGCCTTTCTCCAGACCGGCGACGATATCGCGCTTGAGCGGTTGCCCGAGGCCGGCATCCTCTTCTGCCCTTGTCTGGCGTTGCAGTTCTGGTGTGATGGGAACCATGATTTCCTCGGCGAATGGCAAATGCGGAAAAGACCCTATTTGTGCGATTCTCGCACAAATAGGGCGAATGGCGAATGTTGTGCGCTGCTCCGCGCTTGTGGGCGCAAGGGCGTTTTCCCTATGATTTGCCCACCGCCCGCGGAACGTGCAGGAGACATCCCCATGCCGTTGCGGGCCAGCCGACAGCCCATTGAGGAGAGCCCATGCAATTCGACGCCATCGAACCCGGTGTCTATCCGGAACTGATCCATCCCGCCTACAAATCCACCCTCAAACGCGGCCCGACGCTGGCGCCGTTGCGGGTGCGCGACGAGCAGGCCACGACCACCAATCTGTTCGCCTCGCCGAAACTGATCCTGCCGCACGACATGGACCTGACCGCCCAGGGCAAGTGCGAACCGTTGGGGGAAAAGATCGTAGTCACCGGCCGCGTGCTCGATGAGGACGGCAAGCCGGTGCGCAATTCACTGCTGGAAGTCTGGCAATGCAACGCCGCCGGCCGCTACTGGCACAAGAAGGATCAGCACGACGCCCCGCTCGATCCCAACTTCACCGGCCTCGGCAAGATGCTGACCGACGACGACGGCCGCTATCGCTTCGTCACCATCAAGCCGGGCCCTTATCCCTGGGGCAACCATCACAAGGCCTGGCGTCCGGCGCACATCCATTTCTCGATGTTCGGCAACGTGTATGCGCAACGCCTGGTGACGCAGATGTACTTCCCCAGCGATCCGCTGTTCGAGTACGACCCGATCTTCCAGAGTATTCCGGATGCGGCGGCGCGCCAGCGCCTGATCTCGCGCTTCAGCCTGGAGCAGACCGTCGACGACAAGATGCTCGGCTATGAATTCGACATCGTGCTGCGCGGCCGCGATGCCACGCCGATGGGCCTTTGAACAATTGGACAACATCATGACAAGCAAGATCACCACATCGCAGACCATCGGTCCTTTTCCGCATGAAGCCTGGCGCTGGGCCGTCGACCTGACGACCGGCGTGGACAGCAGCGCATCGACCATCCGCATCACGGGCGCCGTCTTCGACGGCGACGGCGTCGCCATCAATGACGCCTGGATCGAAGCCTGGATGCCGGCCAGCGCATCGCAGGAAGCCGCGCACGCCATCCCCGGCTATCGCCGCGTACCGAGCGGCGAACAAGGCGGCTTCACGCTGCAGGTGTCGCAGCCGCCGGCGGCTGCGTCCGGAAAGCCGGCGGCGTACATCACCGTGTTTGCGCGCGGCCTGACCAAGCATCAGTTCACTGCCGTATTCCTCGAAGACGACGCCGGGCTGGCGCACTCGGCGCTGCTGGCTCAGGTGCCCGCGCAACGCCGCGATACCCTGATTGCGAAGAAGCAGGCGGACGGCTCCTATCTGTGGAACATCCATATGCAGGGCGCGCAGGAAACCGTATTCTTCGACTACACATAAGAAGCTGAGGAATTCCCCATGAGCGTTTCCCTGTTCGACAGTTTTCTGACCACGCCGGAGATGATGGCAGTCTTCGACGATGCCGCCATCGTCCAGGCGATGCTCGACTTCGAGGCGGCGCTGGCGAACGCCGAAGCCGCCGAGGACGTCATCCCCGCAGCCGCAGCACGTGCGATTGGCGATGCCTGCGATGTACATCGCTACGACATCGCGGCCATCGTCACAGCCGGTCGGCGCGCCGGCGCGCTGGCGATTCCGCTGGTCAAGGAGCTGACCCGAACCGTGGCGCTCGACAACCAGGAAGCGGCCGCGCACGTGCATTGGGGCAGCACCAGCCAGGACGTGCTCGACACTGCAATGGTGCTGGCCACGCGCAAGGCCTTGCAACTGATTGACGTGGAGCTCGACCAGTTGACCGCACACTTGCTGAAGCTGGCCGGGCAACATCTGTCCACGCCGGTGCTGGCGCGCACGCTGATGCAGCCGGCGCAGGTCACCAGCTTCGGCTTCAAGCTGGTCGGCTGGGCCGCGCCGCTGGTGCGCGCACGCGAACAACTGCGCGCACAATCCGCGCGCGCCCTGCAACTGCAACTGGGCGGCGCGGTCGGCACGCTGGCCGTGCTCGGCGACAAAGGCCCCGCAGTGGCGCAACGCATGGCCGACGCCTTGCAGCTGAAAAAGGCGGACGCCGCCTGGCACACCCAGCGCGATGAATGGGTCCGGCTCGGCATGGAAGTCGCAGTGCTCACCGGCAGCCTCGGCAAGCTGGCGACCGACCTCAGCCTGATGGCGCAAGGTGAAATCGCCGAGCTGGCCGAACCCGCCGGCAACGGCCGCGGCGGCTCCTCGGCCATGCCGCACAAACGCAATCCGGTGTCATCCATGATCGCGCTGGCCGCGGCCAACCGTGCGCCTCATCACGCGGCCGCCTTGCTGTCCGCCATGGCGCAGCAGCATGAACGCGGTCTTGGCAACTGGCAGGCGGAACTGGCCGAATGGCCGGCGCTGTTCCTCGGCGCGCACGGCGCTCTCAACGCACTGAATGACGCCTTCGCCGGACTGGTTGTCGACACCAACCGCATGCGCCGCAATATCGATGCGCTGCAAGGGCTGGTATTTGCCGAAGCGGCATCGATCTTTCTGGCGGGCGCCATCGGCCGTCCCGCTGCGCACGCCTTGCTGGAAAAACTTACGCAGCAGACCGTGGCGACGCAAGGCCAGCTGGCCGATGTGCTGACTGCGGCGATCAACGACGACGCTCAACTCGGCAAGCAGATCGACATCCGCCGGGTGCAAGATCTGTTCGATCCGGTTCAGGCGCTGAGTGCAGCGCGCACACTGGCGGAGCATCAATTGAAGAGCTTGCTGCAGCGCCGCCCGTCATCCCTTTTTCTTGACAAAAACGACTGAGACCACCATGAGCTTCGATCCTCTCGACCACGATTTCGAGCGCGGCATGCGCAATCGCCGCAGCGTCCTCGGCGATGCCTGGGTAGACCGTTCGGTGGCGGGCGCCACCAACTTCAACGCCGAGTTTCAGAACCTGATCACGCGCTTCGCCTGGAATGAAATCTGGGGCCGTCCCGGTCTCGACCACAAGACCCGCCGCATCATCGTGCTGGCCATCACGATTGCGCTGGGCCGCTGGGAAGAATTCGAACTGCACGTGCGCGCCGGCTTGCTGGGCGACGCCGCCACGCGCCTGACGCCCGATGAAATGAAGGAAGTGCTGATCCAGTCCGCCATCTACGCCGGCGTCCCGGCGGGCAACACCGCGTTCAGTCACGCCCAGCAAATCCTGCGTGAGGTGGGCGAGCAGATCGGCTACAAGGTCGAACCGCAGCGTCCGGCCGACACCTGCCATCCGGGCATCGGCAAACAGGGCCGCACGCTCTCTTCACCCGCGCTGCACTACACCGTGCGCGAGCCGCGCAACGGTCGCGCACCACGCCATACGGTGGTGCTGTCGCATGCCATCGGCGCCGACCTGATGATGTGGGACGGCCTGGCCAATCAACTGGCAAGCGATTGCCGCGTGATCGCCTACGATCATCGCGGCCACGGCAGTTCGGACAAGGGTGAAGGTGAGGACTTGTATTCGATGGCCGACCTGGCCGACGACGCCGCGCGCCTGCTGCGCGAACTCGATACCGGACCGGTAGTCTGGGTGGGCCTGTCCATGGGCGGCATGGCGGGACAGGAACTGGCGCTGCGCCATCCGGGACTGGTGCGCGCGCTGGTGCTCGCCAACACCACGTCGACCTATCCGGAGGCTGCACGCGAAGCCTGGCGGCAACGTATCGTCACGGTGCGCGAGCAAGGCATCGAGGCGATCGCCGACGCCGTCATGGGGCGTTATTTCCATGACGACTTCCGGGCCGGCCAGGCCGCCACCGTTGCCCGCTTCCGCGAGCGCCTGACCAGCACCGACGCGCAAGGCTATGTCGGCTGCTGCAACGCCGTCGGCAGGGTCGACACCACTGCACGGCTGGGCAAGATCACCGTACCGACGCTGGTGATCGCCGGCGCGCTCGACCAGGGAACGCCGGTAGCGATGGGACAGGCGCTGGCCGACGCCATTGCCGGCGCGCAGCTGCAGGTGATCGAAGGCGCTTCGCACATCAGCGCCGTTGAGCAGCCCGAAGCCTTTGCCGCGCTGGTCGGCGACTTCCTCGCGCAACTGTAAAAGACCTTCTCTGCGCTTCAAGAAAAAACGGGCTGTCCGAATCCATCCGGACAGCCCGTTTTCCCTCCCCCGAGTAACTTCAATTTTCCATCAACGCCGCGATCGCCCGAACCGCGATCGGATAACCTGCGGCGCCAAGGCCGCAGATCACCGCCCTGGCCGCGAGCGACACCAGCGAATGCCGATGCGCTTCGTCGCGCTGATGGATGTTGCTGATGTGCAGTTCGACCACCGGTTGCGACATCAGCTTCACGGCATCCAGCACCGGAATCGAGGCGAACGAAAATCCCGCCGGATTGATGATCACGCCGGCGTCGCGCTCGAAGGCTTCCTGCAGCCAGTCGACCATGACGCCTTCGTGATTGGTCTGGCGGAAGTCGCACTCCAGCCCCAGCTCTTTGGCCTCGGCCAGCGTGCGCAGGCGAATTTCCTCCAGCGTGGTGGTGCCGTAGATTTCCGGCTCGCGCTTGCCGAGCATGTTCAGGTTGGCGCCGTTGAGGACGTAGATAAGCTTGGACATAGATGAAGTCAGTATTGAATCGGTTTTCAGGTGGCCCGGCGCGTCTGCACACCGGCAACGGTGCCGTCGTGCGCAGCCGCGTCATGCGATGTATCGACGCGGTTCATGTCGATGCCGCGCGTCTCCGGTCCCCACATGATCATGAGCAATGACAGCAGGTTCAGCACCACGCACACGCCAACCACCGCCCAAGGCGAGCCGTTGAACTTGCTCAGCAGCCAGACCGCCACGATCGGCATCGGGCCGCCGGTCAGCAGGTTGGCGCCGGTGTAGGCCAGCGCGGATCCCGAGTAGCGCACATTGGTCGGGAACGCCTCGGCAAACGCCACCGGTTGGATGCCGCTCTGGAATTGCGTGAAGCCGAGGAACAAGCCCATGATCGCCAGCATCGGGAAGAAGCTCCTGGTCTCCAGGATCGGGAAGTACACGAACAGGATCAGCAGTGTGGCAATCGAACCGACCGCCAACGCCTTCTTGCGGCCAATCCTGTCGCTCAGCATGCCGCCGGCCAGTGCGCCGACGATGGCGCAGACGTTGGCGCCCATCAGCAGCAGGAAGGCGGTTTGCTTGGGCACTTCCAGCGTCTTGGTGACATAGCTCAGCGAGAACACCACGATCAGGTAGAACAGCGCTGCCGGGCCGCAGAAGAAGAACATCCAGCGCAGCACCGTCTTGTAGTGAAAACGCACGGCGTCTTTCAGCGGGCTGCTGACGCGCGCGGCGGCGGTCTTCTTGAGTTCCACAAAGGCGGGCGTCTCATCGACTTTCAGACGGATGTAGAGACCGACCACCACCAGCACGAAACTGAGGACGAAGGGAATACGCCAGCCGTAGCTTTCAAAGGCGTCATTGGTCAACAACGATGAAATCAGCAGCAGCACTCCGTTGGCCATGATCTGGCTGAGCGGTGAGCACAAACCCAGCAGACCCGAATACTTGCCGCGGCGATCCGGGGAGGCATGTTCCAGCGCCATCAGTTGTGCGCCGGTCGATTCTCCGCCGAGCGCGAAGCCTTGGATGATGCGCAGCAGCACCAGCAGGATCGGGGCCCACACGCCGATCATGGCGTAGGTCGGCAACAGGCCCATCAGCACGGACGCCAGACCCATGATCGTGACGGTGCCGAGCATCAGGTTGCGGCGTCCGATCTTGTCGCCCAGATGGCCGCAGATGATGGCGCCGAGAGGACGCGCCGCCAGGCCGACGCCGAAGGTGCCGAGCGAGGCCAGCAAGGCGTTGGTCGGATCCATCGAGGGGAAGAACAGCTTGGGAAGCACGGTCGCGGAGACCGCGCCGTACAGTGTGAAGTCGAACCATTCCAGCGCCGTGCCGACGGTTGCGGCGGTGACGGCGCGCGTCCCCATGCGTTCGTGCGCGGCCTGCTGAGAGTCTTGATAACTGCTCGTGCTCATCCTTGTCTCCTGTTGGAAATTAATTTATCTGGTTGTTCGATAATCGAACATATTTTTATTAATAGAACTGCCGAAAAATAAATTTCAATTCGCTGCGAGAACTTCAAATCCAGTCTGAAAGCCTTATGTAACCTGAATTAATTCGACACATTTACAGATTTACTTCGGTGTTCTGAGCGGATAATATCAGCGCTTCTGGAACATAATTCCACACTGGAATTTGATTCCGCATCATGAAAATTACAATGGAGACGGACCGCAATGAATGGCGTATTGGAGCGCACGCTGGGGATACTGGAGTACCTGGCGGCACAGGCGGAAGCGACGCCGCTGACCCTGCTGGCCGATGAACTCGAGATCCCGCGCAGCGCCTGTCATCGCCTGCTGACCGACCTGGTGCGCTGCGGCTATGTGCGTCAGATTCGCGAGCATGGCGACTACGTGCTGACGACCAAACTGGTTGGCCTCGGACTCAGTTATCTGGCGACGTCGGGCATCGTCGACGTGGCCCAGGCGACGCTGGACCGGCTGGCGGAAATATCGGGGGAACTGGTGCGGCTGGCCATCGTCGACGGCGACCGGCTGACGTGGGTGGCGAAGTCGCAAGGCGCCAGGAAGGGCTTGCGCTACGATCCGGACATGGGGATGGACACGGTGCTGTCGTGCTCCGCCACCGGCCACGCATGGATGCTGACGATGTCCGACGAGCGTGCGCTGGAACTGGTGTCGAGGCAAGGCTTCGGCAAGCCCAAGGACTACGGTCCCAACGCGCCGACGACGATCCAGGCTTTGCTGGAATTCATCCAGGCAAGCCGTCGTCGCGGCTATGCGCTCATCAGTGAAGTATTTGCGCCGGGCATGACGGCGATGGCGGCGCCGATACAGCGCACCGGCTATGCGGCCATCGGCGTAATCAGTATCGCGGGCCCGCTGCAACGGCTCGACATGCGCCGCATGGAGAGCCTCGGCCCCGATCTGCTCGCCGCTGCGCGTGAGCTGGCGGGCAACAGTCCGTCCTCGCCGATTTTCAATCAGTCGCGCGAGTAAGACCGTCGGCCGAGTACGCCTCTTCGATTAAACCCGCTCGATGACCATCGCAATGCCCTGTCCCACGCCGATGCACATGGTGCACAAGGCGTAACGGCCGCCAACGCGTTCCAATTGGTAAGTCGCGGTGGTCACCAGGCGTGCGCCGCTCATGCCGAGCGGATGGCCCAAAGCGATGGCGCCGCCGTTGGGATTCACGCGCGCATCGTCATCGGCCACGCCAAGTTCGCGCAGCACCGCCAATCCCTGCGAAGCGAAGGCTTCGTTCAGTTCGATCACATCCATCTGTGCGATGTCCAGACCCAGCCGCGCCAACAGCTTCTTGCTGGCGGGCGCCGGACCGATGCCCATGATGCGCGGCGCGACCCCCGCAGTGGCCATGCCGAGGATGCGCGCCCGCGGCTTCAGGCCGAATTTTTCCACCGCGTCGGCGCCGGCCAGCAGCAAGGCGCAGGCGCCGTCGTTGACGCCGGAGGCGTTGCCGGCGGTGACGCTGCCGTCAGCCCTGACGATGGGCTTGAGTCTGGCCAGCGCATCCATGCTGGTGGCGCGCGGATGCTCGTCCTGCGTCACGGTAATCGCCTCGCCCTTCTTTTGCGGAATGATCACCGGCACGATCTCTTGCGCCAGGATGCCGTTCTGCTGCGCCGCGGCCGCCTTGGCCTGGCTGTGCACCGCGAACTTGTCCTGGTCGGCGCGGCTGATCCGGAAATCGTCGGCGACGTTTTCGCCGGTCTCGGGCATGGCGTCGACGCCGTACTGCGCCTTCATCAGCGGATTGATGAAACGCCAGCCGATGGTGGTGTCATGGATTGCCGCGTGGCGCGAGAAAGCGCTGTCGGCCTTGCCCATCACGAACGGTGCACGCGTCATCGATTCCACGCCGCCGGCGATCATCAGTTGCGCCTCGCCGGACTTGATGGCGCGGGCAGCGATGCCGATCGCATCCATACCCGATCCGCACAGGCGATTGATGGTCGCGCCCGGCACGTCCTGCGGCAGGCCGGCCAACAGCAGCGACATGCGCGCGACGTTGCGGTTATCCTCGCCGGCCTGGTTGGCGCAGCCGTAGATCACGTCGTCGACGGTGCTCCAATCCACCTGAGGATTGCGCTCCATCAGCGCGCGCATCGGAACGGCGCCGAGGTCATCGGCGCGCACGTCCTTGAGCGCGCCGCCGAAACGGCCGATGGGAGTGCGAACAGCGTCGCAGATAAATACGTCTGTCATGTTTTCCTCACTGCAGTCATGTAGCTCAGGCGGCCGGGCGCAGCGTTGCGCCGGTCAGTTTTTGCAATTCTTCGAAGGACAATCCCTCGACTATTTCCAGCACCTGCAGGCCCTGCGGCGTGACGTCGATCACGGCCAGGTCGGTGTAGATGCGATTGACGCAGCCGATGCCGGTGAGCGGATAGGCACATTGACCGACGATCTTGCTTTCGCCGTTCTTGGTCTGATGCTCCATCATCACGAACACCTGCTTGGCGCCGCTGGCCAGATCCATCGCGCCGCCCACCGCGGGGATCGCATCCGGCGCGCCGGTGTGCCAGTTGGCTAGGTCGCCGCCGGCCGATACCTGGAAGGCGCCGAGCACGCAGATGTCGAGATGGCCGCCGCGCATCATGGCGAAGGAATCGGCGTGGTGGAAATAGGCGCCGCCGGTCAGCAGCGTGACCGGCTGCTTGCCGGCGTTGATCAGGTCTTCGTCTTCTTCGCCTGGTGCCGGCGCGGGGCCCATGCCGAGCAGGCCGTTTTCGCTTTGCAGGAAGATTTCCTTGTCGGCCGGCAGGTAGTTGGCGACCTTGGTAGGCAGGCCGATGCCGAGGTTGACGTAGGCGCCTTCGGGAATGTCGCGGGCCACGCGTGCGGCCATTTGTTCACGGGTATAGCGGCTCATTGTGCGGCCTCCTGCAGATTGCTCGGGATACTGGTTTGCACGCCGGTCTGCACCACGCGTTGGACGAAGATGCCCGGCGTGACGATGACTTCCGGATCGAGCTCTCCCAGCGCCACGACTTCGCTGACTTGCGCGATCGTGCATTTGGCGGCCATGGCCATGATGGGGCCGAAGTTGCGCGCGGTCTTGCGATAGACCAGGTTGCCCCAGCGGTCGCCGCGCAACGCCTTGATCAATGCGAAGTCGGCGTGGATGGGCGACTCCAGCACGTAGTGGCGGCCATCGATGAGACGCGTTTCCTTGCCTTCGGCCAGCATGGTGCCGTATCCGGTCGGGCTGAAAAAGCCGCCGATGCCGGCGCCGGCGGCGCGGATGCGTTCTGCGAGATTGCCTTGCGGCGTCAGTTCCAGTTCGATCTTGCCGGCGCGGTAGAGCGCGTCGAACACTTGGGAATCAGTCTGGCGCGGGAAGGAGCAGATGATCTTCTTCACCCGTCCGGCCTTGAGCAGCGCCGCCAGCCCGGTTTCGCCGTTGCCGGCGTTGTTGTTGACGATGGTGAGTTCACGCGCGCCCTGGGCAATCAGCGCGTCGATCAGCGCGGACGGCATGCCGGCGTTGCCGAAGCCGCCGATCATGATGGTGGCGCCGTCGTGGATGCCTTCCACCGCCTGTTCCAAAGACTCAAAAGTTTTATCGATCACGATGCGTCTCTCTGAAGTGTACCAATCTGGAATGTTCGATAATCGAACAAATAGTCATATTTCGCACATCCAGTGTAGAGAAATGGCGGTTTCATCGTCAATAAGCCGGAAGCGGTTGTGTTCGTTCACCGCACAAATGTTTAGAATACGAATCTACTTCCCTCCTCCCCCCCCCGAGACCATGCCCAGGAACGCCAACAAGAAAGCACCGCCGAAATCCACTGACGACGCCGATACGGCCCCTGCCGCCGAGCGCAGCCTGAGCATCGCCGAAGAAATCGACGCCCTCACCGATCCCAGCTTCATGACCTCGCTGGCGCGCGGCCTGGCCGTCATCCGCGCCTTCGCCGATTCGCGCCGCAGCCTGACGATTGCCCAGATCAGCCAGAAGACCGGCATCCCGCGCGCCGCCGTGCGCCGCTGCCTGCATACGCTGCGCCAGCTCGGTTATGCGGATGCCGACGTGAATAACTTTTCGTTGGGTCCGAAGATCCTGACGCTGGGCTATTCCTACCTTTCGTCGACGCCGTTGACGGTCTCTTCCCAGCCTTACCTGAACAACATCAGCCGCACGCTGGGCGAGTCCTGCTCACTGGCCGTGCTGGATGACACCGAGGTGTTGTATGTGGCCCGCTCGGCCGCGTCACGCGTCATGTCGGTCGCGCTCAACACCGGCAGCCGGCTGCCGGCGTATTGCACGTCGCTGGGTCGCGCGATGCTGGCGCATCTGCCGGAAGACCAGCTCAAGACTTACTTCAGCAAGGTGAAGCTGCGCGCCATGACCGACAAGACGGTGGTGTCGCAGAAACGCCTGCGCGAAATCCTGGCCGCCGTGCGTGAAGACGGCTATGCCTTGATCGATGAAGAACTGGAAGTCGGTTTGCGTTCGATCGCCGTGCCCGTGCGCGGCGCCGGCGGCAACGTGGTGGCCGCGCTCAATGTCGGCGTGCAGGCGACCCGCGTGAGTCGCAGGCAAATGGAGGAGCAGTTCCTGCCGGTCCTCAAAAGAGGCGCGGAGGAACTGTCGATTTTGTTGCCTTGATGCAGAAGGGCCGCATCATGGATGCGGCCCTTTTCTTCTCAACCGCCATCAGCAGCCAGATCAGCCGGCCGGTCGATCCGCGTACGCAAACACCAGATCGTAGGTTTCAAATTGCGTGGCCGGAATCGCCAGGTCCGCAACCGCAGCATCGAGGGAGCGCTCCAGCGCGTTGTCGTCCAGGGCTTCCAACAAGAAGACGCCCTTGAATATTCCCTCGCCGCCGCGCCGCATCGACTTTTCCTTGGTGGCGATCTGCGTGCCGTCGGCCGCCACTTCCATCGCATACAGGTTCACCACGCGATCGATGTCCGAGATGCGCTTCCACGTGGCGGTCGAGTCGTCGCCAAGCAAGGCGTCCGGCAAGCCGTCTTCAAAGCGCGCCACCGCCAGGCGCGCGCCAAACGCACAGGCGTGGCCACTCTGTTTGACGATCGTACCGCCGCCGCGCCTGAACTTCTGCAGGTTCGGCATCACTCGCTGGGTCCACGGCGTCGGCTGGTTCAGGCGCGCCTGATAGGCGTCGCTGCTCATGACCTGCGCATTGTCCTGCTCGTACAGGATCATGTACTCCGAAGGCGCGCTGCCGCGGCGGCGAAACACCCGGCCGGATCGGAAGCCCGGCACCGCGACGCGTTCGAACACATGCTCACGCGTCAGCCAGTGCAGGTAGTCGGTCTCGAAGTCCGCATTCACGGTGCTCCAGATGGCCAACAGGCCGGTTCCCTTGATTGTCATGCTGATTCCTTGTTGCTTGCTGATGAATGCCTTACACCGTTGCCCGCTTGGCGCCATCGGGATAGGCCTGCACGCCGCCGAGATCGGAGTCGATGCGGTTCATGTCGTTGCCGGCGGTCTCGGGACCGATGGCGATCATGATGAAGGACACGATATTGAGCACCGCCACCAGCGCCACCAGGCCCCACGGCGAACCGTTGCCCAGCTTGACCAGCCAGGTCGCCACCACCGGCGCAGGGCCGCCGGCGAACAGGCTGGCGCCGGTGAAGGCCAGCGCCGAACCGGTGTAACGCACATTGGTCGGGAATGCTTCAGCGAAGGCGACCGGCTGGATGCCGGTCTGCACCTGGGTAAAGCACATGAACAAACCCATGGCGATCGCCATCACGGCGAAGTTGCGCGTCTCCATCGCCGGGAAATAGGCCAGCATGATGACGAAGGTTGCGGCGGAAGCGATCATCAGTGCGCGCTTGCGGCCGATCCTGTCGCTGACGCGGCCGCCCACGATGGAGCCGACGATGGCGCAGGCATTGGCGATCATCAGCAGCTTGAAGCCGGTCTGCTTGGGCACGCCCAGGTTGTTGGTCAGGTAGCTCAGCGTGAACACCACGGCCAGGTAGAACAGCGCGGTCGGGCCGCAGAAGAACAGCATCATGCGCAGGATGGTTTTCCAGTGCAGGCGGAAGGCGTCGCGCAGCGGCCGGCCCTGGGTGGAGACGCCGGATTTCTTCAGCTCGACGAAGGCCGGCGTTTCGTTCACCTTGAGGCGGATGTAGAGTCCGACGATCACCAGGACAAAGCTGGCGACAAACGGAATGCGCCAGCCGTAGCTTTCGAAAGCCTCCGCACTCATCAGTCCCGCCAGCCCCAGCAACACCCCGTTCGCCAATATCTGGCTGAGCGGCGCACACATGCCGATCAGGCCCGAGTAGCGTCCGCGCAGTGCGGCCGGTGCATGTTCCAGCGCCATCAACTGGCCGCCGGTCGATTCGCCACCGAGCGCGAAGCCTTGCAGGATGCGCAGGATCACCAGCAGGATCGGTGCCCAGACGCCGATTTGCGCGTAGGTCGGCAGCAAGCCCATCAGCACCGAGGTAATGCCCATCGCCGACACCGTTCCCAGCATCAGATTGCGACGGCCGATCTTGTCGCCGAAGTAGCCGCAGATGATCGCGCCCAGGGGACGCGCCGCGAGGCCGACGCTGAAGGTGGCCAGCGATGCCAGCAACGCCGAGGTCGGTTCCAGCGCAGGGAAGAACAGCTTGGGAAGTATGGTGGCCGCGACCGCACCGTACAGCGTGAAGTCGAACCATTCCAGGGCGGTGCCCATGGTGGCGGCCGTTACCGCCCGATTGGCCATGGCATTGCCGTCATGTTGATGCGATGAACTGCTCATCTCAGTCTCCTTGTTGATTATTATGAGCGACTAACAAAACGCCGCTGGCGGCGTTGCTGCTCCTAGCCGTACTTTCGTACTGTCTTCGTCGGCGCGCCTGCCATCGACGTTTTGTTAGTCGCTCTTGGTGGTTTTAGATAGCTGCTTTTTTTGCGCGCAAACACTCCCCCGCCGGCGCGCAGCAACGAGCCGGTTGGCGTTGAATCAGTTGTTCAGTTTCGCCTGCCGGCGATGGTGTTAATTCTTATGAGGCAGGCTCGGTCTGCCGGGAATTCAGTGCGCGCCGGAACATCGGCGACACGCTGCTGGCTGCCGACAACTCCTGTGCAGTGGACTGCAGAACGGGAGCAAGTTCTTCCATCTTTTCTTCCGACAATCTCGACATCGGTCCGGCGATGATCAGCACGGCGCGCACTTCCTGCGCAGGTCCGTAGACCGGCGTCGCCATCGAGCTCATCGCGGGCAGGAACATGTCCTGCGTGGTGGCGAACTTGCGGCTACGCGCCAGTTCGACCATCGGCATCAATGCCTTGAAGGTGGTCGGCGCACGCGGCCCGAATTCCGCTGGCGTACCGAAGCCCTGCCGCGACACCAGCGCCATGGCTTCTTCCTCGGTCTTGGTCGACATCCAGACGATGCCGGCGGCGCTGACCGACAAGGTCACCGGACGCCCCATCTCCGGGTCATACACGATGCCTTGGCGGGCGCCTTGCGCCTTGGCGACGTAGATCAGCTGATCGTCTTCCACCAGCGCCAGCCGGACCAGCTCGCCGCATTGTCCGGCCAGGCGTTCGAGGATGGGCTGGGCGATATCGGCGATGCCGGCCGCACTCAGAAAGCGCAGGCCGAGCGCAGGCATCTTCATCGTCAGCAGGAATTCGCCGCGCCGTTCATCCTTGCGCACATAGCCCTGCTCGATCAGATCCGCGAGCAGGCGATGGGTCGCGCTCAGGGGCAATCCCAGTTCGTTGACCAGTTCGGAAAGGGTCCTGCCTTCAGGGGCGATGGCGAGTTCCTCAAGGACCCGGAAACTGCGTTGCAATACTGCTGTCATGGACGTCTCCATACCAAGATGGCGACCTCAAAAAATTCGAGGCCTATTGGATGGAAATCATTTTATGGAAACTTCTTCCATTTTGCAAACACTTTCCAATTTTGCTAAAACTGGGTGTTATTTGTCCGACGAGAACAGGAGCGGCATGCGCGACAACGTCCGCGGCATGGCGCCGGGTCAGTCGTCAAGACGCCAGGGGAAAAGAAGATGGGCCTATCCAGCGGCACCACCTGCATGGCTAAAATCGTTCGCGCATTTCTTTCGGCGAGAGTCCGAACTGGCGAACAATGGCGTCGCGCATCGCATCTTCCGAGTCGAAGCCTGCTTTAGCGGCGATCTGCTTCATGCGCATATCGGTGGTATGCAGGTAAGTTCGCGCCAGTTCGGTACGGATCTTTTCCAAGGCCTTGGAGGGGGTCGTTCCTGTGCCTTCCTTGAATTGCCGATGAAACGAACGCAGAGACTGACCTGCGATTGAGGCCATGTGTTCAACCGTCCACGCCAATTCCGGCTTGCTGATCATCTGCTGAAGCAAGTCGGCATACGGAGTTCCCGATGCTTCCTGCAGAGACAAGGGTTCGCTGTACTGATTCTGCCCGCCCGGCCTGCGCAGATACACCACCAGTCGCCGCGCGACTTTCGCAGCGAGAGTGGCGTCATGGTCTTCCTGGATCAACGCCAGGGTCAGATCGATTCCCGCAGTCACGCCGGCCGAAGTCCAGACTTGCCCGTCTTTCAGAAAAAGTGAATCGGGCTGCACCTGCACCTCGGGAAACTCGCTGGACAGACGATCGCAGGAACGCCAATGCGTGACAGCACGTCGGTTCGTCAGCATGCCTGTCTGCGCCAACAAGAAGGCGCCGGTGCAAATGGAACATATCCGCCTGGAGCGCTCGCACAATCGACGCAAGGCATTCCTGAATTCCAGATTTTTCTGGACTGCATCATGCACGCCCGGGCCGCCGGGGATCAGCAGGGTGTCGATATTCTCAACGAGATCGACCGATTCCGCGTTGATCGAGAATCCCGAAGCCGTCTGGATTTTTCCGGCAGTGAATGACCGCACGCTGACCAGGTATTGCGGTGATGCGCCCTCTTCATTCGCGGTGATCAACGCCTGCGCCGGGCCGGAAAAATCAATCGGCTGCACACCGTCGAAAACGAGAATGACGACTTGTCGCGCTGGCATTTTTGGACTGCTATTTGGCATAAATTCCCCTGCTCCATTGCGCATAATCCATCTCAGGGTATACGACAAATTTCGGGGAGGTCAACATGGATCAAAAACGCAGAACGATCTTGCAGGCAAGCGGTGTAGCCAGTGTATTGCTGGCATCGGCGGCGACCAGGTCACTGGCCCAGGGCGCTTCAAAAGACAGGCCCATGCACGTCAATATCATCGCCGTTCCCGACATGGTGCAGTTGGACATCACCGGCCCCTATGAGGTGCTGGCGCGCACACCCGGATGGACCGTCGACCTGGTGGCCGCTACGCCGGAGGCGGTACGCACGGATCGCGGATTGCGACTGTTGCCCAACGTCACGCGAGCGACCGCCAAGCCGTCGAACATCCTGGTCATACCCGGTGGCACCGGCATCGATACAGCGATGCTGGACCCGGAATGGGTAGCGTATGTGCGCAGGGAAAGCGCCAGATGCGACTATGTATTCGGCGTCTGCACCGGCTCTTTATTGCTTGGCGCGGCGGGGGTTTTGAAAGGAAAACGCGCCGGCGGCCACTGGCAAGCACGCGACATGTTGACGCAGTTCGGCGCCACTGTTTCAAATGACCGGATGACGCGCGATGGAAATATTTACACCTCCGGCGGTGTGACCTCCGGCATCGACATGGCGCTGCGCGTCGTGGCCGATATTGCCGGCCTCGAGACCGCGCAAAAAATCCAGCTGGCGATGGAATACGATCCGGCGCCGCCGTTTGCCGGCGGTACGCCCTACACATCGCCGCCGGAGATTGTGGCAGCGGTGCTCAAGGACTCGGGCAAACGTCGGGCGCTGCGGGAATCCATGGTGGCAGAAGCTGCTCAAAGGCTCAATCGCGCCGGTGGTTGATGCCGGCGTTCTTGCCTTCACCGCATGCATTGACCGGTCTCAGGCGAACTTGCTGAAATCCGGCCGACGCTTCTCGAAGAATGCCGTGAAGGCTTCCTTGGCTTCCGGCGCCGTCAGCATTTTTGCGAAGTGTTCAATCTCCGCCGCCATCTGCGCCTCGGTGGCGGCGACGCGATTCTTCTTCATCAGTTGTTTGGTGACTCGCACCGAGCTGGCAGGCAATGCGGCCAGCTTGGCCGCCTGCTTTTGGGCGAACGGCAGCAACTCTTCCGCCGTCAGCACGCGATTGACCATGCCCATGGCGTGCGCCTCGGCAGCGTCGAAGGCTTCTCCCAGCAGCAGCTTTTCGGCGGCGCGCTGGTAGCCGGCGATATGCGGCAGCAGCAGCGACGAGGCGGCTTCCGGGCACAACCCCAGTTGCGTGAACGGCATCGAGAACTTGGCGTTGTCGGCGGCGTAGACCAGATCGCAATGCAGCAGCAAGGTAGTGCCGATGCCGACCGCGGCGCCGGACACGGCGGCGACGATGGGCTTGCCGACGTGGCTGATCTCCCACAGGAACTGGAACACCGGCGCGTCCTTGCTGCTGGGCGGATTCTTGAGGAAGTCTTCGAGGTCGTTGCCGGCGGTGAAGATCTGCGGCTTGCCGGTGAACAGGATGGCGCGCACCGCGTTGTCGGTTTCGGCGTCCTTGAGAGCGTCGGCCAGCTGCTGGTACATCGCGGCGGTAATGGCGTTCTTCTTTTCTTCGCGGTTGAAGGCGATGGTCAGGACGCCGTTGCTTTTGGTGAGTTCGATTTCCATATGTCTCCGATAAAAAAAGCCGCACGGCCAATGACTGTGCGGCTTGATTCCTAAGCTTTGTCGTTTTGCTTCTGGCTTACATGCGTTCGAAAATGCCGGCTGCTCCCATGCCGGTGCCGACGCACATCGTCACCATGCCGTACTTCAGGTTCTTGCGACGCATCGCGTGGATGGTGGTCGCAGCACGGATCGCGCCGGTCGCGCCGAGCGGGTGGCCGAGGGCAATCGCGCCGCCCATCGGGTTGACCTTGGATGGATCCAGACCCAGGTCCTGAATCACCGCCAGTGCCTGCGCGGCAAAAGCTTCGTTCAGCTCGATCCAGTCCAGTTGATCCTGGGTGATGCCCGCCGCGCGCAAAGCGACGGGGATGGCTTCCTTCGGACCGATGCCCATGATTTCCGGCGGTACGCCGCGCACGGCGAACGAGGCGAAGCGCGCCAGCGGCGTCAGGTTGAATTGCTTGAGGATCTTTTCGCTGACCAGGATCAGGGCGCCGGCGCCGTCGGAAGTCTGCGAGCTGTTGCCGGCGGTGACGCTGCCCTTGGCGGCGAACACCGGCTTCAGCTTGGCCAGTGCTTCGATGGTGCTGTCGGCGCGGGCGCCTTCGTCCTTGTTGACGGTGCGGGTCTTGATGTCGATCTGGCCGGTCGCCAGGTTGGGGAAGCGCTCGATGATGTCGACCGACGTGGTCTCATCGTTGAATTCGCCGGCCAGTTGCGCCGCGATCGCCTTCTGATGCGAGGCCAGTGCGAACGCGTCCTGCGCTTCGCGCGAGACCTTCCATTGCTGGGCGACTTTTTCAGCGGTCAGGCCCATGCCGTAGGCCATGCCGATGTTTTCGTCCTTGAACGCGCCCATGTTGACCGATGGATGGAAACCCATCATCGGCACCATCGACATCGACTCGGCGCCGCCGGCGATCATGACGTCGGCCTGGCCGACGCGGATGCGGTCCGCCGCCATCGCAATCGCGGTCACGCCGGATGCGCAATAACGGTTGATGGTGACGCCGCCGATGGTGTTCGGCAGGCCAGCCAGCAGCACGGCATTGCGTGCCATGTTGAGGCCTTGCGCGCCTTCAGGAAAAGAACAGCCGATGATGGCGTCTTCGATCAGTTTCGGGTCGAGGCCCGGGACTTGCGCAATCGCGGATTGAATCGCGCGCACCAGCAGGTCGTCCGGGCGCACGTTCTTGAACATGCCGCGCGGCGCTTTGCCGATCGGGGTGCGCGTCGCAGCGACGATGTAGGCGTCTTGAAGTTGTTTGGTCATTTATGGCTCCTGATTTTTTACGTGGCAGCGTGCGATTAGTTGCGAACCGGTTTGCCGGTCTGCATCATGCCCATGATTCGTTCCTGAGTCTTCGGATGGTTCAGCAGTTCCATGAACGCCTTGCGTTCCAGGTCCAGCAACCATTGCTCGTTGACCACGCTGCCCTCTTCGACTTCGCCGCCGCTGACGATCTCGGCGATCATCTGGCCCAGCTTGAAGTCATGTGCGGAGATGAAGCCGCCGTCGCGCATGTTGACCAGCTGCGCCATGATGGTGCCGACGCCGTAGCGGCCGACCACCGGCACTTGCGGCGCCAGCGCCGGGCGGTAGCCGGAGTCGAACATCGCGCGCGCCTCGACCTTGGCCACGTGCAGCAATTCGTAAGGGTTGAAGACGATCACGTCATCGGCCTTGAGGTAACCCAGCTTGCGAGCTTCCAGCGCCGACTTGGAGACGTTGGCGGTAGCCGCGGCCAGCATGTAGTCCTTGAGGAATTGCAGGATGTCGTTGCCCTTGGCTTCCTTGGCGGCGCGCACGGCCGCTTCTTTCAGACCGCCGCCGGCCGGGATCAGGCCGACGCCGACTTCCACCAGGCCGATGTAGGATTCGATCGAAGCCACGCGCTTGGCGGTGTGCAGCAGCAATTCGCAACCGCCGCCCAGCGCCAGGCCGGCAACGGCTGCTACGACCGGGACGTTGGCGTACTTGAGGCGTTGATGCGCCTGTTGCAGGTGATGCACGACCGGCTCGATGGCCTTGACGCCGCCCGACATGAACAGCGGCAGCATCGATTGCAGGTCGGCGCCGGCCGAGAACGCGCCGCCTTCGGCTGCGTCCGCGTGCCAGATCACCAGGCCCTTGAAATTCTTTTCAGCTTCGTCGAGCGCCTTGTTGATGCCGTCGATGACGCCCTGGCCGATGACGTGCATCTTGGTCTTGAAGGACAGGATCAGGACATCGTCGTTCTGATGCCAGATGCGGACCGAGTCGTCTTCGAAGAAGGTGGTGCCTGCGGTCTTGCCGTCGGCTGCGCCTTCGCCGACCAGCGGTGCGCGGAATGCCTGGCGTTGATAGACCGGCAGTTCAGAACGGGCCACGTTGGCTTTCTTCGATGGCGAGTACGAACCTTGCGCGCTGTGCACGCCGTCACGGCCGTCGAATACCCAGGCCGGCAGCGGTGCTGTCGACAGCGCCTTGCCGGCGTCGATGTCTTCCTTGATCCAGGTGGCGACTTGCTGCCAGCCGGACGCCTGCCATGTCTCGAACGGCCCGACGCTCCAGCCGAAGCCCCAGCGCATGGCGAAGTCGAGGTCGCGCGCGTTGTCGGCGACGGTTTCCAGATGCACGGCAATGTAATGGAAGGCGTCGCGGAAGATCGCCCACAGGAACTGGCCTTGCGGATTGGTCGAATCGTGCAGCGCCTTCATGCGCTTGACCGGATCCTTTTCTTTCAGGATGCGCGCGATGATGTCGTCGGCCTTGCCGCCGCCCGGGACGTAGTCGCCCTTGGCCGGATCGATGCGCAGGATGTCCTTGCCGACCTTCTTGTAGAAACCGGCGCCGCTCTTCTGGCCCAGGGCGCCCTGCTCGACCAGCTTGGCCAGCAACGGCGGCGTGGCGTAGCTGCTGAAGAATGGATCGTCCTTCAGATTGTCCTGCATGGTCTTGATGACGTGACCCATGGTGTCCAGACCGACCACGTCCGCCGTGCGGAAGGTGCCCGACTTGGCGCGGCCCAGCTTGGCGCCGGTCAGGTCATCGACGACGTCGACCGACAGGCCGTATTTTTCCGCTTCGATGGCGGTGGCCAGGATGCCGAACACGCCGACGCGGTTCGCCACGAAGTTGGGCGTATCGAATGCGCGCACGACGCCCTTGCCCAGCGTGGTGGTCAGGAAGGCTTCGAGCTGGTTGAGGATTTCCGGATTGGTGGTCGCGGTCGGGATCAGTTCGACCAGATGCATGTAGCGCGGCGGGTTGAAGAAGTGCACGCCGCAGAAGCGCGCTTTCAGTTCAGCGTCGAAGCCGTCCGACAGCGCAGTAATCGACAGGCCGGAGGTGTTGGAGGCGAAGATGGCGTTCGGCGCGATGTGCGGCGCGACCTTCTTGTACAGGTCGTGCTTCCAGTCCATGCGCTCGGCGATGGCTTCGATGATCAGGTCGCAACCCTTGAGCAGCTCGATGTCGTCTTCGTAGTTGGCGACCTGGATCAGCGATGCGTCTTCCTTGTTGCCCAAGGGCGCGGGGCTGAGTTTCTTCAGGTTTTCAATGGCGCGCTGGACGATGCCGTTCTTTGGACCTTCCTTGGCCGGCAGGTCGAACAGCACGACCGGCACTTTGGCGTTGATGCAGTGCGCTGCGATCTGGGCGCCCATCACACCCGCGCCGAGAACGGCTACTTTTTTGACGATGAAGTTGGACACGCGTGTCTCCTTTTAATGATGCAGAAATGAGGTCTGGCTGATCAGGAAGCAGGTCACAAAAACCGGACGGTCTGCGACACTCTACGCCTTCCCGCAATTTTTTACAGCATGCTGTGCTGTGATGACACTGGCGTGACGGCGAGGTTCGAAAACTTGCCGGCCGTCACGCTTGCAGCCTGATGAAGATGCTTAGAACAGATCGGCGTCCAGCGCCATCAGGTTGGACGAACCCGAACGCGCCTGACGGATCAGGGTCGCGGTTTCAGGCAGCAGGCGCGCGAAGTAGAAGCGTGCGGTGGCCAGCTTGGACTTGTAGAAGTTGTCGCCGGAATCCTGCTTTTCCAGCGCGATCTTGGCCATTTGCGCGAAGAAGTAGGCGTAGACCATGTGGCCCACGACGCGCAGGTAAGGCACGGCGGCGGCGCCGACTTCGTCCGGATTCTGGAAAGCCTTCATGCCGATTTCCATGGTCAGCTTGGACACCTTGTCGCCGATGTCGGCCAGCGGCGAAATGAACTCGGACATCGCTTCGTCGGTGCCGTTGTCTTCGATGAAAGCCTGCACTTGCGCGCCGAATTTCTTCAGTTTTGCGCCGTTGTCCATCAGGATCTTGCGGCCCAGCAAATCCAGCGACTGGATGGTGTTGGTGCCTTCATAGATCATGTTGATGCGGGCGTCGCGCACGTATTGCTCCATGCCCCATTCGGAGATGTAGCCGTGGCCGCCGTAGACTTGCAGACACTCGGAAGTGGCGATCCAGGCGTTGTCGGTGATGAAGGCCTTGACGATCGGCGTCAGCAGCGCGACCTGGTCGGCGGCTTCCTTGCGCACTTCTTCATCCGGGTGATTCAACTCTTTGTCCAGTTGCAGCGCGACATAGGAGCAGAATGCGCGGCCGCCTTCGGCATAGGCCTTGGCGGTCAGCAGCATGCGGCGCACGTCGGGGTGCACGATGATCGGATCGGCGGCCTTGTCCGGCGCCTTGACGCCCGACAGGCTGCGCATCTGGATGCGGTCCTTGGCGTAGACCAGCGCGTTCTGATACGCGACTTCGGTCAGGCCGAGGCCTTGCATGCCGACGCCCAGACGGGCTGCGTTCATGAATACGAACATCGCGTTCAAACCCTTGTGCGGGCCGCCGATCAGCCAGCCGACTGCGCCGTCCAGGTTCATCTGGCAGGTGGCATTACCGTGGATGCCCATCTTTTCTTCGATGGCGCCGCAGGTGATCGGGTTGCGCGAACCCAGCGAACCGTCAGCGTTGGGCATGAATTTCGGCACGATGAACAGCGAGATGCCCTTGGAGCCTTGCGGCGCATCCGGCAGGCGAGCCAGCACCAAGTGGACGATGTTGTCCGACATATCGTGTTCGCCGGCAGAGATAAAGATTTTGCTGCCGGTAATCTTGTAGGAACCGTCGGCTTGCGGCTCGGCCTTCGAGCGCAACATGCCGAGGTCGGTGCCGCAGTGCGCTTCGGTCAGGCACATGGTGCCCGTCCATTCGCCGGAGATCAGCTTGGGCAGGTACAGCGCCTTCTGCTCGTCGGAACCGTGCGCGTGGATGCACTCATACGCGCCGTGCGACAGGCCGGGATACATGGTCCAGGCCTGGTTGGACGAGTTCAGCATTTCGTAGAACGAGTTGTTCATCACCAGCGGCAGGCCCTGGCCGCCGAAATCGGGATCACAGGACAATGCCGCCCAGCCGGCTTCGACGTATTGCTTGTAGGCTTCCTTGTAACCCTTGGGCGGGGTGACGGTCTTGGTTTCCTTGTTGTAGGTGCAGCCTTCACGGTCGCCCGAATGGTTCAGCGGGAACAGCACCTGCGAGGTGAACTTGCCGCCCTCTTCCAGCACCTGGTCGATCAGTTCGCGGTTGGTGTCGGCGTGCGCCGGCAAGGTCTTGAGGACGTCTTCCACCTTGAGCAACTCGTGCAGAACGAATTGCATGTCACGAAGGGGGGCGTTGTATTGGGGCATGGTGGTCTCCGGCGGAACTGATTGGAATAATTCTGATTGAATTGAAGCTGCTTCAAGCTGCTTTTTTAGCAGCCGGTTTTGTGGTTTTGCTGCTGGCGGTCTTGGCAGACGCCGAAATCTGCGGCACTTGCGGGTTGCGATAGCTGTCGATGAGGCGATCGAAACCAGCCTGCGCGCGTTCGACGCTGCCCGGGATCTTGAGGAAGCGCGCGTCGTGATGCAGCGCCAGGATCAGGCCGTAGATTTCGTAGACCATTTGCTCGACGTTGATGTCGTCGCGCAGGTGGCCCATTTCCATCGATTGGTTGATGCAGCGGTGCAGCGCGTCGCGCCATGCCTGCACCATTGCCACCAGGTGGTCGCGGATGGCGCCGGGACGGTCGTCATATTCGACCGCGCCGCTGATGTAGATGCAACCGAGCGCGATTTCCACGCTGACCAGCTTGACCCAGCGCGCGAACATGCCTTGCAGGCGCTGCAGGCCGCGCGGCTCCTTGATGCTGGGATAGAAAACTTCCTGTTCGAAGCGATGGTGGTACAGGCGCACGACTTCGATCTGCAGGTCTTCACGCGAGCCGAAATGGGCGAACACGCCGGATTTGCTCATCTTCATTTTTTCGGCGAGCAAACCGATGGTGAGGCCTTCCAGGCCGTCGCGGCTGGACAACTCCAAGGCCATGTCAAGAATTGCGGCGCGCGTGAGCTCGCCCTTGCGCATGAACTTCGGCCGTGTCACGGATGATGATGTCTCAATCATTGCTGTATCTCGAAAAACGCCAACGTGTGGGTCTGCTGCACCGGTGTTTATTGTTGTCTTCGGCCTACCTGGGCAGCGCAGAATTTTTTATGCGAACGGTCGTACTATTATTCATTGCATGACAAATGTCAAACGAAAAGTGAGGACGTCATCAAATTGCGGCGAGGGAGGCATTGAAGCCACACCGCCGGTAGCGCTTGCGGGAGGGAAAGATCGCGATTCGTCGCGTAGAAAAAGGGGATTCAGGACGAGGACTGATCGAGCAAACGCCGGTCGCGCTTGGTCGGGCGGCCTTTGAGCGTGGCCGTCGGTTCCTTGAAGAAATGGTGCTGCTCGGCAAGCAATCGGCGCTTTTCGACGCTGGCGGCGGTTTCGCCGTACAGACCCTGCGCCACGGCGGCCGAACCGCGCTTGTCGGAGATGCCGCAGACCTGCACTTCCCATTCGGTGGCGCCGTTGTCGATCTGCAGCATGTCGCCGGTCTTGAGGTTATGCGAAGGCTTGGTGCGTTCGCCGCGCAGCTTCACCTTGCCGCGCTCGACGGCGTCGGTGGCCAGCGAACGCGTCTTGAAGAAGCGCGCCGCCCAGAGCCATTTGTCGATGCGGGTGGTGTCCATGTCGGTTCAGACTCAGCTCAGATTCAATGTAGATTCAATGTAGATTCAATTCGGGTCAAAATGAAAATGCCGGCCTTGGGAGTTTCCGCAAGGCCGGCATTTTTGCTGCGTTATTGCTCAGCGCGCCGGGTCGTAGTCCGGCAAGACAACATCAACGCTCAACCGCCAACGCCACGCCCATGCCGCCGCCGATACACAAGCTGGCCAGGCCGCGCTTGGCGTCGCGGCGAATCATTTCGTGCAGCAGCGTGACCAGCACGCGGCAGCCTGAGGCGCCGATCGGGTGACCGATCGCAATCGCGCCGCCGTTGACGTTGATCTTGCTGGTATCCCAACCCATTTGCTTGTTGACCGCGATCGCCTGTGCCGCGAAGGCTTCGTTGATTTCCATCAGGTCGAGGTCTTGCGGGCTCCAGCCGGCTTTCTTCAGCGTCAGTTGCGACGCCGGCACCGGGCCCATGCCCATGATGCTTGGATCGAGGCCGGCCGAGGAATACGACTTGATCTTGGCCAGCACCGGCAGGCCGAGTTCAGCCGCCAGTTTGGCCGACATCAGGACTACGGCGGCAGCGCCGTCATTGATGCCCGACGCGTTGCCGGCGGTGACAGTGCCTTCCTTGTCGAACGCAGGACGCAGCGCGCCCAGCGCTTCGGCGGTGACGCCGGACTTGACGAATTCGTCGGTGTCGAAAACGATGGTTTCCTTCTTGTTCTTGATTTCGATCGGGACGATTTCATCCTTGAACTTGCCGGCCTTTTGCGCGGCTTCGGCCTTGTTCTGCGAAGCGGCGGCGAACTCGTCTTGCTCCTTGCGCGAAATGTCGTATTTCTTGGCGACGTTTTCAGCGGTGATGCCCATGTGGTACTGGTTGTAGACGTCCCACAGGCCGTCGACGATCATGGTGTCGGTCAGCTTGGCGTCGCCCATGCGGAAACCGTCGCGCGAGTTGTTCAGCACGTGCGGCGAGGCGCTCATGTTTTCCTGGCCGCCGGCAATCACGATCTGCGCGTCGCCGCACTTGATCGCCTGGGCCGCCAGCTGCACGGCCTTGAGGCCGCTGCCGCAGACCTTGCCGACCACGAAGGCCGGGACCATGTCGGGCAAGCCCGAGCGGATCACCGCCTGGCGCGCCGGGTTCTGGCCGACGCCGGCTGTCAGCACCTGGCCGAGGATGACTTCGCTGATGCTTTCCGGCTTGATGCCGGTCTTTGCCAGCAAGGCCTTGATGACTTGCGCGCCGAGATCCGAGGCGGCGATTTTCGACAAGGAACCGCCGAATTTACCGACCGCTGTTCTCTGTGCTGCAACAATAACGACGTCATCCATGTTTCACTCCTTTTGTTGAATTACCGAAGTCTTTCCGGGGGTGGACTGACTTGCTTGTTGAAATCCGGGACGTCCATCTTAGTCCATTTCAGGGGCAATGGCGATACGGTGGATTTTCGGTATGAACGTCGCAAATATTCAAATTTATTTGTCTATAAAAAACGCCGCCGTCCTTGCGGAACAGCGGCGTTTTTCGATGCCGGAACTACCTTCCGGCGAGTATGCCCTGCCTTACTTGCTGCCGGCCTTGAGCGCCGCAATTGCCTTCGCTACACCGGCACCGTAGGCAGGATCGGCCTTGGTGCAGTTGTCGATATGGCGTTGCACGACCGGCTCCGAGGCGCCGTTGATGGCGCGTGCGGTGTTCTCGAACAGGACCTGCTGCTGGGCCGGCGTCATCAGCTGGAACAAGGCGCGCGGCTGTGAGTAGTAGTCCTCGTCGACGCGATGGTTCCAGTGATCGGCGGCGCCTTCGAGGGCCAGCGGCGGCTCGCGGAAATCCGGCTGCTCCTGCCATTGGCCGTAGCTGTTCGGCTCGTAGCCCAGGGTCGCGCCGTGGTTGCCGTCGACGCGCATGGCGCCGTCGCGGTGCGACGTATGGACCGGGCAACGCGCCGCATTGACCGGGATCTGGTAATGGTTCACGCCGAGACGGTAACGGTGCGCGTCGCCGTACGAGAACAGGCGGCCTTGCAGCATCTTGTCCGGCGAGAAGCCCACGCCCGGGACCACGTTGGCCGGCGAGAAAGCAGCCTGCTCGACTTCGGCGAAGTAGTTTTCCGGATTGCGGTTGAGTTCCAGCACGCCGACTTCGATTTCAGGATAGTCCTTGTGCGGCCACACCTTGGTCAGGTCGAACGGATTGAGGTGATAAGAACCGGCGTCCTTCTCGGGCATGATCTGCACGAACAGTTTCCAGCGCGGGAAGTCCTTGTTCTCAATCGCGTCGAACAGGTCGCGCTGCGAGCTTTCGCGGTCGCGGCCGACCAGCTCGGTGGCTTCGGCGTCGGTCAGGTTCTGGATGCCCTGCTGGGTCTTGAAGGCGAACTTGACCCAGAAGCGCTCATTGGCGGCGTTGATGAAGCTGAAGGTGTGGCTGCCGAAACCGTGCATGTGGCGATACGAGCGCGGCAGGCCGCGGTCGCTCATGACGATGGTGACCTGATGCAGCGCTTCCGGCAGCAGCGTCCAGTAATCCCAGTTGTTGTTGGCGCTGCGCAAGTTGGTTTTGGGGTCGCGCTTGACGGCGCGGTTCAGGTCCGGGAATTTGTGCGGATCGCGCATGAAGAACACCGGCGTATTGTTGCCCACCAGGTCCCAGTTGCCTTGCTCGGTATAGAACTTGATGGCGAAGCCGCGGATGTCGCGCTCGGCATCGGCCGCGCCGCGTTCGCCCGCGACGGTCGAGAAGCGCAGGAACAGGTCGGTTTTCTTGCCGACTTCGGAGAAGATCTTGGCCTTGGTGTATTTGGTGATGTCGTGCGTCACTGTAAAGGTACCGTAGGCGGCCGAACCCTTGGCGTGCATGCGTCGCTCGGGAATGACTTCGCGGTCGAAATGCGCCAGCTTTTCGAGGAACCAGACGTCTTGCAGCAGAGCCGGACCGCGCGGGCCTGCAGTTTGGATGTTGTTGTTGTCGGCGACCGGGGCGCCGGCGGAGGTGGTTAACTTGTTGCTCATGTCACATCCCTTTAAAAATCTAGGTTAGAAGACCCGCATCTGTGCCTGCATGATGGCGGTGCTGCATGAACTTTAATTAAATTTATTGATATTGAGAAATTGATTGTCTTTATTGATGGGATAGGCATTCCATTCAGGCCGGCAACATCGCGCATCTGCTCGCATGCGCCTGCAAAAATGAAAGTGCATTATGACCCAGCCTTGTGTAAAGGCAATGACATGCAGGAGCGCTAAGCGTCCTGTCCCAAGGTAATGATGCGGATGATTCCCCGATACATGAGGAAGGCGGTGCCGTACCAGAGGCGCTTGTACCAAGGCGAATGGAGGAAATCCTGCAACTGCACCAACCTGCCCTCGCGCAGGCCGACTTCGATTTCGTTGCGCAGGGTGGCGGCAAAGTCGACGTCGCTGACGACGACGTTGGCCTCCTGGTTCACGAACAGGCTGAGGCCGTCGTAGTTGCTGGAGCCGACCGTGGCCCATTCGTCGTCGATCACCGCGACCTTGGCGTGCAGCTGGGTCTTGGTGTATTCGACGATGCGCACGCCGGCCTTGAGCAGTTTCGGATAGAAGGAATGCGCCACCGCATCCTGCATATAAAACTGTCCCACGCCGAGCAGCAAAGTCACCTTGACGCCGCGCATGGCGGCTTCTTCCAGCGCGCGGCGCAGCTTGCGGCCGGGCGCAAAATAGGGATTGGCGAGGAACGCCGTTTCGCGGGCACGGCCGAGCGCTTGCAGATAAGCGCGCTGGATGGTGCGGCGATTGCGCAGGTTGTCGCGCACCACCAGCCCGGCCAACGCTTGTCCCGGCTCGGTGCCATGTTGGGTATAGCGCGCCATTTTGAATTTATCCCAGCGCGCGCGCAGCTTCATCTTGCCGGTGCGTATCCACTGGTTTTGCATTTCCTCATGGATCGCCTCGACCAGCGGCCCGTTGATCTGCACCGCGAAATCCCAGCGCGGCGCCGGCAATATTTCGTGGCTGGCGTCGTCGATAAAATCGTCATTGATATTGAGCCCGCCGACAAACGCCCATTTGCGATCCACCACGCATAGTTTCCGATGGCTGCGCGCAACGCCGCGCCGGAACCAGGGATTGAAAGAGCGGTGCTGGATGCCGGCGGCGGTCAGCGTCGCCTTGACCTGCTTGCTGTGGACGCGGCCCGTGCCGACCCAGTCGGTGATGACGCTGACGATGACACCGCGCTTGGCCGCGCGCGCCAGGGCCTCGCGCACCAGGATGCCGGTATCGTCAATGCGGAAAATGTAGGTCTCGAGATAGATCTCGACGTGGGCGTCGTCGATGGCGGCGATCAGCGCTGGAAAGAATTCGGCGCCGCTGCGCAGCAGCACCACATTGTTGTCGCCGCTATAGCTGATTACGCGCATGGCAGGCCCGCGCGATGGCGATAGTCAAGAAAGAGAGCTGGCAAGGAAAGGGAGGACGGAAGTTGGACTGCCGTCATTTTAAGCGCAAGGTGCTGACTATGGGGGCGTGATCCGACAGGTTCGCCCACAGGCCGCCGCGCATGACTTCCGCCGATTCGACTTCGAAGCCGCGCAAGTAGATGCGGTCCAGCCGCAACATCGGCATCGACGCCGGAAAGGTGCGCGCCGGCTGGATCGCCGGCCGCATGCCGCCGAGCTTGCGCAGGTAGCTCATGAGGCCGTGCGCGGAGCCATGCTGTTCGAACACTTCGCTCACGCCCAGGCGGATGCGCAGGAATTCGCTGAGCTTGTTGCCCCAGTCATTGAAGTCACCGGCGATGATGATGGGCGCGTCCGGCGGCGACGACGCGCGCACCGCTTCGATCAGCGCCGCGGTCTGGCGACGGCGGCCGCCCGCGAACAGGCCGAGATGGATCACGTAGCAATGCACCGGCACGCCCTCGATCTCGACGACGCAATGCAGGATGCCGCGCGATTCGTAGGCGTGATCGGAGACGTCCTGGTTGCGCGCCGAGGCGATCGCGAAGCGCGACAGCAAGGCGTTGCCGTGATGGCCGTGGTCATACACCGCGTTGACGCCGTAAGCGGCATGGTGCGATTCGCCGGCCAGGTATTCGTGCTGTGCCTGTTGCGGCCACAGCGCCGCGTGGCGCAGGGCGATGCGATCGTGACGACCCTGCACTTCCTGCAGGAACACCAGGTCGGCGTCGAGTTGCGCCAGCGCCTGCTTGAGCGCATGGATGCGCGGGCGCCCACTGAAGGAGGTGACCCCCTTGTGGATGTTGTAAGTGGCTATGCGTAACTTCATACGATCGGCAAAACCTCTTGGTGAATTCAAATAAGACTGCGGTCGTCGACGTTACGAATGCACGTCAACAACCTAAATGTACTGTGGCAACTGCAGGATCGCTTCGGCGTTCGACGGCGAGAAACACAGGTCGGCCGCGGCGCGGTACGGCAACCACTGGTAGCGCGTATGCTCGCGCGGCGCCAGGGTCACCGGAATCCCTTGCGGCACCAGCAAGCCGAACACGTGCTCGAGGTTGCGCGTGACGCCGGGTGCATAACGGTGACGCCAGACCGGGTAGATTTCGTAGTCGTTCGACAACTTCCAGTCGCTGAGATGATCGCACGGAACGCGATTGGCGGCTGTCGGCGAAACACTGATTTCGTCACTAATCACAATCCCGGTTTCCTCCTCGACCTCGCGTTGTGCGGTCAGCACCAGGGGTTCGTCAGGCGCGTCCTTGGAGCCGGTGACCGATTGCCAGTAGCCAGCCTTGTCGGTGCGTTCGATCAGCAGCACGTCCAGCGCTGCGGTGTAGATGACGACCAGGACGGACTCGGGGATTTTAAAGGGACGGTTCATTTCTCTTGAGCATGTGACAAGTTGCCAACGCCCATTGTATCCGCATCGCCCGTCGCACGATCAGTCCGCAACGGCGACGGCGCTCTCCTCGACCAGCCAGTTGCGGAAACTGCGCGCCGCCGCGTGCTCGATGCGGTCGCGCGGCCACACCGCATAATAGCCGCCGCCCAGGCTGGCGCTGGCCTCGCAGGCGCGCACCAGCAAGCCTGCGCGCATGCAGGCGTCGATCATGTGACGCCAGGCCAGCACGATGCCGTGGCCTTCCATCGCCAGTTGCAGCAGGATCGGATATTGATTGGACAGGATCTGATGTTCGATGCGGGCGTCACCGAGGCCGTTCTGCGCCATCCAGTTCTGCCAGGACATCCACTGGCGCTGGCCGTCTTCCTGCATCAGCAGGGTTTCCTGCAACAAGTCGCGTGGCGCCAGTGTGCGCCCGGCAAGATAGGCCGGCGAGCACACCGGGAACACTTCTTCGTCATACAAGCGGCGTGCCGCCAGCCCGGACGGCGGACCGTCGCGCAGGAAGTAGATGGCCATGTCGAAATCGGTTTCCGACAAGGCGGCGAGGCTGTCGTTGACGATCAGGCGCAGATGGCACTCCGGCTGCAGCGCGCGGAACCGCGCCAGCCGCGGCGTCAGCCACAGCACCGCGACACCGGACGAACAGGCCACCGTCAGTTCGCTGTGGCCCTTGCGCTTCATGATGTCTTCGGTGACTTCGGCGCAGCCGACCAGCAGGCGCTGCACCTCTTCGGCGTAGCGTTGCCCGCTGACGGTCAGGCGCAGCGCGCGCGGCTCGCGGATGAACAGCTTCTTGCCGAGGAAACGCTCCAGCTGCGCGATCTGGCGGCTGATGGCGCTTTGCGTCAGATGGAGTTCCGCCGCAGCGCGCGTGAAGCTGCTGTGCCGCATGGCAGCTTCAAACGCGATCAGCGACGGCAGAGGAGGAAGTGGAGAAATACGCATGATGGCAGCCCGTGTTGAACAACTCAGAGCTCCATCATAGAGCGAAAAACATGCCCACCCGGATTCAACGCGTGCTGCAAGTATTGCGATGCACGAAACCACCCTGCATCACCAGCGACAGGTGCTCGCCCTGCCCCGCCAGCAACTGGATGTCATCGAGCGGATTGCCGTCGACCACGATCAGGTCGGCGCGCGCGCCGGCGCGCACAGTGCCGAGTTCGCCGTCGCGCTGCAGGATGGCGGCGGCAATCGAGGTGGCCGAGCGGATCGCTTCCAGGTTGCCGAGGATCTCGGCGCGGATGACGAATTCCTGCGACTGGTCCTGGTGCATCTCGCCCAGCAGGTCGGAGCCGAAGCCCATCTGCACGCCATGCTCGGCGTAAATTTTCAGCGAGTCGCGGCCGGCCTGGCGCACCGATTCGATCTTGGCGACCGAATCGGCCGGCAAGCCGAGGCGTGCCCCATCCCGCGCCAGCGAGTCGTAAGTCACCAGCGTCGGCACCACGAAAGCGCCATATTCGCGCATCACGCGCGCAGCATCGGCATCCACCAGGTTGCCGTGCTCGATGGTGCGCACGCCGCAACGCACGGCGCGTGAAATGGCACGGCCGGTGTAGGCATGCGCCATGACGTAAGTCTGCGCCGCTTCCGCTTCGGCCACGATGGCGCGGATTTCGTCTTCGCTGTACTGCGTGTTGCCGATCGGATCGGTCGGCGAGGCGACACCGCCGGAGGCCATGATCTTGATCTGCGTCGCACCCTTCTGAATTTCTTCGCGGGCAGCCAGCCGCACGGCGTCGACGCCGTCGGCCACACGCGCAATCGCGCCGGCGCGGAAGGCGCAGGAGCATGGCTCCAGCACATCCGAACGCGGGCGGAAGTCTCCATGTCCGCCGGTCTGCGACAAGGCCTTGCCGGACGGGAAGATCCGCGGCCCCGGCACCAGCCCGATGGCGATGGCTTGCGCCAGCCCCCAGTCGGCGCCGCCGGCGTCGCGCACGGTGGTGAAGCCGCGGTTGAGCATGGCTTCGACAATCGGCAACGCGCGGATCGACGTCAGCGAACCGGGTTGCAAGGCGTTCGCACCCAGGTTCGCCAGCGAGGCCAGCACGTGCACGTGACAATCGATCAGGCCGGGCATGACGGTCTTGCCGGTCACGTCGATACGTTGCATATCGGAGGCATTCGGCACATCGATAGGCGTCGCAGAGACGTCGATGATGCGGTCGTCTTCAATCAGGACATCGTGGCGAAGCAGCAGGCTGCCGTGCGCCGGGTCGAGGACGTTGCCGCCCTGCAGGAGAATCTTGGTCATGGAAAAATCGAATCTTGAAAATTGAAAGCAAAAACTGAAACTAAGCGCGTTGCAGATACGCAGGTTCGCGCACGAAGCGGGTGCCAACCAGGCTGATGGCGGCGGCGATCATCACGTAGAACGCCGGCGCCATGGTGCTGCCGGTGGCGGCGATCAGGCCGGTGATGATGAACGAAGCGAAGCCGCCGAAAATCGTCACCGCCAGGTTGTAGGCCACCGACAAACCGGTCGACAGCACCTTGGCCGGGAACAGCTCGGAGAACGCCGCCAGAATCGGACCGGTATAAGTCGCGATCAGGATGCCGAACACCAGCTGGAACACCAGCAGCGAGCCGAGGCCGGGCGCATGGTTGATGTAAGCAAACATCGGATACGCCAGCAGCAGGATCAGCAGCGCGGCGCCCGACAGCAAGCCGCGGCGACCATAGCGATCGGCGATGCGGCCAACCACCGGTGCGAACACCATGATGCACAGACCACCCACCATGCCGGCGATGAAGCCGGTCGATTGCGGCAGCTTGAGCACCTTGATCGAATACGTCGGCATGTAGAACAGCAGCACGTAAGTACAGACCGTCCACAGGATCACCATCGAAAAACTCGCGGTGGTTTCACGCGGATAGTTGCGAATGATTTCCTTGAGCGGTGAATCGGTCTTGTCCTTGGCCTCGAGGAAGGCTGGTGTTTCATCAAGGTGATGGCGGATGTAATAGCCGACCGGGCCGATGATGATGCCCAGCAGGAACGGCAGGCGCCAGCCCCAGCTCGCCAACGCTTCCGGAGTCAGGCTGCTGGTGACGTAGGTGCCGACCGCAGCGCCCAGCAACACGGCCACACCGATGCTGGCCTGGATCCAGCTGGAATAGAAAGCGCGTTCCTTGACCGGTGCATATTCGGTCAGGAAGGCGGTGGCGCTGCCCATTTCGCCGCCGGCCGAGAAGCCTTGCAGCAGGCGCGCCACCACGATGATCAGCGGCGCGAACAGGCCGATCTGTTCATACGTCGGTGCGATGCCGATCAGCGTGGTGCCGGCCGCCATCAGCAGGATGGTCAGCGACAGCGCCGCCTTGCGGCCGACGCGGTCGGCGTAGATGCCGAGCAAAATGCCACCGACCGGGCGCATGAAGAAGCCGACGCCAAAGGTGGCTACCGCCAGCAGCAGCGAGGTCAGTTCGTTACCGGTGGGGAAAAACAATTTGGCGATGATGACGGCGAAAAAACTGTAGACGGTGAAGTCGAACCATTCAAGGCCGTTGCCGATCACGGTGGCGATGATGGCGCGGCGGCGCTGGTCGTTGCTGACGACAACCGGCGGCGCGACGTAGGCGGTGTTGGTTTGCATGGTCTCTCCCCTTGATGGATATGCATCCGATGATAGGACGAGCAAGAAGCAAGCCGGAAATGATATCTGCGCATGTCGCCATGCTTGCAGCGCATGCATGCGGAAAAGATTTATACCGGATGCACGCCGCAACAAGGAATGGCGGAAAACCACGCGCCCATGAAAAAAGGCGCAATGCATTGCTGCACGCGCCTTCTTTCGACTTGCCCGTCCGCGCGGATCAGGCGCGGACGGTATGGCCATGTTGCTTGCTACGCTTACGCCTTGATTGCCGGCTCCGCATTGCGCAGACGGATGTGCAGCTCGCGCAGTTGCTTCTCGTCGACCGCCGACGGTGCTTGCGTCAACAAATCTTGCGCGCGCTGGGTCTTCGGGAAAGCGATGACGTCGCGGATCGACTCGGCGCCGGCCATCATAGTGACCAGACGATCCAGGCCAAAGGCGATGCCGCCGTGCGGAGGCGCGCCGTATTGCAGCGCATCCAGCAGGAAGCCGAACTTCAGGCGTGCTTCGTCGTCGTTGATCTTCAGCGCGCGGAACACCTTGCTCTGCACGTCGGCGCGGTGGATACGGACCGAACCGCCGCCCATTTCCCAACCGTTCAACACCAGGTCATAGGCCTTGGCAATGGCGGCTGCCGGATTGGTCGAGATGAAATCTTCGTGACCATCTTTCGGCGAGGTGAACGGGTGATGCAGGGCGACCCAGCGCTGGTTGTCTTCGTCGTATTCGAACATCGGGAAGTCAACCACCCACAGCGGACGCCAAACGTCGTCGAACAGACCGTTCTTCTTGCCGAAATCGCTGTGACCGATCTTCACGCGCAGCGCGCCGATGGCGTCGTTGACGACCTTGGCCTTGTCGGCGCCGAAGAAAATCAGGTCGCCGTCTTGCGCACCGGTCTTCTCGACGATGGCGGCCAGGGCGGCGTCATGCAGGTTCTTGACGATCGGCGATTGCAGGCCGTCGCGGCCCTTGGCCTTTTCATTGACCTTGATGTAAGCCAGGCCCTTGGCGCCGTAGATGGCGACGAACTGGGTGTAGGCGTCGATTTCCGAACGCGGCATTTCGGCGCCGCCCGGCACGCGCAGGCCGACCACGCGGCCGCCTTCGCTGTTGGCTGCACCGGCGAAGACCTTGAAGTCGACATCCTTCATGACGTCGGTCAGTTCGGTGAATTCCAGCTTGACGCGCATGTCCGGCTTGTCCGAACCGTACATGCCCATCGCGGTGGCGAAGTCCATGACCGGGAACGGATCAGGCAGGTCGATATCGAGCACGTTCTTGAAGACCAGGCGGATCATGCCTTCGAACAGGTCGCGGATTTCCTGTTCGTTCATGAACGAGGTTTCGCAGTCGATCTGGGTGAATTCAGGCTGGCGATCGGCGCGCAGGTCTTCGTCGCGGAAGCACTTGGTGATCTGGTAGTAACGGTCGAAGTTGGCGACCATCAGCAGCTGCTTGAACAGTTGCGGCGATTGCGGCAACGCGAAGAATTCACCGGCGTTCACGCGCGACGGCACCAGGTAGTCGCGTGCGCCTTCCGGGGTCGACTTGGTCAGCATCGGCGTTTCGATGTCGATGAAGCCTTGCGCATCGAGGAACTTGCGCACTTCCATCGCCACCTTGTAACGCAGGCGCAAGTTGTTTTGCATTTGCGGACGGCGCAGGTCCAGAACGCGGTGCGTCAGGCGGGTGGTTTCCGACAGGTTGTCGTCGTCCAGCTGGAACGGCGGCGTGACCGATGGGTTCAGCACTTCCAGTTCGTGCGCCAGCACTTCGATCTTGCCCGACTTCAGGTTGGCGTTACCGGTGCCGTCAGGACGGTTGCGCACGATGCCGGTGATGCGCAGGCAGAATTCATTGCGCACGGCTTCGGCGTTCTTGAACACGTCGACGCGATCAGGATCGCAGACGACTTGCACCAGGCCTTCGCGGTCGCGCAGGTCGATGAAGATCACGCCGCCGTGGTCGCGACGACGATGCACCCAGCCGCACAGGCTGACGGTTTGGCCGAGCAGTGCCTCAGTGGTGAGGCCGCAGTATTGAGTTCGCATGGACATATTCAGGTTCCGTTATTCCGTTTTCAGTTTCGTTTGATTCAGTTTTTTGCTTCTTGTGTTCGGTGCTGCTGGCAGGGCGAAGGCGGGGCAGAACAGCGCGGTCGATCTTGAAGAGCGCTGAACGCCCCCTCAATTATGATTGGCCGCGTCGGCGGCGATGTCGGTGATAATCTTCTTGTCGGCCTGCATTTCCGGCGCCACCACGCCCATCGAGACGATGTACTTGAGCGCTTCGTCCACGCTCATGTCCAGCTCGATGGTGTCGGCACGCGGCACCATCAGGAAAAATCCCGAGGTCGGATTCGGCGTGGTCGGCACGTACAGGCTGACGTAGTCGGCGCCTTGCAGGTGGTTCTTCACTTCGCCGCCCGGGATGCCGGTCAGGAACGCGATGGTCCACGAGCCCTGGCGCGGATACTGCACCAGCACCGCCTTGCGGAAGGCGTTGCCGGACGACGAGAACAGCGTGTCGGACACTTGCTTGACGCTGGAGTAGATCGACTTGACCACCGGGATACGGGTCAGCAAGCCTTCCCACAGCGACACCACCTGGCGACCGATGAAATTGCGCGTGGCCAGGCCGGTGAGGAAGATGATCAGCAGCGTGAGGATGGTGCCCAGGCCGGGAATGCGGAAGCCGACCAGCGCTTCCGGCCGCCAGCTGACAGGCAGCAGCAGCAGCGACTGATCCATGGTGCCGATGATCAGGTTGAGCACCCACAGCGTGATTGCCAGGGGGACCAGAATCAGCAGGCCGGTGATGAAGTATTTGCGCATGGGATGGATTTTCGCGGTGGCGCTCAGGAAGCGCTTGGGGTGCTGGGTGGCTTGGGAGCACTCGGGGCTGCGGCAGCTGGTGCCGCCGCCGGGGCGGCAGGAGCCGATGCAGCAGGAGCAGCAGAAGCAGCAGAAGCGGCACCGGCGTCGCCGGACGCCGGCGCTTCGGTCGCAGGCAGCGCCGTGCCGGTGGCGCCTGAGCTGTTGGCGACGCTTCCGCTATTGCCGCGGAAATCGGTCACATACCAGCCCGAGCCCTTGAGCTGGAATCCGGCGGCGGTCAGTTGTTTGCGGAAGCTGTCCTTGCCGCAGGACGGACAGACGGTCAACGCGTCGTCAGACATCTTCTGCAGCACATCTTTGGCAAAACCACACGCTTCGCAGCGATACGCGTAAATCGGCATGAATTACTCCAGCAAAAATCGTCCAAAACCCTGAATTATAAAGGTTTTTCAGCCGTTTTTACGAGTCCGCTGCGTGCGGGCGGTGCAACGCAGACCTCACAAGCCCGCGGCGGACTGCCGGGGAGCAACAAAACCGCTCGATTATTTGCCGTATTCGCTACAAAGAAGAATTTTCAACGGGATTGTTCCAATGTGTCGAGGAAACTGTTGCACCACCAGTGCACGTCGTACTTGCGTATCGTCGCCAGCAAGGCGGCGTGACGTTGCTTGCGTTCTTCCAGCGGCATCTGCAAGGCGTGCTGGATGGCCTCGGCGGTGCCATGCGTGTCATAGGGGTTGACCAGCAAGGCTTCCTTCATCTGCTCGGCGGCGCCGGCGAAACGCGACAGCACCAGCACACCGGGATCCTCCTCGTCCTGCGCCGCGACGAATTCCTTGGCCACCAGGTTCATGCCGTCGCGTAGCGGTGTCACCAGCGCCACCGCGCAGGCGCGATACAAACCCGGCAAGCGTTTGCGCGCGACTGTGCGATGCATGTAGCGGATCGGCATCCATTCGAAGTCGCCATAGTCGCCGTTGATCGCGCCGCACAGGCTTTCCAGCTCGCGCTGGATGTCGGCGTAGGCATCAACGTCTTCACGGCTCGGCGAGGCCACCTGCAACAGCGTGGCGCTGTGGCGGTTTTCCGGATAGTGCTGCAACAGCTCGCGGAAGGCGCGGATGCGATGTGGCAAGCCCTTGGAGTAATCGAGCCGGTCGACGCCGATCAGCAGGCGTCGCCGCGAATATTCCTTGCGCGTGTTCTCGAAGGTCTCGCGCGCCTCCCGTGCCCGGCCGAGGCGCTGGAAATCGTCGACGTCAATGCCGATCGGGAAGGCCTTGGCCTGCACCGTGCTGTTGAAGGCACGGAACTGGCTCGCACCCACAGTCTCGGCGGTGGCCTCCGCTTTGACGTAGTTCGAAAAATGCTGCAGATCCGCTTCCGTCTGAAAGCCCACCAGGTCATAGGCAAACAAGGCGCGCATCAGCCATTCATGCGAAGGAATCGCCGCCAGGATTTGCGGGGGCGGCAGCGGGATGTGCAGGAAGAAACCGATGCGGTTGCCGCAGCCCATGGCGCGCAATTCGGCGGCCAGCGGAATCAGGTGGTAGTCGTGGATCCAGATCAGGTCGTCCGGCTTGAGCAGCGGCATCAGCTTGCGCGCGAACAGTTGGTTGACGCGGCGATAGCCGCCCAGATGCCCCGATTCGAAATGCGCCAGGTCGAGGCGATAATGGAACACCGGCCACAGCACGCCGTTGGCGTAGCCGCGATAGTAAGCGTCATGGTCTTCGGCGCACAGATCGAGCTCGGCCAGCGTCACCGGCCCGGCCTGATTGACGTGCAGTGCACCCTCGCCGGGAGTGCCGTCTTCGACGACCTTGCCGCTCCAGCCGAACCACAGGCCGCCGGTGCGTTTGAGGGTTTCGCCCAGCGCCACCGCCAGTCCCCCGGCCGCCGGCTTGCGCGGATCTGCGAGACGATTGGAAACTACGACGAGGCGGGACATGGTGAAACTCCTTTGTTGTTGTGTAAGTGAAAATTGCAGTTCTGATGTTGCTGATGTTGCTGATGTTGCTGAGCGTGGCTGAAGCGAGCGTTTAAATGACGCTCTCCCATGATGCGGACAGTCGCATCGCGCAGTTGATGATCCCGACCATCGAATAGGTCTGCGGGAAGTTTCCCCACATCTGGCCGGTGACCGGATGCGTGTCTTCCGACAGCAGGCCGACGTGGTTGCGCGCCGCCAGCATGGCTTCGAAAATCTCGCGCGCCTGCTCCTTGCGGCCGATGCGCGCGAGCGCGTCGATGCGCCAGAAGGTGCAGATGTTGAAGGCGGTTTCGGGCCGGCCGAAATCGTCCGGCGCTTCGTAGCGACGCATGTAGGGGCCGTCGCACAGGTATTTTTCCAGCGCGTCGACGGTGGCGATGAAGCGCTTGTCGGTCGGCGCGATCAGGCCGACTTCGACCATCAGCAAGACGCTGGCGTCGAGGTCGCGGCCGCCGAAACTTTCGGCGTAGGTCTGGCGCTCCTCGTTCCAGGCTTCGGTCAGGATGCGCTTGCCGATCATCTCGGCGCGCTCGTGCCAGTAGCGTGCGCGCTCATCGAGTTCAAGCCGCGAGGCGATCTTGCCGAGGCGGTCGCAGGCGGCCCAGCTCATCAGCGCCGACGAGGTATGGATGCGCGAACGCGTGCGCAGCTCCCACATGCCGGCATCAGGGCGGTCGTACATTTCAAAGGCGCGTTCGCCCACTGCTTCCAGATGCTTGAACTGCTCGGCGCCGGCGCGATGATGCAAGCGCGCATCGTGGAAAGCCTGCGCCGCGCCGAGGATGATGTTGCCGTAGACATCGTGCTGGAAATGCTCGTAAGCCTGGTTGCCGACGCGCACCGGTGCGTGATGGCGATAGCCCGGCAGGTGGTCGAGGATCTGCTCCGGCAGCGCCTCTTCGAGGCCGATGCCGTACAGCGGCTGGACGTGGCCGCCGGCCGATCGCACCACCACGTTGGTGAGCCAACGCAGGTAGTCTTCCATGGTGCCGAGTTCGGAAATGCTGTTCAACGCGCGTACCACGAAGAAGGCGTCGCGCAGCCAGCAGTAGCGATAGTCCCAGTTGCGCGCGCTGCCCGGCGCTTCCGGCACGCTGGTGGTCATGGCGGCGATGATGGCGCCGGTGTCTTCGTAGACCGACATCTTGAGCGTGATGGCGGCGCGGATCACGGCGGCCTGCCACTCCAGCGGCGTGGCCAGACTGCGGCTCCAGTTGCGCCAGTAGGTGACGGTTTCCTGTTCGAAGCTGCGTGCGGTGTCGCCGATGCCGCCGGTCAGCGTTTCGTCGGGACCGAGCAGGAAGTTGAAGGGCCGGCTGATCACGAAGGCAGTCTCGTCGAGCAGGTAGCTGATCGGCGCATCGGTGTTCAGGCGCAGCGTCATCTCGGAGCCGACGTAGCGCACGTGATTGCTGCCGCGCGTGATCTCGGGCACTTCGCGGCCCCAGTCGAAACGCGGTCGCAACAGCACGCGCAAGCGCGGCGCGCCATGAAGCGGCAACACGCGGCGCACCAGCGTCTGCGGCCGGAAGAAGCGGCCGCGACTCGGGAAGCGCGGTGCGAAGTCGGTGATCTCAACACCCTGTCCAAGCGTGTCGTAAAGGCGCGTTTTCAGCACCGCTGTGTTCGGTTCGTACCACTGCTCGCTGTGCGAAAAATTCTCAAGCTCGAAACTCCAGAGGCTGCCGCTCTCGCCCGGATCAAGCAAGGCGTTGAATACCGGATCGCCGTCGAAGCGCGGCAGGCAACACCACACCACGCGGCCGAGCTTGTCGATCAGCGCGCTGTAGGAACAGTTGCCGATCACGCCGAGATCGAGGGAAGAAGTGGAAGGCCGGTCGCCGTCGTTGCTGACGCCGGTGGAGGTGTCGTTGCTGGGGGTATCGATGGATGACGTGCTCATGCTGCCTTTCCTCTCTTTACTTTTTTTGTTGTCGCCGGAGCGGTGAACTTGCCTGCTGCTTTACGTAAGGACGTCCGTCTGAAAAATTCCGCTGATGTCAGATGCGCGGTGCGACCCGCAGCGCCTGCTCCAGCCATTGATGCAAGGCCGCCGGATTGTCCAGGCGCATCTGCGCCCGGCTCTCGCCTTCGCCGATCTTGACGCCGAGTCCGCCGCCCAGGGTCTGCACCCAGTTGAAACCGGCTTCATCGGTGACGTCGTCGCCGACGAACACCGGCCGGCGTCCGGCAAATGGCGCTTCGCGCATGAACGAGGCGATGGCGTCGCCCTTGTCGGCCAGCGCCGCCTTGGCTTCGACCACCATCTTGCCGCGCAGGACGTTGAAGCCCGGTGCATGCGAATTCGCGTTCGAATCCGCTTTGGAGACCGCGTAATTCATCGCTTCGATACAGGCCTGTTCCAGATGCGGCGCCTTGCGGTAATGCAGCGCCAGCGCGCCGCGCTTGGGCTCCAGCAGCAAGCCGGGATGACGTGCGACGAACGGCGCGAGCCGCTCCATCAGTTCATCGGTGGAGGGCGCGGCAAGTTGCACCAGCCGCCCGGAGGCATCGCGGCGTTCAAGGCCGTGCACGCCGGCGGCAGGCAAGCGCAGCGGCGCCAGGTAATGGTCGAGCTGCGCCACCGGACGGCCGCTGACAACCGCCAGCGCGCCGTTCGCGCGTGTTTGCAGCTGCTGCAGCATCTCGATCAGGTCCGGCGCGGGTACAACACTTTCAGGCTCAGGAGCCAGATTCACCAAGGTGCCGTCGAAGTCGAGAAACAGTGCATCAGCAGAAAAATCGTATTCATGAGTTTGCAGAGACATGCTCAATGAGGTCGATTTAATACTGATTAGTTCCAATTGGTTTTTCGACAACAACTTTCCGCGGGCACAAGAAAACGGCCAAATTCAGCAAGGAAGAAATGCGAGGTGAACGGTCGTGATGACCATTGCAAAACAGGAGGGCAAGACAACCAGGAAGGAACTGCGTCGCCTGCGCGATTCGCAGAAAATGCGAATCGCGCAGGGAAGAAAATCAGGAAGAGATCAGTCGGCGCTCAATGCGCCCGCAGCCGGCGCCTGCGGAATCGGCGCCACCAGTTGCGGCAGCAGCGAACCGAACACCATGCCGCCCACGCTCATCAGCAGGCCGGCCAGCTGCGGCGGCCACAGACCTTCCGGCGCGACGTATTCGAGCGTGATCCAGGTCGTCAGGCCAAGGATCATGGCAGCCAGCGCACCCTGACGGGTGGCGCGCTTCCAGTACACGCCGAAGGCCAGCGGCACGAAGGCGGCGACCAGTGTCACCTTGTAGGCGTTTTCGACCATCTGGTAAATGCTCGACTGGCTGTTCAAGGCCAGCGAGGTCACCGCGACGGTGAACAACAGCACTACCACGCGCATCGAGAACAGGAACTCCTTGTCGCTCTTCCACGGACGGATTTCCTTGATGACGTTTTCGGTGAAGGTCACCGACGGCGCCAGCAGCGTCGCGCTGGCGCAGCTCTTGATCGCCGACAGCAGCGCGCCGAAGAACATCACCTGGGCGAACACCGGCATTTTTTCCATGATCAGCGTCGGCAGCACCAGTTGCGAATCGGTCTCCAGCAAGCGCGCCACCATGGCCGGATCGATCAGCGTGGCCGAGTACGCCAGGAAGATCGGGATGAACACAAAACCGAAATAGATCACGCCGCCGAGGATGGAGGCGTTGCGCGCGATCTTCTCGCTCTTGGACGACATCACGCGCTGGAACACGTCCTGCTGCGGGATCGAGCCCAGCATCATGGTGATCCACGCGGCAAAGAACCACATCACCTCCCTGAGCGAGGGCGAGGGCCAGAAATTGAATTTGCCGGCATCGGCCGCATGCTGGATCACCACGCCGGGGCCGCCCACCATGCCGGACACTTCCCAGCCGATGTACAGCATGCCGACCACCACGATGATCATTTGCAGGAAGTCGGTGATCGCCACCGCCCACATGCCGCCCATCAGCGTATAGACCAGCACGCTGGCGGCGCCGATGATCATGCCCGCCTGCATCGTGATGTAGCCGCCCGAGACGACGTTGAAGACCAGGCCGAGCGCCTTGATCTGCGCCGCCACCCAGCCGAGATAAGAGATCACGATGCAGATCGTCACCAGCATCTCAGCGGCGCGGCCAAAACGTTTTTTGTAGTAGTCGCCGATGGTCAGCAGGTTCATGCGATACAGCGGCCGGGCGAAGAACACGCCCACCAGGATCAGGCACAGCGACGAACCGAAGGGATCGGCCACGATGCCGCCCAGACCTTCCTTGAGGAAAGTCGATGACACGCCCAGCACCGCCTCCGAGCCGAACCAGGTGGCGAACACCGTCGCCGTCACCACCGACATCGGCAAGGCCCGGCCGGCAATCGCAAAGTCCTTGCCGCTCTTGACGAACTTGGTTGCGTAAAGACCGATACCGACTGAAATCACCCAATAAAGTATGACGAACCAGATCAGGGCATTCATGCATGTTCCTTACGCAAAGGGGGCTGGAAAAGGCTTAAAAAGCGAGCGGGCTAAAGTGCGAAAACGCGCATTATAGCCGCATACACGCCGTAAAAGCGCGGCTGGAAGCCACGCGGAGGCACCTCCCGGCCTGATGCAAATTCCGCGCCTGTTTTCTCAATGATCCCCAGCGCCCAGCCCGGCGCCGCCCTCATGCGTCACCCATGCATCACTTGACGCGCAGCAACCTGACCTTGATGAGCCCCATGTCGATGATCGCCGTATCTTGTCCCTGCATCGTGACAACCAGCCCCTGCGCCAGGCCGCTGCCCTGCTCCGGCCATATTTTGACGGTGTCTCCGTCGGTTTCGAAACGCGCCTTGACGGCGCTTCCGCCTTCAATCATCTGATCGTTGGTGAACTCGAAGTTGAGCAAACCGCTTTGCTCACGCCATTTGCCGACCAGCGGATGGCCGCCGAACGAGAACCAGCGTTTGATTTTGGTCAAGAAACCGTCACCGGACGCCACCGCTGCGTCCCTGCCGGCGCGCGCGTTGTCGCGGCCGAACAGGTTGAACGGACTTTCGGATCCTGCCCGCCTCAGCAATGCCGCATCCTGAACGACCTTCCATTTCCCATCGACCAGCGTCACCGGCATGTTCAGCTGGATGCTGGTCTTGCCGGTCTTCTGCAGGATGTTGTCGCGCTGCGGCGATTGCTTCAGCCAAGGCGCTTCCCCGCTGATCTCCAGCTGCGCGCGGGCCAGAGCCAGACTCTGTTCACCGTTTTTTTGCACCTGGTCGAATCCCGACACGGTCGTCACACGCACGTCGTCGCCAAGACAGAGGCGATTGTTCCTGATCCATGGCTTGCCCGCTTCGGTCAAGGCGTAGACATATTGCGTCTGCGTCAGAAATCCGGAATTGCTGCGCACCACTTGCGCCGGCGCGTAGACGCCGCTCTGTGCCAGCGCGTCCATCCAGTTGCGAGTGAACGCATCATATTCGGCGACACGGATCGCATCGCCCTGATAGCGCATGTTGGCGACACAGAGCAGCTTGTCGCGCGCGTCGGCATTGTCGGCCAGATAGCGTTCCATCGCCCGCTTGAAACTGGCTTCCGAAGGACTTTCCGGCGCCAGCCAGACGGCCAGGCCGCCGCCCGCGATGAGCAGCGTAGCGGCGATGCCGGCGACGATTGCCAGCTTGCGCTTGCTGATGCCGACGCCGGGCGCAGCAGCGCTTGCGTTGACCGCTGCGCCGGCTTCCTGCGCGACGAACACAGGAGAAGCGGCGGACACCGTCTGCTTGAGAGGCGTGCCGCACTCTTCGCAAAAACGCGCAGCGTCCACATTGGAAACGCCGCATTGCGTACAAAAGCGTGCCATGTCGTTTCCTCTTATTTCAGTTTGTTTCCGCAATTGCCGCAGAAGACGTCATCGGGGGCAATGCTTGCGTGGCAGGCCGGGCAAGCCGGTGCTACTGCTGCCGGAGCAGCTACATCGGCGACTGCGCCGGCGACGATCACAGAAGCGGGCGCGGCAAACTCCGTTGCTGACTTCTGCTTTTGCTGGGCAGCGAGATCGCGGGCGCGTTCACGCGCTTCTTCGGCTTTCTTGCGCACCGTGTCCAGCTTGCTGTTGAGCTGTTCTTCCGCCTTGGAGAAATCCAGGTCGCGCGTGCTGTTGAGATAAACCAGGCAAATGCCCTTGGTCCAGATCAGGCTGGGAATCAGCGCACCGACCGCGAATAGCAAGCCGCCGCCGATCATGCCGGCCACCACGTGGCCGTTGCTGCTGCCCATGCCGCCGAAGCCGAAGCCCGAGGCCAGCCCCAGCAAGCCGCCGCTGCTGCCGAAACCGATGATGCCCAGCGACATGCTCGACGTGATCGCCGATCCCGAAATGATCACCATGGAAATGATGAACGCGACAAAGCCGGTGATGAGCAACAGGATGAACTCCGACAACAACACCATGATCAGCTGCTTGCGCACGACCGTGTTGAGTTGGGCGATGACCTGGAAAACGCTGCTGCCGTTCCAGACTGCAGGCGCCGCCAGCGGCAGCATCACGAAGTACAGCGCGAACACCAGTGTGCCCAGCACCACCGCAGAGATCGGGAAAACAAACGTGTAGAGAAACGGCCCCAGCACCGGAATCTTGCAGATCGCCAAAGCGATCGCCACGACGATGACCACCGCCAGCACGATCAGCAACTGCAGGAAAATGACGCCCAGCAGCCGATGGCTGGTGTACAGCGACAGCAGGACGGCATCCACGATACCGTGGCTGTCGGGATGACCCTGGGCGTCGTTCATCAGCAGGATGCCGACGGCGTTACTGCCATAGAACAGCACCACGATGCTCAGCAGGGTCGCGAGGAAAAACAGAAAGTAGATGCCGGTCACGCTGGCCAGATAAGAAAGCAGCCCGCCGGTCAGAACAACCGCCAGAAAGGTCAGTCCGAGCAGGCTGAGCGCGCGAAAATTCTTGAACGCAGTCGCTGCCTGAAGCAGTGAATCGAATGTGGACTTCAGCGGCGCGGATGCCGGTGCGGCAGTGGTCGTGTCGGTCATGCAATTTCCCCTTGGTTATTTGATTCGATGCGCAACGGGAAGCCTGGTCGAACCGACTTTCCGATGACTTGCAGAGAGAATGTCCGGCCGATGGCCGGACTTCCGGGTGACGCTCAGTTGCGGTCGTAGGACGGGCAGCCGTCTTTGCCCCATTTGCCGTTGCAGACTTCCCACATGCATTTTTCGCGCACGAAGAAAGACTGGCGCTGGCATTCGGCGACCCGTTCTGCGGTCGGCGATGCACCTGGCGTAAATACCTTGGTCGGACCAGGTGCGGCATTGGCCGCCTGCGCTGCATTGGCGCGCGCCTGCGCTTGCGCTTCGGCCAGACGGGCACTGCGTTGATCCCGTTCAGCCTGCAACGCCTCCGCCTTTTTCTTGCGCGCTTCTTCTGCGGCAAGTTTTTTGGCTTGCAACTGCGCCTTCTGGGCGGCAAGTTCTTCAGGCGAAGGCTGCTTGATTTCCGGTGTCGCAGCGATGGCAGCTGGGGTCGCTACCGCTGCGGCGACGGGTACTTGGGGTTCTGCGGCCGGAGCTGCAGACGGGGCTGCAGCCAGTTCCGTAGCCGGTTTGGTTTCCACTGCGACGACCGGCTCCACGGGGGCGATGGCAGCTGGTGTAGCTGCGGCCGCTACCGCTGCGGAACTGGCAGTACCGGCAGTGCCGACATGGGAATACCACCACACACCGCCCGCTGCAATCGCAATCGCCATAACGCCGATCGCGGCGATCAACGGCCGGCGCGAGCCGGGCTTGGCGCTGCGGATCGGATCAGGCGTTGTTGCTGCGGTAGTGGGCGCCTGCTCGTGCGGCGCGGCGATCGATGCTGGAGGCGTTGGCGTTGACAACGGAGCCGGCGTGAACTCAGGCTTCGGGGCAGGTGACGGCACAGGCTCAGGAGTCGCTTTGGAAGCAGGTTCAATCAACGGTTCAGAGCGGACTTCGGGAGCCGCGATCACTTGCACGGGTTCAGGTGCGGCAGGAAGCGGGGACGATTCCGGCAATGCATCCGGCAAAGATTCAGGTAGCGGCGCCGAAGCAATTGCCGGCGGGGGCGACGCCACGGGAGGCACGGCAGCTGCGACAGCAACTTTGGCGGCATGCATCTGTGTGCCGCACTTGGCGCAAAACTTGGCAGACGGTTTGTTGGCGTGCAGGCAGGTCGGGCAAGCGATGGTATCGACCGGCGGTGGCGGTGGTGCGGAAGATGCGGCGAACGAGGTCCCGCAAGACAGACAGAATTTCGCCGAATCCCTGTTTTCGGCGCCACAGTGCAGACACTGCATATTGCTTTCCCCTTGTTTTTATTGATGACGGCAATGATGTGATGTGAAGCTATTCTTCTTGCCGCCGCCATTCTGACGTATCGTTTCTCAAAAGAAAACAAAAACCACCCTTCTTGCGCCAAGAATACGCAGCAGGATGTAAAACAGCCGATGGCTGTCACGCTGCCGTAATAAAACCTGGCTGAAGCTCGATCGTCACGCCAACAGTTCGGCGGGGGTATCCGCGTCAGGAAGAGCGTGGGTCGCTGGTGACAGGAATGACGCCACGGGGGAATTCCTGCACGGCCGCCGGCTTGCCGTCGCGATCAACCCAGCGATAGTCCGCCGGCGCACTCTGCCCCTTGCGCAGAGGATTGCGCGTGCAATGGCGGGCGTAAGCAGGATCGACGAAACGGTAAGGGAGGTGCTCGTCGCGCCCGGCCGGGATGCCCAGCCGCGTGGTTTCGATCAGCGTCTGCGGCGCTTCGCCGACATCGTCGACAAAAAATTCAGCAGGATCAAACGCGCCGGCGTCCCAGTCGGGCACGCGCAAGGCCAGCGATTTGCACAACAGGGTCTGGCCGGCACAGAGCCGGCTCAGGGGACGCGCGCCGCCCTGCGCGTCGGGATTTTCCGCCTGCATCACCGCCAGCGCGGCGGGACCGGCGATCGGGTCGATCCAGGGATAGGCCGATTTGATCAAGACAGCATTGCCCGGACCGGCGGCGCTGACATTGAGCGAATCGCCGCCGCGCGCGTAGTACATGTAGATGGTGCCGCCCTCCATGAACAGGGCGCGGCGTTTGTGGGTGTAACCCAGCGAGGCATGGCTGCCGCGCTCGTCCAGACAATAGGCTTCGGTCTCGATGATGCGGGCGGACAGCCACTGGTTTTTCCAGCGGCGCCGCAAGACCTTGCCGATCAGGGCGCGCGCCAGGGCGGGACTATCCTGGTCGAAGAACGCCGCATCCAGCATGGTGAACCGGGCCGCGTCAGTCGTAGTCATGCGACCCATGCGCTTGCCCGGCGATGCCGCTATCAGCCAGCGATGGATTCCAGCGCGAACAGGTCGGCCGGGTTTTCACGCTTGCGGATCAGGTGCACCTGGTCGCCATCGACCAATACTTCGGCGGCGCGGCCGCGCGTGTTGTAATTGGAGGCCATGGTCATGCCGTAGGCGCCGGCCGACATCAGCGCCAGCAAGTCGCCGGGCGCGATCGCCAGTTCGCGGTTGCGCGCCAGCCAATCGCCGGATTCGCACACCGGACCGACGACATCATAGGTCTTGGCGGCGTCCTGGCGCTGTTGCACCACTTGCACGCCGTGCCAGGCTTCGTACAGGGCCGGACGCATCAGGTCGTTCATGGCGGCGTCGACCACGGCGAAATTCTTGCTCTCGCCGTGCTTCAGGTATTGCACTTCGGTCACCAGCACGCCGGCGTTGCCGACGATGGAACGGCCCGGTTCGAACATGACCTTGATTGCGCGACCGGCGTATTTTTCCTTGCGCCAGGCGTCGACGCGGGCGAACAGACGGCCCAGGTAGTCGCCGACCGGGACCGGTTGTTCGTCGTCGTAAGTAATGCCGATGCCGCCGCCGATGTCGAGGTGGTGGATGGCGATGCCTTCGGATTCGAGCTGGTCGATCAGTTCGATCACCTTGTCGAGCGCTTCCAGCAGCGGCGCGTCGTCGAGCAATTGCGAACCGATGTGGCAGTCGATGCCGACCACTTCAATGTTCGGCAGTGCAGCGGCGTCGCGATAGCAGGCCAGCGCGTCTTCGTAGGCGACGCCGAACTTGTTTTCCTTGAGGCCGGTGGAGATGTACGGATGGGTCTTGGCGTCGACATTCGGATTGACGCGCAGCGAAATGCGCGCGCGCTTGCCGGCTTCGCCCGCGACTTCGTTGAGACGATGCACTTCGGGAATCGATTCGACGTTGAAGCACAGGATGTCGTGTTGCAACGCCAGGCGCATTTCGTCGCGGCCCTTGCCCACGCCCGAGAAGATCACCTTGCGCGGATCACCGCCGGCGGCAATCACGCGCAGCAGCTCGCCGCCCGAGACGATGTCGAAGCCGGAACCAAGCTTGCCCAGCACGTTGAGGACGGCAAGGTTGGAGTTGGACTTGACCGAATAGCAGACCAGCGCGCCGCCATTATCCGCATTTTCAGTGCGGCCGGCTTTCTTGCAGGCGTCGGCGTAAGCGGAATAATTGGCGGTCAGCGCTGCCTTGGAATAGACGTACAGCGGCGAGCCGAACTGCTTGACCAGCGCGTTCAGAGGCAGATTTTCGGCATGCAGCACGCCGTCGCGGTAAGAAAAATGGGACATGAGATAAGGTACGGCGAGAAATTATTTGGAACTGCTGGAGGGTGCTGCGGCCGGTGCAGGCAAGGAAATCGCCGGCACGCCGGCATCATCGGGCACGGCCGGTTTGCTCATGTTGTCGGCGGGCGCAGTGCGCACGCGCTCCGCCGGCGGTTTGCCGATGTAGAGCGGGCCCTTCTGGCCGCAACCTGCCAACAGCAGGGCAAACATGGCGGCGCCGAGCAGCGGACGGACGGGAGAAAAATGAAATGGAGACTTCACGATAGAATCACGGGTTTACATCAATGTCTCGGAGTGTAGCATGACAGAATCAGAATTCCTGGCCCTCGCGGATTCCGCGCTGAACGCGATCGAAGCCGCGCTGGAGCAGGCTACCGACGACACCGACCTCGACGTCGAATGCAGCCGCAGCGGCAATGTCCTTGAAATCGAATGCATCGATAACGGCTCCAAAATCATCGTCAACAGCCAGGCGCCGATGCAGGAGTTGTGGCTTGCCTCCAAATCGGGTGGCTATCACTTCAAATACGACGGCAAACAATGGCTGAGCGCACGCGACGGCAACGAGCTGTACGCCACGCTGTCGGCATCGGTCACCGAACAGGCCGGCGTGGCCGTGACACTGAGCGCGCCCTGATCAGACGCAACAGCGTCAACCCGCACTCACCTGTTTGATGGCGCGCTCCCAGGTCTGGATTTTGGTCAGCGCTTCGTCGCGACTCATGGTCGGCAGGAAGGTGCGTTCCATGCGCCAATGCTGCGACAACTCCGCCATGTCGCGATAGACACCGGTGGCCAGGCCTGCCAGGCTGGCGGCGCCCAGCGCGGTGGTCTCCGTGACTTGCGGACGGATCACCGGAATGCCGAGCAAGTCGGCCTGGAATTGCAGCAGCAGATTATTGGCCGAGGCGCCGCCGTCAACGCGCAGTTCAGTGATCGGCGACACTGCGTCGCGCACCATCGCCGTCAGCAAGGCGGTGCTCTGGAAGGCAATCGATTCCAGCGCGGCACGCGCAATGTGCGCCACCGTGCTGCCTCGGCTGAGGCCGACGATCGCACCCTTGGCCGAAGGGTTCCAATACGGCGCGCCGAGGCCGGTAAACGACGGCACGAATACCACCCCGCCGGAGTCCGGCGCCGAGGCCGCCAGTTCTTCCACATCCGTTGAATTCTTGATCGCCTTGAGGCCGTCGCGCAGCCACTGCACCACCGCGCCGCCGATGAAGACGCTGCCTTCCAGCGCGTATTGCTTGCGCTCGCCGACCTGGCACGCCGCAGTGCTGATCAGGCCGTTACGCGACTGCGCGCACTGGTCGCCGGTATGCAGCAGCATGAAGCAGCCGGTGCCGTAGGTATTCTTGGCCATGCCCGGCTGGAAGCAGGCCTGGCCGAACAAGGCCGACTGCTGGTCGCCGGCGATGCCGCCGATCATCACCGTCGCACCCAGGTGCCCGGCGTCGGTGCGGCCGTACAGATGTGACGAGGGATGCACTTCCGGCAGCATCGAACGCGGCACGTCCAGCCATTCCAATAGTTCGTCGTCCCAACTGCCGGTATGGATGTTCCACAGCATCGTGCGCGAGGCGTTGGACACGTCGGTCACGTGCAGGCGCCCGGCCGTCAGGTTCCAGATCAGCCAGGCGTCGACGGTGCCGAACGCCAGCTCGCCGCGCCGTGCGCGCTCGCGCAGGCCGGGCACGGTATCGAGTATCCAGTGCAGCTTGGTGCCGGAGAAATAGGGATCGAGCACCAGTCCGGTCTTGGCCTGGATGGGATCGGTCAGGCCGCGCTCGCGCAGTTCGGCGCAGATGGCTTCGGTGCGGCGGTCTTGCCAGACAATGGCGTTGTGCACCGGCTTGCCGGTGGCGCGGTCCCACACGACGGTGGTCTCGCGCTGGTTGGTGATGCCCAGCCCGGCCAGGTCGGCGGCCTTGATGCCGGCCTGCGCCAGCACCTGGCGGCAAGTCTGCAGCTGGCTGCTCCAGAGATCCATGGGATCGTGTTCAACCCAGCCGGGCTGCGGAAAGATCTGACGAAACTCTTGCTGCGCGGTGGCGACGATGGCGCCGGTCTCGTCGAAGATGATGCTGCGTGAGCTGGAGGTGCCCTGGTCGAGGGCGAGCAGATATGCCATGACATTTGCCTTACAAAATACGTCGCTGTGAAGATCACAGCGTAACAACGATTGCGCCGTGCTGGAAGAAAAAACGTCATCCCGGCAGTTGCCGGAATGACGTTCAGGATTGCGAGACCTTCAAATCATCCTAACGGACTTTTCCATCTTTCCATGCTTGCAGCAGTTTGTCGTAAGGGATGGTTTCACCCTTCGGCTTTTCGTTGGCCAGCTTGGTCCATGGCGCGCCCTTGTCGGACATCCAGCTCGCAGGATCCTTCTTGTCGTTGAGCTTGGGCGCGCAGTTCTTCATGCCGGCACGCTGCAGGCGCGCCATGATGCCGTCCATTTCTTCGGCCAGGTTGTCCATCGCGCCTTGCGGTGTCTTTTCGCCGGAAATGGCGGTGGAGATATTCTTCCACCACAGTTGCGCCATCTTCGGATAGTCGGGCACGTTGTTGCCGGTCGGCGTCCATGCCACGCGCGCCGGGCTGCGATAGAACTCGATCAGGCCGCCGTACTTGGCCGCGTTCTTGGTGAAGTACTCGGAACGGATGTCGGAATCGCGGATGAAGGTCAGGCCGACGATCGACTTCTTCAGCGACACGGTCTTGGAGGTCACGAACTGGCCGTACAGCCAGGCGGCGGCCATCTGGTCAGGCGGCGTGCTCTTGAGGAAGGTCCAGGAACCGACGTCCTGATAACCGTTCTGCATGCCTTCCTTCCAGTACGGGCCGTGCGGTCCCGGCGCCATGCGCCACTTCGGCGAGCCGTCGGTGTTGACCACCGGCAGACCCTGCTTGGTCATGCCGGCGGTAAAGGCGCTGTACCAGAACACCTGCTGCGCGATATGGCCTTGGGCGGGAACCGGACCGGCTTCGGAGAAGGTCATGCCGAGCGCTTCCGGCGGTGCGTATTTCTTCATCCAGTCGAGGTACTTGGTCAGCGCATAGACCGCCGCCGGCGAGTTGGTGGCGCCGCCGCGCGACATTGACGCGCCTACCGGCGTGCACTTGTCGGCCGCCACGCGGATGCCCCACTCGTCGACCGGCAAGCCGTTCGGCAGACCCTTGTCGGCGGCGCCGGCCATCGACAGCCAGGCATCGGTGAAGCGCCAGCCCAGCGACGGATCCTTCTTGCCATAGTCCATGTGTCCGAAGATCTTCTTGCCGTCCAGTTCCTTGACGTCGTTGGTGAAGAAGGCGGCGATGTCTTCGTAGGCCGACCAGTTTTGCGGCACGCCCAGCTCATAGCCGTACTTGGCCTTGAACTTGTCCTGCAGATCCTTGCGTGCGAACCAGTCGGCGCGGAACCAGTACAGGTTGGCGAACTGCTGGTCGGGCAGCTGGTACAGCTTGCCGTCCGGCGCGGTCGTGAAGCTGGTGCCGATGAAGTCCTTCAGGTCGAGACCGGGATTGGTGTATTCCTTGCCGGGGCCGGCCATGTAGTCGGACAGCACCACGGTCTGGCCGTTGCGGTAATGGGTGCCGATCAGGTCGGAGTCATTGACCCAGCCGTCATAGATCGACTTGCCCGATTGCAGCGAAGTCTGCATCTTTTCGACCACGTCGCCTTCTTGGATCACGTCGTGCTTGACCTTGATGCCGGTGATTTCCTCGAAGGCCTTGGCCAGGGTTTTCGATTCATAGGCGTGGGTGTCGAGGGTTTCCGACACCACGTGGATTTCCTTGACGCCCTTGGCTTTCAGTTTGGCGGCGGCATCGATGAACCATTGCATTTCGCTCAGCTGTTGCTGGCGCGACAGCGTGCTCGGCTTGAATTCGCTGTCGATCCACTTCTCGGCCGACTTGGTGTCGGCCCAGACATTGCCTGCCACTGCAATCGCAGCGGCCAGCACGGTAAGTTTGAATTTTTGCATCACGTCTCCTCGTCACCTTCCCAAAGATGGTCGCGCCGGAGAGGGAAGGACATTCCCCGAACGCGTCATTTCATTCCAGGTTTTTTTATTCTGAGCAAACCGGAAATTGAATCCTGGCCATGCGCAAAATCAGCCCTTGCGCATGACGATAAACAAGGCCGCAAAACCGAGCACAGCGGCATACCACTGATCCAGGTCGGTCACCGCGACCCACGCCAGATTGATGTAGGCGGCGCTCAGCAAGCCGATGAACAAACGGTCGCCGCGGGTCGTGCGCAACGGCAAGAAGCCCTTGCGCTCCACCGTCGGAGAACGGATTTCCCAGATCGTCATGCCCACCAGCATGAGCGCGATGCAGATGAAAAAGACGGCGATCGGCGGCGTCCACGACATCCATGAAAAAGCAGCCATCGTCACACCCTCCCCATCGCGAAGCCCTTGGCGATATGGTTACGAACGAACCAGATCACCAGCGCCCCGGGAATAATCGTCAACACCCCGGCGGCGGCCAGGATGCCCCAGTCCATGCCGGCCGCCGAGGCGGTGCGCGTCATGATGGCGCTGATCGGCTTGGCGTTGACCGAGGTCAGCGTGCGCGCCAGCAGCAACTCGACCCAACTGAACATGAAGCAGAAGAACGCCGTCACGCCGACGCCCGACTTGATCAGCGGCAGGAAAATCCGCAGGAAGAAACGCGGGAACGAAAAGCCGTCGATGTAGGCGGTCTCGTCGATCTCGCGCGGCACGCCCGACATGAAGCCTTCCAGGATCCACACCGCCAGCGGCACGTTGAACAGCATGTGCGCCAGCGCCACGGCGATGTGCGTATCCATCAGCCCGACCGTCGAGTACAGCTGGAAGAACGGCAGCAGGAACACCGCCGGCGGCGTCATGCGATTGGTCAGCAGCCAGAAGAACATGTGCTTGTCGCCGAGGAAGCGGTAGCGCGAAAACGCATAGGCCGCCGGCAACGCCACCAGCAGCGACAGCACCGTATTGATGGCGACGTAGATGATGGAATTGATATAGCCCGAATACCACGACGCGTCGGTGAAGATCACCTTGTAGTTGTCCAGCGTCGGCTGGTTCGGCCACAGCGTGAAGACCGCCAGCGTTTCTTCGTTGGTCTTGAGCGACGTATTGAACAGCCAGTACAGCGGGACCAGCGTGAAGGCGATGTACAGCGCCAGCGTCAGCACGCGCGGCCAGCTGCTTTGCTTGTCTTTATTCATGATTGGCTCCTGTCGCCTGGTTGCCATTGCCTGCGCTTTGCATCCAGTTGTACAAGATGAAGGACAGCAGCAGGATGATCAGGAAGTAAATCAGCGAGAACGCCGCGGCAGGTCCCAGGTCGAACTGGCCGACCGCCTTCTGCGTCAGGTACTGGCTCAGGAAAGTGGTCGAATTGCCGGGCCCGCCGCCGGTGAGCACGAAGGGTTCGGTGTAGATCATGAAGCTGTCCATGAAACGCAGCAGCACCGCGATCACCAGCACGCCGCGCATCTTGGGCAGCTGGATGAAACGGAACACCGCCCAGCGGCTGGCGCCGTCGATCTGCGCCGCCTGATAGTACGCATCCGGAATCGAGCGCAAGCCGGCGAAGGCCAGCAAGGCCACCAGCGGCGTCCAGTGCCAGACATCCATCACCAGCACGGTGATCCAGGCGTCGAGCGAATTGGAGGCGTAGTTGTAGTCCATGCCGAGGCGGCTCAACACATAACCGCCCAGGCCGATGTCGGCGCGTCCGAATATCTGCCAGATGGTGCCGACCACGTTCCATGGAATCAGCAGCGGCATGGCCAGGATCACCAGCGCCGCCGACGATTTCCAGCCCTGCGCCGGCATCGACAGCGCCAGGCCGATGCCCAGCGGAATCTGCACCAGCAGCACGCAGAATGAAAAAATCAGCTGGCGCAGCAGCGCCGAATGCAGCTCGCTGTCGCGCATCACGGCGCGGAACCATTCGAGGCCGACGAACACGCTCTGCTCGGGACTGATGATGTCCTGCACCGAATAATTGACCACCGTCATCAGCGGGATGATCGCGGAGAACGCGACCGTCAGGAACACCGGCAGGATGAAAAACCAGGCCTTGTTGTTGTATGGCTTGTTCATGACCTATCGCCCTATCCTTTCGTCATTGCTGAAGAAGATCGTTTCCGTCTTCGCCAGGCGCAGCCATTGCGGGCCATCGCTCAGTTTGGTCGAGGCATCGAGCCTGGCCTTGACGATCTGGCCCCCGAATTCCGCCGTGAGCAGCTGGCTGGTGCCGAGATGCTGGACCTGCACGACCTTGGCGCTGACCGCGCCGGGCGCGCCCGCCGTGGTCAGCTCGACGAATTCCGGCCGGATGCCCAGCTTGAGTTCGCCGTTGGCGTGCTTGAGCGCCTGCAATTGCGCGGCGTCAACGTCCACGCGCTGCTGTCCGATCACGACGGCGTCGCCGTCGATCTGCAGCGGATAAAAGTTCATGCCGGGGCTGCCGATGAAATAGCCGACGAAGGTGTGATCGGGACGCACAAACAGGGCTTCCGGCTTGCCCTGCTGCACCACCTTGCCGTTGGTCATGACCACCACTTCATCGGCGAAGGTCAGCGCCTCGACCTGGTCATGGGTGACGTAGATCAGAGTCAGCTTGAGCTGGTGGTGAATCTGCTTGAGTTTTTGCCGCAGTTGCCATTTCATGTGCGGATCGATCACCGTCAGCGGTTCGTCGAACAGGATCGCGGCAACGTCCTTGCGCACCAGTCCGCGTCCCAGCGAGATCTTTTGCTTGGCGTCGGCCGACAGGCCGCTGGCGCGCTGCTTGAGGTCGCGCGTCAGTTCAAGGATGTCGGCGATTTCATGCACGCGCGCGCGCACTTCACTCTCCGCCACCTTGCGATTGCGCAGCGGGAACGCCAGGTTGTCGAACACGCTCATGGTGTCGTACAGCACCGGGAACTGGAACACCTGGGCGATGTTGCGTTCGCGCGTTGGCATCTGCGTCATGTCCTTGCCGTCGAACAGCACCTGACCTTCGGACGGCACCAGCAGACCGGAAATGATATTGAGCAGCGTCGACTTGCCGCAGCCGGACGGGCCCAGCAAGGCATATGCGCCGCCGTCTTCCCACACCATGTTCATTGGCTGCAGAGCGTAGTCCTGCAGCGACGCCGGATTGGGTCCGTAAGCATGGCCGAGATTGCGAAATTCAATACGTGCCATGTCAGTCTCCCTGCGGGGCGCTCAACAGGCGGCCCTCGGTATCGAACAAAAAAATCTGTGCGGCGTTGATGTTGACCTGCACCGCGCTGCCGATTTCGAGCGCATGCACGCCGGGCAGTTGCGCCACCAGGGCATCGCTTCCGTGACGCAGGTGCAGATAGGTTTCGGAGCCGCTCAGTTCGGCCAGGCCGACCGTGCAGGCCAGCGTCACGCCGGCGCCCGTGAGCGCTTGCAGGCGCACGTCGTTGCAGCGAATCCCGACCTGGCAACGCTGGCCCGAAGTCAGCATCAGATTGCGGCCAACGACCCTCAGCACGCTGCCGTCGTCGAGCTTCACGCTGTCATTGCCGATGGCGGTTGCCGCCAGCATGTTCATCGGTGGATCGTTGAAGATGGCCGCCACTTCGGTCGAGGCCGGCGCGTTGAACAATTGCAGCGTCGGCCCGAACTGCAACAAGCGGCCGGCATGCATCACGGCGGTATGGCCGCCGAGCAGCAAGGCTTCCTGCGGCTCGGTGGTGGCGTAGACCACGGTGGTGTCGCCGCCGGTGAACAGGGAAATCAATTCGGAACGCAGTTCTTCGCGCAGCTTGTAGTCGAGATTGACCAGCGGCTCGTCCAGCAGCACCAGCGGCGCGCGCTTGATCAGCGCACGCGCCAGGGCGGTGCGTTGCTGCTGACCGCCGGACAGCTCGCCGGGCAGGCGTTGCAGCAGGTGCGCGATGTGCAGTTTTTCGGCGATCCCGGTGACGCGCTGGTGGATTTCCTGCTGCGGCAATTTTTTCAGGCGCAGCGGCGAGGCGATGTTTTCGTACACGCTCAGGCCCGGATAGTTGATGAATTGCTGGTACACCATGGCCAGGTTGCGCTCGCGCACGCCAACGCCGGTGACGTCCTTGCCGTCGACCAGCACGCTGCCGCTGCCGGGCTTGTCCAGTCCGGCGATGATGCGCATGAGCGAAGTCTTGCCGGCCTGCGTCGGGCCCAGCAGGACGTTGATGCCGCCCGCCGCCAGTTTCAGATCAAGCGGATACAGGTGCGTTTCGGCACCCACCGACTTGGTCACTTGTCTTAATTCCAGGGTCACGCTGTCTCCTTGCTGCTGTTCTGTTTTTTTACATGCGGCGCAGGTCTGTTGGGGCTAGGTCCGCTCCTTCAGCCATTGCTGCAATCGTTCCACGTGCTGCGGCCGGCAATACAGGCCCAGCTTGCTCCGGCGCCACAGGATGTCTTCCGCGCTGCGCGCCCATTCGACGTCGTGCAGATAACGCGCCTCCGTCTCGTAGAGTCCCGGCGCCAGTTCTTCGCCGAGATCGGCGAGACCGGCGGCGCCTTTGAGCAGACGTTCGGCGCGACTGCCGTAGCTGCGCGCGTAGCGCTGCGCCAGCGCGGAAGGCAGCCAGGGATGGCGTGCGCTGAAAGCCGCCAGGAAACGCGCGAAGTCGTAGTGCCGCACCAGCTTGCCGGCCTCTTCGAGATCGCCGCCGGGCAAGGGCGCGTCGGCAGTCCACGACGGCGCCTTGAGTCCCAGCCGCGGCGACAGGATGGCCAGCGCTTCCTCGGCGAGCTTGCGGTAGGTGGTGATTTTTCCGCCCCAGACGTTCAACATGGGCGCCCCGCTGTCGTTGCATTCGAGCAGATAGTCGCGCGTCACGGCGGAGGCGTTGGAGGAATTGTCGTCCAGCAGCGGACGCACGCCGGAGTATGTCCACACCACGTCTTGTGCGGAAATCTGGCGCGTGAAATAGCGGTTGGCCATGTCGCACAGATAGTCGATTTCCGCAGCACTGATCTCAACCTTGCCGGCGTCGCCGGTGTATTCCAGGTCGGTGGTGCCGATCAGCGTGAAGTCGTCCTGATACGGAATCGCGAAAATGATGCGCTTGTCGGGATTCTGAAAAATGTAGGCGTAAGGATGATCGAAAAGACGCTTGACGACGATATGGCTGCCCTTGATCAGGCGCAGGCCGTAGCTCTTGCTGGCACCGGGAACGGCGTCGGCGAATTGCGCGGTCCACGGACCGGCGGCGTTGACGATGGCGCGCGCCTGCACCTGGATGCGGCCGTCCTGTTCATTCTCCAGCGTGGCGCGCCAGAGCTCGCTCTCCCGGCGCGCTTCGGTGCATGTGGTGCGGGTGAAAATACGGGCACCGCGTTCGCTGGCGTCGAGCACATTGAGCGCCACCAGACGGGCATCGTCAACCCAGCCGTCGGAGTAGACGAAGCCACGGCGGTAGTCACCCTTGAGCGGCTTGCCGGCGGCATGTTCGTTGAGCTCGAGTCCCTGCGAGGCCGGCAGGATTTCGCGTTTGGCGAGATAGTCGTACATCAGCAGGCCGGCGCGGATCAGCCAGGCCGGACGCTGGCCGGCGTCATGCGGCATGATGAAGCGCAACGGCCAGATGATGTGCGGCGCGGCGCGCAGCAGCACTTCGCGTTCCTGCAAGGCCTTGCGCACCAGCTTGAATTCGTAATACTCGAGATAGCGCAGCCCGCCGTGGATCAGCTTGGTGCTGGCAGAAGACGTGTGCTGCGCCAGATCGTGCTGCTCGCACAGGATCACGCGCAAACCGCGGCCGGCCGCGTCACGGGCAATACCGGCGCCGTTGATGCCGCCGCCGACCACCAGAAGATCACATTCGAGAAGTGTGTTCAACTTGTCTCCGGATTTTATATTTGCCGCATGGTATTTTTTGGCTACGATACGCGACAACGTGAAAACAAATCAACAATTATTTTGTTGTTTTCAATTCGATTATGTTTTTTAATGTTCATATGATCATTAACCAATTTCCATGATGCTCAATCCGCGGCAACAAACCCTGCTCGACTGCGTGCGCAAGCACATCACGATTTCGGTGGAAGAATTGGCGCGGAAGCTGGATGTAACGACGCAGACAGTGCGCCGCGACGTCAAGGCGATGGTCGACGCCAAGTTGCTGGCGCGCTACCACGGCGGCGTCGGCCTGCTCTCTTCGACCGAGAACATCGCCTACCCGCAGCGCCAGGTGATGAACGCCGAGGCCAAGCAGCGCATCGGCAAGGCGGTCGCTGCGCGCGTGCCGGACGGATGTTCACTGATCCTGAACCTGGGCACCACCACCGAAGAAGTGGCGCGCGCGCTGCATCGCCACAGCCACCTGCATGTGGTCACCAACAATCTCAATGTCGCCAGCATGCTGGCCAGCAATACCGCGTCGGAAGTGATCGTCACCGGCGGTGTGGTGCGCGCGCGCGATCGCGGCATTGTCGGCGAGGCAACCATCGACTTCATCCGCCAGTTCAAGGTCGATATCGGCATCATCGGTATTTCCAGCATCGAGCTCGACGGCGTGCTGCGCGACTTCGATGCGCGCGAGGTCAAGGTGGCGCAAACCATCATCGAGCAATCCCGGCAAGTCTGGCTGGTCGCCGACTCGAGCAAGTTCGGCCGCCAGGCGCTGGTGAAGATGGCGCACCTGTCGCAGATCGACGTCTTGTTCACCGATGCGGCTCCGCCACCGGAGCTGGCGAAGCTGCTGCAGGAAACCGAGGTCGAGGTGGTGCTGGCGACCTGAGCCTGAACAAATCCACGAACGGAACTTCCTGGCAATCCGACTCCGCCATACCAAAGCCGACGCTTCGGCTTTATACTCTCGCATCTCGCTTTACTGGAAAGAAAGTCCGATGCGCCGCATAGTTACGCGACACGTTTCCCCCACGCAACTTCTCCCGCCATTTTTTTCACTGCAACGCGGCCTGAGCAAATTACAGATGTTGACTGCAGTTGCGGTTATCGCGGTGGTGGCCATCGTCGCCGCGCCGCGCCTGCTCAACGTCGTCAACCACGCCCATAGCCCGCAAATCGTCGCCGCCGAGCAGGACATCGCCGAGATCGAAAAGGGCCTGCAGCTATACAAGCAGGATATCGGCCGCTATCCCACCACCGAGCAAGGCCTGCTGGCGCTGATCGTCAAGCCCGGCCGCGCGCCGGTGCCCAAGGAATGGAAGACCGGCGGCTACCTCGACCGACTGCCGCGCGATCCGTGGGGCAACGCCTACCAATACCAGCTGTCCGAAGACGGCAACAGCTTCGATGTGTTTTCCTTCGGCGCCGCAGGTCCGGATGAAGGCGTCGACCAGGCCGGCGTGATTCGCGGCAAGCATTGACGCCGGCGCCACCGCCATGAAAAAAGCCACGGCATGCCGTGGCTTTTTTATTGCGCTTGACCTGATCAATCCTGGCCCGGTTCATCCAGTTTCTTTTTCACCTCGCGGCGCGCCGACTGCCGCACAGCGGACGCGGTCTTGCGATGCGGGCCGGCGGCGCGCTGTTTGGCGGCGACCGCCACCGGATTGCGCGGCTTGGCAAGTTGCGAAGGCTCGATGCGGAAGCTCAGCTTCTGCCGCGTTCCCAGCGTCTTGTTTGCCATACCGCCCTCCTTCGGTTCACCAGGCGTCGCTTACAGCACGTAGCGCGACAGGTCTTCGTTGACCGCCAGTTCACCCAGGCGATCCTTGACGTAGGCGGCATCGATGGCGATGGTCTGCTCACCGGTTTCACCGGCGGAGAACGAAATCTCTTCCAGCAGTTTTTCCATCACGGTGTACAGACGGCGCGCGCCGATATTCTCGGTTTTTTCATTGACCGAAAACGCGATCTCCGCCAGTTGCTGGATGCCGCTGTCGTCGAACTCGACCTTGACGCCCTCGGTCTCGAGCAAGGCCTGGTATTGCTTGGTCAGGCAAGCGTCGGTGCCGGTCAGGATGGTTTTGAAATCATCGATCGACAAGGAATCCAGTTCGACGCGGATCGGGAAACGGCCCTGCAATTCCGGAATCAGGTCGGACGGCTTGGCCAGGTGGAACGCGCCCGATGCAATGAACAGGATGTGGTCGGTCTTGATCATGCCGTACTTGGTGTTGACGGTGGTGCCTTCGACCAGCGGCAGCAGGTCGCGCTGCACACCGGCGCGCGAGACGTCCGCCGTGCCTTGCGAGCGCGTGGCGATCTTGTCGATTTCGTCGAGGAACACGATGCCGTTCTGCTCGACGTTGGCGATGGCCTTCTGCTTCAGTTCTTCTTCGTTGACCAGCTTGCCGGCTTCTTCCTCGATCAGGAACTTCATGGCTTCCCTGATCTTGATCTTGCGCGTCTTCTTGCGGTTGTTGCCCATGCCGGAAAACATGCTCTTGATCTGCTCGGTCATTTCTTCCATGCCCGGCGGCGCCATGATTTCCATTGCCGGCGAAGAGTCGGACAATTCGATCTCGATCTCACGGTCGTCGAGCGCACCTTCGCGCAGGCGCTTGCGGAAAGTCTGGCGCGTGGTGCTGCCTTTTTCTTCCACGCCATCGCCGGAGGCGGCGGCGTTCTTGTTGCCTTCCGGCGTGAAGCCGAAATCGCGCGCCGGCGGCAGCAGGATGTCGAGTACGCGGTCTTCGGCGGCGTCTTCGGCGCGCGCACGCACCTTGCGCACTTCGCCTTCACGCGTCTGCTTGATGCCGATGTCGATCAGGTCGCGGATGATGGTGTCGACGTCGCGGCCGACATAGCCGACTTCGGTGAACTTGGTGGCTTCGATCTTGATGAAAGGCGCGTCGGCCAGCTTGGCCAGGCGACGGGCGATTTCGGTCTTGCCGACGCCGGTGGGGCCGATCATGAGGATGTTCTTGGGCGTGATCTCGTGACGCAGCGGTTCGCTGACCTGCTGACGGCGCCAGCGGTTGCGCAGCGCAATGGCGACGGCGCGCTTGGCGCGACCCTGGCCGACCACGTGTTTATCGAGTTCGGAAACGATCTCTTTGGGAGTCATGTTCATGGTGTGTGCTTTTCTGTGCCGGACGCTTAGTCCAGGGTCTCAATGATGTGGTTCAGGTTGGTGTAGATGCAGAGTTCACCTGCAATCACCAGAGATTTCTTGACGATGTCGGCGGGCGACAGCTCGGTGTTTTCCTGCAGCGCCTTGGCCGCGGATTGCGCAAAGGTGCCGCCCGAGCCGATTGCGCCGATGCCGTCTGTGGGCTCCAGCACATCGCCGTTGCCGGTGATCACCAGCGTGCTGTCACGGTCGGCGGTCAGCAACATGGCTTCGAGGCGACGCAGCATGCGGTCGGTGCGCCATTCCTTGGCCAGCTCGACCGAAGCGCGCATCAGGTTGCCCTGGTGCTTTTCCAGCTTGGATTCAAACAGGTCAAGCAGCGTAAAAGCATCGGCCGTGCCGCCGGCGAAACCGACTAGGACCTTGCCGTTGTAGAGCTTGCGCACCTTGCGTGCAGTGCCCTTCATGACCACGTTGCCCAGCGTCACCTGGCCGTCGCCGCCCAGCGCCACGGTGTTGCCGCGTCGGACGGAGAGGATGGTCGTGCCGTGAAATTGTTCCATGCGAATGCCTCAATGAATGTGTTGCGCAGAGTGTTGCTTTGCTTGTTCTGGTGAAATGGGGACAGCCGTGCAGATTGCAAGGAGTCGTGGGACGCGCAAGTCCGCCGGTGCCGAGGCGTTATTTTACGCCGCTGCGGCAAGGGACAGAATGCGGGGAGGAGAAGACGCAGACAGATGACAATCTGTCTACTTTGGAAGAATGTAAAACGCCGTCATCCCGGCGTATGCCAGGATGACGGGATAACGGGATAACGGGATGACGGCAGTACCTTAAACCGACAAGGTCATCAGGCTCGCATTGCCGCCCGCTGCCGTCGTGTTGACGCACAGCGCGCGTTCGGCCACCAGACGCCACAAGGCAATCGGCATGTCTTCCGCCGTCGGCACCAGCGGCACCAGTGCGCCGTCACGGGCTGCCAGGACGCCGCGCCATTGCGCGATCACCGGACCATCGACCAGCGCCAGATGCAAGTCCAGCGCAGCGACGTCGCCGCTGAGTTCGATGGCTTGGCGCGCGTCGGCCGGCAGACCGGCCGGGATCAGCTTGCCTTGCGCAGCCGGCACCACGGCGGTGTTACCGGTGGCGAGCACCGCAGCGATCTGGTTCAGCAGCGCGGCGACGTCGGCGGCCGCGCACAGGATCTTGCCGCGCGGTGCAAACGACAGCGTGTTGCGCTCGCCGGTCGGCCCCGGCAAGGTCAGCGTCTTGTACAGCAGGCTCTCCTGCACATAGGTCGCGCCCAGTTGCGCCAGCTTGGCATGGCCGTGGGTCGCGGCCCAGTCGAGCAGGGATTTCAATGGTTGCGATGCCGCCTGCCCAGCGTCGTTGAACAGATTGACATCGGCGTGACGTTGCAGGCGTTTCAGGTACAGCGGACCGCCGGCTTTGGGGCCGGTGCCGGACTTGCCTTCACCGCCGAACGGCTGCACGCCGACCACGGCGCCGACGATGTTACGGTTGACGTAGATGTTGCCGACGTGGGCGCGGTCGGCGACGAAGGCGATGGTCTCGTCGATGCGCGAATGCACGCCCAATGTCAGGCCGTAGCCGCTGGCGTTGATGGTGTCGATCAGCTGCGGCAACTGGTCGCGGCGATAACGCAGCACGTGCAGCACGGGGCCGAACACTTCGCGCTTGAGCTGGGTGATGGAGTCGATCTCAATCACGGTCGGCGCGACGAAAGTACCGTGTTCGTGGCGTTCGTCGAGCGGCAATTGGTAGACCTTGCCGCCCTTCTTCATTTGCTCGATGTGGGCCAGCAAGTGCGTGCGCGCCTCGTCGTCGATGACCGGGCCGATGTCGGTTTCCAGACAATCCGGGTGGCCGATGCGCAACTCCTGCATGGCGCCCTTCAACATGGTCATGGTCTTGTCGGCGATGTCTTCCTGCAGGCACAGCACGCGCAGTGCCGAGCAGCGCTGGCCGGCGCTGTCGAAGGCCGAGCTCAGCACATCCTGCACCACTTGTTCGGGCAAGGCGCTGGAGTCGACGATGAGCGCGTTCTGGCCGCCGGTTTCGGCGATGAACGGAATGTCGCCGTGCTCGTCCTTGCTTCCATTCGCCAGCGTGCGCGCAGCTAAAGTTCTATTGATCAGTTGTGCGACTTCGGTCGAGCCGGTGAAGATCACGCCCTTGACGCGCGCGTCGCCGGTCAGTGCGGCACCGACGGTGTCGCCGCGACCCGGCAGGAATTGCAGCGCCGCGCGCGGCACGCCCGCTTCATGCAGTAGCTGCACTGCGCGATGCGCGATCAGCGGCGTCTGTTCGGCCGGCTTGGCCAGCACCACGTTGCCGGCGGCCAGCGAAGCGCTGACTTCGCCGATGAAGATCGCCAGCGGGAAATTCCACGGGCTGATGCAGACCACCGGCCCCCACGCCAGCGCATTGCCGTCGTGGCGCGATTGCGTCGCGTAGTAGCGCAGGAAGTCCACCGCTTCGCGCACTTCGGCGATCGCATTGGGCAGCGACTTGCCGGCTTCGCGCACGGCCAGCGCCATCAGTTCGGCCTGGTGTGTTTCGAATAGATCGGCGGCGCGCTCCAGCGCGTGCGCACGGTCGCCGGAAGACACCGCCTGCCATTGCACGGCGTACTCGGTGGCGGCATGCAAGGCGCTCTCGACGTCGTCGCGCGAGGCTTCGATGACCTGGCCCACGAGGTCGCGGCGGTCGGCCGGATTGGTGATCGGCTGCGTCTCGCCGATGGACACGGCGCCGTCATGCAGCAGCGGCGCGGCTTGCCATTGCTGGGCGCTCAGTTGCGCGAAGGCATGCTCGAGTCCGCGCAGGGTGTCTTCATTGCTGAGGTCGACGCCGGCGGAATTCTTGCGCTCTTCGCCGTACAGGTTGCGCGGCAGGGTGATCTGCGGATGCGGTTCGCCGCCCGATTTTTGCACGGTGACGATGGGGTCGGTGATGAGCGTGTCGATGGCGACATTCTCGTCGACGATCTGATTCACGAAGGACGAATTGGCGCCGTTCTCCAGCAGACGACGGACCAGATAGGCGAGCAAGGTCTGGTGCGAGCCGACCGGCGCGTAAATGCGGCAGGCCTTGCCGAGCTGGTCGGCGCCGACTACCTGGTCATAGAGCGTCTCGCCCATGCCGTGCAGGCACTGGAATTCGTAGTCGTCGATCTTGTGCTGCTGCGCCCAGGTGTAGATGGCAGACAGCGTGTGCGCGTTGTGCGTGGCGAATTGCGGATAGATGACGTCGGTTACGGCCAGCAGTTTTTGCGCACAGGTCAGGTAGGACAGATCGGTGTGCACCTTGCGCGTGTAGACCGGATAGCCGGACAGGCCATCGACCTGGGCACGCTTGATTTCGCTGTCCCAATAGGCGCCCTTGACCAGCCGCACCATCAGCTTGCGCCCGCTGCGGCGCGCCAAGTCGGCGAGGTAGTCGATCACGAACGGGCAGCGCTTCTGGTACGCCTGCACCACGAAGCCGATGCCTTCGAAACCGTCGAGGTCGCGGTCGAATGCCAGCGCTTCCATCAGGTCCAGCGACAGCTCGAGGCGGTCGGCTTCTTCGGCATCGATGTTGAGGCCGATGTTGTAGGACTTGGCCAGCACCAGCAATTGCTTCAGGCGCGGCAGCAGTTCGCTCATCACGCGCGCATGCTGGGCGCGGGAATAACGCGGATGCAGCGCCGACAGCTTGACCGAAATGCCGGGGCCGTCCTTGATGCCGCGGCCGTTGGAAGCGCGGCCGATGGCGTGGATCGCGTCTTCGTAGGATTGGTAATAGAAGTCGGCGTCGTGCCCGGTCAGCGCCGCTTCGCCGAGCATGTCGTAGGAATAGCGATAGCCGCGCTTTTCGTTGTCGCGGCTGTTGGCCAGCGCTTCGGCGATGGTCTGGCCCGTGACGAACTGGTTGCCCAGCATGCGCATGGCGAGGTCGACGCCCTTGCGGATCAGCGGTTCGCCGCCCTTGTTGATCAGGCGCGTGAGCGCCGACGCCAGGCCGCTTTCGCTGCTGGTGCCGACCAGCTTGCCGGTGATCAGCAAGCCCCAGGTGGCGGCGTTGACGAACAGCGACGGCGACTCGCCCAGATGCTTGCGCCAGTCGCCCTTGCTGATCTTGTCGGCGATCAGGCGGTCGGCGGTCTGGTGATCGGGAATGCGCAACAGTGCTTCGGCCAGGCACATCAACGCCACGCCCTCTTCCGACGACAGCGAGAATTCATGCATCAGCGCATCCACGCCGGACGAACGCGTGCGCTTGGTGCGCACCGCCTGCACCAGCTTGCGCGCCAGCTTTTGCGTCGCCTCGGTCCAGCTCGCATTGCTTTGCACCTGCGCCAGCAGCCACTGCACGGCGCCGCGTTCGTCGCGGCGATAGACGGCGGTAATCGCGGCGCGCAATGGCGTCGGATTCTGCATGACTTCCTGTTGGAAGACGCTGAAGGCGGGAGCAAAGGTGGAAGAAGGGACGGAAGGATGGGAGGCGCTGTTCATATTGGTTTGTCTCTGAAAAATCAGCAAAATACGATTTTTTGCTTGCTGCGATTCTATTCGGGATTAACCAATATTAATTCTGCATTTAAGGCAGTTATTGCGAATTTAATTTTTAAAAAGTGAATTAAGGAGAATTAAATTCTTAGCCACATCGACTGCAGGAACGACAAAAACGCCCGTCGCGTTCCAGCGGCGGGCGCATTCTGCAGGACAGAATTTAATTGTTCAGAAGCAATTGCAGGATGATGCCGGTGCCGATTGCCGCCAGCACGTAGTCGCCGCCGGTCTGCACCCATTGATAGCCGCGCGGTGGCGCGCTCAGGCGGTGCTCACGCCAGTTGTTGACGACGTATTGGCGGTTGCGGTATTCCGGCGGCAGGCGGTCGCCGCGATGGAACGCGTGGTTGGGACCGGCACCGCGTTCGTCGCGACGATCGGGACCGCGATGGTCGTCGCGGCGGTTGTCATGGCGATCCGGCGGACCACGGCGATCATCCTGGCCTGGCGGCGGACGGCGGTCGTCGCGACCGTATTGTTGCGCCTGGGCGAAAGGTAAGGCGCCGACGGCGAGCGTCAGTGCGAGAACCGAGGAGACGATGGATTTCTTATTCATGGAGGGCTCCCTTATATATGGACAATCTGAAACCCCGCCGCACGCATTGTTGCTCCCGATGCGGCGGGACCATACAGTGGAGACCTTAACAAGCCCCTTCGTTCCCTTAAGTATGTATCTGAATGCTACCTGACGACTTTGTCAGGATCGGCATTCATTTAACGTCCCTTAGCCTTCACCCAGATACGCCGCCTTGACGCGCGGATCATTCAACATTTCCTTGGCATTGCCGCTCATGGTGATCAGCCCCGACTCCATCACATAACCCCGGTGCGCCGCCTCCAGCGCCAGCTTGGCGTTCTGTTCCACCAGCAAGATCGT